>CAMYLU010000016.1 GCA_947259485.1 uncultured Gammaproteobacteria bacterium | reverse complement strand
CGTGTGAATAGTGCTCCACGATCATCTTCTCGGTCAGGTGCACGCTACCCACCTGGCTGACCCTGCCGGCATCGTTACGCCCGAGATCGATCAGCATCAGGTGCTCGGCGAGTTCCTTCGGATCGTTCAGCAGTTCCTGCTCGAGCGCGAGATCCTGTTCCGGAGTCCTGCCGCGTGGGCGGGTACCGGCGATCGGCCTGACCGTGACTGCCTCGTCTTCGAGACGCACCAGAATTTCGGGCGATGATCCGACCACGTGATGATCACCGAGATTCAGGTAATAAAGGTAAGGCGACGGGTTGAGGCCCCGCAGCGCCCGGTATAAATCGATTGGCGCGGACTGGTAGGGAATCGAGAGCCGTTGCGACAAAACGATCTGCATCGCATCGCCATCGATGATGTACTGGCGCGCCTTCTCTACCGCTGTCTCGAAGCCCTGCTGGGTGAACTCGGAAGTAAAGTCCTGCTCGCGTACCGTCTGCTGACCCGAACCGGTACTGGTATCGAGTTGAATCGAGCTCAATTTGACCTCGAGATCATCGAGTTGCTGCTGACCCTGATGCCAGGCCTGATCTACCGCGGGCTCGACATGCACGATCAGAAACATGCGCGAAGACAGGTTATCGAACACGACCAGCTTGTCGCTTAGCATCAGCAGGATATCGGGAGTATCGTGCTTGTCGGGGTTGGGACAGTGCGCGAGTTTCGGTTCGATATAACGAATCGTATCGTAACCGAAGTAACCGACCAGGCCGCCATGAAACTTGGGCAGGCAATCGGCCTCGGCAACCTTGAAGGAAAGCAGGTAATCCTCGATAAAACGTAGCGGGTCAGCGGTTTCCTCGTCGCTGGCAACCTGGCCATCGACTTCGAGTAGCACTTGCTTGCCGAAAACCTTGATAAGCGTACTGCAGGCCATGCCGATAATCGAATAGCGACCCCATTTTTCACCACCCTGCACCGATTCGAACAGGTAGGTGTAAGGCTCGTCGGCCAGTTTCAGATAGGTGCTAAGCGGTGTATCCAGGTCGGCGAAAACTTCACGCACCAGCGGGATGCGATTGTAATCACGCTTGATTTGATTGAATTGCTTGAGATTCATGGGTGACTCTTAAAACGAATTAACAGAAAAAAGGGAGCAGACAACAATAGCTCGCGATCACCATCGCCAGCGTTGTGTACCCTCATTTATCTGTAAACGTTGTCGAGTCATCTGGATTAACTTTTCAGTCAGTCGACAGAATCTAACATAGCATTCCGGGCAAGGCTACGACTATTTCCAGCGGCTATTAGACGGAATCGGCGCGTTCCAGTTGATCGCGGAACTGTTGCAGGATGCTGTCGTATTGATTTGGATCGTCAGGGTTGGCACCGCCGAAAATCCCGGAACCGGAGACAAAAGTGTCGGCGCCCGCAGCGGCGATTTCAGCGATATTATCGACCTTGACGCCACCATCGATCTCCAGGCGGATATCGAAACCCGATGCATCGATAATGCGACGCGCAGCGCGCAACTTGTCGAGGGTCGCCGGAATAAAGCTTTGTCCACCGAAACCAGGATTGACCGACATAAGCAGTATCATATCGACCTTATCGAGCACATGGTCGAGGTAGCTCAGCGGGGTTGCAGGATTGAACACCAGGCCCGAGCGGCAGCCACTATCGCGGACCAGGGACAGGCTACGATCGATATGATCAGAAGCCTCGGGATGGAAGGTGATGTAACTCGCACCGGCACTGGCAAAATCAGGAATGATGCGATCGACCGGTTTGACCATCAGGTGAACATCGATCGGCGCTTCGACACCATGTTTTCGCAAGGCCTCGCAAACCAGCGGGCCAATCGTCAGGTTAGGCACGTAGTGATTGTCCATGACATCGAAATGGACGATGTCTGCGCCCGCGGCGAGGACATTATCGACTTCTTCGCCGAGCCGGGCAAAATCGGCTGACAGGATCGACGGTGCTATCTGGTAGTCGGACATGGTATTTCCCGGTTGCAAGTGGCAGGCAATTTACACCAATTTGAACATGATTTCAGCCGATCAAATTGGATAACAACCATAGCCCAAACGAGATCCGGAACCCCGACACTGTTAAACTGGCGCTATTTCGAAGATCAAAGAAATCGCTGACATGTCTGCCGAGCAACAGTTAAAACAGGAACTTGCCGCGTTGCGCCACGAATTGCGGCGGGTCTGCGATAGCCTTGAACGCAATCGAACCCGTGACATGGAACAGCGCGCGCAGCAGCTGCGCACCAGTATCGAGTTGTGTGAACGCGACCTGAGCCAGCTTCTCAACCTTGCCGAAGATCGACCAACTGGCGAATCGCGTCATTGAAAAAGCGAAAATTGGCGAGATGTGGTTTCAAGCTTATAATTTGAGCCCGGCCATCGAGCCCTGGACAATAGTAATCGCAATGCTGAAAATTGTCTCATATCGTAACCCCGTCAAACTAGTGCTCGGGATTTTCCTGCTCTCCTCGTGTATTTGCCTGCAGGTCGGGCCGGTAAAAGCTGACGATCTGTTCCAGGCAAAGCGCGACCAAATGATACGCCTGATAGAGCAGGATGTCGTCGACACCAGCGCCTATCTCAAGCGCTCGAGCCTCGACAGGCGGGTGTTGGAAGCGATGACCAGGGTACCACGGCACGAATTCGTACCCGCCGACCTGGTGGATCGGGCCTACCTCAATCGTCCCCTGCCCATCGGGCATGGCCAGACCATTTCACAGCCTTACATTGTTGCCATCATGACCGACCTGCTGGAGCTTAAGCCGCATCACAAGGTGCTTGAAATTGGCACCGGCTCAGGCTACCAGGCAGCAATACTTGCTGCACTCGAAACCCGGGTCTGGAGCATCGAAATTATCGAACCACTGGGGCAGCAGGCAAAAACACGATTGCAACGCCTGGGCTTTGACTCCGTTGAGGTACGCATTGGCGATGGTTACTATGGCTGGCCCGAGCAGGCGCCTTTTGATGCAATCATCGTGACCGCCGCCGCGAACCATATTCCACCGCCCCTGGTAAAACAACTCGCGGTTGGCGGAAAGATGATCATCCCGGTAGGGAGCCGCTTTTCTACACAGGAATTGATTCTGATCACTCGCGTTAGCCAGGATGAACTGGTCACACGCCTGGTACTGCCGGTCAGATTCGTACCGCTCACCGGCGGGCACTAGTACTGGAGTGAATGCAACTCAACAGCCCCGGATCGCCATCGCGTTGATTTCCGCGGCAGTGCTGGGTTACGAAGTCCTGTTGATGGCGCTGTTTGCACAAATCCAGTGGCATCATTTCGCCTACATGGTGGTCAGTGTAGCACTGCTGGGTTTCGGCATCAGTGGCAGCCTGCTGGTATTCGTGGGCGAGCGCCTCGCTAACCACTTTCGTGGTTTTGCGGTTAGCCAGGCATGCCTGTTCGCGATAAGTTCGATACTGGGTTTCGTGCTCGCACAGCGACTTTCATTCAATCCCGAAGAACTGATCTGGGACAATAGTCACTGGTTACGCCTGGCGCTGGTGATCCTGCTATTGACGCTGCCATTCTTTTTCGCGGCCAACCTGATCGGCCTCGCTTTAATCGGATATCGCGAACGCCTGGCACGAATTTACGCCGCTGACCTGCTTGGCGCCGGATTAGGCGCCCTCGGCATCATTGGAGTGCTTTACCTGATGCCAGCAGCCTATGCCCTTGCCTGTATATCGGCGTTCGGTTTTGCCGCCGCGACAACAGTCTGGATCGAATGCAATGGCCGGCCAATACCGGCACTGACTGGCTTTGCCTTTGCGGCACTCGTCCTTTACCTGTTGCCAGGGGCCTGGATCGAACCCAAGGTTTCTCCTTACAAGGAACTCAGCCAGACGCTGCGAATGCAGGGAACGCGCGTAATCGAAGAGCGCTTCGGCCCGCTGGGCAAGCTAACCGTGGTTGAGAGTCAACGGGTACCGTTGCGCCATGCGCCGGGTCTGAGCCTGAACGCTCCGGGCGAACCTCCAGCACAGCTTGGGTTGTTTACCGACGCTGATGCGATGACCGCTATTACCCGTTACCGCGGTGTCCCCGCGGAATTAGCTTACCTCGACTACGTGACCTCGGCGCTGCCCTATCACCTGGCGCCGCCCGGTAACGTGCTGGTCCTGGGCGCAGGCGGCGGCTCCGACGTGTTGCAGGCGATATATCACCAAGCCGCACATATTGACGCGGTTGAAATCAATCCCCAGGTCGTCGACCTGGTGCGCAACCGTTTTGCCGAATTCAGCGGCAAACTATACGATCACGACCGGGTCAGCGTACACATCACCGAAGCACGCGGCTTTCTGCAGCGTAAAGACCGGGCATACGACCTGATCCAGGTGCCACTGCTCGATTCGTTTGCCAGCACCGCCGCCGGGGTGCACGGTCTCAATGAAAATTTTTTATATACGGTCGAAGCCCTGCAGCAGGCCCTGTCAAGGCTGGAGACTAACGGTCTGGTCGCACTCACGAGCTGGATCAAGTTACCGCCTCGAGATAGTCTGAAACTGTTTGCTACCGCTATCGAAGCGCTGCAACGAAACGATGCGGCAAATACTCCACAACGGCTGGTGCTGATCCGAGGCTTGCAAACGAGTACCCTGTTAATTAAAAACGGAGTCATCAGTGGCGAAGATATCGAACGGCTCAAGGCTTTTTGCAGAACCCGCGCGTTTGACCTGGTCTACTACCCGGGGATAACGGCGAACCAGGCAAATCGCTTTAATCAACTCGAGGCGGCCTATTTTTTTGATGGCGCGCAGGCATTACTCGGCGCGGGGCGTGATCGTTTTCTGCAAAACTACAAGTTCAAGCTGGAGCCAGCCAGCGACAATCGACCATTCCATTTTCATTTCGTCAAATGGAGCTCGCTTGCTGAGCTACTCGAGCTGCGCCACCGGGGTGGCAGCGCATTGCTCGAAACCGGTTACCTCACCCTGTTGGTAACCCTGGTGCTGGCCCTCATGCTGAGCCTACTGCTGATCCTGCTGCCGATACTATTTGTACGCCGCAATAAATCAGCGACGGCGATTAACTTCAGCAGGTTCAGGGTACTGACCTATTTTAGCGCGCTCGGGTTGGGCTTCCTGTTAATCGAGATCGCATTTCTGCAAAAGTTCATCCTGTTGCTACACCATCCCCTTTACGCCGCCGCCGTGGTACTGGCCTCTTTTTTGATTGCGGCCGGAATCGGCAGCGCCTTTGCGCAGAATTTTGCCGGCAGCTTACGCGCCCGTCGCGTAACCATTTACGCAATGCTGACCATCATTGTTTTCGGTAGCGCGTACTTATTCTTGCTCGGGCCATTGATGCAGTCCGCCGGTGGTTGGCCATTGTTTGCCAGAATTCTGATCAGTATCGCCCTAATTTCTCCGCTGGGATTTTGCATGGGCATGCCCTTCCCGCTGGGACTATCGGCAATCAGGATCGGCCCGACAGTACTCACGCCCTGGGCCTGGGGCATTAATGGGTGCGCCTCGGTGGTTAGCGCGGTGCTCGCTTCGCTACTCGCGATTCATTTTGGTTTCAACCTGGTCATCCTGGTTGCCTTAACCTGCTACCTTGCCGCGATATTCAGTTATCCTGTTCCAAAGGCTGACTAAGGCTGGCTTGTTATGATAAAAATTGTGGCACCGTGAAGGTTTGATATGAGCAAGAATACAATTGCAGAAAACCAGCGCCGTCACCAGCTGGATGATGACACCCAGGTCTGGCTGTTTGGCTATGGTTCGCTGATCTACCTGGTTGATTTCCCTTACCTGGAATCAAGGGCCGCGACCATCCGCGGCTGGAGCCGGCGTTTCTGGCAGGGCTCGCATGATCACCGCGGTACCGAGGCCAACCCCGGGCGCGTGGTGACCCTGATCGAAGAAAAAGGTGCGCTTTGCGGTGGTATGGCCTTTCACGTCGAAGCATCGGTTTTCGAACAGCTCGATGAACGCGAAAAAAATGGCTACCTTCGCTTCGCCACCGAGATGACCTTTGACGATGGTTCGCATGCCACCGGTTTGATCTATATCGCCACCCCCGATAACGAGGCTTACCTTGGCGAGGCTAGCGAGTATGAAATCGCGCAGCATATTTGTCGCTCCGAGGGTCCTAGC
The DNA here is from genome assembly GCA_947259485.1 of uncultured Gammaproteobacteria bacterium. GTDB lineage: Bacteria > Pseudomonadota > Gammaproteobacteria. The sequence continues at coordinate 124,809 of CAMYLU010000016.1, read as the reverse complement.
GGAACCAACCGCGATTACCTGCTCGACCTCGCGCGGGCCCTGCGCGAACTGGGGCAGCACGATCAGCACGTATTCGATATCGAAACCCATATCCTGGAAATACTGCAACAATAATCCTGGATTAAACGATCGCCACGCTATCGGATTTCATCTGGTGTCGTAACGAAAACCGCTATAAAAAAAGCCGGCATATGCCGGCGCTTGACTGAAATACCTTGAGACCCGTTTACTTCAGGCTACCGATATAATCCGCAATATTTTTAATATCCGCATCGCTGAGGCCCGCCGCCATCGCATTCATGATCGGATTCTGGCGCGCACCACTGCGATAATCGGTCAGGTTCTTGCTGACAAAATCCGCGCTTTGACCTTTGAGCGTCGGATTGGTGGCAACCGCGCTAACACCGCCGGCACCATGACAACCGATACAACCCTTTGCAGCGTAAGCCGACTGGCCAGCGGCCGCATCCGCCTGCACTGCACCCGCAGAAATCATTGCCAGCGAAAAGCAGAAAGCTAAAACAAATTTCATTAAACCGGGCTCCCAGGTAGTAATCTTTAAATCGCCATTGGATAATGACGCCTCCAAAACCGCGCCATTGTTACAAAGCCAAATGTCGATGTAAAGCATAGCAACCGGGGCTGAATCAGTGCTTAATGACTTGAATCAATACAATCGAAAAATACGCCAGGACCTGTTAATCGAGCACCGGGAGCTCGAGTTTTACACGACCTGGGGGTTGTTTTCACCGCGCCAGGTTGATGACGGTTCGCGCATGTTGCTTGACTTTCTCGACCTGTCCTCCAGCGACGATTGCCTCGACCTGGGATGCGGTTACGGGGTACTGGGATTGTGCATGGCGAAAATGTCGCCCGGGGGACATACCCTGTTAGTCGATAAGGATTTCGTTGCGGTTGAATATGCAGAAAAGAATCGACTGCACAACAGGATCGACAACGCGAGTTGCAGCTTGAGTAATGGATTCAACCAGGTGCCGGCGCAACAATTCGACGTTATCGTATCAAACATCCCGGCCAAGGTCGGCAAGGAAATGCTCTACATCTACCTGTTTGATGCACTCAAGTACCTGAAACCCGGCGGGTCGTTTTATATCGTCACCATCACCGGTCTACGCCAGTTTTTCAAACGCGGGTTCAGTGAAGTCTTCGGCAATTACGAGAAAATAAAGCAGGGTAAAACCTACACCGTCGCGCGCGGGATCAAACAGTAGTTGTCAGGTGAGCAAGTTGCGAACCTTATCGAGCAGCGCCTTCGCGTCATCCAGGGTTTCACCGAGACAATTGATATGTCCCATCTTACGCCCCGGCCTGGCCTCGGTTTTACCGTAAAGATGCAGCTTCGCCAGTTCGCACTCTAATATCGAAGCCCAATCAGGCTCTGCGTCCTCGGGCCAGATATCGCCAAGCAGGTTCCACATCGCTACCGGAGTATGCAGGTCACTGGACCCCGCAGGCAACCCACAAACCATGCGGACCTGCTGTTCGAACTGCGAGGTGGCACAGGCATCAAGCGTGTAATGCCCGGAGTTATGCGGACGCGGTGCCATTTCATTGACCAGCACACGATCATCGGTCGAAATAAAAAATTCGACTGCCAGCACCCCGCAATAATCCAGCCCGTTAGCGATTCGGGTCGCCGCATCAATGGCCTGGTCGGCGAGAGTGGTTGAAATCGATGCCGGCACCAGCGTCACATCGAGAATCCCGTTGGCGTGGCTGTTTTCAGCGATTGGAAAGCAGGTCACCTCACCCGACGTTGAACGTCCCAACACAACCGAGACCTCGCAAGCCAGATCTATGCGCTGCTCGAGTACGCAGTGTTTTTTACCCACCTGTTCATACGCGGCTTTCAGGTCGCTAAAGCGTTCACAAACGACCTGGCCCTTGCCGTCATAACCGAGCATCGAGGTTTTGAGGATTGCCGGGAAGGTGAAGCCACGCGCGGACTCCAGGTCGGCCTCGCTCTCGAGGGCGATAAAATCGGCGGTATCCAGACCCTGGTCACGAAAGAACTGCTTCTCCAGTTTCCGATGTTGCGCAATATGCATTACGTTAGCGGAAGGATGCACCGCTACTTTTTTTGCCAGGTAAGCCAGCGTCAATGCCGGAATGTTTTCGAACTCGGTGGTCACGACCACGCAGTGTTGCGCCAGGTAATCGAGCGCATTGGTGTCGTCATAGACCCTGGACAAATGCTCGCTGGCGACCCCTCCGGCAGGGCTGTTCGGGTCCGGATCGAGCACGATCACATCGTAACCCATGGTTCGAGCCGCGATGACAAACATGCGCCCCAGTTGCCCGCCTCCGAGCATGCCGAGCGTACTGCGCGGAACGATTGCCATTTTACTCGGTGGGTGGCAGCGACATTGCGCGCACCGAATCGCTTTGCCGGTTTCGAAAATCTTCCAGCTTCTGCGCCAGGGCCGCATCGTTAACCGCCAGCATGGAAACCGCGAACAAGGCAGCGTTAATCGCCCCCGCCTTGCCAATCGCAAAGGTGGCCACCGGCACACCCTTGGGCATTTGCACAATCGAATACAGCGAGTCCTGACCCTGTAGATGCTCGGTCGGCACCGGTACACCGAGTACGGGCACCGTGGTGTTCGCGGCAAGCATGCCCGGCAAGTGCGCGGCACCTCCGGCACCGGCAATAATGCAGTTGATGCCATTAGCACCGGCGGCCTTGGCAAACTCGGCGAGCAGGTCCGGGGTGCGATGCGCGGATACGACCTGGGCCTGGCATTCGACGCCGAATTTTTCGAGGTATTCGGTTGCGTGCTGCATGACAGGCCAATCGCTAGTGCTGCCCATAACGACCGCCACAATAGGATTCGACATGGCTTGCTCCGGGTTATCCCAAAAAAGCGGGGGATTATAACGCGAAACCGCTCAAAAACTTAACCCTGATTTAACTATTCCTGCGGGAGCCCGTGATATGATGCGCGGCGGGTAAATCCCGGGAACGGCAATGACCAGTAACGCAATTTTTGAAACCAGCATCGACAACCTGGAACTGCTCGCGCGCGGCAAGGTGCGCGATATATACGCCATCGACAATGCGCATATGCTAATCGTGACGACCGATCGCCTTTCCGCATTCGATGTGGTGTTTGCCGAACCGATACCACACAAGGGCGAATTGCTGACCGAGGTATCGAATTTCTGGTTTGCTAAAACCGCAGGCCTGGTCAGGAATCATCTAAGTGATCTCGATTTACGTGATTATGTCAGCGATGAGGACTACCTGCGCTTAAAAGACCGCTCGATCCTGGTTAAACGCCTCGAAACCCTCCCGGTTGAAGCAATCGTGCGCGGGTATGTCATTGGTTCCGGCTGGAAGGATTACCAGGCAAGTGGTGAAATCTGCGGAATCAAGCTGCCGGCGGGCCTGCAACAGGCGGCAAAACTACCCGAACCCATTTTCACGCCCTCGACCAAGGCCGAGGTCGGGGACCACGATATTAACGTGAGTTTCGACGATGTAATCGCCAGGATTGGCGTCGACAAGGCCAACCAGATCAGAGAAAAAAGTATCCAGCTCTACCAGCTGGCGGCGGACTATGCGCTGGAGCGCGGTATTATAATCGCCGATACCAAGTTTGAATTCGGTGTCGATGCCGATGACGAGCTGGTGTTGATCGATGAAATACTGACCCCGGATTCATCACGCTACTGGCCCGCCGATGAGTATCGCGTCGGTATCAGCCCGCCGAGTTTCGACAAGCAATTTCTACGCGATTACCTCGAAACCCTCGATTGGGACAAGACCCCACCCGCGCCGACAATTCCGGCCGAGTTGATCGCCAAGACCCAGCAAAAATATCAGCAGGTGCGCAATATTCTGCTGGGCTAGCGAACCCGGGCAGGATCCTGATACGTCGACCCGCCGCGTAAGCGGGAATCTTAAAAAAACTGGTAGAATCAAGGCTATCAGCATCGGGGAGTTCGGATCATGTTCAAATCAATCGGTACAACCTTAATAACAGGCATCATTACCGTACTTCCGATCGTGCTCACGATCTACCTGCTGTACTGGTTGGTGGTTTCCTCGGAACAGGTTATGGGTGCCGCGTTGCGCTGGGCATTACCCGAAGTTTTCTATTTCCCGGGTCTCGGCACCATTGCTGGCCTGGTACTGGTGTTTATCGTCGGCCTGCTGATGAAAGCCGTGCTGATACGCCAACTGTTTGCCTTTGGTGAAGAAATTCTTTACCACCTGCCGATCATCAAAACCGTTTATCGCGCGATCCGCGACCTGTTCGAATTCTTTTCCCCGAAACAGGAAAACTTTGGCCGGGTTGTTATAGTCAATTTCAACAACATGGAAATAATCGGATTTGTAACCCAGGAAGATCCGCAACGACTGCCCGAATCATTTCGTAATAAAGACAGCGTGCTGGTTTACATTCCGATGAGTTACATGATCGGCGGGTTCACGTTGCTGATACCCAGGTCAGACGTCAGGCCCTGCCAGATGAACATGGAAGCGGCCATGCGTTTTGCGTTGACCGCGGGGATAACCGGTAAAAATGAAGACACCAAATCCAGGAAAAAAAGTGTATGAGGGCGATGATTCTCGAACAGCCGGGCACACTATTAAAATCCGTGCAGCTCCCCGACCCCGAGCCGGGTCAGGGCCAGGTGCAGGTAGCAATATCAGCCTGCGGGGTATGCCGCACCGATCTGCACGTGATCGATGGTGATTTGACTGAACCCAAACTGCCGATCATCCCCGGGCATGAAATCGTCGGCACGGTAACTGCACTCGGTGCAGGTGTCGATGATTTCAAGATCGGCGTACGCATCGGAATTCCGTGGCTGGGCCACAGCTGCGGTTGCTGCAGCTACTGCAAGTCCGGGGCCGAAAACCTGTGCGACGAACCCGGATTCACCGGTTACCAGATCGATGGTGGCTATGCCGACATGACCGTTGCCGATGCGCGTTATTGCTTTCCATTGCAGGGTGAGTTTAGTGACGCCGAGGCTGCCCCGCTACTCTGCGCAGGCCTGATCGGTTATCGCTCCCTGGTCATGGCGGGTAACGATTCGAAGCGGCTTGGTATCTACGGTTTTGGCGCGGCTGCACATATTGTCGCGCAGGTTGCCCGCTACCAGAATCGAGAAATTTACGCCTTTACCAGTCCTGGAGACGACGCGGCTCAATCCTTTGCCCGCGACATGGGCGCTGTCTGGGCGGGTGATTCAAACTCCGCAGCACCTTGTGAGCTCGACGCGGCGATCATATTCGCCCCGGTTGGTGCGCTGGTGCCGGCCGCGCTACGCGCGGTGCGTAAGGGCGGCATCGTCGTCTGTGGTGGTATTCACATGTCGGATATTCCAGGCTTCCCCTACGGCATCTTATGGGGTGAACGCGTGCTGCGCTCGGTCGCCAACTTGACGCGCCAGGATGCTATTGATTTTCTCGCGCTGGCACCGAAGATACCGGTGCAGACGCATATTGAAGAGTATCCGCTGGAACAGGCCAATGAAGCCCTGGATGCGCTGCGCAGCGGTAAATTAACCGGTGCTGCTGTGCTCCGACCTTAAGACCCGGGCCCGATCCGATCTGCAAGCCCTGGTCACAACTTCTCCAGTTGATATCCACGCAGGTAAATCGCGAAATCCTCAAGCACCTGTATGCCGCTTTGTTCCGAGGCAGCGCACCAGGCACGAAGCCGCTCAACGCGACCCGATCCATCCTTTAAGTTTCCGGCCCAGACTTCCTTCAACTGCTGCTTGAAACGATATATCGTCGCCAGGGTCTCGTCCTGCAGCAACGCGAGGTCGATGGTTTGCACCGCGTGCTGGTCGACTGGAATTCCCTCACGCGTCATAAGCCTGCGTGCCCGCCTGATGAGTCGGCGTCCCATCCGGTCCGTATTTCGTTTCGCCTCCTGCAAGGCTGGACGTATCACCATTTGACTGTAACGTTTGAGAACAAGGAAACGGTGGCTGACAACCGCGCGCGCAGTATCGCGGTCAACCAGGCGTATTCCAATATCTCTGATCCTGCGTGGCGCCAGGCGTTTCACTTTGGCCAACCTGCACATGGCTAGTAAGCGAATATAAGCCCAACCGATGTCGACTTCCCACCATTTATTCGACATCCTCGCCGACGCCATGTAGGCGTGGTGGTTATTGTGCAGCTCTTCACCACCGATCAGGATCCCCCAGGGCAGGATATTCCTGGATGCGTCCGGGGTTTCAAAATTGCGATAACCCAGGTAGTGACCCAGGCCGTTGATAACACCGGCGGCCCAGAATGGAATCCACAGCATCTGCACGGCAAAGATTACCAGTCCGGGTAATCCAAACAGGGCAATTTCGATGAGCGCTATCGAAACAATACCCAGCCAGGGACGCCTGGCATAGAGATGGCGTTCCAACCAGTCGTCCGGAGTGCCCTGGCCAAATTTCGAAATCGTTTCCTGGTTACGGGCTTCGCATCGATACAGTCCGTATCCACCAAACAGAACAGTCGTAATCCCCTTGAAGCGAGGGCTGTGTGGGTCGTCTGCTGTTTCGCAGCAAGCGTGGTGTTTGCGATGTATCGCAACCCATTCACGCGTCACTATTCCTGTTGTGAGCCACAACCAGAACCGGAAAAAGTGACTCACGATCGGATTCAGATCCAGGGCATGGTGGGCCTGGTGCCGGTGCAGAAAGATCGTGACGCTGGCAATGGTTATGTGGGTTAGCACTAACGCGATCACCACGTAAATCCAGGTGGGTAAAACCAGTAAACCTTCAAATGACATGTGCTGCCTCTCCGCAACGCGGATTAAATTGCATATTCAGCGAGAGCGGACAAAGGAGAACACCGGAAGGAACTCAAAAATGACAGGAAAGCTGAATAATAAAGCCGCTCTTCGGCGGATATAACTATTATTAGTTTAACTCAAAAACCGTACTTTGTATCAGGTTTTCGGGAAACAGATTCTATTTCCGTCCACTAGCGTTTATCCTGAGCGCCAGCGTTACCTGCAATCGGGTGACAATTTGTCTCAGAAACCAGTCCATGCTCGGGGAGCAATAACCATGTCATCGACCAGTGAAGATCAAAATCTTGCAATTTTTTGCGACTTCGAAAATGTTGCCCTGGGCGTCAGGGATGCCAGAATCAAGAAGTTTAATATCAACCTGGTGCTGGAACGTCTGCTGGTAAAAGGCAGTGTTGTCGTCAAAAAGGCCTACTGTGATTGGGAGCGATACAAGGAATATAAAGCGGTCATGCATGACGCCGCTTTCGAACTGATCGAGATTCCGCACACACGCCAGTCGGGAAAAAATTCCGCGGATATTCGCATGGTAGTCGACGCGCTCGACCTCTGCTACACCAAGGAGCACCTCGATACCTTTGTTATCGTCAGCGGCGACTCCGATTTCTCACCGCTGGTGAGCAAACTCAGGGAAAACAACAAGACGGTAATCGGCGTCGGTATCAAGAGCTCGACCTCGGATTTGTTGATGAGTAATTGTGATGAATTCATTCTTTATGACGACCTGGCCAGGGACGAAGAGTCCAGTCGACAGCGTAAACGCAAGGCCCCGGTAAAGAAGAAATCAGCTGCCAAAAAGACCGGCAGCACCCAACCTGGCGCGGCCAAGTCGGAGGATGAGAAAATAGATGACGCCATCAGTCTGGTCATGGAAACCGCGGAGGCGCTTTATGCTGAGCGCGATGACCGCGACAAATTATGGGGCTCGATGGTTAAACAGGCACTCAAGCGGCGGCGGCCGGGTTTCAACGAACGCTACTATGGTGTGCGATCGTTCAGCGACCTGCTCGAAGAAGCCGAAAGACGCGGGCTGATTGGGTTGTCGCTGGATGAGCGCTCAGGCGGTTACCTTATTCAGAAACTGGACCAGGACTAGCGCCAGCAACAACGGCTAAACACATACATAGTTTTTACCGAGCAGCCAGACCAGGCAAAGCAGTGCCACACTGTAAAAACCAATCGCGAACCAGTAGGAACGCGGCTCGTCATCACGGCTGCGCTTATGTGCCCATTCGCGGAAACTGACTATGCCTCGACGACTACCCTTGACCCAGACCGAACGCGTCGATAATCCATTTGCTACCAGGTAGCAAAGCACCAGGATAACCAGGACTATGAAGATGGATTGTAATGTTTGCATGTCTCTGTCCCAAGTATTTAAAACTGGGTTAGACCCGGTGCCCGAAGGAAGGGTTAGCTCTCGGTAGAAAAAGTACTGCGGCGAAGATCATTAGCGCGGCAAACGCAAGCACGGTGAACAACCTGGCGAAGCCCCAGTTTGCATGGACCCAGCCGATGAACGGAACCGCCGAGGCCATTACTGAAAAAGTTACCACGTAGCGCAACGCGTAGGCCCGGCTGCGCCATTCGCTGCGCGCCATTCTTCCAACCAGCACATCGTTTATCGGGATCTGGCCAAATACCACGAACATGAAAGCGATCGATACCAGCAGCGCGCTGATTCCATCGAGGTGCGTCATCAGGTAAAAGAAGATCGCCTGCAGCAGCGCCACCGTTGCAAATACGGTGCGCACTGAATGGTGATCGACGAGGTACCCGATCAGCAACTGCGCAAGCGCGGCAAGCGAAAAAACCAGGAATGCATACCAGCCTACCAGGGTCGCACTGCCGGCTATTTCGGTCAGACGCTCGGCAAATATTTTGGGTAATGCAAATGTTGTACTCTGAAAGATCAGTCCACCGATTGCCGTGGTGAAAAAGATAATCGCAAAGACTTTCATCAGGACCTGGCGCCTTATTGCCCGGGTCTCGGGCTTGATGCCCGGACTGCCGGATTCGGCAGTGCCCGTAGTGCCCCGCTTGTCACCACTAACAAAAGCCCAGTAAGACAGGCCAAGCAGAATTGAAATAACACCGGGTACAAAAAAAGCGCTGCGCCACCCTGCACTGTCGATCAGGAAACCCGTCAACAACGCCGCACTGGCAACACCCAGGTTGCCAAAGACACCGTTAACGGCCAGCGGCATCCCGGTCCTGACGCGACCCTGTACCACCATTGCTAGTCCTACCGGGTGATAAATGGCCGCGAATATTCCAATCAGGGATAAACCGACCGCAATTTGAATCGGGGTACTGGCCAGGCCGGCAAGTATCGAGCTGATGCCGATACCGACAAAGAATATTACGATCATTCCTTCCCGGCTCCACTTGTCTGCAATCCATCCGGCCAGCACGGCGCAGACACCAAAAGCGATAAAACCCGGGGTGGCATAGGGAATCAACGCCGCGTAACTCATACCCCATTCGCTGGTAAGACGCAGCGCAGCCACCGAGGCAAAGACCAGCATGAACAGGTGGTCCAGGAAATGGCCCAGGTTGAGATAGAGAAATTTGACCTGACTGCGTTGCACCAGAAATCCAGTGTGTTTGACCCGTCCATCATTGTGATAAAAAATGCATCCCAGTACAAAGCTTATTACACCGGGCCTATGTCACTAGCACCCAAACTCAGACGTATCGCGCTCAATCAACAGGGCCTGTTGAGAGCTGATGCGTTCGGCCGCGGCAAGCGGGCGACGTTGCGCGCAATCGAGCAATTGGGTTACGTGCAAATCGATACCATTTCTGTGGTCGAGCGAGCCCACCACCACGTGCTGTGGTCCCGGGTTGCGAATTACAGACCCAGGTTTCTCGATCAACTGGTAGCTGAGCGCAAGATCTTCGAGTACTGGTTTCATGCAGCCGCCTGGCTACCGATGGCGGATTATCGTTTTGCCTTGCCGCGCATGGCGCTGATGCATGGCGAGCGTGGCTGGTTTAAGAACAGCGATCAAAAACTGATGCGCAATATCCTCGCACGCATCGCTTCCGAAGGCCCGTTGCGCGCCCGGGATTTCGAAGATTCCAGTCGGGGAAACACGGGCTGGTGGGACTGGAAGCCCGCCAAGCAGGCGCTTGAACAACTGTTTATGCAAGGTGAGCTGCTGGTCAGTGCGCGCGAGGGTTTTCAAAAAGTTTACGACCTGCCCGAACGTGTACTGCCTGACTGGGTCGATACGCGCGTGCCTGACATGGATGAATATGCCGGCTACCTGATCGAGACCACACTAAGGGCACATGGATTCGCCAGTTCGACATCAATGACCTATTTGCGCAAGGGGCAGAAATTACGGGACGCGGTCAGGCAACAGTTACAGCAGCGCATCGAGACCGGCTTGTTGACCACGCTGGACACTGGCAACAACAATATTGTTTATATCAGCCCGGAACTGCTGGAATCCCGCGCCCCGCGCAGTGTCGCCCAGGTTCGCATCCTGTCACCGTTCGATAATTCCGTTATTCAACGCCAACGCGGCCGCGATATATTTTCCTTCGATTACCAGATCGAATGTTATGTACCGAAGCCATTGCGACAATTCGGTTATTTTTGTTTGCCGATCATGTACCGCGATCGACTGGTGGGCCGCATCGACTGCAAGGCGCATCGCACCGAGCACTTGCTCGAGATAAAATCATTACACATTGAACAAAAAGTCGATGAGCAATTTATCGACCTGCTTTACCGGGAACTGATTTCGTTTTCGACGTTTAATTGCTGTGATCGAATTCTGATTAAGGACGCTGATTCAGTTGATTTCTTTCCGCGCTTAAAAGCCCACCTGTAGCGTCCGAGTCAGCCATGTAAATTACGCCTGGGACGACCCGGACCAAGCGCAATTAAAATTTAGTAGACCATTCCCGAAAGCAGACACTCAATTTTTCAGCCCCAGAGGCAGAGACCGGCCAGAAGCGGACGCTCAAATATATTATTTAGTGATCAAATTACCAGTTGAAACCTGACGGGAGTATTTTCGCTAGTTGATACAAGTCAACCTCATGAAGCTACTTAGAACTAAACTGAAGGTTCAAGATTTAATTATCTCGTGATGAACCAAGAGCAATTCTCGTGCGAAGATGTGTATTATGGATACTAGTTCTCTTGCCTTCCTTCATAATCTGGCTAGCACCTGTTACTCCAGGAGCTACCAGCGATACTAATCAACAAGTCCCGTCGCCCGACGCATCTTCTTCAGAAGAAAAGTGTTCGGTTAGCGAAGCGGCACTCAAGGCCATCAATGCCGCTAAGAGCGCTAACCCTAATTACGGGATAAGTCGGGAGCTGATTAGGCAAGCCGAGGCAGCAACCCGGTTTCCTATTTGTAACAGTGCAAGAGCAGAAATTTTAGCCGATAGAGCAAAGCGATTGGCCGAAGAATACCTTGTATCCCTGAGGGCAGAACAGGAGGCAAGGGAAATAAGAAAGAAATGGGCTTCCCTGTTGTTCAGAATATTCGGAATATTCTGGGTACTAACTATATCTTATGCCATCTATTTAGGTTATAGATGCGTAGTTTCTGAAGATGAGAAACGAGCTGCCAAAGATTCTGACAAACTGGCAGTAGTCTCCTTGATACTCTTGTGGGCTTGCGTCCCGGTATCTTTCTTCTGTTGGTACTACATGGGCTATTATGGTTCTCAGGGGACTTGGTTCTTGCCCTTCAGTTTTGATATCGCGGCGGCTGTAGAAGTCGGCTTTTTATTTGCTGGTATTCCCCTAGTAACGGCATTAGTCGCCTCTAAGAAAGCAATAATTCGTAAAGACTTAGCAGCTTCCGTACGGAGAAAATCTTATGTTTGTTTCGCGATTGGCTTGTTTATTGTTTGTTTTTTGATTAGTGGCATTTTTATAACTAAAATTACTTCTGTCTAACCTTAGAATCCTTGAGAACCAGTGATTGCCGAGAGTCTGTTTCGGGTCGGTAGCAGACTCTTGGAAATATACTGTCAGTGTCCGCTATTGGCTGAATTCCGCCGAATTTCAGTCAAGCCTAACTGTTGAAATAAGCCTATTTAAAGCTTCAGGGATAGATTCGGCGAGATAATCGCCCGGTTTATATAGCGACAATCACCCGGACCGCGTCGAGACGCACACGCGCATGCTCAAGCGCAGTTTCGAAACGGTCGAGCTGGTGCTGGAAAAATTCGATCTCGTCGTTGCGCACCCCGGGGTTGATCTTTTGCAATGTCCTGAGGCGTTCGACCTCGTGCCCGAGCAGGTCGCGTCCGTTGGTGCGGGCATTGGTAATCAATCCGGGTACCCGGGTATCGGCAACCAGATCTGCCATTTCCAGCATTCGCGTTAACTCGCTTTGCCGGGCTTTGACAATCTTGATCGCAGTATCCTGGTCGACGCGTTGCGACTGTTGCAGACTCGCTTCGAGTTCGAGCCTTTCGGCATGGTCCTGCCCGGACTCGTCGATCACTACCCTGATGCTCGAATTCGGAAAATAGCGCTCGTTATGGCTATGCGAATCATCACTGAATTCCATCAGGAAATGACATTCCGCAAGCAATGTCCCCGCTTTAACGCCGTTGTAATTCAGAGCGACCAGCGCGGTATTTCCGAATTCACTGCTCAATATCATATCCATGGAATTACGTACGAATGGATGCTCCCAGGTCAGGTAATGCAAGTCTTCATTGGCAAGTGCAGCGCTGCGATCGTAGGTAACGGTCATACCATCCTCCGGTAAGCCCGGCATCTGCGTGAGCATGTTATCACCGGGAGTTATGACCCAGCGATCCTGGCCGCGAATTTCGCTGTTTACCCCGTAGCAATCGTAAATGCGTTCCATGAATTTGAACAAATCGAAATCGAGTTCGCGTTGCATCGCTTCAGCGATGAGCGCTTCCGCGACCTGGGGTCTGCAGGAGTTTATCTCGAGCAGGCGGTCACGTCCCTGCTGCAACGCCTGGTTGAGCGACTGGTGCAGTTCATGCGTTTGCTCGATAAAACCGTCAACGGGTAGCTGCGGATCATCCAGGTGGCGGTGTAATTGGTCGCGGGTTTTAAGGTAAACCTGGTGTCCGGCCGGGCAGGTATGCGAAAACGCGCCCAGGCCTTCATGGTACCAGCGAAAAAGGATCTGCTGCGCACTCCCTTTCACATAGGGCACATGGATGTTGATGACTGCGTTCTGCCCGATACGATCGAGACGGCCGATGCGTTGCTCCAACAAATCAGGATTGCCCGGCAGATCGAACAGCACCAGGTGATGGGCAAATTGAAAGTTGCGCCCTTCGCTGCCGATCTCCGAGCATATTAATACCTGGGCGCCGTCTTCCTGCTCCGCAAACCAGGCTGCCGACCGGTCACGTTCGATCAGACTCATGCCCTCGTGAAACAACGCCGCGCGTACTCCAAAATTCTGTTTCAAATCGGCAACCAGCTGTTGCGCGGTACTTGCAGTGGCAGTAATCACCAACACTTTTTTGCTTCGATACTCGCGCAAAAACTCACCTAACCAGTGGCGGTAGGGATCGCCGTCACCGCTCTCGCTTAACGCCACCGGGTGTACCTCGCGCGCGGGAAACCCCTTAACCACGTGCCGGGTATTGCGAAATAAAACCCGGCCGGTGCCATGCTGGTCGAGCAAATCGTCTAGTGCCGCCCTCTGTTCCGGATCGTCGAGCAAAGCCTGCGCCTGCTCGGCGAGCTCCTGGTACCCCTGTTCTTCCTGTAGAAAGCGACCGAGATCGCTGAATCGATCCGGGTCCAGCAGGCGCAGTCGTGCGAAATGACTTTCCTTACCCAGCTGTTCCGGGGTTGCTGTGAGTAGCAACAGCCCAGCGGTGTTTTCGGAGAGATTTTCGACCAGTTGGTACTCGGGACTCGGCGCTTCGGGCGACCATAAAAGATGGTGCGCTTCATCCACCACCAGCAAGTCCCATTCTCCGTCCCGTGCGTGCGCAGCCTGCTGTGGGTGGTCAACCAGGTATTCCAGGCTGCAAAGTACCAGCTGCTCGCCATGGAAAGGATTTTCGGCTTCGTCAAACTCGATAGCCTCGTGTTCGGGATCGGCGAGCCGGGCTTCATCGAAGATGCTGAACATCAGGTTGAAGCGACGTAACATTTCAACCAGCCACTGGTGCACCAGTGACTCGGGCACGACGATTAATACCCGCTGCGCGCGCTCGAGTAAAAGCAGCTGGTGCAGAATTAATCCGGCTTCGATGGTTTTGCCGAGGCCGACTTCGTCGGCCAGCAGGACTCGTGGTGCATATCGGCGAGATACCTCGTGCGCGATGTAAAGCTGGTGTGCAATCAGGCTGGTGCGACTGCCGGCCAGACCATACACCGATGACTGCTGCAGCCGGTTGGCAATTTCGCGGGTCTTGCTGCGCAGGCTAAACCACTTGTTACGATCGATCTGGGCGTTCAGGAGTCTTTCACCCGGCTGATTCAACTGCAGGAAATTACTCAATCGACCTTCCGGAAGCTCAACCCGGTTGCCGTGCTCATCTTCGCAGTTATAGACGATCAGGCCGTTGGCCTCAGTCAGCTCGAGTACTCTCAGGATCAGTCCGTCCTGTTTTTCAACCCAGTCACCCTCGCGAAAACGCACCCGGGTCAGCGGCGCATCGGCGCGCGCATAGATACGGGTTTCACCCGTTGCCGGGAACACGATGCTGACGGTACGGTGCTCAATTTCAATCACCATACCCAGGCCCAGCTGGAGTTCGGCGGCGCTGATCCAGCGCTGACCTACGACAAATTCCTGCATACTCATATCGATCAAGTAAAACGCGCGCGATTATAACAGCTGGCCCGCATTTACCACCATCATTGCTTGCAGTTGCTAATTAAGTTGCACAAAATGCAGCCATGATTGCGCTCGACGATAACGGCTATTTCGTCACCGGTTCCGATACCGATGTCGGCAAAACCTACGTGGCCTGCGAAATCGTAAGACAGTTGTGTCAGCTCGGAATTGGCATTGAAACGCGCAAACCGGCGGAATCGGGATGCGAATTGTCTGCTGCGGGAGACCTGGTCACCCATGACGCAGCGGCATTACAGGCCGCCAATGGTAAGCGGGAAAAGATCGAGCGGATTACCCCCTATCGCTACCATGCTGCGCTGGCCCCACACCGGGCAGCCCGCCTCGAGCAGCGGGAAATTTACCTGGAGTCGCTGGTTGACGCCTGCAGTCGTGACGACATGGAACACCGACTGATCGTCGAAGGTGCGGGAGGATTTTATTCTCCACTCGCCGAGAATGGTTTAAACGCAGACCTGGCGAGCGCGCTACAATTGCCGGTCATTATCGTGGTTAATAACCGTATCGGCGCGGTCAATCAGAGCCTGATGACACTGCAAGCGGTGGAAAGCAGGCAGCTGCGGGTTGCGGCAATCATATTAAACCAGGTTACACCAACAATCGACGATGCCATGGACAATGCCTCTGACGTGAAGTCTTACTGCGATGTCCCCCTGTTTTGCTGCGGGCATGATGCCCCGCTACCGGCCCTGTTTGACTAATTTCATGGCTAACTCTCGTCTTGATCGGTTTCTCGCACCCTGGGTTTTCGTTTTGACGGGCATTATTTTTAATATTCTTTCCGCGGTGATTACGCATTATTTTATCGGGCTCAACAATGACGCCATCAATATCATCGATCGTGAAATCCAGCGCAAGGAGGTACTGATCGACAGCTTGTGGCAGTCAAAAAACGAGGTCGAACGCAAAAAAGAGTTCTTCATCTTGCTGCTTTCGGGTAAGCCCGAAAAGCCCGACGTGGTCGAAACCATTTATCGCGATTACCTGAAAGAAGTCGTCGGCAGCTATGGACTTAAGGAATTTACAACCCGGATGGATCGGGATACCGGCAGCAACCTGGACCTGTTACTCGATCTCAGCAGGGCGGCACAAAAATCGATCATCGAATCAATCAACAATACCTATTTTGAAACCCTCGAGCTGCAGGAAGCCAAAATGCCGTTGCTGCGCGATAACTCGCGCCTGTTCAGTATTGCCATCTTTCTGCAGGTTATCGGCCTGATCCTGGTGCTGGCGCGCGATTTACGGCGGCAGTAAAACCGCATGAGCAAGGGCTACGCAGTAATTCTTGCGGGTTATATCGGCTGGGGATTGTTCCCGCTTTACTGGGCCCTGCTGGCGCATGTTCCCGCGACCGAGGTCTTGTTACACCGTATGCTGTGGTCGCTCCCGGTTCTGTTACTACTGGTTTTGCTGAGCGAGCGACGCCGGTCGCAGGTCAAAAATGCACTCGCATCCTGGCAGGAACTCAGGTGGCTGGCTTTTTCCAGCCTGGTGATTTGCCTCAACTGGGGCATTTATATCTGGGCTGTTTCCAACCAGCGCGTGGTTGAAGCCAGCATGGGTTATTTCCTGACCCCGCTGCTGAATGTTCTTGCCGGTGTTATCGTGTTTCACGAAAAACTGACTCGCCTGAACATCGTCGCTGTCCTGTTTGCCGCTGCAGGCGTCGCCTACTATGTTTTCGCAACCGCAACAATCCCCTGGATAGGCCTGGCGGTGGGCCTGAGCTTTGCTGGCTATGGGTTGATGCGTAAACAAATGAAGACCAATGCGGTACCCGGGCTGTTGGTCGAGATTCTGCTATTGCTGCCTTTTACGCTGGCGCTGATAGCCTGGCTGCATCTCCGCGGAGAAGCGATGTTCCTGAATCACGGCCTGGATACCGATTTGTTGCTGATTCTCGGCGGGCCGATTACAGTGATACCACTTGCTTTTTTCACTGCCGGGACACGAATGTTGCCGATGACTACGGTGGGCATATTATTCTATGTTACACCGTCACTGCAGTTTTTATCCGGCGTGCTGCTGCTAGGAGAAGCCTTTGATTTCAACAAGCTGGTAGGATTTATCGGTATCTGGATCGGGCTCGCCATTTTCAGTTACAGCCTGCTGACGCAGAGGGATTCGCCCGAAACCGCGGCGGTCTAGGCGACAAAATCCGGCATATTGCCGACTTCGACAATTTTCATCGCGTTGGTCCCGCCCCCGGTTCCCATCAGGTCACCCTTGGTAATAATCACCAGGTCACCCTCCTCGACTGCACCGTGTCTTTTCATCAATTCGACCGCTTCCTGGTTCGCCTCGGCATGATTGGTATGAATGGTTGGGAAAAATACCGGGAATACACCGCGGTAAAGATTGACCTTGCGGTTGGTTGATTCGTGGCGTGACAGAGCATAAATCGGTATCGCCGAACTGATACGCGACATCCAAAGTGACGTCGAACCGGATTCGGTCAGGGTTGCAATAGCACGCACATCCAGATGGTTTGCGGTATACATGGTCGCCATCGCGATCGCTTCATCAACCTTGTCGAAAGTGTCATCGAGCCGATGCCTCGATTTGATCGCACGGCTTTGCTTCTCGGCATTCAGGCAAATATCCGACATCGCCTGCACGGTCTGACTTGGATAAGCACCGGTCGCGGTTTCCGCCGACAGCATGACCGCGTCAGTACCATCGAGCACCGCGTTGGCGACATCGAATACTTCGGCGCGCGTCGGGATAGGGTTTTCACGCATCGACTCCATCATCTGGGTCGCGGTAATGGTCACGCAATTAAAATGCCGCGCCTTGCGTATGATTTGTTTCTGCACTGCAGGTAGATTAGCGTCACCGATTTCGACACCTAGATCGCCGCGGGCAATCATCAGCGCATCCGAGGCTGCGATAATCTCCTGCAGATTTTCGAGCGCCTCGGCGCGTTCGATCTTGGCCACCAGGCCTGCCGAACTGCCCTCTTCCTCGAGCAGCCGGCGCGCCTGGTTCATGTCGGCCGCGTTTCTCGGAAACGATACCGCCAGGTAGTCGGCGTCGATGAGCGCCGCAATTTTTAAATCGGCCTTATCCTTTTCGGTTAGCACCTCGGCGGTCAGGCCCCCGCCTTTGAGATTGATACCCTTGTTGTCGGAAAGTTCGCCACCTACCTGCACCGTGCAGCTAATCCGCGTACCCTCGACCGCATCAACCCGAAGCACGATGCGACCATCATCGAGCACCAGGATATCGTCATTTTTGACATCCTGCGGCAGCTTCTTGTAGGTCACACCGACCTGATGAATATCGCCTTCACCATCCGGACACTCGGTATCCAGGCAAAAACTGTCTCCGACCGCAAGCTCGATCGAGCCCTGTTTGAATTTTTCGAGCCGTATCTTGGGTCCCTGCAAATCAGCGAGGATCGCCAGGTGTCGGTTGTTTTCGAGGCCGATGCGACGGATATTTTCGGCACGCGCCTTGTGCTCGTCCGCGGTACCGTGGGAAAAGTTGAGGCGTACGACGTCAACTCCGGCCTTGATCAGGCTATCGATAGCAGCGTCCGATTCCGTCGCCGGGCCCATCGTGGCGACAATCTTGGTTCTACGTTGTACTGCTCTCATAGTCAGAATACCTCTGTTCCAGCAGGGTCACGGCTGGTAATTGTTTGCCTTCCAGGAACTCGAGGAAAGCGCCACCACCGGTGGATATGTATGAAATCTGATCCGAGATTCCATACTTGTCGACAGCCGCCAGCGTATCGCCCCCGCCCGCGATCGAAAACGCGGATGAAGCCGCGATTGCTTGCGAAAGCACCCGGGTACCCTCGCCGAACTGGTCGAACTCGAATACCCCGACCGGGCCATTCCAGACGATGGTTGCCGCCTGCTGCATGATTTCGGCAAAGCGAGCCGCCGTTTGCGGGCCGATATCGAAGATCATGTCATCATCTTTGACCTGCTCAACCGGCATGGTTTGCGCGACAGCTGATTCCGAAAACTCCTTACCACAAACCACGTCTACAGGGATCGGGATTTCACGGCCCTGCGACTGGGCCTGCTCCATCAGTCGTTTCGCCTCGGGGATCAAATCTACCTCCACCAGCGATTTGCCGACATTGTAACCTGCAGCCGCGATAAAGGTGTTAGCGATTCCGCCCCCGGGGATGAGTTGATCAACCATCGCAGACAGCGAATCGAGCACAGTCAATTTGGTTGAAACCTTTGAACCACCTACGATTGCGACCACCGGGCGTTCAGGCTTGTGCAAGGCCTTGCCCAATGCTTCGAGCTCAGTGGCGAGTAACGGCCCCGCGCACGCAACCGGTGCAAACTGGCCTACGCCATGGGTCGATGCCTGCGCGCGATGCGCGGTACCAAATGCGTCCATGACGAAAATATCGCACAGTGCCGCATACTGTCGCGACAGGCTTTCATCATCAGACTTTTCACCGCGATTGAAGCGCACATTTTCGAGTAGCACCAGTTCGCCATCGGCGATGACAGGCGCCCGCTCGAGGTAGTCGACTACCAGCGGCACCTCTTTACCAAGCGCATTACCGAGATAGCTCGCTACCGGCTGCAGTGAAAACTGCGCCTCCGGATTACCCTCTTGCGGACGCCCCAGATGCGACATGATCATCAGCTGTGCACCCGCATCGATACAATGCCGGATCGTCGGCAGCGAAGCCTTGATACGCTGATCGCTGGAGACCTCGCCATCCTTGATCGGGACGTTCAGGTCCTGGCGGATGAGGACACGTTTACCGGCCAGGTCAAGGCCGGTCAATTCAAGTACGGTCATCCTCAGCCAGCGATTACACGCGCCATTTCGACAACTTTGCAGGAATAACCCCACTCGTTGTCGTACCACGAAATCAGCTTGACGAAAGTATCATCCATTTGAATCCCGGCTTCGGCATCAAAGGTCGAGGTACAGGCTTCGCCACGAAAATCGGTCGATACCACCTTATCTTCGGTATAGGCAAGCACGCCTTTCATCGGGCCTTCCGAGGCAGCCTTCATCGCCGCACATATATCTTCGTAACTGGCATCATTTTCCAGCTCGACCGTTAAATCGACAACCGACACGTCGGAAGTCGGTACCCGAAAGGCCATCCCGGTCAGTTTACCGTTGAGTTCAGGTAATACCTTGCCCACCGCCTTTGCGGCTCCGGTTGACGACGGGATGATATTTTCCAGAATGCCGCGGCCACCGCGCCAGTCTTTCATCGAGGGTCCGTCCACCGTTTTCTGGGTTGCCGTCGCTGCGTGTACGGTGGTCATCAGGCCACGCTTGAGGCCGAAATTATCATTGATAACCTTGGCAACGGGCGCCAGGCAGTTCGTGGTACAGGAAGCATTCGATATAATGGCTTCGCCGGCATAGTTTTCGTCGTTGACACCAAATACGAACATCGGGGTGTCATCCTTGGAAGGCGCTGACATGATTACCTTTTTGGCGCCAGCGTCGATATGCTTCTGCGCGGTTTCCTTGGTCAGGAATAACCCGGTCGCTTCGATCACAACGTCGACATCAAGATCACCCCATTTCAAATCAGCCGGGTCGCGCTCGGCTGTCAGGCGGATGTTTTTGCCATTAACAACCAGTGTGTTGCCCTCCACCGCGATATCGCCTTTAAACTTGCCGTGTACCGAATCATGCTTCAGCATGTAGGCCAGGTAATCGGGCTCGAGCAGATCGTTGATACCGACGACTTCAACATCGCTGAAGTCCTGTGCTGCACGGAACACCATGCGCCCGATTCGACCAAAACCATTTATGCCGACACGAATTGTCATTTGAATTTCTCCTGTAAGTTAAAAATCTAGTCTGTACCCAATAGGTCGTTTATCGCATCCACCACCTTATCGACGGTGAAACCGAAGTAGGCAAATAATTCTTTAGCGGGGGCCGATTCGCCGAAGGTGTCGATGCCAATGATAGTTCCATCCATACCGACATACTTGTACCAGCCGGCAGTTGCCGCCGCTTCTACAACGATGCGCGCGCTAACGGTAGGCGGTAGAACCGAATCCCGGTAATCCGCGGGTTGACGATCAAATACCGCGGTGCAGGGCATCGATACCACACGTATATTTTCGTTTTCAAGTGCTTCCGATTCGCAGGCTGCCATTGCCAACTCGACCTCGGAGCCAGTGGCAATAATGATCACGTCGGGAGTACCTTCACAATCTCGCAGAATATAGCCACCGCGGGCAATGGCCTCGATTTGTTCGGGTTCGCGCGGCTGATGCTTCAGACCCTGTCGCGAAAAAACCAGGCAACTGGGGCCGTCACGATGCTCGATCGCGGCTTTCCAGCTAACCGCGGTTTCGACGCCGTCGCAGGGACGCCAAAGCTGCATTCCGGGTAGCAGGCGCAAGGACGGCATATGCTCAACCGCCTGGTGCGTCGGACCATCTTCACCGAGACCGATCGAATCGTGGGTATAGACAAAGATACTCTGGATTTTCATCAGGGCCGCCATGCGCAGTGCATTGCGCGCGTAGTCGGAAAAAACCAGGAAGGTGGCGCCAAACGGAATAAAACCACCATGCAGTACGATGCCGTTGAGCATTGCCGACATACCGAATTCACGCACACCGTAGCTAACGTAATTGGCGTCGGGTGATTCGGCACTCATCGGCTTGAACCCGGACCACTCGGTCAAATTGGAGCATCCCAGGTCCGCGGATCCACCAAACAGTTCAGGCAATAACGGCGAATAGGCTTCGAGCGAGGCCAGTGAAGACTGGCGGGTGGCCCTCGTTTCGGCAGCTTCATCCAACTCCGCGATAAACGCCTGCGTGGCTTCCTGCCAGTTTTCCGGCAACTCGCGATTTAAACGGCGTTCGAATTCCGCGGCCAGTTCCGGATGTTCTTCTTTATACGCGGCAAACATTTTGTCCCATGCACCTTCCTTGGCCTCGCCTGCCCGGCGATTATCCCAACCCTTGTAGACTTCTTCAGGCACCTCGAAAGCTTCAGCTTCCCAGTTCAACTCGACCCGCGTCAGGGCAACCTCTTCTTCACCGAGTGGAGCCCCATGACAGGCGTGTCCACCGGCCTTGTTGGGGGCGCCGAATCCGATGATCGTCTTGCAGCAAATTAAAGAAGGTTTAGCGGTAATCGCGCGTGCAGCCTCAATCGCTATCTTGATCTCATCCGGGTCGTGTCCATCTACTTCGATCACGTGCCAGCCGTAGGCCTCGAAGCGTTTCCCGGTATCATCGAGAAACCAGCCTTCCACCTTGCCATCGATGGAAATGCCATTGTCATCCCAGAATGCGATCAGCTTGCCGAGCCCAAGGGTTCCGGCAAGTGAACAGGCTTCGTGCGAAATGCCTTCCATCATGCATCCATCGCCCATGAAAACATAGGTAAAGTGATCGACGATATTGTAATCGTCGCGGTTAAATGTAGCCGCGAGCGCTCTCTCGGCAATCGCCATGCCCACGGCATTTGCGATTCCCTGTCCGAGTGGCCCGGTAGTGGTTTCGATTCCTGGCGTATAGCCGTGCTCGGGATGCCCCGGGGTCTTGGAGTGCAGCTGGCGAAAATTCTTAAGGTCTTCAATAGTGACGTCGTAACCGCTCAAATGCAGCACCGAGTACGGTAACATCGAGCCATGCCCATTCGACATGACAAAACGGTCCCGGTTGCTCCATTCCGGGTTTGCCGGGTTATGGCGCATGAAGTCGTTAAACAGTACTTCAGCGATGTCAGCCATCCCCATCGGTGCACCTGGATGCCCGGAATTGGCCCTTTGCACTGCATCCATACTTAAAGCGCGGATTGCATTGGCAAGCGTTTTACGTGATGACATTGACCGTCCTCAAAATCGATTTTTCAACATAACTTCTTGATTTATAATTATTAATTTCTGGCCGCACAATATTAATTGACAACTCGGGCCAGGACTTGAGCCTAACCACAGCACACCCCCTGGCGACAAGGCGCGATATTCTCTCGTAAATGCAAATTGACAGCAACTCATAATATTTTTAGGCCTATCCATTAATCCTGTAACGCTCTAATCAGGACTGTTATTTTCCATCGCGTTCCATATAATGCCTTTTTTCGATTTCTGGGTTGGGGAGTTGTTATGTCGAGTTCATATATTTTTACATCGGAATCCGTATCCGGGGGTCATCCAGATAAAATGGCGGATCAAATTTCCGATGCAGTGCTCGATGCCCTGCTCGAACAGGACCATCGCTCCCGCGTCGCCTGCGAGACCCTGGTAAAGACCGGCATGGTGTTGCTGGCCGGCGAAATCACCACCAATGCTGAAGTCGATATGGAAGCGCTGGTGCGCAAAACGGTCTGCGATATTGGCTACGACAACCCGGAATGCGGCTTCGACGGTAAAACCTGCGCGGTGCTTACCGGTCTCGGCAAACAATCGGGTGATATCGCGATGGGTGTCGATGAATCTGACGACAGGGAACAGGGCGCCGGTGACCAGGGACTGATGTTCGGCTACGCCTGCAACGAAACCGATGTGCTGATGCCGGCACCAATTACCTATTCTCATCGACTGGTACGCAAACAATTCGAACTGATGAAAGCCGGCGAGCTGGACTGGTTGCTGCCCGACGCCAAGAGCCAGGTGACCTTGCGTTACGAAGATCACAAACCCATCGGAATCGAGGCGGTGGTACTGTCGACCCAGCACAAGGAATCGGTGGACTTGAAGACGCTGCGAGAAGCGGTAATCGAAACCATTCTGAAGCCGGTGCTCCCCGAAGAATGGTTCGCGCAGTGTAAAAACGAAAATATCCACGTTAATCCAACCGGTCGCTTCGTCATCGGTGGACCGGTGGGTGACGCTGGACTGACCGGGCGCAAAATTATTGTTGACACCTACGGCGGTATGGCTCGCCATGGTGGCGGCGCTTTTTCGGGTAAAGACCCTTCCAAGGTCGATCGCTCGGCAGCCTACGCCGCGCGCTACGTGGCCAAGAACATTGTCGCGGCCGGTATCGCCGACCGCTGCGAGGTCCAGGTCTCCTATGCTATCGGGGTTGCCGAACCGACTTCAATCAGTGTCGATACCTTCGGTACCGGGCGTATCGATGACAGCCGTATCATCGCGCTGATTCGGGATCATTTCGACCTGCGACCCAAGGGCCTGATCGCAATGCTCGACCTGCTGAAGCCAATGTACCAGCCCACGGCCGCCTACGGTCATTTCGGACGTGAAGATCTCGACCTTAGCTGGGAACGCACCGACAAGGCCGATGGGTTGAAAGCAGAAGCGGGTTTGTAGTCGCTTTGGCTCCAATCACGACTGATCCAAATTGACAGTCGGGCGTATATAGATACAATATGTGCCCCCAATTTTGCATTCGGGGCAGGTGTGCGAGGAGCGCTGCGACAGCTTGACTGCCAGGCTCGCCCACCCGATCATTTTAACGGCGCTCATAAATAGTTCGGAGATTATTTATGAGTGCTAACGCCAAAGACGTTATTAAAGAAGATTTCAAAGTAGCCGATCTCGCTCTCGCCGACTGGGGTCGCAAAGAGATTGCGATCGCCGAAACCGAGATGCCGGGCCTGGTGTCGTTGCGTGGCAAATATGGCAGCGAGCAGCCTTTAAAAGGCGCGCGCATCGCCGGATCCCTTCACATGACCATTCAGACCGCGGTTCTGATTGAAACTCTGGTTGCCCTCGGCGCCGAAGTACGCTGGGCCTCCTGCAACATCTTTTCTACCCAGGATCATGCTGCCGCCGCAATCGCAGATTCCGGCGTACCCGTATTCGCGATCAAGGGCGAGACGCTCGAAGATTACTGGCAATACACCCACAAGATAATGGAATGGCACGACGGCGGCACCCCCAACATGATTCTGGATGATGGCGGTGATGCGACCATGCTGATCAACCTCGGCAGCAAGGCGGAAAAGGACATTTCCGTTCTCGACAACCCGGGTACCGAAGAAGAAGTTATCGCCTTTGCCGCGATCAAGGCGAAACTC
The DNA here is from genome assembly GCA_947259485.1 of uncultured Gammaproteobacteria bacterium. Lineage (GTDB taxonomy): Bacteria > Pseudomonadota > Gammaproteobacteria. The sequence goes on along the minus strand of CAMYLU010000016.1, from coordinate 100,205 downwards.
GCCGAGTCACCCAACTGGTACTCGAACATCCTGAAAAATATCAAGGGTGTTACCGAAGAGACAACCACCGGTGTACATCGCCTTTACCAGATGCAGGCTCGTGGAGAACTGCCGTTTCCAGCGTTCAATGTTAACGACTCGGTCACCAAATCCAAGTTTGACAATCTCTACGGCTGCCGCGAATCACTGGTCGACGGCATCAAGCGTGCCACCGACGTCATGGTCGCCGGCAAGGTTGCGCTGGTATTAGGCTACGGCGATGTCGGCAAGGGTTCGGCACAATCGCTGAAGGGTCTGGGTGCAACTGTGATGGTTGCCGAGATCGATCCGATCTGTGCCCTGCAGGCCGCGATGGAAGGTTTTCGCGTGGTCACCATGGACGACGCCTGCAGCCAGGTCGATATCTTTGTCACCGCGACCGGCAATTTCAATGTTATCCGCAAGGATCACATGGAACAGATGAAGGACCAGGCGATCGTCTGCAACATTGGTCATTTCGATAACGAAATCCAGGTTGCCGAGATGAAAGAGTACCAATGGGAAAACATCAAGCCCCAGGTTGATCACATTATCTTTCCGGACGGGCGCCGCATTATCCTGCTGGCCGAAGGACGACTGGTAAATCTTGGCTGTGCCACCGGTCATCCGAGTTTCGTTATGTCGAACTCGTTCACCAACCAGGTGCTGGCACAGATGGAAATCTTCTGCAATCCAGGGAAGTATCAGAATGAAGTCTACGTTCTGCCCAAGCATCTCGACGAAGAAGTAGCACGCCTGCATCTCGATAAAATTGGTGCCAAGCTGACCACGTTGACCCAGGAACAGGCCGACTATATCGATGTCAAGGTCGAGGGCCCGTATAAGCCTGAGCAGTACCGTTACTAGATAATATCTCCGACTATGCGGATTCCCCGCGTACATATCGGAGCAGAGCTTGTCGTTGGTGAGGAAGTTTTACTAGACAAGTCTCAAAGTCATTACCTCAAGCACGTGCTGCGCCTGAAACCAGGCGCAGCACTGCTGTTGTTTGACGGCCTGGAGGCGATCGACTACCAGGCAACACTCTCGATCGAGGGAAAACAGGTCAGGGCTACGATTAACTCGGCACTGGCTTTGCAAACCGAGTCCGGACTTGATTGCGAAATAATCCAGGCAATGGGACGCAGCGATCACATGGACTGGGTGATTCAGAAGACTACCGAACTCGGAGTTAACCGGATTGCGATTTTTAATGCCGAGCGCACGCAATCTCCGATGAAATCCACACAACTTGAAAAAAAGCTGGTTCACTGGCGCGGGGTTGCTATCAGTGCTTGTGAACAAAGCGGTCGTGCAATTATACCGACACTCGATTTTCATCCTGATTTGGAGCAGGCTATTGCAGCCTCGAGTAGTGAATCAGGATTGTTGCTGGATTTCAACGGCGCTGCACTCACATCGGCTTTGCAGCCGCTCCCGCAATCGATATCGATTCTGCTGGGACCGGAAGGTGGACTAACCCTGCCCGAAATTCAAATTGCGAAAACTGCCGGTTTTACGTCGGCCAGGCTTGGTCCCCGGGTTTTGCGCACCGAAACCGCGGCCACGGCTGCACTTGCAATCGTCCAGTCGGCAGTAGGTGATTTAGGTTAGTCTGAAATCCGTGCTGGAGAAGATGACGCCTTCAGGCGTCATCCCGGAAAGTGCGCAGCACTTATCCGGGATCTTGTGATGGTGGCACGTTGAAAGATCCCCGCTTCCGTGGCGGTCCGACGTATCGGGATGACATTGAGATTACGGGATGATACTAAGCCTTTAGTTCTTCCAGACGCCCCGGATTGAACTCGCGCTTGAGGTCGGCAATGATTTTATCCAGATCCGGGATTACCCTGCCAAGTTGATCATCGTCTACCCGTGCCACCAGGTATTCACTCAAGCCCTCGTCATTACCGGATTCCATGCTATCGGCTTCCGCCAGGTAGGCACGCGGAATATCCTGCATGTGAATTCCAAGATAGGGCAGCTCAGGATCTTTTTCCGGATTGTAAATGATAGCGATTCTTGCGCGTGGTCCAGTTTGCGCAGTATTCAGGCCGCACATTTGTTCAACCGCGACCACCGGAATATAAACCCCGCGCCATAGCACAACGCCGCTAAACCAGTCACTGCTATCTGATAACTGGCGTGGTGTCGAGTAGCCAATTATTTCGGCTACTGCCGAGTTCGGCACCAACAGGTTAAGCGTCGTCAGTGGCAGCAACATGCATCGCACCGATGTTGACTTGTTACTCATGAGCTATATCCGTCACCTGGCTCCCAGCGCAGTTTGAATATTTTCTATCAATTCTTCTTCCTGGTAAGGCTTGCCCATGTAATTGTTTACACCAATTTCAAAAGCCCGGTCACGGTGTTTTTCCCCGGTGCGTGAGGTGATCATAATGATCGGAATTCTGGAAAAGTTTTCTTCGTTTTGCATATGCGTTGCCAGTTCAAACCCGTCCATGCGTGGCATTTCGATATCCAGCAACATTACATCCGGTCGCAGATCCTGCAGTTGCGCAAGCGCGTCAACACCATCCTTTGCGGTGATTACTTCGTAATTATGCCGTTCGAGTAATTTACTGGCGACCCGGCGCATCGTAATCGAATCATCGACCACCATGACGACGTCGCGCTTATTCGGCAGGCGACTGTCTTGCTGCTGGTAAACAATTTTGACTGCGTTGGCGGCACCATGCCTAACCAGGCCGCCTATATCAAGAATCAGAACAACGCTGCCGTCAGCAAGAATACTCGCTCCGGATAGGGCCTTGACCTGGCTCAATTGCTTGCCCAGCGATTTAACCACGATCTCGCGGTTACCGAGGATTTCATCAACCTGCAATGCGACCCGGACATCCCCGGCGCGACCAAAAATAATGGGCAGTTTTTCATTGTCACCGGAGGGCTTAAACGGAATCCCGGTATCGACCAGCTCCGCAAGGTTATACAGTACGAACTGCTGTCCGGCATACTCGATTTCGGGATGATCCTGTTGATAGTATTCAAGCACCTGCCGGGCTTCCAGGCGGGTGATACCTTCGATATTCATCAGCGGTATCGCGTAAATTTCTTCACTGGCACGCACCAGGATTGCCTGGTTAATTGAAAGCGTAAACGGGAGGCGCGCAATAAATGTCGTTCCCTGCGGATTAGTTTCAATCTGCAGGGTTCCGCCAAGCTGTTTGATCTCAATATCGACGACATCCATACCGACGCCGCGCCCCGAAAGCTGGGTTACGTGTTCGGCGGTACTAAAGCCCGGTTCCAGAATGTACTGCACCAGGTCGGAATCGCTTATCTGGTGCTTTTTATCAAGCAGTCCGAGCTGAACCGCGCGACTGCGCACCTTGTCAAGGTCTACGCCAGCTCCATCGTCACTGACGCGAATGATGATATCGGAACCGTCACGGGTTATGTCGATCGATATTTTCCCGCTTTCGTCTTTGCCTCTTTTAACCCGTTCAACCGGAGTTTCAATACCATGCGACAGGGCGTTACGAATAATATGTTCGAGTGGTGCGACCATGCGATCGAGCACCTTGTTGTCGACCTCGTTTTCCTCGCCGGTAATTATCAGGTCGGCTTTTTTACCCAACTCCTGGCTGCTTTGCCTGACTAGCCGGCGCAGGCGTGATAGCAACCCTGAAAACTTGACCATCCGGCTTTTGATCAAACCATCCTGCAGGTCAGCATTTACCCGTGATTGTTGTAATAAAAGTGTTTCAGAATCCCGTACCTGCTCGCCCAGCATGGCTTGCAGACTGGAGAGATCGTTAACCGATTCGCCCAGCGAACGCGACAGCTCCTGAATCATCGTATAACGGTCCATCTCTAGTGGGTCAAATTCACCCTTTTGCTCAGACTCGGAACGGTGACTAAAATGAATTTGAGCATCGGTCTCCGCTTCGAGGCTACGCAACTGCCCCTTGAGCCGTGCAATAGTCTGCCCCAGTTCGCCGAGGTAGGAACCCAGGCCTGCGACCTGCTGCTCCATGCGCGCCCGGTAGATACTAACCTCACCTGCCGAACTTACCAGGTTATCGAGCAGGTCCGAACGAACCTTGATGACATCTTGTGACGGTCGATCCAGCGTTGAGAGTGGCTCACCCGGCAGGTTTTCACTGACGATGTCGATATCTTCGCTATCCATATCGAAGTCGCTGTCCTCATCGCCTGTATCTTCACCATGCTGATCAGCTTCACCACGGCGTAAGTCCTTTAGAAATTCAACCAGGCGCTCGGAATTACTCATCTGCTTTCCTTCCTGCGCTTCAACCACCTGTTGATGGAGCAGGTCAAAACAATCCTTCAGCAATTCGATCAGGTTATCATTTTTCTCTACGCGCCCATCGATTACCGCGATAAACATCGATTCCATCTCATGCGAGAGGTCGCTGATTTCCTCGAGCTCGGCCATACGAGCGCCACCCTTGAGCGTATGCAGGTAGCGTTGCAGTTCCATTACCGCGTTATAGTCCTGGGCGACCGCTTCATCGGATTTTTGTTGCGACCACTGGTGCAAAGTATTGTCACTCATTTCCAGCAATTCATTTGCCTCATCGACGAAAATAGTTAGCAGCTCGCTATCCTGTTCCCGCTCAAGCGTTTCGCTTATCTTCGTCAGGGTATCAATGAATTCGCCACTCGGTCCCGCCTCATCTTCAGGGATTTCAACAGTATGTTCTTCGAAATCTTCGGCCAGTGCCTTGAAACTAATCTCGAGATCTTCGGGGATAGCCGGCAACTGTCGGCTAGCGACTAATTCTTTGGTCATGCGCAGGAGCTCGATCTGGCCCTGGCGATAAAGGGCCACAATTTCGTCATCAAGGGCCATCTTTTGTGCGATTGCGATTTTAAGGGGTTTTTCCATTAAACCGGCCAGTTGGCCGATTGTCCGGATATCCGCGGTGCGCGAGGCACCATGAATCGTGTGGAGCGAGCGATAGATTTCTTCACCAGGAATTAATTCATGGATTTGTTCCGCATGATCAAGGGCGAAACTTACTATGCCGAGGTGCTGTTCTACCTCTTGCTGGTAAATTATCAGCAGCTCCGGATCGAACGACAGGTCGGTTGGTTCTGGCGGCTCTTGGCCTTTGGGCTCGCTCTCCCCTGCCTCTTCGCCAGGCACCAGGCTCGCTGTCGTTTCGACTAAAGGGTCGGGGGGGTACTCCTGTTCAGCACCCGGTCCAGATTCGGGCGACTCCAGCTCTGCTACCTCGGCCTCGGCAGCAGCACGCTCTATTGCCTCATCTTCCGGCGACTCCAGCTCGGCGGCTTCGACTTCCGATAGCCCAGGCTCTATTGACTCAGCCTCGAGCGCCGCAAGGTCCGTTACCTCGAACCCGGACGACTCGGACTCTATTGACTCGGCTTCGGTCTCGAGCGACCCAGGTTCTATAGCTCCAGCATCGAACGGCTCAATGTCTATTGCCTCGACCTCGGACGACTCAAGCTCTATAGCTCTAGCCTCGAACGGCTCAATGTCCGTTGCTTCAATCTCGGACGACTCGAGCTCTATTGCTTCAGCCTCGAACGGCTCCAGGTCTGTATCATCATTCTCGACCCCTGGTCCCGCGGATGATTCCACCACCAGGGGAGCGGCTTCAGCAGTTTCCTCGGCAAAATCATCATCGAGGGATTCAGCGAGGAAATCTTCACCCATGGTTTCGATCCAGATGGCCTCCTTCGGAACAGGCTCGACATCATCAATAGCCAAAGCCTGAATTTCTTCAGCTTCGTCGCTTGTATTGTCCTCGACCTGTTTCGAGTAATCGGTCGCCACATTGAACTCTTTCTCTGCTGCAGATGAGCCCGGTTGGTCTACGGAACTCTCTACTTCGAGCTCGGTTGGGTTTGATCCCGATTGCATCAACTGGGTATCGTCCAGGTCGGAGATCCTGGCCTCAGGCTCAGTGTTACTGCGCTGTTCTCGAACCTGATCGCTGTTCACCTCGAAGTTCTCCGGATCTACCTGCACGGTGTCCGGCTCAATTTCATCGAGTATCATCTGGCTCATTCTTTGCGGAGGTATAACCTGGGTGGTTGAACCGAAATCGATCCCCGTCGATTGGGATTCATCGTCATCAGTAATTCGATCATAGGGGGATTCAATTGCAGTGTCTGTCTGGGTGTGATCTATCAGCAATTGGTCGGCCTTGAACTCGGCCAGTGCCCGGGCCAGGCCTCTCAGGTAACCAATGTCAGCTTTGGGTGTCTCTGAAGTCTTTAGCTCGTTAACCAGTTCCTTCAACGCCTCAGTTGCGCTGCCCACCGCTTCTATCGCCTGCTTGTTGGGAGCAACCGTTTTATCGATAATCCGATTCAATAACTGTTCATAATCCCAGGCAAACTCGCCAATCTTCATTGCGCCGACGAGACGGCCACTACCCTTGATGGTGTGAAAGGCGCGGCGGATATTTTTTACCGCGTTTTCATCTTCCGGGTGCAGCAACCAGTCCTGCTGCAAGCGCGCGATGTTTTGTGCCTCTTCCCCGGCCTCCTCAAGATAAATCTCGAGAATTTCCGGGTCGCTATCCGGCTTCAAAACTTGCAAATTTTCCTCGACCGACTCGACTTCAATAGGCACATCGGCTGGCGTGGCAGCGGTGTCGACTTCGGTTGCTGTCGACTGGTCAGAAGTGTCATTCAGGGCCGCCAGGATCTGTCCAGGCGCTTTACCCGAAGCACTGACAGCCGGCACTGCTTCTGCTTCGATGTCAGGCTCTGCAGCGTCAGAATCGGACTCGGTCGACACTTCCGCTTCTACATCGTCTTCCACAGCCGCTAAGAGAGTTTCGCTAGCTGCCACCTCGTCCGGAGCTTCGACAACCGCGACTACCACTATGTCACTTTCGCCATCCTCGGCCTCGATATGTACGTTGGACAGCAACTCTTGCAGTTGCACGTCGGCAAAGTCGAGGATATTGCCGGCATCGCTGCGGTGTTCGCCAAGCGCTTCGAGATAGTACTCGAGGCTAACCACAACCTGTGATAACGCGTCCAGCCTGCTGGCTTCCATAAATTCAACAATGTCGTAGCCCTTTAAATAGGCTAGCAGTCCATCGACCACGGCAACCGCACGATGCTGATTCATCAACTGCAGCGCCCCCCTGGATTCACCCATCAGGGCTACGCAGAGATCAATATTTTCACTGCGACCCGGATCCTTGATAAAGTCGAGGATTGCATTTTTGGTTTTCTGAATGTCATCAAGCGCCGCGGTAACTACTGCCGTCAATACGCTATCAAGCTCGTAGTCTCTCGAGACGTCGGATTCTGATCTTGGCTGCTCCGCATCAACCGGCTGACGTTTTTGCATTTGCTCAAGTGCCTGCTCAACCTGGAGTAATTCCGCTGCCATCGATAGCAGCCTCTCCTCATCGGCAACTTGATCTCCAGAGACGATTTCCTTAACGATAACACTCTGGTCTTCAATTAACTGTCGCTGCGAACCCAGCCCAATCATCGCCAGCGTGTCGGAGATGACGTGCATCTCCCGGGGTAGATCTTTGAGTGCCTCGACTTTCGATAAATCTCCGTTAACGTATACCTCGAGCGTCGACTTAATAGTCTCAATATCGGCTTTAACAGCCTCCGACACGCTTTTCAATACGGCCTGGTTGGGACCAGCGATGTTATTCAATACTTCGCTGCGTACGGATTCCGAAGGCAAGAACTGCTCTAGTCGATAAGCGGTCTTTATCGCTTTCGCCTTGGGTCCATCACATTCCGGCTGAGCGATATAAAATAAAAAATTCTTGATCAACTCGATCGGTTGACGCTTGAGTAAGCCGCGCTCGCCGATTATCAGGATTACCCTGAACAAGGCATCGACTTTGCCGAGCAAATTCTTTATCGACACCCCGAGTTCAATCTTCTGGCGTGCGACCGATTCGACAAGTGCTCCTATTATCCACCAGATTCGGGCTATCTGTTCGGAGGAAGACCGCTCCTCCAGGGTCTCACATATCTTCTCGAGGCGCTTCAGGTTCTCTTCAACCGATTGATCCCTGATCACGTTCACCAGTGCCAGCTGGTAAACCGGGCGTAGCTTTTTTGCGAGAAGCCTGGATGCCTGATTATGGTCGTTGTCGATTGACTCTAGCCTGGCTTCTTCCTGGTGCATCGAAAGATCGGGCAGAAAAAGTAATTTCTCGGAAAACAAATCCTGGTCTCTGACCGCACGAATATCATTCAATAGCGGTAATATAGCGATCGGAATATCACGATGACCTGATTGAATATGTTCCAGGTAGTCGGGTAACTGCAACACTGCTCGCAGCATTACCTCGAGGGCCTGTTCACCCTTTTCCTGCTTGTTGTCGATAATGAAATCCGCCAGCGATACCATTTCATCGGTTAACATCGCGGCGCCATACTGCTCGATCATCGACAACACGCCCTGAATAACGCCCAGCCTTTCCTTGACGGCTGCCAGCAACGCGTCATTGTCTTCTTCGATATAAATCTTGAGGTCGGCCTTGATATCAGACAGGTTGTCATCGATGGATTTCTTGACCCACCCAAGTGCACTCTGCTTGATTGAATTTTCCGGGGAACTCATCGAATCGTCTATTTGTCCGCTTCGGACTCTAGGCCCAGCGCGGCAAGATCATCGGCGTCTTGCACCATGGTACTTTCGAGCGAATCAACACCGGGAAGTTTGAAACCGGCAACCGAAGTCTGCATCTCTTTAACCATGTCTGATAATTCGCCAATCGAGCCCGAAGCCTGGTTCGAACCTTCCGAGGTCTTGGCGGTAATTTCCTGTATCACATCCATGGTTTCGGTAATCTTTACACTATCCTGGGCCTGGTCACGCGTTGAGTCCGATATCTCCAGAATGCGCTGTGCCAGGTTCATCGAAACCTGTTCAATACGATCCAGCGCGCCTCCCGCGTTCTCAGTCAGCTTGGCTCCCTTTACAACATTGGCGGTACTTTGCTCCATCGAAACCGTTGCTTCGTTGGTATCCGCCTGGATAGTCTTTACCAGGGCCTCGATTTGCTTGGTTGCGTCACCAGTCCTTTCTGCGAGTCTCTGTACTTCATCAGCCACCACCGCAAAGCCGCGTCCTGCCTCGCCTGCCATCGACGCCTGGATTGCGGCATTCAGGGCAAGAATGTTGGTCTGGTCGGATATCTCGGTAATTAGGTTTACTATGTCCCCAATTTCCTGTGACGATTCACCCAGCCGCTTGATACGCTTGGAAGTTTCCTGTATTTGCTCGCGAATGGTCTCCATTCCTTCGATGGTCTGGCGCACGGTCTCTCCACCCTTATGTGCAATACTGACAGATTTTCGCGCCACTTCCGCCGAATCGGCCGCTCTCTCGGAAACCTGCGACATAGATTTTGAGATCTCGGTAATGGCATTACTGGCCGTGGTTATCTGTTGTGCCTGCGCTTCACTGGCCTCGGCCAGTTCGCCCGTCATATTCTGAGTTTTTCGAACCGCGGTCCGTACCTGGTTGGCAGTATTGTTAATAGTACCGACCAGGTCACGTAACGCGTCTATCGAGTAATTAACCGAGTCGGCGATCGCTCCGGTTATGTCTTCGGTTACTGTGGTATGAGTAGAGAGGTCGCCGTCGGCAAGATTCGTCATTTCATCGAGCAGGCGCAGGATAGCGCGCTGGTTCTTCTCATTCTGATCCTGCGATTCTGACAGGCTGGCATGGGATCCACGCGAGATGATGACGATCAGCAACAACAAAAGTAAAACCGCAAACAGTCCGACCGCATATCCGGCCAGGATGAGTGACTTGCCCGCTTCACCACCGCGTTCAAGTGCCTTGATCAAACCGCCGGAGGCAGATAGCAGCAGCGGGCTCAATTCATCAATTTTCAATGCTGCTTCATGCACTTTAAATATTTGCGCCGAATTATCGAGAATTTCACGCACATTCTTGCGCACCACGGAGTAAAGATCTGCAAACTGCAACAGGTTGCCAACCACGGTTGGGCCGGTAAATTTGGTAATTCCCTGCGAGGAATCCCCTTCGAGCATTGCTAATAATTGTGCCTCTATCTGGGTGGCTTCCTTAGAAAAACGTTCAGCTGCCGTCATAACCACTTCACCATCAGTCAGTATCTGGTTGAGGCTATGTTCGATGCCTCGAATCAGTATGACCTGGCGCGCGGCGAGAGCAATATTCCTCCGTGGTGCCCCCGATTTGACCAGTTCTTCCACCACACGATCGGATAACGAAATGAGTTCTGGTAATGACTCGTTAATTTGCGTCACGTAGTCACTAACTGTCGCAATCGATGATTTTGCCGCCACCACGGTAGCAATATGCTTATCATAATCATTCCAGATCGACTTCACATTCGAGAACTCAACCGAGAATTCCTCGGGTAAAGCGGGTAATTCCTGGGTTGCATCTCCATTATTAAATCTGTCCAGGGTATCGAGGTAGCGATTCTGATTCTCGCCCAGTCGATCGAATGCACGCTCCTGGCCTGCAGCCGCTTCCAGTGCATTGACGGCAATTTGCTGCGATATAACCTGCTGTTCCGAGGCGATAGTAGTATAGAGTTTGTTGTTACGCGCCTGGCCGCTTTCGATACTGAACAACACCACCATTGCCAACACCGACAGAATCAACAACGCACCAACAGCAACTGCTTTTTTATTGATAGAACTGCCACGCTGCCCGACAGACGGGGCAAAGCCCGATTTTGTTCCGGGAAGCAGGTTTTTGATTTTATCTAACACTACTATTGTTTCCTCGATACCTCGTCAAGCGCCTTAAACGACTCGTAAAAAATGTTCGGCCCTGGTTAATTTCTTGACACTAAACACGTTCCAGTGACGCACCTGGTCAACAAATGTTCCCGCAAGATAGGCGCCCATCGTGCCTGCGTCGGGCATAACTTCCTGCCGGTGTTCTTCAGGTTTAAAACGTCTCAGTCCAAAAACTTCGTCTACCAGTAATCCCGCAACCACACCCGACTTGTTGATAACAAGAATCCTGCTTTGCTTGCTAATCCGGGTTGGTTCTCCGTAAAGAAATCCGTTCATATCCAGTACCGGTATCAAGTTGCCACGAACATTAGCCAGGCCCTTGACCCAGTGCGTTACCCCCGGCACCCGTATCGTTTCCGGGGGTGGCAATATTTCGCTAACGTCATCCATCTTTGCCAGCAGGGGTATACCGTTTATCAAAAACCCGATTCCTATCCAGTCATCGACAACCGTTTTGGCAACCGGCAAACCAGTCGAATTTCTCCGACAGCGCGAGTCGATTTCTTTTAGAATTTCAAATGCTGAGGCAATGGGCATGGATTCGCGCTCCCGTTCAATCGTCGTAACCGCGATCGAAACCCATAACCTTATTGATTCGTTCGATCAAATCTTGTTCATCTGCCGGCTTGACGATATAGTCCCTCGCGCCCTGGCGCATACCCCAGATCCTGTCGGTTTCCTGATCCTTGGTAGTTATGATAATCACGGGAATTGTTGAGGTTTCCGGGTTACGGCTGAGATCACGCGTTGCCTGAAAACCATTCTTTCCCGGCATTACCACGTCCATTAGTATGCAATCGGGTTTAGTCTCGATTGCTTTCTCAATTCCTTCTTCACCATTCTTGGCAACTGAAACCTCGATATCGTTGTTTACGAGCATGCTCTTGAAAACGTGAACTTCCGTCGGAGAATCATCAATAATTAATACATGTGTCATTCTAAATTTTCCTCAGTCTCCGTTAACCGTTTCCATCTAACCGACATGCGTCGTTATCGCGTTGATTAAATCTTCTTTGGAAAATGGTTTGGTCAGGTATTTTTCTGATCCGACAATGCGGCCGCGCGCACGATCAAAAATGCTGTCTTTGCTTGAGAGCATGATGACCGGGGTACCTTTGAAGGTTTGATTGTTTTTAATCAGTGCGCAGGTCTGATAACCATCGAGGCGCGGCATCATAATGTCCACGAAGATGATATCCGGCTTATGCTCGGTAATTTTTGCCAGGGCCTCGAAACCGTCGATGGCGGTAACCACCTCGCAGCCCACTTTTTTCAACAGGGTTTCGGCACTGCGGCGGATGGTTTTGCTGTCATCAATAACCATGACTTTAACGTTCAGGTTGACCGATTGCGCTGTTCCATCTGCTATCTGAGACTCGGTATTCACGTAACCCCCAATAATTATAAGTGGAGTATCCCCACTTTATAAGGACATGATTATATGGATATTCATATGTTAAACCAGTGATTTAATATAACTACATGATGTAAATTCTACGATTTTAGGCCGAGATTCACTGGCTATTTTCTAAAATTCCATTACCCTCAAAAGTAGTTCAATAAAGGGGTTTTAACAAGCGGCATCTAGCTCCGGCCTGCTTTACGCAGGTGCAATTTTTAAATGTGCCTGGGCGGTTTAATTCATTAAAATTTGTAAACCGCATTCGAGTCATCAATACGCTTAATCTATCTCATTTATGCCTAAAGTTCGTAAGCTGGGAATCGTGATGGACCCGATTGAAGCCATCAAACCCTGGAAAGATTCAAGCCTCGCCATGTTGCTTGAGGCGCAGGCGCGCAGCTGGCAGATATTTTACTTTCAGCTCAGCGACATATTCCTCGATAACGGTATCGCAATGGGGCAGTTCAAGACGCTTACACTCTATGACGACAACGAGCACTGGTTTGATTACGGCGATGCGGGTCACTGTCGACTGAGCGATCTGGATGTCATCCTGATGCGCAAGGATCCTCCCTTCGATCTCGAGTATATTTATTGCACTTATATGCTCGAGCAGGCAGAAGAAAGCGGCGTGCTGGTGGTTAACAAACCTGTAAGCCTGCGTGACTGCAATGAAAAGCTATTTACGCGTGTCTTCCCTGAATGCTGTGTCGACACCCTGGTCAGTCGTGATGCTGCAATCCTGAGAGGTTTCATAGAGCAACACCGGGATATCATTATCAAGCCGCTCGACGGCATGGGTGGCCGGTCGATTTTCCGGGTGCAGGCGGGCGACCCCAATACCAATGCGATTATCGAGGCCGTTTCGAAACATGGCCAGTCACAAACCATGGTACAACGTTATATTCCCGAGATCCGCGACGGTGACAAACGCATTTTGTTGATCGATGGCGTTGCCATACCTTACGCCCTGGCGCGCCTGCCGGCGGCAGGCGAGAATCGTGGTAACATCGCTGCCGGCGCAAGCACGCGCGGACAGCCATTGAGTGAGCGTGATCAATGGCTATGTGAGCAGATCGGTGCCGAGCTGCGCCGACGCGGCTTGCTATTTGTGGGGATCGATGTGATTGGTGATTACATCACCGAAATCAATGTTACCAGTCCTACCGGCATCCGCGAGCTGGACAGCAATTTCGACATTAACATCAGCGCAGACCTTTTTGAGTGCATCGAGCAACACCTTCCCGATTAAGCTGGCTGTTTTTATTCGTCTTAAACCTTAGCGGTTGCGAACCTCGACAGCATCTCGTCGAACAACATCTGCTCGAGTTCGGCACCATCATCGAGATTACGATGATTACCGGAGACCTGATTCATGCCGAGCATTTACTCACCGAAATCGAGCGCCGGCTAAGCATCCACCGCGAGCAATGGCACGCCTGGGAAGATAGTGATCTGAGCCGCTTCAACACAGCGTTGTCGGAAAATTCTACAGCGCAGGTACCGGCAAGCCTGGCCCCGTTATTGCAACTTAGCCAGGATTATTATGATGCCACTAGCGGCCTTTTTAACCCCGCACTTGGTAAGCTCATAGCCGCATATGGATTTCATGGCCGCGAGTCCGACATGAGCATGGTTGCGGCAATCAGGCGTGATATCCCCGGTATGCATAATCTAAAGATCGATAGCGAAATTGCCGTTAGCAGCAATCCGCATTTGCAGATCGACCTCGGCGGAATTGCCAAGGGCTACGCGGTGGGATTAATCAGTCGTTACCTGGACGACAATGGCATCGATCACTACATTATCAACGCGGGTGGTGATATGGCAATCGCGGGAAATCGGTTTGGTCGTCCCTGGCGCATAGGTATCCAAAATCCATTTGCACCCGGTGTTGTAGCTAGCCTTGAAATCGAGGGTAAACACAACCTGTTCACCTCGGGAAATTATGAACGCCAATATCGACGAGGAAAAAACCGGGCACATCACATCATCGACCCACGCAGTGGGGAGCCGGCAACCGGGCAAAGCTCGGCGACGGTTCTCAGCAATGACCCGGTTCGTGCTGACGTCGCGGCAACTGCGCTGATGATAAACGGCTTCCAGGGGCACCGTGAGCTGGCAAAATCACTGGATATCGAAGACTTCATCGTGATCGGCGAATCACGGGAAATCGTGGTGAGTGGAACGTTGGCCGACAAAATCAAAATTGCGGTTTCCTGGCCAACAACTATTATCAACTAAAGCTTCCAATATGGCACAAGCTCAAGCAATCCGCCCACGGATCTCCGCTAGTGATCGCCTCGGCTTCACTCTCTTTCTGGCACTGACGCTGCATGCCATCGTCGTGCTCGGCGTGGGATTTACCCATTCGAGTCACAGCAATGTCGAGCCCCTGCCCAGCCTGGATATTATTCTAGCCAATTCCAAGAGCCTCGAGGTAGCCGAAAACCCTGATTACCTGGCCCAGGTCGACCAGGCAGGGGGTGGCAATTCCGATGATAAGGCCCGTCCCGGTGCGCCGGTCTCGTCCCCGACCCCTGCAGATCAAAGAGGCCTGTCTGACCAGGATAGGATCGAATTGCGCGAGAAACAGCTGGTACTCAGCAAGCTTTATTTTCTGACTCAGATTGAATCGGATAACCATGCGAATCGGCAAAAACAACAACTCGCCCGGGATTCGGATAGCCCGAAAATAAGTAAAAACGAGCAGCGCCAAACCAGGATCGCGCGCCTGCAGGCGGAAATCAGGCAAATGACCATCGATTATGCCAAGCGCCCCAGGACTATCACTTTGACCGCCAGCACCCGCAAGGCAGTCGAAGCGAGTTACCTGGCTTCCTGGGTTCAGAAGATCGAGGATACCGGTAATTTGAACTATCCACGGGAAGCCAGGCTCAAAAACCTTGATGGCCGTTTACGAATGAGTGTGCGAATCAATGCGGCCGGTGAGGTTCTCGACATGCAGATCACCAGTTCATCAGGAACTACAGTGCTGGATGAGGCCGCCAGGCAAATCCTGCGCATGGCCCAGCCCTTCGCACCATTTTCCGATGCTTTGAAGGAACGCGCCGACCAGATAGTTATAATCCGCACCTGGGATTTTAAAAGCAATCGATTTAGAACCAAAAGCGGAGTAAGCTAAGGTCTTGCCATGACACAGCAAACTGCCAGTCTTGTTGATAAGTGCCTTATCGCCACACCCGCGATCAAGGACCCGATTTTTGCTTCCAGTCTGGTTTACATGTGCGAGCACAACGAAAATGGCAGTATGGGCCTGGTTGTCAATCACGAAACTTCACAAGTTCTGGACGATATCTTCCAGCAACTGGATATCAGTTGCGAAAATGAAGCAGTCAGGAATCAGCCTGTTTATATCGGTGGCCCGGTGCAACTCGAACAGGGCTTTGTGCTGCATTCGAGCGAGGGTCACTGGCAGAATAGCGTCGAGGTCTCCGACGGGGTCAATTTAACCAGCTCGCTCGATATTCTCAGGGCAATCGCAGACGGAAAGGGTCCTGAGGACTACCTGGTTATCCTCGGGTTTTCGGGCTGGGCTTCGGGCCAACTCGAATCAGAGTTACAACAAAATTCCTGGCTTACATCGACCTGCAACACCGACCTTCTGTTCCATGAAAAACCCGAGGACAAATGGCAGGTCGCCTTCGACACGCTCGGCTTCGACATCAATATGCTCTCTCCCGTGAGCGGGAATGCCTGAAAAGCTGAAAACCGTCATCGGCTTCGATTTTGGCAGTCATTGGATCGGTGTCGCGGTCGGACAGACTCTAACCCGGCAGGCCAGCCCCCTCGGAGCAGTGAAAAACAACGACTGGAAGAGTATCAAGCGACTACTGGACGCCTGGCAACCGCAAAAACTGGTCGTCGGCTTACCGCTTAGCATGGCAGGCAAAGACCAGGAAATGACCGCCAGCGCCAAACGCTTCGGTCGCCAGTTAGAAGGCCGCTTCGGAATAGCGACCTCGATGATTGACGAGAGACTGACTACCCGTGAAGCCTACCAGATCGCGGAGCAAACCCAGTGTAAGAAATCCAAACAGGAAATCGACAGCCTGGCCGCCGCATTAATTACCGAATCCTGGTTGCAAAACTATCGCGAAGACTGAGACCGCGGCTGCGATATTACTGTTTTCGAAATGAATATATGCTATAAAGCGTCCGCAATTAATCAAGCGGAGCTCGTGTGTCCCTACCTTCAGTTGAATCGCTGATCGAAAAGCTGGCCCAGGCACTCACTCCCTATTTTACTTCCCAATCGCAGCCTATCATTGTTGGTATCGAAACAGGTGGAGCCTGGATCGCGCAGCGCTTACAGCAACGCATCGCGCCCGACGCCGAGCTGGGACGACTCAATATTTCATTCTATCGCGATGATTTTACCCGCACTGGCCTGCATCCAACGGTAAGGCCTTCCAGCCTGCCTGTCGATATCGACAATAAAACTATCATCCTGGTCGATGATGTCCTGCAATCCGGCAGAACCGTTCGGGCCGCGATGAACGAAATTTTTGACTATGGGCGACCCCAGAAAATCGTGCTCGCGATCCTCATCGATAGGGGCGAACGTGAAATTCCGATACAGGCGGACATTACCGGCGAGTTCATGAAACTGGATTCCGGGAGTCATATCAAGCTCGAGGGTCCCGAACCCCTGAAGCTGGTTATCAAAACCCTGGAGAGCCATGCCAAGTAACAGTATCCAGCTCGACGATAATGGCAAACTCCGACATTTTCTCAGTATCGAGGGGTTAAACCCGACCATTCTTAACGAGATTCTGGATACCGCCGATTCATTCACCTCGGTTACCGACCGTACCATCAAGAAAGTGCCTATCCTGCGCGGCAAAACGGTCGCCAACCTGTTTTTCGAGGCGAGCACACGCACACGATCAACATTCGAGCTCGCTGAACAACGTCTCTCGGCCGACATTCTGAGTCTTAACGTCACCACATCGGCAACGGTCAAAGGTGAATCCCTGCTCGATACGCTGCAAAACCTGGAAGCAATGCAGATCGATATGTTCGTCATACGTCACCAGGACAGTGGCAGCGCCCATTTTTTTGCCCAGCATGTGCGTCCCGGCGTGTCGGTGCTCAATGCCGGGGACGGGCAACACGAACATCCAACCCAGGCGATGCTCGATATGTACACGATTCGCCACCACAAGCAGGATTTCAGCAGTTTGCGAGTCGCAATCGTCGGCGATATTTTACACTCACGCGTGGCGCGCTCGCAGATCCACGCGCTTAACCTGCTAAATACCGCGGAAATAAGGGTGATTGCGCCGCGTACGCTGCTGCCGATGGGTACCGAGTCTCTCGGGGTATCGGTTTACGAGGATCTTGAGCAGGGACTCGAAGGAGTTGACGTCATCATTATGCTGCGTCTGCAGAAGGAACGAATGCGCGGGGCTTTGCTGCCCAGCGAGAAAGAGTATTACCGCAAGTTCGGCTTATCCCAGGAACGCCTCCAGCTCGCCAAACCCGATGCTATCGTCATGCATCCGGGTCCGGCTAACCGTGGTGTCGAAATTGAATCCAGTGTTATGGATGGCAACCAGTCGGTCATTTTGCAGCAAGTGGGTTTCGGTATCTCGGTGCGCATGGCGGTAATGTCAATGATCGTCGGTCAATCCGGCCTGCAATCAGGCGGTGACGCATGAGCCTGCAAATCAAGAACGGCCAGGTCGTTAACCCACTTGAAATGACAGTAGTCAAGACCGACCTGTTTTTACAGGACGGTAAAATCGTGGGGCTGGGCTCAGCACCAAAAAGTTTCAAGGCCGAACAAACGATCGACGCCGCCGATCACTGGGTTATGCCCGGCCTGGTCGATTGCCAGGCACGTTTACGTGACCCCGGGGAGCCCGAAAAGGCTAATATCGAGAGTGAAACCAAAGCCGCGATCGAAAACGGTATCACCAGCCTGTGCATCCCCCCCGATACGCAACCGCCGATTGACAATTCGGCCACCGTCGAACTGATTCATCATCGCAACGAAATGTTTGGCCACCAGGCACATGTTTACCCGATCGGGGCATTGACGCGTGGTCTCGGCGGGGAACAACTCAGCAACATGGCCAGCTTGCGTGCTAACGGCTGTATCGCATTCAGCAATGCCAAGGTTCCGCTGGCCAATAACCTGGTCCAACGCCGGGCTATGGATTACGCCGGGGGTCAGCATTCGCTGGTTATTATTCAACCACTCGACCACGACCTGTTGGCAAATGGTTGCGCCCACGAGGGGGCCGTTGCCACCCGGCTTGGGCTGCCCGCGATTCCTGAAGCTGCGGAAACCGCTGCGCTGGCAAAGGACATCGAACTGGTAGCACAAACCGGTGCGCGCACTCATTTCGGGCAACTCTCCTGTGCGCGTTCGGTAGACATGGTCCGTCGCGCCAAGGCCAAGGGATTACCGATAACCGCCGACTGTGCGATTCATCAACTGTTCTTAACCGATCATGACATCGGAAATTTTGATAGCAACATGTTTACCATCCCGCCGCTGCGCAGTCAGTATGATCGTGATGCATTACGCGAGGGTGTTGCCGATGGCACTATCGATTGCCTGTGTTCGGATCATCAGCCGCATGAAGTCGATGCCAAGCTAAAGCCTTTTCCTTCTGCCGAACCCGGCATCAGCGGGCTCGACACCTTATTGCCGCTGGCATTACGATTAGTCGAAGAGGGCGTCCTTCCACTGGCTGCACTAATCGCTAAACTGACGCTTAACCCTGCCACCATTATGGGCCTGCCGGGCGGCAGGATGGGTATCGATGAGGTCGCGGATTTGATTATTGTCGATCCGGATTCCCACTGGGTTTGCAGCGCCTCCAGTTTCGTCTCCAAGGGTAAAAACACCCCTTTTGAGGGCTGGGATTTCCATGGCAGCCTGACCCACACCCTGGTTGCCGGTAACATCGTTTACAAACGCTGATCGAAATCCCTTGCTGCCTCGGGGAAAACCTCGCAAAGGTAACGCCTTCAGGCACGGACACCGGGACCTCTTTTCAGAACGCTGCGCAACAGGGATGTTGCGCGCGAGCCTACATGGACGTATTTACGGCGATTCTGAAAAGAGGTCCCGGTGTCCGTGCCCTGCGATAGCAGCCAGACTGCAGGATAACTGGTTTAGTTTTCTTCGGAGGGAAGACTTAGATCTTCCAGGTCACCCTGCTTATTGAGATTATGGCGGGTATCCTCTGATTGATGGTCGCCACCAAAATTGATTTTCCATTCGAGGTTGGTGCTCGAGTCCGCGTAGGCGAGCGCATTCTTGATCGTAATTGCGTCAGATTTGTAGAGATTGTAAAGCGATTGGTCGAAAGTCTGCATTCCCGTGGTATCGCCTTTTTCCATGATTTCCTTGATCTCGTTGAAGTTACCCTCGCGCAGCAATTCGGAAATATAGGGGGTATTCATCATGATTTCGACGGCACAGGCGAGTTTTCCCTGCATCCCTGGCACCAGGCGTTGTGAAATGACGCACCTGAGGTTAAGCGACAAATCCATCAGCAACTGTTCACGCGAATCGGTCGGGAACATGTTCATTATCCGGTCCATCGCCTGGTTGGAGTTAACCGCGTGCAGGGTTGTCAGGGCGAGGTGACCGGTATCGGCAAAGTCGATCGCCGATTTCATCGTCTCCCTGTCTCGCGCCTCACCGATCATGATGACTTCCGGTGCTTCGCGCAGCGCTTCCCGCAGCGCATTTTCATAACTCAGGGTATCGATACCAACCTCGCGTTGCGAAACAACAGACTTCTTGTGTCTAAAAACGAATTCTATCGGGTCCTCGATGGTCAGTATGTGTCCGCCAACCGAAGCGTTACGATAATCCAGCATCGATGCAAGCGAAGTCGATTTACCTGAACCGGTTGAGCCCACTACCAGCACCAGCCCGGTCTGATTCATAACGACTTCCTTGAGCACCTGGGGCAGTCCGAGCTCGTCAATCGTCGGTATCTCCCACTTTATGTAACGGATAACCATCGACACTTCGGAGCGCTGAATGAAAATATTGACCCGGAAACGACCCACATCGTTGAGCGTGAAACCGAGGTTTAATTCGCGGCTGATCTCGAAGTCACGGACCTGCTCATCATTAAGCAGGCTATAGGCCAGTTTTTGCACCTGCCCGCCTTGAAACGGATTTTTCGCAATTGGACCGGTATTGCCCTGGGTTTTCATATTGGGCGGAGCGCCGGTGACGAAATACAGGTCGGACGCCTGTTTGTCGACCATGATCTTAAGATAAGGTTCTAGCAGGGCCGTGGTCGGTTCGCGTGCCATGGTGCTTCTCCTAGGCTATAAAGATGGGTTCAGCGTGTTGTGAAACGCTTATTCGCAAGGCGCGCCTCGCAGGCAATGGTCCGGTCCTTGTCAAGAGGCGCAACACCGCGAATATGCGTTTCACAGCTCGCCCGAAGGGAGCCATCCAAATTTGCCAATATTTCGTTGCAATCCTTGAAAAGGGCATGCCATTTCCTGCGGATTGCGCCTCATCTTGGCAAATTTGGATGGCTCTGAAACCGTCTTTATAGCCTAGGAGAAGCACTAAATCATGCCTCCCGCCTGCTCATCATCATCCGCTTCTTCGAGTTCAAATTCGCGATGATCTTCCACCACGCCGGTTTTGCGGGCAGTGTCACTTTCCAGTTTAATTCGCAGTCGAATATCATTCACTGAATCCGCGTTACGCAAGGCATCTTCAAAAGTGATTTGTTCCGTTTCATAGAGATCGAATAGCGCCTGGTCAAAGGTCTGCATCCCCGCCTCGTTAGATTTTGCAATCAACGATTTCATCTCATGCACCTCTCCCTTGAAGATCATGTCGGCCATCAGCGGGGTGTTCAACATGACTTCGATTGCCGGCATTCGACCAACACCGTCGATTTTCGGGATCAGGCGCTGTGAAATCAGTCCCTTCAGGTTGAGCGATAAATCCATCAGCAACTGCATGCGGCGTTCGTCCGGGAAAAAGTTGATGATACGATCCAGCGCCTGGTTAGTGCTGTTGGCGTGCAA
This sequence comes from uncultured Gammaproteobacteria bacterium, assembly GCA_947259485.1. Lineage (GTDB taxonomy): Bacteria > Pseudomonadota > Gammaproteobacteria. Next base: position 78,982 of record CAMYLU010000016.1, on the reverse strand, counting down.
TGTCGAAAGACAGAGGTGCCCGGTTTCGGCGAACGCTATTGCATGATCCATGGCTTCGCGGTCGCGAATCTCACCTATCAGGATCACATCCGGCGCCTGGCGCAGGGTATTCTTCAACGCAATCTCGTAAGATTCAGTATCGACACCGACCTCGCGCTGAGTCACCAGGCAATTCTGATGATCGTGGACAAATTCCACCGGGTCTTCAATCGTTATGATATGACCATGCGAGTTGCGGTTACGGTAATCCACCATCGACGCTAGCGAAGTCGACTTACCGGAGCCGGTGCCGCCGACGAAAATTACCAGGCCTCGCTTGGTCATGGAAATGTCTTTCAAAATCGGTGGCAGGTTCAATTCTTCGAAGGTGGGTATTTCAGAATTGATGATACGCAGCACCAGGCCTGAACTGCCGCGCTGTACAAAGGCATTAACACGAAATCGAGCCACGCCGGGTAACGCGATCGAAAAGTTACACTCCTGCCTTTCTTCAAACTCCGAAACCTGCTTATCGTTCATAATCGAACGTGCCAGCATCTGCGTATGATTAGGTGAAAGGTTTTGCTTGGAAACGGTCATCACTTTACCGTCGACTTTCATCGCCGGTGGTGATCCGCTGGTGATAAATAAATCAGAACCGTCCTTGCTCACCATCATGCGGAGCAGGTCGTGCATGAAACTAATAGCCTTATTACGATCCATTAAATTCCTCTACAATTTCAGCGTAAGATTACAAGGCCTCGGGATTGGCAGCCTTCCGCTGCGCTTCATCCTTCGCAACAACACCCGAACCGAGCAAGGTCTTGAGATTTTGATCCAGCGTCTGCATACCGACGTTCTGGCCGGTTTGAATTGCCGAGTACATCTGCGCGATTTTATCTTCACGAATCAGGTTACGAATCGCCGGCGTTCCAATCATGATCTCGTGTGCCGCCACCCGTCCACCACCGATTTTCTTCATCAGCGTTTGCGAAATTACCGCCTTTAATGATTCAGACAACATCGAGCGCACCATGGCTTTTTCGGCCGCCGGAAATACATCGACAATACGGTCTATCGTCTTGGCCGCCGAACTGGTATGCAAGGTACCGAAAACCAGGTGTCCGGTTTCGGCCGCAGAGAGCGCCAGTCGAATGGTTTCGAGGTCACGCATCTCGCCTACCAGGATGGTATCCGGGTCTTCACGCAATGCCGATCTCAGTGCTTCGTTAAAACCGAGGGTGTCGCGGTGAACCTCGCGCTGGTTAACCAGGCATTTTTTGCTCTCGTGTACAAATTCGATAGGATCTTCCACGGTCAGGATATGCCCGTATTCACTATCATTCTTGTAGTCCACCATCCCCGCCAGCGTGGTTGATTTCCCGGAACCGGTCGGCCCGGTTACCAAAACGATACCGCGCGGATACTCGGAAATCTCTTCGAAAATTTTCGGCGCGTTTAAATCCTCCAAACTGAGGATTTTCGACGGGATGGTACGAAATACACCACCGGCGCCACGATTATGGTTAAAGGCGTTAACGCGAAAGCGTGCCAGGCCCGGAATTTCGAATGAAAAGTCGGTCTCCAGGAATTCCTCGTAATCCTTACGCTGCTTGTCACTCATAATGTCATATATCATGTCGTGCACTTGCTTATGATCCATTTCCGGAACATTAATACGACGAATGTCACCATCGACACGAATCATCGGCGGCAACCCCGCTGAAAGGTGCAAATCAGAGGCGCCTTGCTTTACGCCAAATGCCAGGAGTTGAGCTATATCCATGGGGTTTCCTTTATCGCTTTACAGGTATTATAGAATTCATGACAGGTTTTGTTTTTAGCCTACAGGCAAACGGTTATAATCAGCGCGCTCGCTGCAGCTTTGTGTTAACAGATAACTATAGCAAAACATATGAATAACATGAGAAAAAATCTAAATCGTGTGCACGAGCAGATAGTAGAGGCTGCGTCTGCCTGTAAACGCGAGCCAGATTCCATTTTGCTACTCGCGGTAAGCAAGAAAAAACCCGCCAGTGATATTCGCCAGGCATGGGAACTCGGGCAACGAGATTTCGGAGAAAATTACCTGCAGGAAGCGTTGCAGAAAATGGAGGAACTCAAGGATCTGGACATTAGCTGGCATTTCATCGGCGCTATTCAATCTAACAAGACTCGCAATATAGCCGAAGCCTTCGATTGGGCACATTGTATCGATCGAGCCAAAATTGCCAGGCGTCTAAGCGAACAACGTCCTGCGGAACTGGGCCCACTAAACGTGTGTATACAAGTCAATATCGATCATGAATCCAGCAAGGCCGGGATCGAACTGGCCGAGTTGCCCGAACTCGCGGACGCAATTCACCAGCTACCCGGAATTCGACTGCGGGGACTAATGACGATTCCGGCCCCACAGGAATCGTTCGACCTGCAGCGCTCAGCCTTTGCAAAATTAGCCGAGGCACTTGAGTCATTGCGGCAACAGGGAATCGACTGTGATACCTTGTCGATGGGAATGACGCAGGACATGGAAGCCGCGATTGCAGAAGGCTCAACGCTGGTGCGCATAGGCACCGCGATTTTTGGAGAGAGAGTTTGAAACAGGCAATTTGCTTTATCGGTGCTGGCAATATGGCAACCAGTCTAATCGGCGGGTTGATCACGAACCGTTACCAAGCAACGCAGATTACCGCCTGTGATATCAACCTCGACCAATTGCAGCATTTACAGCAGCGTTTCCAGATCAACATCTCCCAGGATAACCTTGCCTGCGCGGGTGCCGCCGAGATCGTGCTGCTGGCGGTCAAGCCACAGGTAATGCGCGTGGTCTGCGAAGCACTTTCGACATTGCCGCCAAACCCACAACAGCTGTTTGTCAGCATCGCTGCGGGCGTACCTGCAAGCGCGATAGATGCGTGGCTCGGGGGCGGCAGGACGATCGTACGTTGTATGCCGAATACCCCTGCATTACTGCAGCTTGGCGCTACCGGGTTGTTTGCCAATGCACAGGTCAGCGCGGCCCAGATGGAATCTGCCGCGCTTGTTATGCAGGCAGTCGGTATCAGTATCTGGGTAGATAAGGAATCGGACCTGGACGCAGTAACCGCAATTTCAGGCAGCGGGCCGGCCTACTTTTTTTATTTTATCGAGCTACTGGAAGCGGCCGGAGTCGAGCTTGGACTGCCCAGGGAGACCGCGGCGACCCTGGCGCGCCAGACCGCACTGGGTGCGGCGAGCATGGCGCTAGACGAAGACGTGGTCAAATTACGCGCCCAGGTGACTTCCAGGAAAGGCACCACCGAACAGGCCATTCTTTCCTTCCAGCAAAACCAGCTCGGCCAGCTGGTTAACGAGGCCACCGCGGCGGCACATCGGCGTTCGCTGGAATTGGCTCAAGAACTAACCAAAGACTAGGTAACAGCGATATGGGTTCGGGTTATTTGACATCACCGTTAATGCTTATCATTAACATCTTATTCGATTTATACATTTTGCTGGTGCTATTGCGTTTCATGTTACAGATGTTACGTGCTGATTTTTATAACCCGGTTTCCCAGTTTATTGTCAAATTGACAACCCCACCGTTGCGCATATTACGTCGCATCATCCCGAGCGTTGGCGGACAGGATTCCGCGTCACTCGTGTTTTGCGTGGTATTGATATATGGCAAGTTTTTATTGATGCGTGCACTATCGATCCCTGCAGTGCATATCGGTGGCGAAATGGCGCCGATTGGCGGGGTCAGCTATGCGGGCTTGCTGCTGTTCAGCGTTGCTGATTTGATCGCCCTGATACTCACGGTTTTCCTGATCGCGGTGATTATCCAGGTCATTTTGAGCTGGATTAATCCGGGGCATTACAACCCGGTAATAGGCCTCGTTAATAAGCTTGCAGAGCCGGTACTCAAACCGATCCGTAAATTCATTCCGCCGATGGGCGGGCTCGACCTGTCGCCCCTGTTTGCTGCCCTGCTGATAGTGGTGGCAAAAATGCTGATCGTGCCGCCAATCATTTATCTCGGCAATTTTTAACTACTGTTTTCCGCTTCGGCCTTGTGCCGTGCCTGAATAAACTCGCTGTGTGAAACGTAGAGCAATTCCGCGACCTGCCGTATCAAGTGTTCTTCATAACGATCTTTTTCGCCATCTGCGTAGACCAGCTGCCACATCATTTCGACAACCCGCCGTTTCATGGCGTGATCGTAGTGCTCATTAAGCAACCGGGTAACGTGCTGTATCGAAACCATACGGTCGGCATCCGCCTCCGCTTCCTCCAGCAAGGCATCAAGTTCCTGCGCGGGCAGGTTAAACTGCTGCTCCAGTAGCTCCCTGAGCCTGAGTTTTTCAGACGGATCAACAATGAAATCAGCACGCGCAACTTCGATCAGCAACACGGCGGTGGCGACCCGCAACGCATGCTCGATATCTGCCGGGCTGGCCTCGATAGTTTCTATGGTCAGGATTTTGAGCAGGATTTTTCTCATAGCAATAATTGATTGCAAAGGCGATGGGTTTATGCAAAATCTATCGCATTGATTAATAAATTTTAACTATTATGACGCTAACCGAACTTCGATATATCGTCGCTGTATCCCAGAAAAACCATTTCGGGAAAGCCGCTCAGGCCTGTTTCGTGAGTCAGCCTACCCTAAGTATCGCGATAAAGAAACTCGAGGAAGAACTCGATGTGCGCCTTTTCGAGCGCAGCTCAAAGAACGAAATCCGCATCACTGAAATTGGCCAGCAGGTAATCAACCAGGCCTATATCGTTTTACAGGAAGCGCAGATTCTGATGGAAATCGCGCAGCAGGGAAAGGACCCTTTATCGGGACAGTTCAGGCTGGGCGTGATCTACACGATCGGACCATACCTGTTACCCAGTCTTATCCCCAAGCTGCGAAAAACCGCGCCCAACCTGAAGCTGATTATCGAAGAAAATTTCACCGCCAACCTGTTTCAGTCACTCAAGCAGGGATCGCTGGATGCGATTATCATTTCCTACCCATTCGACGAACCTAGTATCGAGACGGCGCCACTTTACGAGGAACCCTTTATTGTCGCGTTGCCACGAAATCATGAATGGAAAAATCGCGACCAGATTCAACCCGGGGATTTAGCATCACAGGATTTAATGCTTCTCGGCGCGGGCCATTGCTTTCGCGACCAGGTAATCAAGGCCTGTCCCGACTGCATGTCGGGGGATAGTGAACTAACTCGTACGCTCGAGGGTGGTTCCCTGGAAACCATGCGCCACATGGTCGCGGCCGGCACTGGTATTACTGTATTGCCGCGCAGCAGTATCCCCAATAGCCAGAAAAGTGAATCGTTGATCGACATCAAACCTTTTGCCAGGCCCTCCCCCGCTCGCACCGTGGCCATCGCCTGGCGCAAGCACTACCCGCGAAAAGAGGCAATTTACACGATACGCGACACCATACAGAGCAGTCCACTGGATGGCGTCGAAATCACCCAGTCGGTCGCGTGATCGAGGAATTGCTGCGGCAGGACCGCGAACTCAAGCGCGGCAAGATAGTAAGTGAAACCGCCAGGATCCCGTGGCAGGAATTACAGCGTTTTTTTGCGGCTGGAAAAGTCATGCTGGTGGCCCCCGGACTCGACCTGGTTGATGTGGCATTTGCGTTGCAGGAAGACGATGTCGAGCAGGTCAAAACCTGGACCGAAGCCCTGCAAGTTATTCCAGTAGCGGATGACCAGGCGAAAGAATGGATTACCGATGATGCCACGCTCTGGGCCGTGGTCGTCAAACCCTGGGTGCTGGTACAAACAATCAATCCCGAATCCTGATTTTCTAAGGTCTAACTAAACCAACACCACGCTACCCCGGGAAACTGACGCAAGTATCGGGCTGGCATGAATGCGGCAGAGTTCGGACGGGCGTCTATACTTTAGGGACACAGCAAAGTCTTGAAGTTTGACGTGGCCGCCAGTTTTCCGCAAAAAATAGATCGCTTTAACATTCGCCGGGTTCTCGGTCGGGGCAGTCAGGGTATTGTCTACCTGGCCGACGATCCCGATCTGCGACGTGAGGTTGCAATCAAATCGGTAAACTTCAGGGCCGAAATACAGCGAAACGGCAATATCGACCAGTTGCTCAGCGAAGCGCGTGCCGTCAGCAAGCTACAACATGCCAACATCGTGACCATTTTCGATATTGGCATGCAGGATGAAAATCCCTACCTGGTGCTCGAATACATCGACGGTGAATCACTGCAAAAGCTGATTCCCGAAGCCCCGGGCATGGACCAAAAAATGAGAATTATGCGTGACATCTTGAGCGGGGTGGCAGAGGCTCATGCAAACGATGTCATTCACTGCGATATCAAGCCTGCCAATATCCTGATCAGCCAGCAAGGACAGGCAAAAGTTGCTGATTTCGGCCTTGCCCTGCTCACCGATGCGGCAGGTGGAAACGCCGACGCGCTTTATGGCACACCGCAATATATGGCTCCCGAATACATTGAAACCCGGCAACACCAAAAGGTATCCGATGTATTTTCTATCGGACTGGTGTGCTACGAGCTATTGACCGGCAAACCCGCTTTCGTCGGAAACGACGTATACCAGGTTATCAACGCCATCGCGAATACCGAAGTTGTCCCTCCATCCCAGGTCTGTCCGGGCATCGACGAAGGTCTGGATGCGTTGATCCTGAAATCCCTGGAAAAAAAACCCGATGAACGCTACGCAGATGCCAATGCCATGTTAAAGGCGTTTAATAACTACCTGGCGCTAGACGATGCAACGTCGTCAAAGGAGAGCAGCGACGCTACGGTTAAGTTTTTACTACGACGAATACGACACAAGAAAGACTTCCCTGTTTTTTCTCACACCCTCAGTGTGCTGAACCAGGTCTCGACGAGCGATACTGAAAGCCTGACGATGGTTTCGAACACCATTCTCAAGGACTATTCCCTGACCAATAAAGTGTTGCGCCTGGTTAATTCGGCTCATTACAACCGTGGCGGCGGCAAAATCAGCACAATATCGCGCGCGGTAGTGATGCTGGGAATCAATCCAGTACGCAGTATCGCAACCGGTTTGATGCTGTTCGAGCATATGCAGAACAAGTTACAGTCCTCACAGCTCCAGGAAAACGCGGTGCAGGCATTATTCAGCGGCCTGCTGGCAAATTCGCTGGCACATACGCTCGGAATTCCAAACCACGAGGAAGCCTTTCTGTGCGCACTGTTACAACAGCTCGGCAAGATGCTGGTGTGCTTTTACCTGCACGAAGAAGCACAGGCCATCGACAAGCTGATGTTGCAGCAGGACTGTAACGAGGCGGCGGCAGTTTCCCAGGTACTCGGCATCAGTTATCCGCGTCTGGGTATGTCAGTGGCACGCGACTGGGGATTCCCCAAGTCGATCATCGATAGCATGCTCCCGCTCGACTTCAACAATTTGAAGGAATTGGGTAGCTCAGACAAACTGCAACTAATCTCGCAATTCAGTAATGCGCTGGGTGCATGCCTGACATTACCGTTAGTGCAACAGGGACCGGAGATCAAGAAGCTTAGTGACCAATTCTCTGCAGTGCTCGAGATCGATGAGAGTAAGGTGTTGGGCTTGCTCGAAAATTGCCACAAGGAACTAGCCCAGTACTCCAGGTTGATCCAGTTCGATCTCGATAAATGCCTCTACTATCAGCAAATTTCATCTGCCGGTAACCAGGAACCAGAATTACAACAGGATTCGACTCAAAATCATGTCTTAGGCATTTCCGACAGCGTCGAAATCCTGGTGGAACAGGTTGATCCACTGTCGAGGTCGGTTGAAAAAACGCTCACCAACGGAATCCAGGATATTACCGATACCATGACGGGTGAATACAATATCAACCAGATCTTGCAAATGATCATGGAAACAATCTATAGCGCGTTCAGCGGTTCTCGCGTGGTTCTGTGCCTGAAAGACAGTAAAACTGATTGCATCCGGGCCCGTTTCGGCCATGGCGAAAACATAGAAAAATTTATCGATCATTTCTCATTGCCTTTGCAGAATCAGTCAGACGTGTTTCAAGTCGCGCTCAAAAATAACGTCGATATCCGTATCGAGAACACCAGCGATAAGAAAATTTACGACCGAATTCCTCCCTGGTATCACCAGAACATCGCGGCACGCAGCTTCACGATATTCCCTATCCTCATCAACGAAGCACCAATCGCATTGATTTACATCGATAGCGTAAACACCGAATCGATCGAGATCACCGACAATCAACTCGGCCTCCTCAAAACCCTTCGTAACCAGGCGATACTTGCGCTCAAAAGCACCACTTAACTGACCCGATCAAATCGCGACAGAAACTATGGTAGCAGTCCAGTTCTGTAGTAGAATTGCGAACCCAATTTTCAGATTAAACCTTATGTCCCGAGTTACCGTTTACAGCACCGCTAACTGCCAATACTGCACTAATGTCAAAGCCTTACTGGAGAAATGGCAGATTGCTTTTGACGAGGTTCGTATCGACACTGATAATGCAGCAATGAAACAATTCGCCGAGGTTACCCGGGGTGCGCGTACGGTGCCGCAAATTATCATCGATGGTCATCCAATCGGCGGTTTTTCCGAGTTGACCGAAATGCATATGGATGGCGAGCTTGACGAGTTAATGCAGACGGACTAGTTTGTCGTTATGAGCAAAACAAAAAAATCGACCTTTCGCATTCAGTTTCATAACAATAACAAGATTTATGAACTCTATGCACATCAGGTCAGCCAGTCACAGATGGCGGGCTTTATCGAAGTCGGGGAAATAATTTTCGGTGAGCATTCCAAGCTCCTGATTGACCCCGCGGAGGAAAAGCTGAAGCACGAGTTCGGTAATGTCAAGAATACCTATATTCCCCATTTCGCGGTGATCCGAATAGATGAAGTCGATCGCAGCGGCAAGAACCGCATCCTCGACAATGACGGCTCAACCGTTACCAGTTTCCCGGGGCAAGCGACCATTCCACAGAATACCTAGTGCTCTTTGAAAGAACACTAGCTCTGCCACCGGCAGCAATGCAAATCTCCGTCGTTATTCCCAGCTATAACCGCAGGCATACCCTTGAACGGGCACTGCAATCGGTCTTCGAGCAGACTTCGGCGGTCGACGAAATCATCCTCGTCGACGACGGCTCGAGCGATGGCAGCAGCGACATGGTCAAACGACAATTTCCCCGGGTTAATGTTCTTTGCCAGCCAAATCACGGTGTCAGCGCGGCACGCAACCGCGGCATCGCATCAGCCCGCTTCGAATGGATTGCCCTGCTGGACTCCGACGATAGCTGGATGCCGCGAAAAGTCGAACTTATCCGTGAGGCCCGGCAACAGCATCCCGATTTCGTGCTTTATCACTCGGATGAAATCTGGGTCCGTCGCGGGGTTCGCGTCAATCCGAAACTCAAGCATCGCAAGAGCGGTGGCTGGATATTTGAAAGCTGCCTGCCGCTATGTGCCATATCACCCTCGGCCTCGGTAATCAGTAAATCAGCGCTGGAATCACTCGGCATGTTTGACGAAAAATTGCCGGCCTGCGAAGACTATGATTTGTGGCTGCGGTTGTGTCATCAATTCCCAGTGCACTACATAGACAAAGCGCTAATCACCAAGTACGGGGGGCACGACGATCAACTCTCGCAGCAATATCCGGCCATGGATCGTTTTCGTATCTACGCACTGCATCGATTATTAAATACGGCAAACTTGCAGCCAGAATATTATCGTGCCGCCGAGGCGACCCTGCTGGGTAAACTCGATATTTTGATTAATGGCGCTGCCAAGCATCACAACCAGGCGCTGCTCGACGAATTTATCCCGTTGCGCGACAGCTGGTGTCGACCTGGTGACCAGGTGGCACAATGTTAATCTGGGTATCCGCGTTGCACTGTGAGGCCAAGCCCGTAATCGATTATTACCGCTTGAAAAAATCGCATGATGACAGCGCATTCGATCTTTATCGGGGTGATGACATGCTTTGCATCATCAGCGGTGTCGGCAAGATTGCTAGTGCCGCGGCCTGCGCCTGGATTGCAGCTCGACATGATCATGAAGCCTCGATCGCCTGGATAAACCTGGGTGTCGCCGGCAGCGGCCAGCATGCAATCGGGACGGCTTTTTCGCTTAACCAGGTTGTGGATGCCGACGGCGGTCAACGCTTCTATCCGGTCCCCTGTGCTGGCTGGTTGTTGCCCGGTAGTGCCTGCCTTACCTTAAGTAAACCCAGCGAAGACTACTGCGAAGACACCCTGTTCGATATGGAGGCCAGTGGTTTTATCTACAGCGCGCTGCGCTTCAGCAGCGCCGAGTTAACGCAAGGTATAAAAATTGTCAGTGATAATCGCGAGCACAAAACCGGTAAAAACCGCCAGCAGGTCAGTGATTTAATCCATCACAATATTGAGGCAATCGACCAGCAGGCAAGCGCCCTGATTGCGCTCAACCATGAGGTTGCCGGGCTTGCGGTTAATCCCGAATCCTGGCAGCAGCTGATTGCGCTCGCCCATTTCAGCCAAACCCAGAAGAATAAACTTCGCGTCCTGTGGCGCTACCTCATGAACCGGGACACCAATGCCGAAACAGTTCTACAAAAACTCAGGGGTTGCTCCTCTGCTGCGACAATCATCAGCACCCTGGAACTACTTAGTTACCAGGACAGTGAAGGCCTGTAACCATGGTCAGCAGCGTCTATATCGAATCCGAAATTCGCGATCATCCCAGGGCCCGCAAACTGCTCGAACGGCTGCATAATTTACCGGTGATTGAAATCGAACACTACGGGGAAGTATTTAATCCGCGCGCGCAAAACTTCCGCCTACAAAAGAAAAATCCTGCCATCATTATTGCCCGCAAGAACGATGGCCACGTGCTCGCAGCACCGGAAGGCTACGGCCTTGGTGGCAGCCACAATTATTATTTTTCGCACATGCTGAATTGTATCTACGATTGCCGCTACTGTTTCCTGCAGGGCATGTACCAATCGGCACACCAGATTCTGTTTATCAACTACGAAGACTTTGGCGTAAGGATGGAACAGGTCGCTGCAAAGCATCAGGGTGAAGCGGTCTGGTTTTACTCGGGATACGACTGCGACAGCCTGGCGAATGAGCCGATGACAGAATTTACCGATCATTTCATCCCACTGGTTGCGTCAATCGATAACGCCTGGATGGAACTGCGCACCAAGAGCACCCAGGTACGATCGATGCTGAAGCTGCAACCCTGCGAGCGCGTTGTGACTGCGTTCAGTTTTACCGACCCCGTCAGCCACGCAAAACTCGAACACGGAGTGCCTTCGATAGCAAAACGTGTCGACGCCATGCGACGCCTGATCGAGGCAGGCTGGACGGTCGGGTTACGATTCGATCCGGTTGTCTATCACCGGGATTACCAGGCAGCATTCATCAAACTGCTTGACGAGATCTTTACCACGGTCGATCCACAAAAACTGCACTCGGTGAGCCTGGGCAGCTTCCGTTTGACCCGCGACCACTTTCGCAAGCTTGTGCGGATTTACCCTGAAGAACCCCTGTTTGCGCAAAAAATGGATCTCGACAATGGTATTATCAGCTACCCGTTAGAGCGCGAGCGGGAAATGATCGAATACTGCGAAGCCCAGTTAATGAAGCATATCCCTCATCAAAGCTATCACCCCTGCGAGTGGCATGGCTGAACCCGGCACCGTATTGGTCACCGGTGCCAGTTCGGGTATCGGGCTTGCGACTTCACGCCTGTTGCTGGGCCAGGGCTACCAGGTCATTGGTCTAAGTCGGCGTGGCCAGGTGACAGAGCTCGAAGATGAAAATTTTACTGCCCTGGCGCTTGATCTCGGCGACCTCGAAAATCTCGACTCGAGGATCAGGGAATTACTGGAATCGCGCAAGATTGATTGTTTAGTCCATGCCGCCGGTCAGGGTCATTTCGGCTCTATCGAGCAATTTTCGATCGCGCAAATCGAAGCTTCGATTCGCGTAAACCTGACCAGTGCAATGGTGATATGCCGCAGCCTGGTGCCAGCATTTCGGCGCCAGGGCGAGGGTCGTGTTATTTTCATTGGTTCCGAATCGGCGCTGCGGGCGGGTAAGAAAGGTGCGCTCTACAGTGCCGCCAAGTACGGACTGCGCGGCTTTTGCCAGTCCCTGCGCGAAGACTGTGGTAGCGATGGCATCCAGGTCAGCCTGGTGAACCCGGGCATGGTACGCAGTCCCTTTTTTGACGACCTGTCATTCGCACCAGGACCCGATTCGGTGAACGCGATCGAAGTAACAGATGTTGCCGAAGTTGTGTGGCAGATAATGCAATCCAGTCACGATATCGTCATCGATGAAGTCAATCTTTCACCGCGCGTAAAATCGATTAACCACGGTAAAAAAAGTCGTTCGTAGCGGCGGTAATCAGAATAATTTTTTGCATCTTCTTGTCTTTCTCACTCGGTAAAATCTGGCAGTATCTCGTCGGCCAGGCGTTGCAACGTTGTCTCGATATCCGCCCACTTAAAGCGTAGGTTCAGCGCAACGTGGTTGACGTCGATGCCCTGCAGCATGTCCATGCAAAACCTCCATGAATCAAACAGTAGCCGCCAACCCCTTCTGTACCCCCTCCCTTTGCTGGATTGCCTTTGCCCAGCGCAGCACATGCGTGTAAGAGGCCGTGTCCAGAAACTCTTCGGCGTCGTAGACCTCGCCCATGGCCAGGCGACCGTACCAGGACCAGATCGCGATGTCGGCAATCGAATAGCCGCTGGCACACATGTGTTCACGTTCTGCCAGGTGACGGTCCAGCACGTCCAGTTGTCGCTTGGTTTCCATGGCGTAGCGGTTGATCGGATATTTCATCGGGTAAGGTGCGTAGCGATAGAAATGGCCGAAGCCGCCGCCGAGGAAAGATGCACTGCTCTCCTGCCAGAACAGCCAGGAAAGGCATTCCGTGCGGTTTGCGACGTCCCCGGGCAGCAGGGCATCGTACTTCTCAGCCAGGTAGAACAGAATCGCGCAGGATTCGAACACGGATTGCGCGGGTGATTTGGACCGATCGAGCAATACCGGGATTTTCGAGTTCGGGTTGAGCTTGACGAAATCGGAACCGAATTGCTCGCCCTTGTCGATCTTGATGATATGCAGGTCATAGGCGGCCTCGGTCTTGCCCATCGCCAGCAGTTCTTCCAGCATCACCGCGATCTTGACGCCGTTTGGCGTGCCCAGGGAGTACAGCTGCAAGGGTGCGTCGCCCACCGGCAGCAATTTTTCATGGGTGGGGCCTGCGATCGGGCGGTTGACACCGGCCCACTTGCCACCGGATTCCTCGTCCCAGGCCCAGACTTTTGGCGGGGCGTAATCGCTTTCGTTCATTTTTTACTCTCAGTGCAATCCAGGGGACAGTATACTCAATTCCCAGCATAAGCTTGCTCGATTCACAGAAACAGTGGAAAAGAATCGGTAGCAAGAACCCGTATTTATGAAGCTGGAACTTTAATTTTTTTGAGTCCCTCAAATCATCTCGAGTAGTGATGTACGATTAATTGACTCAGATTAAAGAATTGAGCTTTCGCTAACGGCCATAAGCAGACGCCCGGTAACAGTTAATATATTATCAATTCTCTAATCTTTTATTAACACTGATATGTGACAGGAGTTTCAAAGAATGTCCATTTCTCATCAGCAGGCAGTTGAACACGCGGTTGCCTATACCAAGGCGTGGTGTGAGCATGATGCCGAAGCAGTTGCCTCCCTTTATTCGAGTGATTCCGAAGGAATTATTATCAATGACGGTGAGCCCTGGGTTGGTCGAGCCGGAGTTGCAGAAATGGCGCGTGGATTTATCGCAGCCTTTCCAGATATGGTTTTATACATGGATTATTTTCATTCATCAGGGACACATGCGGTATATCACTGGACACTGGAGGGTCACAACACGGGTGCTGACGGGACCGGGAACTTTGTACGAATACCGGGATGGGAGTACTGGCGGTACAGTGATGATGGACTAGTATCGGCCTCGCTGGGCCATTTTGATGCCGCAGATTATGCAAGACAAATAAACGGAGTTTAATAACCATCTTATTAGAAATTTCCTGAAAGCGGTCGTTGAGTAGGCTTTGTTTAACGGCGATCTTCGGCCAACAACAGACGCTTATGATCGGCACTCGCAGCTCTCATCGGTTCAGGTGTGCGCACTGACGACGTGAGCAACATGCGGGATCGCTAACCTTTGACCATCGGTATAGGGCCTAAAGCCCTCTATGATGTCGGTAAAAAGGGAATTTTGTTCTAGCCCGTCGAGCGCAGCAATTGCTTCGGCAAAAGGTAACGACGCCAACAAACCAGGAATGAATTTTGTAACGTCGTCATGGCGAATGGTCAGGCTGACGACCTGTATGTCAATATCCTGAAACCCCGCATCGGCATGTAGGCGTCGCAGCTCATCGGCATCGCCCAAACCACAAACAGCTCGTTGTACACTTGCTGCTTCATCACCTAAATACTGTGATAACGGTTCGATCTGCGTGGCCATAAGCGGATTGTGTTCTAGTGAACGAACCACGCTCACGACAAGCCGGCTACCTGGCTTCAGTACTCGGTGCATCTCGTGCAATGCCGCAAATTTGTCGGGAAAGAATTGAAGCCCTTGCTGGCACAGAGCTACGTCATAACTAGCATCGGCAAAGGGCAATTCCTCTGCATCGCCCTGCCGCCATTCGATTTTCGCGCCTATTTTCTCGGCCTGCGTACGAGCCATCTCAAGCATCCCGTCATTGAGATCTATACCTGTAACACCCCCGTTATCACATATTAGTTTGGCAGCATGTCTTGCTACGACACCTGTACCACATGCGATATCTAGCACTCGCTCACCAGGCTGTAACGCAGCACGTCTTATGATGTCTTTAGCCCACGGGTTGAATAGAGTCGGTACGAGGTGGTTTTCGTACCGTTCGGCAGCGTTACCGGTGATTTGAAATCGATCCATCTCTCGCATTAAGGTCATTGAAATTGCTGCAATTGACGCATTTTACCACTTTGACGAAATTACATTTTCTCGGGCGATAGTTCAGAGTCGGTTTCGGTTTGCTTATTGCTGCTGGCTAATCGAGTTTGAAAGCCAGCTTTCTCGTAAGCAGACGTTGAGATCCGCTTACTGGACTTCTCGAATCGGCCACAAGCGGACTCTCGGTAAAACAGAAATCAAACGGTACTGCCCCTTTTTTGATCCGAGAAAGTTGGTAGACCCAATTCAGGTTTCTTCGGTTGTGCGCCCTAACCCCGGAATCGTCGACGGGTAGCGGTTTGAGCCGAATCGAACGACGAGATTGGCAACCGCGAGCAGCAGGATCGAACCGGTGATATAAAAGATGCCGATACCGGGCTCGTGGTGCGCCTCTATGTCGCCAATCAACATGCGTGTCAATACCGTGATGCCTACGTAGATCAGGAACCGGGTCGGCATGTGGTTGGTCTTGAAGTAAATGCCCACCATGGCGCCAAGCTCAAGGTAAATGAAAAGCAACAGGATATCCTGGATCGTAGCGGCCCCCTTGTCGGCCATGACGGCAAACGCGGCCACTGCCGACCAGACGATAGTGCCACCGATTGCGAACAGTGCTACGTAGTGAAACAGGTCGACCATTAGATTACCGAGGGGATCGGTTACCTGGCGGAGCTTTTCGTCGATCATCGTGGTTTTCTGTTGTTTGGTCATAATATAAATCCCAGATAAGTTTGGAATGAAATTGGAAACAGCTCGTCTATGTACCGTAAATTCGAAACAGTATACCTAATTGCGGAAAGCAGCCTGAACTTCCACGGGTTTTTTATCAGAGTATTGTAATAATCCTTAACTAGATGGCCTCCACCCAGGCTCGAAGATAGCCGCTGCTTCATTGAATTTGTGGGTCTGTTTTCTCCAAGGGAGACTCTCAGTTGACCAGGCTAGGAGGCAATCTTCGGCCAATAACGGACACTCGTTCAATTGAGAGCAACGTTGAGGGAGTGAACACGAAGATGAATTACAGATACGTAAAATAATGCCGGCACGAGGAGCCTAACTCCGGGCCTACTGACTAACGGCTGCTGTTCGCAGCAGTGAATCCGACATTTCGCTGAAACCGTAACCTCCAGGTTGTGTAGTCATATAGGTAGGTGGTGTTCTGATCTCGGCAATATAGGGCGCAATATTAGCGACACCGACCGTGACTGGAAAGCTTGCGAACATGCAATCATCATTGGGTGAATCTCCAATAAAGATCGCCTCTTTGCTATTGACCTTGTAATGATCTAGCCATTTTAGCGCCATAGCCGACTTGCTATAGTTTCCGCACCAGACATTGATATGAATGGAGCTCATTTTTGCCGTGAATCCAGCCGAATTACAGTACTCGGCTATGATCGATGCTTCATTCCGCTCAACCTGCCAATCCTGAGCGATATCGAAGGCGATATCAGTCTTTCGAAAAGACTGGTCCGCGGTTTCTCTGGCCTGCGCAAATTGAGCGAGAACATCCTGTTTTAATACCTGTAGCCGTTTCCAATTGAGTTGGCGTTCGGACTCGGACAGGGCATAGGTATGGGACAGCTGTCCCTGCTCGTTTCTGTCTATAAAGAAAGAGCCATTTTCGCCAATAATTGAGTCGATCGGCCAGGTTCGAATCATGCAGTCACACCACCCGGCACTGGCCCCGGTGACGGGAATTACCTTAATACCCGCGGCTTGAAGTTTTACCAACGCAGTGAATGCTTCAGGCGGCAGTCGCCCTTCCCAGGTCAGGGTTTCGTCAACATCCGTGAAAACGATGGCTGGACGAAAAGGGAATTCTGCCGGTAGGGGAACGGGATTCAAATATCTAGCTCAAGCACGATGGGCTGATGATCGGATAGGCTTGTGTCGGTATCGACCGTAAAGAGCGATTCGAATGACTGGAGTTCGCTGCTTAGCCAGAAATAATCCCGGCAATGGGGCCCTTCTGGCCACTGCTTCGAATCGTGCACGCCGCAGGTGAGGGCATTCTTTTCGAAACCGTAGCAATGCTGCCAGGCATCGATCCAGCCACCTTCGAGCTGATAACTGTATTGTGACGAGTCGGTGCCGAAATTAAAATCGCCGCATAGGATTCTTGCTGATGGTAAGTAGTCCTGTTGGTAACATCCGCTAGCGACCTCCTTGGGTGAGTCATGTTGCGCCAGGCGCTCTTTTTCCAGCACACGGAGACGCTCGAGCTGCAGTTGATTCTCGTTGGCATCATGGAATGCCAGATGCGTATTAATGATACTTAAGTATCCAGTTTTTGAGTCTACGACGGTTTCTACCGCTATCCGCTGCATCTGCTTTTTTCCTGCAGCAGCCGGTTTGGGCAATTGATGTACTTTGAAATCTACGGGTACAGATTTAGCCAGCGACAAATTGCCGAACTCTCTGCGCTCGAGTCTTTCACCAGTATCACCAGGCCAGCTGAATCCTGAGCCCCAGATAGGGGTGAAATCGGGGAAGGCCTGTTGCACGATCGCCAGTTGATCAGATTTATTAGGCGCGCAATATTCATTCATATTACGAGCGACTTCCTGCAGACAGATAAAATCAAATTCTCCGCGGGAATGGATATATTCGATGGTTCGATTCAAATCAACCTCGCCGTCACATGCTTTGCCACACTGAATGTTCCACGACAGGATTCGCACTCACTTGATACCCGCATGCATGAATGACTGGATAAACTGTCGTTGGAAGACTAGAAACAGTGCCAGCAACGGGCCAATTGCAATCAGGGTGCCCGCCGAAATTACCGACCAGTCAACGCCCGACTCGGGCGCACCGAATATTGCCATGCCAACCGTTAACGGGCGACTGGCGACTGTGTTGGTCACAACAAGCGGCCATAAAAAGTTATTCCAGTGGTAACTGATCGAAACCAGACTAAAGGCCAGGTAGGTTGGAAAGGCCAGCGGAACAAACACCTTCCAGATCAGCGAAAGGCCCGACAGGCCCTCGACACGAGCCGCATCTTCGAGCTCCTGGGGAACGGTTTTAAACGTTTGGCGCAGCAAAAAAATACCAAAAGCGCTCGCCAGGTAAGGCAAGCCCACACCGAGATAGGTATCGATTTGTCCGAGGTCTGAGAGTGTCTTGTAGTTTTCCACGATGAGAACTTCGGGCATAACCATAAGCTGCGTCAAAACTAGTGCCAGCGCGAAGCCCCGGCCAAAAAAGTTTTCTCGTGCCAGGGCGTAACCGGCCAGCGTACAGACGAACAATTGGGACACCAGTATTAGTGTCGTGATAACAATGGTATTCAACATGTATCGATAAAATGGCGCCTGATCCCAGGCCGACACAAAATTTTCCAGAGTTAATGGCGCAGTCAGCGAAAATTGAGTGGCGTACTCGGGTGGATGAAATGCCGCCCAAAAGGCGTAGAGCAAGGGTAACACCCAGATGATACCGAGCAGATAGGCGGATAATTTTGAAAGAAGTTGAAACCAGGTAGACATATCGAATTACCTATCGATAGTGGATCTTGCGATCGAAAAACAGCATTTGCGCGAGCGCGATTAAGGCGAGTGCAACTAACATGACCACGGTCAAGGTTGCGGCATAATAACTATCGAGAAAGCTGAAGGCGGTTTCATAAATGTAATAAAGCAGTAAATTGCTGGCGTTGTTGGGGCCACCCTTGGTCAATATGAATAGGTGATCGACCAGCTTGAAAGCATTCAACAGTGCATTAATCAGGACAAACAGGGTTGTCGGCATTAATAGCGGGAAAGTGATTCTCCAGAAAGTCCGCCAGGGACCCGCACCCTCGACTTTTGCCGCGTCATAAAGCTCGGGGCTTAATGTTTGTAATGCCGCCAGATAAAAAATCATGAAAAATCCGGCTTCCTTCCAGATGGTCATTGCCATCAAACTGCCTAATGCCATATCCGGGTCACCGAGCCAGTTGGGACCATCAATGCCAACAGCGCGTAATAATTGATCAAAAAGGCCAATGTCCGGGCTATAGAAAAAAAGCCAGATATTCGCGACGGTAATCATCGGTAAAATGGTGGGCGTGAAATAAGCGAGCCGCAAAAGACCCTTATGCCGAATCTTGCCATTCACCCACAGCGCCATTCCGATTGCGAGGGCGATCGACGTTGGCACCGTGCCCACGGCATACCAGAAATTATTCTGGATCACCTGCCAGAAAACCGGATCCTCAATCAAGAGTTCATAGTTCTCGAGACCGACAAACTGACTTGGAGCAACATCGGATTTCGCCCAGGTTGCGCTGCGCCAGAAGGTCTTAAGCGTCGGCCAGTGCGTAAAGGCAACGAGCAATGTCAATGCCGGCAACAATAACAGCCAGGCTTTCAAGTTAAGTCTTCTAATCATTTCTGGAAACCGGAATCTAGATTAGTTAAAACCAGTTCGAAGGGGCCGGAAGACCGGCCCCTTCATGACGCTTACTGGTAGCGACGCAGCACTCTCTTGGCTTGGGCCTGCGCGTCTTCCATTGCTTTTTCGGCGCTCATCTGACCGGTCAATGCAGCCTGTATCGCATCATCCAGGAATTTTCGAACACGTCCTGCCTCGTGAGTTGCTAGCTCCGCCGTGGCATGGGTTAACTGATCCCGTGCAACTGCTGCGGGGGGGAAGCTCTTCACGTAATCTTTCAGGGTTTCGGTCTGGTAGGCTGCCGGACTGACGCCCATGTAGCCAGTCGCTTTGGACCAATGCGCGGCCTGCTTTGGAGAGGTCATGAACTGGACCAACTTCAACGCCGCTGCTTTCTCTTCCGGACTTGAATTTTTGAAGATATAGAAATTTCCACCACCGGTGGGCGAACCTAATTCTTTTTCCCCTGGCAGTTTGGCGACACCAAAATCAAAGGTTGCGTTATTTTTTACGGTGGTCAAATTACCGGTTGAATGCCACATGATCGCGGTTTTTTGCTCGAGGAAATTCTGGCGCAGAGTTCCCCACTCGATCACCCCTTCGGGCATGATGGCATGTTTCTTACCCAGATCCTGCCAATACTCCAACGCCGCGACAACTCCGGGTTTATCGAAGTAAGTCTCGGTTCCAGCCTGGTTCATCAACACTTCGCCATTTTGCTTGGCAAGAGCCGCGAACATCCAGTAGGGATACCCGGTTGACGGAATCATCGCGCCCCATTGCTCGACATTTCCACTGGCATCTTTCTTAACCAGCTTTTTACCGACAGCTGCAAACTCTTCCCAGGTAGTAGGAGGATTTTCCGGATCCAGTCCGGCAGCGCGAAAGGCATCCTTGTTGTAATACATGACGATGGTGGAACGCTGAAATGGGACGCCCCAGGTCTTGCCATCGGCTTTACCATTTTCCATCAACGCTGGATAAAAACCATCCAGCCATTTGCGCTCAGCATCGGATTTTATAAGGTCGTCAAAGGCGTCAATTGCCTCGAGGTTGCGCAATTCGTGGATGTCGATCGAAAACATCACCGAAAGTTGTGCCGGTTTGCCGCTCTGTAATGCCGCCAGCGCTTTAACCCGTGCATCATTGTAATTACCAGCATAGATTGCGGTGACATCGATATCCGGATTTTGCGCTTCAAATTCTTCGATCATGCCGTCTACAATCTTGGTTAACGCTCCGCCCACAGCGACGGGATAATACATCGTCAGTTCTGTTGCGGCGCTTACTGCGCCACTAAATCCCAGCACTGCGGCGAGTGCCAGCGCAGCGAGGTTCTTGTTGGTCGTTCTCATTTCAAATCTCCTCTCTTTAGTTTGTTGGTTGTGCATCAATAGAAGTTCGGGTCGAGCTTGAAAATTGGTGCTCGAACTCGGGTTTCCAATGAATCGATATATTTTGCTCCGCGGTAAACAAAGCGTGCCCTGGATAGCGAAGCTTAACCAGTGACTCGGTATCTCCATTGCTGCTGATGTCGGCCAGTACGATGGTGTCTGCACCATGGTAATCACAGCTAATGACGCGACCGGGCATTCCACCGTCTTCTATTCGTATATGTTCAGGGCGCACGCCAAGCAGCTTATCGCCCGCCGGGATGATATTCATCGGCGGACTTCCGATGAATTGCGCGGCGAAGACCGTCGCTGGCCTGTTGTACAAATCTTCTGGCAGACCGATTTGCTCGATTCTGCCATCATTCATCAAAACTATTTTATCGGCCATGCTCATGGCTTCGACCTGGTCATGGGTAACGTAGATTACGGACATGCCGAGGCGCTGTTGCAGCGCCCGGATTTCGGTTCGCATTTCATTGCGCAACTTGGCATCGAGGTTTGACAGCGGCTCGTCCATCAGGCAAAGGTTTGCCTCCGACACGATCGCGCGGGCCAGAGCGACTCGCTGGCATTGCCCGCCCGAGAGTTGTCCAGGTTTTTTTTCCAGGTGTTCTCCGAGACCAACAAGGTCAACTACTGAAGTGAGTCGCTTTTGTTGTTCATCCTTTTGAACTTTTCTTGCCTTTAATCCGAACAGAATATTTTCCTTAACGCTGAGATGGGGGAACAATGCGTATGACTGAAAAACCATGCCCAGTTTGCGCTGCCCAGGACCGAGATGGGTGATATCTTTACCATCCAGTTCGATGGTGCCGGTATTCGGGTCCTCCAGTCCTGCTATCATCTTCAACGATGTCGACTTCCCGCAGCCGGACGGACCAAGCAGGGCGACAAACTCGCCATCCTCAACGGCAAAATTTAAGTCATCAACGACTTTTTTATCACCAAAAATGCGCGATACCCCCTCTACTTTCAGCATTACATACGCTCCGGTACTGGGCCCACTTCAAACAATTCTATTTGAAGTTCATGGCAAAATTTTCTAATGGGTTCGGAAGTTGCATCCATGATCAGCATATCGACATCTTTCAACGCGCCGGTGATGACTGGAGCATAACGGGTAAGCTTCGAATGGTCGGCTACCAAAATCCGCTCCTCGCTATTTTCGATAATGGTACGCGATACGCTGGATTCTTCGGGTGAAAAATCAAGCAGCTGCCCCTTCTGATTGAGACCTCCAACGCCAAAAATACCATACTGAATATTAAACTTGCTCATAAACGCGGTGGTTTCCGGCCCCATCATGTCCTGATCATTCGCTCGGACCTTGCCCCCCGCTAGGTGAGTCTGAATTTTGGTATTATTACAAAGCGTTAATGCAACATTGATATTGTTCGTAACAACGGTCAATCCCGGATGGCTCGATAAGGCTTCCGCTACTTGTTGCGGTGTGGTACCGATCCCTAAAAACACGCTGGTATTCTCTGGTAACAGCTCTACAACTTTGTGCGCAATATTTTGCTTAGCCGCAAGGTTCATTACCGTGCGGTTGCTAAACGAAACATTTTTATTGCTACTGGGTAACTTGATTCCTCCATGAACCCGCCTTACTAGGCCCAGTTCACTCAATTCGTTCAGATCTTTTCTGATGGTTTGGACAGTGACATCAAATAATGACGTGATATCAGCACTTAAGAGCACACCATTAGCCTGGTGCAGCCCGTCCATTATTCTTTTTTGTCGGGGAGATAAAGCCATTTTTCTTGGTTTCGGGCAATTCCAGAGCTAGATATGTGAAGAGCCGAAACAACAATCGAGTTAGCAAATTGATAGTTCATTCGAATCACTATACCTTTCGAACGAACCATAAGTCTAGTAATTATTGGGTAAACGAACTTTTTTTGTTACTAACCGGACAAATACATGGATCCCGCGTCGAAACAAATTAACACAACATAATTGATTTTAATATGGCCTGTGAGGGTCCGTTCTGGGTCGCAAATCGCCGCTGAGAAATTGGTCCTGAGCGTCAGCTTTCTCCAAAGGAGACGCTCGTAAAGACCAGGCGGGAGACAATCTTCGACTAATAACGGACGCCCACATTTAAACTAGTAAGCTAAATTTCATCACTTTTAACACTTCAGCAGTTTTCGGTTCATAGTCAAATTAGTAGGTTAAAGCTGTATCCACATGATATAAATCAAGTGTGCGAGTGTTTATATAACTAAAATCGCGCTTGACACCACCAGACTTGGTGGTCATTTAATTGGAATGGGAGCTTGATATGTTTAAAGCAATTACGACATCATTAATAATAGTTACATCATTTTGTTTTTCTATGGTTCAAAATGCAAATGCTGCATATAGTTTTGAGGACATGTATACAAATTGTGGACTGGGGGCTATGTTTTTCGATGAAAATGAAACTTTGGCAGCTATTACCAACGTTACCTGGGATTCGGGAACAACCGCAATTTCTTCTGGCTTATCAGAAGCAGGCTGTAACGGTTCCAAGTTCAAATCTGCAATGCTCATAATAAAAAAATATGCCGCAATCGAAGTAGAGACTGCGTCGGGTAGTGGAGAACACCTGGCTGCTCTGATGGATATATATGGTTGTGACATTGAATCTCAGAAGGTTGTGTTGACGGATACCCGGGAAGGTTTTGCAAAACTTGTTGCCGCGCCAACTTACTCAGGTTCTAGTCAATTTGAAAAAGCCAAGGCATACCATATGATGCTTGACGAAAACATGACCCGATCTTGCGCTGCCTAACCAAACCCAAACTTCTTATAAGCCCGCCTGGTTTCATCCTTGGCGGGCTTTTTTTATGTCTACAGGCCTGCCCGGTTTTTGCTCAAGACCTATCTATCTATTTTTACGATAAGCAGTGGCTAAAACTCGGATATTACACAACCGGTAATGGGCAATATATCAGTGAAATAATTACCGACCAATTTTTCCTGTCTAAAGCGGGGAAGTCTTCCCCGGGTAAGGAATTAATTGCAACCGTTGAGGCAATGCGTCTACCATTTGGCAAAGGGGATCCAAATGACCATGCAATATGCAAATTCCCCGCGCGTTACTTATGGCTGGTTCAAAAGGAATTAATAGATAAAAAAATAATTATCTTCGAACAATGCACTAATTTTAAAAAGTGGGTTAAGCCGGAGGGACTCCATTCGGCAAGTATTGTTTTTGTAACAGGATATCTTGGGAACCCAGCTTCGACCTTTGGTCACGCCTTGCTTAAAATCAATAACACGGTTAACTATCAAAGCAGGGATCTTCTGGATTATGCGGTAAATTACGGTGCAATCGTTCCAGATGGTGAAAATGGAATGATTTACGCGCTGTTTGGCCTGTTTGGCGGATACGAGGCTGGATTTACTGCGAGGGATGTATACGAGGAAAGCCATATCTATCTGGAACGCGAACTCAGGGATATGTGGGAATATCCGTTGAACCTGACCAGGCCGCAGTTAGAGCTGCTCGTGGCGCGAATCTGGGAATTACTGGGTAACAAGTACCAGTATTTCTTTCTCGATAAAAATTGTTCGTACCGCATGACGGAACTGCTAGAACTAGTTCTGGACGAGGACCTTGAAAAAGACAAGGGATATTGGAATATTCCATCGAGCCTGTTTTTTTCCTTGACTGAAAATACAAACGTTGTTGGTGAAGCAAGGCTGATTCCATCAAGCCAGCGAGCCTTGGTGAACAGGTACAATCTTCTCAATGATCGTCAACGGGAAGTCTTACTCAATATTATTAGCGAAGCGCCATCTGGTCACGAGGAATTATCTCAAAAAGAGAGAATAGAGGTCGTTGATACGGTAGTCAGATATTACAAATATAAGAAAATCGATGATCCAGACGAAGAAGAACTATACGAAGAAAAGAAAAATTTCTGGTTAATGCAGAGGCTAGAAGAGCCTGCAGCGAAATCGGTGGCAGTAGATAGTCACGAGGGCCGATTTCCGCCAACATTCGGCCACAAGCCATCATTATTCGAGATAGAAGCAAGGGATATGGAAGGCGCTGATCCCGAACTCTTGCTCGGAATATCAGGTTCCTACCATGATAGATTGTCCCTGCAGGATGGTGCGTTAGAAGATACCGAGTTTATAGCTATCGATATTTCAGTATCACTGGAAGAAGACTCTATTAAGCTAGACCAATTCATTTTTGCAAGCATAATCAAATATTTGAACAGTAAGAATGCGATGTTTGACACTCGTGGTATTTCCTGGGGCGTAGAATTAGGCTATGCACGGGAGAATGAAGTACGGCAATTTAGTGGCTTGTATCTTTCAGGTGGTATTGGGAAGTCGAGATACCTTAAAAGTAATCTCGCCTTTTTGTTTATCAATACCACGGTTAGCGAACAAGCCGTTTATGAAGATGACCTTGGTCTGAAATTTGCTGCAGGGATGTTTTTTGATATTTGTAAAAAGTGCTCCAGCTTATTGATGGTTGATGTGCCCCTAAACGATGCTGACGCTCTTGAAACGCGCATTAATTTTAACAATCGATACTCGTTTGACAGGGACATGGAAGGCCGCATTAATATTATAATTGAGGATGATTCAGTTTTATCGACTAACTTGTCGCTTAATTTCTATTGGTAGCTATAGCCAGATTATACTGGTTACTGAAATCAAATTCTGCAGTTATGCTAGAACCCATTAGACAGAAATAATCCAAAACTGTCCGCATCCACATCAATATCATTAAATTCGTACTCCATTACGGTGTAACGTGCACCTATCTGTAATCCCTGATTTATCTCATAGCCATATTTCAAGATGAAACCAAGAGAGTCGTCAAAGTCGAGATCAAAAGGGATAGATCCATCAATATCTTCCTCATACTCGGGACCTATGTGATAACTGGCACCAATGCCCAACCGATGCTTATTAAAATGGCGGATGTAGATCACATCAAACGTAACTGTGCTGAAATCGGCATCACCATTGTCTGCATCTATGCGGTCCCAAATATATCCCAAAGCCAGAGACAGTGACCCTAGTGCTTCTTCCCCAACCATATTTTGAATGCCAATGGCCACTTTTGTTCCGCCACCAATATTTAAATCATCGTCAAACGAGTAAAAATCATTGCTACTCTCAGCGGTGGCAAAGGTTTCACCTCCACCCTCGATGCTACCTTCAAAAAATAATTCAGCTTTGGCGATGCCGATTATTAATAGTAAAAAAATAGCAAGGAAGATGTTTTGCATGAGTCAAGTATGGAATTGCTACCCGAGATCCGAAATGACGCAAATCAACTCAAATCACAAATGAGCTCTCAACTTTCACAATTAATGTCTGTTTCGGGTCGTTAGCTGACTCTGATAAATCGATTCTGAGTGCCAGCTTTTATCTGCCAGTGGTGGAATTGAACTACCGACACGAGTATTTTCAGACCGGTAGCAGGCTACAAACAGGTGATCAGTTTACTTACCGATCAGGATCAGGAGAGGTCGTTACAACAGGATAAATACCCTGGCTTGCGCGCGTTGCATAATTCGCCAGGTGAACTGGGAACGGCCGCTTAAAGCGATCCGACTTTCTTGGTATCGGGTTTATCGAGATCTTCCAGCAAGGTTTCTATTGCAACCGGTTTTCCGACCGTATAGCCCTGGATGTAATCGACATTGGCCTCGCGCAGCTTATCGAACATCGTATCCGACTCGACGAACTCGGCAATCACCTCCATTTCCAGCGCGTGCCCTACTTCGGTCATCGAGCGCACGAACACGAAACTCTTGTCATCTTCGAGAATATCGCGCACAAATTCGCCGTCGATTTTCAGGTAATCCACCGGGAACTGCTTGAGATAGCTGAACGAGGATAACCCGGTTCCAAAATCATCGAGTGAAAACTTGGCGCCCAGTTGCTTGATCGAATTGATAAATTCTACCGAACGCTCGACATTGTCGACTACCGCGGTTTCGGTAATTTCAAAACACAATGAACTCTTATTAATGTTACTCGAGGCCAGCGAATCATGCAGAAAATTGTGAAAGGTAGTGGACCCGATACTGCGTCCCGAAAGGTTCACCGAAAACATCACCTCGCGCATTTTTTCCTGGTGCTGTTCCAGCCATTCGATAACGCTGCCGACAACCCAGCTGTCGATGCGTTCGATCAGGTTATAACGTTCCGCGGGCGGTAGAAAATCATTGGGTGAGATAATGGTGCCATCAGAACCCCGATAACGGATCAGGACCTCGTAGTGGGTATGTTGCTCGTCCTTGTCGATTGAAACGATGGGTTGCACATAGAGACAAAAGCGATCCTCGGAAAAGCCCTCCATGATGCCGGTAACCCATTCCATGGATACCTGCTGCGCCATGACTTTTTCATCGTTTTCATCGATGAAGTGATATTGATTACCACCGTTTTGCTTGGCCAGGAAACAGGCGGTCGTGACCTTGGAGTAAAACTCGGCATATTCATCACTCATCCGTCCAAAGGCCATTACCCCGATACTCGCCGTTACCTGGTACTCCTGGTCATTCCAGATGAATCCCGAATGCTGTATCTCGATAATAACTTTCTGAATGGTCTGTAGGGCGCGCTCCATTTCGAAAAAGGGCATGATGATGCCGAATTCATCGCCACTTAAACGCGCTACTATGTCAGATTTACGCACATGCTTCTTGATCATGGTGCTGATCTGCTTCAACAACAGGTCACCGGCGGCACTGCCGCAGGTTTCATTGACGACTCTGAACTGGTCGACATCGAGGTAGGCAAACACGTGCTGAACCGTGGTGTTGCTATCCTCGGTCACAAGGCCTTCAAATTTTTGTTCAAATGCGTTGCGATTAAGAAACCCGGTAAGCTGGTCGTGGCTGCCTTCGTAATTCAGTTTACGGCGTAACTTGCGGTCCTCTGATACATCCTTGAGAATAATTACAAAACCAACATCCTCTGCTTCCATGTCGATCATCGGGGATGCCGAAAACTCAAGTTCGACAAGATTGCGATCGGGATCATAAAAAAACATCGAGCTGATTGAGAGCTTGCGACTTAGCAACTGGTTCAGGTCAACAATGCGCGTGGTTTGTCGATTTGCATACAGGATCAGAATTTCATGAATCGAGGTATCGATCAGTTCGGGCTCCCTGTCGCCAAACAACTTTTCGGCACTCGGGTTAACCAGTTTTATGCGGTCCTTGGAGTCGATAACAATTACCGGGTTGGTAATCGAATCGAGCGTGGTGGAGATGAAATCTTTCTCCGAGCGCAACTTTTCCTCGATTTGCCGCCTGGAGATGGTTTCCATCTCCAGACCTTCTACCATTTCGTTATAAGCGACGACCAGGTCTTTTAACTCACTGGGCAATTTTTCTTCGCTGATTGACCCATATTTCCCGGTTAACAATGCACCCACCGAGTTACGTAACTTGTTCATCGGCATAAAGGCCCGATTCAGCAGAATCAGTACCAGCACCAAGGCCGAAACGGTTGCGATCGTGGTTATGATGAAGAAACTCGTTTCCGTTTCGCGCAACCGTTCGATAATAGGTTCCTGGTCAATCGAAGCGCTGATGGTAGCGCCGAGAAATGCATCGTCGGCAAAAAGTTTATAGCTCGGATATAAATGCGTACCCGCCGTGAAATTCACCCAGTTATCCGATTGGTAGAGGCTGTCTCCAGTACCGTGGATTATTCTTAGCGGGACCCCGGTATTCCTTTCTACACTTTTCAGGCCATCGATCGCATATGCAACTATATGCAGGTAAGCCTTCGGCTCCGGGGCACCGACCGGCACCAGAACCTCGCTATATAGCTGGTCATCGAAATTGCATAGCGAGTACTTCGGTTTTGACAAGCGTATTAATGACCCGACAACCGTTTCCAGCACCGTGGGACAACCGGCGTACCCGTTAAGGCCATCATCGGAGCTTTGCGCAAAAATTTCACCCGAAAGATCGCGCACAATAATTGACTTCAAATTCAACAGGCCCGCGGATACCTGTCTACGGTTTAAAGTTTCCTGTAGCAAGGCCTCCATCGTGACAACATCACGCTGTTCAAGGGCTTTTAAAAATAGCGCTTCACTTTGTAACTTCAGGGCAAATTCTTCCTGGTCATCGTAAAGCCGCTGGATGGCTTCCCTGCTTTCATGTTCGAGCAATGACTGGATCGATATGATCTGGGACTCGATTGCCTGGTCGCGATACACCTGGGTGCTATAAATCGCCAAACCATAGGCCAGTGCACCCAGCCAGAGCAGGGCAAAACCGATAATGAATTTAAAACTGTAGAGTCGCGAGAGCAATTGTCTACTCGATCACGTGGGGATAATCCTTATCCGGCATTTTAATTTTTGTACCGTGAACCCGGACCAGTTTTCCCACATCGTGCTCTGACGCAACCGCTTGCGGCCCACAATTGTCAAGTTGCAGTGGCTTATCGGCAGCAAGCACCGTCCCTGAGGAAAATAATATTGCCGCCGTAAAGAATGCAGCCGACCCCACAGCCTGGGATCGACTAACGCCTATTTTCGTCATAGCAAGGGCCAGATTGGCTGGATTTCGATCTATTTATAATAGTCCAATAATTAGAATTATTGCGGACTTAAGCGATCTTTTTAACAAGCCTTCTAACAGGATACCCCGGTCCCGCCGAGGCCACAGTAGCCAGCCGGATTCTTTTCCAGATACTGCTGGTGATAATCCTCAGCATAATAGAACGGACCAGCCGGTAATATTTCGGTGGTGATCGCCGCATGGCCCGCGGCGCGGAGTTTGTGTTGATATTGTTCGAGGCTATGCTGCGCAACCTCACGCTGACTATCATTGCAGTAGTAGATTCCCGACCGATACTGGGTTCCCATGTCATTGCCCTGGCGCATGCCCTCGGTCGGGTTATGCGACTCCCAGAACGTCTTCAACAGGGTCGCGAAGTCGATTTGAACTGGGTGATATACCACCAGCACGACTTCGTTATGCCCGGTCATACCGGTACACACTTCCTGGTAGCTCGGGTTAGGCGTGTGACCGGCGGCGTATCCTACCGCGGTGGTATAAACCCCGGGAAGATTCCAGAATTTGCGTTCGGCGCCCCAGAAACAACCGAGGCCCAGAATTACCTGTTCACAATCTTCCGGAAAAGGCTCTACCATCGAGGTTCCGAGGACAACATGCATCGGATCGAATTGAATCGCTTCGCTGCGGCCAGGCAAAGCCTGGTCTGCTGATGGAATAGTGGTTGGTCTGCCAAACATGAGTAACTCCTGGTTAGTTATAACGGCGGCTTACAATCAGACGCGGTCAGCAAGGTTTAGTTCGATCCAGGTCGGCGCATGATCGGAAGGTTTTTCCATTCCGCGGATATCATAATCTACCCCGGCACCGATTACCGTGGACTTGAGTTGTTCCGAAACCAGCAGATGATCGATGCGCAGACCCCGTTTCGGTTCAGCTTCGAATCCGCGGCTACGATAATCGAACCAGCTAAAACGATCGGCGGTATCGGCATGACACAGCCGGAAACCGTCGTGTAAGCCAAGCGCCTCCAGTTGCTGGAACCAAACGCGTTCCTCGGGCAGAAAGCTGGTTTTGCCGGTTTTCAGCCAGCGTTTGGCATTATCTGCGCCGATGCCAATATCCAGGTCTTGCGGGGCGATATTGTAGTCGCCCATCACGATCAAGTTCGAGCGTGTCATATCATAAGCTCCCAGGAATTGAATCAGGTCACTATAAAACCGCTGCTTTGCTGGAAATTTAACCGGGTGATCACGGCTTTCACCCTGTGGAAAGTAACCATTGAAAACCAGTACCGATTTTCCATCAAGTTGATATTCACCACCAATGAATCTTTTTTGCGCATCTTCCGCATCTCCTGGAAAACCATAGCAGGGATCGACGCAGGGGCAGCGTGACATCAGTGCAACGCCGTAGTGGGTTTTCTGCCCTGCATAGATGATCTGGTAGCCCATTTCGGCGATTGCGTCGAGGGGAAATTCGTGGTCCTGCACCTTGGTTTCCTGCAGACCGATAAATTCCGGTGAGTGCTTATCGACCACGCTCTGCAATTGATGCAGACGCTGGCGCACGCTATTCACGTTAAACGAGACTATCTTCATGCCTGGAATCATCCTCGAATTTTTTCAGAAAATCGACCAGCGATTCCTCACCCAACTGTGCTTCGAGCTTCTGTTCGAGTTCCTTCAGATAATTTGACACCGCTGCATCGCTTCGACAGCTGTCGGTCCGGCCATCGTCTTCAGCAGCACGCGCACTGCGTAGAATATCTGCGAGTTTTATACGCTGCAATGAAACAGCCGGCAAGTAAAGCGGTGGATTCTGTGCCGAAACCTGAACCAGTCCATCGTTTTGCAACGCATCCAGCATGCGCTTAAGTGCACTCACCGGTACCTGTTGGTAACTGGCGAGATTTTCAAGGCTGGGAATCAGGTCCGACTGCTTGTCATGGGCGCGAGCGATGTTAACCATCGCCTGCAAGGCCAATTGGTCTCGCATGCGTCCGCTCATATGGAAGTCAATCTGTTCCAGCTTGAGCTGCTCGGGATTCTGGTAATAGTACGAGATGCTGGCTCCGATCAGCAGAATAACCCAGCTCAGGTAAAGCCATATCATGAATACCAACACGATTGCGAAACCTGAATAAATTGCCGTATAACTGGTAGAACCACCCACAAACGAAGTAAAAAGAATGCCGCTTATCTGCCATAAAACACCTGCGATGACGGCCCCGTAAAATGCCGAACGAAATTTTACCCGGGTGTTTGGCACCAGCATGTAAACGAAGGTGAAGGCGGCGATAACTAACAGGAAGGGCAATACCTTTCCCATTAGCCGCAGCAGGTCGTTCATATAAGGAAGCGTGTTCAGGAATTCAACAATCTGGTTGCTGCCGAGCGAAGCCGTTATACCCACGGCCGAAAACAACAATACCGGACCCACCATAATAACGCTGAGGTAATCGCTGAAACGTTGCATCAGGCTACGGTTGTTCTGCAATCGCCAGGTATAATTGAACGCCGCTTCAATCTTTTGAATCAGTGAAACCGCGGTGTATATAAGCAGTCCTAAACCTAACGCACCGAGTACACCTATTTTCATGTTGTCGACGAAACCGACAATATGCGCGCTGATCTCAACGCTCTGCTCGCCCAGGGGAGCCAGGATGTTGGTGAGGGTTGGCTCCAACTGATCGTGAACCCCGAATCCTTTCAATACCGAGATGCTGACGGCCAGCAAGGGCACCATGGATAACAGCGTGGTATAAACGAGACTCATCGCACGCAGGGTGATCATGCCATCCATCAGGTCACGGCCAACCACGACGACTATTTGCAGAAAATGCCGCCAATGCGAGTGAGCTGCGTCAGCATCGCTAGCGTCATAGCTCCAGATATACCGATGTAGCTGTTCAAGCATCAAACTATCCTAGCCGGTGAAGGCTTTGCTGGAATTCAGGTATTCGATTTCAGCATCGCTACTGGTCCTGCCTAGAGCGGCGTTACGATGCGGAAAACGCCCGTACTTTTCGATGATCGCATGGTGATGTTTTGCAAAACGCAGGTTGGATTCGAGTCCGGGCTGATCAAACAATTGTAACGCCAGCTCCTGGTCTTCGAGCGTTTCGCTGTGCATGTATGGCATGTAAAGAAAGGAACGTTGTTCCGCGGGCATCGTTTTATCAAATCCCTGCTCGATTGCGGCGGTTGCGACATCACGCGACTGGCCTTCGCTGGCAAAGCTTTGCGCACTGCCGCGAAACATGTTCAGCGGAAACTGGTCGAGAATAATCACCAACGCGAGGCAGCCCTCCCCGGTTTGCATCCAGTGGTCAAGCTCACCCCTTCTAGCTTGTTCCCAGGTATCCTGGTAGCGCTCGCATAATTCCCGGTCAAATTCCGGGGTCGAGTTAAACCAGAGTTTCCGGGTTGCATCTGAAAACCAGAAATCAACTATTTGCTGCGGCATATAAACCTCGATCGTTGATTCATGTTAGCAGCCTTTTAACAGGGCATCGACCTGCCCGCGCAAGCGCTGTTGCAAAGTTTTACGCCCTTCTGAACCCGATTCCCGTTCGAGCAAATCCCAGTCCCGGTTCTGAATCGCCTTTTCAATCAGCAGGCTATCAGGTACACCGGATGATTGCGCGACGCACCGCATAACGATTTTTTGCAGGCTGGCAAAACAGTGTTCGAATCCCCTGTGACCCCTGGTAAAAGCTTCGACTTCGAGCTGCTCATGGTCGTCGATCGAAGTATCAAAACCGGCAAAACGCAACAGCGACGAAACTTGATCGGCACTCATATTTTGCAGGAACTGCGTCATCCAGGTTGGCAGTTGTCGCTGAATTCGCTGTTGTAATAAATCGATTTCAACATCGATCTCTGCTGTGATTGAACGTAATACGACGATTGATTGATCGCCGCTCGATTTTCCCTGGGCGTAGCTGACATGCACCAGTGAGAATCGAGCCTGCCGCCAGAAACACAGGGTTTGCGGGTCAAGTGCAAAGCTCGCGCCCAGGTAATCCATGGAATTTTCCTGTCCATAGCGCAGCGCATATTCCAGCAGCCGGGTCCCAATACCAAGACGTCTATGGGTTTCGGCCACGGCGATGCGCTGCACGCGTAAACCCCGGTACCCGGCGAAATTTTTCAGGCCCGCCTGGGCGGTTAGCATCTGTGCCAGCAGATGCCCCCTCGGTCGGCGGCGGCCGAGAAAAATCTCGGCGCACAATTTATCGTCGAATCCACCCTCGATATTCAGCCATGCAGCGCCGACAACAACATCCTGCTGGCACGCGACGACCAACAATAGGTCAGGATTTTCCATCAACATGCGCAAATCCGAAGGCCTGGTGCGGTAGTGTGCCGTATTCAGCAATGCGTAAACCTGCCGTAACTGCGGAAAATTATCGGGATCGCCGGGATTCTTCAGTAACTGCATCTCGCAGGCCCCCGCTTCCATAGCCGGCGGGGAATCGAGCTTGTCTGCCTTCAACATCAGCGTGCGGTCGAGCCAGGCCTCCAGCTGATCCCCCTGGCACCAGCGCACCGGCTTATCCAGGCTGAGTCGCATCAGCTTCTGCGCATCCAGGGCCGCGATGAATCGCAGCATAAATCCCTGTCCGGTGCCCTCATATCCACCACTGGTCGTTGCCATCACCAGTCTCGGGTAAAGCCTGGTTAATTGACGTAACATCGGCAGGGGAATCATCGCAGCCTCATCGATAATCAGCAGGTCGGCTTCGAGGCGATTTTGTAAAAGTCGATCGGGCGCTACAAATTCAGCATCCGGCACCAGTCGCAACAGCTGTGCGCAGATTTGTTTCGAGTTCGCCGATACCAGTATCCGGCAGCTTGCCTGCAAGCGTTTTAGCAACAGTCCCAGGCAGGTACTCTTGCCGCGACCACGCTCGGCATTGATCAAGGCAACTCCATTTTGCCCGCTTAGTACCCATTGCTCGATTTGCTGCAGGCACTGCGCCTGGCCGGCGCTGTGTCCCTGTTCGATCGGAGTTTGCTGTAACACCCTTAGTTCGGGCAAAGATTCTATTGCGCTGAAGTCAAAATCCGGGGTCACCAGGATTCCAATTTCCTCATCCTGTTCAAGCGAATAGTAAAAATATTCGACAAGGCGCGCCCTCAAGGATGGCTTTTCATCCTGCCAGCGGCCATAGCGATCAGTTTGTAAATTCCAGTCTTTGACTGGAGGAGACAATAACAATAGAACCCCACCTGACCGCACCAGCCCGGCGGCGATACATAACACATCGGCATTAAATCCATCGAAGAGATCCAGCACCACCAGCCGGGCCTCGCCACCGAGACAGGCGTCGGCCTTGCTAAAAGGGGTTGCAGCTGGGTCGAGCTTTCTATTTGACAGCAGCTGCATCGATGCATCCACCTCGAACAGTTTTTTATATTGTTCGTCACACCAGGATTGTGGTCCCTGCAACGCGACCAGTTGACGCTGCCGACTGGACTCCAATTGGTCGAGCAAGACGGACATCCATTGGTTTATATCGTTTGCCGGCATCGAGATTTTTATGTTAAAAAAGCAGTCCATTATAGGTGAGTAACAAACCATGACCAAAGATCAGCAAACCGAGGCCGAAGCGGCAGCATTTCGATCCCTGGTAGCCCATCTGCAACAACGCAGTGACGTGCAGAATATCGACCTGATGAACCTCGCAGGCTTTTGTCGCAACTGCCTGTCTAAATGGTACTCCGCTGCGGCCAAACAAATAGAGCCGGACTTCGATTATGCCGCGGCACAAAAATACGTGTATGGCATGAGCAACGAGGACTGGAAGCGGGACTATCAAACCAGCGCAAGTGACGAGCAAAAGCAACGTTTCGAAGATACCAAGGAGATGCACGCGAAAATCAGCGGTTACTGACGATGCGATTCCTTGCCGGGAGGTTGAAGCCATCCTCCCCGGGTAAACGGGTTAGCGCAGTTCGCGCCGCAGTATTTTACCGACATTGGTTTTCGGCAATTCATCCCTGAATTCTATTATTTTAGGCACCTTGTACCCGGTTAGATTATCTCGGCAATGTGCCACTATAGACGCCTCGTCTAGCGCGGGGTCCTTTTTCACGACAACGGCTTTAACGATCTCACCGCTTTCCTGATCGGGCTCACCGATTACACCTACCTCGAGCACGCCCTCGTGGCCCGCGATTACGGCTTCAATTTCATTCGGATAGACATTGAATCCGGACACCAGGATCATATCCTTGAGGCGATCGACGATGCGGAAGAATCCCAGTTCATCCATTTGCGCGACGTCACCGGTTTTTAGCCAGCCATCATCGGATAATACCTTGGCGGTTTCTTCGGGTCGCTGCCAGTAACCCTGCATGACCTGGGGGCCACGTACGCAGAGTTCGCCGGTTTCACCCTGGGGCAACAGGTTGCCATCATCATCCTGCACTGAAACTTCGGTTGAAGGTACCGGCAAACCGATACTGCCATTATATTCCATCAGCGTTAACGGATTGATGCACACTGCCGGCGAAGTCTCGGTCAACCCATAGGCTTCGAGTAACGGCGCACCGGTCAATTTTTTCCAGCGCTCGGCCACCGGCTGTTGCACCGCCATACCGCCGCCCAGGGAGAGTTTCAGATTGGAAAAATCGATCTCCTCGAACCCGGGTGTATTCATCAAACCGTTGAACAGCGTGTTTACCCCTGTTATCGCGGTAAACCTGAGACCCTGAAGTTCCTTGACAAAACCGGGCATATCGCGCGGATTGGTAATCAGGTAATTGAGCGCACCAACCTTCATGAAGGTCAGGCAGTTAGCGGTTAACGAAAAAATATGATAAAGCGGAAGTGCCGTGATAATGACTTCCTCGCCCTCTTTGACAGAGTTGGAGAGCCAGGATGAAGCCTGTTGCATGTTTGCAATCATATTGCCATGCGAGAGCATGGCGCCCTTGGCGACACCGGTCGTACCGCCCGTGTACTGCAAAAACGCAAGGTCATCGTGACTACAGGGCACTGCCTGGTGGTGCTGACCCGAGCCTCTTTGCAGCGCCTGCTTGAAAGTTATAGCTTGCGGCAATGAAAACTTTGGCACCATTTTTTTAACATACTTGACTACCAGGTTGACGATCAGGGACTTCGGAAACTGCAGCATATCGCCGAGTTGGGTTGTAATCACGTGCTGTATCGGGGTATTGCCGATGACTTCATCCAGGGTATGGCAAAAGTTTTCCATCACGATAATGCCCTTGGCGCCCGAATCCGACAATTGGTGCTCTAGCTCACGAGGTGTATATAGCGGGTTTGTGTTGACGACGGTAAACCCGGCCCGCAGGATTGCAAAAATTGCGATTGGATTCTGCAGCACGTTAGGCATCATCACGGCAATACGATCACCCTTGTCTAATCCAGGCAGGCTTTGTAAATAACTCGCGAGTTGGTCGGTATAACGATCCATATCGTTATAACTGAGCGTGGTTCCAAGATTGGAAAAACAGGGACTTTCGCCAAAGCGCTTGATTGCCTGCTCAAACACATCGGTGACCGAGCGATAGGCATCGATGTCAATCTCTTCCGGGACCCCCGGTGGATAACTTTTTAACCAGACTTTTTCCATTTGCACACCCCCCATAGCTGGCAACGGTATTATTTTATTGTCGCGGGTGAGGACTCTTAGGCGCTCCCCTGGCCCGCTTCTACTTAGCTGCCGGTTTCTTTTTCACAGCCCTTTTCTTCGACGACTTTGCCGCCTTTTTTTTCGGCGCGGCTTTTTTAGTTGCGCCTATTTTATTTGTCATCTCGTCGGTCGTAAAGTCATCCACCTTGATCACCCTTGCCGTCGCTGACCGAGCCTGCAACAGTATATCAGCTTCCTCGGCCGAAACCTGATCCGATTGTTTCAGCCTTTCAATCCACTGCGGGTAATCTTCAAGTCCATGCTGTTCCAACTCGTCGTGGCGCAGGCGTCGTTCGATTGGCTCCGCCTTTATCACCTTGTGCAGTGCATCCTCGAGACAACCGGTTATATCATTCGGGTCATCGGTGTTATAGATGCCTGCCGTTAATCGATCACGCGCCCCGCCCGGCCTGATCACGAGGGCCGCAACACGATGACTAAGCGAGTCGTTGGGTTGGCGTAAATTGAGCCCCAGCGGAAATATGGTATGACGCACCAGTACCCCCAACCACTTTATTGGAAAATTACGCAAAATCTCGTCCAGCGCCATCTGTACCTGGTAGAGACAGTACTTGGTTGACCATTCAACCAGCGGTAAATCGTTTCTCGGCTGACCATCGGCATCAAATTTTTTCAACGCGGCCGAGGCATAGAACATGTAACCCAGTGCGTCAGCAAATCGACCGGAAAGCATTTCCTTGCGTTTGAAAGAGCCACCCAGAATCATTAACACGAGGTCAGCACATACTGCAAACGCCGCACTCATCTGGCCCAGGCGCTGGTAGTAGTCACCGATACGACCCGGGTATGGCTCCGGTGCCAGGCGGCTACCACTTATTCCATAAACGAAGGCACGGCAGAAATTAGTTAAAAAATACTCTGCATGACCACGCAATGCATTATCGAAAGCATCTTCCGCGGCCGACTGATCTTCCATCATCGCTGCCTGCATCTCGTCCATAAGATACGGATGGCAACGGATAGCACCCTGCCCGAAAATGATCATGCTGCGGGTTAGTATGTTGGCGCCCTCGACCGTGATCCCGACCGGGATAGACTGATAGGCACGGGCGATGTAATTGGTAGGCCCGATACAGATACCCCGGCCCCCGTGTATATCCATTGAATCATTGACGACCTGGCGCATGTGCTCGGTATTGTAGTATTTAAGTATTGCGGTAACGACCGAAGGCTTTTCGCCGCTATCGAGTGCGCTCAGGGTCAACAGCCGTCCCGCATCCATCATGTATGTCATGCCGCCGATTCGGGCCAGCGCTTCCTCGACACCTTCAAATTTGCCGATCGAGGTGTTGAATTGCTTGCGTACGTGGGCATAAGCACCGGTAGTGCGGGTGCTTGCCTTACCTGCCGCCACACCCACAGCCGGCAGCGAGATACCGCGCCCAACCGATAAGGATTCCACCAGCATGCGCCAGCCGTTGCCGATATTCTGTTGTCCGCCAATAACATATTCCATCGGGATGAATACATCTTTGCCACTATTGGGCCCATTCTGGAAGGCAACGTTTAGCGGGAAATGCCGTTTCCCGATCGTGATCCCGGGGGTGTCGGACGGGATCAATGCGCAGGTCACCCCGAGTTCTTCCTCGTCACCAATCAAACCGTCTGGATCGAAAGCCTTGAACGCGAGACCGAGCACCGTCGCTACCGGACCGAGCGTGATATAGCGCTTCTCCCAGTTGAGGCGCAAACCGAGTACCTGCTTGCCCTCGTGCTCCCCCATACAGATCACACCGTGGTCAGGTATGGCGCCTGCATCAGAACCGGCAAACGGCCCGGTTAAGGCAAAACAGGGAATTTCACGTCCATCGGCCAGTCGCGGCAGGTAATAATCCTTTTGTTCATCGGTTCCGTAATGCAGCAACAGCTCGGCCGGGCCGAGTGAATTCGGGACCATGACGGTGACACCGGCTGTAATACTGCGTGCCGATATTTTTGTGACCACGGCCGAATGACCATGGGCCGAGAATTCGAGACCCCCGTAGTGCTCGGGAATGATCATGCCGAAAAAACGATGCTGCTTTAAAAACGCCCAGATCTCCGGCGGCAAGTCCAGGCGTTTGTGAGTGATGTCCCAGTCATCGATCATCGCGCATAGCTGCTCTACGGGACCTTCGATAAAAGCCCGCTCTTCGTCGCTCAGCACGGGCAATTCGTAATCCTTTAACAGCTGCCAGTCGGGCGCGCCTCGAAACAACTCCGCTTCCCACCAGACGCTGCCGGCTTCGATAGCATCACGCTCTGTTTCGGACATCGGCGGCAATATCTTGCGTATACGCTGCAGTAAAGGGCGGGTCAGGAACTGCTGGCGAACCTGCGGCAATCCAAGTAGCACCGCGGGCACCAGGAATGCGGTCCAGAATACCAGCCCCCAAAAGAAACTGAACCCGCCGGCAAAGGTGAATATCACCAAAAAGAACAGGGTAATCAGGGCCAGAGTACGAAACGGAATTTGATGCCGGGCAACCGCATATAA
Source organism: uncultured Gammaproteobacteria bacterium (assembly GCA_947259485.1). GTDB lineage: Bacteria > Pseudomonadota > Gammaproteobacteria. The sequence goes on along the minus strand of CAMYLU010000016.1, from coordinate 39,572 downwards.
CAATGCAAACAGGGCACCCAGCAGGAGCAGAATATTCATTCAGGAAACTCGGACATTATCGGGTCGATTAAGCAGATCCTAACACTATAATAATTTGACACTAGCGGCAATACATAGTTGCAAATTGCAACTATTACTAAGGATCAGATTGAGAAGGAATATTGAGCTTTTCCCGGAGTTTCGAGTTTACCGATCGCAACCCGAGCTTGAGTACCCCGTCCGCAAAATCGAGCAGTGGTAGAATACTTATTAACAATGGTGCGGCATCCGCAGTCAACTCGTCGGTGCTACCCTGCTGAATCAGTTTTAAAGCTCGATCAACCGAAACATGGTGCTCTTCACTCGATGCTGACGAGCTGACAACCCGATTGCCACCCGCGGATTGTGCCTGTACGAGGCTGGTGTCCAGTTGTGCATATATCTGTTCGAGATCATTGTTTTCAGTTGCCAGGCAGCTATAGACCGATCCACTTAAAGTCACCTTGACCTGCATATCGTCAATACGTATCGGGGAACTGGATACCCGTTTTAAAATACGGTTGACGCCGTCGGTGGCTCCAATTCCATTGGTTGCGGGATACAACAGGTAAAACTCGGCATTACCGAGATAGCACACTGTATCCTCGGTACGCAGTGTTTGCTGGATGATCCCGGCCACCCCTTTTACGACAGTAGTTGTTTTCGCCTTGCCGAAGCTCTGCATGATCGACTTGATGTTGTCGAGCTTGAGCTTGCACAGGCTAAAATTACCCCGATGGCGTTGCGCAAAAGATAGTTCCTGTTGGGCTCGTGAATTAAAGAAGTTGGTTTGTGATAGTTGCTGTAACAGGTCGGCTGCCGAAACCTGTTCCAGTTCCTCGGGTGATTCCATCGAGTGCTGCAAGTAAAGATTTGCGTGCAAGCGTGCCCTGGTCGTCAGCTCGCTACTGGCGAAAGGCATATTAATAAAGTCGGTAGCCCCCATCTGAAAAGCAAGCTCGCGTCCCTCGTCTGCATCGTTTTCCCCGACCAGTAACAGTATCGGTGTTGCCGCAAGCCAGCTGTCGCCGGCACTGCGAATTCGCTCTAGCAGACCGAATTGATTAATCATATTTTCCAGCTCGCAGATAACCAGCACAATCTCACGATCCTTCAGCAGCAAGTCCCAGGCTGCTTCCGCATCCTCAGCCGTTAGCAGCGCGAAATGCTCCTGCAAATGCTTGCTGACCAGCTTGATGCTGTGTACCGAACTCGCAACCAGCAGGATTGTAGGTTTCTCTTTTTGCTCAGACATTGGCTATAAATTAAGCGTAATCAGAAGACTATAGTTGAATTAAGCAGATGCTTCGGCATCGATCGCGATAAAGGCCAGGAAATCTGGTTACTTCGGCCCTAATCCCGGAATACGTCCCTATATAGTCTGAAAACTAAATATTTATATGAATATGCCGATAAAAGCGCTAAGCAAACGACTGCCAGCAAACTAGTGCTGGCGGCCTCAACTATACGCGTGGTTAGTTAAAGCGAATAATGCCCGAAGCCAAGATTCTTATTGTTGACGACACCAAGGCCAACCTGGTTGCGCTGCAGGTGCTATTGAAACCAGTCGAAGCCAATATCCTAACGGCAGAATCTGGTGAGCAGGCCCTGCTTGCCGCGGAACAAAATGAAGATCATATTGCCCTTATTCTGCTTGACGTACAGATGCCCGTGATGGATGGATTCGAAGTCGCCCGGCTTCTAAATGAAAATGAAAGAACCCGCTCGATCCCGATCATATTCATCACCGCGACCCAGGATGACGGTCAGATTGAAAAGGCCTATCTATCGGGAGCTGTCGACTATATCGAAAAACCGATTCGTAAAACCGCACTGATCTCCAAGGTTCTTGTTTTTCTCGATTTGTGGTTGCTGCGACATGGTCTTGAGCTTGAGGTTGAACAACGTCGTGTAGCCGAGCATCGCGTAGAACACCTGGCGACCCATGATCCCCTGACCAACCTGTCGAATCGACGCGGCCTGTACGAAGAACTCAGTGAACTGATTTACCGCTCGCGACGCTATAATTTCTCAAGTGCTGTTATCTACGTTGACCTGGATGGATTCAAGCATGTTAACGATCACTTCGGTCACGAAGCGGGCGACAAGCTGTTAATCCAGGTTGCCGAAAATTTCAAGGGCATCGTACGCCAGACCGACGCTGTCGCCAGGATTGGTGGAGATGAGTTCATCGTGTTGTTAACCGATATCGATAGCGAAACAACACTGATTACCAAGATTGAGAAACTGCTTACCGAAGCCTCGAACCCGCTCGATTTTAAGGGACACAATATTACGGTAGGGGCAAGTATCGGCGTTGCGCTTTACCCGGACCATGGCGACGACGTCGAAACCCTGTTACACCATGCCGACCAGGCCATGTACCAGGCGAAAAACCAGGGCAAGAATACCTTTCGCTTTTTTACCGAAGATATCAATATCAAGGCACATCGCCAGCGCGAACTGCAGGACAACCTGCGCAAGGCACTGCCTGACGACGAATTCACCGTATTTTTTCAACCTATCATCGACGCCGCGTCAGGCCAGGTCGTTTCGGCAGAAGCATTACTGCGCTGGGAAAGTGCCAATCTCGGGCAGGTCTTTCCCGACGAATTCATACCCGCCGCGGAAAGCGCGGGTTTGATACCCGAACTCGGTTGCTGGGTGTTAAAAAAGGCGATTGAAACCGGGGCCCACTGGAATCAGCAATTTGGTATCGGCTTGCGTATTGCGGTCAATGCATCGTCGATCCAGTTCCGCAACAACCTTCTGTTTGACACTATAAAGGAACAGCTCGAAACGCATGCATGGAACCCGGACTTGCTCGAAGTGGAAATCACCGAAGGCCTGTTACTGGATGACTCGCCCGAGGTTAATACCTACATCGACGAAATCAGCAACTGCGGAGTCAGGCTTTCGGTGGATGACTTCGGCACCGGATTTTCCGCACTCAGCTATTTGAAGAATTACCCGGTCAATACCGTAAAAATCGATCGCAGTTTTATTATGGACTTACCCGGTGACAAGGAAAATGCAGTCCTGGTGCAGGCAATCATCGCGATGGCACAGGGATTGCGCCTGGAAGTTATCGCCGAGGGCGTGGAAACTGCTGAACAGTGGGAGTACCTGAGGTCGCTCAACTGCGATTTCGTACAGGGTTATTTCTTTGGCAAGCCGATGCCGCGGGCAGAGTTTGAAGAATTTCTTGTCGCGCAGCTCGAAAAACCGATCCAGGCCCAATCGTAATCAATACCTGCAGATAGTGCACAAGCGTTATTGCACCTGCCTGGAGTGGTTAGCTCGGCTTTAGCGCTGGCGAGAAAGAAAAAACTCGGCGAACCAGCTAGCGAGCACCTGCCTGTCTTCCCTGTTACCACCAAGCATCGAATCAAGCGCCTGTTGGGCTACCTCCCGGGGCACCACGGTTCCACCATAAGTTTCGAGCAGTGCAATTTCATAGTCCGCTTCAAATTCGGGGTGAGCCTGCAAACTCATAATTGAATTACCGTAGCTGAGACCCGCATATGGACAAAAATCAGAGCTTGAAAATACCTCGGCGGAATCAGGGAGCTTTACTACCTGGTCCTGGTGGAAGGCATAAATTCCGATCTGTTTTGACTCTTCGCCCATCCAGGAATGCGTCTGATCGATGCGATATCGGTGCAGACCAACGCCCCAGCCTTTATCCGACTTGACGACTTCGCCACCCAGCGCCTGGGCAATAATCTGGTGACCAAAGCATACTCCGATTAGTGGAATCTCGGTACTTGCCAGCTCTCGAATGAAATCCTGCAGCGGAAACATCCAGTCAAGATTGTCGTAAACGCCATGCCGGGAGCCGGTAATCAACCAACCATCACAAGCGTTGATTGATGTCGGCATTTCCCCTTCTATCACGCAAAACGACTGGAACTCGAAATCACGCCCGGAGACCCCGATAAAGCGTTCAAACATAACGGGGTAAGGATCGAATCGAGCCGCCATTTCTTCACGTAGCAACCCGACCTCGAGGATTCCGATTTTCATGAGCTTTTTCCTGATCGTTAAGCGCGCGAATATATCACCAGCGTTTCATTGCCGACACAAATTCGCACACAGGTCTTAAAAATGTGATCATATTCTATCGACCCGGCAACGCAAGTAGCAACACTGCTGTTGGTGATACCTTTACATTTGTGATTAAATCATTCGCCTGGCTATATGGACATGACACTATGAAATCGAGTGATCCGAAAGATTTAAAGCTGTTAATGATAGAAAAATCGGATGACTTGAAAACCCATCAATGGGTTTACCAGTTACTGCGCAATAACCTGTTATGTGGCCGTATCGAACCGGGTAAACCCCTGACCATTCGTGGTCTCGCCGAAATCCTGCAGGTCAGCCCGATGCCGGTGCGTGAAGCGCTGCATCGCCTGGCATGCGAGAGCGCCGTCGAGGTTAAAAACAACCGCCGGGTCATCGTGCCATCCATGACCGCGGAGAAGTTCAACGAGCTCTCCGAACTACGGATACTGCTCGAAACCCACGCCGCGGAAGGTGCATTACCCTATATAAAACAACAGGATATTGCGATTCTCGAGCAAATTGACGCGAAAATTGATGCCGCTGTCGAGCACCACGATGTCGACAATATCAGTCTCTACAACCAGGCGTTTCACCGGCAACTGTATTGCGCAAATCCATTCCAGGTCGCGGTTCCCTTAATCGAAAGCCTTTGGTTGCAGCTCGGCCCGTTTTCGCGGATCGCAATCAGCAAACTGGAAAAAGCTTACCTGGTCGATCGTCATGTAGAGGCACTTGAAGCATTGAGAGAACGAAACTTATTTGGTTTGCGGCGCGCGATCGAAGCGGATATTCGCGACGGTATCGCATCGATAAACACGGTTGACGGTATTCATGATCACTTCCAGGGAGTCGCCTGACCACCGGTTCCCCGGCAGACATAGTGATCAATTTCATTAACAAGCGGAGAATTTCAGTGGACCGGAATACTTCATCAGCACCAGATACCGTGATCACAAATTACTTATCTTAAAGGTTGACCTTCAATTCTATGAACCATCCAGACAGCAACCAGCTAAAGCGTGAAATCACCCGGTTTCTGAAGGCAAATCCCGGGGTTAAGCAGTTCGAGGTACTGGCGTCGGATATTTGCGGGCACTTTTTCGGCAAGCGTTACCCGGTTAGCAAACTGGCGACGTTTGCGCAGGAAGGGCTGGCGATGCCGGCCAGCATGTTCGTCCTCAGTACGCTCGGCGAGCCGCTGGATGGCCTGCACTACGGTATTGACGATGGCGATCCCGATGCACATTTTTACCTGGTGCCTGGCAGCCTGTGTCTGACCAAATGGGGCAACCGGCCGCGCGCGCAGGTGCTCGCGACCACCTGCAGTAGCGATCAACCTTCGTATTTCGAGCCGCGACATGTTTTGCAGCGAGTGGTGGAGGCCTTCGCCGCGAAGAAATGGCAGCCGATGGTTGCCTTCGAGCTCGAGTTTTACCTGTTCCAGGCCCAACGTGACAACAACGGCCTGTTGCAACTGGTGCGCAATCCAAAAACAGGTCGCGAGGATACCGCGACAGTCCTGTCGAACACCCGGATCGGTGATTTCGAAGAAGTGATTGACGACATCATTCACGCCTGTCAATTGCAGAATATCGATACCGGGGCCATTTCATCAGAACTCGGCCCGGGCCAGTTCGAAATTAATTTCAATCATCACGCCGATGTACTTCGAGCCGCCGATGAAACCTGTTTGTTCAAACGAATCGTCACCGAGGTAGCCAAGAAACATGGTATGGAGGCCAGTTTTATCGCCAAGCCGATGCTGGAGAACGCGGGCAACGGGCTGCACATGCACATCAGCGTGGTCGACAGCAAGGGTAAAAATATTTTCGCCAGGGGCAACAAGGCGCATCCACGGCTGCACCAGGCGATCGCAGGTTTGCTCGAGACGATGCCGGCGGCAATGTCATTCTGGGCACCCAACATCAATTCGTATCGTCGTTACCGCGGGGGTACCAGCTGTGCCCCGGTCAGCCTGACCTGGGGTGACGAAAACCGCACCGTCGCATTCCGTATTCCGCTTGCCAAGCAAGGCGCCTGGCGCGTCGAAAACCGCGTTCCGGGTGCCGATGCCAATCCCTACCTGGCAATGGCAGCAACCCTGGCCGGCATGTTACATGGCATTGAGAACCAGCTCGATCCGGGCGCACCCACCACCGAGGCAGTTACCGGTCGTGACGAAAACCTGCCGCTGGATATGGCCAGGGCGCTGAGGACAACCTTTGACAGTGAAGCGCTTAATAATATTATGGGTCGCTTTTTCATCGAACTATACTGTCGACACCGCAGCGCCGAGGCAGCGGCTTTTCACAATTTCATCAGCCCACGAGAATATGACTGGTACCTGTAAATGAGCGCCAAGAAAAACGAGCAACAAAATTTCACCACCGGCGACTCAATGTACGCCAATGTCTATGGTTACCTGGGCAAACCGCTGTCGCGCAATGCCGACGATGCCGACGTATTTGTTGTTGGACTACCCTACGATCTCGGAACCACCGGTCGATCCGGTACCCGTAGCGGGCCGGTTGCGATACGCCGCGCCAGCGCCTTCCTGAACTGGGAAGAGCAACGCTGGCCGTGGAATTTCTCCCTGGCTGACCGGATTCGCGTCGCCGATTACGGCGACCTCGAATTCCCGACCGGCAGCACCGAGGGGTTTTTCGCTGAAATTGAAACGCACTATGGCCCTTTACTTGCCGCCGGTAAAACGACACTCAGTTTTGGTGGCGATCATTTCGTCACCCTGCCCTTGCTGCGCGCGCATTACCAACAGCACGGCAAGCTCGCGTTGATTCACTTCGACGCCCACACCGACACCTATGCCGAGCCCGGGTCCAACTGCAGCCATGGCAGCATGTTCCACTTTGCGCCGCGCGAAGGCATTATCGATGCCGATAAGAGTATCCAGGTCGGGATCCGCACCACCTATATCGAGAGCCGGCACGAGTTCGAGGTGGTCAGTGCCGCGATTGCCAATGACCTCAGTGTCGAAGCCATCGTCGAGCGTATTCACAATCGGGTGGGTGATAGTCCCTGCTACCTGACCTTCGATATCGACTGCCTCGACCCGAGTTATGCGCCGGGCACCGGCACCCCGGTGGTGGGCGGATTGTCTACCGATCGCGCGCTCAAAATCATCCGCGGCCTGTCGGCAATTAACCTGGTTGGCATGGACCTGGTCGAAGTCGCTCCTTCCTATGATCATGCCGAGATCACGTCGCTGGCGGGCGCCACCCTCGGCCTTGAGATGCTATACCGGTTTGCCGCCAACCGGGCTTAACAACTCAATCCAGCGCGGGTATTTCGCGCACAAATAATGGCGCATAAATATCCTCGCTCGACTCCAGGTAGCGTGCTGCCGAATGGCCATCGTAAACCGCGGCCGCGACCGTCCCCGGCGCATTGCAATCACCGATTGCGCGCAGCGTTTTAAATCGATTTTCGTGTTCCAGCAAAGCCTGGTACAAGACATCATCCGATTGCCGCGAGGTCACCAGGACCAGGGTGTCGAAACCAACCTGCTGCCGATGCTCGTCGCTGTAGATATTGGCAATCGTCGCCTGGCCCGCTTCAACCTCCAGCAGTTCATGCGAAACCATTATCTCTACCCCAAGTGACAGTAGCCTGGCCTGGATTTTCTCCTGCTCAAGCGTGTAGTGAGTCCAGCTCGACACTATCGACTCCGGGGTTACCAGGCAGACCTCGTGGCCCTGGTTGCGACAACGCTCCGCGATGGTACTGCCCATAAAATAATGATCGTCATCGTAAATCAGCACCCGGCCGCTGATTTCCGCTCCCGCAAGCACATCGTCCGGGGTTAACGCCGAACCATTTTCGAGACCTGCAACCGGGAAAGCGTGCTGTCGACCAACGCCATCGCGGCGCCAGTGAGAGCCGGTCGCAATCAATACATGCGGTATCTGCAATTCAATGATGTCGTTCGTACTTAGATGATTGCCGAGGTAGATCTCAACATTGGGTTTTTGCCTGATCTGGTTTTCCCGATAATCCCGCACCCGCACATAGCTCGCCATTCCCGGTAACTCGCTTTCGCGCGAAACCCGGCCACCTAGCGTATCAGTGGCTTCGGCCAGGGTTACCTGGTAGCCGCGGTTGGCTAGCTGCATCGCGGCCTCTAGCCCGGCCGGACCGGCTCCGATGACCAGCACCTGATCTTCGCTCACCGCTGCCTCGATTTTTTCCGGGTGCCAGCCCTGCTTCCACTCCTCTCCCTGGGTTGGATTCTGGGTACAGCGAATCGGTGCAACCATGTTGTCCTGGGCCACACAGATATTGCAGCCGATGCATTCACGGATATCCTCGAGGCGACCCTCGTCGATCTTGCGCGGCAGAAAGGGGTCGGCAATCGACGGGCGCGCCGCGCCGATCAGGTCGAGCACACCGCGCTTTATTTGCGATACCATCGTGTCAGCCGAAGTAAACCGCCCTACCCCGACGACCGGTTTACTGGTGAGCGTTTTGACAAAGGCGGTATAGGGTTCCTGGAAACCCTCGTTAGGCTCGAACCGTGCAGTCGCCGAATCATTAGCCCAATCGCTGATATTGACATCCCACAGATCCGGAATCTCGGCCAGCATACCGACAATATCGCGACCTTCGCTTTCCCACTGCAAGCCATCCGGACCCATCAATTCATCGGTTGCAAAGCGAAACGCAACAGCGCAGTCATGCCCGACCGCTTCTTTCACGTCTGTCAGAACCTCTTTTGTGAGTCTGACCCTGTTTTCCAGGCTACCGCCATACTCATCACTGCGCTGGTTATATTGTTTTTTAAAAAAATGCTGTAACAGGCTCAAATTGTGTCCGGCATAGACATAGACGATATCGTAGCCTGCCTGCCGCGAGCGTTTGGCTGCCTCGACGTGCCAACGCCGAACGTCGGCGATATCGCGTTTGCTCATCGCGCGTGCCTGGATCGGTAAATCGGTATGTACCGGGATCGCACTCGCAGACATCGGCGCGATACGGCTATACAGATTGGGTGTATGACTGCCGTTATAGACAAGCTCGATACCGGCGAGCGCGCCATGCTCGTGCACCGCATCGGTCATCAATCGGTGCTGCGGAGTATCTCGATCGTCCCAGATGCGGCCCTCGAACGAGGGTGTTATATCGGCACTCGGATGAATTTCTGCCTCCTGGGTACAAACCACGCCCCAGCCACCCTCGGCCTTGATACCGCGATTTGCGGCTTCCGCCCGCGGGCGACCATAACCCAGCGTATTACAATGCGGCACCTGGAAAAATCGGTTCGGTGCCGTTACCGGGCCTATTTTTACCGGCTCGAATAAAATGTCGTAGCTGGGATCGCGTGCCATAGACTAACCCACGGCAGCGACATTAGCCTTTGATCGCAGGCGCTCGTTTTCCTCTTGCAGGCTGCCCGTTTCGGGTTCCTGGTCCAGCGTAACCACCGGCAGGACTGCGCGTAACCGGTTTTGGAACGAACCGATTCCAAGCTCCAGGTCGGATAGTAAAACGCTGTCGAAGGCGCTTGAGCGCATTCCCTCGGCAGCCCACTCGATCAGCCGAATATCCTCGTTACCGACATCCATGTTGATATCACGATTGAGCTCGCGCGCCTTTTGCATTTGCGGGCGCTTGTCAGGCATTGCATAGGTAACGCCCGCCATGACGCTCTTCTGCTTGCCGGTCGGATAGATCTGGTAGATCTCGATCTGGTCGGGAAACAGGGTCAGCACGAATCCGGGAAACATCCCCCAGTATATCCACAGATGTTGATGCGAATCGGGCAGGTAGCTGTCCTCTGGCAAAGCAGCGACGTAATCGCGATTGCGTTCGAGGCGATGCTTGCGCTGATTGATGACACCAACAGAGCGATTCAACCCACCAACGAGCGGCTGATCTTTATAGCTTGCGCCCACCAGGTCGAACAGCTCGGGATGACCGATCGGCACATGGTAGCCCTCGTTATCGATGTCGAGCACCGCTTTCCAGTCGAGATCGAAGTTGTATTGATAGGGTTCGTCAAGTGGCTGCATTTCGTCGATACGATAGAGACCAATCTCCTCTGCCGCCTCGGCAAACAATTCGGCTACTGTTGGACCGTCACCCCCAAAACGTATAAAGATCATGCCCTGCCAGACCTCGCAGTCAAGCGACTTGAGCCCAAACTGTGATTTATCGATTTCCGGAAAAGCGTCCATTTTCGGAATATTCTTCAGCGTGCCATCCAGGTTATAGGACCAGCCGTGAAACGGGCAGATGAAAGCCTTGCCACAGTGCCCCTTATCATCGCCAACGACTCGCGACGCTCGATGCCGGCAGACATTGTGGAAAGCACGCACCTGACCGTCCTGGTCACGCAACACGACGGCACGCTCGTCAGCCATCTCGAAACACTGGTAATCGCCGCTGTTGGGTAGGTCGGAGATATGTCCGACAAACATCCAGTTGCGTAAAAACACCTGCTCCATTTCGAGCCGGGTCAGTTCGTCGTTATTGTAGGTCCAGGCGGGTAGCCCCTTGCGGCTACCGTCCTGTTTAAAAATTTCCTGTGCAGATACAAATTTCATCACTTAACCTCGCGCTATACCTGGTATTACATCTTTCACATCAAAGCCTGCTGACTAGGCTGCCGGCGAAGGGTGCTGATGACCGCCGGCCTGGTGATCCGCTTCCAGGGTGGCCACTTCTTCCATCGCCAGCAGGATTCCCTGGCGCAAAATTGACACCATCTCGTCGATTTGCTCGCGGGTAATGGTTAACGGCGGTGACATCACGCACATATTGATGATCGGGCGTACGATCAATCCGAGCGCCTGGCAGTGTTTATCGATGAGGTTACCGATTTCGTAATCCATAGCGAGATCATCGTTGCCCTGCTTCAGTTCACATTGGACACAGGCCATCAATCCCTGGCCACGCACGTCGCTGACGATCGGGATGTCACGCAGGGTCTGCATTTGTTGTTGCAGGTAGGGACCGGTTTCCTGCGCCTGTTCAAACAGCTTTTCACGCTGCATGATTTCGAGATTCTTGATCCCGGCGACTGCTGCGACCGGGTGTCCCGAGTAGGTAAAACCATTCGAAAATACAGCAGAATCGCCACCGTTGGCCTTTATCTCCTGTACCAGGCGATCCGATACCAGGAACGCGCCCATCGGAATATAACCCGAGGTCAGCCCCTTGGCCGTGGTAATAATGTCGGGAGTAATGCCAAATACGTCTTGTGACGCAAAACAGTGTCCCAGGCGACCAAAGGCGGTGACAACCTCGTCCGACAGGTAAAGCATGTCGTGCTTGCGGCAAACTTCGAGACAACGCTGATGATAGCCTTCAGGCGGAACGATGACACCACCCGATGCCAGGATCGGTTCGGCGACGAATACCGCGCAATTTTCGGATCCCACCTCGGCGATCATATTTTCGAGATTAGCAACGCAGGCATCCAGGAACTCGGCATCGGACTGATCCGCAGGCTTGTACAGGGGATGCGGCGCCTCGATGTGGTGTACCAGCCGGGTCTCGAAATCGAGGTTACTCTTATCGCGTTCCTTGCCGGAGACACTGCCGCCGAGATAGGTGCTGCCGTGATAACCTCGCTTTTGCGAAATGATATGTTTCTTGCTGCGCTTGCCGCGCATGTTGTTGTAAAACTGCACGAAACGCAGCGCCGAGTCGACCGCGGTCGAACCGCCAGTGGTAAAGAAAACGTGGTTCAGATCGCCCGGAGACTGTTCGGCAATCATTGCTGCAAACTCAGCTGCGGGGCCGGTCGTCATCGACCAGGGCGAAACATAGGTCAATGCCATGACCTGGTCATAAATCGCCTGCGCCATCTCTTCTCGACCATGGCCGATATTAACGCACCACATGCCGGCTGGGGCATCGAGCAGGCGGTTACCCTCGCTATCGGTTACGTAAACGCCCTCACCTTTATTCAACAACGTGCGTTGATGATCGCCAATTTTGACCATATCGTCCCAGGGATGAATGAATAAATTGTCGTTCTGCTTGAGTTCTGCCGAAGTGCTCATGTTCGTACTCCCCCTGAAATAGCTGTATAAGGTTCGAGAATTATATTTATTTTTATTATTTTTGCAATATATTTCAATAATATAAAAATTTTTATTGACCATTCACTCAGTAATAGGTAAAGTTTTCCTCAATTCCTACAGGGTTATACATCTTGGCAACGCCTGTTACTGAAAAAAATTTCGCCGGCCGTAATCGCAAAAGCCAGAGTGAATTTCGCAAGCGGCAATTGATCGATGCGACCATGGACTGCATCGATAAACTCGGCATTTCGCAAACCACGCTCGCCCGTATCGCCGAACGCGCCGGTCTGTCGCAGGGCAATGTCGTGTTCCATTTTCAAAGCAAGGAGGCATTACTCGACCAGACCTTGCGCTTTCTGGACGATGAATATTTATCAAACTGGCAGGCGGCGCTGGCAGCGGCCGAGCCCGACCCGATGTCCCAGCTTTGCGCATTGATCAAGGCATCTTTCGCGCCACGCATATGCAACCGCAGAAAAATCAGCGTCTGGTATGCGTTCTGGGGCGAATCAAGGTCCCGGCCCAAGTACATGCGCGTCTGCGGGGCTAATGACAAGGCCTTTTCAGACAAATTGTTATCGCTGTGTGAAGTCCTGGCAGAACATCCCGGGGTAAGCTTAAGTCCTGCCACGGCGGCGCTCAGCATCGAGGGCATGATCAACGGGCTGTGGCAGAACTTTCTGCTAGGCCCACCCGGGCTCAAGCGTGAGCAGGCAGTACAGTCCGTGTTCGAATTGCTCGATGCAATATATCCCGAACTGCTGAGGTATCCGAGACCCGATTAAGTGATCACAAAGCATGATATTTTTATGTTAATATCCGCAGAACCTGTTGATGTGGCAGGCTGTTCGCCATTATGCTAGGTCCAGGCTTTACCGCTAAAACCCAGTTATCTTGCCCTGTTAAGCCGGCGTACAGACTGGAAACACAATAATAAGTTTTGCATTCAAAACTAGTACGAAATTCCGAGGAGGAAATAATGAAAGACACTACCCTTAAATCCACGCTGGTCGGCTTGACCGCCGTCGCGATGCTAACCGGTGCGTCGATCGCATCGGCAGCCGGTAAGCTCAACGTCAGTAACTGGGCCGAATACATGGCCGAGGACACCATCGAAAACTTTGCCAAGGAATACGATATCGACGTCACCTTCACACCCTACGAATCGGTCGAAGCGATCGATTCCAAGTTACTCGCCGGTAACTCGGGTTACGACGTGGTTTCGCACGCGGCTTCCCAGGCGGCGCGCCTGAAGAAAGGCGGTATCCTGCGGAAACTCGATAAGACCAAGTTATCAAACTTAAAGCACATGAGCCCCGACGTCATGGCGCAACTCGGCCAAAAATGGGACCCCGGCCATAACTATATCGTTCCCTTCATGTGGGGCACGCACGGTGTAACCTATAACAGGGAACTGGTACTACAAACCTATCCGGATGCGCCAATCGGAGATATCAGTATGATCTTCGATCCCAAACATATGAAGGAGCTGGCGAAATGCGGGGTTTCTTTCCTCGATTCACCCACCGATGTCATTCCGATGGCTCTCGCCTACCTTGGACTGCAGCCAGACTCAACCAACAGAGCCGATTATCAGAAGGTCGAAGACATGTTGCAAAAGGTTCGCCCATACATCAAAACCTTCGATAACTATGCCTATCAGCGTATGCCCGAAAAAGAGTTTTGTGTCGCGGTAACCTGGGGGCCGGATGGCTTGCTGGCGATGTCCGGCGCCGAAGAAGCCAACACTGGTGTAAAGCTCGATTTCTTCCTGCCGGCTATCCCGAATTTCTGGGTCGATGGCTGGGTGATCCCCGGGGACGCCAAGAATATCGAGAACGCACACCTGTTCCTGAACTATATGATGCGCCCGCAGGTTGGCGCCAACGACAGTAACTACACCTGGTACGCGACCGCGAACAAGGACGCCCTTCCGCTGATCGATGAAGCGGTTACCAGCAGTCCGGCTGCTTTCCCGACCCCGGGACAAGTTTCAACCATGTACACCCTTACGCCGTTACCGCCAAAGGCGGAACGCGTTCGCACCCGGACCTGGACCAACTTCAAGGCGGGTAATTAGTAACAAGAATACCGGGGTGATTACTCACCCCGGTTTTTTTGGTTGGCATATAGTGGGGTAAATATGTCACAGCAGATAGATTATAACGACCGTCCCTGGCTCGATCCTGACGCCGAACCTTTCATCAAGGTGCAAAGCGTCAGCAAGCACTTCGGCGACTTCACCGCGGTCGATAACGTCGATCTTGAAATTTTTAAAGGTGAATTGTTCTGCCTGCTCGGTGGCTCGGGCTGCGGCAAAACCACCCTGTTGCGTATGCTCGCCGGCTTCGAAACTCCTTCCTCTGGCTCGATACTGATCGATGGCGTCAACATGAACGACGTACCGCCTTACGAACGCCCGGTCAACATGATGTTTCAATCCTACGCGCTGTTCCCACATATGACCGTGGAAAACAACGTCGCCTATGGTTTGAAGCGCGACGGCACTGCAAAAGCGGAGATTGCTCAGCGCGTCGAGGAGATGCTGGCGATGGTCGAACTGACCCAGTTTCGTAAGCGTAAACCGTACCAGCTATCGGGCGGACAGAAACAGCGAACTCGGCGTCACCTTCGTCGTCGTAACTCACGACCAGGAAGAAGCGATGACTCTGTCGACCAGAATTGCAGTTATGGACGACGGGCGCTTTCAACAAATCGGCACCCCAACCGAAATTTACGAATTCCCGACTTCTCGCCTGGTGGCGAATTTTATCGGTAACGCCAACATGTTCGAGGGTCGTATCACCGAAAACGGTACCGATCACGTTGTCGTGGAGAGCAAAGATCCGGCTTGTAACTTTTATATCGATCACGGCATGTCGATCCAGGAAGGCAGTAAAGTCTGGGTGGCGCTGCGACCGGAGAAGATAAAAATATCCAAACAGGCGCCAGACGATTCCAGCACCAACAGCATCAAAGGCATGGTAGGCGATATCGGTTACCTGGGAGGAACTTCGACATATCGTATTCTGATTGGAGATCAGCGCATCGTTGAAATCACATCGCCCAATCTGAATCGCCCAAAGGACGGCAACCCGCCGATCGACTGGGACGAGGAAGTCTACCTGAGCTGGGAGCCTTCGAGCTCGGTGGTATTGACCAAGTGAGCACGCCGGCGGAAACTGTTGTCGCGGAGCAAATTACGACAAAAAACCGGCTGGTTCATCGACTGACTCATTTTTTACAATATCACTGGCGCAAGTTGGTTTTACTGGTTCCCTTTGTGTGGCTGCTGTTGTTTTTCCTCGCACCGTTTTTCTTCGTGCTCAAGATCAGTTTCGCGGAATACACGCTGAAGAGCCCGCCGTACACCGATTTGATCCAATGGGCGGACGAGGGCGTCATGCAGATCCGCATCGTGGTCGACAATTTCGCCTACCTTTGGGAAGACGACCTCTATGTCAACACTTACCTGAGCTCGATCAAGATTTCGACTATATCGACCATTCTGTGCCTGTTGGTCGGCTACCCGATGGCTTATGCCATCGTACGCTCCAGTCACACTGTCAAGCATATCCTGTTAATGCTGGTCATCCTGCCTTTCTGGACTTCGTTCCTGCTGCGCGTCTATGCATGGATGGGCCTCCTCAACGACCAGGGCCTGATCAACGACATCCTTACCTGGATGGGTTTCGAACCGCTTCGCATGATGTACACTCATTTCGCGGTTTACGTCGGCATCGTCTATACCTATGTGCCGTTCATGATCCTGCCGCTCTACGCCAACATGGAAAAACTCGACTGGACCCTGCTCGAAGCTGCAGCCGACCTCGGCGCCAGGCCGATGACAACCTTTTTTACCGTGACCCTGCCGATGACACTGCCGGGGATCATCGCGGGCTCGCTACTGGTATTTATCCCGGCGACCGGTGAATTTGTCATCCCGGACCTGCTCGGCGGCGGTAACGTGCTGATGATCGGCCGCGTGCTGTACAACGAATTCCATCAGAATATCGACTGGCCGGTGGCGTCCGCCGTCGCGATCGCGTTGCTGCTGGTGCTGGTCATTCCGATGATGCTGTACCAGCATATCCAGGCGAAGGAGGTTGAAGTCAAGTGAATGGAAGACTCTCCACCTTTTTGATCACCTCAGTGTGCTTCGTGATCGCGTTTCTATACATTCCTATTTTCATGTTGATCGTCTACTCGTTCAACTATTCAAAGCTGGTACCGGTCTGGGGTGGATTTTCAGTTCGCTGGTACGAGAAGTTGTTTTTCGATAGTCCCGAAATCTGGGAAGCGGTGGTGCTAAGCCTGAAAATCGCGACCGTAAACGCCAGTTTCGCGACCATCCTCGGTACTCTCGCCGGACTCGCCCTGGTGCGTTTTGGACATTTTCGCGGACGCACGCTGTTCACCGGCATGATCTCGGCGCCGCTGGTTATGCCGGAAGTCATCACCGGCTTGTCATTGCTACTGCTGTTTATCTGGCTGCAGAATTCTATCGGCTGGCCCAATGAGCGCGGTTTCACGACTATAACAATCGCGCACATCACCTTTTCGATGGCCTACGTCGCGGTCATCATCCAGTCGCGCCTGGCAGGCATGGCGCAGGACCTCGAGGAGGCAGCACAGGATCTCGGCGCTAAACCCCTGCGGGTACTCATCGATATCACCTTGCCGTTGCTCGCGCCCGGCATGCTGGCCGGCTGGCTGCTGTCGTTTACCCTGTCGCTGGATGACCTGGTAATCGCGAGTTTCGTAACCGGCCCTGGAGCAACAACGCTGCCGATATTGATCTACTCGCGGGTGCGCCTCGGGTTACGCCCAGATATCAACGCACTCGCAACGATCATCATTATCGTCGTGGCGATCGGGGTATTACTCGCGGCATGGATCATGTTCCGCCAGCAAAAACAACGCGCGCTGGAACTTAAAATGAGCGAAGAAACTTAATCGCCTCCGTGGACAATTTATTTATTTCACGGACGAATTAAATAAACTGTCCGCGCTAATCCTGAGCACTGCTATCTCCAATTGACTTTGCATTTTTTTGTGATCACAATTGGGCGGTTTACCGATTTTCAACTATTCTTGATTGCTAACAGCCGCTGACTTGTGCCTGTAACAGTCGCCCTTGCTGCAAACGTGTGACCCCAAATGAAAGACTGGATCGAACAACACCAGATTACCGAAGTGGAATGCATCGTGCCTGACCTTGCGGGTGCCGCGCGCGGTAAAATCATGCCCGCGTCGAAATTCACCGACACCACGACGCTGCGCATGCCGCAATCCATTTTCATGCAATCGGTAACCGGCGACTATCCCGATATCACCGATCAGATTAATCCACTCGACGTTGACATGGTATTGCAGCCTGATCCTTATACGATCCGCATGCTGCCCTGGGCGCGGGAACCCTCGGCCCAGGTAATACACGACTGTTTCGATATGCAGGGCAGTCCAATTGAATTTTCTCCACGCCAGGTTTTACGCAAGGTGCTCGAATTATATCGCGCCGAAGGCTGGAAACCGGTGATCGCGCCGGAACTCGAATTTTACCTGCTGCAGCCGAACCTGGACCCGAAGAACCCCCTGCTACCGCCGGTCGGGCGCACCGGCCGGGCCGAGCGCAGCGGACAGTCTTTCAACATTGATGCGGTTAACGATTTCGATTCCGAGGGTCAGGGGCTGGAAATCGACACCCTGATTCACGAGGAAGGCATGGGCCAGATGGAGATAAACCTGCTTCACGGCGACCCACTGGAACTGGCTGACCAGGCCTTCCTGTTCAAGCGCACGGTGCGCGAAGCCGCGCTGCGTCACGA
Organism: uncultured Gammaproteobacteria bacterium; assembly: GCA_947259485.1. Taxonomy (GTDB): domain Bacteria; phylum Pseudomonadota; class Gammaproteobacteria. The sequence continues at coordinate 21,613 of CAMYLU010000016.1, read as the reverse complement.
TTTGTATGCGACTTTCATGGCCAAGCCGATGGAAGCGCAACCCGGTAGCGCAATGCATATCCATCAAAGCGTCGAAGATCTCGAGTCGGGTGAAAATATCTTCTCCACGCCGGAAGGTATGCCGAATGATTTACTGCTCAGTCATATCGCGGGATTGCAGCAATTTCTGCCCGAGGCGATGGCGCTGATGTCACCCTATGTCAATTCCTATCGTCGTATCGTCAGGGAGATGTCGGCACCGATCAATTTTCACTGGGGCTATGACAACCGCACCACCGGTTTTCGCATCCCGGAAAACAATCCGAAATCGATGCGCGTCGAAAACCGAATCGCATCGGCAGATGTGAACCCTTACCTGGCCATTGCGACCACGCTGGCCTGTGGCTACATCGGCATGAAACAGGGTTTAAAACCGACCGAGGCGCTCACCGGTAGCGCTTACGATGAACCGATTCAACTTTCCAGGCACTGGTACGATTCGCTGCAGCGCCTCGCCGATTGCAAGGAATTGCGCGAAGTGCTCAGTGACGCCTTCATCGACGTATACGTTGGTGTCAAGGAAGTTGAATTCGATAATTTTCTCAATGTAATCAGCCCCTGGGAACGGGAGCATTTACTGTTGAAAGTCTGAGGTGAAAATTATGAGTCAGACAACCGCAATGAAAACCAGTAACACCGAAAGATGGCAGGCCCTGGATGGCGCCCATCATCTGCACCCGTTTACCAATCCTGACGATCTGCTGCAAAAGCCTGTGCGCATCATCGAGTCCGCGAAAGGGGTTTACCTGACCGATTCAGATGGCAACCAGCTGCTCGATATGATGGCGGGCCTGTGGTGCGTCAACATGGGCTATGGACAGCAGGAGTTGATCGATGCGGCGCACAACCAGATTCAGCAACTACCCTATTACAACGCCTTCTTTAAAACCTCGACGCCCCCGGCAGCGGAGCTGTCGGCATTGCTTGCGGAAGTGACACCGTCACATTTGAATCATTCTTTTTTTACCAGCTCCGGTTCGGAAGCCAACGATACCGTGCTGCGCATGGTCTGGCGCTACTGGGAAGTGATGGGCAAGCCCGAAAAGCGCGTCGTCATCAGTCGCAAGAATGCCTACCACGGCAGCACCATAGCCGGTTCGAGCCTTGGCGGCATGGAAGACATGCATAAACAGGGCGGAATTATCCCTGACATCGTGCACGTCGAACAGCCCAACTGGTTCGCCAAACGCTGCGAACTCGGTACCGACCTCGATCGCGATGACTTCGGTCGCCAGGCGGCGCAATCGATTGCCGACAAGATCGAGGAACTGGGTGCCGACAAGGTTGCCGCGTTCATCGCCGAACCGATCCAGGGCGCCGGTGGGGTCATTGTGCCACCAGACAGTTACTGGCCCGAGGTTAAGAAAATCTGCGAACACTACGGCATTCTGCTGGTCGCCGATGAAGTCATTTGCGGTTTCGGTCGTACCGGCGAATGGTTTGGCTCGAACTACTATGATCTGAAACCCGACCTGATGCCAATTGCCAAGGGCCTGTCATCCGGCTACCTGCCGATCGGCGGGGTCATGGTTGCCGACCGCGTCATGGACGTAATCAACAAGGGTGGAGAATTCAACCATGGTTACACCTACTCAGGTCACCCTGTCTGCGCCGCCGTGGCGATTGCCAACATCCAGTTGATGCAGCGCGAAAATATCGTTCAGACCGTAAGGGAATCGACCGCACCTTACCTGCAAAAACGCCTGCGCGAACTGGGCGAGCACCCCCTGGTGGGAGAAGTCCGCGGCGTGGGTATGCTTGGCGCACTCGAGCTGGTCAAGGACAAGCAAAACTACATCAGGTTCGACAAGGACCAGGGCGCTGGCACACTTTGCCGCGATTTCTGTTTCGAAAATAACCTGGTGATGCGCGCGGTTGGTGACGCGATGATTATTTCGCCACCGCTGATCGTGCAGCCGGCGGAAATCGATATTTTCATCGAACGCGCCTGGCAGTGCCTCGACCTGACCCGTAAAGCGATTGCCTGATTCTGGTGGCATGACCTTCAAGCTTGTTCAGGATCGCAGCGATACCGACGACTACCCGAACTCCTACTATCATGCGAGTCAAAACAGGTCTGTCGAGCTAACGCCGCTGGACGGTTCCCGCCGCGCAGATGTCTGCATAGTCGGCGGCGGCTATACCGGCTTGTCGTCGGCCCTGCATTTAGCCCAGCGCGGCTATGACGTCGTGTTGCTGGAGGCACGCAAACCGGGCTGGGGTGCCTCGGGGCGCAACGGCGGGCATCTCTGCAGCGGACAACGCAAGGACCAGGTCACGCTGACTAAAATGGTCGGCGCGGACGCGGCGCGGCAGTTCTGGGAACTGGCCGAGGAAGCCAAGAGCCTGGCCAAAAACCTGATTGCCAAGCACCACATCGATTGTGATTTAAAACCCGGCATCGCACATCCAGACCACAAGCCGGGCTATGCGCAGGAATCTGAAGCCTACGTCGATTTCCTGCGGCGTGAGTATGACTACCAGCAAATCGAATACCTCGGGCGCGAAGCCATGGCTGAACTGGTCGGTAGCGATAGCTATTATGGCGGTAGCCTGGACATGGGCGCCGGGCATTTGCACCCGCTCAATTATGCACTCGGTCTCGCCGCCGCGGCGCTGGCCGCCGGGGCCAGGCTCCACGAATCTACCGTCGTCGAAGGCTACCAGGAAGGCAGTCCCAACCGGATCATTACCAACCAGGGGGTGGTCGAGGCGGACAACATCGTGCTTGCCTGCAATGGCTACCTCGGCAAGCTGGAGCCACGCATGTCCGGTAAAATCATGCCGATCAATAATTTCGTCATTGCGACCGAGCCGCTCGGCGAATCACAACTCAACCGAATCAACCCGCGCGATGTCGCGATCTCCGATTCACGTTTCGTGATCAATTACTATCGGCTATCGGCGGATAAGCGCCTGCTGTTTGGGGGCGGTGAAAATTATCGCCAGAACTTTCCCGCCGATATTGCAAACTTCGTGCGCAAACCCATGCTGGAAGTCTACCCGGAACTCGCCGACACCCGCGTCGACTACGCCTGGGGCGGTACCCTCGCGGTAACGCTTAACCGCATGCCGCATTTCGGGCGACTGGGTAAGCACAACACTTATTACGCGCAAGGCTATTCCGGGCAGGGCGTCGCCATGGCAACCCTGGCGGGCAAGCTGATTGCCGACGCGATCGCCGGTGAAGCCGGGAATTTTGATTTGTTTGGCACGATTCCGACGCGCAACTTTCCGGGCGGTGATTTGCTACGCTGGCCAGGACTGGTGCTCGGCATGAGTTACTACGCACTCAGGGACAGGATCTAGTCTAGTTGATCGCCTTCATCGCGAGCATCTGCTCGACCAGGATGTCATCCTGCAGTTGCAGGTGATAACCCTGTTGCACGAGGTTCTCTAGCACCTCGGCGGCATCTTCCTTGGCCAGCTTTCTTTCCCCGGTCAGATCGAAGCTGAAGCTGAACTCGGGGGGACCAAACACGCGCAGCAACTCCGCTGGCACGATCGAAAAATCGTCCTTGTCGAGCAGGTAAAGATAGGTATCGAGTTTAAGATTACTGCGGTAAATATGGCACAACATGAGAGGCTTTGATTGCTCGAGTGAGCGTAATGTTATCACACAAAAGTCGGGGTCGGCAGAACGCCGACCCCGGTTTATCCAACTTGATCAGGGTGCTGAATTAAACAGTCGAACCGGAAGCGGTGAATTCCGGATAGGCTTCCATTCCGCACTCGGACAGATCGACACCCTCGTATTCCTCTTCTTCGCTGACACGGATACCCATGATCATCTTGATCACCAACCAGGTCACGAAGCTGGCACCGAACACCCAGACGAAAATTGTCAGTGCGCCGATAATCTGGCCGGAAAAGCTGGCGCCATCGTTGGTCACCGGCACCAGCAGCAGGCCTAGCAGACCGACCACGCCGTGTACCGAGATCGCGCCAACCGGATCGTCGATCTTGAGCTTGTCCATGGTGACGATGCTAAACACTACCAGTACGCCACCAATGGCTCCGAAAAAAGTCGCCAACAGTGGTGTTGGTGTCGACGGTTCCGCGGTAATCGCTACCAGTCCGGCCAACGCGCCGTTCAAAGCCATCGTCAGGTCAGCCTTGCCGAACATGATCCGCGCCACGATCATCGAGGCGATCAGGCCGCCCGCAGCAGCAGCATTGGTGTTCATAAATACGACGGCGACCGCGTTGGCGCTTTCAACCGTCGCCGTGGCCAGCACGGAACCCCCGTTAAAACCGAACCAACCCAACCACAGGATGAAGGTACCGAGCGTCGCCAACGGCAGGTTGGCGCCGGGGATCGCGTAGACCTGCCCGTTCTTGCCATACTTGCCCTTGCGTGCGCCGAGTAGCATTACCCCGGCCAGGGCCGCTGCGGCGCCAGCCATATGTACAATGCCGGAGCCGGCAAAGTCGGAGAAGCCGAGATCGCCAAGCGTGTACATGCCGAAGACGGGCTCGCCGCCCCAGGTCCAGCGCCCTTCCATCGGGTATATCAGGCCAGTCATGACAACAGCGAAGGCGAGAAAGGCCCACAGCTTCATGCGCTCTGCGACCGCACCCGAGACGATAGACATCGCGGTTGCGACGAACACCACCTGGAAGTAAAAGTCGGCAGATGGCGCATAGGTCGCGGGCTCCTCAGCACCGGTAACACCGTCGCCAACGATGCCTGACAGGAACAGTGTGAAATCACCACCGCCGTACATGACCGAATAACCACAAACCATGTACATGGTACAGGCGACCGCGAACAGTGCGACATTCTTGGTCAGGATCTCGGTCGTATTCTTGGAGCGCACCAGTCCAGCCTCAAGCATCGCGAAGCCGGCGGCCATCCACATGACCAATGCTCCACAGACGAGAAAATAGAAAGTATCGAGTGCGTACTGTAATTCAAAAATCTGGTTTTCCATGCTGTCCTCCTAAAGTGCTGACGGACCAGATTCACCCGTACGAATACGAACAACCTGTTCAAGTGTGGTGATAAAAATTTTTCCATCACCGATTTTGCCGGTGTTGGCGCTACTGGTAATGGCTTCAACCGCCTGGTCAACCAGGTCATCATCGATTGCAACCTCGATTTTTACCTTGGGTAAAAAGTCGACCACGTATTCCGCACCCCGGTAAAGTTCAGTGTGCCCCTTTTGACGCCCAAAACCTTTCACCTCCGAGACGGTCAACCCCTGCACCCCGATTTCTCCAAGTGCCTGGCGAACGTCATCGAGCTTGAATGGCTTGATGATCGCTGTAATAATTTTCATGAGTACTCTCCGCATTAAATTCGGGCTGAATTTTTGACTGGTCTGGGCACGCAAGCAAATTGTCGTTAATATTGGCGTATCAAAAGCATTTTCTGCACACTAAAGGTGCAATTAATTTATTTTATGCACTATTTTGGGGCTTAATATGATCGACAATCAAACCATCAATCGCCTGTCAGAAAAAATCAACGAGCTGTTGCCACCGGGGTTGCAACAGGTGAAAACCGATTTTGATGCGCGCTTGAAGAGCCTGCTGCAACAACAATTGGCTAACTACGAGATGGTGAGCCGTGAAGAGTTTGATATCCAGGCGCGTGTATTGGAACGCACCCGGGAAAAGCTGGAGATTATCGAGGCCCGCTTAAAAGAACTCGAGAAAACACTGAAATGAACCAAGGGGCTAATCCTGCCCCCTGATTTTTAACTAACTATCGCTGGCATCCTTGGCGCCGGTGTTGATGCCTAGCAGGTCATATGGCGGACACCAGCCGGTAGCCACGGTGGCGATCAATACAACACCCGCCACCAGTGCGATGATGCCGAGGGTTCCCTCTAGCAGCCCGAGTGGCCAGGCAGCAAGCGCCGCGATTCCAATGACTGCGCGAATGGTCCGATCTGCAGTTCCCATATTCGGTTTCATGATTTTCTCCCAGCTTTGGTGAAAATTTCAGCTGCGGGGCGAACCCCGCAGCTGCATACTATACCCTAGTTTGCCGGTTCTGGCGTCGAATCACCCGCAGTTGATATCGGCACAAGATAACCACCCACGTTCATCATGTTAAACATCGGCTGCATCGACTCAGGATTCATCATCCAGTTAATGCGTGGCGTATACCAGTTGGGATCGGCAAGCGACATAACCGGTTGATAAAAAGCCGGATTCGCCATCGCATTCATCCAGCGAGTGTAGTAGGCGGGATCGGCCATCTGCATCATCGGCTGGTACATCGCGGGATTCATTGGCGCCATCATCCAGGACATGTACATGTTGGGGTTCATGAAATGGCCCATGGCACGACTCATTTTATTGAAGTCAGTCATGCCGCTCATCCAGGTATCCCACATGACCGGCTCGGTAGCGCACTTGGTCATGACATGAATCGTGCGCGGGTCGTTAACCACCGTCATCAACTGCATGAATTTGGCAGGATCCGCCATGGTTTCCGCCATCACTTCCATATCGGTGAATGCCTTTAGTTGGGGTTTAATCGCATCAAATTGCGAGCTGTCTGTCGCCGCACATTCTCCGTAATATTGCCTGGCTAGCTCGAACTTATGCTCGCTAGCGTCCCCTTGTCCTTCGTTAGCAAGAGATACCGAGCCGCCAATGGCGAGGCCCAGCGATAATAAAGTTGCCGCAACTACGGTAGTGAGTCGTCCTGTAATCATTTTTTCAGCCCTCTGGTTATCCTCAAAAATAAAGTCGGTTCGAGTATTATATTAATATTATCTAATATACTAATATTCCATCGGGGATATAAGTTCTGCGCATTCGGGTAAAGGATAATACTTATGAATCCCCATCATCCTCCCTGAGCGCGAAAAACACGGGCGAGGCCAGGCCCGCTTTCTGTTAACATGGCAGCCATGACGCAGGATGCGTCGTGCAGACAGGTGTAGACGTCTGGATTAACCCCTGGAAAGGATTCTGTTATGTCATTGACCCAACTCAAAACCCGCGCCCAACTGGGCATTCATGCGCCCGAAGTTCGCGTTGAAGTACATATTTCAAACGGCCTGCCCGCTTTTACCGTGGTCGGGCTGCCTGAAACCGCGGTGCGTGAGGCGCGCGACCGGGTGCGTTCGGCAATACTCAACTCCGGGTTTGAATTTCCGGCGCGGCGCATCACGGTCAACCTGGCGCCGGCCGATTTGCCCAAGGAAGGCGGCCGTTACGATTTGCCGATCGCTCTTGGCATTCTGTCAGCTTCAGAACAGATCGAGGCATCGGGCCTCGCGGATAACGCCTGTTTCGGTGAACTGGGGTTAAGCGGCGAGTGTTGCAGAATCGAAGGCTTGCTGCCGGCCTTGATTGCGAGTAAAAAAGCCCGGCAAGGCGCTATCATTCCCAGTCAAAATCGCACTGAAGCCATGCTGCTGCAAGATTTTCCGATTCAACTGGCAACCTCGTTAGCCGAAATATGCAGTAGTCTCAATGGCGGTAAAGCGCTGCCCGTGCTTGATCCCACGCTTCCGCAACCCACCCCCGACCCGACCATCGACCTTGCCGAAGTCTACGGCCAATACCGGGCCAAACGTGCACTCGAGATTGCCGCCGCGGGTGGTCATCATATGCTGATGATGGGACCACCCGGTACTGGCAAAAGTATGCTGGCGCAACGACTGAACTCCATTTTGCCACTCATGAACGAAGACGAGGCAATGAGCAGCGCCAGCATCCGGTCGGTTTGCCAACTGCCGGTTAATCCGGACAACTGGCTGCAGCGTCCATTCCAGTCTCCACATCACACGGTATCGGGTATCGCGCTGGTGGGTGGCGGCAGAAATCCGAAGCCTGGAGAAATTTCGCTGGCGCATAACGGGGTACTATTTCTCGATGAGTTCGCCGAATTCAATCGCGCTGCGATCGAGGTTTTACGCGAACCGCTTGAAACCGGGCGTATTCATATTTCACGGGCCTCCGGCAAAGCCGTATTCCCGGCACAGTTCCAGTTGATCGCGGCGATGAATCCCTGCCCCGGGGGCTGCGATTCGATCAAGAGCTGTGATTGCTCAGCGCAACAGCTGACTCGGTATCGAAACAAGCTGTCTGCACCTTTGCTCGATCGTATCGACATCCAGATCGAACTGGGTCGACTCGAACACCAGCAACTGATTATCGAAAAACAAAAAGCGACGCCAACCAGCAGCGAAGTTCGACAACGAGTCTGCAGTGCTCGCAAGCTTCAACTAAAGCGCCAGGGCTGCGTTAATGCCCGCCTTGGGCACAAAGACCTGGACGAAATCTGTGGTTTGAGCCGAAAGCTTCAGCAAACCCTGATAAACGGAATCGAAAAACTTCGCTTGAGTACCCGCAGTTATCACAAACTCCTCAAGCTGGGCCGTACCATCGCGGATCTGGCGGCTGCAGAGGTTGTCAACGAAACGCATATTGCGGAGGCGATTTCCTATCGACGCCAGCATAAACGGCAGGCATAAAAAAAGCGGAGACTGTCTCCGCTTTGTTTTCATGCCTGAATTATTGCGTCATTTGGATTCAGCCAGAATGTACTCGACAGTGACACGAATCTGGTCATCATTAAACTGTGACCCACCCCGTGGTGGCATGGCGCCAATACCATTGATTGCAGAAGTCACCAGCGCATCGAGACCTTTTGCAAGACGCGCTGTCCACGCCGCCGCATCACCAATTTTCGGGGCGCCCGCCGCTCCGGTAGAATGGCAGGCCAGGCATGCTCCCTGGTAAAGTTGATCGGGAGACTTATCCGCCGTATCACCGGCGGCCGAGGCGACAGTCATACTGGAGCGCATCTCGTCAAGGGAAACAACCGGTTGCAGTCTCATTGCCATGTCTTGCATGGTATCGACCGATTCGACAGTCATTTCGTCATTACCCTGTTGCCCGATTACAACCTCCCCGATAATAATTGCAATCAGCAACAAACCACCAAGGACAGTTATATTATGCGGCGAAAAAGTTTCGTCTTGGGCTTCACTCACGAGTTGTCTCCAGCAAATAGACAGGTTCAGAAACGCTGGGCATTATCGTCGAAAAGTAAGCAATTCGCAAAAATTATTTAGCGATCCTGATTAATCTATCGCCCTTTGGTTTACAATCACGGCCCAGCCGTAACGGTACTGGCAGGAAATACGATGCGCTCGTAGCTCAGATGGATAGAGTGTTGGCCTCCGAAGCCAAAGGTCGTGGGTTCGATTCCCGCCGAGCGCGCCATTTCCCCCGACTTTAATGACGGTTTTTTTATTTTGTAATCCCGAACGCATTAGACCTTCGAAAGCATTTGATAGTTTTTTGCTTTTTGAGCGTTGCGAGCGCCGCATAGTCGCGAGATAATTTCAGATCGGAAGCGCAGTTTAGATAAGCCTAAATGAGCATTTCGATGTGAAATTATCTCGCGACTATGCAAGCGCAGTAGCTCAAAAAGCAAAAAAAAACCCACCCCAAAAAGGGTGGGTTAATAATCAGTCAAAACCTGAGGAGGAGGAGGGGGTTTTAACTTTCTGCCTGTGAAGCATGAATGCCTCACTGACAATGATGCAATAATATTGGCGAAACTGTTACAATAACAGTTACAATTTTTCTAAAATTCTTACAATACAGTTGGTCCTCAACATGACAGTTTTGCGTCCGGAAACCTTTAAATACGACCAGGTATCCCGCTACATCACCGAGTTAATCGAGAAGGGAGAGCTCAAACCTGGCGATAAAGCACCATCACTGCGCAAGCTCAGCAAACAACTCGGGGTCAGCATTGCCACGATCACCCAGTCCTATGTCAATCTCGAGGACCAGGGAGTATTGAGCGCAAAACCGCAATCCGGGTTTTACGTCAACACCCTCGACAGTCAGATTAATGATATCGCCAAGTCTGCGACCACGCCACGCCAGGCCCGTCGGGTACGTTTTGGCGAGCTCTTCGAAGAGGTGTTTCGCAATGCGAACAACCCGCGCATCACGCCCTTCGGCACCTCGAATCCCTCGATGGACTTCATGCCGGTCAAGTCGCTGACCCGGGCAACACGCAGCATTATCAGCCGCTACCCGCAAAAAAGTATGGATTACCTGTTCCCGCCCGGAGACCGAAAATTGCGCGAACAGATCGCACAGCAATATGCCCAGACCTACACTCGAATCAGCGCGGACGATGTCATTATTACCTCTGGCGCCACCGAAGCTCTTTCGATTAGCCTGCGCACCGTCGCCAAGCGCGGTGACATCATCGCGGTCGAGTCCCCCACTTATTTTGCGGTGCTGCGCATGATTGAACAAATGGGGATGCTGGCCGTTGAAATTGAAACAGATCCAGTTACCGGTTTAAACCTGGAAGCACTGGAAGAAGCCTTCGATACCATGGACATCAAGGCAGTCATGGCATCACCCAACACCAGCAACCCGCTGGGCTGCCAGATGCCGGAAGAGAACAAACGCGAACTGGTAAATTTACTGGCCGAACGCGATATTCCATTAATCGAGGACGACGTTTACGGCAGCGTTTATTTCGGCGATAAACCACCCCGCCCTGCCAAATCCTATGACCTCAATAACATCGTGCTGAGTTGTTCATCCTTTTCCAAAACCCTGGCTCCGGGTCATCGCGTCGGCTGGGTAATCGCGGGCCGCTATTACAAGAAGTTTCTGCAGTATAAACAAGCCTGGTCCTCAGCCACCTCATCGATCAATCAGCTGGCGCTGGCCGAGTTTCTAAGCAGTGGGCAATATGACAGGCACCTGGTACGACTGCGCGTTGCGATGCGCGAACAGGTCGAACGAGGCCGCTTCATGATCTCTAAGAATTTCCCCGAAGGCACGCGCATTTCACATCCGCACGGTGGCAACGTGCTGTGGGTGGAAATGCCGAGCGGTTGCGACAGCATCGATATATTTAATCGCGCGCTCGAGCACAATATTGCGATAACTCCGGGAATCCTGTTTTCGGCAACCCGTGGCTTCCGCAATCACCTGCGTATTAATTGCGGTTCTCCGTGGAACCAGGCCAACGAAAATGCGCTCAAGACGCTGGGGCAGATCGTATGCAATTGTCGCAACGGCTAGTTTGCCTGTTGTTCTATCGACTCGCTTAAGCGTAACCAGTCCTCTTCAGCCTGGTCGAGCAGTTTCCTGTTTTCTGCCTGTTCGGCCAGGTTGGCATTCAATTGATCACGATTCTCGGCATCATAGATCGAACTGTCTTCGAGTTTCTGTTCGAGGCTTTCCTGCACGGCATTTAATTTCGCAAGTTTTTTTTCTATCTTGTTGAGCTGGTTCGACTGAAATTTTTGCTGGCGACGGGTTTGCTGGTGACTAACAACCGCAGATGCGGTTGAGTTTTCGCCGCGCGACTTGCGCTGCGCAAGCCATGACGGATAGTAATCGAGATCCTGCTCGAAGTGCTGCAGCATGCCGCCATCCACCAGCCAAAGATCATCGCAAACACTGCGTAACAGGTGTCGATCGTGTGATACCAGGATGACACTGCCATCAAAACCCTGTAAAGCCTGGTTCAGTGCCAGTCGCATTTCCAGGTCCAGGTGATTGGTTGGTTCGTCCAGCAACAATAAATTGGGGCGACTCCAGATCAGCAGCGCCAAAACCAGCCTGGCTTTTTGACCGCCGGAGAAAGTTTTGACAGCCTGCAACACCTTGTCGCCGCGAAAATTAAAACCGCCGAGGTAAGACCGGATTTCACGCTCACTCAGTTTCGGATCCATTCGCTGCATCGTCAACAGGGCGTGAGCCTCGAGATCAAGTTGTTCAACCTGGTGTTGCGCAAAATAACCAACATTCAAATCCTTTGCGCGTGTCATGTCCCCCTCGAAGGGCTGTAATTCGTTTGCCAGCAGTTTTATAAATGTCGATTTGCCCGCCCCGTTCAGGCCAAGCAACCCGATACGCTCGCCCGGAATCAACGAAAACTCGATATTCTCAAGCACGGTTTTATCGTCATAGCCGGTTGAAACTCGATCCAGCTTCAACAGTGAAGTCGGCATTGCCCTGGGGGAGCGAAACTCGAAATGAAAGGGTGAGTCGATATGCGCGGGTGCAATAATCTGCATTTTTTCGAGGGCCTTAATGCGACTTTGAGCCTGCCTGGCCTTGGTCGCCTTGGCGCGGAAGCGATCGATGTAGTGCTGCATGTGCGCGATGCTTTGTTGCTGCTTTTGATGGGCCGCCTGCTGCTGCGCGAGACGTTCAGCGCGTTGCATTTCAAACGCTGTGTAATTGCCGCGATACAGGTCGATATGCTGACTCTCGATATGGGCCACGGTAGTAACCACAGCGTCCAGAAAATCACGGTCATGCGAAATCAACAACAGGGTACCCTGGTATCGCTTCAACCACTGCTCAAGCCAGATCACCGCGTCAAGGTCGAGGTGGTTGGTGGGTTCATCGAGCAACAACAGATCGGAACGGCACATCAATGCACGCGCCAGGTTGAGACGCATGATCCAGCCACCGGAGAAACTATTGAGCGGTCGTCGAATTTCGGCCTCGCTAAAACCGAGTCCTGCAAGCAACCGTGCCGCACGACTGGTTGCCTGGTAACCGTCAATTTCCTGCAGCCGTTCATGGCAGCTCGCAATCGACAAAGCATCCGATTTAGTCTCTGCTTCGGCGAGCCTGGTTTCAACCTGTCTTAACTCTTCATCACCATCGATGACATATTCAAGGGCGAAACGCTCACTTAACCGGGCTTCCTGATCTACCGAGGCTACCGCCCAGTCTCGAGGCATCGTAAATTGACCCTGGTCGGACGACAGTTCACCGCGAATCAACGCAAACAACGAAGACTTGCCACAACCGTTAGCACCGGTAATGCCGAGCTTTTGTCCCGGGTATATTTTAAAGTCGGCCGCTTCGAATAGCAGGGTAGCAGAACGTCGCAGCGAGAGGTCTGAAAAACTAAGCATTAACAGTCTCTCGATGCAGCGGTTGTTGAGCGTCAAAACTCACAGGTTAGTCCCCTTTTTCAAAATGGGGTAAGATAACACCCTGGGCCCCAGGAAGTTAACCCGAGATAAGAAAAATGAATCTAGAAAAATACTACAGCCTGGATGGTTCCAAACTCTCGTTTAGCCGACAGCAGGCCAGCGATTTCGCGAAATCGGTGGCCGGTGATTTTAATCCGATTCACGATATCGATTCAAAACGGTTCTGCGTGCCTGGCGATTTGCTATTCTCGATCATCATCCATCACTACGGCCTGCGTCAAACCATGGGCATTTCGTTCTCGGGCATGGTAGGCGATGACACCACCCTGATTCTGCCCGAGGTAGACGCCCGTGAAATATCGATTTACGACGAGCATGATAAAAAATACCTCGACCTTTCAACTAACGGCGAACACAGTCACAACCCTGTTCTTATCGAGTCATTAACGCGCAACTATGTGGAATTTTCGGGCGAAACCTTTCCGCATGTACTGGTACCCCTGATGAAAGAAAACAATGTCATGATTAATCCCGAAAGACCATTGGTAATCTATGACCATATGCGTATTTCGCTGGACAGGCTCGACATCGATTCCGTAAACCTCTCGTTGAGCGACAATATTTTCCGGCTTTACGGCAAACGTGGCGATGTCGCTCTCAACTACGACTTGAGCTGCAACGGAGAACTGGTGGGCAAAGGCCAGAAGAAGATGGTGTTAAGCGGTTTGCGCGAATACGACCAGGCCAGCATTGACGAGTTGATCGCAACCTACAGCGGGCGGAAAAGCCGTTACTCCGACAGCGATTAATAACGGCGCGCGAAAGTCAGATAGCCCCCGGACTGCCCCCCGGATTGAAACACGATACGGATGAAAGCCGTCGGCTCGGTGTAATAGTCGAAGCGGATACCTTGGCTTACCGGATCATCCATTTCAAAAACTTCGGTACCGTTATCATCGCTGATATCTCCATCGATATCGTAATAGGCTGCAAACGGAGTAATCCCGAAGTTGCCAAAACGAAGGCTCGCGTCGATCTGAAAACTGGCTTCATTCCAGTCTATATCAGCCCGATCGTCTTCTCTATTGTCGCGACCGCTGTTGTAACTGTAATTGAACAAGCCATGCAGTAAGATGCGTTCACTGATGCGAATTTCCTGGCGCAGGTAAATCTGCAAATACTCCCCGTCAAATTTTCTGCTATCCGTGCTGCTATCGCCAACAACGCGCATATCAAGGTAACCGATGCCTCCGCCGACGCTTAATCCGGTTGCAGTTTCTTCCTCAATTTGAAAGGCGATACTGTTGATCTGGGCTTCGCGCACACCGCTGTCAAATTTCCAGTCCGCATCGACGTTGGCAAATTCTAGAGTAACACCGGTCCAATCAGCCTGCGCCAGGCCGGCATACAAGAAAAGTATTACCAGTAATTTAAAACGCACCACCAATAACCTGCATTCCTTTTAATCCACAGGTCATTATAGAACACCAATTCGCTGCAATTGGGCTTCGTCACTGATTCGTTCACATTCGCTCAGAATCCAGGTTGCCACCTCGTCAATTATGTCCTCGGGTTTCTTGCCCTGCGGATCGATCGGCTTGCCGATAACGACTCGAATGGTACCGGGCCACTTGATCCAGCTATGTCGTGGCCAGAATTCACCGGCATTATGCGCAATCGGCAGTACCGAGTACCCGGTGCGTTGGGAAACAATGGCACCACCAATCTTGAACGGTTTCTTTTGTTTCGGTAAAACTCGCGTGCCCTCTGGAAATAGCATCAGGATTCTTCCCTGGTCCATGTGGTATTGGCTCTCCGTGATCAGCTGGTTGATAGCCTTGCGACCGGTACCCCGATTCAGGGCAATTGCATCCATCGCTTTCAATGCCCAACCAAAAAAGGGAATCCAGGTCAGTTCGCGCTTGACCACCCAGATCATCGGACGAAACAAACCCTGTATCGCGATCGTTTCCCAGGTTGAACTATGTTTGCTCATTACGATAAAGCCATGATCAGGAATATTTTCAAGCCCCTCAACCGAATACTTGAGTCCACAGATAATTCGCAAGCACCAGAGTGAGTAACTGATCCAGAACCTGACGATCCCCATCAGAAAATTCAGTGGCATAAAAAACGTCAGCGAAACCAGGCAGGCTAAGAGCAGCAGGACCGGCAGAAAGAGTATCCAGAATATGGTTGAGCGTATTGCCAACCAGATTTTATAGAGCGGACTGACCACGGCCGGAATTTATTTGCGTCGCAGAGTGTGGCGCACGAAGTGGGCCAGGTCATCGTAAACCGGAACATCCAGTACTTCGGGAAAGTTCTGCATCACGTACTCTCCCTTTCCGGTGCGAACCAGAATCGGTTTCGCGTTGGCCATCTTCGCTGCCTGTATATCGCTGATATCGTCCCCTACGACTGCTGTTTGCTTGAGATCGATTTTGAACTGACTGGCAATCTGGAACAGTAGTCCCGGCTTGGGTTTACGGCATACACAATTCGCTTCGGGACCGTGCGTACAATAGAAAATACCGTCGACGCTGGCGCCTCGATTTTCAAGCAGGCGCTGCATCTTTGCGTGAGTTTCCAACAGTTCTTCCTCGCTATAAAGACCGCGCGAAATGCCCGAATGATTGGATGCAATGGTGACCAGGTAACCTGCTTTTTTGAGTCGGTTGATCGCCTCGATGCTACCTGGAATCGGATCCCAGCCGTCGACAGTGGTGATGTCATCATCCGGCAGGTGGTTGACGACGCCGTCTCTGTCAAGGATTACCATTTTGGCCAATCGAGTCTCCTGTCTGATGATCGAGTCTCAGGATTTTATGCGTGAGAAATCAGCGACCAGGCGGAAACTTTGCAACAGTTGATCGAGCAGTGCAAGCCGGTTGTTTTGCAAAGCCGCATCATCAACCATCACCATCACCTCATCAAAGAAGGTATCAACCGCGGGTCTGAGTTCGGCAAGCTGTTCCAGCCCCTTTAAGTAGGCTCCACCGGAAACCTGTTTTGCAACCCCTGCTTTAAGCGCCTGAAGTTGCTTGAAAAGCTGTTTTTCTGCTTTCTCCTGCAATAACCCGGTATCGACGTCGGTCCCCACATGCTCCTGTTTTTTAAGAATATTACTGATTCGTTTATTTGCTGCCGCGAGCGCAGAAGCTGCTTCGTGACTTTGAAACTCCTGTACCGCCCGGATGCGTAAATCGCAGTCATAGAGCATACCAGGACGGCTATAGGCAACCGCGTCAACGACATCGAAATCTATATCCTGTTCCTGGTAATAGGCGCGTTGGCGGTCAAACACGTATTCGATCACTTCTGCAATTGCCGCCTTTGCATCTAACTGTCTGAAATAACCATCGGCAGCAACCTGGCATAGATCGGCCAGGTCCAGGGGCAACTGGTTTTCGACGATGATACGCAACACCCCCAGCGCGGCACGGCGCAGCGCAAAGGGGTCCTTATCGCCACCAGGTTTTTCGCCAATCGCAAAAATTCCGACCAGGCTGTCGAGACGATCAGCCAATGCGACCGCCTGGGCAATCGGATCTTGCGGCACCCGGTCACCTGCATGCCTGGGCCAGTAGTGCTGCTCGATTGCATCACATACTGACTGTTCTTCCTGCTGATGTCGCGCATAGTAACGTCCCATGACACCTTGCAGCTTCGGGAACTCACCCACCATATCGCTCATCAGGTCCGCCTTGCTGAGATCCGCGGCACGACGCACCAGGTCCTGGTCGACATCGGAATAACTCGCGATGTACTTGGCAAGTCGGATAATTCGATTGGTCTTGTCTCCGAGGCTACCGAGTTTATCCTGGAAAACAACGCTATCGAGCCGGATTCGCATCAGGTCGAGTCCCTGTTTCTGATCCTGGGCAAAGAAGAACCCGGCATCGGCAAAGCGCGGACGGATGACACGTTCATTACCACTGACAACCACTTCGGGTTTACGGCTATCGATGTTGGAGATCGCGATGAAATGCGGCAACAACTCGCCCTTAGCGTCAAACAGCGCGAAGTACTTCTGGTTTTCCTGCATCGTGGAAACCAGCACTTCCACCGGAAGTTCAAGAAATTCGGCGTCAAATTCGCCGCAGACTAAAACCGGGTACTCGACCAGTGCGGTGACTTCGTCGAGCAGCGCGTCGTCAATTTTTACCATGCCACCAAGTTTTGCAGCGGCTTTTTCAACCAGCTCGCGAATCATCTCTCGGCGTTGATCGAAGCTGGCGATAACCGACCCCCGGGAAATCAGTGTCTCTTCGTATTCTGAAGCGGAGGGTATTTCAAGTGCCACAGGTGCGTGGAAACGATGCCCGAAACTACGATTGCCAGAACGCAGACCGAAGATCTCCGCATCGACAACCTCGCTGCCGACCATCAACACCAGCCACTTAACCGGCCGCACAAAAACATCGCTGCGATCACCCCAACGCATGCGTTTAGGAATTGGCAGACTGGATAGTGCGCCTGCCACCAGCTCCGGCATTAACTGGTCCAGGCTTCTTCCGGCCTGCTTATCGCAAAAGTACAGCCAACTGCCCTTTTCGGTCTGGCGCCGCTCGAGCTTGTCAATATCGACACCACATGATGCCGCGAACCCGAGCGCTGCACGGGATGGATTTCCGTCGGCATCAAACGCCGCGTCAAGCGCCGGTCCGCGCTTTTCTATCAACTGCTCGGCTTGCTGCAAAGGGGTATCCCTTAACAACATTGCCAATCGTCGAGGGGTGGCAAACACTTCGACAGAACCCGGGCCAAGGTTATGCTCGGCTAGAGACTGCGTTACCAGGGAAGCAAAATTTTGTGCCAGCGACTGCAGCGCCCGCGGCGGTAATTCCTCGGTGCCGATTTCGATCAGGCAGTCACTACTCATCAGCAACATCCTTTTTAATCAGGGGAAACCCAAGTGCCGCGCGTGATTCGTAGTAGCACTCGGCAACGCTACGCGACAGGCCGCGTACCCGCAGAATAAAACGTTGCCGTTCAGTCACCGAAATCGCATGTCGGGCATCGAGCAGATTAAAAGCATGCGAAGCTTTCATGACCTGCTCGTAAGCGGGCAGTGGCAGTTTTTTCTCGACCAGCAATTGGCATTGTTTTTCGCAAACATCAAACCAGTGAAACAGCGCATCGGTATCGGCTAGCTCGAAATTATAGGTCGATTGCTCAACTTCGTTTTGATGATAAATATCGCCGTAGGTCACTACCCCCTGTGGCCCTCGACCCCAAACCAGTTCGAAAATACTGTCGACACCCTGCAGGTACATCGCCAGTCGCTCGATACCGTAGGTGATTTCACCTGATACCGGCTGACACTCCAGTCCACCGACCTGTTGAAAATAAGTGAACTGGCTGACTTCCATGCCGTTCAACCAGATTTCCCAGCCCAGCCCCCAGGCGCCGAGTGTCGGTGACTCCCAGTCGTCCTCGACGAAGCGAATATCATGCACCAATGGATCGAAACCAAGCGCCTCGAGCGAACCGAGGTACAGTTCCTGAAAATTGTCCGGCGATGGTTTCAACAATACCTGGAACTGGAAATAATGCTGCAAGCGGTTGGGGTTTTCGCCATAACGCCCATCGGTCGGTCGGCGGCTCGGCTGCACGTAAGCGGCACGCCAGGGCTCCGGGCCGATGGCACGTATAAAGGTTGCCGGATGGAAGGTCCCGGCGCCGACCTCCATATCCAGGGGCTGCAAAATCACACAGCCCTGTTCGGACCAGTAATTTTGCAAGGTCTGGATCAGGCCCTGGAAGCTACTCAATTCGGTCGCTGGCAACTCGCTCATTTAATTCACTGGTCAAAAGGGCATGAGTATAACTAACTGGCGTTTTTTACTCATTCATTTTCCTATCTTATTGTGTTGTGTTTTGAAGCGACTATGATACTGCACATGCAGAACATCATCGGCCAGTGGCTGCTTAGCCTCAAGCATTACATATTGATGGGCCTGCTGCTTTCCAGCCCCGAACGCCTGCCTTACAATCCATATTGTGTCGCCATTAGCGTATTCGTTTATTTTGTGATCGGATTGTTGCTGGTCGACGAACAACGCAGCTACGCAGTGGTATGTGCACAGATATTCCTGGAACTCGGGATGCTGGGCCTGATCGCTTACTGGGGATTGCGCTGGAAAAAATCACTCGAACGATTGCTGCAAACCTTTTCGGCCCTGGTCGGCGTCAACATGATTATTACCCTGGTCACGATCCCGATTTACCGTGGCGTGACGAATAATGAAACCAGTATAGAGAATGTTCTGCTCTACGTGACCCTGGCCATCCTGATCTGGAACCTGGCGGTTTTGTCGTTGATCTTTAAGCGCGCTTTTTCAATCTCTACCCATCTTTCAGCTATGATATCTTTTAATTATTTCGTGCTTTATCAATTCGTAGTGATCTGGTTCGCCTGGTGAAGATTTATATTCTTGGTATTTGCGGTACCTTCATGGCCGGCATTGCCCAGATAGCGCGTGAGCTGGGTTGTGAAGTAGCCGGTTCCGATGCGAATGTATACCCCCCGATGAGCACCCAGCTGCAACAAGCCGGAATCGAGCTAGATCATGGCTACGACGCCGATGCCTTACCTGATGACTGTGACGTTTTTATCATCGGTAATGCTATTACGCGCGGCAATCCGCAATTCGAAGCCATACTCGATCGCGGCTTGCGCTATACATCGGGTCCCCAGTGGCTTTACGAAGCGGTGCTGCAAAAGCGCTGGGTACTGGCGGTCGCCGGGACGCATGGCAAGACTACGGCCAGTAGCATGCTCGCCTGGATACTCGATGATGCCGGACTAGACCCGGGCTACCTGATCGGTGGTATCTGCCAGAATTTTTCGCAATCGGCAAAACTCGGTAGCGATCCATTCTTCGTGATCGAGGCTGATGAATACGACTCGGCGCTGTTCGACAAGCGCTCCAAGTTTATTCACTACCATCCGCGCACGCTGATTTTGAACAACCTCGAATTCGACCACGCCGATATCTTTGCAGACCTGGCCGCGATCAAGCGACAGTTTCACCACCTGGTGCGAACCCTGCCAGGGAGCGCGCTGGTTATCGTCAATCACGATGATGAAGCATTACGAGATGTCCTGGCGATGGGTTGCTGGAGCCAGCAATCGAATTTCTCCAGCGTCGATCCGAATGCTGATTTTTTTCTCGATAAGGAAAACACACTGCACCAGGGCCCAAACAGCCATGCGCTGGAACTATCCCAACAGGGGCAGTTCAACGCAGCAAACGCAAGCGCAGCAATTATCGCCGCTCGTCATGCCGGGGTAAGCATCGAAGTTTCGCTCGACGCTATGCGCCGGTTCGCCGGGGTTAAACGACGCCAGGAAGTGATCGCCGAAATTAACGGCGTCACGATCGTCGATGACTTTGCCCATCACCCGACCGCAATCGCGTTAACCCTGGAGGCACTGAAAGGAGCCACTGCCGGCCGCCTGATCGGTGTGCTGGATATACGTTCCAATACCATGAAAATGGGCACGCATGGGGACGAACTTGGACAATCATTCGCCGCGGCTGACCTGGTTTTGTTATGCGAAAACCCTGATTTAAACTGGGATATCGCGAAAATTGCAGAAACTGCATCTACAATAGTAGAAGTTAAAAACGATACACAACAGATTATCGACTACCTGCTGCAAAATTGTGAGCAGGGAGATCAAATCGTTATTATGAGCAATGGCGGTTTTGATAATATTCATCAACGTCTAATTCAAGCGCTGCAAAACTAGAAATCGGGTATGTCCGACAAATCACAAAGACCGACAAAGATCGCCAAGTATGAAGTAAAACGCCGCATCGGACGTGGTTCCATGGGTGTCGTTTACGAGGCTTTCGATCCTTTCGTTCAGCGCACTGTCGCGATCAAGGTCGCGCATTCGGCTGCAGATATGGATACCGCAACCAAGCAGAAATTACGCGAAGGTTTTTTTGCCGAGGTCTATAGCGCGGGGCGTATGCATCATCCCTCGGTGGTCAGCGTATACGATGCCGGGCAGGAAGAAGATCTCAATTACATCGTCATGGAATTCGTCGACGGTGTGACCTTGCAGGAATACGTTGCCGGGAATAGAGTCCTCACTCCCAACCAGGTTGTCGATGTCATCTATCAATGCGCCAAGGGCCTCGATTACGTACATCGCGAAGGCATTATCCATCGCGATCTGAAACCGGGTAACATCATGCTGAGTAACGATGGCGAAGTGAAAATCATGGATTTCAGTATTGCCCATGTCGATGTCGGTTTCGAGGGCCATGACACCGAGGTGCAAGGATCACCGATGTACATGCCACCGGAACAATTATCCGAAGAAAAACGCCTGGTGGCACAATCAGATATTTACTCGCTCGGTGCGGTGATGTACGCGTTGCTGGCGAAAAAGGCACCCTACAAGGCGGGCAGCCTGGAATCACTGATATACAAAATCAGTAACCTGGATCCTGATCCGATCATGGAAATCAATCCCGAGGTGCCGCAGCACATAGCCGATATTGTCGAGAAATCGATGCAAAAAATTATTTATGACCGCTATGAATCAGCCTATCTGCTGGCGACGGACCTGAGCAATTCCTTCGGCCGCTTACGCGGCGTCGGTGAGCGTATCGACATGCAGGAGAAATGGAAGACGCTGC
>CAMYLU010000015.1:118341-119310 GCA_947259485.1 uncultured Gammaproteobacteria bacterium | reverse complement strand
AGCGAGATCCCCCACGCTGTCGAGACGTATAATTCCCTTAGCAACATTACCCTTGTAGGCCGTGAAATCGCCGCCCACGTATATTTCGAGACTGGCGTCATCTGTACGCACGATGTTCGTAACGTCGTCGTCAAAGCCCAAGCCGATGTTAAACGCGAAGTCAGTGGTACCGATATTGTTCAAACGGATGAAACGGCCAGCAAAATTGCCGCCGATGTAAACATCGTTCATAAGATCGGGTTCTGGTGTGACGACGAAAACTGGACTATTCGGAATTGCTATTGGATCAAAGTCCGGGGTCGAGTCTGCATCACCGTTGCTGATCCAGCGTTCCAGCGTGGCGGGCACTGCTGTGCCGCCACTGTAGACCTTGAATGGTGCGCCACCTTCCATTGCTACGCTTTCGATGTTGTTCGATACGACGGGTGCAAATCCCACATCGCGATCGCCGATATCGTTCAGGCGCACCAATCCGCTGACCACGATCGTCTTGTAAGTCGTAAAATTGCCTCCGACATAAATGTTTCCGAAGGTATCTCCAACCGGTTCGATACTGGTGACCCGACCGTTGAAGCCGGTGCCGACGGCAAAACTGGCATCGAGCGTGCCGTCGTCGTCCAGGCGCAGTATGCCCTCGTCGAAATCGCCGCCGACATAAAGATCGTCCTCGGCCCCGCCATCGACGGCAATTGCGATCGTCCGCACCGCGTTGTCGGTATTACCGGTGGCGATATCGACGCCGAATTGTTCCGCGCCGGTGCTCGTCAGCCGCGAGATGCGATCGACCGCACCATTACTGGTGGAGGCGAGGACGCCAATCCAGACGTCGTTGGAGCCGTCGGTGGTCGGCGCGATGCCGCGTACCACCAGGTCGCAGTAGCGGCTTCCACTGCCACTGCCACCGTCCCCGCTCGCCAGGATACCGGCAACACCGAGTCCGTAAACTATCGCCAGCAGTATTTGTCGTAC
>CAMYLU010000015.1:0-118265 GCA_947259485.1 uncultured Gammaproteobacteria bacterium | reverse complement strand
AAGCGCAGGATGCCCAGGGCTGTCATGCCACCAACCAGGGTTGCGAGTAAATCCACCGGGTCGAAAGTGCCTGTTGCCCAGTAGGGCGTAATCAGGTCCGCGACGAAGCGTGGAAAATTCTCAATCACGGCAACAAACGTAGCGGCAATACGCGGGATCTGCGTCAATTCGAGCATTAATGCAATACCGGTCCAGATCAGGCAATGCAGTTGACCACGGCCGTGATCGGCGCTGATGGCGCCAAGTAGCAGGCCGATCGCGAGCGTATAAAACAATGACGGCGCGCTGTCGAACAGTCGGCCATGTTCGAGCAGCAATGCATTCGGCGCCTGCATGGGTGCTACGATTGCCGGTGGGTATTCGCGGGCAAAAACATACACCGCGAGAGCCAAAGCCAGCGACGATGCCGCGATGCCGAGACGCCAATAGGGTGAACTGATCTTGCTCATGGGAATACGAAACAATCCCTCTATTAAATCTATCTAATTGATTACAAATGTTAATTTCCGCCAGCAGGCGCGGTATTGATATGCGTCAATAAGGTCCGAAATGCGCTCCAGGAAATTAAGTCGCCAATCCAGATATAACTCGCCTGGCTTTTCGCCAGGATCAATATCTATTCGGCTGCTGTCGCCTTCCTGGCAAAATTATCAAGCGCCGTCGCGACTTTC
This sequence comes from uncultured Gammaproteobacteria bacterium, assembly GCA_947259485.1. Lineage (GTDB taxonomy): Bacteria > Pseudomonadota > Gammaproteobacteria. Next base: position 117,594 of record CAMYLU010000015.1, on the reverse strand, counting down.
TTGAGGACTTCATCGCAACCCTGGGTGTTATGACGCAACGCGAGGTATTGCGGATCGTTATAGGAATACCAGACCTTTCCTGCTTTATCCTGCCAAATCAGTGCCTTTTGTGGTAAATCAATCGCGATGCTATGGCTGCACTGCATCAACGGGGTACCAACCTTTGGATTGCCGAAAATAACCAGTTCAGTCGGTGCCAGTGTCTTGCCTGCTTTTTGTGCTCCGGCGGCATGATCGATGCGAGTGAATACCGTCATGCCCTTGCTGACCAGAATTTTTTCCAGGCGATCAGCGGTCGCAGTGACCGAGTGTGCACTTTTGATGCTGATCATACCTTCCGTGGCCAGAACCGGTGAAATAAACAGGCTTGTCAGAACGAGGGTCAGAATGGTGTTGCGCATTTTTTTCTCCTTGGGTTGAGTCAGCATAGTTTATCCATTTCAGGATAATTTCCTAGACGCAACTAAAAATTGGGGTTACAGGTCAGTACTACTCGAAGTTGATGGTGCCGCCGAAAGAGAACACGGTGATATAGGCGCCACCCGGGGTGAAGTTGTCGTCTAGTTCATTAAGGCGTTCGAATTCCGCCCTGAACTCATATTTTTCGTTGAAGGTAAAGCTAACCCCGGCCCCGAAAGTAAAATCGGTGCCGTCATCATCGGTACGTGTCGTTGAAGTGCCGACACGGGTGTAGTCCGTTTCCCAGGCCATGAATCCTGCCTTGCCGTAGAAATACCAGAATTCGCTGATCGGTATTATGCCGTGCAGTGAAAAATTCAGGCCGCTCGATTCGGCCGTTGTCGTGACTGGCCCCTGTTCATCGTCCAGCTTGCCGAGGTCCTGGTAGGAAATTTCGAACGCGAGGTTTTCGTGGAAACGTTTACCGCCGTAAAACTTGAACGCGGTATCGTCACCATCGCAGTTGTAACCGTAGTAGTCGCAGTCTTCATCCGAGCCGGAAAATCCCAGTGCAAATCCACCGTAAAAGGGATAATGGTCATAGTGACCTGAATGCGCATGCACTTGTGCCGCTAGTAACAGCAGGCAGCCGCCGATAATGCTGGTCAGGTTTTTTGCTTTCATTTCACTATTCCAGGATACAAATTTTATACGTTGTAGTCAGATTGTCGAATCTGCAAGTCATATCTGACAAGTATCGTTATGCGAACCCTCAAGATACGATATTCGCAACCAGGTTACCTGATAATTGAATTATTATAATTATCGCCCGCGGGCTAGTTCGGCCAGGTGATATATATCAAGATAGCGCTTGATTTCGGGGCTGGTAAAGCGAAATCGAGAGATGATCCATTCTAAGGCTGGTTCGTATACCTGGCGACGAATCTGCGCAGGATTTCACGTGCGTACGGGGTGTCTTCACGATTTACCGCGACGATCAGTGCCTCGGCTTCCTCGGGAGGAAAATACCCGTGGTGCTTGTAGGCGTGGATTCTGACCGTAAAACCCTCGCTATCGCCCTCGGGATGGAATTGTGTCGCATAAACGTTGTTCCCAACGCGAAACATTTGCACCGGACAATCATCCCCGGTCAGGAGCAGGGTCGCACCCTCGGGTAAAACGTCGCAGGCTTCCTTGTGACCGCACAATACCGCGATCCGGTCTGGAAAATTTGCCAGTAGCGGATCCTCCCTGCCAGCGTCGGTGACGCTAATCACGGTACCACCGACCGGTTCGCCGTATTTTTTCGAAATCGGCGTTTCCATGTATGAGCCCAGCAGGCCGCAACCGGAACAGGCACCGAGGAACGGGAAGTCCCTGGCGACGATGTCATCGAACAGGCGTTTGAAATCATTTTCGATTTTCACCTGGATTTCGCTTTTCTGATCTTGTGCGGTGCTGATATCGAACGGGCTGCCACCCACGATCACCGCCGCGTAGTCATCGAGTGAAAGCGCGGGGATTCCGGTTTTCTCGATGCGCAGGCGCCGCGTATTTTCCTCGGCCAGTTCGCCGTACTTCAAGATCGCCTCGAATTCACTGTCCGAAGTGTCGTCTTCCGGACGTAATTGCAGAACCAATACGGGTTTCGAAACATTCATGTTATGCCTGGCTGGATTCGGTTTTTGTTTTCAGCCCGTTATTAGAACAGGATTTTGGCCTGATGTGGATGTTTGTAAAAAATACAGGGGTAGGATACCCGCTAAGCCTAATTTGCTTCCCGTATTTGGTTGTGGGTTATGGTGATGAAGCTCGGTTCATCATGCAACCACCGATCGAGCACTTCCTCGAGTTCATGCCTGCGATAGGGCTTGGTAATAACTTCATCCATACCCGATTGCCGGCATTTCTGACGATCGGTTTCCGACGCATTGGCGGTCAACGCGATAATTGGAATCCGGGAATTGTCTTTTTCCTGCTGGCGGATTTTCAGCGTTGCCTCGTATCCATCCATGGTCGGCATCAGGCAATCCATCAGGATCAGGTGGTAGTTATTTTTACGCCATAACTTGAACGCTTCCGCGCCATCTTCAGCAATATCGGCGCTGTAACCCATCTTGGAAAGTAGCAGCGAGGCGAATTTCTGGTTGGCAATATTATCTTCGACCAGCAGGATATGACCCTTCGATACCAGGGATAAGGTGAAGTCAGTTGAGTCTTCGTCACGCTCGGGCAAGGCCGGAGTTTCAGTTCCGGGTTCGGGCTGGCTGATCGACATATTGAGCGCGTAGTAGAATTGGTAATTGGTGAAGGGCTTTTGCATAAGTGTGGTATAGCCCTGCAGGTGACTGGCAGATTTACTGAACTTATCCGAATCTGCGGCACTGTTACCCAGCACGATCCACGAGACCGGATTGCTTAACGAACCGTCACTGAACTCGCGCCATTTTTGCTTTCGATCCAGTAATGCTTCCTGGCTGACAATGACAAGCTGCTTGGCACCCTCGTGTTCCTCGCAAACCAGTAACCTGTTCTTGATTTCCCGGGCATTGCCGACCACCGCGGCTTCAACGTTTATTCGCGCCAGGCGATCGATGATCAGTTCCTTATAAATCGGGTTAGGCTCGAGCAGCATGACGTGCTTCAGTGCCTCATGCGGTACCGGGATTTGATCAATCTCATCGGTCAGTTCGAGCGGGAAATCGACCGTAAACACGGAACCCTTGCCGGGTGCGGAATCGAACTCGATACGCCCGCCCATCAGCGTTGCCAGTTCCCGGGTTATGGTTAAACCGAGACCCGTACCGCCGTACTTGCGGGTAGTCGAACTGTCGGCCTGGGTGAAAGAGTGGAATAGTCTCCCTGCCTTTTCCCGGGCAATACCGATACCGGTGTCCTCGACATGGATCGAGATGTTAGCCTGCTCCTTGTCGTCAATATCAACCGTGATGGAGACCTGGATGTAACCCTGCTCGGTAAACTTGCTGGCATTACCGATCAGGTTAAACAGAATCTGGCGGATTCGGGCCGGGTCGCCGATAAAATGCCGCGGCAGGTTGGGGGCGTAATCGAGTATCAGTTGTATCGGTTTATTTTGACAACGCGGCGCCAATAGAGCCATGACATCGTAGGCGGACTGCTCGAGATTAAAAGGAATTTTTTCAAGACCGACCTTTCCGGCCTCAAGCCTGGAAAAATCAAGAATGTCGTTGATGATGGTTAACAGTGATTCGCTGGAGTCGAGGATAATCTGCACGTACTCCTGCTGCTTATCACTCAGTTTAGTGACCGAAAGCAGTTCGCTCATGCCGAGCACCCCGTTCATCGGGGTACGTAATTCATGGGTCATGGTGGCGAGGAACTGGCTCTTGGCTTCGCTCGCGGACTCGGCTTTTTTACGCGCGGTGGCAAATTGCTCACGTGTGGATTCCAGTTCGGTGACGGTACTTTGTAGTTTACTGATCGATTCACGAATCCTGCTTTCCAGCGGCCTGAAAATTAACAGGGCTTCGAGCAGAAGTACAAACAACGTTCCGACCCAGATGAGTTTCTCCAGGTTCTGGATCATCATTATCGAATCGTGGCCGAGTTGTCCGTATTCTGCGACCACGCTCGCCAGCATCGGCTCGAGTGCATGGGGTCCATAGTTAGCCAGGTATTTATACTCGTAAGAATCCGGCCCCAGTGAACCGAGGCTGCTGGTATAAACTGCCCCGGCATTTTGCAGGAAGCGTTCGAGCGAAACATTGAGTCCGACCGAGTCGTCGTAATAAAGCGTCTCGAGGTTTTCATTATTGATAAGTGGAAAACCCTTTGCCCCTGAGCCATGCAGTAGTGTCTGGTGTACCCGCTGCATTTCCTCGATGGTTTGCCCCAATTGTAATTTTGCGTTGGCAAAATTTTCCTTGTCGTCGGTGGTGACCATTACCAGGCTGAAATAGCCAATGCGGTTTGCAAGCCCCGACTGCCGATCTGCCAGGTTGATGAATTCTGATAAATTGTGTTGCACAGAAATAGCGTGCTGCTTGGCCAGGAAAGAACCGGTTACCACAAGCGCAAGCAGGCCCAGTCCGATAATGTATCGGACCCTTAAATGCCTTACCGCCGTTATATTCGCCATATCACCCTGGACACTGCCTGCCACTGTAAATTCGGCACTGAATGCTGTTCAGTCCCGGTTTATCCCTGCTATATCGGCAGATCGAGGCAAATATTGACTAATCAAACTGATATTTCTGAACGCCTTTAGCGTATATAAAGGATTGTTCACAGGCATTCTGCTAAGGTGCTCAGCTTTAAACCGTGAGGGTCCTCGAAATCGCTACGCATCCCGCCTTCGGGCGTACTGAAAAAGAGCATTCAAACCGGCAGGACTGGCAAAATATTCGTGCCATGATGCCGTATGTCTGGACCTACCGCGGACGGGTTCTGCTGGCGCTCGGTTGCCTGGTGATTTCGAAGTTGGCGATGGTGGGTGTGCCGGTGGTGCTCAAGTACATCGTCGATGGTCTGGATGCTGATTCGGGGCAGGCGGTGGTACTACCAATCAGCCTGTTACTGGCCTACGGCCTGTTGCGCTTTATCAATTCCGGTTTCAACGAATTGCGCGACGCTATTTTTGCGCGCGTTCGCTTCCACGCGATGAAAGCGCTTTCGGTATCGGTCCTGAGTCATTTGCACGACCTGTCGCTGCGCTATCACCTGGAGCGCAACACCGGTGCGATTTCACGCGATATGGAACGAGGTGCGCAAAGCATCAGTTCAATCCTCAATTACCTGGTGTTCAATATCATACCGACCGCCGCCGAATTCCTGCTGGTAGCGATCATATTGCTCAGCCAATACGACAGCTCGTTTGCCGGCGTTATCTTCTTTAGCGTGATCTTTTATATCGGTTTCACGCTGGCGGTAACGGAATGGCGCATGCACTATCGTCACGAAATGAATGCGCTCGACTCCAGTGCCAACGGGCGTGCGATGGATAGCCTGATGAACTACGAAACGGTCAAGTATTTCAATAATGATGAGCATGAAATAACGCGTTACCGCGACACCATGGGCATGTGGGAAGAAGCGGCGGTGAAGAGCCAGAGCACGATGTCGATGCTTAATTTCGGGCAGGCGCTGATTATTGCCATCGGGGTTACCGGCATCATGACCATGGCGGCGCAGGGTGTCGTCAACCAGGAGCTGTCGCTGGGTGACCTGGTGTTGATCAATACGATGATGTTGCAGTTGTTTCTGCCGCTCGGTTTCCTCGGCATCATTTACCGCTCGTTGAAGTACGCGCTTGCCGATATGGACATGGTCAACAAGCTGTTACAGCGGCCCGTCGAAATAACCGATCGCGCCGATGCCAGGCCGCTTGAGATCAAGCAGGCCGACATCGAGTTTCGTAACGTCGGTTTCCACTATAACCAGGACCGGCGCATTCTCGAAGAGGTCAGCTTCAAGCTTAAAGACGGTGAAAAGCTCGCTATCGTCGGTCCCTCGGGGGCGGGTAAATCGACTATCGCACGCTTACTGTTTCGTTTCTACGATGTCAGCCAGGGACAGATCCTGATCAGCGGCCAGGACATTGCCGGCGTTACCCAGCAGAGCCTGCGCGAGGCGATCGGCATCGTGCCTCAGGATACCGTGCTGTTTAACGATTCGATTTTGTACAACCTCCAGTACGCCCGGCCACAGGCTTCTTTCGAGGAAATCAGGGAAGTCGCGCGGCATGCCGATATCGATCAATTTATCGAAGCCTTGCCGCAGGGTTACGACACCATTGTCGGCGAACGCGGATTGAAACTCTCGGGTGGTGAAAAGCAGCGCGTTGCAATTGCACGGGTTTTATTGAAGGACCCTGCAATCCTGGTGTTCGACGAGGCGACTTCGAGCCTGGACAGCCAATCGGAGAAGAACATCCTGGGCGCGTTAACCCGTATTTCAACCAACAAAACCACGCTGGTGATTGCTCACCGGCTGTCAACGGTGATCGATGCCGATCGCATTATCGTGCTCGACCAGGGGCGGGTGAAAGAGCAGGGCGACCACGAGACCCTGATCAGTGCCGATGGGCTCTATGCGCAGCTATGGCGTATGCAGCAAAAGAAGACGCAGGAAGTGCGATGAACGACGCCAGCAACGATTTGAGTAATTGCAGCAGCAGCGAGCCATTTGCATTGCGAGTGATGGGAAACGACATGGCGCCTGAATTCGTCGATGGCCATGTCATCATCGTTGATCCCGGTGGCAAGGTCAGTCCCGGGTGTTACGTTGTTGCCAGGCACCGGGGTGAAATGATTTTTCGACAGCTGGTGATCAACCAGGATGATTACGGATTGCGAGCCCTTGATACGAACCTGCCCGAGATTTCACTCGCGAATGGACTGGACGATATCGTCGGCGTCGTCAGCCAGCGTTCAGGCAAACGGCGCAGTGAGCACAAGCGCTACGACGTTTAAACGCAACCGGTAGGTTTCGGCAGCCCGGCATAGCGACAGGCTTGTTTAGCGGGCCCAAACATAAACAGCTGGTTGAGGTACCGGGTATTGCCCTTGTCCGCACCCAGGCGTTTGCCGATTTCCCGGCTGAGCACACGGATTGCCGGTGCTATCTGGTATTTAAAATAATAGTCACGTAAAAAAGTAATCACTTCCCAGTGTGCCTGCTCGAGCTCAATGCCGTCCAGCGCCGCCATACCCTCGGCGACTTCACTTGACCAGTCGCTTATATTCTTGAGAAAACCTTCTTCGTCAACTTCGTACTTGTTGGCGTTGATTTCCAGAACGTGATTCGATGACATTGGTGCTTGCACGGTGCCGAATTCGTTAACGGGATGCGAATTCTAGCGAATAATAATGCCTGATAACATGGTGATTAATATTAAATGTGGACTCGATTCGACGTATACTGCGGAAATATACAAGGGAGCCCTTAATGTCAGACGATAACCGCGAAAAAGCACTTAATTTTCACCGCTTCCCGACGCCCGGGAAACTGCGCATCGAGGCTACTAAACCCTTAACCACGCAAAACGATCTGACCCTGGCCTACTCGCCCGGGGTGGCCTATCCCTGCCTCGAAATCGAAAAAGATCCATTGACGGCACGGGAATATACCGCGCGTGCCAACCTCATCGGGGTCGTCACCAACGGTACCGCGGTACTGGGGCTCGGTAACATTGGCGCGATGGCGGCCAAGCCGGTGATGGAAGGCAAGGCCGTGCTTTTCAAACGCTTCGCGGGAATCGACGTTTTCGATATAGAAATCAATGAAAAGGATCCGCATAAACTCTCCGAAACCATCGAACGTCTCGAGCCCACTTTCTGCGGCATCAACCTGGAAGATATCAAGGCGCCTGATTGTTTTTACGTCGAAAAATATTTGCATGAACGCATGTCGATCCCGGTTTTCCACGATGACCAGCATGGCACTGCGATCGTGGTTGCGGCGGCGATGAAGTCTGCCCTTGAGGTGGTCGGCAAGGATATCAGCAAGGTCAGGCTGGTGGCATCGGGGGCAGGCGCCGCGGCCCTGTCGTGTCTGAATTTACTGGTGTCGATGGGGCTCGACAAGAACAACGTGCTGGTCTGCGATTCGCGGGGTGTCATCTATGAAGGCCGAGCCGAATCCATGGATGAATACAAGGCGGCCTACGCGGCCAACACCGACCTGCGAACACTCGCGGATGCCATCGCCGGTGCCGATGTTTTTCTGGGCCTGTCTGCGGGTAACTTGTTGAAACCTGAAATGGTTGAATCGATGACGCAGAAACCCATCGTTTTTGCGCTCGCCAACCCGACCCCGGAGATCGATCCGGCCGAGGCCAAACGTGTCTGTCCTGATGTTGTTATAGCCACCGGGCGCACCGATTATCCGAACCAGGTCAATAACGTGCTGTGCTTCCCGTTCCTGTTTCGCGGGGCGCTGGATGCCGGGGCCACGGAAATAAACCACGAAATGAAAATTGCCTGTGTCGATGCGTTATCGAGGCTGGCGCGCGCCGGCACCAGTGATGTTGTCGCCAGCGCCTACCGCGGCGAGTCACTGACTTTCGGGCCCGAGTACCTGATCCCCAAACCTTTTGACCAACGCCTGATTCTCGAAATCGCGCCGGCGGTGGCACAGGCCGCGATGGATTCGGGTGTAGCCGAACGGCCGATCGAAGATATGGAAGCCTACCGGCAAAAGTTAAACGCCTTCGTATTTCGCTCGGGATTGTTTATGAAACCCGTGTTCGATATGGCGCGAACCGTGCAGCGCAAGGTGATATTTGCAGAAGGAGAAAACCCCAAGGTTTTGCAGGCAGTCGATAATATTGTCAAGGATCAACTCTGCTTTCCGATCGTGCTGGGTCGCGAGGAAGTAGTGAAGTCGATCATCAGCGAGTATGGACTTATCGCCAAGCCCGGCACGGATTACGAAATCGTCGATTATGAAGAAAACGAGGAATGGGCACTGAAATTTCACCGTTTGACCGAACGCCGCGGCAAAACATTGTCGGAAGCCCGCGAAATATTGCGCAACAGTAAAACCACCCAGGCGGCAATGATGGTCAAGCTGGGGTTGGCCGATACCATGATCACCGGCACCATTGGCCGGTTTCATCGCCACCTTGGCCGCCTGCTGAGCGTGTCTCAACAGGATAACGGTTTCGAAGAGGTTTCAGCGTTAAGCGCTATCATTACCACCAAGTTTACATTATTCATATGCGATACCCATGTAACCGCAGATCCAACGGCACAGGCGATCGCCGATATGACCGTGCTGGCGGCCAGGGAGGTCGAGCGTTTCGGGATGAAACCCAAGGCTGCTTTACTGTCGCATTCGAATTTCGGCGCTCGTGAAACCCGAACCTCGTGCAAAATGCGAGAGGCATTGTCCCTGGTCAACAAGATCGATCCCGAATTGATGGTGGAAGGTGAGATGCAGGCCAATCTTGCGTTGTCTGCTAAAGCCATGAAAGAAGCGTTTCCCAATTCTAATCTCGAAGGCGTCGCCAATTTGCTGATCATGCCGAACCTTGATGCCGCCCATATTGCGATGAACCTGGTAAAGAAGAGTGCTGATGGTATCGCGATTGGTCCCATTCTGCTGGGCTGCGATATCGCGGCGCATATTGTAACGCCCGGTACTACGGTGCGGGGCCTGGTTAACATGACCGCGATTGCGGCGGCCCGCATCGGGGCCGAGGAAGAGTCTTAACATGCACCTGGTTATTGTTCTGCTGGCCGCCCTGGCTTTTTTTATATACCTGACGCTCGGGGTACGTGGCGATCCCGAGCGACGTAAGTTGTTCTTTCTTTACCTCGTCATCGACCTGTGGTTGAGTGCAGTATTTTTATACCTGCTGGTCACCGCGTTGCTCCACTGAAGCTGGATTCCCTGTTTAACCGATCGAGTCGTCGTTCTTGAAATCCAGCATGTCGGCTTAACGATAGCCTTGAACTCTGATACAGATTTACACTGCCCCGTTAGGTTAGTAATAGCTGGGCTTTTATCGTTGTTTCGACGACGATTGTTCAATTTGATTGGGGGTATCCGTAATGAGTCATACGCAGTATGCACCGGCAAGACCGCGCTTGCAGCGTAGTGAACTGGCCGTGCCGGGGTCAAACCCGGGGATGTTCGAAAAGGCGGCCGACAGTGCCGCGGATTACGTGTTTCTGGATCTCGAGGATGCGGTGTCCCCGGGCGACAAGGTCCAGGCTCGCAAAAACGTAATCGACGCGCTCAACGATATCGACTGGCGCGGCAAGGGTAAAACAGTTTCGGTCCGTATCAACAGTCTCGATACCCATTACATGTATCGTGATGTTGTCGAGGTTGTCGAACAGGCAGGCGATCGTCTGGATACCATCCTCATTCCCAAGGTCGGTGTTGCCGCCGACGTTTACATGGTCGATGCGATGTTGACCCAAATTGAAACCGCGCAGGGGTTTGATAACCGTATCGGGCTCGAAGCGCTGATCGAAATCACCCTCGGTATGGCCAACGTGGATTCGATCGCCACGTCCAGTTCGCGCATGGAGGCGATGCATTTCGGGGTCGCTGATTATGCCGCAAGCTGTCGAGCGCGCACCACCAATATCGGTGGCCTGAACCCGGATTATCCGGGTGATCAATGGCACCATGGCCTGTCGCGCATGCTGGTCGCCTGCCGCGCTTATGGATTGCGGGCAATCGATGGTCCTTTCGGGGACTTTAACGATCCTGAAGGCTATCTCGACGCTGCGCGTCGCGCGGCGGCGATGGGTTATGAAGGCAAGTGGGCGATCCATCCTTCCCAGATCGATCTTGCCAATGAAATTTACTCACCGCCCGAGGCCGAGGTTGATCGTGCTCGACGCATCCTGGCGGCACTAGAAGAAGCGGCGGCGGCAGGCAAGGGTGCGGCACAACTCGACGGTCGCATGATCGACGCAGCATCGGCGCGCATGGCTGAAAACGTCGTTAATACCGATGCAGCCATTCAGGCTAAACAGTAACGTTGTCGAAGCGGGAGAGGATCGATGGATATTCATGAATACCAGGCGAAAATGCTACTGGCCGATTTTGGCATGCCGATCGCCAGGGGTGGCATCGCTTACAGCCCTGAGCAGGCAGCGTACCGGGCCATGGAACTCGGCGGTGAGAAGTGGGTCGTCAAGGCCCAGATTCATTCCGGGGCGCGCGGCAAGGCGGGCGGCATCAAGGTTTGCGCCACTGAAAACGAAGTCATGGATGCGGCCAATGAATTGCTGGGCCGACGCCTGGTAACCAATCAAACCGGCTCACAGGGTAAGTTGGTAGGGCGGCTGTATATTGAAGAGGCGACCGATATCGAACGCGAGATATACCTGGCCTTTGTGCTCGACCGTAGTTCGGAGCGAATAATGTGCGTTGCATCATCAGCGGGTGGCATGGACATCGAAGAGATTGTCGAAACCGATCCCGATGCGATCGTGCGCGTACCGATCGAACCGGCAGTAGGGATGCAGGATTTTCAGGCTCGTGAAATTGCCTTTGCGCTGGGTATGGATTCCGCGCAAATTGCCGAAGCGGTGAAGGCGCTGAAAGCCTGTTATCGTGCTTTTCGTGACCTGGATGCGACCATGGTCGAAGTCAATCCATTGGTGGTGACCACCGATGGCCGCATCATCGCGCTCGACGCCAAGATGGGCTTCGATGACAACGCACTGTTCCGTCGACCGCAGATATCCGAGTTACGCGACAAGTCCCAGGAAGATGCACGCGAAATGAACGCCGCGGACCGGGGCCTGAGCTATGTCGGACTGGATGGCAATATTGGCTGTATCATCAACGGCGCGGGGCTCGCGATGGCGACCATGGATATGATCAAGCATGTCGGCGGCGAACCCGCTAACTTTCTCGATATTGGCGGTGGCGCATCGCCCGAGCGGGTTGCCAAGGCATTTAACCTGGTATTGTCGGACGAAGGGGTCGATGCAATCCTGGTTAATATTTTCGCGGGAATCAACCGCTGCGACTGGGTTGCCGAGGGCGTGATCCAGGCGATGCAGAAACTCGATGTGCCGGTACCGGTGGTGGTACGGCTTTCAGGCACCAATGTCGAACTCGGACAGCAGATACTGGCCGATAGCGATATCGACCTGATTACCGCGGATACCCTCGCCGAAGCAGCTGAAAAGGCCGTAGCTGCTGCACAATTCCACCAGTCGGCTAGTGCAGAGGTTAAGGAGAGCGAAAAATGAGTATTTTCCTCGATGAAAGAACACCCGTAATTGTGCAGGGATTTACCGGCCGTATCGGCACTTTCCACGCGCAGGAAATGATCGACTATGGCACCAACCTGGTGGGTGGCGTGACGCCCGGTAAAGGTGGAGAAAGGCACCTCGAGCGTCCGGTTTTTAACACGGTCAAGGATGCTGTGCGCGATACCGGGGCAAGCGCAAGCGTGGTCTTCGTACCGCCACCATTTGCTGCCGATGCGATCATGGAAGCGGCGGACGCGGGTATACGCTTTTGCGTGTGTGTCACCGACGGCATACCGGCACAGGACATGATGCGCGTCAAACGCTACATGCGACGTTATAAGAAAGAAGATCGCATGACCCTGACCGGCCCGAATTGTGCCGGTACGATCAGCCCCGGCAAGGCAATGATGGGAATCATGCCGGGCCATATTTACATGCCAGGTAATGTCGGGCTCATCGGGCGCTCTGGAACATTGGGTTATGAAGCCGCGTCGCAGATGAAGGCGATGGGCATTGGAATATCGACCGGCGTCGGCATCGGCGGTGATCCCATCAACGGTAGCGCGTTTCGCGATCACCTCGAACGTTTCGAACAGGACCCGGAGACGGATCTCGTGGTCATGATCGGTGAGATCGGCGGACCCCAGGAAGCCGAGGCCGCAGCATTCGCCCGTGACCATATGCAAAAACCGGTACTCGCCTACATCGCCGGTCTTACCGCGCCCAGGGGGCGAACCATGGGACACGCTGGCGCGATTGTGACCAGCGCCGGTGAATCAGCCGCGGAAAAGGTCGAAATTCTGCGTGCTGCCGGGGTCGGTATTATCGCCAGGCCTTCCGAGTTTGGTAATGCCGTCGCCGAGGCACTTTCAAAGTTGTAACGCGCGGCCATTTCCAGGTCCCGGCACGTAGACCGGGACGACTGCACGATTCTTAGTATATGTAGTCGCCAACAATCTCTACCAGGTGGTCGATCCAGCGCTCCGGGATGGGTTCGGTTAGTTCCGGCGAGCCAAGAAAATCGGGCACAAACAAACGTTCCAGCAATTGCCCCGCGATTTTCGGGTCTGAGCTCGCGATATTCAGTTCCCGGTTGATGCGCAGGCTCAGGCGATCGAAGTTGGCGGAGCCAACACAGACCCAACCGTCGTAAATTGCGGCCTTGACGTGTGAAAAACCCGGGTAGATATACACGCGAATACCATGTTTCAGCATCGCGTTAGCGGCCAATACATTACTGCGGGTGATGGGACCATGGTCGGTTTCCATGGGGATAATAACGCGCACGTCAACGCCCCTGCGGCGGGCCATGACCATCTCGCGCAGCAATCGATCGTCGGTGAAGTAGGCGTTTTGCACGTAAATATAACGCTGCGCCCGCTTTATCGCTTCAAGTTGCGCTTTGTAGATCTCGTAGTTGCCGGGTGCAGTCAGCAACACCCGCAGGGCAGGCCCCTCGTGCGTAGTGTTTTTAACTCTCGGTTCGGTTTTCGAGATTACGTAACCGAGGTCACCCAGCGGACCGGAATGCATCCATGAGGTCCGAAATTCGCGTGCCAGGGTGCTGACCACCGGTCCGCGCAGTTCCATCATCAGATCGTGCCAGTCGTAGCGATATTCACGACCGATATTCATACCACCGACATACGCTGTTTTCTGATCGATGATGGTGCTTTTGATGTGATCACCCGTGAACCAGGGGTTGGCTTTCTGGCGCACGGCTACCTGTGAATCGGCCTCCAGGAACCAATGTACCGAGGCAGGCGGCTCATGGTGCTCGGGTAAAGACTCGGAGTCCGACATGGTTCCCCCGATAGTGCCCAGTCCATCAAACAGGACCTTTACCTCGATCCCTTCGTTGGAGCGCCGTTTTAGCAACTCGGCTATCCTTACTGCAAAATCGTCGTTATCAAAAATATAAGTCTGCAGGTGCACCGAATGCTCTGCTTGCGTGACGGTATCGACAAAACGTGTAAAGAAAGCCTCGCCATCGACCAGGAAATCGACACTACCGGTCGATTTCGAATGGCTGGATATCTTGTCGAGTTCGCTTTCCCAGATTTGCAGGTCCATCGGTGGCGACTCGCTGAGCTCTGGTACCGGTTTATTGGCCAGTCCGGTCATCCAGTCCAGGCGAAGCGTGGCGATAGTTGTGTCCGTGACCACGAAAAACAGTCGGTACAACGAGGACACGGGGCGTAAAAGAAGATCGGTAAGGTGACTTCGCATAACATGCCCGAAAGCCTGGCCGCCCTTCAATCCGGGCATGCTTGTTACCGCGACTGGCTGCTGCGGCTCGTTTCTGATAAATACCAGTAAATGACGGTTGGTGTTGACGTAAAGAAACGGGAGCGAATACCAACCTGTGTCCCCGGTGTTGAATACGAACTCGGTCTCGGTGATGCCCTGTTCTTCTAGATAAGCTTCCAGGATTGGGCGCCCGCGGCGCATGAACTCGTCAAAGCGAAGCATTGTATGCACCCGGTAATCGGCCGGCTTGTCGGTTAGTCGGGTTGCCTGGAATTCGCCGTTTTCGTCGTAGAACAGGAAATACTCGGTATATCCAAAATCGACGACCACTCCTTTACCATCATCGGGTACCACGGCACGCAATAGCCGGTTACGCAGCAGCTGCCACTGGTCGACGCCCAGGATAGGCACCTCGACCAGAACCTGTGGCAGTGATTCCCATGGGGCTTCCTGGTGATATTCCATGGGCACAAGGCTTGGAGTTGCATAATTGGAGGGTGGCGTTAGCGGTGGATCGATCAGCTCCAGCCGATTGCTCCAATTGCCACCGGCGTAGCGTATGCGGTCGCCGATACGATACTTGACGAAGAAATTATCGGGGCCACGATAACCCTCCAGCGCGATCATTGGCAGGGCCCTCGAATCTTCGCCAGCGCCCGTCTGTGCGAAATTTGCCGGGGTGCTCGCGCATCCGGGCAGCAGGGTGGCGAGAACCAGAATTACGACACCGATAGATGTGATTCTCAATAAGGGTCCACGAAGCAACTTATCTGACCTACTGACAGGAATCACGTCGAGGTAATTGCATGGCTTAAATCGTTATTCAAATCAGCAATATAGCGTTTTCAGCATGTTGGGCTTTGATACAGGTCAATTTTGAGATCAGCGAGGTTGTTGGCTATATACCGGAATGACTGCCTCACGATGTTGATCGAAATAGAGGCTACCGCCTACATCGTTGAATAATGGTTAATCCAGAAGCGATTTGATGCGCTAAATCCAGCGATTCAAAGCCGATTCGAATTCATCGCGACTGATTTCGATTGCACCCAGCGAATGCAAGTGCCCGGTTGGCAGCTGGCAATCGATTATCTCATAGTTACCCGAATCAACCAGGTGTTTGAGGCAGAGCTTGGAGGCATTGGCCGCACGACTGAACATGGATTCACCGAAAAATATTCTGCCGAGAGCGATACCGTAAAGTCCACCTACGAGTTCATCCTGGTGGCGACATTCAATCGAATGCGCAAATCCGGCATGGTGCATCTCGATATAGGCATCGATCATTTGCGAGTTGATCCAGGTGCCGCTCTGACCTTCGCGGTCAGCGGCGCAGGCTTCGATTACGGCCTCGAAATCCTGGTCCAGGGTTATCTGGTAACGCTGTTGACGAGCCAGTTTCTGCAGGCTTTTGCTTTGATAAAAGCGTTTGGGGTAAAGCACCGTGCGTGGGGCCGGACACCACCACAGAATCGGTTCACTTTCACTGAACCACGGAAAAATACCCTGGCGATAGGCAACCAGCAGCCATTCCACGTCGAGTCTTCCGC
Organism: uncultured Gammaproteobacteria bacterium; assembly: GCA_947259485.1. Taxonomy (GTDB): domain Bacteria; phylum Pseudomonadota; class Gammaproteobacteria. The sequence goes on along the minus strand of CAMYLU010000015.1, from coordinate 101,687 downwards.
CCGCGGCCAGTAATCCAGCCGGTTCGGCAAGCACCGAGGCGGTGTCCGGGAAATAGGGTTTTGCCGTTGCTTCTAACCAGGGAACCATATATAAAACAAATATTTACAGTACATAGTTAAAGTTGAATATATTCATTCTGTCGCCTTGAACGGTGAATGATCGAGTAAATCGTCGCGGTAGCTCTCGATGTAGCGACGTTCCTGGCGCAGAAACTGCTCGATTGCCTCGCGAAACTGGGGATGCGCGATCCAGTGCCCCGACCATGTCATCCGCGGTAGAAAGCCCCTGGCCAATTTGTGTTCGCCCTGGGCACCGGGGTCAAAACACTGTAGCTGTTCGGCAATGCAGTAGTCGATACCCTGGTAGTAACAACATTCGAAATGCAGGTGGCGAAAGTATTGATCACAGCCCCACACCCGCCCGTAAAGGTGGGTGTCGCTGCGAAAAAATAGGGAGGCGGCGACGATTTGTCCCTGGTCACGGGTGATCGACGCTAGCACCTGTTCGGGCATATTTTGACCCAGGTGTTCAAAAAATGCCGAGGTCAGCGTTGCGGTACCATACTTGCGTTGGTATATGCCGGCGTATAGATGGTAAATCTGTTGCCATTCGTCCGCGTTGATGCTGCCACCGGTCTGCATCTTTATGTCGAGATTCTGCGCGGCTACGCTGCTACGTTCTTTCCTGATATTTTTGCGCTTGCGCGAGCTTAAGTGCGAAATAAAATCGTCGAAATCCTGGTAGCCATTATTTTGCCAGTGGAACTGCACATCATTACGTAGCATGATTTCACGGCCAGCTAGTGCCTGCAGAATTTCCTTGTCAGCAAACAGGATATGCCACGAACTCAAGTTCTGGTCTTCGCAAAAGCCCTGGATTGCCTGGCACAGTATTTCACGAAGCCGTTGTCTTTCTTCTTTATCACCGACCAGTGCGAGGTTGATCAGAAAGCGATCTCCGGTTGCCGGGGTGTATGGAATGGCAGATACCAGCTTTGGGTAGTAATCGAGGCCGCTGCGCTGGTAGGCATTGACCCAGGCATGATCGAAAACCAGTTCGCCATACGAGTTCGTCTTGATGTAGCAAGGGATTGCGGCAACCAGTTGCCGCTCTCGATGGACCAGGAAGTAGACCGGGTGCCAGCCAAAAGGCTCCAGGCAGTCATGCTGCTCGAGACCGTATAAGAAACTGTGCCGGGTAAATGGATAGCTGGTGTCACCGAGTGCGTCCCAGTTGGCAGCCGGGACTTCACTCAGGGAGTGAATGACGCTGACGCGCAGCTCGGCATTATTCAAGTTCCTTGTCATCGAGATACTTTTCGGCATCGAGTGCCGCCATGCAACCGCTACCGGCGGAGGTAACTGCCTGGCGGTAAACATGGTCCATGACGTCACCTGCCGCAAAAACACCTTCGATGCTGGTCGCGGTGGCATTACCATCGGCACCGCCGTGAACGGTTATGTAGCCATTTTTCATTTCGAGCTGACCGGCGAAAATATCGGTATTGGGTTTGTGACCGATTGCGATAAAGATGCCTGTCAGGTCGAGTTCCCGGGTAGTACCGTCCTGAACATTACCGATTCGTAACCCGGTAACACCGGAATCATCCCCCAGTGCCTCTTCGAAAACGTGAAACCATTCGATATTAACGTTGCCGTTCTTTTCCTTCTCGAATAATTTATCCTGCAGAATTTTCTCTGCACGCAATTTGTCGCGTCGATGCACCAGTGTCACCTCGGCAGCGATGTTGGATAAATAGAGTGCCTCCTCGACCGCGGTGTTTCCACCACCGATGACTGCGACCTTTTGCCCTCGAAAAAAGAATCCGTCGCAAGTGGCACAGGCAGAGATCCCCTTGCCCAGGAATTTCTCTTCGGAAGGCTCACCCAGGTACATCGCGCTTGCCCCGGTCGCGATAATCAGCGCATCGCAGGTGTATTCACCGCTGTCGCCAATCAGTCGTTTGGGCGATTCATTGAGAAAAACGGTGTTGACGTGATCGAAAATGATTTCGGTATCGAAACGTTCGGCGTGTTGCTGCATGCGTTGCATCAGCACCGGACCGGTTAAACCCTCGACATCACCGGGCCAGTTGTCAACTTCGGTGGTGGTCATCAGTTGACCCCCGGCTTCAACCCCGGTAATGACCGTGGGATTCAGATTGGCGCGTGCGGCATAGACCGCTGCCGAGTAACCGGCTGGACCGGAGCCGAGGATAATCACCCGGCGATGCTTGGGATCAGTCATTGAGTGCTCTCTATTTAACAGGGCTGGATAAAGGCGCCAATAGTAATGGCAAAAAATAGAAATGACTATATGGCGATCAGGTAGATTATTTCAATGTTATTAGTTCTGGTTCCCAGCCAAGCTGATCATGTAAAATATGCCGCTTTACGCAGGGCATTTATCAAAGTGGCGCAAGCTAGACACAAACGACGTTCCGATGAACAGGACGCCAGGCTGATGTTCGGCCAGGTTAATCAACGCCTGCGCGAAGCCGGCATGCTGCTTTCGTTTGCCCTCGCAGGCTACTTCCTGGTTGCGATGTTCAGTTACGACGCGCTGGATCCATCCTGGTCGCATAGCGGCAGTAATACTGAAATCAGCAACTTCGGCGGCACTGCGGGTGCCTGGATTGCTGACCTGACCTTCTACCTGTTTGGTTTCCTCGCTTTCCTGCTGCCGATTATGCTGATTTATAACGGCATGATCCTGGTCAGGATGCGGGAAATGAGCCCTGAAGACCGTTACCAGTTGCTGGTCATTCGCTGGAGCGGTTTCGTACTGACCTTAATTTCGGGCTGCGCGCTGTCGAGTATTCACTTTTCCATAGAACCCGGCGCCATGCCGCTCGATGCAGGTGGGATTCTCGGGCAGATCGCGGGCAATTATTTTTCCCAGGGACTGGGTTTCATCGGTGCCACGGTAATGCACCTGGCGTTATTTTTGGCCGGTTTGACCCTGTTTACCGGGCTGTCGTGGCTGGCATTGATCGACAATGTCGGCAAGTACACGCTGCTGTTGCTGGACAAACTGCTCGATCGGTATTACCTGATGCGGGACAGGGCGGAGGGCAATCGCAACCGCAGCGAGCGTGACCAGGTATTCCAGGTGCAGCAGAGGAAACTGGAAAAACGCAAACCGGTGAAAATCGAACCGGTGGTGGAAAATATCGAACCAAGTGTGCGCGTCGAGAAAGAGAAACAGATACCGCTGTTTAAAACCGTGGGCAAGGGTAATAGCACGATTCCACCGCTGGCGCTGCTGGATAAAGCCAGGCCGAAGGTTGCCGGTTACTCCAAGTCGGCACTTGAAGCCATGTCGCAGCAGCTGGAATTGAAGCTGCTCGATTTCGGTATCGAGATCCAGGTCGAATCGGTGCACCCGGGTCCGGTTATTACGCGCTTCGAGATTCTGCCCGCACCGGGTGTCAAGGTTAGCCAGATTTCAAATCTCTCCAAGGACCTGGCTCGTGCACTCTCGGTTATCGCGGTGCGGGTTGTCGAAATCATTCCGGGTAAATCGGTAATGGGGCTCGAAATTCCGAACGAGAATCGGGAACTGGTTGCCTTGAGCGAGATCATCCAGTCGAAAAGCTTCGACCAGGCCGCCTCGCCGTTGACACTCGCCCTCGGTAAAGACATTAGCGGTGAAGCGATCGTTGCCGACCTGGCCAGGATGCCGCACCTGCTGGTTGCCGGTACCACCGGTTCCGGTAAATCGGTTGCGATTAATGCAATGCTGCTCAGTATCCTGTTCAAGGCGACCCCGGAAGACGTACGCATGATCCTGATAGATCCGAAGATGCTCGAGCTCAACATCTACGAAGGCATTCCGCATCTGATTGCGCCGGTCGTAACCGACATGAAGGAAGCTGCCAACGCGCTGCGCTGGTGCGTGGCGGAGATGGAGCGGCGTTACCGACTGATGGCTTCGCTTGGCGTGCGCAATATCGCCGGCTACAACCGCAAGATCCGCGAGGCAAATGCCGCGGGAACACCGATTAAGGATCCGCTATTTGACAAGAAGACGCTATTACTGGATCCCGATGCCGAGCCTGAAGACCTCGAAACCCTGCCGTATATTGTTGTCGTGGTCGATGAATTCGCTGACATGATTATGGTGGTGGGTAAGAAGGTCGAGGAACTGATTGCTCGACTGGCACAGAAAGCTCGCGCCTCGGGCCTGCACCTGTTGCTGGCAACGCAACGCCCGTCGGTGGATGTGATTACCGGGTTGATCAAGTCGAATATTCCAACCCGCATCGCTTTCCAGGTGTCATCCAAAATAGATTCGCGCACCATCCTCGATCAAATGGGTGCGGAAACCCTGCTCGGGCACGGCGATATGCTTTACCTGCCGCCAGGCACCAGTGTGCCCGAGCGTGTACATGGCGCTTTCGTCGATGATCACGAGGTGCATGCCGTGATCAACGAAATCAAGAAGTCGGGTGAACCAAATTACATTGCCGATGTCCTTGAAGAATCAGCCTCGGTGGTATTGCCGGGAGAGGGACCGCGTGATTCCAATGGTGAAGAGGCGGACCCGCTTTATGACGAGGCAGTCGCCGTGGTTACCGAGACTCGCAAGGCTTCGATTTCCTACGTGCAGCGGCGCCTGAAGATCGGCTATAACCGGGCCGCGCGCATGATTGAAGAAATGGAGGCATCCGGTGTCGTCTCCATGGTGCAATCGAACGGTAGCCGGGAAGTGCTAGCGCCACCACCTCCAGCGGATTGAAAATGAAATTTCCTTTACTGTTAATTGCACTTGTAACCAGCCTGTCCATGCCGGCCTCGGCCGAGGATGCGGAACAGAGACTCAAAACCGCACTCAAAAACATGGATAACCTGAGTGCAGAGTTCAAACAGACGCTACTCGACGAAGACAAGAATATCGTGCAGCAAAGCAGTGGCACCCTGGCACTGCAACGCCCAGGCAAGTTTGCCTGGATTTACACCGAACCCTTCGAGCAACGTATCATCGCCGACGGCAGCGAGCTCTGGGTGTACGATGTCGAACTCGACCAGGTCACGGTCAAACCCATGGATGCAAGCATTTCCAACGCGCCGATCATGATCCTGATGAAAGAATCTGATGTCACCCAGCAGTTCAAAGTTATCGAAGTCGGGCAGCGCAAGTTTCTTTACTGGATCGAACTTGAGCCGCAGGCTAAAGATCTCGAGTACCAGCGCATCTTTATCGGTCTCGAAGATGGCAACCTGCGTGCCATGGAACTACAGGACCAGTTCGGCCAGAGTACCCAGATCGTGTTTGATAACCTGCGCGTTGGCGTGGTACATAACCCGGCTACCTTCAAGTTTGTACCCCCCGATGGCGTTGATGTGTACGGAGTAGGCGGCTAAATTTCGGCCGTTTCGCGTTGCCGTCTATGAACGATTTGTTTAACGCGGAAAAGGGATTCAAACCGCTCGCCGATCGCATGCGTCCGCGCAAGCTGGACCAGGTCTTTGGCCAGTCACATTTGCTGGCACCCGGTAAACCACTGCGCCAGGCAATCGAAGCCAACAAGCTGCACTCGATGATTTTCTGGGGCCCCCCGGGAACCGGTAAGACGACGATCGCGCGCCTTATTGCCGAATACTCTGATGCCCGATTTATCACCTTGTCCGCAGTACTCGCCGGGGTCAAGGATATTCGCGATGCAATCGAGCAGGCGCGTCAATTCCAGGGTCCCACGGTGCTGTTTATCGACGAGGTTCATCGCTTTAACAAGGCACAACAGGATGCGTTTCTGCCCCATATCGAGGATGGCACGATTCTGTTCGTCGGCGCCACCACCGAGAATCCCTCGTTCGAACTGAACAATGCGCTGTTATCGCGCACCCGGACTTACGTGCTCAAGCCAATCCAGGCCGAAGATATCGAACAGGTGATTCAACGTGCGCTCGAAGACCGGGACCAGGGACTGGGGGAACTCGACCTCGGTATTGATGCCGATGCCTGCACCTTGCTGGCACGGGTTGCCGACGGCGACGCGCGGCGGGCGCTGACATACCTTGAAATCATCAGCGATCTCGCTGAGGATAGCCAGATCAATGCGGCCCTGGTTGGAGAGATAGCACAGCAGGGACCGCGGCGCTTCGACAAGGGTGGAGACGTTTTTTACGAGCAGATATCCGCGCTGCACAAATCGGTGCGTGGCTCGGATCCTGATGCCGCGCTTTACTGGTTTTGTCGCATGATCGACGGCGGCTGTGACCCGAGGTATATAGCGAGGCGCGTGGTACGCATGGCGGTCGAAGACATCGGTATCGCCGATCCACGCGGGTTGGAGTTGTGTCTCAACGGTTGGCAGACTTTCGAGCGCCTTGGCAGTCCCGAAGGAGAGCTCGCAATTGCGCAGGGAATTGTTTACCTGGCCTGCGCCGCCAAGAGTAACGCGCTTTACAGCGCCTACAAGCAAGCAATGCAGGATGCGCATGATTCGGGCAGTCTCGAAGTACCAATGCATCTGCGTAACGCACCCACACGGTTCATGGAGGAGCAGGGCTACGGCGATGACTACCGCTATGCCCACGATGAAGCGGACGCATTTGCGGCCGGCGAGACTTATTTCCCCGAGGCTCTGCTCGACCGTCAATATTATCATCCGGTCGAACGCGGGCTAGAAATTAAGATCGCGGAAAAACTTGAGCGTTTGCGCAAAGCCAACCGTGATGCAAAGTCGTGAATCTTCCTTTCGCTGAATCTGCCGAGCAAAACAAGGCCGTTATTTTTGATGCGATCAAGGCTCGCCTGAATGGCGATGTGCTCGAAATTGGCAGCGGCACCGGTCAGCACGCGGTATTCTTCAGCAGCCAGTTACCACAAGTAACCTGGCAGACCTCGGATCTGCCTGCCAACCTGCCCGGCATCAAGGCGAGGATCGAAGCCTCGGGATTGCCAAACCTGGCCGTGCCGATTGAACTCGATGTGCTCGGGGGCTGGCCGGAGCGTCTATATGACTTCGTCTATTGCGCTAACAGTTTCCATATTATGAACACGACAATGGTCGCCGCCTGTATAGAGGGCATCGGGCGCTGCCTGAAACCCGGCGGCGTGTTTGCGCTTTACGGGCCGTTTAATTATGACGGCGCTTACACCTCTGCAAGTAACGCCCGTTTCGACCAGTTGCTCAAGTCGCGTGATCCCGAAAGCGGGATCCGGAATTTCGAGTGGATCGAGGAACTGGCCGGCAGGGTTCAGATCGATTTACTCGAGGATGTAGAAATGCCGGCCAACAATCGCTGCCTGATCTGGATAAAACGAACTTAATAGCGCATAGTTAGACTAATATATCTAATTTAAGCCGAAAATAAGCCCATGAAAAAATTGATCCCGCAGGCCCTTGCTGTCAGCCTGGTACTCATGCTGTCGTTCTCGCTCGCCAATTCGGCCGAAGAGTCGATCGAAGACATGACACGCTTACTCAAGTTGCGTCTCGGTACTGACAAGGTGGAACCTCCGACCGCGACCGGTGTTGACGGTGTTTATCAAACCCGCTTCGGCAACAAGTTTGCCTACCTGATAGAAGGCGGGCGCTATGTTTTTATCGGCGACATGGTCGATCTCAAGATGGCGCGGAATATGACCGAGGTGAGTCGGCGCGAGCTGGTGGTGCAGGAACTCGCCAGCTTCGATAGCAAAAAGCAGATCGTTTTCCCTGCCGAAAACGAGGAGCTCGCGGTGTTGAACGTATTTACCGACACCAGTTGCGGCTACTGCCAGCAATTACATAAAGAAGTAAAGTACCTGCAGGAAGCAGGCATTTCGGTGCATTATTTCCCCTATCCGCGTGGTGGTAATCGCGGTCCGGGCTATAGCGATTTAAAAAAGGTCTGGTGTGCGGACGACAAACTCGTGGCGATGAGCATTGCCAAGGGCGCACAGATGGGATCGTTGGCTTCGTCCGAGGATTGTGATTCTGCCCTGTATGTCGACGAGGGTTATTTACTGGGTAATCGCATTGGTGTTAACGGCACGCCCGCGCTTTACGCGAGTGACGGTACCCTGTTTAATGGTTATGTGCCGCATCAGCAATTGATCCCGCAATTGCTAAAGCAGTAGATTTTTTATAATAGTCATAAAAATTCTTCAGCCGCGTTAACCGGGTAAGCTTTTTGTGCTCGTCGTATAATTTTACTGTGGTAATATCTTTGCCCAGTAAAAAAGTCAGGTTACAGCTTGAATGAAAAAACAGGAATCCCCAGATATAGTTGTTGAAAGCGATGAGGATGAGACTCGGTCTGGCGAACAGGATAACTCGCCGAAAGAGTATGGTGGTCCAAAAGGCAAAGAGCCGACTCGTTATGGCGACTGGGAAAAGAACGGCCGCTGTATCGATTTTTGATTTGCTCGATGGCCTCGTATGAACTGAAACTCGTAAACAGGTAACCGACGATGTCCAATAGTAATCATCCCACGTCTCCGCATTTACAAATTTATCGCTTGCCGCTTACCGCGCTACTGTCGATTACCCATCGCATCACGGGTGTAATCCTGGCCTTTGGCTGTTTGTTGCTGATCTGGATACTGGCTGCTGCGGCCGACGGCGCCGAATCTTATCAGGCGATCGAGCCGCACCTGGGTAGCTGGTATGGCCAGATTTTTTTATTCGGTTTTATATTTTCGCTCTATCTCCATTTTTGCAATGGCGTCCGGCATTTGTTCTGGGACGCAGGCTATGGCTTTGAGCTCGAGGTTGTCGATGTCACCGCCAAGCTGGCAATAGCAATGGCCGCTGTACTAACCATAGCAACCTGGGTGGTTGCGGGAGTAGCGTAAGCATGACCGATTTAAGATCACCCCTGTCCCGGGTCAAGGGCCTCGGTTCAGCTAAGGACGGTACCAGCCATTTCTGGCACCAGCGCCTGACTTCTCTGCTGATGGTCCCGTTGGTCCTGTGGATCGGATTCAGTCTCGCGGCGATGCCGGTCGATCATGCCACGCTAACCAGCTGGATACAGCAAACCTGGATCACCGTGACTCTGGTACTCCTGATTATCGTAACTTTTTACCATGCGCAGCTTGGGCTGCAGGTCATCATCGAAGACTATGTCTCGTCCCATTCGCGGCGTATGCTAATCCTGCTGTTATCCAACCTGTCATGCCTGTTGCTGGGCGTTATCGGGGTGGTTTCGGTGCTAAAAATCTCTTTCGGAGCGTAAGCGATGGCGAAGGATTATAAATTAATCGATCATGCTTACGACGTCGTCATTATAGGCGCGGGTGGCGCTGGTCTGCGTGCAACCCTCGGCATGGCGGCCGCAGGGCTTTCGACCGCCTGTATAACCAAGGTTTTTCCGACCCGTAGCCATACGGTGGCGGCGCAGGGCGGTATGAGCGCCTCGCTCGGCAACATGGGCCCGGATAGCTGGCAATGGCACATGTACGACACCATCAAGGGTTCAGACTGGCTTGGCGACCAGGACGCTATTGAGTACATGTGTCGCGAGGCGGTTCCCGCGGTCATCGAGCTGGAGCACTACGGGGTGCCGTTTTCGCGCACCGAGGAAGGCAAGATCTACCAGCGCCCGTTCGGTGGCATGACGACGAATTTTGGCGAGGGTACCGCGCAACGTACCTGTGCTGCCGCCGATCGTACCGGACACGCTATTTTGCACACGCTTTACCAGCAGTCGCTGAAACACCGCGCAGAATTCTTTATCGAGTATTTTGCCATCGATTTGATTATGGACGAGGGCGTCTGTCGCGGCGTCGTCGCATGGGACCTGGCAAGCGGGGAATTGCACCGATTTCGAGCACATACCGTGGTGCTCGCGACCGGGGGTTGCGGACGTGCCTATTTTTCCGCGACCTCGGCACATACCTGCACCGGCGACGGTGGCGGCATGGTGGTGCGCGCGGGGCTGCCATTACAGGACATGGAATTTGTGCAGTTTCATCCAACCGGGATTTACGGCGCCGGGGTGCTGATTACCGAGGGCGTGCGTGGCGAGGGTGGCTACCTGACCAATTCGGAGGGCGAACGCTTTATGGAGCGCTATGCTCCCAACGCCAAGGACCTTGCGTCACGCGATGTCGTCAGCCGTTCGATGACGGTTGAAATAAACGAGGGGCGTGGGGTCGGTCCGGACAAGGATCATATTCACCTGCATCTCGAACACCTGGGGCCTGAAGTTATTGACGAGCGCCTGCCTGGAATTTCCGAATCGGCTGAAATATTTGCCGGTGTTGATGTCACCAGGGAACCGATCCCGGTATTGCCCACCGTGCATTACAACATGGGCGGTATTCCAACCAATTACCATGGCGAGGTCGTAACGCTCAAGGATGGGGATCCAGATTCAGTGGTGCCCGGCTTGATGTCGATCGGCGAGGCCGCCTGCGTCTCGGTGCACGGTGCAAACCGCCTCGGATCCAATTCTCTGCTCGACATCGTGGTATTCGGGCGAGCCGCGGCATTGCGCGCTGCCGAAAATATAAAGCCTGGCATGGCACACAAGCCTTTGGCGTCGGACTGTTGTGACGGCATCATCGACCGCCTGGACCGTTTACGAAATGCATCGGGCGGCACCTCAACCGCAAGCATCCGAAACCAGATGCAACGCGATATGCAAAAACATGCTGCCGTATTCCGCACCGGTGACTCGATGCGGGAAGGGGTCGACAAGATGAACGAGATTTATGCCAGTTTCGAGGATGTCGGATTGTCTGATCGCGGTTTAATCTGGAATACTGACCTGGTAGAAACCCTGGAGCTTGAAAACCTGCTGCTGCAGGCACAGGCCACCATCCAGAGCGCCCTGCATCGTACCGAGAGTCGCGGCGGTCATGCGCGAGAAGACTACCCGGAGCGCGACGACGAAAACTGGATGAAGCATACGCTCGCCTGGGTTGATAACCAGGGTAATGTCAGTTTCGACTATCGCCCGGTGCACATGTACACGCTGAGTGATGAATGCGATGTAATCCCGCCGAAGAAACGTGTTTATTAAAGTTGTGAGGAAGTAAGCAAGATGGCCGAATTTACCTTACCCGCCAATTCCGTGATCAAGCAGGGCAAGCTGTTCAAGGCTGCGGACGGTGCGACCAATATCAAGCGTTTCGTGGTCTATCGTTATGATCCGCATAGCGGGGAAAATCCGCGCACCGACACCTATGAAGTCGATCTCGATACCTGCGGGCCGATGGTGCTGGACGCATTACTCAAAATCAAGGATGAAATGGATGCCACGCTGTCATTGCGCCGGTCCTGCCGGGAGGGTATCTGCGGATCCTGCTCGATGAACATCGACGGCGGCAATACGCTGGCCTGTACCCAGTCAATTTCGGCAATAAAGGGTGATGTCAAGGTCTACCCGCTGCCGCACCAGCCGGTGGTCAAGGACCTGGTATCCGACCTGACCAATTTTTATGCCCAGTACGCCTCGGTGGAGCCGTGGATGAAGACCGATACGGCTACACCGCCGGATCGTGAGCGTCTGCAATCGAGAGAGGACCGGGAAAAACTCGACGGCCTATACGAATGTATTCTCTGTGCCTGTTGCTCGACCGCCTGCCCAAGTTACTGGTGGAATAGTGACCGTTACCTTGGACCCGCTGCGTTACTGAATGCGTATCGATGGATTGTTGACAGCCGCGACGAGGCCACCGGCGAACGTCTCGATGACCTGGAAGATCCGTTCAAGCTTTACCGCTGCCACACGATCATGAATTGCACCAAGGTTTGCCCTAAAGGCCTTAATCCGGCACAGGCGATCGCAGAGACGAAGAAGCTGCTGGTTCAGCGCAAGATTTAAAGTAACAATGTCGGAGTTATCCCGCTTGCGTTGGTTATGCCGTCGCGGCATGAAAGAGCTGGATGTTGTTATGAGCAGATATCTCGAGGATTATTACGAATCTGCCTCAACGATTGACCAGGATATTTTTAAAGCATTACTGGAAATGCCCGATCCGGATTTATATGAACTGCTGCTTGGACGCGGCGAAGAAAATGATCCCGAACTGGTTCGCTTTATTGAATTTTTACGCCACAAGTCGGGACAGGATTAACAGGGATGTCGCTTGCAAAAATACTACGAAATTCAGCCTTCTAAATCCCAACTCGTTTGTCTACTGGTTATCCATGGACTGGTCGCTGTTACGATTATTTTTTATATGCAGCCGGGCCTGCTGAAACTGAGCAGTTTAGCCCTGGTGTTGTTGCTGGCAGTAACTGAATCCAGGTACCTGATTCGACAGGAGATTATAAAATTGCGCCTCGATTCAAACGGCGAAACAATTGAATTGGAACAGGACGGACAACCATATTTCTACAGTAAAAACAAGGTTTACCAGACTCGATGGTTTGCTATTCTTAAGCTGGTTAACAAACAGAAATCAAGGACCCTGATATTGAATCCAGATCGTTTTAATTCGATCCAGTCTTACCGTCAGATGCGCTACCTGTTGCGCAAGATGGAGCAGCGTAATGTTGCTTGATTTTGCACCGGTCAGAAAAGGACGTGATGCCAACGCGCGCAGTTTTGCCGGACTCATGGAACTGTACGAACAGAACTATATCCGCTTGCGTAATATCGCGCCGGATTTGTGTGTTGCCGACGAGATGATTTCCTCGGTACCGGGACACCAGGACCTCTACCTTTCGATTAGCGAACGTTGCAAGTACACCACGATGCTACGCATGACCTATCAATTTGAAGAAGGCGGGCAACCACTGTTTGAGCCCGACATGCATTTAAAGGTCTACCATGATGCGCATGTCGTGGAAGTACAGCAGTTTCATTCGCGCACACGCGGTCCGCTTTATGTTGCCAACATGATCGAAGAAAAGTGGCGCATGAATCGGTTTCTGTATAAATGGCTCGGCTACTGTTTGCACCAGGGGCACTATTTCCATCCAATGCGGCACTTGAAGACGAATTCTAAATAGCTTTAAATAATCATTTTAAGCTGTTGTTTTATAATGCATTATATAATTAAAAATTTTCAGAAAAATAAAATTATAAAGACCCCACGAAATACATCTTGACCTGATCCCGGTCATCGATATAATTCCTGACTAAATTAGTCAGGAATTATGAGCTTTTATGCGATTATCTACCAAGGGCCGTTACGCCGTGACCGCAATGATGGATATTGCCCTGCATCAGAGAGTAGGCCCGGTAACCCTGGCCGACATCTCGCAATGCCAGGGAATCTCGCTTTCTTACCTGGAGCAGTTGTTTGCCAAGTTGCGTAAAGGAGGCCTGGTGGAAGGGGTAAGAGGCCCGGGTGGTGGATATCGCCTGGCCCGACCGGCAGACCAGATATCGGTCGCTGACATCATCCAGTCTGTCGATGAAAAACTCGATATGACCAAGTGCGGTGGCAAGGGCAATTGCTCGCAGGGTGAGAAGTGCCTGACACATCAATTATGGTTCGAGCTTTCCTGCAATCTTTATCGCTTTTTAAGCGGTATCAAGCTTGATCAATACGTTAACCGCCCAGATATAAGTGAACTGGTGAAGAAACAGGACTTGCAGTACGGACGATTCATCAATCGTCCTGAAGCGTTAGCCTGATTGGAGAATTTTGCAGTGACTGATATTAAATTACCTATTTATCTTGATTACAGCGCGACCACGCCGATTGACCCGCGCGTCGCGGCTAAAATGTCGGAATGTCTGACCATCGAGGGTAACTTTGGCAATCCCGCATCCCGCAGCCATGAATTCGGCTGGGTCGCGGAAGAGGCGGTAGACCTGGCGCGCCAGCAGGTCGCCGATCTTGTCAATGCTGACCCGCGTGAAATTGTCTGGACCAGCGGTGCGACCGAGGCGGACAATCTTGCGATCAAGGGCGCTGCGCATTTTTACAAAAAGAAAGGTAATCACATCATTACCATGAAAACCGAGCACAAGGCGGTACTGGATACCTGTCGTCAGCTCGAGCGTGAAGGCTTTGAAGTGACTTACATGGACCCGGAAGAAAACGGCCTGCTCGACCTGGAGAAATTAAAGGCGGCGACGACCGATCAGACCATCGTGATTTCGGTCATGCACGTTAATAACGAAATTGGCGTGATCCAGGATATCGAGGCGATCGGCGAATTCGCACGCGAGCACGGTATTATCTTTCACGTTGATGCGGCGCAATCAACCGGCAAGGTCGAGATTGACCTGCAACACTTGAAAGTAGATCTGATGTCTTTTTGTGCACACAAGACCTATGGTCCCAAGGGTATCGGTGCGCTCTACGTGCGGCGTAAACCGCGCGTGAGGCTCGAGGCGCAGATGCATGGTGGCGGTCACGAGCGTGGCATGCGTTCGGGTACCCTGGCGACGCACCAGATCGTCGGTATGGGCGAAGCCTTCCGCATCGCACAGGAAGAGATGGCAACTGAAAACGAACGCATTCGCATGCTGCGCGACCGGCTTTACAACGGCCTGAATGATATGGAAGAAGTTTATGTCAACGGTGATCTTGAGCACCGAATCGCCGGTAACCTGAATATCAGTTTTAATTTCGTCGAAGGTGAATCACTGATCATGGCGTTGCGCGATCTCGCGGTTTCGTCGGGTTCGGCCTGCACATCGGCAAGCCTAGAACCTTCCTACGTGCTGCGCGCGTTAGGCCGAAACGACGAACTCGCGCATAGCTCGATCCGTTTTACCATCGGACGCTTTACTACTGCCGAGGAAATCGATTATGCAATCGGGCTGGTGCGCTCGGCGGTAGAAAAATTACGTGATCTATCACCACTTTGGGATATGTACAAAGCCGGTATAGATTTGAATTCTGTTGAATGGGTGGCGCATTAAGCGCTGCATTTAGAGGTGTAAAATGGCTTATAGTGAAAAAGTACTCGATCATTACGAAAATCCGCGCAACGTTGGCGTTCTCGAAGATGACGACTCGGTGGGAACCGGCATGGTAGGAGCTCCTGCCTGTGGTGACGTAATGAAGCTGCAGATTAAGGTGAGCGATACAGGTATCATCGAAGATGCCAAGTTCAAAACCTATGGTTGTGGCTCGGCGATCGCGTCAAGTTCACTGGTTACCGAATGGGTAAAGGGTAAGAGCCTGGACGAGGCCGCTGAAATTAAGAATACCCATATCGCCGAGGAGCTCGCGCTGCCACCGGTCAAGATTCATTGCTCGGTGCTGGCTGAAGATGCGATTGCTGCCGCGATCGACAATTACCGCGCGAAGAAGCAATAACTCGCTTCAAGTTTACGAAATAGCCCGCCTTTGCGGGCTTTTTTTATCCCCCATTGTGAAGATGCCACGATCGATACCGTCAGCTTATAATCTGATCTAAGGATTAGACAGCCGATGAATTTTTTACCTGTTTTTTACAATATCTCGGACAAAAGCTGCCTCGTAGTTGGTGGCGGTTCGATTGCCGCGCGCAAGGCGGAGCTGCTGTTAAAGGCAGAAGGCAGGGTGCGGGTAGTCACCATCGAGGTAGGCGATCGGCTGCGCGAACTGGCGGCAACACAATCACTGGAGATCGAGCAGCGAGCATTTGTAGAAGCCGACCTCGAGGACGTCATCTGTGTTATTGCGGCGACCGATGATGAGACAGTCAATGGTGAAATATCCCGGCTCGCGCAGGCCCGAAATATCCCGGTCAACGTTGTCGATAATCCCAATCTTTGCAGCTTTATCATGCCGTCGATGATCGATCGCGATCCGGTCCAGATTGCTATCTCCACGGGTGGGGTATCGCCGGTGTTGGCGCGCATGTTGCGTTCCAAGCTCGAGAGTTGTATTCCTGGTGCCTATGGTGAGCTTGCCAGGTTAGCCGAGGAATACCGGGATGAAGTCAAGGCGAGTTTACCCGATGTCGATTCACGCCGACGTTTCTGGGAGTCGATTCTCGAGGGACAGGTTTCCGAACTGATCTTTTCCGGTAGAAGTGAAGACGCCCGTGTTTTGTTGCGTGAGCAGTTGCAGGAATTTAATGTCGGCACCGTGAAAGGGGAGGTTTACCTGGTGGGCGCCGGCCCGGGTGATCCGGACCTGATTACGTTCAAGGCTTTGCGCTTGATGCAAAAGGCCGAACCGCCTGGTATCTCCCCCGATCCTGGACATGGTGCGTCGTGACGCGGAGAAAATTTATGCCGGTAAGGCAAGTTCTGATCATGCGATTCCCCAGGAAAGCATAAACCAGCTACTGGTACGCCTCGCAAAAGAAGGTAAGCGCGTGTTGCGCTTGAAGGGCGGCGATCCATTCATTTTTGGCCGTGGTGGCGAAGAACTTGCCGAATTGATCGATGAAAATATCGAGTTCCAGGTGGTGCCAGGTATCACCGCCGCTTCGGGCTGCGCCAGCTATGCCGGTATTCCGTTAACCCATCGTGATCATTCGCAGGCCTGCATATTCGTAACCGGTCATCGTCGCGAAGGTGGTGAAGACCTTAACTGGGAAATGCTGAGCCACGCCAACCAGACCGTTGTGTTTTACATGGGACTCGAGAACATCGAGCGAATCTGCAGCTCGATGAAAGCACACGGGCGTGCCGCCACTACTCCTGCGGCCCTGGTAGAAAAGGGCACAACTAGCGAACAACGCGTGTTCGTCGGTGATCTCGACAGCCTGCCAGGCATCATTGCAGAAAACGAGGTACGTGCACCGACCCTTATCCTGGTCGGGGAAGTGGTTGCGTTGCACAAGCGGCTGGGTTGGTACAAGCCAGGTCAGGAAATCAAGCGGCCGTTACCGGGTTTATAAGGCCCCGATTTCGCGCGAGTCCCCTGGTGTACAGCCAGTTTACAACGTATAAATTGAATTGTTTCAGGCACTTTTAAGCCTGTTACAGCTAACGATTTCTTGGCCGATCAGAGAAAAATACAGGTCCTTCCAGCCTCGGAGCATCGAGGATCACACTTTCGATTAAAAAGCCAGAATATTGACGGTTATGACCTATCCTTAGGGGTGGTGTGTAACGGCAATTGATGAGACATTATGCGTGTAATACCCGTGTCACTGGGCCTGATTCTCTTTTTCGTCAGTACTATTTTTTCAGGCCAGGCAGGCGAACTGCAATTTTTCCGAATTGGTACCGGCGGTATCGCGGGGACCTACTACCCGATTGGCGGAATGATTGCCAGTGCGGTCAGCAATCCTCCCGGTTCGCGGCCCTGCGATCAGGGTGGGAGCTGCGGCCCACCGGGTCTCGTGGTTATCGCCCAGTCGGCAAATGGTTCGGTGTCGAATGTCAGGGGTATGGAGATAGGTAACCTCGAATCAGGATTCGTACAATCGGATATCGCGTACTGGGCCTATACTGGAACCGGAACTTTTAAAGGCGAAAGACCCTTTCGACAGCTCCGCGCCATTGCTAATTTATACCCCGAGAGTATTCACATAGTGACACGCAAGGATGCCGGTATTCGCAGCGTCCGTGACCTGCTCGGCAAACGTGTTTCGCTCGATGAGCCCGGTTCAGGTACGCTGATTGACGCCGAGCTTGTGTTGAGCGCATACGGCATCTCCAAGAACGACATTCGGGTTGAATATACCAAACCGGACCTGGCTGCCAGGAGAATCAAGAACAACAAGCTGGACGCATTTTTTATTGTGGCCGGTTATCCATCCCGTGCGGTGGAAGAACTGGCGCAAGATACCGGTATAGCCTTAATTCCCATAAATGGTCCCGAAGCGGATCGGCTGGTCTCCCAGCATCGTTTTTTCTCTCGAGCTGACATTCCGTCTGGGGTATATTCAGGTGTTTCACGGATCGAGACGGTGAGTGTCGGTGCCCAGTGGCTGGTCGCCTCAACCATGGAAGAAGAAATGATTTACCAGATAACCAAGACATTGTGGAATCAGAATTCCCGGAAATTGCTCGATAGCGGCCATGCCAAGGGCAGGTATATTACCCTCGAGTCGGCAATGGATGGTATCGCGGTGCCGCTGCACCCCGGGGCCAGGCGGTTTTACGAAGAAATCGGCATGTCGACGGAATAATTCAGTTTTGACAAGGGACACCATAATAATTGTGCTGCCAGGTGTTGGTTAATGAGAGCTTTAATCAATAAACTGCTAATGCGTCCGGCAATACCCTTCACGCTGGTATTGCTGCTTCTGGTCGGCACCTCCAGTGTCATTTTCTACGTCGAAAGAACACTCTCCGAAATAGAGGAGGCTCTGCCGATAACCCTGTCAAAACAGGAACGCGATATCCGGGTACTCGTCAGCGATATGAGCTCACTGGTACAGAGCATTGGCATAGCGCGCAATAATCAGGCGCCCGGAAACTTCAGCATCGTGCTCAGGCAGATCGACGAGATGCAACAGCATCTCGAGGTAATCAGGGAGAGCTACCGATTTAACGATGTGCTGGGCGCGTCGGCGATCCATGCCAAGCTTAATCCGGCCATCTTCGATATCAATATCTGGTTGACCGAAGGTCTTTATAATTTTGAGCCGACCTCTGCCCAGACTCTGAAGATTGCAGAGACGCGAGCCAAGGAAGCACATGCGGAAGCCGAGATATTACTGTTACAGGTCGGTAAAACAGCAATTGATGTGCTGACTACGCAGGCTGACAGGATAGACGGTTTTCGAAATATTATGATCTTAACTCTCGCGGTCCTGACGATAATGACGGTGGGACTGGTAATGCTGGGGTTCCGACTGCAAAAGAGCGTGCTTGCCTTGAAAGACAGCGAGGAGCAGATCCGCTACCGGGCCAATTATGATTCCTTAACCGATTTACCCAATCGCCTGAATTTCATTGAGCACCTGAGCGAAGCGGTATCCCGCAGCCGACGCAACCCGGGTCATACCGCGTTGATGTTTATCGATCTCGATCGCTTCAAAACCATTAACGATACGCTCGGTCACGATTTCGGTGACGAACTGATCAAGCAGGTCGCGATCAGGATCAGCGAGGTGATTCGTGAAACCGATGTGGTATCACGACTCGGAGGGGATGAATTTACCGTGTTGCTGCCCGATATGACGGATGAGATACATGCTTCTATCATTGCGAAAAACATCCTTGCGAGCCTGGCGGAGCCCTTCATGCTGTATGGTCACGAGGTTTACTCCAGCGCCAGTATCGGCATAACGATATCTCCGGATGATGGCGAGGATGCAAATACACTGTTGAAAAACGCCGATATGGCGATGTACGAGGCCAAGGACCAGGGGCGTAATACGTTTCGTTTTTTCACCTCGCAGATGACCGATCGGGCAAGGCATTTTCTGGAACTCGACAAGGACATGCGCAGGGCCCTGGCGCAGGACGAACTCGAGGTATATTTTCAACCGATATATGAACTCAGCAAGCACTCCCTGATAGGAGTTGAAGCCTTACTGCGCTGGCAACACCCTAAAAGAGGTCTGATATTACCGGCAGAATTTATTCCCGTGGCCGAGGAAACCGGCCTGATTGAAGAAATTGGGCTGTGGGTATTGCGTCGTGCCTGTATCGAGGGTTTGGCCTGGCTAGACCAGGACCTGCATCCCGGTTTTTATCTTGCCGTGAATATATCGATGCGTCAGTTCAAGGGTGGATTCGATAAAAAGCAAATGCAGCAAATTCTTCAGGAGACAGGCTTTCCGGCCGACAAACTGTTGCTCGAAATTACCGAGTCGTTGCTGATGGATGAAGATATACGAATCAAGGATGTGCTGGCCGAGTTCCGCGGCATGGGAATCAGGCTGGCAGTCGACGACTTTGGCACCGGCTACTCGGCGCTAAGTTACCTCAGAGAATTCCCGGTCAATACTCTGAAAATCGACCGCTCCTTTATTCATGATATCGGTGCAAGCGAAAGTCATCGGCGCCTGGTTGAAGCAATCATTACGATGGCGCATGGCCTGGATTTGATGACAATCGCTGAAGGCGTGGAGACATCCGAACAGGATGCCCTGTTATCCGAACTGCAGTGCGATATGGGGCAGGGGTATTTCTACTGTAAACCGGTCACGGTTGACAATATCAAGCATCTAACCTCTAACAAGAAGCCGCGCCTGGTGTTGTTTGATCCCGCCAAAAAAAGCACAAAGAGTTGAAGCGCCTGGTTACCGGGTAAATTTCGCCACCTTGATAAGGAGTCTCTAGTCGAGGTCGTTTAGTAACGAGGCCCTGGTTTCATCCACAATATCCAGGTCATAACTGTAGACTGGATGTTGAACTCCGATGTTCCATTTCGCACCTGCTTTTAATTCCTGTGCCATTTCATCACTAATTTCGAAGCGCACAAAGTGCACAGCGGAAGTCTTGGTGTCGGTGGCTCTCTCTAGATCCTCGTCCGCGATAGACCAGATTTTGTCGTGGTCTCCGACCTGCATCCAGAGGAGGTCTTCTATACCCAGCAGCTTTTCGAGTTGTGCCGCGCGGATAACCGGGTCGGGATACTCGATCATGAATGTGGCCTTGAAATTGCTGCCGCTTGGAACCAGCGGATTATAGGCTTCCAGTTCCTCGTTGATACCATCGGCTTCAAACACTTTCTCGATGCGCAGCATTTCCTGGATCTGGTAGAGCAAGGTGAGGCGGTCTTCAAAATAGAGGGTGGCATTTGGGCCGAGTGCTACCTGGCGGTGTTTCTTGTGAAGCAAGACCTGTTGGCGGAACTCGCCGCGTTTTTCGGCATACTGCTCCAGGCTCATTAAATCGTCGCGAGTGATAGGATTACTCATAGTCATTTCCATCATTATATTCCGTAAGCCTGTCGTAACAGGCTGATAGGGTGTTCAGTGTTGCTACCATCATCGAGCCCTGCTGAGATCTGGTGACCGGCCATGGGACAATCACTGGCGTATGCGTCAGGCTCCGCTTTTTGCACGCGATTGACCACGGGTTTGGCGATCTTCATCGACGCCTGGTGAAATTCCTGCTTTATTGCATAGGTACCATCATGTCCCGAGCAGCGTTCGATCGTGTCAATCTCGGTATCGGGAATTAATCCCAGTATATCGCGCGTTTTCATGCCAATACGCTGCACTCGTTGATGGCAGGCGACGTGATAACTGATCTTGCCGATACTGTTTTTGAATTCGGTGTTTAGCAATCCTGCCTTGTTACGCAACGCCAGGTATTCGAAGGGATCGAAAAAAGCTGCCTGTACCTTTGACACTGCTGCATCTTCGGGGAACATCAGCGGCAATTCCTGTTTGAACTGCAGGGTGCAGGAGGGAACCGGTGAAATAATATCCCAGCCCTCGTTAACCAGCCTGGCCAGCAGCGGTATATTGTGATTTTTTAAACTTTCGACCGCGTCAAGATCGCCCAGCTCCAGTTTTGGCATACCGCAGCAAACCGTATTCTTTACCACCATGGTGGGGATGCCGTTATGTTCGAAAACGGCAAGCAGGTCTTCGCCCAGCAGGGGTTCGTTATACTCGCCGTAACAGGTAGCGAAGATAGCGACCTTGCCGCGGGTTTTATCGGTGGCCTGGATTTCGACATCGGCGGGTTTGTGACTGGAGGTGCGCTTGCTCAAGGTTTTACTGTGATATTTTGGCAAACGTGCCTCGGCCGCTATTCCGAGTGAAGACTCCAGTAGAGCGCGGGTGTGTTCATTATTGTTAACGGCGTTAACTACGCTGACCACGATCGGGATGCTGGCAAGGCTGCCGATGCGATCGGTGGAAGTGACCAGCTTGTCGCGTAGTTTAGCTCGGCCCTGTTTGTAACCGATTGCCTTAGCGCGCAACATCAGGTGCGGAAAGTCAACGTTCCACTCATGGGGCGGAACATAAGGGCACTTGGTCAGATAGCAGAGGTCGCAGAGATAGCACTGGTCGACAACTTTCCAGTAATCTGCCTTATCGACGCCGTCGACCTCGAATGTCTCGGATTCGTCGACCAGGTCGAACAGAGTCGGGAATGCGTTGCACAGGCTGACACAGCGGCGACAGCCGTGGCAAATATCGTAGACACGCTCAAGCTCTTCAAAGAGTGCTCCGGCGTCGTAAAAGCCGGGTTGATTTTGGCCGAGTGGATGTCGGGTAGGCGCCTCTAGGCTACCCTCGCGAGATTCAGTTGCCATTTATGTTTCCTTGAATGAAATCCGGACCCCGAAGGATCCGGATTCCGAGAAGGATTAAGCGTCGAGGTTATCGAGTGCTTTCTGAAAGCGATTAGCGTGCGAACGCTCTGCTTTTGCCAGCGTTTCAAACCAGTCGGCGATTTCGTCAAAACCTTCGTCGCGAGCAGATTTAGCCATACCTGGATACATGTCGGTGTATTCGTGGGTCTCACCGGCAATCGAAGCCTTCAGGTTGTCCTCGGTGCTGCCAATGGGCAGACCGGTTGCAGGGTCGCCAACTTCCTCGAGGTACTCGAGGTGTCCGTGCGCATGGCCGGTTTCACCCTCAGCAGTAGAACGAAACACCGCTGAGACATCGTTGAAGCCTTCAACGTCGGCTTTGGCGGCAAAATACAGGTAACGGCGATTAGCCTGTGATTCACCAGCAAAAGCGTCTTTCAAGTTTTGTTCGGTTTTAGATCCTTTCAGGGACATGATGCCTCCAGTTGAGTTATTTAACGTTTCGGGGGGGCATAGTAGCAATTCTGTTGTATAAATGAAGTTAATTTTGTTTATGTAATTAATTGAATTTAACTATTTACGAGATTTAAAAAAAACCACCGAGAGGGTGGTTTTTTTCAAGCTGAACAAGCTCAGTTTCCGTTATACTTTTTATAGTGCTGAAGCCTGTGTTCGGCTGGGTTTTGCAAATACAAATCGCGGTTAATTTCAGACTCAAAATAAATTACCAGGCTGTCGTCATTATCGTTTTCAATGACGTACGGCATGTCGACTAAATGCTCCACTGTTTTTCCGGTAATTGGGTCGGTAGTTTCAATGCGATACATTATCAAGACCCCCGTTTTGACAAGTAACGAACTATATATATAGACGTTTTTTCGAACTTTGAAAAGGATAAATGGTGAATATCTCGGGATTAATTTTGTTTTCACCGAGTAATCAAAAGATTATCCTAGCAAGCTGACAAGACGGGTAAACTGCCCAGAATAAACTACTGATTGAAGGACATTTATGAAAAAATTTGATGTATACGCGATTGGCAATGCACTGGTCGATATCGAGTATCACGCCACAGCCCACAAACTTCAGGAGCTGAATATTGATAAGGGTGTCATGACGCTTATCGATGAACAACGTCAGAACAGCCTGATAGCCCAACTCGGTGAATCGCACGAAAGCATGGCCTGCGGGGGTTCAGCGGCAAACACGATTATTGCGCTCGCGCAAATGGGTGCCAGAACCCATCTCGACTGCCGCGTATCAAATGATATGACCGGGCAGGTATTTGCCCGGGATCTGCATGATTCGGGTGTCAATTCGAATCTCGATTTCAAGCCACTACCGCCGGGCATTACCGGCAAATGCCTGGTGTTTGTCACCCCTGACGCCGACCGCACCATGAATACTTTCCTCGGGGTGAGTGCCGAACTCGATACAGACGACATCGACACCGAGGCGATTAAAATGTCCGAATATATCTATATCGAGGGATACCTGGCGAGTGACGATAGTACCCGGGATGCTGCCATTGAAGCACGCCGAATCGCCGAATCCCATGAGATAAAAACCTCGTTGACGCTCTCGGACCCCAACATGGTCAAGTTTTTTCGCGAATCGATCGAGGCCATGATCGGTGATCGAGTCGACCTGCTGTTTGCCAACGAGGACGAAGCCATGGAGTTGGCCGGAACCGATAATCTCGATGAAGCCGTGCAGCTGTTCAAGAAAATATCGCGCAGTTTCGCGATTACACGGGGCAAGGACGGGGCCCTGCTGTTCGACGGTGTCGCGTTAATCGAAATCCAGCCTAAACCGGTGCAGGCTGTTGATACGCTGGGTGCAGGTGACATGTTTGCCGGTGCTTTTCTATACGGGTTATCCGAGGGTATGAGTTTTCACCAGTCAGGGGACCTGGCGTCATTGGCATCGGCAAAGATTGTTACCCAGTTCGGTCCACGCCTCAGGGCAAAGCAGACCAGGACCTTGCTGAAATCATTTACTACTGGCAATTGAGCCTTCAATAGTTAAGAATACCGCCTTTTTTCAAATAGATAGCTGCATCGGAAAGACACCAACATGACCATGCCTCAAACCAAAGACCTGCGCATCATCGGCACCAAGGAAATTCAGACTCCGGAGGCGCTGATGCAGGAACTGCCCTTGTCGGAACAGGCCGCGAACACGGTTGCCGAAACGCGTCAACAAATTTACGACGTGCTGGACGGTAAGGACGATCGCCTGGTGGTCATTATCGGCCCCTGCTCGATTCACGATACCGATGCGGCGCATGAATATGCCGATCGTTTGCGCAAGCTGATGGATGAACTCAAGGGCGAACTGATTATCGTCATGCGGGTTTATTTTGAAAAACCCCGTACCACGGTCGGCTGGAAAGGCCTGATTAATGATCCCGACCTGGACGGAAGTTTCCATATCAACAAGGGCGTACGCAAGGCACGTGAACTGTTGCTGAGCCTCGCTGATAAAGGTGTGCCCGCGGGGCACGAGTACCTTGACCTGATCAGTCCGCAATACATTTCCGACCTGGTCTGCTGGGGCGCTATCGGTGCACGCACAACCGAAAGCCAGGGACACCGTGAACTGGCCTCGGGTCTTTCCTGCCCGGTGGGATTTAAAAATGGCACTGACGGCGGCGTACAGGTTGCAATAGACGCGATGGGCGCCGCCCAGGGCTCACACCATTTCATCTCGATTACACTGCAAGGACATTCGGCTATTTTCACCACCGCCGGCAATGACTACACCCATGTTATTTTGCGTGGTGGCAGTGACCGCCCCAATTATGATCGCGTCAGCGTGGCCGGTGTGACTGCGAGGCTTGAAGCATCCGGGCTGAATCCCCGCCTGATGATCGATACCAGCCATGCCAATAGTCAAAAACAGTTTCACAAGCAGGTCGAAGTCTGCCGTGACATCATCCATCAAATCAAAACCGGTCAGGACAATATCTTTGGCCTGATGATTGAATCGCATCTGGTCGAAGGACGGCAGGATTTTGCGGAGGGCGCTAAACTGACTTATGGCCAAAGTATTACCGATGCCTGTATTGGATGGGAAGATTCAGAGAAATTGCTGCACGAACTTGCCGATGCGGTCAAGGCCAAGCGGAAACAAGGATAATCGCGCAGCTGAAGCGGCACGGCGATGCCACCTAAGTCAAAACGCAAAAAGTCAAAATCCACCAGGCCCTCGCATAAGAGAAAGTACTTCTCGATTGTGGCACTGGTTCTGGTTGCGGCGTTTGCGATATACCTCGGATACCTGAATCACCTTATCAACGGCCGTTTTGAAGATGATACCTGGGCATTGCCATCACGGGTCTTTGCCAGGGCGCTGGAACTTTATCCCGGCCTGGCACTCACGCGGGACCAGCTGATTTATGAACTGGAGCTATCAAGTTACCTCGCCGTTGAATCTGAACCGCTGCCCGGACAATATCGATTGCTGGGAGCGTCGCTCGAACTGAATACCCGCCCATTTGAATTCGGCAGCCGGTTTCAGGGTTCGAGGTTGGTGCAGGCATTTTTCGACCAGGGCCGGATTGCGGCGCTGACCGACTCTAAAAGCAGTGACGACCTGGAAATATTCCGCCTGCCTCCGGTCATTCTGGGCAGTTACTACCCGGACAATGACGAGGACCGATTACTGCTGACCGAAGACGAGGTTCCGCAACGCCTTATCCAGGCGCTTATTGCGGTTGAAGATCGCGAGTTCTTTGAGCACTGGGGTTTGAGTCCAATGGCCATCATGCGGGCAATGCTGGTGAATTTGAAGGCGGGCAGGGCGGTACAGGGTGGCAGCACGATTACCCAGCAGTTGGCCAAGAACCTGTTTTTAACCCCGGAAAAAACGATATTACGCAAGATTAACGAGGCTTTCATGGCCCTGATACTGGAGCTGCGTTTCAGCAAGCAGGCGATTATTACCGCTTACATCAACGAGGTATTCCTGCTGCAGCAAAAGCGCATTGCCATACACGGTTTCGCGCAGGCCAGTCGCATGTTATTCCGTCGCAGCGTCGATAGCCTGGAAGCGCAACACCTGGCCTTGCTGGTTGGAATGGTTAAGGGTCCTTCTCTTTACAACCCCTTCACTTCACCTGAAAACGCCCTGTCTCGACGTAACCTCGTGCTCAAGATTATGCTCAAGCAGGAATTGCTCGAGCAGGTGGAATATGCAGGCGCTGTAGCCGCGCCGCTTGGCATTGTCGGACGCCTGCCGGGGGTCAATCCCTTTCCAGCCTACCTCGACCTGGTTAAACGTCAGCTGCAGACGAGTTATTCCAGCGCTGAATTATCGCGTCGCGGTTTGCGCGTGTTTACCGCTTTCGACCCGTTGCTGCAGCGTAACCTGGAGCGTGGCCTGGCGCGCGGGCTTGGCCGTTTCGATCAACCCGAGCTGCAGGCTTCGGTCGTTATTGCCGACTACCTTAATGGCGATATCCAGGCCTTGATCGGTGATCGAGTAACTGATTTTCCGGGATTTAACCGCGCGCTTATGGCGCAACGTCCGATTGGGTCGTTGATCAAACCGTTACTGCTTTATAGCCTGTTAAACGATGGATTAACGCTTGCGAGCAAGGTCAGGGATGAGCCAATCCGTATTCAACAGTCGAATGGGAATATCTGGGAACCGCGCAATTTTGACCGCGAACTGCATGGCGAAATGAGCCTTTACGAAGCATTTATACGATCTTACAACCTGCCTTTCGTCCAGCTTGGCGTGGCAGGTGGCCTCGAGAAGCTGGCTGATAACCTGGCCAGGATCAACCTGCTAAAACACGACGTGGTTTATCCGTCGATGTTACTCGGCACCACGTCGATGTCGGCTTACGAAGTAGCCCAGATGTACCAGGTCATCGCCAACAATGGCTACTTCACACCGTTGACGACGATACGCAGTGTCACTGACCAGGAAAATCAGACCCTGGAGCGGGTGCCGCTGGAATCACACAAGCTGTTTGACCAGGCGGGCATGATCCAGGTACAGCGTGCCATGATTGGGGTCACCGAGAGCGGCACTGCCAGCTACCTGGCAGAACGATTTCCCGAGCAGACGCTGGCTGGCAAGACCGGTACTACCAACGAGGCTCGTGATTCGTGGTTTGCCGGATTTTCGAACCGCCTGCTGTCGGTAGTGTGGCTGGGCCGGGACGACAACAGCCCGATAAACCTGACCGGTTCGTCCGGCGCATTGAAACTGTGGTCGGACATCATGGAGCTGCAGGGATTCCAATCATTCAAGATAAGCCGGGACGAGAGTCTCGATTGGCGTCATATCAATCCGGCCAACGGCGGAATTACCCAACAATCCTGTGCAATTAGTGTATTGTTACCATTTCCCAAAGATCGGATTCCGACAACACGATCCCGATGTCAGTAACATCCCTTCTACGTTTGTTTTATCGTGTTACAACACTTTCATTAGTGCTAATTGTCGGTGCCTGTACCGTCTCCGAGATACCGAGTAACCGTTACCAGGACGATATTGAAGTCAGCATGGCCGAGGCCCGGCCGGTTACCGAACTGCAGAACCAGGCCCTCGCCGCGCTCGGTGAGGAGCAGTTTCAATTGGCTATTGACTACCTGCAACGCGCGATCAAGATACAGCCTCGCAATGCCTGGAGCTGGCACTACCTGGCACAAACCTATTGGCGCGATGCGCAGTATGACCGTTGCCTGGCCATGATCGAGCGTTCGGACAGTTACGGCGTCTTCGATGATGCCCTGGTTTCTGCAAACAACAGGCTCAAGCCAAAGTGCCAGCAAGGTTAGTACTCCTTCAATGAGATATCTTAAGATGCAGAGCGTCCCAAATGGGCCAAGGCAAGGCGCAGTCCGCAGGGAATGGCATGTGCCCTTTACTAGGACTGCAACGCAGCATTGGCCCATTTGGGGCGCTCCCTTCGGGCCGGTCAGGAAGCGGTTATCTGCGTTGTTGTGCTCCTTTGAACTAGCTTCGGCTAGTCCTGCAGTCGCACGCCTAGCAGCTAACCGCTTCCTGACTGGCTGCATCCTAAGATATCTCATTGAAGGAGTACTAGTGTTGAAAGAGCACTAGGTATGGGGGAACTTGCAGCTGAACTGAACGTGGGATCGGTGCTCGGCAAGGGTGGCATCATCGGTGAAACTATCAGCGATTTTCAACCACGCTCGAGTCAGCTCGGTATGGCCGAGCTTATCGATCAAGCCATCGCACTCGGCGAGTCACGAATAATTGAAGCCAGTACCGGCATCGGCAAATCCTTTGCCTACCTGGTGCCTGCTTTTTTAAGCGATGCCAAAGTAGTGATTTCAACCGGAACCCGTAACCTGCAGGATCAGCTGTTTCAAAAGGATATTCCGTTAATCCGTAAAGCCATCGTTAGCGCCAGGAAGGTCGCCCTGTTGAAAGGCCGCAGTAATTACTGCTGCCCACACCGGTTAAAGAAATATCGTGCCGAGGATCGCTTTAAAAGCCGCGAAATGGCCGCGATATTTCGTGCAATCGATGCCTGGGCAGAACTCAGCGACAGTGGCGATATCGGAGAATTCGCCGATATCCCCGAAAATGACAGCCTCTGGTATTACGCGACTTCGAACGCGGATAACTGTCTTGGCGGCGAATGTCCTGAAATTGATCGATGTTTTGTATTGAAGGCACGCAAACGAGCAATGGATGCGGACATACTGGTCATTAATCATCATTTGTATTTTTCCGACCTGGCACTGAAGGAGGATGGCTTCGGTGAGTTATTGCCCGATGCCGATGTGCTCATATTCGATGAAGCACATCAACTTCCGGATATCGCCGGGAATTTTTACGGGCAGCAAATCACGATGCGGCAGATCGATTACCTTTGCCGGGATATCACGGAGGCCGAAGTAGCCGAGGCAGCAGAATCAAAAGTACTAAAGAAGCGTAGCGATGGCCTGAACAAAACAGCCGCTGATTTAAGGCTGGCCCTGCGCCCATTTTCGCAAAAAGGGGAATGGGAGCGAATCCAGAATGCGCCAGCGATTGGTGAGGCAGTAACAGCGATGCGACAGTCGATCGAAGCACTCGATGATGAACTCGAGCCGATGATCAGTCGCGGCAAGGAGCTCGCCATGTGTCATCGTCGATTACAAACGCTCAAACTTGAACTGGCCAGTTTTCTTGAACCGACCGATAACCGGATCAGCTGGTATGAAATAAACGAGCGCAGTTTTCGGCTGGTGCAATCACCGCTGGAGGTGGCAACCGAGTTTCGCCAGCAACTCGATACGGCTGCGTTCAGGTCAGTGATTTTTACTTCTGCCACGCTGAGCTCGCAGAAGTCTTTTCAATTTTACTCCAATCGCCTGGGACTGGACGGATTTGACAGCGTCAGTTTTGACAGTCCTTTCGATTACCCGCAACAGGCGATGCTGTACCTGCCGACGCATTTGCCCGATCCCTCCGATGATCGTTACGCAGCGATATTCGGCGAGTTATGTCGTGCGCTTATAGATGCCACCGAGGGGCGCTGTTTTATCCTGTTTACCAGTTACCGCATGTTAACCTGGACCGCAGATTACCTGCGATCCCATGTCGCCTATCCGCTACTGGTACAGGGGGAGCTGCAACGTAACGAATTATTGCAACAGTTCATCAGGATCGAAAATCCAGTATTGCTGGGGACCAACAGTTTCTGGGAAGGGGTCGATGTCAAGGGTGACCAACTGCGTTGCGTGATTATCGACAAACTGCCATTCAAATCTCCCAACGATCCCGTGTATCGGAAACGAATACAGCAGGTCAATCAGAAGGGTGGAAATGCTTTCTTCGAAGTACAGATTCCCGAGGCTACCATCAGTCTGCGCCAGGGCGTGGGCCGGCTGATTCGCGACGTCGGTGATCGCGGTATCGTGGCACTATGCGATAACCGCCTCAACACGAAATCTTATGGCAAGGGAATGCTGGATAGTTTGCCGCCGATGCGACGCAGTTCGGACCTGAACGAGGTCAGGGCATTTGCGGCGCAGTTGGCTGAAGACAATAACTAGTGATGCCGGGCCGAATGGTGTTAATTCGAGAAGGAAATTGGTTGGCAAGAGTTGTAAAAGGCGGTTTCGTTACCGGTTTAATAGGATTAGCGAGCGTCGCCCAGGGTTTTGACCTGCAAGGCCACAGGGGTACGCGCGGATTGATGCCGGAGAATACCCTTCCCGGATTTGCCAAAGCGCTTGCTATCGGTGTGACTACCCTGGAGCTGGATCTCGCACTCACCGGGGATTCAGAAGTCGTGGTTATACATAATCCACGGTTCGAGCCGGAGCTTACACGAAACGCCAATGGAGAATGGTTGCAGCAAAGTAGCGCCAGTATTCATTCGATGACATTGGCCAGGGTCAAAACCTACGATGTCGGGCGCCTCAATCCAGGTAGCAAGTACGCACAGCGTTATCCCAGGCAGCAAGCCGTCGATGGCACATCGGTACCGACATTGGCCGAGGTATTTGACCTGGTTGACAGGTCCGGCAACCAGGCGGTGCAATTTAATATCGAGATAAAAATTAATCCCGAAAGACCGGGTCTGACATGGCCGCCGAAAAAGTTTGCTCGAGCCGTTATCGATGTGCTGCGCGCTTACAAAATGGAAGGCCGGGTTATGCTGCAATCCTTTGACTGGCGTGCGTTGCAGGAAGTCCAGGATTTAGCGCCTGAAGTTACAACCGCTTACCTGACCGTCAACCAGCGCTGGTTGAGTAATTTGCAAACCGGCATTCCGGGGCCATCGCCATGGTTAAACGGGCTGGACGTGGATGATTTCGAGGGAAGTGCAGCCCGGGCTATCAAGGCTGCCGGAGGTGACATCTGGTCTTCCTATCACAAGGAGGTCGACAGCGATGCCATACAACTTGCGCATGAGCTCGGTTTGTCGGTAATCGTCTGGACCGTGAATGAAACCAGTCGCATGCGTGAACTTATCGAAATGGGAGTCGATGGCATTATTACCGACTATCCTGATCGCCTGCGCCGGGTGCTATTGGGGCTCGGCTTGCCACTACCCATGTCAACCCCGGTCGAGTATTAAGCGTACGGCAACTGGGCAGGCAAACCATAAATGGTTATGCTGCCTTTACTGTGAAGGAACGGGATAGCTCATGGGTGTGCGTAACGGCTTTGTCGAAGCGATAGGTAATACGCCGCTTATTCGTTTACAGGCCGCCTCGGAAGTGACCGGTTGCGAGATTCTGGGCAAGGCAGAATTCATGAATCCTGGTGGTTCGGTCAAGGATCGTGCCGCCTGGTGGATGATTCGTGAAGCCGAACGCGTTGGCACAATACGGCCCGGCACTACAATAGTCGAAGGCACGGCCGGCAATACCGGTATCGGCCTGGCCCATGTCTGCAATGCTCGCGGGTACCCCATCGTTATCTACATGCCTGATAACCAGTCGCGGGAAAAAGTCGATATCCTGGAAACGCTGGGTGCCGAAGTGCGGGTCGTCCCGACTGTGCCTTATACGAACGATATGAATTACCAGAAGCAGGCCCAGCGTTACGCCGAGTCACTCGACTCGGCGGTGTGGATAAACCAGTTTGACAATACCGCGAACCGGCTCGCCCATTACGAGTCGACCGGACCCGAAATATGGGAACAGACCGAGGGCAGGGTGGATGCTTTCGTCTGCGCGGTCGGCACCGGCGGCACCATCGCGGGGGTGTCAAAGTATCTAAAACGAAAGAGGGGGGAGATCCAGCTGGTGCTGCTCGACTGTATCGGTAGCGCGCTCTATAACTTCATCACAACCGGGAACACGACCATGAGCGACGGCACCTCCATTACCGAGGGCATAGGTAATAGTCGAATCACGGATAACCTGGCCGGAGCTGAGATCGATTGGGCGCTGCAGATATCCGACCAGGACGCGGTCAGCATGGTTTATCGATTGCTGCGCGAAGAGGGCTGGTTTTTTGGTTCGAGTACAGGGATCAATGTTAGCGGTGCAATTGAAGTTGCCCACAGACTCGGCCCGGGACACACCGTTGTGACCGTGCTTTGTGACGGTGGTGGCAAGTACCGATCAAGCCTGTTCAACCGTGCGTGGCTGGCTGAGAAAGGTATATCCCCTGATTTGCCTGAAGACGCGGTTTAGAGATTGAGGCGTCGAGTGTTCTGGTCCTGGTCACAGGCTTCCCACATGTCCAGGAAATCATCGCAGTAGGACCTGCATTCAAGCTTGTTGTCAATTTCGTAGTAACCTTCAAAACGTTCGGGATTACGAATGCGCATGTAGGCGCTGTCATCGGCAATCAGCCAGCTTTCCCTGAAGTTGCGGTGTTCCTGGGTCACCGTGGCGCGAATCTGCGCAAACGTGGGTAACTTTTGTGCCAGTTGAATCAGGTAATGGCCCTGGTTTGCCGCCACGCGCGTATCATGGGTGATGATGCGGATATCGGCATGACGGTTGTTGACGGCCAGGTGCGACAGGTGATCGTAAATCTCCGCGTCATTGTAGAGTTCGGATTCAAGTCGCTGGGTGACAATGTATACCCGCCCAACAGATCCGAGGATAAGAGTTTTCGCCGCTTCCTGGCAGTCTTGACGCCCTTCTAATAATATACTTGAGGTTTCACTCATAAATCGTTGAATTTAATCGTTAATCGGTATGATCGCATGGTTCGTTGCAAGCTCGATCAGCAAGGCCTCCATAGTTTCGATTTCGAGGCATTCACTGATTAGTGAGACCGACCATTCACGGTTCGTGCATAATTGCTGCAGGTGATCGAGAACTTGCTGGCTGCGCGGTAATACTCTAACCCTTCCATTATAGTAAAACGAAATGGTTTGTTGCGATTGATGATAAAACATGCGGGTTTCCGGATGCCGCAGCCATGCACAGGATAGCAGGTCAGACACGTAAACCGGCTGATCGTCTCCCTGCGGCGCTACAACCGCGCTGTCGGAGAGCATTTTTCCGACGGCATCCTGCCATACCTGGACCGGTTGTTGTAATAACTCGGTAGCAAGGGTTCGAAACCGATCAATTTCGGCGTCGGTAATTTCTGCGTGATGTCGATCAAGTTCGAGATCGGTATCACCATAGCGCTTGAGGCCGATACCAAGATGTTCCGTTTCGACGGCATAGGATTCCAGCACGCTGCTCGAGGTGGGTGCCCGAAACCCGATCGAATAGGTCATGCAGCGC
Organism: uncultured Gammaproteobacteria bacterium; assembly: GCA_947259485.1. Classification (GTDB taxonomy): domain Bacteria; phylum Pseudomonadota; class Gammaproteobacteria. The sequence continues at coordinate 68,549 of CAMYLU010000015.1, read as the reverse complement.
TCGAGCGCGATACCATGATGCGCAATTCCAGGCGGCAGGTAGAGCATGTCACCGGGATTTAAGACGACATCGTGATCCGGCTCAAATTCCTGCAGAATTGCCAGTTCCAGGTCGGGAATTAATTGAGGTTGCTCGCCAGCTGCGTCGCAGTATAACCAGCGCCGTGATCCCATTGTCTGCAATAGAAAAACATCGTATTCATCGATATGAGGGCCTACCGATCCATCAACCGGGGCATAGCTAATCATTAAATCGTCGATGCGCCAGTCGGGGATAAAGCGGAACTGATCGAGCAAATCGGTCAATTCTGGAAACCATTTCTCGCATTCCGATACCAGTAACGAGTAGTGCGTTTGCGGAAGTTGCAGAAAATCCTGCTCTTCAAAAGGGCCATAGCTCAGCTGCCAGGGGCTGGTACCGTCCTTTTCAATCACCAGGCGACAATGGACATCTTCCTCACAGGCCAGCCCGGCGAGTTCCTCTGGGCTCACCAACTGTTGCTGCATTTGACCCAGGTTCGAGAATGCGTTACGCAATACACAAGGCTGCTTTTGCCAGTAGCGTCTGATGAAATCTTCGCTGTCAAAATCCTGTAGTTGCCACATGGTGAACTAGATGTTTTTTGCCTGCTCTATGGCGTTGCCGATATAGGCAGACGGGGTCAGCTCGATCAATTCCTGCTTGGCGGAATCAGGTATGTCGAGTGCTTCGACAAACTGGCGTATCGCCTCGGCGTCGATTTTTTGCCCGCGGGTGAGTGCCTTGAGTTTTTCGTATGGCTGTTCGATAGCGTAGCGGCGCATCACGGTCTGGATGGGTTCGGCGAGCACCTCCCAGTTATTTTCGAGGTCGGCGGCAATCGCAGCGGCATTGACTTCGAGCTTGTCGATACCTCGTTTCAGCGAGTCCAGCGCGATGATCGTGTGGCCGATGCCGGTGCCAAGATTACGCAGCACGGTCGAGTCCGTTAAATCTCGTTGCCATCGGGAAATGGGAAGCTTCTGGGCCAGGTGATGCAATACCGCATTGGCAATGCCGAAATTGCCCTCGGCATTCTCAAAATCAATCGGATTAACCTTGTGCGGCATGGTCGACGAACCAACTTCGCCGGCGATGGCCCTTTGCCTGAAGTAACCGATCGAAATGTAACTCCAGATATCGCGACTGAAATCAATCATGATGGTGTTTAATCGCGCCTGCGCGTCGAAAAGTTCGGCAATGTAATCATGCGGTTCAATCTGTGTTGTATAGGGATTCCAGTCGACTCCCATCGATTCGACAAACTGCCTGGCGATGGTGGGCCAGTCGCTACCCGGGTAGGCGCTCAGATGAGCGTTATAATTTCCGACCGCACCGTTCAGCTTGGCCAGTATTTCGACGGCTTCTATCTGCTTCAATTGACGGCGCATTCGATAAGCCACGTTGGCGAACTCCTTGCCGAGGGTTGTCGGCGATGCCGGCTGACCATGAGTACGACTCATCATCGGGACAGCGGCATATTGATGGGCAAGCCGGGTTATCATCTCGAGTGTCTCGTTAGCCATGGGAAGCAGGATCTGATCACGGCCTGATCTCAGCATTAAAGCGTGGGACAGGTTGTTGATATCCTCGGAGGTACAGGCGAAGTGAATAAACTCGGAGACCGCTTCAAGTTCCGGGTTTTGCGCGACCTGTTGTTTCAGGTAGTACTCCACGGCCTTGACATCGTGATTCGTGGTTCGTTCAATCTCCTTGATACGTTGCGCCTCGGCGGGATCGAAGTTTTCGATAATAGATTCCAGCAGGGCATTCGCGGCTTCCGAGAACTCCGGTACTTCATCAATATCGGCAGTTCGAGACAGGGTTTGAAGCCAACGTATCTCCACAATCAAACGATGATAAATCAGTCCATATTCACTAAATATCGCGCGCAGACTTTCAGTTTTCGCGGCGTAACGGCCGTCGATCGGGGAGATCGCGGTGAGGGAGTCAAGATGCATTAATCGAAAACCGTGTAAATTGGATATTTTACACCAAACTCAAGCGTCGGTAATGGCTTACCGGTTTGAAATAGCGCGTTTCAGGGGTTTATTGATCGGCGGCGTTGAAAGCTTTGTGTTTGAAGATCAATTGCTTGGCTTTTTCGTAAGATCCGGTCGGAATAATAGTTTCGTCTTTCAAGCGCCGCAGCTCGCGCAATTCCCGCGCCAGTAATTTATTCTGGTTTAATCCCTTGGCGGTTTTGCTTTTCTTGATCTGCATGATGAATTTATTGACAAAACTGCGAAAACCGGCGTTATCAGGGTTCTTGTTGATGAGTTCCACCAGCCTTATTTTGCCGTACTGGGTACGAAAAAAGACCTTGTCATGCGAATAGTAGAAAAATGCCAGCAGGCACATGATTGCAACTACCGTAATCGCCGTGAAAGCGCCGAAGAAACTTAGCGAAAATGTATCGAGCCAACCCGAAAAAATCAATGCGGCATCGAGTCCCAGTAATGCCAGGGATAAATACAACCACTTCCAGGCCTTGACCCGGATTCTAAAGGGCCGCGGATCCAGGTAGGCGAGATCGATACGAAACTTGTACTTGCGCTGATGCTTGATTTTGATCGACTGGTAAAGATGCGTGTCGTTGAATACAGTAAAGTGTCGATATACGCCGTGCAGCTTGTTGACCTGCTCGAACTCGAAGTTGATATGTTCGACAGGAATCTGCTCGTTATCGGAAAAATTCGTAGTGGTTGAGTCCTCTAAAGGCTGCAGATCGATTTCGACTGATTCAACGTTAACTTCGGCCATTTATTAGATTTAGTGGTTTGGAACCTTCTATAAATAGCACAAATAACGGCAATAACACGGGTTCTCCTGATTTAATGCGACAAACAGCCTGATCACTGTAAAAAACCTGAAAATGTGGATATGCCGTCCTTCAGGCTCAACGGGGAGACTCACCCCTGGCGCTGGTTTTATAACGCTTGACCGGCATCCGCAACGGTGATTTCAACTCAGGTGACGGGGCCAGGAGCGGGATAATGAAGCCAGTCTGCTTCAACGAATCAGGTAAATCGGGCTGGACCAGGAGTAGTGGCCGTCTTCATGCGTTACCCGGACATAAAGCGGGTTATCGCGTTGCGTGACCAGTTCGATATCGCGTTCGATCTTTAAGGCGCAATGGGGATTATGATCGGGCAATCGAAACACCCTTATTCGACGCTCGATGCCGCCGTTAGCAAAAATTAATTCATCGCGTCCGATATCGCTAATCTCGATCTCCTGCTTAACCAGTGCGGTATCGATGTGCAAAGTGCCTGTATCGCGTTCCCGTAGTGTGGCTTCAAAGCCACCAAATCCACCGGTTGTCAGCGCACTCCATTCAACGCAGTCGTCAGCGGTCTGTTGGAAACGTCGATCCAGGTTGTAGCGATTGATCGGCGTCACCGACTCGAAACCGTTACCGTTCAGTTTTGCATGACCATCCCAGATGGTTTCGCGACCGCGGCCGCGATACTCGGAGCCTTCCCAGATGACACGAATGCGGCGCCCGAGATCGGCCTCGGTGTAAGGTCTATAGACCTCCAGCGTATCGAGCCCGTTACGGATATCGATGCGCTCGATGGGTGCTGCGCTGTGAACGTCAATGTGAAACTTTACGCTGTGCTGCGATGTTTGCAGGATGTCACCCATCATCGCCTCGCGCACCATTTCAGAGCTGACGTCACCCAGCCTCGGATCGTCAGAGAAGCGTTCAGCCGGTTGCGTGAATTCGACCCGGGTATCCAGTATGACCCGACTGCCGGTAGTACCGTAGTGATGTCGTTGGCGTAAACCCTGCATGATACCTGCGCGGGTGAAGTCGGGCGCCAGCACGCAGGTCAGCCCGCCATAGGCGCCAAAACTGGTAGAACCCGGGTGAGATGCCCCGGGACGGCCCTTGTGTCCATCGGAGTTAGAAAGGATACCGACGCGGTAACCCTGTTCGAAAGCGTCGTGAACCAGCCATTCGAAGGTGCCCCAGGCCGAATGAACTTCGACGCCCTTTTCGATGCGCTGGTCGTGGGCTACCTTGATATCGGCATAGCGTCCGCCGATATGTGCAAACACGGTGCAATCCTCATCCTTTAATGCCTCGAATAAATCGCCGGCCGAGGTCGCGTCGCTTTCGACATCGGATAAATCATCGACCAGTGCATGCGAGGAGCGATGTATCGGTCGACCTTCATGCATGTGCAGCACATTCCTGTCGCCACCAAGCCCGGTATTACCCGACCATTCCCAGCCGGGAAACACGATGAAACGCCCATCCTCGGTAAATTCTGCGGAAAGTTCGTTAAGCCATTGCCAGAACTCATTGGTAATTTGAAAGTCGTTTCCCTGGTGCACGCAAATATCGAGGAATGCCTTGTCGCGCGCAAACTCGTAAAAATCACGCGCCGAATTGGTACCGATGGTTTCCTCCGACTGGCCATGCAGGTCGCCCCAATAAGGTAATAACTCGGCATTGGCGAAAAATCGACAGGGATTCGATTTAGCGAGCAGGTTGTCATCGGTGTCGAGCAACTCGATAATCAAATCACCAGCCTCGGCAACATTCAGATTTTCGAGAACCCGTGTGAATTTGCCGACTTCAAAAGTGACCGAATCAGGCAGGCCATCGACGATCATATTGGCGCGTAACTTCAGCTTCAGGTCACCAAGATTCGATGGATTGCCCCAGCGGTCTTCGCCCTTGAGGCAAAGCCGGAAACTGTCGTGTTGCTGCCGCATCGTCGGTAATATCGCTTTAAAGAGGACGGGTGGGCCAGGCACGATCTCGATCTCGGGCTGATGCGGCAGTTCAACATAGTTGTAGGTTGCTATCGCATCGACCAGCACCTTGAATTCGAAAGTTTTCTCACAAAAGGTCTGGATCCGCATGCCGGGTGAGCCTTCGCGTCGATCACCGAAACGCACAATGATCTGATCACCCTCGCGCAAAAATCCCCGCACTACCTTAATGTAAAGGGTCTTGTCCCAGGGACGGATATTTCGCTTCATGTCGTACTCGATATGTAAAACGGCCCCGTTAGTGGCTTCGGCGGTGACATAATTGGCAGCATCGGGTTTGTCAAACTGGGGTTTGCCCATGTCCGACGCAAAACGATGCACTATTTTGAGTGACCCGGTATCGTCGATTCCAAAATAGCCCGCGGTATAAGTGAGGGTGAATTCCTGGAACGAGCCAGCTTCAAAACTACCGCTTGGTGCAACCGAGGCTGAACCCATCTTTTCGGGAAGGTAGGTAGAGTGGGGCACAGGCGTATTGTCCTCGTAAACGTGACAGCGAACAGGTTCTGGTTGACTATTTTAACCGGTATAAGAGGCTTTAGAACATGGTTTGTTTTCTCGAAAATTCAAATGTATCAAATTAAAACCGGATTTTGTCGGGATATCGTTTAATTCGGCGTAAAACTGATACTTAAAGCGATGACGGTTAAGAGATTTTTCTTTATGATTAAAGCAGGCAACACAGGCCCACAAATTTCAACAACGACTATTTTGGCCCGCAAGCAACCGACGGCACTTAGACAGGAGACATGCTATCTATTCGCTGGTTTACAAAAGCTGTTTTCAGACCTTGCCTGGCCCAGTCCAGGTGTCTGCTATGGTGAAAACTAACGCCCAGAACTTTCAAATCAGCATCGATTTATGACCTAACCGAGAAGCTCACTCTGGTGTGAGTTGGGAATATAATTTAGCAATTAAACAATTAAAAATGACATGTAATTTTAGCAATACGAGTTTCCAAAGCGGGTTTGTAGTAGGCACGCTTTCGTGTCTATTAATGGGGTTCTCCAGTTTGGCAGAGGCTGCCGTTTGCGATGTCGATACAGATGGCGACGTGGATCGCCTCGATATCAGTCTGATCATCAGTGCACGCGATACACCGGCGGATGGATCACGCGATCCCCGTGATCCTGACGGCGACAGTAACATCACCGTGTTCGATGCACGGACCTGTATACGGCGGTGTAATTTGCCAGACTGTCAGATAGTCGATCCTGCGCCCCCTCCCACAACCGATAATTCAGACCAACTTAAGGCACCGAAAGCTGCTCCAATTCAGAGTGAAAGTAAAAAAGCCGTTAAACCAGTCACGGCAGCCTCGGCTCAGCCAGGGACCGAAATTCAGGGAAGATCAGTAGTCAAGGGCACTGAATGGAAAGTGAAGCGCGGCGATACACTGTATGCAATCGGTCGCGCAGTTTATCCGGGGAACGGCAATAAGCAGGCCCGTTTAAGGCAGGATATCATCAAGCTGAATCCCGCTATTTTTGCCAATGGCGCCAATAAAATGGCCGTTGGTGTCGTTCTGAAACTGCCTGATTATGTCATTCCAAAAGATGCGCCGGTCGATGCTACTCCCAAACCACCGCCAAAGCTTGTTGAGCCTGCCCCGGTCGTCAAGGCTGTCCCGGTGGTTGAACCTGAACCCGAACCCGAACCCGAAACACCACAGGAGATCTCGGCATCTTTCGTGCGCACAGAAAGTAATTATCTGGTAAGTCTTGGTTACGCTTACGGTGGGGATAAGCTGGTTTATGAAGATGGTTCCTACGACCCTGCAGGGGCTGGTGCTCATGCGCGTCTGGGTTATGAACAAATGTATCAATTTGGTGGTGGCTATCGCGTAGGGCTCGGTCTTCAATACGGTTTTACGGAAGACTCGACGTTGCAAGATGTCTATTTGCAATTGGCTTATCAATATCGCTCGAATCCATTTATTTTCGGGATTGGTGTTGTTGTTCATGATGGGGCGACGCTCGAAGATGATTCCACTATCGAATACGATGCCGCAAATGGTGTGGTAGTGTATTTGGAGAATGTCGGCGACAGTGAGCTGGCTGGCTGGGGGCTAAGTTACACCTCCCTGGATATTGAAGACAAAGACAGCTCTGAATCATTTGATGCATCGCGAGCCGAACTTTATTACAGTTGGCGTTTTTAATTTCAATCCCGGTAGCGGAATACCTGCTCACAATTCGCTGAATTAAGAAGGTGTCGGTGGAGTTTGTTTTCTTCATTATCGAGACGTCTTCTATGCTGGTAAATAAAAACGAGAATAGCGATTGGGAAACCCAGTATTGTTACCAGGTAACGCAAAGCCTCCAACCAGTTCATGGCATTAAACCTTTACGACCAGCTTTCCAAAATGCCCTGCAGCTCGCATTGCGTGATAGGCGGAGCGTGCATCATCAAAATCAAATACCCGGTCAATAACCGGGTGTATCTTGTTTAAAGCGAAGGCCGCGTTCATGTCTTCGAACATCCGACGGTTGCCAACATAGACACCTTGCAGGCGGATTGATTTTCGCATCACGGTGGTGGGATTAATCGCGCCGCCTGTCAGAACTCCGATCAAACTGATAGTACCGCCGATCCGGGTAGCCTCCATTGTTTTCTCCAGGGTCCCGCCACCGCCGGTCTCAATGGTCACATCGACACCAATACCATTGGTCATTTCAAGGACTTGTTTTTCCCAAGCAGGGTTCTGGCGATAGTTGATCAATTCATCTGCGCCCAGCTCCCTGGCACGGGTCAATTTTTCATCACTGGATGACGTAACTATTGCCCGCGCGCCCATCATTTTTGCAATCTGCAAACCGATGATTGATACACCACCGGTGCCAAGAAACAATGCCGTGTTGCCTGCCCTGAGGCCACCCTGTTCAACCAGGCAGTTCCAGGCAGTCAACCCGGCACAAGGAAGTGTCGATGCTTCTTCAAATGACATATGGGCGGGAATGTGCACCGCACCGGCTTCGTTAAGCACCACCTGTTCGGAGAGGACACCATCAACCGAACCACCCATTGCGCTGGCCATGGCTTCAGCTGATATGCACCCGTCCGACCAGTTCTGGAAGAAACATCCAGCAACCCGGTCTCCGATTTCAAACCGGGAGACTTCTGTACCGACACCGATCACCTCGCCGGCACCGTCAGAATTCGGGATCAGCGGGTACTCGATACCTCGTGAAACGGGGTCTTCAATTGTCGAGAGATCACGATAATTTATGGATGAGGCTCGGATGCTAACAAGTATTTCACTCGACCCCGGTTGCGGTGATTGCCTTTCGTTCAGGGCAAGCGCATCGACACCGCTGCTTGATACTATTTCATAAGTGCGCATGTGAAATCTCCAAAAACCGCTGCCTGAGCCTGCCTGGGCACACTCTCCATGTTGGAGAATTTTTTGTCAATTACTGATTCACGATTTATTAGCGAGGATCAACTAGCGACGTCCTCTGCCAGCGACAACCCTGCAACCGGTTTGTGCAAGCGGGACGGGAATGTTTAAGCAATAAGGAAGTCGGTAGTGCTTTTTTCCGGGGAGTGCAGAATGGAATAAAATTTAGTAATCCGGGATCAAATCAGTTTAACTAGTTAAAGCTGAACAGTTTTTTAAACGAGGACTTTAAAGAGGAAACCTCACTGCGATCAGTACCAAAGTATTGTCGAACAAGTTCATCTCGTATTTTCTGCTGCCTGCGTTCGGCCCGATCTTTACCGACGACACAGCTGACTACCTGCGTAAAATCAGTAATCAGGCTATTGTCAGTAGCATCAGTGTTGTCGCTTCTTGCTGTTCCCGGTAAAGTTATTTCTTCGTTCATCTATTTTGAATCTGCCTAAATTGTAGCGGCCAGCCATGGCCTCATTTTCAATCCGGTGCATCCGCATTAATACCAGAAAAGCATAACAAGGCATTAATATGGCGACATCCCCTGTATGGGTTAAATGTTTAATTACTGAAATGTTGCTGCGGGATGGTTTTCTGCTGAGGTTTTCTTTAAAAAAGACAGCAACGGGATACTTGACTTACACGCCCCTGACTAGAAATTAATGCTAGCCGACGGGTATCTTGTGCGACCGAAACGACAAAATAACACCATACTTTCATAATGCTTTATGAGGTTTTGCTGTCAGTGGCGATGTTTTTCTTGTTATCCGCTTATGTGCTGCGGGAGGATAAGGAGTTACGACAATATTATTACTGTCTCGCGATATCGGTTTGGAACAGGTAGGTTTCTTCTAAATCTTCATCGATATCGAGGTCAACCATTCCGAGAGACTCCATTACTTCGAACCACTGTTCGTCGGCCAGGCGGCAGGCGATTGCAATTTGCTCCGATGTGCACTTCGATTTTTCCCAGTTCGGAATTGTCGACAGGATATTCGCTACCACATCTTCTTCCTCTTCTTCTTCATCGAGATTACTCAGGTCAAGCCGGCTCAATTTATTCGCCAAATATACAATGCTGGTTTCAACCGCTATTTGCCCATTGTGATCGTTATCGTGGTGTCTTTTAACGCATTGGGTAATCAGACCTGGAATGCCCCATTTATCCAGTAACGCAACCCCGACATCGATGTGTGAAACCCCCAGTTTTTCGATTTCGACCTGGATGACATCCTTGTTTTCGGTTCTCGCAAGTTCGGTGATCTGGATGTAAGAGCCCGGATTCACTTTTGCGATTACCAGCCATCCGATGTCATGCAACAGCCCCGCCGTGAAGAAAGCCTCGTGATCGATGACACGTGCATTTTGCATCGCCAGTTGCCTGCCGATAATCGCGGTTTTTATACTATGTTGCCAGAAGTCCCTTAGCGGAAACTCGGTGATATCAAAATCTTTAAAAACGCCGGCTAATACGGAACCCACCAGGACTTGTCGTAACTGCTGGCGACCCAGTAAGGTTACGGCCTGGGGGATGGAGGTAACCGGATTTTGCAATCCGTAGTAGGCGCTGTTGATCAGTTTCAGGATTCTGGCGGTTAATGCGGGATCGGACTGAACCGCTTCTCCGATTTTTATGCCGGTTGAGCTTTCAGTCTCAAGCAGTTCAGTTACCCTGATATAGACCTCGGGAAGTGAAGGTAGCTCACCTGCCTGTTTAAGTAGAGGTTCCAGCATTTTTATCCTTAATATTCTATTTGAAACAAAATATCGATTACTGTTGCAGTCTAATTTCACACCGTCCAGGGCATTGCCATGGTGTTGTAAAAACGACTCCTTTATATCGATCCAAGCATACTTTCGACTGCCGCGACTTCAGCCTTGGACTCTTCGATAAAGCTTTCACTTTCTTCGGCACTGAATTCCAGCTTTAGCTTCAGGAAAGCCGGCATTTTAGAAAGCGCTGGCAAAGTCTTTTCTGAAGCTGTTCCCAGAAGACTGTAATAGCGAGCTACCAGAACCAGGTCACACAGGTCGGCTTCGTCGCGATGGTTGCGAAACCATTTACGAGACTCTTCACCGACAGTAACGATCTCATCACCCAGGCTCCATTGGTAGAGCAACATTCCGTTAATCTGGGAATGCAGTGAACAAATGGTCTGATCGAGCGCATCATCGTCGCCATAAAGGTCACTGTGCGACTGCGCGTAATCCAGTATCGCGATTATCCCCAGGTCGCTTATCAATCCTGCCATCTGGGCCATTTCAGGATCGAAGCTTCCCGACCTGCTGGCAAGCAGCCGGCTGTAAGCCGAAAGTTTGCGACAATTCTTCCACAACGACTGCATGCGATTTTGCATACTATTTGATTTGGACTCGAACAATTCAGAAGCCGCGTAAATCATGATCTGCTTTTTAATTACATCCATCCCCATGCGTACGATAGCTTGTTGCAGGGTCTCGATAGGCTCGCTGCCACGATATAATGCGCTGTTGGCCGTTTTCAGCAACTTGGCAGTTATCGAAGGATCAGACTGGATGAGCCCGGTAACCTTGGCGACATCGTAGTTGTCGTCGGCAAATACCTTTTGGATTTTTTGTACGACATCCGGTAATGTCGGCAGCGAAATATTGCCGCTGCTGATATCGGTACAGAGACTGACGGTCAGTTGATTAGCAGCCTCCGATTGCTCAATTATTTCGACTTCCATTTCGGTAGTTTCCGGCTCCTCAACCAGGGACAACTCGGTCAACAGGTCGTTGGGGATCTCCAGGTATTTCGTAGGCGAGACCGTCTCGATTTCATAAAGGCTCGGGCGGATATGTGCGATCGGCTCCAGGTCATCATCGCTTGCTGAACCCATCTTGCGTTCGTTTCCGTCACCGTCACGACTGATGGCTTCGCCGCTCAACAGGTACAGGCTGTAATCACCCAGGTCGCCCAGGCCGATTATGCGCTGCTTTGGCGCGGCCATTTTTGGTTCAAGCCTGGCCGCCAGGCTGTTGAGCTGCTTGTCGTTGAATAGCGCCAGGTTTCTGATACGTTTCAAAACCGAGTGGTCGAGTGCCGTGGAATTGTTCTGCATCTGTATATTCCCCGTGAAAATTCAGGTTTTTTTTGGACAAATTAATGTATGGCAGCCCTATCGGCCGTTGGTGGAAAAACTTGAGTAGCAGTTAAAGGTAGTTGTTTTTGTGGCAAATATACGGCTTCTACAATCCATACCAGGCGAGAAAACCAAATCTGACTGGAGTTTATCCCTGTTGCCGGTTATTTTGTATTCCGTGAAAAATAGTAACAAAAAATTTATCGCCTGTGGCATGTATGCGTTTAGCGACGACCTGGCAGGGGCGTGGCAACAGCTGTTTGCCTGCTTTAACGAACTGCTTGATGCCGGTAGTAAGCAAGCGATCGAATTGCGCTTTGATTCAGACCAGGCACTGCTGCGAGATCCGGGATTATTCCTCGGTCATACCTGTGGCTATCCGTTGATGAAGCATTTAAAGGACCAGGTCATTCCGGTTTGCGTCCCCGTGTTTGACGTGCCTGGAACCGATGGAAAGATGTATTCGAGTCGTTTCATCGTTGCCGCGGATTCGACCATCGAAGCACTTGATGAGTGCCGGGGAAAAATCGCTGCGATGAATGCCGCGGACTCAAATAGCGGGATGAACGTACTCAGGTATGCGATTGCAAGGTTCAACCCGTCCGGTCCATTCTTTTCCAGGGTAGTTCAAACCGGCAGTCATCTGCATAGCCTGGAGACGGTGGCAGACGGGACCACGGATGTCGCTGCCATCGATTGTGTCAGTTACCAGCTGATCCAGGATCATTGGCCGGAACTGGTTGAAAAGGTGCGTAGCATTGGTTTCAGCGTAAAGACATGTGGCCTGCCTTTGGTGCTTGCGAGAACAGGTATTGGCGATGTCGACTTGGGACTGCTGGTGGAAAATCTGAATCAGGCACTTGCAGATACCCCTGCGACGATTCGCAACAGGCTGCACCTGCACGGGTTCGAGCCAGTGACACTGGCAGACTACCAACCGATAGTCGAGCTGGAGACTTTTGCTATGGATTCAGGATACCCCCGCCTCATTTAGTAGCCCCTTACCGGCAACCGTTATTTAACCTGGCCGGTTAATTTTCAGCAGATACCTGGTTAACGATTCGATGCTGCTTACTGGCATTGGCGAAGTTGCTTATAAACAACCTGATTTTCCCGGCTAGACGGCCCCGGATTTCTCAAATACTATCGTCTGCTGTATCACAGGAGCCCTCAATGACCCGCAGAAGAGCCCGTAAACGCAGTGCCACACCGGAGCAGGTAGTCAAACCCAAGGCCGAGCAATTATTTAATCCCTATCAGCCGATCGAGGCGCTCGATCAAACGGCGCTCGATCTGATCCATGATGGATCCATGCGTATCCTCGAAGAAATCGGGCTCGAGGTCTTGAATGAATCCGCGCTTGCGCTCTACGAACAGGATGGTGCACGCGTTGACTGGGATTTGCAGCGCGTTTACATCGATCGTGAGCGACTGATGCAACGACTTGCCACGGTGCCTTCGGAGTTCATGCTGCACGCGCGCAATCCCGGGCGAACCCGCCTGGTCGGCAGGAACGCGGTGAATTTTACTACCGTTGCCAGCGCACCCAACAGTTCCGATCTCGAAGGAGGGCGCCGCACCGGCAACTTCGAGGATTACTGTAATTTTCTGCGCCTCGGCCATAGTTACGACGTGATTGATTTCTTTAGCGGCTACCCGGTCGAACCGATCGATATCCATCCCGAAACCCGACACCTCGACGCGACGCTGGCGGCGCTGACCCTGACCGATCGTTCATTTTCGCTGTATTGCCTCGGGGGCGGACGTGTCAACGATGGTATCGAGATGACCGCAATTGCGCGTGGAATCGACCGCGAAACGATGAAATCGGAGCCCAGCATTATCACCGTCGTCAATACCAATTCTCCATTACGGGTTGACGGTCCCATGCTCGATGGCTTGATAGAAATGGCCGAGAACGGGCAGCCAACGATCGTGACACCATTTACGCTGTCGGGCGCCATGTGTCCCATCACTATCGCAGGCGCACTGGCGCAACAAAATGCCGAAGCGCTGGGCGTAATCGCACTGTCACAAATCGTCAAGCCCGGGGCGCCAATGGTCTATGGTGGCTTTACTTCAAATGCCGACATGCGCAGTGGCGCACCAGCATTCGGTACTCCGGAATACACCCGCGCCGCGTGGGCGAGCGGCCAACTTGCACGACGCTACAAGCTGCCATTTCGTTCATCCAATACCAATGCCTCGAATTGCGTCGATGCACAGGCGGCCTGGGAGTCTCAAATGTCGCTCTGGGGAGCGGTCATGGGGCAGGCCCAGATTATCAAGCACGCCGCGGGATGGCTTGAAGGCGGGTTGTGCGCGTCGTTCGAGAAATTCATTATCGATATCGATATGCTGCAAATGATGGCCGAGACCCTGAAACCGCTGCAGGTTGACGAGTCGAGCCTGGCGCTGGAAGCCATTATCGAGGCCGGGCATGGGGGGCATTTTTTCGGAACTTCTCATACCATCGCGAACTACACCACCGCGTTTTACGAACCGATTGTCTCGGACTGGAGCAACTTTGAGACCTGGGTTGAGAACGGTGAGCAAACGGCCTTCCAGCGTGCCAACAAGGTATATCGCCAGGCCCTGAAGGATTACCAGGAGCCCGAAATAGAAAGTTCGATTCGTGAGTCGCTGGAACAGTATGCAAGTGAGCGACGACGCGAACTGGAGCTCGCGCGATGACCCGGGGCATTGTGGCTAAATCTCGTGATGTAATCCGTAGCGGCTGCGCGACTTCGCTCGCGCTTCAATATTAGGGTCATTGTCATGCGCTCACATGCACAGGTTGTTGTCATTGGCGGCGGTGTCGTCGGTTGCAGCGTTATCTACCATTTAACCAGGCTCGGCTGGAAAGATGTCGTGCTGGTCGAACGTTCCGAGTTGACCTCGGGCTCTACCTGGCATGCGGCGGGTGGATTTCACACCCTGAATGCCGACACCAACATGGCTGCCTTGCAGGGATACACCATCCGGCTCTATCGTGAACTCGAGGAGATCACCGGTCAATCCTGCAGTTTGCACCATGTCGGCGGCCTTACCCTGGCTGAATCGCCGGAACGTCTCGACTTTCTCAAGTCCGCCCGGGCAATGCATCGGCACATGGGTCTCGATACCGAGCTGGTAACACCTGAAGAGATTCGCAGGCTTAGCCCCGTTACCAACACGGACGGTGTGCTCGGAGCGCTTTACGATCCGCTGGATGGGCATCTCGACCCGTCGGGAACCACCCATGCCTACGCCAGGGCGGCGCAGATGCAGGGTGCCGAAATCATCCTGCGCAACCCCGTACTCGAGACCAATCCGCGTGCTGACGGAAACTGGGAAGTGGTCACCGAGCAGGGCACGATCGTGGCCGAGCAGCTGGTCAATGCAGCCGGCCTGTGGGCGCGAGAAGTCGCAGCAATGGCAGGCGTTTACCTGCCGCTGCATCCAATGGAGCACCAGTATTTTGCAACCGATGATATCCCCGAAGTGTTTGAACGTAATTCGGAATTACCGCATGTGATGGACCCGGAAGGGGAGAGCTATCTGCGCCAGGAAGGCAAGGGACTGGTGATCGGTTTTTACGAGCAGAATTGCGTTCCTTGGGCGGTAGACGGTACGCGCTGGGATTTCGGTCACGAGTTATTGAGCGAAAACCTGGATCGCATCGGCGATTCCATGGAATTTGCTTTCAAACGCTACCCGGTGCTGGCCGAGGCAGGTATCAAGACCATTATCAACGGTCCCTTTACTTTTGCACCGGATGGTAACCCGCTGGTAGGCCCGGTACCGGGACTGCGCAACTACTGGTCGGCCTGCGCGGTGATGGCTGGCTTCAGCCAGGGCGGTGGGGTCGGCTTGACGCTCGCCGAATGGATGATCGAGGGCGAGCCTTCGCGCGATGTGTTTGCGATGGATGTGGCGCGTTTTGGTGATTACTGCAACCCTTCGTATACCCGCTTAAAGGTTACCGAGAATTATCAACGTCGCTTTACCGTGTCGTATCCGAATGAAGAGCTACCCGTGGCAAGACCGCTGGACACCACGCCCGCCTACGGACTCTGGCAGCAGCAAAATGCCGTGTTTGGAGCGGCTTACGGCATGGAGCACGTCAATTATTTTGCCCCGGCAGGGGAGGAGCCCTACGAAATACCCAGCTTTCGTCGTTCTAACGCCTTTGACACCGTGGCAGAGGAATGTCGAGCGGTGCGCGAAGGGGTCGGTATTAACGAAGTCCATAATTTCGGCAAGTACGAAGTCAGCGGTCCGGGTGCGCAACAGTACCTCGATATCATAATGGCCGGTAAGATCCCGGCCGTTGGTCGTATCAGCCTGAACCCGATGCTGAGCCCGGGCGGTAAGATCATCGGTGATTTCACAGTCGGCCGTCTGCGTGACGACGAATTCCAGGTAACCGCATCATTTGGCGCACAGGCTTACCATATGCGTTGGTTTGAACAGCATCTGCCACAAAACGGTGTTAATTTGAAAAATATTTCCAAGCAGCGTATCGGCTTCCAGATTGCAGGTCCAAAGGCACAGGAGTTACTGAGTCGTGTAACCCGTGCCGACGTATCGACGGCTGCGTTGCCATTTCTTTCTATACGCGAAATCGATGTCGGCCAGTGCCAGGCGATCGCACAACGCGTTAGTTACACCGGGGATCGTGGCTACGAACTCTATGTACCATCGCACCAGCAGGTAGCGTTGTATGAAGTATTGATGGA
Source organism: uncultured Gammaproteobacteria bacterium (assembly GCA_947259485.1). Taxonomy (GTDB): domain Bacteria; phylum Pseudomonadota; class Gammaproteobacteria. The sequence goes on along the minus strand of CAMYLU010000015.1, from coordinate 52,524 downwards.
GGCGGGCGCCGATCTCGGTCTGCGCCCATTCGGTATGCGAGCGATGATGAGCCTGCGACTGGACAAGTCATTCGGTTCATGGATGCGAGAATTCAAGCCTGATTATACTCCGCTGGAAACAGGTCTCGATCGTTTCGTCGATTACGACAAGGACACCGAATTTATCGGTAAGGCCGCCGTGCGCGCCGAGCGGAAAAAGGGAGCAACGCGTAAATTGTGTACTTTCGTGGTCGACGCAAAAGATGCCGATACGGTTGCCTGGGAGCCAATCTGGCATGACGGCGAAGTGGTTGGCTACGTGACGTCGGGCGGTTACTCGCATTATGCGCAAAAAAGTATCGCCTTCGGATTTTTACCAGTGGCACTGGTTGCAGAGGGCCGCGAAGTCGAAATAGAGATTCTCGGCGAAATGATTCCGGCCAGGCTTTATTCAGCTCCTTTGTTCGACCCGAAAAATGAATACCTGCGCGGGTAGGTCATTTAATAACCGAGAGCGGGCGGTTTATCGTATTGTGATAGTTTTGCAACTTTACATAATATACATTATGCGCAGTCATAAGGTTATATGCAGATGGGCACTGATTGGGTGATCTGAGCACATGCAGCTTAATGTTTCGATTTACAAGGTTAAATCATGGTTTATGATTCTCAACTTAAGATATAGACTACCCATTCGCCAAGCCGAGATAACAAATGGCAGCTACCAACAAGAAATATTCAAAACCCGTTTACCTGGTCGATGGTAATCGCACACCGTTCCTGAAAGCACGCGGAAGACCGGGACCATTCAAGCACGCGGACCTCGGTATTTATGCCGCCAGGTCACTACTGCTTCGAATGCCGTTTGCCGCGACCGAGTTCGACGAGGTGATTTTCGGTTCCACCATGCCGGGCCCTGACGAAGCCAACATTGCACGTATCGTAGCGCTTCGACTCGGATGTGGTGACCAGGTCCCGGCTTACACGGTGCACCGAAATTGTGCATCGGGTATGCAGGCGCTCGATAATGCTGCAATGTCGATCGCCTCGGGACGCTCTGACCTGGTTCTGGCCGGTGGCATCGAGGCGATGAGCCAGGCGCCGCTGTTGTTTCACCCGAAAATGGTGAACTGGCTGGCCGACTGGTGGGGAGCAAAATCGATCGGTCAGAAATTCAAGGTTCTGGGCGGGTTCAGTCCACGTCTGTTGGCGCCGGTTATTGCGCTGTTGAAAGGTTTAACCGATCCGGTCGTCGGCCTTAACATGGGTCAGACTGCCGAACAGATCGCCTATCGCTTCGGTATTACGCGCGACCAGATGGATCAATTTGCGCTGGAAAGTCATTTGAAACTGCACCAGGCCCAGCAGGATAATGAATTACCCGAAGTAGTGCCTGTTTTCGACTCCCGTGGCAAAGTTTACCATCTTGACGATGGTGTAAGACCTGATTCAACCCTGGAAAAGCTCGCTAAATTGCGCCCTGCTTTCGATAAACCCTATGGACTTGTGACCCCGGGTAACAGCGCACAGATTACCGATGGCGCCGCGGCACTGGTGATGGCCAGTGAAGCCGCGGTTAAAAAGCACGATTTACCGATTCTCGCCAGGCTGGTCAGTACCGAGTGGGCCGCGCTTAGTCCCGCAGAAATGGGCCTGGGACCGGCGCACGCGATTGCCCCGTTACTGAAATCACAGCGCCTCAAGGTTAGCGATATCGATTACTGGGAAATTAACGAGGCTTTTGCGGCCCAGGTGCTTGCAGTGCTGGCTGCCCTGAATGACAAGGATTACTGCAAACAACAGCTGGGTCTGCGTTCTGCGGTCGGTGAGATTCCGCTGGAGCGCCTCAATATTCACGGTGGCGGCGTTAGTCTCGGACATCCGGTTGGCGCCAGCGGTGCCCGTATCGTGCTACACCTGGCGAAAGTGCTGCAACAGAAAAATGCGAGCACCGGCGTTGCGTCCTTATGCATCGGTGGCGGTCAGGGCGGCGCGATGCTGATCGAAAGGAGTACGTCATGAGTGAAACCATAGTCGATTGGCAAAGCCACAGCGATGACGATGGAATCCTTTGGTTGACCCTCGATCAACAAGATACCGATACCAATGTACTTTCGATATCGGTACTGGAACAACTGGATAGCCTGCTCGACGAAATCAACAATAAACCGCCGACGGCAATAATCTTTCGTTCGGGTAAAGCAAAGGGTTTTATCGCGGGTGCGGATATCAACGAGTTTCTCGAGGTTACTTCCACGCAGGAAGCCCTGATCATGATAAAGCGCGGGCAGACCCTGTTTAGTCGAATCGAGTCACTGCCCTGCCCGACTGTTGCCCTGATCGAGGGTTTTTGCATGGGTGGGGGCACAGAACTTGCACTCGCCTGCGATTACCGCGTTGCACTCGATGATGCGGGAACACGCATCGGTCTACCCGAGGTAAAACTTGGCATTCATCCGGCTTATGGCGGTCTTGTGCGTGCCACTTCGATGATTAATCCTCTGCAATCGTTAGAAATTATGCTTTCCGGGCGAGCATTGACTGCGTCGGCGGCGCGTGCCATTGGACTGGTCGATAAGGCACAGCCAAAACGCCAGATTGAACGCGCCGCGCGTAACGTCGCGTTGACTCCACCAGATCGGCAGAGCATGCCGTTCATTGGCAAAGTCCTGTCTTTACCCGGTATTCGCAACTTGCTGGCCGGATACATGAAAAAACAGGTGGCGAAAAAAGCACCTCGACAACACTACCCGGCGCCATACGCGATTCTCGATGTCTGGGCCAGTTTTTACGGCAACGACAAGCGCATGATGGAAGAAGAAGCCAATTCGGTTGCACGTCTGATCCAGGGCAGCAAAGTGCGCAGTTTAATCCGTGTGTTCTTCCTGCAAACCCGGCTAAAGGGACTGGGTGACAAAAAGTCATTCAACCCGAGTCATGTGCATGTCATTGGCGCTGGCACCATGGGTGGGGATATCGCGGCCTGGTGTGCATTGCGTGGTTTCAATGTGACCTTGCAGGACCGGGAAGCCAAGTATTTAAGCAATGCCTTCAAGCGCGCCCAACAGCTGTTCGGCAAGCGTCTGAAAACAACCCGGGAGCGCAATGCCGCGCTGGATCGTTTGATTCCAGACATCGATGGTGACGGCGTCGCCAGGGCCGATGTCGTAATCGAGGCTATTTTTGAGGATATCGATGCCAAGCACGCAATATACAAGGACATCGAACCGCGCATGAAGCCCGGTGCAGTGCTCGCAACCAACACCTCGAGCATACCGCTGGAAACACTGGCGACTGTGCTCAAAGAACCTGATCGCCTGGTCGGCATTCATTTTTTCAACCCGGTCGCAATGATGCCGCTGGTGGAGATCGTCCGGACCGCCTCGTCCTCGGAGGAAACCGTGGAACACGCGATTGCATTCACGCAGCACATCGGTAAATTACCGTTGCCGGTCAAGAGTTCTCCCGGCTTCCTGGTTAACCGTATCCTGATGCCTTACCTGGTTGAAGCGTTCACACTCTACGACGAAGGTGTCGCGCCGGAGGCGATCGACAAGGCGGCAACCGATTTTGGCATGCCGATGGGACCGGTTGAGCTTGCCGATACCGTGGGCCTCGATATCTGTCAGTCGGTAGCGCAAAATTTATCCGCGGCTTATGGCATTGGTTTGCCCGAGGCCCTGAACAGGTTCGTCAATTCAAAGCAACTCGGCAAGAAATCCGGACGCGGGTTTTATAACTACGACAAGGGTAAGCCGGTTAAAGATAAAGATGCCGATCTCGGAGATCAGAAAACGATCCAGAACCGGCTTGTATTCCGTTTGCTCAACGAGGCTGCGGCCTGTCTTAAGGAAGGAATCGTGACCGACAAAGACCTGTTGGATGCCGGCATAATATTCGGTACCGGGTTTGCACCTTTTCGTGGCGGCCCGATGCACCATAGCCTGCAGGAAGGGGTCGAATCACTGGTCGCCACGATGTCCGATTACGAGACAAAATTCGGTGAGCGTTTTCATCCGGCCGAGGGCTGGTCGCTAGTGACTGAATAGGCTAGCGAGCGGATCAGGAACGTTGCGGATACAAATCCGGCAACGAGTCCTCCCGGGTACCGGTTTCAACTGTCAATTGCCGGTGCTCGGCAGCAACCAGTCGCCACAATACTCGCCCCTGCCATGTTTCACCATGATCCGCATATAATGCCTTGTCGAGACGACGAAGTTCCCCGGCAAGCTCACTGGATCTTGTTCTGATCCTGATCTGATATAGACTAATGATGTTATCGCACGGCCAACGCGCCCTGCCCCATGTTATTAGTTCCCGGCAGGCCAGTACGGGATTATTAGACAGGCAGGCCTGTTTTAACAATTGACGGTGGCGGCGACTCTTCAGCATGGCTGCAATTGATTCACTCAAGCGAACGCGCACTGACCTGAGGCACATCAGCAGGCCAGGGATCAGCAATATTGCACCGATGCCCGCGTACCACGACCAGTTACCGTGAGCCAGGGTGATGACCGACCCTGGTGAGCCTGTGCCAGACCAGCTTGTCGCTTTACCTGCCGTCTCAAAACCGTCTTCGGCGGTTTCCGGCACGGAGGCAGTCCAGCTTTTTCCGGCGAGCGTAGCCATTCTTTCGACCTCTTGTTCGACGTCCCACCATTTCAGTTTAATCTCGGGTAACTGGATTTCACCCGGCTGCGTAATTACAACTACGAAGCGTTGGTCCAGGCGTCCTACTATTTCCCGACCATCAAACCGGTTTGATCGTGTTTCCTGGTCGGCGTAAATCCTGACCTTGCCGGAATCGACCGATAACAGACCCGCAGGCAGTGCTTCGGCAGGTAATCCCTTAGCCTCGATACCCAGCGTCAGTCCGAGCGAATCACCAACCCGTAATTTATTGGAAATTTCGCCCCAGCGCTGATCAAGTTCCAGCTCCCGGGCAGGCAACCAGGTGCTGCCACTGAATTCGGGTGGTGGTTTGCGTACCTCCAGGTAAAGGTCTTCGCTCGCCCGATTAATACGTCTCGTTGCCGCCGTTGATCCCGTCGAGGAGGCGTTTATTGTGGATTGTATGAGCCCACGATAAATAACCGGTGGAATCCTGATCTGACCGGGTAATCGAGCAACGATAGCAAGGTTGCGTTCCAGCACCTGAAATTTCCGGCCATCACGAAAAATAGAGTACCTGGACTCCTTGCCATGACTATAGGTCTCGGCATTATCAATTGTTGGCTCAATCAAATCCCCGTCAAACAGCGGAATGTTATGAATGACTCGTATCACTATCTGTGTTTGCTGGCCAACGTAAGGTTTTTCAGGTTGCGCCTGAAGTTCGACCTGTACGTTATAGGCTGAATTCAACTCCGCTGTCTGCGGAATGACTCCAAGCATTAAAACCGGGGTGAAAACTTCGCCAACCTGTAAGGGTGGAATTCTGAGCTTACCGGAGCTACGCGGAAGTATCTGGATCTGCCAGCGCATTCGATGGAATGTCTTGTTTGAATCGAACATACGCGAAACACTGGACTTGATATCCAGAACCTCGAAGTCTGCTTCCAGTACCGATGTATCCAGTGCGAAAAGAGATGGAATCTCGTTGTCATGCTCGATCGTTAACTCGGCAATATCACCCGTAAAAACCTGGTTAGAATCCAGGTAGGCTGTTTGCGCATGGCTGACAGATTGCAGCTGGATAATAAGGACGACACAAGGAAGAAAAAAAATTCGAAACATGGAAACTATCTCGCCTGCCGTATCTGTCGCTGCGCGTCACGCAAAAACTTGCGCCGGAACAGGTCGGTCGAAGTTTCGGGCAGGCTTCTGATCCAGCGTTCGAGGAACTCGGGTTCCAGCGGCTGTTCACCAGTCTGGGCGGGTAAAACAAAGCGTTGCAGCGCTTCCTCCTGGCCATCAAAGCGTTCAAACGGATTGACCTCTCCCTGTTGTAGCGAGGCGCCCAAACCAGGCCCCAATTCAGGGTCATCACCCGGGTTCGTCGAGGTTTCCGCAACCCCGATGCGCATCTCGTTGCCACCCTGATTCTGATTATCACTGGAAGATTCGACCTCGTCAGAATCACCGGATTGAGTACTGTTGATCGCCGATTGTTGTTCCAGGTATATCTCGATGAGGCGCTTGTTATAGCTGGCAGATTCGAGATCCGGATTTAACAGGAGTGCCTTTTGATACGCGAGAATGGCTTCAGGAAAACGGTTTTGCTGTGCCAGCGAGTTGCCGAGATTAAAATTTGATGCTGCCGAGTCGTCTTCGCCAAAAAGCTCCAGGGCCTGTTGATAGTTTCCGCTTTGATAGTAAGCGGAGCCCTGCAGTAGTGGATTACTGGATAACTCGTAAGACGATTGATAGTCGCCCCGCAGGTATGCTTCAAAGGCCAGCTTCTCCGGATGGTTCCAGAAACTATCCCATTCTTTCGCATAAAGTTCGCTACCATCCGGTACTAGTACGGTTAACAGTACCATCCAGATAAGGTTTTTCCTGAAAAGGAGCAGCGAAAAAGGAAGTATTAGCCAGACTATCCAGACGCCGTCATTGGCAGCTGCACGTTGAGAACTATCGGCGTTTTTTTCCGACTCGATTAATTCGTAGGCGCCTAGTCTTGAAAACAGAATATCGCCCTGCCTCCTGGTTTCTTTCAGTTCGACCAGTGAGCCATTGCCAACATGGGCGATGCGTTCCAATAGCTGGAAATTAGTCTTTGTCAGTACAGATTTCCCATCCTTGTCACGCAGCTGTCGCCCTTCCGGGTCCAGTAAAGGTGCGCCTGCCGCAGTTCCAATAGCAAGAATAGAAACGCGATGGCCCTGCTTGGCTGCGCTTAGTGCTGCCTGCACTGCTCGCGTACCATCAATACTGGCACCGGCAGTGATAACCAGGACCTGGCCCTTTCCGGCAAACGATGCCTCGAGTAAATCCTGTGCCACGCTGATGGCGAGGTCGATTCGACTACCGTCCTCCGGCATGGTGCCGGGTTCGAGTACGTCCAGAAATGCTAACAGGGTTTTTGCATCTTTCGATAATGGCGATACCACGAAGGCATGGCCCGCGAATACGACGAGCCCGGTTTCACCCTCGTAGTCTGTGGAAATTATTTCCCTGGCAGCTGCTACCGCGTGAGCCAGGCGTTTCGGCTTGATATCTTCTACCAGCATTGAACGGGACAGGTCCAGTGCCACGACCCGGGCACTGGTTGATTCGAGTATCGGATATGATTGCTTGCGCCAACTGGGCCCGGCTGCCGCAAGGATGGTCAGGGTAATAATTATACCCAAGGTCCAGGCCAACAAGCGGGTGCCGTGCCGGGCCTTGCGGTCGGCAATCATATTATCAAGCAGCTGTGGATCGCATACCCTGCCCCACATGGATTGTCGATGCGAATGTCCCGAGTAGATCCAGATGAGCCACCAGGCCGGTGGCAGTAGTAATAACCATCCTGGATTTAAAAACTGGAAAGCAGCCGGGTCAGTCATAAATCCCCGGACGATCGTGATCGCCAGTTAGACCAGGCAGTAAAAACTACCATGATCAATATTCCGCCCGCGAGTGGTATCGTAAACAATTCACTTCGCGGTCGATGTGACTGGTACTTGTATTCGACAGGCTCGAGTTCATCGAGTGTCAGGTAGATTTTTTCCAGGGCCTGGGCATTGGTAGCGCGAAAGTATTCACCTCCAGTCACGTCGGCAATTGTGCCAAGTACCCGTTCGTTGAGGGCGACCCCGGTGGGGATGTTGCTAAGCCCGTAGGTCTGACCCAGGGTTTGAGCATCGGTACCAACACCAATGGTATATATGGTTAGCCCCTGCTGTCGGGCAGCCTGGGCAGCGATGATTGGATTCTCGAAACCCGCGGTATTGGAGCCGTCGGTCACGAGTACCAGTACCTTGTGCTCGTTATCCTGTTCACGCATGGTCTTGACCGCGAGCCCGATTGCATCGCCGATTGCGGTGTGACGTCCGGCCAGGCCGGTACTGATATCTGCAAGCAAATTCGATAGTGTATCCAGGTCGAAAGTGAGCGGAACATAGGAATAAGCGTTTGTGCCGAACAGGATAAGACCCAAACGATCACCTTCGCGGCGCTGGATAAAATTCTTCACGACAACTTTAAGAACTTCGATCCGACTCGCGGTTTTTGAATTGATCGTCATATCTGTTTCGCTCATACTGCCAGATATATCAACCGCCAGCATTAAATCCCGACCGCTGACGGTTCGCGTAAGCGGTTCACCCCACCAGATAGGACGACTCGCCGCCGTAACCAGGCAAATCCAGAATAACCAGAAGCAGATACTGGCCAACCTGGCACTAGACTTGCTCGCTGAAACATCGGTCAAGCGGTAGTGGTTCAACAAGGGAACGGCAAGCGCCACCTCGGCATTATCGGCTGCCGGCAACAGCCTCCTCGCCAGCAGCGGAAGCGGCAACAACAGCATCGCCCACCACCAGTCAAACCCCAGCATCAGTCGTTGCCTCGTTGTCGCAGAAGGGGTTTTATAGCCGATAACCACTGTTCACAAAGTTGAACCAGGTGGACTGCCTCCAGGTTAACCTGCCTGGAGTAAATCGTGTTGCCAAAAACCCGGCCTATGCCGTCGCTGAAACCTTTGTTACCCAGGCTTTCATCGAGAAACTCAAGCCACCCTTTACCGCTAAGACTCTCGACCTGGCGTGCTGGATACGCCAATATCGATACCTGTTTGAGCCATTTTGATAACTCTATCGCGAGCCATCGCGTATCTTCGTTGCTTATGTACAGGGACCGAATTCGTTGTAATTCCTGGTCTGCCAGGCTCGCCAGGCGGTTGGCCTTGCGATGCCTTAAAATAAGCCAGATGCACGCAGCAATGCCGAGTAAGAATAATATTGCGATCCAGTAGGCAGGAGCGACCAGCCACCAGCCAGGCTCCTGTGGTGGTTGTATGTCCTTTAGTTCCAGTAACAGTTCTTCGACGGTCATTTCAAATGTTCATGTTCTTCAGGATCTGGGGCGTAATTGCGTAATTGCAGGAAACTGGCAGCAGCGGAATATTTAATCCCGAAGTCAGGGTTTCAATGCGGTTGCGATGCTCCTGTTGCCATTGACTTAGCCAGGCGTCCCTCGCTGACCCTGATAAATCAAATCCCACTTTTTGGTGATCTACCAAAACCTGGTAATGGCCTTCAGGCCAGGTATTGATCTCGGTATCATCATGAATCCAGTAGGCGTTAACATCGTTATGCTTGACAACGGACGACAGGATTTCTAACGACTGCTCGTCAAGACCGATAAAGTCTGTAATTAAAGCGATTATGGAACCCGGTTTTACCACTCGATTCAATTCACCTAGTAAAAAATTGAGCCGGTTATGCGTCATGTCCGGTGGTAAGTTGATTTTGCTCATCTCGGCAAGGTGATGAAACACGCCTAGTAAACCTGCCCTGGTCTTTCCCGGCCTGACTTCATGGTGAGCGGCAGGTGATACGATTAGTCCCCCTATTCGATCACCGGTGAAACTTGCCAACCAGCCGGCGTGGGCGGCGACCTGGGCCGCGGCCCAGGATTTGAAACTAAACCTGGTTCCGAAAAACATCGATGATGACAAATCCACCGCGACCAGGAAACGGCGTTCCTTTTCCTCGGCAAATATCTTTGTATGGGCTTCGCCAGTGCGTGCCATAACCCGCCAATCCATGGTTCTGACATCATCACCGTAGACGTAGGCACGAGACTCTTCGTATTCCATACCACGCCCGCGGACGCGAACCTCACGGGTACCGGAACGATATCTTGCGCGGCGCTTGCTGGCGGCCAGGGCCAGGCCGGATAACTGCCCACGAACCCGAACCAGATCATCTACCTTGATGTTTATTCCGGGGACGTTGTCAGCCCTGTCATCCATGCTCAGATTACGGGTACTTTTGCCAGCAATTCATCGATTACATCATCGGCGGATATTCCATCGGCTTCTGCCTGGTAGGTCAGCAGGATCCGGTGACGTAAGATTTCGTGTGCCAGTTGTTGCACATCTTCTGGAGATACGAAGTCCCGGCCTTCAAACCAGGCCAATACCCGGGAACAACGATCAAAGGCCAGGGAGGCGCGCGGGCTCGCGCCATACTGAATCCAGCTGGCAAGTTCGGTTGAATAGGATTCGGGGTATCGAGTGGCATCGACCAGCTGTGCGATATATTGTTCTACAGGCTCTGATACATACAGATCAAGGATCTCCTGGCGGGCATCGAATATGGTTTGCTGCGGTATTGGCAGGCCTTCAGGAATGCCGGGGCCTTGTTGCTCCATTTGAGCCTCCTGCCGAACCAGCTGCATAATCTGTATCTCGGAATCGACCCTGGGATAGTCGATTTTTACCTTCAGCAGAAACCTGTCGAGTTGTGATTCGGGTAACGGGTAGGTTCCTTCTTGCTCGATTGGATTTTGCGTTGCCATGACAAAATACAGTCCGGACAATGGATAGGTCTTCTTGCCAACGGTAATCTGGCGTTCTTCCATTGATTCCAGCAATGCCGATTGCACCTTGGCCGGGGCCCGGTTGATTTCATCTGCGACAATGACATGATGGAACAAGGGGCCATGCTGGAAAACGAAACTGCTGTCATGGGGTCGGTAGATATCGGTGCCGGTAAGGTCGGAAGGCAGTAAATCAGGGGTGAACTGGATACGCTGAAAATCCCCTTCGAGACCGCTGGCCAGGGTCTTTACCGCCCTGGTCTTGGCGAGCCCGGGGGGGCTTTCAACCAGAATGTGCCCGTCAGCCAGCAATGCCACCAGCATTCTTGAGACTAGCCGCTGCTGACCGAGAATTCGGGAGTTCATGAATTCGCGCAGAAGCAGGAATTGTTCTCGCAGGTCATTGGCTTCGGAATCAGGCATTATTCATTGTGTAAAATGACTGAGTAGCGAAGCATAACCGGCTACCTGGATTAGTGCTAGCTTAAGCCGAACAGGGTATTGGCATTCTGAAATGTTGTTCTGGCAATCGTTTCGAGGGATTCACCACGGATTTCTGCCAGCTTTTCGGCGACCAGTTTAACTCGACCCGGGTGATTGGTTTTACCGCGATGTGGCGCGGGTGAAAGCCACGGTGCGTCAGTTTCGATCAATAAGCGTTCCAGGGGTATTTGTTGCGCCATGTCGCGGACGTTGTGGGCCTGGTGAAAGGTGACGATGCCGGAAATTGAGATGTAAAAACCCAGCTCAATCGCCGCGCGCGCCATCTCCCAGTCCTCGGTAAAACAGTGCAGCACGCCCCCTACTTCCTGCGCCCGGTGGCGGCGCAATAATGCCAGCGTATCCTCGCGTGCATCACGGGTATGGATCACCAGGGGTAAGCCACACTCGCGCGCGGCGTCGATGTGGATTACGAATCGATTGCGCTGCCAGTCGAGATCGCCCGACTGGTGAAAGTAATCGAGCCCGGTTTCGCCGATGGCGACAACCTTGTCGTGTTCGGCCAGTTCGCATAGATCTTCAACGCTGGGTTCTCGTACCTCTTGGTAGTCGGGATGAACGCCCGCGGTACAGAAGATGTGTTGATGAGCTGAAATGCATTGGTGCATCGCGTCGAAGGATTCGAGGTTAACCCCAATACAAAGCATGCGGGTGACATCGTCCTGCTCGATCTTCTTCAACAGTTGGTTAAAGTCGTTATCGAAATCATCCAGATCTATTCGATCCAGGTGACAGTGGGAATCAAAATACAATTTAAAGCCCCGGGCTTGTCATAATAAATATGGCTCTCGCAAAGATGCGGAGAACGCCGAGGTTATTGTTTAAATTTTATTGTGTTGGCTTGCACTATATCTCACGTGTCCTGCGCCGCCGTGAGGCCACGTCCGCTACATGGTATGAGTTGGGCGATCAGCCTGCAAAGCACCAGCCAGGAAGCCTTCGATTTTATTGCGCGTAGTGCCATTGTCCTGGGTACTGAATTGCACCCCGATACCAGCCGCTTTATTACTCTGCGCACCTTGCGGCGTAACCCAGATAATCTTGCCGGCAACCGGCAGACGCTCCTTGTCATCCATCAGGCTCAGGAGCATAAAAACCTCGTCGCCGAGCGAATATTGCTTATTGGTTGGAATAAACAGGCCACCATTCTTTACATAAGGCATGTACGCCGCATAAAGCGCACTCTTGTCCTTGATGTTTAGTGAAAGTATTCCTTGACTGCCGGGGGCTCCCATCAGATAAATCTCCGGGTAAGTATTTGTTTTAATGATATTAGCACGTCTTCCAGCTGAAGTTGGAGATCGAGGTTATTTTCTTCGATCTGCAATTGCTGTTGTGCCTTGAGGCGTAAGTCCATTATGGCCTGCGCACCGCATTTGTCGCTTCCCGAGCGCGGTTCGGCATTGGCATCTACCCCGCTCATCTGGTAGCAATACGCCATCAGGGTCATGTTGATGAGTCGTCGAATTATGGCCGTTTCAGATGACAGTAATCCGCGGCAGAGATCCGTTACACTGAGTTCAGAGCGCAAAAACTGGCTGAAACGGGACTTGAATTGTGACACCAGGGAAGCGTAGCCATGTTGTTTCAAATGCAGCGCGAGTACCGGATCGCCACCGGCAAATTGAAGATAGCTGGTAGCCATCTCATCCTGTACGCCCTGCACGCGCAACCATTCGAGAGCCTGGGTTCGCGCAGGCGGATCAATCGTCCAGGATTGGCAGCGGCTGCGCAGCGTCACCGGGATGCGTCCCCGGTTGTGCGTTAGTAGCATTAACAATACCTGCGGGGCTGGTTCTTCAAGCGTTTTCAACAGCGCATTTGCACTGGATTTATTCATCGCTTCGGCGGGATAAATTGCGGCGATCTTTAAACGCTCATATCGACGTGTCAAAGATACTTCATGTATTAGTTTACGTATCTGCTCTATATTAATGTTTTTATTAAGTTTTTTTGTTTTTTCATTTGGTTCTAGCGTGACCAGGCTATAGTCGGCGTAGGTACCGGCCTGCATCATTTCGCAAGCCTGGCAGTTGCCGCAAGTAGCCAGATTATCCGGTTTATCGCACAACAGCAGCATTGACAGGTAGCAGGCGAAAGCGCTGAAATCTTGCTCGCTAGCAGTATCAATTAACACCGCGTGGGGTAAATGTTGCTGGTGTTTGAGCGCGAGTGCTCGCTTCAGCACATCAGCCTGCCAGGGCAGGAATTGCGGATTGATTTCATCCATCAAGAAATATCACTGTTGATTTTGAGGTTGAGCGAAAACCGATCATTGATGATACCGATGATATTCTCACTGACCTGATCCATGCTTTGATCGGCATCGACAACCTTGTATTTTTGAGAATCGCTTGCAGCGATCTGCAAAAAAGCGTCACGAACCTTCGCATGGTAGGAAGTACCTTTTTTCTCGAAACGATCCTCGTTACCACCGCGATCCCTGGTCCTGGCCAGGGCCAACGATTCCGGGATATCAAGAATCAGAACCAGTTCCGGCTCAAAATCTCCAACTACAACACGATGAATAGATTCCACCGCTTCGAGACCCAGGTTGCCGGCTATCCCCTGAAAAGCGCGGCTCGAATCGGCATAGCGATCACTGATTACCCAGTTACCTGCTTCCAGCGCAGGCCAGATGGTGTCGTGCAAGTGTGAACGCCGTGCGGCATACATCAGCAGTAACTCGGTCATGCTATCCCATTTTTCAGGTTCGCCTGTCACCAGTAGCGTACGAATATCCTCTGCTGCTGCGCAGCCACCCGGCTCGCGTGTCAGGATTGCCGGCTCCCCGGCATCGACAAAAGACTGCAATAACCTTCGTGTCTGTACGCCTTTCCCTGACCCGTCAACGCCATCGATAACAATCATACGATTTTGTCTGGATTTAATCTTCACGATCTGAATTTACGCCTGCTGGTTCTATTTTTGATTATCTATCTGGTATCTTTTTACGGCCGCATTGTGTTCCTGCAGGGTGGCCGAAAAATGATGTGTGCCATCACCCTTGGAAACAAAATATAACGCGTTCGATGGTTCCGGGTGAAGCGCCGCTCGAATCGCTTCCAGTCCCGGCAATGCTATAGGCGTTGGCGTCAATCCAGAACGTAGGTAGGTATTATACGGCGTGTCCTTTTTTAAATCCCGAAAACGTATGTCGCCATCAAATTCCTCGCCCATGCCGTATATTATGGTCGGATCGGTTTGCAAGCGCATCTTTCTTCGCAGGCGTTCGGTAAACACGGCGCTAATCAGCGGACGTTCGAAGGCGGCACCGGTTTCTTTTTCGATAATAGACGCCAGGATCAGGGCTTCATAACTCGATTTTAACGGTAAATTACTAGCGCGTTGATCCCACTCCCTGGCCAGGTGCTTTTGCATGACCTGGTAGGCGCGTTGTAAAAAATCGACATCCCTGGTGCCCTTGGGAAAACGGTAGGTGTCCGGGAAAAACATACCTTCGGGATGCTGATCTGGATAACCAAGTAAACTCATGATTTCCTGATTCGTCTTACCCTGCAGGGTATGCTCGATGACAGGATCCTCGGAGATCGCGGCCATTAGTTGACGGAAGGACCAGCCCTCAATGATGGTGAAGCTGTATTGAATCGAGTTGCCCTGGGTGAATAATTCGAGCAGCTCGTCGGCGGTTAGTCCCGATTCAATTTGATATTCCCCGGCACGTACACTGGTTTCCACACCTTTTAGTTTTGCTAACAGGATAAAAAGCCAGGGATCCTCAATTATTTTATTCAGGCTCAGATCCTGCGCTATCGACTTGATATTGCTACCTGACTTGATCAGAAAGATAGTTTGTTGCTGTGGCAAACTGATGTCGCCATGTTGGAATCGCAGTAATTGAAAGACCAGTATCGCAACTGCCAGAAACACGGCTACTAGGCCCCATAGGAATAACTTCTTGATAATCCTGGCCATCTTAATCGATTAAACTGTTGCCTTGTTCAAGCGCAATGGCGCCGTCTGAGTACGATAGCACTTACATGCAATAAGCCCATCACGTTGCCCGCAGTTGTTGTTACCAGCGTTCCGATTGTTCAATTCCGGGGTGTAAACCATAAACAGAGGATAGCGGGATTTTTTATCCGCGCAGGTAATTGATGCTAGCGGATTATAAAGGGTTTGAGGTCCTTGCGTGGGCACCGTCGAGTATGTGGCCGATGACCAGGAAACATTGACCGGATCGACTAAATTAATTTGAACACGCAGGTGCCGTTAGTGCCGCCAAAGCCGAACGAATTTGACATCGAGACCGAAAGCTTCCTTTCACGAGCCGTGTTGGCAACGAAATCCAGGTCACATTCCGGATCCTGGTTGTCAAGATTTATGGTTGGCGGGACGACCTGGTCGCGTAATGCCAGTACCGAAAATATGGCTTCGATACCTCCGGCTGCTCCCAGTAAATGTCCGGTCATGGATTTGGTCGAACTTACTAGCATCTTGTAGGCATGGTCACCCAGGGCCAGTTTAACTGCCTTGGTCTCGGCAACATCCCCTGCTGGTGTCGAAGTACCGTGGGCATTTATATAGTCGATATCCTCGGCATTCAGGCCGGCATCTTTCATTGCATTAACCATGCAGCGTGCTGCACCTTCCCCGCCTTCGGAAGGCGAAGTCATATGGTAGGCGTCACCACTCATACCGTAACCAACCAGTTCGCAGTAAATATTGGCGCCACGTTGTTTCGCCATTTCATACTCTTCCAGTACCACGACACCGGCGCCATCGCCAAGCACGAATCCATCACGATCACGGTCCCAGGGTCGGCTGGCGGTTTCCGGGTCATCGTTTCGAGTAGAAAGGGCCCTGGCCGCGGCAAAGCCGCCCACCCCGAGTGCAGAGGTCGCCATTTCAGATCCACCGGCAACCATGACATCGGCATCGCCGTAAGAAATCATACGCGCCGCATCACCGATATTGTGGGCGCCGGTAGTGCAGGCGCTGACAATTGAGATATTCGGTCCTTTCAGTCCGCGCATGATCGACAAGTTGCCCGATACCATGTTAATAATTGAGCTGGGAACGAAGAATGGAGAAATTTTACGTGGGCCTCCAGCGACAAAGGCATCTCGATTTTTTTCAATGGTAGGCAAGCCACCGATACCGGAGCCGATAGCAACACCGATACGTTCGGCGTTTTCTTCGGTGACCTCGATACCGGAATCTTCAAGAGCCTGAACACCGGCAGCGATTCCAAAATGGATAAAGGTATCCATCTTCTTGATGTCTTTTACCGACAGGTACTCGGTAGCATCAAAGTCTTTAACCGAACCCGAAATACGGGTTGTAAAAGCGCTGGCATCGAACGCCGTGATTGGCGCAATCCCGCTTTTTCCGGCAACAATGTTTTTCCAGGACTCTTCGACGGTATTACCTACCGGAGTCAACAATCCGAGCCCCGTTACTACGACACGACGTTTTGACAAGATTTAATCCTCATTAAGTAATGCCTCTCGGTCAATAAATGAAAATGCCGCTTAACATGCTAGATGGTAAGCGGCATCCTTCGATTCGAGTGGCTTTCTATAGGTTAGCGTTGACGTAATCGATGGCGAGTTGCACGCTGGTGATCTTCTCTGCTTCTTCATCTGGAATTTCAGTTTCGAATTCTTCTTCCAGTGCCATAACCAGCTCTACCGTATCGAGAGAGTCTGCACCCAGGTCATCGACGAAGGACGCCTGGTTGGTTACTTCCTCTTCCTTGACGCCTAATTGTTCTGCAACAATTTTCTTAACACGTTCTTCTACAGAGCTCATTTTGAGAGTTTCTCCTGGGTTAATAAATCTACAACTTGTAAGCTGCGATATTGTATTGAAAAGCCGGATTAGTTACCACAAATGTCTAAATTTTTTTTCCAGTTTAAATCTAATTAAGAATCAATGGTTTATACCACATATTTGAACTAATGAGTTATGGCATATACATTCCACCATTAACGTGAATCGTTTCCCCGGTGATATAGGCGGCCGCTGGTGAGGCCAGGAATACAACTGCCGAGGCGACATCTTCGACCGTCCCGAGACGTCCCAGAGGAATTTGGCTGGACAGCGTTTCGCGTTGCTCCTGTGCCAGTTCGCGTGTCATGTCGGTGTCAATAAATCCTGGCGCAACGGTATTGACCGTGATGTTTCGAGACCCGATTTCGCGGGCCAGTGATTTGCTGAAACCAACCACGCCAGCCTTGGCCGCCGCATAATTGGACTGACCCGGATTACCGGTAGCGCCGACCACTGAAGAGATATTTATAATGCGGCCGTCACGTTTTTTCATCATGGGACGCAGCACCGCCTTGCTCATACGGAAAACCGAACCGAGGTTGGTGTTGATGATGTCTTCCCATTGCGCGTCTTTCATCATCATTAGCAGGGTGTCGCGGGTTATGCCCGCATTATTGACCAGGATATCAGGTGCGCCAAATTCCTCGGTGACCTGCTTAAGGCAGTTTGTAACCGATTCCGAGTCGGCAACATCGAGTACCATGCCGGTGCCCTTGATGTTGTTTTTGGCGAATGTTGCCGAAATGGCATCTGCCCCCGCCTGACTGGTAGCAGTTCCGATTACCGTCGCGTTCTCGGCGCCCAGCGCCTGCGCGATTGCCTTGCCTATTCCCCGACTTGCGCCGGTTACCAGGGCTATTTTCTCGGTCAGCATTTCTATAATTCTCCAACAGATTGTTGTGTCGCAGCGAGTGAGGCTGCATCGAAAACCGCGAAAGCCTGTAATGATTTTTCAATTCTGCGCGTAAGCCCGCTTAAGACCTTTCCCGGACCACATTCGATCAACCCGGTTATGCCCTGCTGCTGCATGGTCTGAACGCTGGCAACCCATTTTACGGGTTGGTATAGCTGCAAGGTTAAGCGTTCGATGATTTCAGCAGTAGACGTCGCCACCGCGGCACTCTGGTTATGCACTACAGGTACCGCCGGCATTGTGATTTCAAGCGTTTCGAGCTCAACGGCCAGTTGCTCGGCCGCGTTTCGCATCAGTGAACAATGCGAAGGTGCACTGACCGGCAATGGTAAAGCGCGTTTGGCGCCCAGCTCCTTGGCATGTGTCATGGCGACTTCGACCGCGGCCGTGTCACCTGCAATAACAACCTGCCCGGGAGCATTGAAGTTTACCGCTTCAACAACGCCGGTCGTGACCCTGTCACAGGCTTTTATTACCTCATCATCTTCAAGGCCAATGATTGCAGCCATGGCGCCAGCTCCGCGTTCTACCGCGGATTGCATCAACTGACCACGCTGCGCTACAAGTTTCACCGTATTGCCCAACTGCAGGCTACCGGCACAGACCAGTGCGCTGTATTCACCGAGGCTATGCCCGGCCATCATGGTGGCAACTGGCATGCCTGCCTGGCTGCTGGCAATTCTCCAACTGGCTACACCAGCGCAAAGCATGGCTGGTTGGGTAATCTCGGTCTGGTTGAGACGTTCTACCGGTCCATCGACGATCACCGACCAGAGATCGTAACCGAGCGCGTTGGAGGCTTCTTCGAATACCTCGGTCACGGTAGATTGATAATCCTCCCAGGCGGTCATCATGCCGAGTGATTGCGAGCCCTGACCCGGAAAAACGTAAGCGAAACTTGTCATGGATTCTAATTATTAGAAAAAACTGGATGGTATCACAGGGTTTTACGGTGCGTTAATCGCTCTATTGATATACCCGTTAAATAATGGATAATGGCGCGCTTTACACACTGAGTGAGAATATGCCAAAAGGCGATCATATCGAAATGCGAGGCGTGGTGAAGGATACTTTGCCAAATACCATGTTTCGTGTGGAATTGGAAAACGGACACGTGGTGACTGCCCATATCTCCGGCAAGATGCGCAAGCATTACATCAGGATTCTAACAGGCGATACGGTAACAGTGGAGTTAACCCCTTACGATCTTACCAAGGGCCGGATTACTTTCCGCGACAGGTAGCGGTTCTAGTTGACCGGGGCCTTTTGTTTCGGCTTCTGCGTCTTTATCACCTGGCAGTGCAAGCTGCCATCCTTAATATCGATCTTCACCCTGCCGCCGCTGGTCAACTCGCCGAACAGGAGTTCGTCCGCGAGTACCTGCTTGATTTCATCCTGGATAACCCGCGCCATCGGTCGAGCGCCCATCTTGGGATCGTAGCCTTTGTCGGCTAACCAGCGACGTGCGGAATCGCTGACCGTCATGCTGACTTTCTTTGCTTCGAGTTGTGATTCAAGCTCGATCAGGAACTTGTCGACCACGTTCAGGATCACGTTAGTATCCAGCGCCTTGAACTGAATGGTCGCATCCAGTCGATTTCTGAACTCAGGCGTAAACACCTTCTTGATCGCCTCGCCTGCATCAAGCGTATGGTCTTGCAGGGTGAATCCCATCGAGGCACGACTCATCTGCTCGGCACCGGCATTCGTGGTCATGATCAAAATCGTATTGCGAAAATCTGCTTTACGACCGTTGCTATCGGTTAGGGTACCGCTGTCCATGACCTGCAGCAGCAGGTTGAAAACATCGGGATGCGCTTTTTCGATTTCATCCAGCAATACGACCGAATACGGATGCTTGTTGAGTTCTTCGGTGAGGAGGCCACCCTGATCGTAACCGACGTAGCCCGGGGGCGCGCCGATCAGGCGTGATACGGTGTGGCGCTCCATGTATTCCGACATATCGAAACGAATCAATTCGATTCCCATGATCTTGGCAATCTGGCGGCAGACCTCGGTCTTGCCAACGCCGGTCGGACCCGAAAACAGGAACGAACCAACGGGTTTAGCCTCGCGGCCAAGCCCGGAGCGTGACATCTTGATCGCGGCATCGAGAGCATTGATTGCTTCGTCCTGTCCAAATACGACCCGCGCCAGGTTCTTGCCCAGGTTCTTGAGCATATCGAGGTCGGTGGTGCTGACCGTGTTTGCCGGTATACGCGCAATTTTGGCCACAATGTTTTCGATATCGTGAATGCCGATTGTTTTCTTGCGTTGCTTGGTCGGCAGCAGCCGACGCTGGGCCCCTGCCTCGTCGATGACGTCGATGGCCTTGTCAGGCAAATGACGGTCATTGATGTAGCGTGAAGCAAGATCGGTTGCCTTGCGCAGGGCTTGCAAGGTGTACTTGACGTTGTGGTGCTCTTCGAAACGTGATTTCAAACCCTTGAGAATGAGGTAGGTTTCCTCGTTGGTTGGTTCGGGCACATCGATTTTCTGAAAACGTCTTGCCAGCGCGCGATCTTTTTCAAAGATACCGCGGAATTCAGTATAGGTTGTCGAACCGATACACTTGATATCGCCGTTTGCCAATACCGGCTTGATCAGGTTGGAAGCATCCATAACACCACCCGAGGCCGAACCGGCACCGATAATGGTATGAATTTCATCGATGAACAGGATTGAACCCGGTTCGCGGGTAAGCTGCCCGATGACAGCTTTCAATCGTTTTTCGAAATCACCGCGATACTTGGTGCCGGCGACCAGCGCGCCGAGGTCAAGTGCATATACCGTGCTGTCCAGCAATATCTCCGGTACCTCTTCTTCGACGATCTTACGTGCCAGGCCTTCTGCAATCGCGGTTTTACCGACCCCGGCCTCCCCCACCAGTAACGGGTTGTTCTTGCGTCGTCTGCAAAGCGTTTGAATGATGCGTTCAATTTCAAGATCGCGGCCGATCAGCGGGTCGATCTTTCCCGAGTAGGCAAGCTCGTTGAGGTTGGTGGCAAACTTTTCTAATGGATTTTCGCTTTCCTGGTCTCCCGGTAAGGCTTCGGCGTCATGGGTGAAAGATTCTTCCTCGGAATCCTCACTTAACCTGGTTATGCCATGCGACAGGTAGTTGGTAATATCGAGGCGTTCGATATTGTGCTTGTTCAAAAGGTAAACCGCGTGCGAATCTTGTTCCGAAAAGATTGCAACCAGCACATTCGCTCCAGAGACTTCCCCGTTGCCCGAGGATTGCACGTGAAATAGTGCCCGCTGCAGTACCCGCTGAAATCCGAGTGTCGGTTGGGTATCTCGATCTTCATCGGCCATTAACAGGGGTGTATTCTGGTCGACGAAAATTTCGAGTTCGGTCCTGAGCAACTGGATATTTCCGCCGCAGGCTTCGATTACGGCAGTGGCAGCATCGTTCTCAGTGAGCATCAGCAGTAGATGTTCGACGGTAATGAATTCATGGCGCTTTTCGTTGGCGTCATGAAATGCCTTGTTCAGTGATTGTTCCAGTTCTTTATTTAGCATTGTTCCGGCTTGGGTTATTGCTGCCTGTAATTTGTAATATAGTCGATTTGACCCTTAATGTACTCGAAATGTTCAACCCGTCAATTTGTTTAATCGGACCGGCTAGCTTTCTTCCATATCACATAGCAGCGGGTGCTTGTTTTCGCGAGCGTAACTATTTACCGCGGTGACTTTGGTTTCTGCTATATCCCGGGTATAAATACCGCAAACTCCTTTACCGGTCTTGTGTACGTTGAGCATGATACGGGTGGCGTTTTCGCGATTATGTCCAAATATCGCCTCCAGCACATGTACCACAAACTCCATCGGCGTGTAGTCATCGTTAAGCAAAACGACCTTGAAAAGCGGCGGTTTTTTAAGCTTGGGGCGAGTCCGCTCAAGCAGCAGCGTGTCGTCATCATCATGATCTGATTGTTGATTAGACATGATTAAGTTCTATTCCATTAGCTAAAACTATAAGGTAATGTCGGGCTTGAAAAATTTCAAGGCTTGGCTATTATTATTTTGAGCCAGAAGGCGAGAAATACGGTGAAATACCTCGGTTAGATGAGCGTTTAACATGGGTTTTTCTAGTCAGGACAGCCTGTTTCTTGATTTAACCACAGCAACAAGTAAGAGGATGAGTCATGCCCACCGGGACAGTCAAGTGGTTTAGTAATGTGAAGGGATATGGATTTGTTAATACAGACGATGACGAGGACCAGGATATCTTCGCTCACTTCTCTGCCATCGAGATGGAAGGATATAAGAAATTGACCTCGGGACAAAAAATAGAATTTGATATCGATGAAGGACCCAAGGGACTGCAAGCTCAAAAAATACGATCGATCAGCAGCTGACGCAATACGCCTGCCCTGGTTTGCGACCTGTCCTGAGGTCGTTGCCAGTATTATCATTTAAGTACCATTATTTTAGCCTGGTTATTGATCGCCACGCCTGTTTCTATTCCCGCTCATTTATTCTCATGTATAATCCTGCGCTCGAGGAAAAACATCAGATTTAGGGGATAAAATGAGTTACCAGCACATCAAGATACCCGCCGAAGGCCAGGCAATTACCGCAAATGAAGATTTCAGCCTGAATGTTCCGGATAATCCGATCATCCCCTTTATCGAGGGTGACGGCATCGGGATCGATATTTCGCCGGTAATGATAAAAGTGGTGGATGCTGCCGTAGAAAAGGCATACCAGGGTGCTAAGAAAATTTCGTGGATGGAGATTTACGCGGGCGAGAAAGCGACCTCGATTTACGGCGAAGATGAATGGTTACCCGATGAATCCCTTTCTGCAATGCAGGATTATATCGTCTCGATCAAAGGTCCGCTGACCACACCCATTGGTGGCGGTATTCGCTCGTTGAATGTCTCCATTCGGCAACGCCTCGATTTGTACGCCTGTGTCAGGCCGGTACGTTATTTTAGTGGTATCGAGACGCCGTTGAAGCGTCCCGAAGATACCAATATGACAATCTTTCGTGAAAATACCGAGGATATTTACGCCGGTATTGAATGGGAGTCCGGAAGCGCCGAGGCTAACAAGGTGATTCAATTCCTGACTGAAGAAATGAATGTAACCAGTATCCGTTTTCCCGGGACCTCGGGAATTGGCGTAAAGCCGGTATCTTCCGAGGGCACCCGCCGACTGGTACGCAAGGCACTGCAGTACGCAATCGATAATGACAGAAGTTCGGTGGCCCTGGTGCACAAGGGAAACATTATGAAATTCACCGAGGGTGCCTTCAGGAACTGGGGGTATGAACTTGCTGCCGAATTATACGATGCCACGGAAATTGGAGCGGGTCCCTGGTGCGAGTTTACCAATCCCAGGACCGGGAACAAGATCACGGTTAAAGACGTAATTGCGGACAATTTCCTGCAACAGATTGTGACGCGTCCGAAGGAGTACGAGGTCATTGCAACCCTGAATCTGAATGGTGATTACATCTCCGACGCCCTCGCCGCACAGGTTGGTGGAATCGGAATTGCGCCGGGCGCCAATATTGCCGACACGGTGGGTGTGTTCGAGGCAACCCACGGTACCGCGCCGAAGTATACCGGCATGAACAAGGTCAATCCCGGTTCGATCATCCTGTCAGCAGAAATGATGCTGCGTTACATGGGTTGGGTCGAGGCAGCCGACCGGGTAATCGCCGGCATGGAGGGCGCCATCAGCGCCAAGCAGGTAACCTATGATCTTGCGCGTAACGAAGCCGACGCGACCGAGTTGAGCACATCGGATTTTGGTGACGCCGTAATCAATCACATGGGCTAGTGGCCTATCTTGATAGACCTCTAAGTCAGATCGCTTCGATGAAGGTCGTTGTCCCGGATGATACGGGCCGAGATTTCTTCAACCGACATCTCTGACGTATTGATATACGGGATGTTATGTCTAAGGTACATATCCTCGACCGCACGCAGTTCGTAGCGACATTGTTCGCTCGATGAGTAGCGACTATCGGGTCGGCGTTCCTGCCGTATATTAACCAGTCGGTTCAGGTTAGTAGTGAGGCCATATAATCGATCTTTAAAGGGACGCAACGGCTTCGGGAGTTGCTCGAAATCCATGTCTTCCTCGGTTATGGGATAGTTCGCTGCCTTGATCCCGAATTGCAGTGCCAGGTAAAGACAGCTCGGGGTCTTTCCCGAACGGGAAACGCCGACCAGGATAATATCGGCTTCGTCATAATTCTGGGTTTTACCACCATCGTCGTGCTGCATGGCGTAGTCGATGGCGTCAATACGCGACTCGTAAAGCGATAGATTGACGGTCCGATGCGATTGCCCCGGCTGATGATGCTGCGCCGCGAGTACTTTTTCCAGGCGCGGCAATATGTCACCGAAGGGATCTATCACCAGGGCCTTGGTCTGATTGACTATTTTCATCAGGTCATCGTCACCCATGGTGCATATTACGATTGGCAGCTGGTTCGCTCCGTTAATACTGTGATTGATTTCCTCCGCGACAGCATGAACTTTTTCGAGGGTATCGATAAACGGGATAGTTCGAGTTTGAAACTTGTGATCGGGAAATTGCGCAAGCAGGCTTAGGCCGAGTGTTTCGGCCGTTATTGCGGTGCCGTTGGAAAGAAAAAATACCTGGCGTGTCGGTGATGGCATTTTACCGGCAGATCCCTCATTTGGCTTCGGTTTCAACTCGATATACTAGTATACTTCGCGCCTAACACGTAACTTCGATTGTCATACCGAGATTATCCTTATGTCTGAAAATATTGTGCCGCTGGATCAGTTGGGCATGAATGATGTCCCACGTGTCGGGGGGAAAAACGCTTCACTGGGTGAAATGATAAGCAACCTGGGCAGTCTCGGGGTCGATGTCCCGGGAGGCTTTGCAACAACCGCCGAAGCGTTCAATGACTTTCTGGGCCAGGCCGGTATTCGTGACCGGATTCATGCAAAGCTCGACCAGCTTGATCACGATGATGTCAAGCAACTTGCGGCGGCTGGCAAGGAGATAAGGGGCTGGATTATTGACTCCGACCTGCCCGCTCAATTAAAGCAGGATATTAACCTGGCCTATCGGGAAATGGCCAACAACGGTACGGATGCAACCGTGGCGGTGCGCTCATCTGCAACCGCGGAAGACCTGCCGGATGCCTCTTTTGCAGGACAGCAGGAAACCTATTTGAATATCAGCGGAATCGATAACGTGCTGCACGCGATCAAGCTCGTGTTTGCCTCCCTGTTTAATGACCGTGCAATTTCCTACCGCTCTCACCAGGGATTCGAGCATGCCGATGTGTCGCTCTCGGCCGGAATTCAGCGCATGGTGCGTAGCGATCTCGCCGCCAGCGGGGTCATGTTCAGTATCGACACGGAATCCGGTTTCGAGGACGTGGTGTTTATTACCAGCAGTTATGGCCTCGGAGAGACCGTGGTGCAAGGGGCCGTCAACCCGGACGAATTCTATGTTTACAAGAAGACGCTCGATAATGCCGAGCGTAGTATTCTGCAAAAAACACGTGGCAGTAAGATGATCAAGATGATCTATGCCAGTGACGAGTCCCCCGAAGCAGCCATCCAGACCGTCGATGTAGACGAGGTGCAGCGCGCACGTTTTTCGATCAATGACGCGGAGATTACCGCGCTCGCAAAAATGGCTGTTACCATCGAGAAACACTATGGACGGCCGATGGATATCGAATGGGCCAAAGACGGCGACGACGGCAAGCTTTATATTGTCCAGGCCCGTCCCGAAACGGTGCAATCCCGGTCTGGCCAGGTCATCGAACGCTACCAGCTCAAGCAACAGTCGGATGTGCTGGTGAGTGGGCGCGCGGTCGGTAATCGCATCGGTCAGGGTCAGGCGAAAGTGATAAACGATCTGTCGCAGATGGACCAGATTGAGAGCGGAGATGTCCTGGTGACCGATATGACCGATCCCGACTGGGAACCGATTATGAAAAAGGCCGCTGCGATCGTTACCAATCGAGGTGGGCGTACCTGCCATGCCGCCATTATTGCGCGCGAACTGGGTATTCCCGCCCTCGTGGGTACCGGCAGTTGTACCGAGGATATTCCGCACCAGAGCGATGTCACGGTAACCTGCGCCGAGGGTGATACCGGTTATGCCTACTCCGGATTACTGGAATTTGATTATCAACAGCACGAGCTATCGAAGATGCCGAAAATCCCGGTCAAGGTATCTATGAATGTCGGCAACCCGGAACGCGCCTTCAGTTTTTCCAGGTTACCGCATTCGGGGGTCGGTCTGGCTCGACTCGAATTCATAATCAGTAACAGCATCGGTATCCATCCCCGTGCATTACTCGAATTTGAGCGCATGGACAGCGAGTTGCAGCAGGCCATTCAGCAACGTATTAACGGCTATGAAGGCCCGGTAGAATACTATGTCGATAAATTGAGCGAGGGAATCGCGACCCTGGCGGCGGCGTTTGCACCGGAACGGGTCATCGTGCGCATGTCCGACTTCAAATCGAATGAATACGCGCATCTGTTGGGCGGAGATGTTTTCGAACCCCACGAAGAAAACCCGATGCTGGGTTTTCGCGGAGCCTCGCGCTATATCAGCGATAATTTCAAACCCAGTTTCGAACTCGAGTGCGAGGCGATAAAACGTGTGCGCAACGATATGAACCTGAAGAACCTGGAAATCATGATTCCGTTCGTACGCACACTTAAGGAAGCCGAAGCTGTGCATGAGTTGCTGCGTGAAAACGGCCTTGAGCGCGGGGTCGATGACTTCAGAGTCATCATGATGTGCGAGATTCCCTCCAACGTCATTCTTGCCGAGGAGTTCCTGGAATACTTTGACGGTTTTTCAATCGGCTCGAATGATTTGACGCAACTGACACTCGGACTCGACCGTGACTCCGGCCTGGTAGCGGCTGGTTTTGACGAACGTGATCCCGCGGTGATGAAATTGTTACAACAGGCAATTGAAGCCTGCAAGGCCGCGGGTAAGTATGTCGGAATCTGTGGCCAGGGCCCTTCGGATCACCCTGATCTCGCGGAATGGTTGCTGGAACAGGGCATCACCAGCATATCGCTCAATCCCGATTCCGTCATTGAAACCTGGTTGTTCATGGCAGATCACTGCAAGTCTGACTGATTTATGGCTGAATATGTGGCACTGGAGCATGGCATCTATTGCGTTGATGCGCTGTATGTTAACCCCCAGGTAGCGTCAATCTACCTGCTCAGGGAAGGTGACGAAATTGCCATTATTGAAACTGGCACCTATCACTCGGTTAACAACGTGTTGGCTACCCTGGAAGCATTGAACATCGCCAATTCCCAGGTCAAATATGTCATTCCGACGCACGTACACCTGGATCATGCCGGTGGTGCCAGTAAAATGATGAGGCATTTCAGCGACGCCAGCCTGGTCATCCATCCGCGTGGTGCGGTGCATATGATCGATCCACAAAAACTGATCTCGGGCACGATAGGTGTCTACGGCGAAGAAAAATTCAAACAACTCTATGGCACTATCGAACCGATCTCCGAAGACCGCATTATCATTGCAGAGGACCTGGCCTGTTTCGAGTTAAGCAAGCGGGAACTGCTATTTATCGATACGCCGGGCCATGCGCGTCATCACTTTTGTATTTACGACCAGGTCAGCGAAGGAGTCTTTAGCGGGGATACTTTCGGGGTCAGCTATGCCGCGATGAAACAACTCCGTCGGGGATTGGTTCCGACCACTCCGCCCACCCAGTTTGATCCGCAGCCGCTACATGAATCCGTGACACGTATTATGAGCTTCAACCCGGCAAAACTGTACCTGACCCATTACGGGGAATTTACAAATCCGGCGGCACAGGTAACTAGTTTTCATCGCTGGATCGACGCTTATGTCGAGCTTTGTGAACGGGAGAATCCAGCACTCATCAGTGCTGATAAGGCTTTTCAAACTGCGCTTGGCGAGATGATCCTAAACGAGTTGGATGGTGGTGATGCCAACGGCGAGATAGCACGCATCCTCAAAACCGATATCAGGCTCAATGCCCAGGGTCTTGCGCACTGGTGGAGAAATAAAAAAAATTGACGAATAATGTCTGGAAACCTAACACTACCGTTGCCTCGATTTGTGAACGCGATGGCAAGTACCTGTTGGTCAGGGAGAACGCCAGTGGTCGGATTGTCTATAATCAACCTGCCGGCCACCTGGATCCCGGTGAAACCCTGGTCGAGGCCGTAATTCGGGAAACCCTGGAAGAAACCCGTTACCGGTTTACGCCGCAGTCCTTGCAGGGGATTTACCGGTTTCGTCCAGATCCTGCGAAGGATCAAACCTATCTTCGCTTCCTGTTTCGTGGTGAGGTTGGCGAGCGGGTTGAAGGTGAACTGGATCAGGGTATTATTGCCGCTGAGTGGCTGAGTTACGACGAAGTCGTGGCCGGTAGAGCTCAACATAGAAGTCCGATGGTGCTGCAGTGTATCGAGGATTTTAACAATGGGCCCGGTTATCCACTGGACATTATCAGTAAGGTATTTGCCTAACCATGTTAGTTGTACGAATTTTTTTATTACTAATGGTGACGACTACCGCGGTCGCCGCGTCCTGCTTCCTTCAGTGCTATGACTTCGGTTGCAAGTCAATCCAGGAAATTCGCTATTTCATTCCGGAACTTGCCGCAAACTGAATCAGACATGAGCTCGGCCTCACCAGAAAAAATCATTGTTGGCATGTCTGGCGGTGTTGATTCATCGGTTTCTGCCTACCTGCTGTTACAGCAGGGATACCAGGTTGAAGGCCTGTTCATGAAAAACTGGGAGGAAGACGACACCGAAGAATACTGTTCGGCAAGCGTGGATCTGGCTGATGCACAACAGGTTTGCGATCGTCTCGACATAAAATTGCACACGGTGAATTTCTCTGGCGAGTACTGGGACAAGGTATTCGAGCATTTTTTGAACGAATACAAAATCGGGCGTACCCCGAATCCTGACATCATGTGCAACCGGGAAATCAAGTTCAAGGCGTTCCTGGATCACGCCCGGGTGCTTGGTGCACAACGTATCGCAACCGGCCACTATGTGCGTACGCAGCAACGCGCTGGTAAGTTCGAATTACTGCGCGGTGTTGATGAAAACAAGGATCAGTCCTATTTTCTTTACGCGTTAAACCAACACCAGCTTGCACACGCACTATTTCCGATTGGAGAGATGGACAAGTCGGAGGTTCGTGCAATCGCCAAACAGCAAGGTTTTATCGTGCACGCAAAAAAAGACAGTACCGGGATCTGTTTCATCGGTGAGCGTAAGTTCCGGGATTTCCTGCAGCGATTCATTCCAGCCCAACCGGGTGATATTGTCACCACCGCCGGCACCCGGATCGGTGAGCACAACGGCCTGATGTATTACACCATCGGGCAGCGCCAGGGGCTCGGTATTGGCGGAATCGAACCGGGCAGTGACGACCCCTGGTACGTGGTCGATAAAACGCTGGATAAAAATCGACTGGTTGTTGCCCAGGGAGTGGATAATCCGGCCTTGTTTCACTCGAAATGCCGTATTACCGATTTACACTGGATTTCAGGTGCCTCAAATCAATCGCCCGGGGAATGCAGTGCCAGGATTCGCTATCGACAGCAGGATACCCCCTGCAGGATGGAGGAGTCTGACGGCGATACTGCAATTATTGAATTTTCTAACCCACAACGCGCTATTACACCGGGACAGGCACTGGTTTTGTATAACGGGCAGCAATGCCTGGGTGGTGGCACCATCGAAGGTGCCTACAACTCGTGACCCGGCTTGAAAATCAGACCCTGGCGTTGGCAGGAATGTTCCAGGCAGCCGTCATCGTAGACGAGATCGCACTTCATGGAAGTTGTGACTCGGAGGCGTTCGACTGCTGTTTTAATAGCCTGTTTACCATTGATGCCGAAACAACGGAACAGGCTTTGGGCGATATAACTCATCTCGCTCGTGGATTTGAGGCGCTTAGCGACTATCTCGGTGGCGAAAACCGCTCACCCGGCAAAAACATTGCTTATTACCTGTTATCGATACTGAAAATTGGGGTCCAGGTACTGCGAGATCAAAATTTGTCGAACCAGCTGCTTCAGGGTTTGCGCAATATAGAAAGTAATGCCAGTGATTTTAATTTGAGCCGCGGCAGCGTTATCAACAAGATAGACGGTCTGTACCAGGAGTGCATCAGTTCAATGAGCCCGCGTATCATCGTGCGTGGCGAACAAAACTATCTGCGCAATAGCGATAATGCGGCCAGGATTAGAGTTTTATTGTTGGCAGGAATACGCGCCGCTGTATTGTGGCAACAACTGGGTGGTAATAAATGGACCTTGTTCTGGTCGCGTAAAAAATATATTAGTGCTGCCAGGCATTTTTTAAACCAAAGCTAGATTTTATGCTGGGAACGAATCTCACGCAGTAACCCGGTGGCAGCGTCATCGATCATGTCAAATACCAGGTCAAAGCCATCGTTACCGAAATAGGGATCAGGGATTTCCTGCTGCTCAAACTTATTTGAATAGTCGAGCATTAAATGAACCCGGGCATTCGCTTCGTCGGGTTTGATCGCGAGCATATCGGCCACATTGGAGTGGTCCATACCAACCAGGTAATCAAATTCGAAGAAATCCTCTGTTGTAAATCGGCGTGCGCTTAGTTTCCCAAGGTCGACGCCTCGGGTCTGTGCGGTAGCCTGTGAACGCATGTCGGGGGGACTGCCGATGTGGTAGCTGTGGGTGCCTGCCGAATCGACGAGTATATTCGATCCCAGGCCAAGCTCATCGACCTTTGACTGAAATACGCCATGCGCGGTGGGTGAACGACAGATGTTGCCCATGCAAACAAACAGTACCTTGATACGATCTAAATCTTTCATGACTACCCTGATTTTATATATTGCTTCATTATTGTTGTTACCAGTCTTTTAACTGGCCGTTTTCCCGATAGTAATTCGCCTGCGACCGTGCACAGTTATCAACTGCCCCGGAACCGTGTTTACGCCATTTCAAGTCACACTTCCGATAAATTTCCTTTTCAATCGTGCCCTTCTGTAGCTTGCTCCTCAACATTAATCGTGTCTCAACACACTCTCCGATTCTGATAACGCTATTCTTTGGGTAGTAACTAACACACTCATCATATATTTTCTGTGCTAGAGATGAGCTGCCTAACTCATGGCTTGCGTCATCTAGAATGCTGTCTCTCGACTTTTTTTGTCGAATCATGCAGCCTCCTAACGCGGGGTTCGCGGCCTCATACCTGTCAATAGTCCCATACTTGTCAACACAGTAACTGAATATCTCCCCTGGATATTTGAGTCTGTAGTATTGCAGTTGATAATATTGCTGTTCGTAGATTTGTACTTCTTCTGGTGTGAGCGCATCTGCGGCCTCGAAGTACACGCTGGCGCTTAACATCAATACAGACAGAAAGATTCTCATTCTTCATTCCCTCCCGGCAGCCAAATCATACTTCTGGCTAGAGTTGTTGAAGCCTACGTCTATCAATACCAGCTGCGCAGGAACCCATAACCTTACTGGCTTTTATTAAAATATTCCTGCTACGAGTATATTAATCTGACGAAATGTTAATCCCAGCCACAATACTATTTGGTATAATGCGCCGTAACGTATCCGCGGAGTAAATTGCGATGATAATAATACCAGAGATTCAAATTCAGGACGGAAAGGTAATTACGCGCGCCGCAATCGAAGGTGACGATATTATCCACGATATATCTCCTCGGCAAGCGGTGCAGAATTTCGTCGCCGATGGTGCGCAAATGCTGCAAATAGTCGATATTGACGCAGCGAGATCGAAACCTGCAAATAACGCCGAGCTGATAAAGGAACTCCTGAACGAAACCGATGTTCCGATCCAGGTGGCAGGTGGTATCAGAACCCTGACCCAGATTAACGATTGGTTCGAAGCGGGTGCGGCACGCGTTGTACTCGGTACTATCGCGATCACCGACTCGCCACTGGTGGTAGAGGCTGCGAGTCGGCACCCGGGTGGAATAATCGTTCATCTCGCCACACGCGGTGGCTATGTCATGATCGATGGCTGGAAAACGCAAACTGCTTTCATGCCGCAGGATTTAGTGCGGGACCTGCAGATGACCGGGATTGCAGGGATCGTACACAAGGGCACCGAACGCCTGGACTCTGAAACTGACGAAGTCCTGGCGTTGACGGAGCAACTCAGTCATGACGTCTCGATCCCGATTTACACCAGCGGAACCGTGAGAACGCTAGACGATATCGCAAGGCAACGATACTTGCCAAACATAAATGGTGCGATCGTCAGCCATGCACTGATAACAGGCGAAATCGCACTAAAGGATGCACTGCAGATTGCGGCAGAAAAAGAAACCAACCTGGAGCCTGATTCGATCACGCATAACGTCAACATGGGAATTCACCATGGTGTGAGAGCCTATCTCGCTGCCTATAACAGTTCGCAGGCGGCGAGGGTCTGGAATCTCGCGTTACGCGATATGATTACCGAGGATAATCCCTACATGGAGATATTGATTCCACAACATGACCTGGAATTTGATATCGAGAATCTCACCCAGCGGGAGTTGCAGGCCTGTTACGAGAATGAGCTCGATAAGGCCGATATCGTCATTGTAATTCTGGAAGGTGTGGAAGCCGAAGCCTGGACCGGCTTCGAATGTGGTTATGCCCGGGCGCATGGCAAGTATATTTATGGCATAACCTCTGACCAGGCCGTCAAGGGGCCGAGCCAGCAGCGTTTTGAAGCCATGTGCGACGAGTTAATCCACTTTTCCCCGGGTGACGAAGTTACCAAGACGCATACGGAAATTTCCCATGCGCTTGCGACTCGAGTGATGGTGCAAAATCAATAAGACCGGAGACTGTTATTTCCCGGGTTTGCTGCCCCGCCTCGATGAGGGTTAACGGCACAATCGTGTCACCCCCCATGCGCGCTGCGCTATTGCGCGCCATTATACGAAGTTCCTTGGCAATCGCATCTTCCGGTCTTTCGACGATTACTTTCGCCGTTACCGAGTTATTCGTCTTGCCAAGTTCGCGGCAGGATTCTACTTCGTTCGGGTCGAGTACACGTACCTTTTCACCTCCCGAGGATAGTTTCAACGTGGCGCAGGCACTGAGCAGGATTGTCGCGGCAATAATGGTTAACTTTGTTTTCATCTCTGGTTATCTTCTCTTGTCTAGGTTCAGGTACTGGATGCCCGGAATATACTTTCGATCGAAGCATCCAGGACATTATTAAATTCATCGTCACTTTGCTGCGCACTCAAACCTTCGCTTAGCGCGCGTGAGAAGCTTGCAACCATTCCGTTTTGCTGGGCAAGTCGATGGTTGGCCTCTTCGCGGGAATAGCCGCCGGATAGCGCGACTACCTGGAGGACGTTAGGATGATCTATACAGGTAGCGTAAAAATTGTTCTGTTCAGGCAGGGTCAGCTTGAGCATCACCTGTTGGCCCTCCTCGAGCTGGTCCAGGTGCTTTAACAGCGCTGTTTTCAACAATTCCTCGGCTGCTGCTTTTTGCGGACTGCTGATATCGACTTCGGGTTCGATGATTGGTACCAGTCCGGCCTCGAGTATTTGTCGCCCGATTTCGAATTGCTGATCGACTACCGCGTTAACGCCGACCGGGTTATCGGTTTTGATAACGGAACGCATCTTGGTACCAAATATGTTCTTTTGAGCTGCTTTTTGCAGTAATTCGGCCAGTCCGGGCATCGGTTTCATGACCTGGGCACCGTCCTGTTCGTCGGCGAGCCCCTTGTCAACCTTCAGAAACGGAACCACACGTTTCACATCCCACAGGTAGTCAGCGGTCGGCTGACCTTCAACTTCGCGGTCCATGGTATTTTCAAACAGGATGGCGCCCATGATGCGATTTCCGCTAAATGCGGGACTGGTCATGATCCTGGTACGCATTTTGTGAACAACAGCGAACATTTCATCGTCATTGTTGTAGGCGTCGGCACCGACACCGTAATTCGCCAGGGCCTTCGGAGTACTACCGCCGCTTTGATCCAGTGCGGCGATGAATCCGGGTTCGTTTCGGATCTTGTCGAGTTGTTGGTTAAAATTGGTCACGGTATCGAATTCTTCCGGTTTGAGTGGACAAAAAACAGGTTTTTAACATTGCGGTCGAAGTATAAACACAGTGATTTTTTAATACAATTGACTTAAGTCAGCCGGCCATCGAAATGAAGCCATCCTGTGCCTGGATTCGCGCAACCCAGTTCTCGATGGCGGGAAATTTTGAAAGTTCAAATCCACCTTCCGGGGCGACATGGGTATAAGCAAACAGCGAGATATCAGCGATGCTGCAGCTATCACCCACCAGGAAGATGTTATTCTCGAGATGCTGCTCCATGAGACCCAGGGCGCGATAACCTGCTTTCAGTTTGGCCTGGTATTCATCTTTTCGATTTTCCGGCATGCCCTGGTAAAGCTTGATGAAGCGAGCCACCGCTATCGAGGGTTCATGGCTATATTGCTCGAAAAACTGCCATTCGAGAATTCGGGTTTGCGCCAGTCGATCCCGTGGCCAGTATTGGCTGCCCTGTGCCAGGTAGTACAGTATCGCGTTGGATTCAGTGAGAACCTCTTCCCCGGCGGTTACACAAACCGGGATTTGACCGTTGGGATTCAGTGCCAGGAATTTTTCGCTGCGGGTGTCGCCCTTCAGGATATCGACAGGAATCCACTCGTGCTCGATTGCGAGCAACGCGCAGATAAGCTTCAGCTTGTAACAGTTTCCGGAATAGACATCACCGTAAATCTTCATCGAAACGAGTATTTTCCCTAGTACTCGGTTTTGATATCACCCATGCGGCTGGACATCAAGGTATTTTTGCCCAGCGATTTATCGAATACCGTCGAATAGGCCAGTACCGCCTGTACATAATTGCGGGTTTCCTTGAAGGGAACGGTTTCCACCCAAAGATCGGCCGACATAACGGAGTTCTTTGGCAGCCAGCGCTTCACATTCCTGGGTCCGGCGTTGTAAGCTGCCGCTGCCAGCGCTACATTATTGTCGAAGCGGTTCATAACTGTTCTAAGGTAGTGAGTGCCCAGGCGGATATTGTTCTCGACATGCAGGATGTCCGACTTGCGCGGGCGCTTCATTCCCAGTGAACTGGCTACCCGACGCGCGGTACCCGGCATTAGCTGCATCAATCCCAGTGCGCCGACTCTTGACCGGGCAAGCGGATCAAACAGGCTCTCTCGACGCATCACGCCATAAATCAGCGAGGGATCGAGGTCACGAGACTGGGCATGTGCAAACACCTGCTGTTTGTATGGCATCGGGAAACGCAGGCTGAAGTCGTTGCGGTGTGGGGTTTTGGCGACGGTACGGATTGCACTATCGTGCCATTGCCATTTTGAGGCGAGTGTGGCCGCCTGTTTTATCTGGTTCTGGTCGAGGTAGCGCAAGGCCTGGAACCATTCACGCTTTGCATCAACCAGGCGATCGAGATAAAAAAGTTCTCGCGCCCGTAACATGTGAGGATTGTTCGCCAGCATCGCTTCTTCATTGATTTGGGTAGCGGAGGCATCTTCCTGGTTGATCTGGTATTCGCGCTTGAGTTTATCGGACGCCAGGAAGCCATAGTAACTGCTCTTTTCCGATAATTGTTCAAGCAGTGAGAGCGATTCGACGAGTTGACCGTCGGCTTCCATGGAGCGGGACAACCAGTATTGCCATTCGTTTTCCTGCTGTAAATGCGATGGCATACGATTGATCGTATCCAGTAATCCGTTCCAGTCATTACTGCGCAACTGGATGCGCGCCAGCCAGAGATAGGCCTGGTCATTCATGGTTGATGACTCGAGATTGGAAAGTAATGTTCGAGCTTCCGGTTCATGCTGGTAAGCGGCTGATAAAGCGATACGCAACTGGACCTGGTTTTTTTGCTCCCCGGTAAAAGCAAAATGGTCACGGTTCAAATTCCAGAACTCGAGTGCCTTCAGGCTGTTTTTGCGGGCGAGGCGATCTAAAGCATGGACAATAATAGCGCGGTTATGGAGCGTGTCTTCGGCTTCGCCGAGTTTTTTAAGCTCTCGCTCGGGGCGTAGATGTGCCTGGTACCAGGTTTTGACCGTGGCCTGGTCTTGCGGGTTTAGTTGTTTGCTCAGGTAGCGAGCCAACTTGGGGCGACGAGCCTTGAACGCCTTTTCGATACGCAACCAGACCGCCTCCTCTGCCTGCTCGTAATTGTCGAGAAAATACGCGAATGCCGGGTCACATTGCGAGGGTTGCGAATAACCCCGTAACCAGACCTTGGCAATTTCGTCGTTTAATCCTTCGAGTTGGTTAAGATTCAATCTTGCCTGAAAAGCGAGACATCTCAGACGCGTATTCTCCCGATCGTCAAAAAATTGCAGGTAGTTTTCCCAGTCCTGGCGCTTTGCAAGTACCTTAAGCCATGTCGCGCGTGCATGGTAGGCGAACGGAAATTCGGCATATTGGTTAAGAAATGTATCGGCATGCGATACCTTAATTCGGCTGGCACCGCGTTTGAAGGCATCGTACTTGAGATAAGGTGCGGCAGGATAATCACCAAGTTGCTTGAGCAGGCGATTAAACATTGTGATCTGGTTGCGCTCGAGCGCAGACGATGCATCGCGAAACAACTGGCGCTGCTGCTCGATACTCTGCTTCGCTTGAAGCGGTGAGCTAAATGCACAAACGATCAGAGATAGCAAAATTCCGACATTTCTGACCCTGGCACCGAATTTTAAATTTAACAATGCCACGGGCATGATAAATCCTTATATTTCATTAATTTAGATGAAATTTTAAAAGTAAAATATCAATTAAGCAAGCGTTTCAATCAGGTTCTTCCTGTTGATTTTCAACGAGCTTGCCTGGATCGAGCAGATGCTTGAGCCTGGCTTCATCGATATCGGTCATTTCCAAAGCTACTTCAAGTATAGGTCGATTTTGGTCTAACGCGGCTTTAGCAACTTCGGCCGCCTTCTGATAGCCGATGATAGGATTCAAAGCGGTTACCAAAATCGGGTTGAAAGCCAGGTTTTCAGCCATGTTTTTACTATTTACCGACATGGATTCGATAACCCTGACCAGGTGACGTATCGAATTGCTTAGAATCTCAATGCTTTGCAGTAAATTATAGGCAATTACCGGCAGCATGACGTTTAACTGGAAGTTTCCCGACTGCGCAGCCAGTGCGATAGTGCTGTCGTTGCCGATGACCTGTGCTGAGGCCATCAGCACGGCTTCGGGAATTACCGGGTTGACCTTGGCTGGCATAATCGAGCTACCCGGCTGCAACGCTTCCAACTGAATCTCGCCCAGGCCAGAGAGTGGTCCGGAATTCATCCAGCGCAGGTCGTTGCAAATCTTGGTCAGCGAGGTCGCCATCACCCGCAGCTGACCGCTGACCTCAAGTGCCGTGTTTTGAGTACTCAGACCTTCGAACAGATTTTCCATCTGTTTAAAGCGAATGCCTGTCGTGAGATGGAGTTTTTTGCAAACCTGCTGGCCAAATTCGGGGGGCGCGTTTATACCGGTACCGACCGCGGTTCCGCCAATGGCGAGTTGCTGCAGCCTGCTCAAGGCGGTTTGAACACGGTAGCGATCATTTTTTAATTGCGACGCCCAGCCGGACATTTCCTGGCCGAGTGATATCGGCATCGCGTCCATCAGGTGAGTGCGTCCGGTCTTGATCGTCCCGCGGTGCTGCTCGATACGTTTATCCAATGCGTTTTCCAGCATATGCGAGGCCGGCAGCAATTGTTCATGGATCATTTCGGCAGCGGCAATATGGATAGCCGAGGGAAACACGTCATTAGAGCTCTGCCCCATATTGACATGGTCATTGGGATGTACCTGCAGTGCCCCGGTCGAGGCAAGCGAAGCGATTACTTCGTTTACGTTCATATTACTACTGGTCCCCGACCCGGTCTGGAAAACATCGATGCCAAACTGATCCTCGTGCTTACCCGCGATGATCAGTTCTGCTGCCTGGGCAATTGCCTGGCCCCGGGCCTGATCTATCCTGTCAAGATCGAGGTTGGTTTCGACACAGGCTTTTTTAACCAGCGCAAGTGCGCGTATCATCGCCCGAGGCAGTCGTAACGAGCTAATCTTGAAATTGTCGAGGGCGCGCTGGGTCTGGGCCTGGTAGAGCGCATTGGCGGGAATCTCCACGGTTCCCATACTATCGGTGACCTTGATTTTCTTTTTAGCCATAGAATGTCACGCAATGTTTAAATGTCACCTGATTGTAACACTGGGCCCATAACTTTATGCGCCGTCAGCAAAAGATAATCCTGTTTAGAAACTACAAATGCAGCAACACAAAAGCATTTTAACTGGTCTATAATCGGTGGATATTGAACGATTAACGACACCATACTTACACTCTACCGAGGAGGTCATGATGGGTGGTGAAGACACAGTGGTATTAACCCCTGACGAAAAAGACAAGATCCTGCAGGATGTTCCTGAAGAGGAGCAACAGGACGAAGAGGAAGAGGAAAGCTAAATACCTGAACCCTTTAAGTGGACAGGCAGCGGATGGCCTTTGCTGTTCCCAGGTATTCCTTTACATCCAGCTGCTGGGTATGCAGCACGTACAACCCGTCTGCACCAACCCTGGCGGCCTGCTTCTGCATTTTTCCAAGCATCGATTCGAGCGTAAAGTAGCCGCCGGTTACACGGATATGCGCCAGCGTTTCAAAGTTGCAACGCGGACGATCGATATAATAAATTACGACTTCGTCCTTGTTGGTGCTCTCAGCTGGCTGGCCGATGACTAAGGGTGGTTCCGCACAGCCGAGTGACAGTATGCTTGATAACAGTAAAACCGGGATCAGGTAATTTTTCATTGCAGCCTCCGCGCTCTATATCGGCCGCATCTCTATAATCTTAATCGGCCTGGTGGGTAATAACCCCGACCAGTGTTTCGCAGAGTTGTTCTAGTTCCGTATCCGAAATTACGTAAGGCGGCATCAGGTAAACCAGTTTACCAAACGGGCGAACCCAGATACCGGCTTCGACGAAGCGGGGAACAATCGATGCCATATCGACTGGCGACGTCATTTCGACAACACCAATTGCGCCCAGGCACCGCACCTCGGCGACTCGCGGTAGCGCCTCGCAAGGTGAAAGCAGCTCTGCCAGTTTGTGCTCTATTTGTTGTATCCGCGTCTGCCACCCGGACTCCAGCAGTAGTTCGATACTCGCGTTGGCGACCGCACAGGCCAGCGGATTGGCCATGTAGGTCGGGCCGTGCATAAATACCCCCGGATTGCCGTGATCGATCGTGCTACTGATTTCGGTCGTGGTTAAGGTCGCCGCCAGGCTTAGATAGCCACCGGTGAGTGCCTTACCAACACACATGATATCGGGTGATATCGCGGCGTGTTCACAGGCAAATAGTTTACCGGTGCGCCCAAACCCGGTCGCGATTTCGTCCGTGATCAGCAATACCCGGTATTGATCGCATAACTCGCGCGCACGCAGCAGGTAATCGGCCGAATAAAAATACATGCCCCCTGCCCCCTGTACGATCGGCTCAAGAATTAACGCGGCGATCTGCTCATGGTGTTGCTGCAGTAAATTTTCGAGTACACCTGTGTCGTTATCATCACAGGCTTCACCATACCTGGATTCCGGTCGATCGACATGAAATTGCTCGGTCAGGACCTCGTTGAACAGGCTGTGCATGCCGGTTACGGGATCGCAAACCGACATTGCGCCCAGGGTATCTCCGTGATAACCGTTGCGCAATGCTGCAAAGCGCTGTTTGCCGGGTTCACCTTTTGCATTCCAGTATTGAATAGCGAGCTTGAGCGCAACTTCTACCGCGACAGATCCCGAGTCAGAGATGAAGACCGACTGCAATGCCTGTGGTGTCAGTGTTACCAGTTTTTCAACCAGCCGAATCGCAGGCTCGTGGGTCAATCCACCAAACATCACATGTGCGACCTGCTGCAGTTGCTGTTCCAGCGCCTGATTCAAACGCGGGTGATTGTAGCCATGAATGGCACACCACCAGGAAGACATTCCATCAATTAACTTTTTGCCATTTGTAAGTTGCAGGTATACGCCCTTGGCTGAATCAACATGAAACACCGGGGATTTGCCATGCATCGGGCTATAAGGATGCCAAATGTGCTCATGATCGATCGCGATTTGCGCGCCGAGAGAAAGTTTCGTCATCGTTTCGATTCCAAAGAAAAAAGTAATTTATGGTCCATACTCATCTCATAGAGTTTACTCGCTTCTGATTCAATTCAGCTTTAAATAATAGCCATATGACCTTGATTCTAAAGAGAAAGTACTTAGAAGCCTAAGTCCATTGGTAATGCCATCAGCTGTTGATAGATGATGGCAGACGAAAGTATATGAAATGTCAGTCTCAAAAGTATCATGCATTTTAAAAAGCAACCCGCTATTTTAGACTTTTCGGCTGCTGGCCTGACCGCTACCGCACACGCATTCGGGTCGGCCAGCCAGGACATGATTGCGGCAATAATCCTGCCCGTATGTCGTCATAAACAACAGGGCCTGCAGTGAGCAACTGGATACTCTACGATGATTTCGTTGAGCTGCTGAGAAATCATCATCTCAATGCCTTCAGCGGTCTGATTACCGGTGTTAGCGACAGCAACCATTCGTTTCAAATTGGCTTTGACCATGGAGTTATCGTGCTGCTGAACTACCGTATTAAAAAAGGCAACGCGGCACTGCAACTGATAACCCAGATTGTACGAGCCAAGATTACCGAGCACCCCGGTCGTAATATTCAGAATACAGGCGGTGATGTTCCCGATACCAGTTCTGTACTGTCACAACTTACTGCCAGCACGCTCAACGAAACGACTAACATTACCATTGATATCAATGATGCTTCGGCTCGCCCCTAGGGCCAGCTCGGCTTGCGGATCCGTCAGCAACTCTTTCTCGCTCATGTTTTAAAGCTGCGCAGTTTGCCGAAGTGGCTTCCACCCGTGGTCATGACTTTTCACCGCCTCGATAAATAATTCGACGCCCTGAATTGCGCTGCGACATTCCAGGTAGGCGCAATCTGCCTTGTCATCGATTTCGTTCAACTCTGCCTGGGCGATAATATCGCCCTGATCGAATTGTTGGTTGAGCAGATGCAGGGTTACCCCAAACCTGGAAACTCCCCGGGCAAGTTGCTGCTCAATGGGATTCGGCCCTCGGAAATCGGGTAATAGCGATGGGTGCAGGTTGAGTGCAGCCTTGCGAGGACTTGTAATCAAGGCTTCGCTGATCAGGTAAGGCCAACAGGCAACCAGTAGAAAATCGATTGCAGTTTGTTGAACCAGGTGGGCACATTCAGATTGTCGAGCTGCGGGCGCGTAGTCGATTTCGATATCCTGGGCGAGCTCTAAAAATCGACGTTCGGGTGTGGCGATTACAATTTCAGTTCCGCGAACCGGCAATTTTTTTGCGGGCGCATATTCCGGCATGAATATTAAAGTTGGTAGAAAATGTTTCTCGCGCAACGCCTGTAACACTTCGCAGGAAAAATTAGCGCCGCTTGCGAGTAGCGCAAAACGGTCCCGGGGCGGATCGGTTTCAGGGCTCATCATCACAGGGTTGGAGCTCGATGACGCCGGTGTCCGCCAGGGTGTCAATAAAGCCGAAGTGTCGCATATCCTTGATTCGAAACGGATAGAGCACGCCATCGAGATGATCACATTCGTGCTGCACCACGCGTGCGTGAAAGCCAGATGCTTCTCGATCGATTGCGTTACCGTACTGGTCGTAACCCCGGTATCGAATATCGCGAAACCGCGGCACGATACCGCGCATCCCGGGCACACTGAGGCAGCCTTCCCAGCCATCCTCCTGGACTTCGTTAAGCGGCGTAATGAGCGGATTAATCAGCACGGTTTGCGGAACTGGAGGGGCATCGGGGTACCGCGGATTAGCCTGGCATCCAAAAATAACCACGCGCTGCATGACGCCAATTTGCGGGGCTGCAAGCCCTGCCCCGTTTGCCTCGTCCATGGTTTCCCACATATCTTGCAGCAGTGGCTCCAGGGTTGCAGTGTCATTGGGATCGACCTCGGCGGAAATTTCTAACAGCTGGGGATCGCCCATTTTCAAGATGGTTCGTATTGCCACTTGTGTTACCGGTCGATTGCGTCGGTTTGATTGTGCCAGATATCGGTGATATAACAAATCGGCCCACAGAGCGAGGAACCAGCATGGCAAAGACACCCCCGATCGAGCCGGTCAGCGGTACAGTGGTTCCGAGATACGCCGGGCCATCGACATTTTGCCGTCTGCCGGAACTGCGCGACGTACCCTATTGCGATGTTGCGATACTCGGCATTCCTTTCGATTCAGGCACCAGTTACCGCCCGGGAGCCCGTTTCGGACCACAGGCGATACGCCAGGCCTCGCGCCATCTGCGCACAAATTTCCATCCCGCATACGATACCGAACCCTTCAAAACGATACAGGTCGCCGATGCCGGGGATGTGGCCTGCAATCCCTTTAATATCGAGGAAGCGATTGCGGAGATCGAGGTAGCGGCCGATGAGCTCTTTAAAAAAGCGCCGGTGATTATGAGCCTGGGTGGCGATCACACTATTGCGGTGCCCTTGTTACGTTCGGTGAATAAAGTAGCTGGCCAGGTGGCGTTGGTGCATTTCGACGCACACCTCGATACCTGGGATACCTATTTCGGAGCGCCCTACACCCATGGCACCCCGTTCCGTCGTGCTGCCGAAGAGGGGCTGTTTAACGATGACGCGTCGATGCACGTCGGTATTCGCGGACCTCTTTACAGTTCAGATGACCTGGCTAAAGATGAAGAGCTGGGTTTCAAGATTGTGCACTGCGACGAACTGGAGGCACATGGCGTTGACCACGTGGTAAAGCGCATCAGGGAACGGGTCGGGGATAATCCCCTATACCTGTCGATTGATATCGATGTACTGGATCCGGCGCATGCGCCCGGTACCGGAACACCCGAAATCGCGGGTATCACCAGTCGTGAACTTGTCGGTATCATTCGCGGCCTGCAGGGATTGAACCTGGTGGCTGCCGACGTGGTTGAGGTCGCACCGGCTTACGACCATGCGGAAATAACTTCGCTCGCGGCTGCGACGATCGCGTT
Organism: uncultured Gammaproteobacteria bacterium; assembly: GCA_947259485.1. Taxonomy (GTDB): domain Bacteria; phylum Pseudomonadota; class Gammaproteobacteria. The sequence goes on along the minus strand of CAMYLU010000015.1, from coordinate 9,738 downwards.
TGAAATGGTGAACCTGGTCGCCTGTCAAAGCTAATCGCCTTCAGACCAGTTTCGCTTCTTCCCTGATGGTATGGTGGGCAAACCAGGCTACCGAAATCAACAGTATACTGCCACCAACAATGGTATTCAGCGAGGGTGTCTCCTTGATCACTAACCAGACCCAGAGTGGACCAAGAATGCTCTCCAGCAGATAAACCAGTTGTACTTCTGCCGAGTTGGCGAATCGCGGTGCAATGGTAAGAACAATGAAGGCGCAAGGTATCAATATAAAACCGATGATACCCACGTAGACCAGTTGCACCGAGGTTATCGCCAGATCCGGTGAACTGGTCAGTGCATAACAGAGGGTGAAAAAGCTGCCGATGATGACCGAGGGTACCAGGTCGATGTCCTTTTTGTAGCGCACCAGTACGGCACTGCAGGCGGTAAACAGGGCGCAGCCCAGTGCAAACAGGTCACCCAGCAGGCTGGCGCTACCGTAACTGCCCCAGCCAATGATGAATATACCGAGCAGCGATAGCGCGATAATCAGCCACGTCGTTGGACGCTGGTTTTCACGCAGCACCAGCAATGACAGGATCGCTGCAAAGATAGGAGCCGACGATAGAAACAGTAAAGTATTGGCAACCGAGGTTTTCTGAATCGCGCTGATAAAGGTGATGTTCACAGATGCAAACAGGGCGCCATTGATTATTCCAGCCCAACCGATTGCGATCAGCACGCTCAGAAAACGATTTCGATAGTAAAGCCAGAGTATCAGGCTGATAGAAAATATCGGGAACAGGCCGCGGTAAAATATCAGGGTAAAATCATCCAGTGCCGCTAACCGAATCAAAAGACTATCGGGGCTCAACACGAATACCCCGCCAAGCGACATCAGGATTCCTTTGCCGCGATCACTTAGTCGCAAATAATGGCGTGATTTATTCATTAACGGGTGTTCCGATCCAATCGTGCATGATAATGTCGTGCTCCAGTTTAATCAGTAAAATTCGATTGTCGGAGAAACGCTGTGCCGTTAACCAAACCTGTCAAACGCAAACTGGCGCATACCCGCGTGGTAACCTGCCACGGCCATCAACGTGAAGATGGATTATGGGATATCGAGGGACGCATTGTCGATACCAAGCCTTATCGTTTCAAAAATCGAGATCGCGGCGGCTGGATCGAGGCTGACGAAGCGCTGCATGACATGTCGATTCGCCTGACAATCAATCTTGATCTCGAGGTACAGGATGTCGAGGCCGTAATCGATGCATCACCTTACAATTACTGCCAGTCGGTTACTACGGTTGCGAAAAACCTGGTCGGCCTCAGGATTGCCCCGGGTTGGACCGATAAATCAAGAAAGGCAATGGGCAGTAATAGGGGTTGTACCCACCTGACCGAACTACTGGGGCCTGTTGCAACGACCGCAATTCAGACCATCGTTAGCGAAAGAATGAAACGCAGCGAGGGTAAACCGCAAGGCAATACGACTGCGTTTCTGAATAGCTGCCACTCCTACGCGGCGGACAGCCCTGTTGTCGAGTTACACTGGCCCGAGCACTACCAGCCCAGTAACAATAGTTAACCGGCTCGGCACATAGAGTAGCTTGCGAACTATCGTTAGCAATGCTCGTTGTTTAGGCAGTTCTGTCTTAACGAGACACTGATCACATACTTATCACCGGCAAAAACGATATATTTCCTGCAACTTGTAATAAAAATGGAGGGGTAGGATGTTGGTGCTTGGCTGTACAAACCATCAATCTGTCATTATCGATAATGATATCGAGGTAACTGTTCTCAATAACAAACAGGGGCAGGTCGTGCTGGGGATTGATGTTCCCGAAGGCATTGAAATTCGACGCAAGGACAAATTTTCCCTGGTTGAACAAATTCAGAAATCACAAAGCCGAGACATCTGAACCATGTCCGTTAATCCAGGTATTATCGAAAAAGATATCGGCCAGCTGCTGAAACTGTCTGTGGCGCCTCACGATGATTGGTATGAAGTCATGGGCGGGACAGGATTAAACGATATCGACAGGAAAAGATTTAATACCGCGGTCGAATTCTTCGTTGACGGATCATACGAAAGTGCTTTTAAAAGATTTAGCAGGTTATCTGCAAAGGGTTCTGCTATCAGCCAGTATCACCTGGGGTTAATGTATTTAAAAGGCCTGGGGGTTTTACAGGATTTTTGTCGAGCCCACTTGTGGCTGAATATGGCGTCATCCCGGGGCCATAAAAAGGCCAGGGTACAGCTTGAAAAGTTAACTAAAAGAATGAGCGCGCACCAGGTAGCCGATGCTCAAAAACTCGCCCGGGCATGGGCTGCGCAGAACCGCAAGAGTCGTTAATGCTCTCGTTATATCGATACCAGGGCCACAGAATATTTATTGCCTTGCATACCTGGACCAGCCGAAGACCCTACTGGTAAATTACACCTCACCATGCGCTCATCTTTGCTGCTTAAATGTGGCGGTGATACCATGGATTCCGTTGACGTTGATAGCTGACCTGGTTGGTTGCGTCACCAGTCAACAATTCAAAATTCGATAATTCGAAAGGAGGGGTAAGATGGGACTTTATATTACGCAAGGAAACTATACCGAGACGGCAATAAAAGGAATGGTACAAAATCCAGAAGACAGGGCCCCGGCAGTTGCAGCATTGATGGAGGCGGTAGGCGCCAGAATGCTACAGTATTATGTTACCCATGGGGAGTATGACTTCCTGGTCATAACCGAAGGTGATGATAGCAATAGCGATCTTTTAGCTGGACTCATGGTGGCAGGCTCGACCGGTGGAGTTTGTAATTTGAAAACCACGAGAGCATTTACCACGCAGGAGGCGAAAGCGGCAATGGAAAAAGCCGGTGACGTTGTTGCAGGATTCCAGGCAGCAGGTAGCGGAAGCTAGGCTGTCTCAACTTCATAGTCTTGCAATACGAAAGCCATCTCAATCGAGGTGGCTTTTTTGTTGGCGCCCAGTTCGCTTCGATAGATGCGGCTGATTTACAGAAACTGGATATCCGGCTTTCAGAATCTGGAAGGCATAAAAAAAGCCCCGCACTTTTGCAAGTAACGGGGCCAGACTATATAACGTCACCAGTTCCAAAACGTTTTTTGGGAAGCGTGGAATCTGGTAACAGGTAAAGCCTAACTAATAAGTCCGATAATTCGATGTGAAGCAGTCCACACAGCGATAAGATTTTTTGTAAAAGATTAAATTGCGAATTACCAGTGCGTAGGGTTCGATATCGGGTTTGTTATATAAATTGGCTGTCGATACTGGTTGTAAGGGTTGTTAACTGCTAATAAATCAGGGACCCGGTCTTCTGTAATCCCTGCCACTGCTTAAATAGTCCTTTTTACTGGGTACTTAGGCCATTTAATAAATTAAAAATATCCTGCTTGTACTTGGCGGCCAGTGCAGTTCCGGTAAACGCAAGTAATTGGGTAGAGCCTTTTGAGTTGGAATGATAATAACCTAAATAAGTAGCCTTAATTCCGTTTACAACTGCTGTTATTTCCATGAATATCACTTTTACTCCATTTACATTTCTGTACTCCCTGTTTACGACTCTTACATTAGACCCAACTTTTTTCATATTTTCTATTGCAATTTCAATCAGGTTTTCGACATTTATCTCTATCGATTCCGTAATTGCCATCGCGTAAATTTCTAACTTCTTATGCCGAAACTCATATTCAGCTTCCTCATTTATAGCGCCTTTTTTAGTAAACCCCCATTCGGCCGGATTCATTCTCAGACCAAAACTATTGATTTTGCTCTTCAGTGGAAAATTAGATTTTTTGGGTGTTTTAAATTTTTTTGAATTGGTTTTTAATTTCTTGGCAGCTTGTGCAGATAGTGATTGATTCTCATATTGCCAGGTGCCATCTTCGTTTAATATCACTATCTCGCCGGTGCTGGTAAATGCCTTTTGACTCGCGACGACCAGGGAGGTGTTGAGCACCAGGAATAAAGTCGCAAGTACCGGGATGAATCGTTTAGAAGGCATAGTATTCCGCCGCAGGAAAGTTGCTGGAGAGTTCAGGCTTATATAGTTCAAAAGTCCCGTTATTCCATACTTAAATAAAAACACGTTCCCGCATGATGTTCTATCTACAAGGATTTAGACGGTATTAGCCTGGATACCAGGCCTAATCAACTCCATACTTAAACGTTTATTTCCCACATTTTCCTGGGCAATAATAATCCCGGAAGCAGACGTTCAGATTTCGATTGCCAGTGGCAGCAACCGACCTAAAAGAGACTCTCATATTAAAGCCACCTCGGATGAAGTGGCTTCAGTATTAACTGGAGCAGCTACAACAGCAGAATACTGTCATTCATATTGCTTCAACCGGATTAAACCCTAACCCTTTTACCTTACGGTAAGAACTGAACATTCCGCGCGTTGAGAAACCTTGTGTGAAACACTGCCAGTTACGAAGCCTTTTAATTTACTAAGCCCCCGTCTTCCCATGACAATTATGTCGGCGTCCGCTTTTTTAGCGACTTCAAGAATACAGTTTGCATAATCCCCTGAGCGGATTTCCGTAGTAACATTTGCCACGCCCGCCTGGCTGGCCGTTTTTGATGCATTTTTTAGTAATTGCTCCCCTATTAAAACAATAACCTTGGCTTCTTTTTCATCGTTTTCACTGCCAAGGAATCGAGCAATAGCCTTGTATGTATCTTCCTTGCCACGTACCTCTGGCTTGTGGGATTCAAGCATGTCCTCCACTTCAGCCATTTGAGAAAATTCGTTAGGGGGATGATCATGGGTCAGAACATGAACGAGAGTTAGATTGGCTTCGTATCTGGAAGCCATATCTATAGCCACATCCTGGGCATGTTTGCCGGGATCGGAGCCATCGATTGCAAGAACTATGTTTTTTATCACGGATTAATCTCCAAATTCGCTACTGAAATAGCTGCTATTGAAACCGGAATGCTAGCATTACAGCGGCTCTCTTTGAAAGATCACCATACCTGGATATTAGATCTGTCATATTGACGCAGCTCAACCCGGATAAATTTAGAAGTCAATGTCCGCTTCTGACCGAAGGCCGAAGCGGAGTTTGCGCCTACGAGCGTCTTCTTTGGAGAAAGGAGGAAGTTACTTAACCCATTAGAAATTGTAGCCGTTCATCGGATTTTGCTGGCGTGATCTCTAGGATTTCCGCACTTACTACTTTTTGAGCCACAAACGGATCATCGTTTACTCTAGTTTCAAGATCTATCAGCGATGTATTGTGAGCCATAATTCCACCACCCAATCCAGGCTGAAGACTGCCGACTAATAAAAACACGCCATCATCGAAACCGCTTTTTATCCATTCGTTGTGTCCCTCCATAAATTCACCTGCTTGTCCTTTATTGTCAGAAAACTTTAGTAGTACGATAAACATCGGATCGGTTCTCCTTTTAACTTGATATGGTGTGTATTTGCAGCTCTCATTGGATCTCGCCAGTAGCCCTAACAGCAGAGGCAAAAGATTTCTAGCCTCTAACAACTATATTATCATTTAATCGCTAAGCGTCCGCTATTGGCCGTAGATCGCCGCCCAGAAATCGTTTATGAGCGGCAGCTTTGTAGAAAGCAGACCTTAAACCCCAGAATTTAACGGCGATTTTCGATCCAACTCGGACATTTATAATCAAGTCATTTCATTCGAGAAGGCTTTCTTACGAGCATAATTTCCGCACCCCATCGCTTGATGCTAGTTAACGGTTTTGCTCACCTCGGTCGAATAACTGCTTTCTATGCCTGATGAATTGAAAGACGTCATCACGAAATACCAATCAGAACTAGCCAGGTTTTCCACCAAGTAACTGGTTAATCCCGGATTATTAATAGTTATAGTATCGCTATAGCTGCCCGGGGATGCACCGTAGCGAATCTTGTAGCCCGCTAAATCAGTTAGTTGAGAGCCATCTGTATTCTCGGTCGGAGGCGTCCAGGATAGTAATGCTGTCCCATTATTATTCAGCACAACCATCACATTAACCGTCTCATTCACGGTCCCGCCTGCTCCGCTACAGGTCAGTGTAAATTGACCGTTGTTTGTCAATGAACTAATGGTTACAGCACCCGATACATTCTTAGTTCCTGACCAGTCACCCGAGGCCGTGCAACCTGTGGCATTGATTGCACTCCAGTTCAGTGTGGTTGAACCATTCTGAGAGACGGTGCCCGGATTTGCTGAGAACGAAAGAGTCGGCGATGGTGCGGCCACGGTGACGTTAACTGACTTATTAGCGCTGCCGACGGCGCCGCTACAGGTCAGGTTAAAACTACTGTTTGAAGTTAACGCGCTTATGGTCTGAGAACCAGATGCCGCCTTACTACCGGACCAGTCACCCGAGGCCACGCACTCGTTAACATTGGCACCATTCCAGCTTAGAGTGGTTGAACCATTGTAAGGTAGGCTTGATGGGCTAGCCGACAGGGTGACCGTAGGGGTGGTCGGGGATGAAACTGTGACGCTGACAGAATCACTCGAGCTTCCTCCCGCACCGCTGCAGGTAAGGTTAAAAGTACTGTCGGTTGTTATTGCGCTTATGGTCTGAGAGCCCGATGTAGCCAAGCCGCCGGACCAGTCACCGGAGGCTGTACAACTGCTGGAATGCTTGCTGCCCCAATTAATTGTGGTCGAACCATTCATTACTACATTGGTCGGACTTGCAGATAGAGAAACCGTGGGTGCCTTAGGCCCTTTCACTCGGACGTTTACCGTATCCTTAATTTTTCTCCCTTTATACGCCACGGAACCGAGTCTCTCCGCATCCGCTTCACTGACTATTTCAGTGCAAATCAGTTCAAAAGTACTGTCTGAAATTAGCGAACTAATTACTTCAGAACCTGTAGAATTTTTATTTCCTGACCAGTCACCCGATGCAACGCAATCTTGCATCTTGCTGGTTGACCAGCTCAAAGTAATACTCCCATCGTAGTCTATTAATGAAGCATTACTGCGGAGGGTTACCTTTGCTTCATCATCTATCGAATTATTCGTTACTCGAGTCGGGCCTCCACTCCCGCTCTCAGCGCAACCGGATAGATACAAGATCAAACCGAGGCAGGTCACTATTCTCTTAAATTTGGAATTCACCATTTTGCATTTCCTCGCAAACAAAATCAGGCCTAAACGGCCAAGAATCACGCGCACTGCCCTGTGCGAATAGCGTTCAATCTGATGGTTCGTTGGGAACTAGGTGCCTGGTTGTCTACCAGCTAAAAAAATGTATTGAGAAGCTGGGTTCTCTTGGATCGGTATCGCGCATAAAAAAAGCACACAACGGATTCCAAAACATCAATCCAGTTCTGAGATTTTGAATCAGCTCTGGCAACCCGGCTGTCGTAACGTAAATACGACTTAAACCCATGGATTGCCTTTATCAGATTGCTAAAATATTTAGCATAGTTTTGTAGATACTTGTCGAGTTTGTGATTTACTTCACTGTAATGACTCGCAACTTAGTTTGAGTAAAATTCACGTAGTTATTAAATGCTTTGTGAGTGATTGATTATTCAATCTTAAATCAATGAGTTGCGAGTAAAAGGTAAGAAAAAATCTATTCTTTATATTCTTTAGGTGAGCGTCCGCTTATGGTCGAAGATTGCCTCCTAACGGGTCTTTACGAGGGTCCGCTTACGAGAAAACAGACGCTCAGGATCAATATCTCAGCGGCGATTTATGACCCAACTGAGACACTCAAGCTTTGCTCGAACTCTAGCGTAGCGGGCACTTTGGTCTGACTGTATGTACCCCTTAGGTTATTTCGCAAGTTTACATTCAAGCACACCCTTTTTGCCTTCTTCTTCAGATACAATTTCAAGATTGGCACCACCAACGAATAAACCCATTTTTATATAATGACGTACGAAATAGTTTTGGCCGCCTTCCGCAGTAACAATTAGATCATTGTTACTGAACTCGGACTCTGTGGATAAATTGTGTTCGCCTGGTGAAATTTCCTTATAAAAATACGTCATTGGCGCAGATTCTCCTATTAATTCGCCATCGATATATAATGATTTCTTCAATGCGCCGCCAAGTGTTGAATTTCTAAAAATATACAATCCAGTAATTCCTAGTGGCGGAGAAGAAAACGTTTTTCTTGCGGTGTCCTCTTCAACCGGGGCCAAAGGTACAGTCGCGCAACCAGTTAAAAATGACGAAATTACTAGCGATAAAATTATTAAAGAGTTTTTAAGCATGTTGTTTCCTGATCAGTTAACGGCAGATAAGTGGGAGCAAGCTTCACATTTTACGCCTAGAAGTAGCCTACGATACCGAGATTGATCGAATCAACATCGACTCCTTCGTCGTCGAAATACGTGATGTAATCGACGAAGAAAGAAACTGTGTCGAGTTCGGTTTCGAATCCGAATCCGACGCCAGTATCGTCGTCATCGGCCGATAGCGAGGTGCCACCAGAACTGCCAGTCAATTCGACGTTGGTCGGGCCATACAGTACGTACAGGCTTGCAGTCTCACTAACCGGGATACTGCCACGCAAATAGAAAAACGTCGTTGTGACGTCGAAGTCCACGCCGAATACTTCATCCTCGATCAGCGAAAAACCGCCTTCGAAACCGAGACCCACATAGTCGTTGAAATTGTATCCGAGTCGCCCGATCAGCTGTTTCGGTTTTACCTGGTCGAAGCCATCGTCGAAGGTTAACAAGCCGCCGCCAACCGCGCCGTAAGCGCCCTCCGCGGCACGCAATTGCGCGGATACCGAAAGTAGCAGTACGGACGCCAACACCAGTAATATTTTCATGTGATTCTCCTCATTGATTTTCAAGCAGTTCTATAACCTTGTTTCGATTTAGCTCCTTCGCAAGATCTAAAGCGGTTTGGTCCTTTTGATTTTTCAGTTCAGTATCGGCGCCATTTTTTAGTAATATTTTTATTGCGTCTATATGCCCCTGAGCCGCAGCCCAAAATAACGCAGTTTCCTTATTGCGAGTCATCGCGTTCACGTCAGCGCCTTGTTCGATCAGATATTCCATAACGTCGAGTCTATTGGACGATGCAGCGTAAATTAACGCAGTGCCTAGGCCAAATCCTTTTGATTGTGCATTAACATCTGCCCCGTTTGAAACCAGATACTTCACTATCTCCATTTGCCCAGTATTTGCTGCATACATCAAAGCCGTTTGACCTGCCGCATCTCTTGAATCAATATCCCGCCCTCCATCTAATTGGGTTTTAACTATATCCAAGTCCCCCTTTCCAGCAGGAATATGGAAACTCTTATTCATTGCGCATCCTGCAGCCAGAATCACGATTAATGACAAGGCGCCAATTCGTTTAATAATATTCTTCATGCTCGCTCCGAGTAGAGTCAGTGATTCATAGAAACCTATCCTTCAAATTCACTCATAAAAGATGCAGTTTTATAAAAGAAAAGCGAATCAGAAATTCGCCCTATATAAATTCAAATTAACATCACATCCGAAGACGCTACTGATACAGGTCAATTAATTATGATTAATTAATAATTAATATACATGAGCGGTATTTATATTAAAAACAACAGTTATTGAAGAATGGTTCATTGAAATTAAGCGTCCGCTTCTGGCCGAAGGTCGCCGCCTAGTCTCAGCTTATTAGCGTCCGCTATCGGGAAAATTGACGCGTAAATTGGTTCAATAGGAGGCAGGGATCATATGGGTAATCAAACTGGCTTCCGAAGCTCTTTTATAACCGCTGCCGTTTCCTGGCTACC
>CAMYLU010000014.1:75824-177355 GCA_947259485.1 uncultured Gammaproteobacteria bacterium | reverse complement strand
GACTCCTCCTTCTCGTTAACTGTTAAGGACACTATCAGTTTGGCACATCGATGCCGGTAGAGTGAGGAGGAGTCCATCCCATTGCTTTTGATGTGGATTCGTGAAGCGGAACTCGCTTTTTTGGATTAGAGAAAAATAGGCAATTTCGGAGAGTATCTCGGCGCCGAGGGCGGTTTAGAGACTTATTTGCGTCAAAATAAAAGCCCTATCTCCCTGAAAATTAGAGGCTTTTCAGGAGCTTCTAAGAGACCGGGCGATAGGGTCTGATTGTCTGGCGGAGAGAGGGATAGACTCAAAACGCGATTGCATCTCGCGTTTTGACCCCTGCGGGGCGCCTACGGCGGCCCAAATTGCTGGCGCAATTTGTCGAACCAGAGGATTGAATCTGACCTCATCTCACCATCAGATACGAAAAAGGGTCCCTGGCGGGACCCTTTTTCGTATCTGGCGGAGAGAGAGGGATTCGAACCCTCGATACGCTATTAACGTATACACACTTTCCAGGCGTGCTCCTTCAACCACTCGGACACCTCTCCTGATTCGAGTTTTATTGCGCACCAGCTTTCGTTTCTGAGCAGGTCGAGAAGACTACATGATCGACTAGATGCTCGCAATATCCGGACTGGAAAGAACTTTAGCCGCAGCCTTTACCCGGGCTGTATCGATTTACGCGATTAACGCTAGATTACGATCCAATCGTCACCGAGAATCAATTAGCGCTCGATGCTGTACAAAAAATCAGCCCCCTGGTTTTCGCCGCTGACCGCTTTTAGCTGCCATTTTTCCGAGATCTGGTAGCGCAGGTTGAGCGAGTTAAATGACTCGATAAGGCCGACGCCGTAGCTTACGTAAAGCCTTGGCGACAGGTAACGACCCACCACCAAAGACGCCTGGTCGCCGCTATCGCTGCTTTCGACCCGCATCTCATCCAGCCCGAAGCGGTCGCCGATGGTCCTGGCAAGCCGGTCTCCCCCGGCGAGACCGAGTGCGAGCGCGGCTTGCGCCATCATCGCACCCTCTTCGCCACTGGCGCCCTCCATCGGGCGGCCCAGCAACAGGTAAGAAAGGGTGTCGGTCTGGCCCATGGCGGGGATTGAAAACAGTTCCAGCTGGGGTTGCTGGAGACGCCCCCTGACTTTGATTCCGCTCGTCACGTTGTTGCTTATGCGCACCGCACGCAGATCAAGGCCGGGATTGGTCAGCGGTCCACCAGTAAATAACAGACGACCGTTTTCGATATCGAGACGCTGACCGTAAGCACGGTAGCGACCCTCCACTATATTGATGGTGCCCGTTCCCCTGGCAATCTGCCCCGGTTCTTCCTCGACCCGCAGGTTGCCACCCAGCTGACCCTCAAAACCGAAGCCGAAGAAACTCACGCGCTCGCCCAGGATAACGTTGATCCGGGTTGTTATTATCCATTTCGGTTCCGGCACCTCGGCACCGCCCACGATAATCGTATCGTCGGAGACACGGGCGGCAGTGGTAATGTCTTTCGGCTGCAGTTTTGCGTAGGGAATGAGCAGATCGCCCTCTATGTCGATCTTCTGGTGTTGCAGCTTGACAGCGAGATCGGGGCTGATCTTTACCGCGGCCTCGGGTATGCGGGAAACCTCGAAGTTATCCCCCTTGATGTTGATCGTGGTCGGCCAGCCGTCAGCAGCGTTTAGGCGACTGGAACCCTTTATCGATAGATTGCCATCGCCGGAACTCGCGTTGACAACAAAATTGAATTTTCCATCGTTATCGCTGGCACCGGTCATGCTGATGTTGTCGATAGTCAAACCGAGCCGGGGCACGAGCAATGCGGCTTCGAGAATTTCTGCTCGAGCCTCCAGCCTGGGTTGCGCCAGGGTCCCATCCGCACTCAGGTCAAGTGCCAGTTCACCCTGCAGCTGCTCGATTTCCGGCAACAGAGCCTCGATCAGCTCCAGCTCGCGGAAGTCCAGTCTCGCCTTTGCCTGAATCGACTGGCTCAATGGATCGAGCGCCAGTAACTTTGCCTGTGGTAAATTTACCTGTCCAATGAGGCTGTTGTTGTTACCGATCTGGATTTCCGAACTGGCTTCTATGCCGCGACTGTTCATCAGCAAAACAAGCTTTGCATCGCGATATTCCCAGCGCTCCTGCTCCCCCTCGAGGAGCGGATAACCGAGCGTGCCCGTGGACGAGGATAACCTTATTTCCCCGGCCAGGTTATCGGGTGCCTGGAAGTTCAGATCCGCGCTTCCGTCGAGCAGTCCCTGAACGGTCATCTCCGGGGGTAACCAGCGTTCGATCAAGCCGGAAACATCGAGCCGCTCGAACGCGAGCGCGAGTTCGCTTGGCCATCCGCGGTTATTATCCAGTAGCGTGTTGCCTCGCGCCGAGATCTTGCCGTCGGCGGTAAGCGCGTCGGCTCGAAACACGAGCTTTTCAGCATTTTCACTCTGCGCCTTGATGTTGAAATTTGTTAATTCCAGTTTCAGAGTCGGTGCGCTCAGTTGCGCATCGATGAGATTAGCGCTGCCCTGTATTTTCGGCTCGCCAATTGTTCCGGCAATCTTTAAATTGACTTCCAGTTGACCCTTCAGGTTCTCGACCTCGTCGAGCATTATTTCCACCAGGCCCAGATCACGCGCACTGATCCTGGCCTCGCCCTGCAGCGACTGGTTGTCATAATCAAGCGTCAGCAGGTTCGCGCCCGGTAACCTGCCGGATGCCTCTACCCGGTCTCCACTGGCCAGGGTTATGTCTGTCTGTGCCTGGATGCCCGTCTCCTCCAGCAATAACTCGAGCCTGCCCGAGCGGTAATCGAAGCGCCCCGTTTTGTCCTCGCGCAACGGGTAACTGATTGAAGCCGGGGGCAGATTAACTTCAATCCGTCCCCGCAATTGGTCCGGCAGCCGGTACTCCAGCCTGGCGTTTGCGTTGGCAACACCATCAAGCTGCATCCCGGGTGGAATCCAATTGCCCAGCATCTGCAGCGCAAGCTCGCTTAAGCCGAGCTCAATCTGCCATTCACTCTCCTTACCCTTGACCGAGCTGCAAATCTCTGCGCCCGAAACATTCTTCACGCATGCCGTTTCAGCAACCACGGAATCGGCCGACAGGCTAAGGCTTGCCGGTGATCCGAGTCGCCAGTCGGCATAATCGCGAGTTTGAATACTTGCCTTGACGATCCGGCCGCGCCAGGTCTCTCCATCGATCTCGCCGTCAAGCTCGATCTGCGCGTTCACTTCGTCGGCGACGATATCAGCCTGTATTCGGCGAGTATCCGCGACTACCTTGGCCGACTTCAGCAACCGATCCTGAAGCTTGATCGCCCGGGCCTCGAGATTGACATTAAAGCGCTGCCACCGCAGCAAATCGAGCGCTACGTCGCCCGTGACCGAGCCGACCTCGTAACCCGGCAGACTCAGGGACTTTCCGTCCAAACTGGCGCTAACGGTCGGTGCCTCGCGTGGACCGTCAAGCTGACCGTTAGCCTTGAGCTGGCCCTGGGCTCCCGGGTAGAGCTCGGCCAGGTTAGCGGAATCCAGGGACCATTCCAGGTCCAGCTGTTCACCGAGGCGCCCGCGCGCATTGACCCTGGTCTCGCCCGAGGTAAATTCCAGTCGCGCAATTTCGACACCGCTGTTGCGCCATTGCAGGCTGCTTTGCAGCGATACCGGGAAATCCCTCAACCCGCCCTGCAGCCGTTCTATCTCGGCACTGGCAACCAACTCGCCGTTTTCTGTTGTACCTGTGCTGCTGATCGTTGCATCGATGTTACCCGGCCACTCGGGAAACAACCGGCCCGGATTAATGGCCGACAGCGTGATATCGGTTTTCCAGCCAAGTGCCGGCTGCCAGTTAAGCTGACCCGTCGCCGATACCTCACCGTCCAGCAAGCTTACCTTTAGCGATTCAAGCTCGAGCCCGTCGAACTTGCGCTCACCATCAAGATTACGCACCTCAAAATCCGCACTGAAAGGACCTAGTTCTGGCGACTCTGCCGCGATGTGACCGCCAGCCCTGGCAGAGGACATATCGCCGCTGGCAGCAAGTTTGAAAGCACCCCGCAGCGCCGGCAAGCCGGGATCCAGCAGGGCCGTATCAAACGAACTGGCGTCGACTGTGGCCTGCCATGTCGGTTGATCAAGAGTGTTGCGCAATTCGAGACTCAGATTGAACGGTAGTGGGCCCAGTACTTCCTGGGTCAATAATGTTGCAGCGAGATCGCCGGTAACTCGTCCCAGACCGCTAACGTTCGGCGCGGTGGGCAAGCTTGTCTGCCACGTCATCGTAATGTCGTGCGCAAAATTGCTGGAAGTGTCGACATGACCTTTAAAACTGATTGCCCCGTCCGGGGATTTGACGTCTATCCTGGAAATCTCGAGCCGCTCGCTGCCGAGCCGGGCGCTCAACCCGACCTGGTCCAGTTTGTACGCCACATCCCCGCGCTTAAACATGATCCCGTTTACTTCGGCTTTACGTAATCGCAGCGCCAGCGGAAATTGAATTCTCGGCCCTGTGGCATCGGTTTTTTCAGGATCAGTCCCGTCCTGGCTCGCGTTTAGCGAAACCTCGAGTGACTCCAAAATCAAGCTGGAAACATCGATTTCGGCTTTTATCAGAGCCCAGGGATCCCAGTTCACTTCAACTTTCTTAACTTTGATGATCTGGTCCTGATCCTCATAAGCAACCCCTTCGAGCCTGACCAGGCCAGCAAGCCTACCCGATATCGAGTCCAGCGATAGCGTACCCGGGAGTTGCGGCTGGACCTGGCGGTAAACCCATTGCAAGCCGCTTTCACTGCCACCTAGCCAGATCGCAAAACACAGCACAATGGCAAGCAGCAGGCTAAAACCAGTGACGAGACGACGCTTCACAGGTCAGGACCGATATTGATATGCAATCGCCAGGGTTGATCATCGAGGCTGATCGCACTCGCCAGGTCGATGCGCACCGGCCCTACCGGGGACTTCCAGCGCACACCGAATCCGGCACCCTGTTCCAGATCGTCGTCGAAGTCTTCGACGGCATTGCCGATGTCAAAGAACAGCGCAATTCCCCAGCGATCGTTAAGGGCATGTTCAAACTCGATGCTGCCCGTCAGCAAGCGCCGACCACCGATGACATCACCGCTTTCATCCTCAGGCCCAAGCGACTGGAATTTATAGCCCCGCACGCTTTGGCTACCTCCAGTAAAAAAGCGCACGGAAGCCGGGAGCTCCTCGAATTCGCTGGTCGTCGTGCTGCCGACACTGCCGCGAGCGATTAATCGATTTCTATCGCCCAACGAGGTGATAAACTTGAGACTCGAGTAAACCTGGCCAAAACTCACATCGGAACCGAAACCTTCATCAGCGGCTCGCAGGCTCAAATCAAAGCGCAAACCATCCAGCACGAAAATAAAGCCCCTGCCCCAGGTTCGACTCCAGCTGGCACCCGGTATCAACAGCCCGGTATCGCCCGTATCATTGCCAATCTCGAATTTCTCCCGCTCGTAGTCGATGGATAATGTTTCGCGCCATTCACCGCGCACGCGATACAGGCTGATGCCGACAGCACTCAGTTCACTCTCGAAGTCGTCCAGATCCTCCCTTGAGCGGGTAGCGCTGTAAACCAGCTGATCGGTGCGCGGATTCAGGACCGGCACGCGGTAGTTGGCGCCGAGGTTGTAGCCAACTTCGGATAAACCTATTTCACTGTCAAAGCGATGGCCCATATCATTAACACGCGGTCGTTGCCATCCAAACTTGGTGCGGGCACCGGTGTCCGTCCCGTAGCCAAGACCAAACGTGTAGCGATTTTCCTTGCGTGGCGTTAGTGAGACATCGATTGGTACTTCGTTGCTATCAGCCAAAAGCTCGCCCGGCGAAACTTCAACCGTTTGAAAGTAATCGGTGTCGTTCAGAACCTGCTGCATCTCGACAAGTTCGTCGAGCGTATAAGGGTCACCCTGTTGAAACGGCACAAAACGCTGCAGAAATTCCGGTTTCAATACATCCTGGCGCAGATTGACTTCCCCGAAACTGAATCGGGGTCCGCCATTATAGTCAAGGTATATGCGTGCGACATAGTCCTCGAGATCGACTTCTACCCGACGATCGATAAAAACCGCCTTGAAATATCCGCGCTCCGAGGCCAGTTTGGCAAGACCCGACTTGAAGGACTCGTACTCGAGATGCGTAAACACGTTGCCGACTTGAGGCGACTGCTGCTCGATTAATTGTTTGAATTCCGGATCCTCCCCCATTTCGCGGCTGACGCTGAAATTGAACACCGCGATGCGCAGCTGTGGACCGGGATCGATATTGTAACTGGCTTGCCATTCACCCGATTCAGACTTTTCCAGGCTGGCGCTGACAGTCGATCGATAATATCCAAAGGGCTGCAAGGCCGCAGAGATTTCCGGAGCGGCTTTTTTATGCAATCTGCGCAATCGACCTTCGCTGATCAGTGGATGGTTTTTCTGCTGTTCGATGCTCAGATAGAGGCGAACATTAGCCTCCAGTATTTCATCTATACCGCTGATTTCGACATTGACAACCGTTTGCGCGCACAGTGCTGTCGACAAAAAATTCAATGCCAAAGTGATTAATATAGCCCGGGAATTAAGCATCCTGGTTCCGGTAATTGTAAAGGTCTGATAACAATGGCTTGGATCGTCGGCTTAGGTTGAAAGCGAATGATGCCTCAACTCGAGCGGAACTCAACTGCTAACCGGGTCGAGGTTATTATTCTGGATCGCTTTGGCAAACAGGATAATCCCTTCCAGCAATAAACCGCTAGCGATAAGAGAGATTTGGCCGGGCACTATGTTACGCGTTTTTACCCGGTCTGGATGTAACCCGGGAACTTATTCGGCTTTACTTGGGCTTGTTTCACAGCTGTAAACTGGGTCACGGCGATGATGTACCGCTGCAACCTACCTGTTATTGATCATTATCTTAAGTCGTTTTCCTGTGAAATCACCTTAAATCTTGCCAACCCCTGGCTACGACCTTTTGTTCCAGTTTAAGGTTGAATGCAGGAAATGGCGTCGTAACGACGTTTGACCGGGATGTTATGAAAATCACTAAATTGGCAATACATTTTTGCTAATATAAGTTTTTGAATTTTCGAACCAGGAAACATGCTAACCGTCATTTCGCCCGCCAAAACACTGGATTTTGATACCCCGACCGTCACCGACGCGTTTACCCAATCATCGCAGTTGTCGCAGTCGCGCAAGCTGGTGCGGCGCCTGCGACAGTTATCTGCGGCTGATCTTTCGAAGCTGATGCAGGTGAGCGACAACATAGCCGAGCTCAACCAGCAACGCTTCAAGCAATGGCGAACTCCATTCAAGCCGGAAAATGCGCGGCAGGCTTTGTTTGCGTTCAAGGGGGACGTCTATCTTGGTCTGGACGCTTACAGTATGCAACCAGACAACGTCGATTTTGCCCAGGATCATTTGCGTATCCTGTCGGGCCTGTATGGCGTGTTGCGACCGCTCGACCTGATACAGGCCTACCGGCTCGAGATGGGTACCCGGCTCGACACCGAGCAGGGGAAAAACCTGTATCAGTTCTGGGATGGACGGATTACCAAAACGCTGAACCAGGAATTGAGGCAATCCGGTTCGAATGCCCTGGTTAACCTGGCATCAAACGAGTATTTCAAATCGATAAAACCCAAGTTGCTTAAAGCAGAAGTCATCACGCCTGTATTCAAGGATTACAACAAGGGTAGCTATCAAACGATCGGATTTTTTGCCAAGAAGGCCCGCGGGATGATGGCACGCTACCTGATCGACCACCGCATCGACGATCCAGAGGGACTCAAGGAATTCAATCGAGACGGCTATGCATTTAACACGGGCCTGTCCGCTTCGCACGAGTGGGTGTTTACCCGCAGACAGTAGTCTGTGGATAACCCGGTGTTAAACCATGGTAGAGCTTACCCCAACTGCCCATCGAATCCAGTGGATTTCAGGCCTGATCGCAGCTTTAGCCGTACTGGCGGTTTTGATCGTTTCGCCGGGCATCGATAAGAGCGCCTTGAGTACGCTCGAACGGATTCAAAAACGCGGCTATATCAACATCCTTACGCTCAATAGCGCGACCACCTATTACCAGGATATCGACGGCCCTAATGGTTTTGAGTATCAACTCGCCAACTGGTTTGCCGAATCGATCGGCGTCAAGGCCCGCTTCATTACGGTACCGAATTTTGCTGAACTCTACCCCGAGCTTTTATATGGTACCGGAGACATCGTGGCCGCCGGTTTATCCGGAAACGAATCGAATTCCAATGCTTCCGTCGCCTATGGACCCGATTATTACAAAGTTTCGAACCAGGTACTGTATCGCAAATTTCGCGCCGACCGACCCAAAAAAGTACGCGACCTGATCGGTGGCTCACTCAAGGTCGTCAGCGGCACCGCACACGTTGGACTGTTAACTGAACTCTTGACCCAGTACCCCAAACTGACCTGGACCGAGGTTGACGATATGGCGACCGAAGAATTGATCGAACAGGTGGAATCCGGGGATACCGACTTCATTCTTGCCGATTCGCATGAAATCGCATTGCAGCGCCGATACTTTCCAGAATTGCGTATTGCCTTCGAAATCGGTGAACCGCGCCACTTGCGCTGGGCCTACAGTTTCAGCGACGACGATAGCCTCAAGAACGTGATTGAAGCTTTCTTTTCAACCGTAGAAAAAGACGGGCGCCTGGAACAGTTGATTCATCGTTATTACAGTCATGTCGCCCGCTTTAACTATTCGGACATACGCACCTTTACCCAGCGTATCGAAAGCCATTTACCGCGATACGAGGCGCTTTTCAAAAGGGAAGCCAAGACCGTAAATCTTGACTGGCGTCTGCTTGCCTCGATTGGTTACCAGGAATCGCTCTGGATCGAACGGGCCAAGTCGCCGACTGGTGTCCGTGGATTGATGATGTTGACGCAGGCGACTGCAAAACAGATGAAGGTTAAAAACCGTCTCGATGCGGCCGAGAGCATTCGCGGCGGGGCAAAATATATCGCCAGGGTGTTAACCAGGGTGCCAGAGCATATTCCCGAACCTGACCGCACCTGGTTTGCGCTCGCCGCCTACAACGTTGGCCTTGGTCACGTCGAGGACGCCCGCATCATCACCGAGAAACGGGGCGGTGATCCGGACCGCTGGATCGACGTTAAGGAAAACCTGCCGTTGCTGGCGCGCAAGAAATGGTACAAGAGCACCAGGTACGGCTACGCACGGGGCTGGGAACCGGTCAAGTACGTCGAAAATATTCGCCAGTACTACGAATACCTGATCGGATTCGAAACCCGGGCACTGCGCGAGAATGGTGTACCGAAACCGCAGCAGGAAGCTGCGCCGTTGGCCCCCAGCCTGTAGGTATCGCTCCTTCCCTGGCTATTTTTTCGCCAGGCGTTTGTTGGCGAAGAATTGCGACAACAGGGCCGAACATTCGTTTGCCAGCACACCGGTCTGAAGTTCAGGCTGGTGGTTGAATCTCCCGGTTTCGAAGAGTTGCTGTGCACTTTCTATCGCACCGGTTTTCGGCTCGACTGCGCCGTAAACCAGGCGCCCCACCCTGGCATGAACCATGGCACCCACGCACATGGTGCAGGGTTCCAGCGTGACATACAGCGTGGTGTCGGGCAGCCGATAGTTACCCAGCTTCTGCGCCGCTGCCCGCAGCACGACAATTTCGGCATGTGCACTCGGGTCGTTTGCACTGATTGGCTGATTGTGGCCTGCAGCGATTAATTCACCCGCGGAATCCACCAGCACCGCGCCTACAGGAACCTCGTCCCTCTCGGCCGCAATCTGGGCCTGCGCGAGCGCCTGCCGCATCCATTCCAGGTCGTTTATTACCATTTTAAAACAATCCCGAAGTTGATAATTTAGCCTGATACGTCAAAGGCTCATGACTTCAAATCTTTAGTAGAAAAATAATCAGCGGCACGATCAAGGCGGTGACTACTCCGCTTAAGCCCATTGCAACCGCCGCAAAAACACCGGCCGTTTTATCCCTGCTCATCGCACGGGCGGTACCGATGCCATGACTGGCCAGCCCTATTCCGAATCCACGTGCCGACATTTTTTTAACGCGCAACAAATCGAGCGTGAAGGTACCAAACGCGGCGCCGATAATACCAGTAATTATCGTTATGATTGCCGTCAACGATGGAATCCCGCCTATCAGCTCGGATATACCCATCGCAATGGGCGCCGTAACGCTTCTCGGCAACAGGCTCAGAACTATTTCTCGCTCCAGCGAAAAGGCCAGGGCCAGCAGATAGGTAATCAGGATTGCAAATACAGAGCCTAGCAACACGGCCGAAATGATGGGCATCGCATTCGACTTTATCAGGGCCCATTTCTGGTATATGGGAATTGCCAGCGACACGGTCGCAGGACCCAGCAAA
Organism: uncultured Gammaproteobacteria bacterium; assembly: GCA_947259485.1. Lineage (GTDB taxonomy): Bacteria > Pseudomonadota > Gammaproteobacteria. The sequence continues at coordinate 166,959 of CAMYLU010000014.1, read as the reverse complement.
AAGTGAATAAACTTTGCGCCCTCAAAATAGCGTTCATACTGAATATCAAAAATTAACAGTACCCCGCTGACGATGATGATGCTCAGCGCAACGGGATTGAACAGCGGAAACAAGTTGCTGCGCCGGTAACAGAAGTCCCCGACCAGATAGGCGCCGATCGTCAGCGTCAGCCAGAATAAGGGTTCCGCCTGAAGATAAACCCAGATGCTGTAGAGCCTTTGCTCATCCGTCATTTTGATTACCCAGGTTTTGCAGCTTTTCCATGACGAATGCGGTAAACCCGATACTTAAAACTGTGGCGCTGAAAATCACGAACAGTACGGCAAGCAATCGATTTTCCAGAAACGAGATATGCATCACCACGCCGACGCCAATCGGAACAAACAGCAGCGGCAGGTGTCCCAACAGGTATTCGGCAGTAGTGGTCAATCCTTTTTCTAGTCGTGTCTTAACCGATGTGCTGTATTTGCCAAATAGAAGCAGCGCTACCAGCAATAACACCAATCCGATTACCGGCCCGGGGATCGTCAGCTCAAAAAATTTCTGTATCATCTCCCCGACCAGCTGAAACAGAAAAATCAAAAATATACTTTCGAGCATCGTGCGGCCTGTATCGACTTAATTCAAATCAACGAACCAGGGATACGCCGTCTTTGCCGGGCCTATTCCCACTCGATGGTACCCGGAGGCTTACCCGAAATATCGTAGACGACACGCGAGATACCCTCGATTTCATTCATGATGCGCCGCGATACATGATCGAGGAAATGGTATGGCAGGTCCGCCCAGCGAGCCGTCATAAAATCGATTGTCTCGACTGCGCGCAGGCTAACGACGTGGTTATAGCGGCGCCCATCACCGGTAACGCCAACCGACTTGACCGGAAGGAAGACAACAAAGGCCTGCGAAACCTTGTCGTACAATTCGTGGTTGCGCAACTCTTCGATAAAGATGTGATCCGCAAGTCGCAAGGTGTCGGCATACTCCTTTTTCACCTCGCCAAGGATTCGTACCCCGAGCCCGGGCCCGGGAAACGGATGCCGATAAACCATTTCGCGCGGAATACCGAGTTCGACCCCGATCTGGCGCACTTCATCCTTGAACAGTTCACGCAGCGGTTCGACCAGGTCAAGTTTCATCTCTTCCGGCAGGCCACCGACATTATGATGCGACTTGATCAAGTGTGCCTTGCCGGTTGCGGCCCCGGCGGATTCGATAACATCCGGGTAAATCGTGCCCTGCGCGAGCCACTTCGCGTTGTCCAGTTTTTCGGCTTCCTCTTCGAAAATCTCGATAAACAGGTTGCCGATGGCCTTGCGCTTGTGTTCCGGATCACCCAGGCCCGCAAGCTTTTCCAGGAAACGCTGCTCGGCATCGACACGAATCACATGGACCCCCATGTGATCGGCAAACTGTTCCATGACCTGGTCACCTTCGCGGTAACGCAGCAACCCGGTATCGACGAATATACAGGTAAGTTGTTCTCCGATGGCCTTGTGCAATAGCGCCGCGACAACCGATGAATCGACGCCACCCGATAACCCGAGCACAACTTCGTCCTGTCCGACACGGGTACGAACATCGGCAATGGTGGCATCGATAATATTGGCGGAGGTCCATTCGGAAGCGCAGCCACAAATCTGGTGTAAAAAGCGTGCATAAATTGCACTGCCCTGCAGGGTATGAGTCACTTCGGGATGGAACTGCAGGCCGTAGATATGTCGCTCTTCATCCGCCATACCGGCAATCGGCGCACTGTCGGTACTCGCCATCAGCTTGAAACCGGGCGGCAGTTTGGCAACCCGGTCACCGTGCGACATCCATACATCCAGCATGCCGTGACCCTCTGCAGTGACGTGATCCTGGATATCGCGCAACAATTCGGTGTGTCCTCGAGCTCGCACGCTGGCGTAACCGAACTCGGACTTGCCGACATTTTCCACTTGCCCGCCCAATTGCTGCGCCATGGCCTGCATGCCGTAGCAAATGCCCAGTATCGGCACCCCAAGTTCGAACAGGTCTGGCGGTACTTCGGGCCGGGCATTCTCGAGTGTTGATTCAGGTCCGCCCGATAGAATGAAGCCACGTGCTCCAAAATCACGAATATGTGCAATATCGGCATCCCAGGGGTAAATTTCGCAGTAAACGCCAGCTTCACGCACCCGGCGTGCGATTAACTGGGTGTATTGCGATCCGAAATCCAGGATCAGGATTCTGTCGTCGTGCAGGTCTCGCATCGGGATTTAAACCTGGTAGTTAGGTGCTTCCTTGGTGATGGTGACGTCGTGAACATGCGACTCGCGCATCCCTGCATTGGTGACCTGAACGAATTCGGGACGGGTACGCAACTCTTCGATGGTGCCACAGCCGACATAGCCCATGCTTGAACGCACCCCGCCCAGCAACTGGTGGATTGTATTCGTTAACGGCCCCTTGAAAGGAACGCGGCCTTCGACGCCCTCGGGTACAAGTTTCTCATCGGCACTGTCGGCCTGGAAGTAACGATCGCTCGAGCCTTTCTGCATCGCCGAAATCGAACCCATACCGCGGTAGGATTTGTAAGAGCGACCCTGGAACAATTCAACCTCGCCCGGTGCTTCCTCGGTACCGGCAAACATGCTGCCGATCATGACTGCATGGGCACCGGCAACCATCGCCTTGGCCACGTCTCCGGAAAATCGGATACCACCGTCGGCAATAACCGGTACCCCGGTTCCCTCAAGTGCCCCGGCGACGTTGCTGATCGCCGATATCTGCGGTACACCAACGCCTGCCACGATACGCGTTGTGCAAATCGATCCCGGACCAATACCGACCTTGACCGCATCGGCACCTGCATCGACCAGGTCCCGTGCGGCTTCCGCCGTTGCAATATTGCCACCGATGATCTGGATCTCCGGGAAGCCCTGTTTTATCCACGCAACCCTTTCGAGGACGCCCCGCGAATGACCATGCGCGGTATCGACCACGATCACATCCGCCTCGGCCTCGACCAGCGCATGCACCCGGTCATCGGTGTCAGCACCGGTACCGACGGCCGCGCCGACGCGCAGGCGGTCCCACTCGTCGGTGCAGGCCAACGGATGAACACTCGACTTGGTTATATCCTTTACCGTAATCATACCTTTCATGTCGCCTTTTTCGTTTACCACCAGAACACGCTCGATGCGGTGACGATGCAACAGTTCGATGACCTCGGATTTTTCGGCGCCCTCGCCAACCGTGACCAGCTTATCGCGGGTCGTCATAATCGACGCAACCGGTTGATCGAGATGGGTTTCAAAACGCAGGTCGCGCTTGGTGACAAGGCCAACCAGTCCGTCACTGCCGATAACCGGCAAACCGGAAATCTTGCGTTCCCGGGTTAGCTTGATGACGTCGCGCACCGGGGTCTCCGGGCTGATCGTAATCGGGTCCTTGATGACGCCGCTTTCATATTTTTTCACGCCGGCAACTTCGGCGGCCTGTTGCTCGATCGAAAGATTCTTGTGGACGATGCCGATGCCGCCTTCCTGTGCAATTGCGATCGCCAGGCGCGATTCGGTTACCGTATCCATCGCGGCTGAAATCAACGGGATATTTAGATCAATGCCCCGGGTCAGGCGAGTTTTCAACACTGCTTCGTTGGGCAGAATCTCGGACTTCGCGGGCACCAGCAAAACATCGTCGAAAGTGAGGGCTTCCTGGCTGATACGCATGATGGCTCCGACGGGCTGTTGCAAAGAGCGATTATAAATTAATGCGGGCGCGAGCGTAAGTCAGATTATTGGAATCGTGGTTACTAAGTTAGAATAATGGCTGATTTATTAATTGATTCGATTGCATGCAACCTGCTCAACCCACCGCAGAGGCCATCTGGACCGTCTCAGCGCTTAATTTCGAAGTTAAAACGCTGCTCGGCCAGGGCATTGGCACGCTGTGGATTGAAGGCGAGATTTCGAATTTTGCCTGCCCCGCCTCGGGGCACTGGTATTTCACCCTCAAGGACGAAAAAGCCCAGTGCCGCGCGGCGATGTTTCGCGGGCGCAACAGCCGCGTCGGCTTTCAGCCGCAAAACGGCCAGAAAGTGCTGGTCAGGGCCCAGGTAACCTTGTACGAGGCGCGTGGCGAGTTCCAGTTGGTGGTCGACCATCTCGAGGATTCCGGGGTCGGCGAGTTGATGCGCCGCTACGAGCAACTCAAGGCCCAGCTGGGACAGGAAGGCCTGTTCGACACGGAGATGAAGAAACCGCTTCCCGAACACCCGCAAAAAATCGCGCTGATCACGTCGACCACCGGTGCCGCTATCCGCGACGTGTTATCGGTCATCGAGCGCCGCGCACCGCACATACCGGTGGTGGTGTTTCCGACCCCCGTGCAGGGTGAGACCGCGGCAACCCAGATTCGACAGGCGCTAACGCGGGTCGCGGACTACGGCGAATGCGACGTGGTACTGCTGGTACGCGGCGGTGGATCGCTGGAGGATCTGTGGAGTTTCAATGACGAGGCGCTGGCACGAGACATGGCCGCGTTCCCGATTCCAATCGTGACCGGGGTTGGCCATGAAATCGATTTTACCATCGCAGATTTCGTTGCCGATCTGCGCGCACCTACGCCATCGGTGGCCGCTGAAACCATTACCCCTGACATCAATGAACTGATGCAGGGCATCGATGACCGAATTGCACGCCTGCTCGGCCAACTCGAATTACGTCTCGGCAACTCCCGTGAACGTCTGAAGTACCTGCTCAAGGCGCTGGACCAGCAACATCCGACCCGCCAGTTCGCACAACTTGCACTGCGCCTCGATCACGCTTACCTGTCGCTACTCGAGCGACAGCGCAGCAGGCTGGTTGAAGACCAGCACCGCCTGCGCTTATGCCAGTCGATCCTGGTGCAGGTCAGCCCAAAGGTGACGATTAACCGTCACCGGGAAAAGCTGTTTCGAATGCTTGAAAACCACCGGGCCGCGATGCACCAGAAATTACTGCTCGCGCGCCACCAGCTTTCTCTGCAGAGTCGATCCCTCGATACATTAAGTCCTCTCAAAACACTGGCACGAGGTTTCGCGACCATCAGCAAGGACGACAAGCTGGTTACCTCGGTAAAGCAGTTGTCGACTGGTGACAAGATCGAAATTACCCTGACCGATGGCAGCAAGGGCGCAAGCGTCGATTAATTTTTGGTCTTTAAGTTACCCGGGGCCCGACTGCGGTAATAACCAAGCAGGCAATACCGTCAATGCTCGGACAACAAGCAACCGTAGCCTTCGAAGCGGTCCTCGATGCCGGCCAGGCGCAGGCAATCCCAGATCATCGCCTGGTTGCTGCAAATCGCGGGTTTACCCGCGCGCGATTCGATTTCAGCGATCACATCCAGCGTGCGCAGTGCGCCGCAGGAAACGAAGATCGCATCCGCATCGGGGTGGTCCTGGGCCAGCGCAAACTCGGTGATGTAATCCGGCGCCACGCGCACCATATCGCTGTCCTTTTCGAGATTCAGCCCGCATAGCGAAATGACTTCGAACCCGGCCTGCTCTAGATAATCCACCTCGCGTTGGTTGACTTCATCGAGATACGGCGTCGCTACGACAATCCGATGCGCCTTTAACTCCGTTAATGCTCGAATTACACCGGTGATTAACGAGGTTGCTTTTGCATTCGGTGCGCCTCGATTGAGCTCGGCAAAAACGCGTTCCTCGCCGATCACCAGGCTGCCGGAAGTGCAGGCATAACAAACCACGTCAAGACTGCCGTCGGGCAGCAATCCGGCGGCGCAATCGGCCAGTAGATCGGCCTGCGCGGCGAGGGACTCATTGGTAATCGAATCGGGAATTGCGGCACGCGTAAAGTGAATACCGACACCCTGTGGTCGCAGCCTGATCACATCATCCTGCACGGTTTGTTCGGTCGCCAGCAACACGTAACCGATCTTGGCACGCGGATGGCTTCCTTCATCGAATCGAATGGCATCGGGAGCGGGTGCGATAGTGGCACTGATGGGCATGGTAAAATCGTTTCCTTAAGCAGAGTCGGTATGATATATACACCGGTCTCATCGCGATATCCAGAATAACTAATGCTAGAACAGGCCCGCCTACGCACCACTGAATTTCAGTCCCGCCTTAGAGAGGCCGGGATTGACCTCGCCATCATCACCGACGAAAGCTCGATTGCCTACCTCGCGGGATTCTGGGGCTATCTCTCTGTCGAATTTGGTCGACCGACATTTCTATTGATTCGGCCGGACCTGCCACCACAGGTCATTACCCCTTTGATGGAAAGCGAAATGGTCGGCGCCATGACCTGGGTTGAAAACGTTTCCACCTGGGAAGATACCGGTGCAAGACGCTGGGAAAACGTACTCGCCGAGTCCATCGGCAAAGATCCAGGCAAGACAGGTGTCGAGATTGCCGCACTACCGCCGATCGTGCGTAACTGGTTCGATGATCAAATGCCTGGCTTCAAGCTTAACGACATTGCGCCGCTGCTCGGTGAAATGCGCATGATCAAGTCAGCCGAAGAAATCGAGGTCATGAAGCAGGCTGGTGAAATTGCCGGTGCGATGATGCAGGCCGCCGAAGACGCGCTTGGAGAAGGCAGACCCGAGTATGAAGCGGCGCTCGCCGTGATCAACGCAGGCACTCGCAAGGCAGCTGGATTTCTGACCGCCAAAGGCTGGGAGGCGTTTATTTCACCGATGATTCATAACCTGCAGATCATGCAATCGGGGCGGGATACATCGATGGTGCATCGGCGTGCTAGCGTCAAGCCACTGGAGAAAGGCGATCCGGTTTACTTCTGTTTCTGCAACATGGCGCAATTCAAGCAGTACAAACTGGGTTTCGACCGCATGTTCTTCATCAAGGAGGTAACGGATGAGGCGGCCGAGGTACAGCAGGCCGCCATCGATGCGCAACAGGCGGCTATCGCGGTGATGCGCCCCGGTGTGACCGCCGAATCGGTAGCCGAGGCCGCCGATGAAGTCTACCGCGAGCGCGGTTATGCAACCGGTTATCGCACCGGTCGTTCCATCGGTATGGCCTACCTCGAGTCTCCCGAGCTCAAGCATGGTGATAAGACGATACTGCAGGCAGGCATGACTTTCGCGGTCGATGGCGGTATCAGCGTCGATGGCAGGCTTGGCGGACGCATCGGTGATTCGATTGCGGTAACCGAGACCGGGACCGAGTACATTACCGAGTACCCGCGAAAAATTCTTACCGTAAATCGATAAATATTGAGCAGGAGCCAGGCATGAGCATCACCCGCCATCACACCAATCAGCGCATGAGCCAGATCGTCGTTCATGACGACACCGTTTATCTTGCCGGCCAGGTGGCCGATGACGCGAATGCCGACATCAGCGAGCAGACCCAGCAAGTGTTACAAAAAATCGATGCCTTGCTGGCCGAAGCCGGTTCCGACAACAGCAAGATCCTCTCGGCACAGATCTGGCTCACTAGCATGGGTCATTTCGCACAAATGAATGAAGTCTGGGATGCCTGGATTCCTGAAGATCATGCACCCGCGCGCGCCTGCATCGAGGCCCGTCTTGCGAGCCCTGACTTGCTGGTCGAAATCGGCATCATCGCCGCCTGCTAGAATCAGGCCTGCGTTCAGTACCCCCGCACTCTCCCAGGCGAAAGCAATATCCCTGCCGATGCCTGATTAGACTTCGACAATATTTGGGTTTATGCTTGCCCAAATAAAATCTATGCGCCGAGCCTAAAAATTCGACAAGCAGGTACGACCTGACTCGGCTCATTAAAACAATAGCCTGTATCTTACCAGGCATGACTGAGGGGGTCTCTTCCATATGAATACCGTAATGCTCATATCACTGGCTTTATGTGCCGCCATCGCCATCTGGGGAGTCGCCGATCCGGACTCGATGACTGGTGCCGCGCAATGGCTAGTGAACTACTCGCTCACCGCGTTGGACTGGTATTTCCTGGCTTTATGCACGGCCTTTCTGGTCATTATGGGATTCATGGCCGTTACCAAGTACGGTGATATCAAGCTCGGCGCCGACGACGAGGAGCCTGAATTCAGCACAGGTTCGTGGATCGCGATGCTGTTTGCCGCCGGCATGGGTTCGGGACTGCTGTTCTGGGGCGTGGCCGAACCGATTTATCACTTCATGTCGCCACCGGTTGGCGAAGCTGAAACCGCAATTGCGGCGCGTAACGCAATGGTTATTACCAACCTGCACTGGGGTCTTCACGCCTGGTCTATCTACGGTTGCTGCGCCCTGACCGTGGCCTATTTCACTTTCAGGTTAGGTTTGCCATCGATGGTATCAACGCCCATCAGAGTAGGATTCAAGAATGTTTTCGGCAAGAGTACTCTTAATAGCATCGGCAACACCGCCGACATTCTCGGGGTAATCGCGGTCGTATTCGGCCTCGCGGGCTCACTCGCGATGGGTACGCTGATGGTGCGCTCCGGCATGAGTGCGGTCTTCGGCACCGACCAGGATGTCACCATGAGCATGATCATCATCGCGGTCATGACCGTGTGCTTCCTGCTGTCAGCCTGCACCGGGGTCGACAAGGGCATCAAGATACTGAGTAACATCAACATGATTGTCGCCATCTTGATCTTGCTGGTGGTGCTGTTCGGTGGTCCAACCGCGTACCTGTTTCAATCCTTCATCTATGCTATTGGAGACTACCTGATCCAGTTGATACCAATGTCGTTCAAGACCTACGCCTATACCCCCGCAGGTTCGTGGAACTGGTTTCATGGCTGGACCCTGACCTACCTGATCTGGTGGCTGGCCTGGGGGCCTTTTGTCGGTATCTTTATCGCCCGCATCAGTCGCGGCCGAACTATCCGTCAATTTGTGCTTTACGTTGTCGGCGTTCCCACTATCGTTTCCATGCTGTGGTTTGCCGCTTTCGGTGGCGCCGCGATTCATATCGAGATGTTCGGCGCCGGTGGCATCGCCGACAAGGTGTTCGCCGATGTGGCGGGCGCGTTGTTCGGCTTCTTCGAGTACTTCCCCGGTACCACGCTGCTGAATTTCCTCGCGGTCTGCCTGATTTTCATCTTCCTGGTGACGAGTGCGGATTCAGGTACGTTTGTTATCAGCATGATGACCAGCAAGGGTGATTTGAACCCGCAGACCAAGTTAAAGCTGACCTGGGGATTGATCATCGCCGGCATTACCGTTGCCACTATCGTCACCGAAAGTGTCAAGGTCGCCAAGGTCATGGCGATCACCGGGGCGATACCCTTCACCTTTGTCATCATTTTACAGCTCGCCGGATTTTTCAGGATCGTGCGCGAGGATCCGATAGTGCGTGAAAAACATACCGAGGTACGGCATGTCGGTAGTGACAGCCAATCCGATGAAAACGCGGCCTAGGAGGATATGACAATGATAACTAAATATATAAAACAAGTAGCCGCGGTCCTGTTATGTGCCGCCCTCGTCGCCTGCGGTGGTAACGATCAAAAAAGCTTACGCGTCGGTGCCAAACCCTTCGCGGAAAGCATGATTCTGGCTGAAATGATCGCCCAGATGGCGGAAAACGCCGGGATTCCGGTGGAACGCAGTATACCGTTCGGGCTCACGCCAAAAATCATGGAAGCGGTCAAACAGGATGTGCTCGATGTATATCCTGAGTACAACGGCACCAGCCTGACCTTTCTCGGGCAGGCGCCGACCAGTGACGGTGAAGCGTCGACCGCCAAGGTGTCGGCACTGTTCAAGCCACTGGGGCTGGAACTGACCGGCAAGTTTGGATTTTCCAACGACTATGCCATGGTGATGACGAAAGAACGAGCCTCGGATCTAGGCGTCAAAACGCTACAGGATCTGGCCAAGCTTGCCAGCGTCAGTTATGCCGTGGACGAGGATTTTGTGCAACGTCCCGCGGATGGCCTGCAACAGATGAATCGCCGTTACGGTATCACTGGTGCTAAAACCACAACATTCCCGGTAGGTACCGAGGGCAAGGACATGATTGTCTCGGCACTGCTGGATGGAACGGCCGACGTCGGTGAATTATTCATGACCGATGGTCAAATCGCCGAGTATGACCTGGTCGTACTGAGCGACAACCTGAGTTTCTTCCCGGTCTACGAAGTCGCGCCATTGGTGCGCTCGGACGCCCTGGCGAGTCTCAAGGGACTGCGCGCAGCGCTGGAAAAACTGGCGGGTAAAATCACGCCTGCCGATATGCAGGCGATGAACAAGGCGGTTGACCTGGATGCGCAATCTGCAGCCACGGTAGCCGCGGGATTCCTGTCGGCTAAAGGCTTGTTGCCAGAAGGTGCCGGCGGCGGCGGTGCGGCCAAGATCGCCGTTGTCGCAGATCCCGGCGTCAAACGAAACACCGATACCGCGCGTGCGCTCCGGGCAATTCGTAGCGGCTACGCCGGTAGTGATCTTGATCTGGTTAATGATGTGGATCCGCTGGGCAAGCTCGCCAGTGGCGAGGCTCGCGTCGCGATTGTCGGCGCCGAATCCTTCTACTCGCTAGGTGCAGAAGGCCCAATTAGCAAGGGTAACGCAGAGGCGTTTGCCGTAGTGGGTTATAAAACTGGCCACCTGGTTGGTACCAACAAGGGAACCAGCTCGCTCGATGGAATGACCAAGATTGCAACTGGCCCGAAAGGTTCGGGGGCATCGATCGTATTGAACATGCTGCTCGATTCCATCGGTAAGGCCGGCAGCATTGAAGTCATTAACTCCGACAAATCTACTCACGATCTGCTGCTGGGAATGACGGCGGTGGGTACTGGCGATCACGACGGTGTCTTTTTGATGGCGCCGACGAAGGATCGTGAATTCGCTGGCCTCATGCGCACTGGTTTTTACAAGCTGATTGATCTGACTGAATGGGCAGAAGGCGGTCATACCGCTCGCTTCAGCTTCATTCGTCCGGCGACTATCCCGGCGAATACCTATCGCTCCCAGGGTAGCCCGATCACCACCGTGAGTACTCAGTTTGTCCTCGCCAGCCCAGCAAAAACGATTCAGGCTGCAGGCGAGGTGGGACCCGGAACAGCCGGTATCGATTCGAGCGCGGCGATCCCGGTCAGCGCGAGCGCGGTGGAATCAATACGCGAGGCGCTGGGCGCAATGGACGTAATTGACCCGGCCATTCCGGTGCATGGGTCGCTGGTACCAGAAATTACAGTGGTGGATAAATCATTACCCTTTAGCGCAGACATATCGATTATCAACATCCTGATGATTCTGTTTACGGTCTGGGTGCTTTACCTGATAAGCCTGCCCAGCCCGCGCGACTTCAAAATGCCAGACGACCTTTAACCAGCCAAGATAACTAGGAGATTTGACGATGGTAAATTATTTAGCACCCATAGACCTGGAAGACGAACACCTTTCGGCTGGTGTCATTGAAAAAACGGTACAGATGGCCACCGGCGTGGAGGGTGCCCAGATCTACTTGATGACCGTCATCCCGGGTATCACGCCAGGTATCGATCAACGCTACGCAATCCGTGGCGAAATGCATGGTTCCACCGAGTATCCTTTACAGGAATGGAAGGATGACGCGGCGGCACAACTGCAAAAAATCGCCGATAAAAGCGTGCCCAAGAAATTACAGGCCGGAGTGGTCGTTGAAAACGGCACCGTTTACCGCGAAGTAGTGGAGGCCGCCAAGGATCTGAAAATCGATCACATCGTGATGGGTGCACATCGCCCTTCGCTGGCTGATTATCTGCTCGGCCCCAATTCGGCCAGGGTGGCCCGTCATGCGGGATGCTCAGTGACGGTGGTTCGAGAATAAATAATACCCAGGCTCTTCTTATCATATAGTCGATCGAATCTATGATTCGATCGACTATCCCTGTGCACCTCGATGAAACCGGTTGATGTATTACTAGCGATATCGGTCGCCGTTCTCTGGGGTATGGGCTTCATCGTCGCCAAGGCGGGAATGTCGCATTTCTCACCTATCTTGCTGATGGCGCTAAGATTTACCCTGACCGCGTCGTTGCTGGTCTGGTTCTTTCGCCCGCCACCCGGACTTTTCAAGCAACTCTTCTGGATCTCGCTGGTCAGTGCAGCGCTGCAGTACAGCCTGACCTTTAACGGCTTGCGCGGCATCGATGCGTCGACCGCGGCACTTCTGGTGCAGCTCGAAGTGCCCTTTGGCTTGATACTCGCCTGGGTGGTCTTTGGCGACCGTATCTCTCCGAAGCAGGTGCTCGGTATCGTGATCGCGTTTTGCGGTGCTATCTTGATCATCGGTGAACCAAAGCTCTCCGGAGATCTGATCTATGCCTTCATGGTCGTCGGCGGCGCGTTTACCTGGGCGGTCGGGCAAATCATGATTAAGAAACTCGGTAACCTCGGTGGATTTCGCCTGATCAGTGGAGTCGCGCTGTTTGCGGCACCGCAATTATTTGTGGCTTCCTTGCTGCTGGAGCAGGATCAGCTGGTGCAAATTCAAACCGCATCCTTTGCGGCCTGGGGCGCGGTGGTCTATCTCGGCGTCATTATGACGGCGCTTGCCTACGGAATCTGGTACCGCTTGCTGGGTCATTACAGCGTCAACCAGGTGATGCCATTTTTACTGTTACTGCCCGTGACCTCGGTATTTGGTGGTATATTCTTCCTCGGTGAATCGCTGACCACCAAGATTGCCCTGGGCGGATGCCTGGCGATTGTCGGTGTCGCGATGATAACAATTCAGCGCTGGCCGCGACGCCAGCGGGTCATTGAAAATGAACGCAACGTTTAGCACGATTAGCGACGAAGCCTGCGAGGCCTTCGCGACACTCGGCGCGGTATGCCTGCGTAATGTATTCACCGACTGGGTTGAAATACTGCGCGCTGGAGTAGAACGCAATCACGACGAGCCTGGCCCCTATTTCGCTGAAAATGTGACGGCAGAAGATGAAGGCCGCTTCTGGGACGATTATTGCAACTGGCATCGAATTCCCGAGTTTCATCAATTCATTACCGAATCCAGCGCGGCACAACTTGCCGCGCTAATCATGCGTTCGAAAACGGCACAATTTTTCCATGATCACGTGCTGGTCAAGGAACCCAATACACCCAAACCGACACCCTGGCACCAGGACGCGCCTTATTATTTCGCTGGCGGCACGCAAACGGTCAGCTTCTGGTTACCACTTGATAAGGTGAGCAAGGCGGAAACCCTGCGCCTGGTGGCAGGATCGAATCGATGGCCAAAGCTGGTGCTACCGGTGAAATGGCTTGACGATGCCGACTTTTACGGTGAACAAGGCGATCAATACATGACCCTGCCCGAGCTCGACGATGATCACTGCGAAGAATCCATTCTCGAATGGGAAATGCAACCGGGCGATGCAGTTTTATTCGATTTTCGCACCGTGCATGGTGCGCGTGGAAATTTCCAGGATCATCGCCGTCGCGCCTTTTCTATGCGCTGGGTCGGCGACGACGGGCACTATACCGAACGCCCGGGAAGAACCTCCCCGCCCTACCCCGGGCACGATATGATCGACGGTCAGAAACTGCGCGAGGACTGGTTTCCAGTGCTTTGGCCCCGGGTATCTGGAAATTGAGTAATCCCGTCCTGGTCAATACCCTGCGCGGTGAAGTCATCGAAAATCGTCACCGTGGCGCGATTGCGGTTTGCGATCCCCGGGGGCGACTGGTTCATGCCTGGGGCGAGGTCGATGCCCCGGTCTACCCGCGTTCTGCGATCAAGCCATTGCAGGCGCTGCCTCTTGTCGAATCCGGCGCCGCCGATCACTTCCAACTCACTGATGCTGAAATCGCGCTGGCCTGTTCCTCGCACAATGCCGAAACCGCGCATATCGATACCGTGCAAAGCTGGCTGGCACGCATCAATCTCGATGAAAACGCGCTGGAATGCGGTGCACATGCACCGCTGCACGCTAAAACTGCCGAATCCTTGCTTATCAGCCATATCGCTCCAGGAAGAATTCACAACAATTGTTCGGGTAAACATACCGGAATGCTGACGATTTCCCGATTCCTCGACGAAGATATCCAAGGTTATATCGAACGCGAACATCCCGCTCAACAACGCTGGTTCGATGTCCTCGGCGAATTGGCAGACATGGATATGCGCAGCCTACCCTGGAGCCGCGATGGCTGTGGTATCCCGGTGATCGCGATGCCGTTAAAGGCTATAGCTACTGCTTTCGCGCGGATAGCGGTACCGGACAACCTGCCAACCGCGCGGGGTAACGCGGTTGATCGTATTACCACGGCAATGGCATCCCATCCTTTCATGGTCGCGGGCACGGGCAGGCTTTGCACCCAGATCATGGAGTTAACCGGGCGCAGGGTCATCGTTAAAACCGGGGCCGATGGCGTTTACACCGCCATGCTCAGGGACCAGGGACTTGGCATAGCGTTGAAAATTGACGATGGTACCGGTTTAGCCGCCGAAGTTGCGATACTCGCCGTACTTAACCATCTGCAAGCACTCCATGGTGACGAGATGGATCAGCTTGCCGAGCGCTGTCGCGTGCCAATTCTCAATACCCGTGGCGTTTTGACCGGTTATCGTGAGCCTGCCGCGCTCTAGCATAAAGCCGATTCTGTCAGCCGGAACCCATACGATTCAATACCGCTAATCGCGCCAGCGAAGCATTATTTACGCTTTTGCTGTGACTTATTTACTCCCCTGGGCAACCGCCCCAGCGCCGAAATCGACTAAAATTTAGGCCATAACTCTAAATATTTAAAGAGCGCAGAATCAATGGAAAAAACCTCTTCCTTACCGGGAATTTCAAGGGTCGGCAATCTATTGTCGACGTTTACCAAAACAAAGGCCGGCTTGCTCGACAAGTTTGTTCCCGGATGGAGCAACGATAAAATCGACGCCATGCTGTTTGTCCCGAAAACAGAGGACAATAAAACGGTACGCCTGCCGCGCGGCTTCGAACAGTTTGTAATGAAAACCAGGGATGGCAATATCCAGGCCTATAAAACGGGCAGAGGCCCCACGGTCGTATTTGTGCATGGATGGGGCGGTGGCGCACACCAGTTTTTCCCCTTGATGCGTGGACTGGCCGAATGCGGCTTCACGGCACTGGCTTTTGATCACCTGGGGCATGGGTTGAGCGAAACCAAACCCGCAACACTACATCAGTCCATCACCACCACCAATGACGTACTAAATTATGTTAAGACCACCGATGACGGACTTTGCGCACTGGTTGGACATTCAACCGGTTGTATCGCCATTGCCAATGCGCGCCCGGCCCTGGTCAAGGACCTGGCGTTATTTTTAATCGCACCCATCTTTAACTACAAACTTTACTTCCTGAAGAAACTGGTCAAGCTGAAACTCCATGCTGACCTGATCAAGCAATACGCAAACCGATTTTCCAGGATATATCGCAGCGAATATCAACGACTTGAGCTGGCGACAAACCTGGCCCGTTATGGTGACGTCACCGTAATCGCCCACGATGAATCGGATGCCGAGAGCTCAATTTCCGATTCCACCCGGTTTTGTGATACATACCCGTTGACCAAGCTAATGGTTACGAAGCATACCGATCACGTCCGTATCATAAATTCCGAGTCGGTGTGGCAGGCACTCAAATCGCATTTGAATTACGATGACACGACGATTAACTTTACCGCGGAAGTTATTTACGAATAACACGCCCCGCGGAAGGATTATCGCTAATCCAGTATCTTTAATCGTATTCGGTTCTCTTGCTCCTATGATACGGAAGCGCACATAATCGTAGTTCCATAATTCTGACCGGGTTATTTCCCCTGTTTATTAACCCAACCGCCTGGAAGGCTCAACCACAAATTAAATTCAGTTTCTGAGACTTTGAAACGGTTACAAAAGGCCACAATCGGTTAAACTTCGCCGAATTACGAAGCCGTGGCAAACAGTATGCAATTCTTCCAGGGTTTAATGCCCTCACTGCGAATCGATCGATGGACGCCTTCGGCGTTACGCAAACATTTGTTCAAGGAGGAAACCGAAACTATCGAATCCTTATGCCGGATGATGATGAATTCGGATGGTGAGTATTCGAGCCTGTTGCTGGCCGAACGAATTTTAAACGCCTACGAGAAACTGGACGAAGCTGAGCGCCTCGACTTTTTCAACCTGTTGCGCACCGAGTACGACGTAGACGCAGATGACATAAAGGCGGCGGCCAGGGCTTATGCGCAAGATTCCGATGCTGAAAACCTGTTGCGTATAACCGCCGCCGCTGAACCGGGACGTCAGGAACTGTTAAGACGCATCAACCTGGTATCGGGGGGTACCCGGCGCCTGGTCAAGATGCGGGAACACTTGCTTGCAGCGATGCGGGAAAACCCGGAACTGAAGAAAATCGACACCGATTTTCACCACCTGTTCAACGCCTGGTTTAATCGCGGGTTTCTGTTAATGGAACCGCTCGACTGGACTACGCCCGCGCATATCCTGGAAAAGATCATCGCTTACGAGGCGGTGCACGAAATCGAAAGCTGGTCGGAACTGCGCAGGCGCCTTGAGCCCGCCGATCGCTATTGTTACGGTTTCTTCCATCCATCCATGGAAGACGAGCCGCTGGTATTCGTCGAAGTCGCCCTCACCGACCAGATCCCCCGGGGAATCGGGGAAATCCTGCATCGCGACCCTTCCACCGAGGCACCGGAGAATCCTTCCTGCGCTATTTTTTACTCCATTTCGAACTGCCATCGCGGCCTGGCTGGTGTTTCGTTCGGCAATTTCCTGATCAAGCAGGTTGCGACCAGCTTGAAGTTGCGTTTTCCACAGTTGAAAACCTTTTCCACGATTTCACCGGTATCGGGTTTTCGGCGCTGGCTCGAACTACAGGCAGAGGAACGAGATGACATTACCTCCTTGCTCGCCGAATTTGATGCGCAAGCTGACGAAAATCAGCGCAACGATCTCGAAAAGTTGGCGACGGTCTACTTGCTCGAGCAGAAAAACGATCGTAATGAACCGCTCGATCCCGTGGCACGCTTTCATCTCAAGAACGGCGCGGTCCTGGAACGCATCAATATCCTCGGCAATCCCTCGGACAAGGGCATGGAGCGATCGCTTGGCACCATGGTTAACTACGTATACGATTTGTCCAGGGTCGAGGATCATCACGAAGAATATGTCAGGAATCATCGCATCATAGCGAGCGCACAGGTAAAGAAACTACTGGGCAAATAACTTTATTCGGGGGTAACGCCATGCCAGATCAGACAGTCATCAAGTACGATCGCAATGGAGATTCCGAAACAGGTTTACAACCCTGGGACCCTATTCCTGCTGAAGAGCTCCAGTCGGGTAGTCCCGTACAAGCGGGCCACACATACTTCGATACTGCCGACGGCTATTTAACATCGGGTGTCTGGGATTGCACACCCCACGTAATGGTAGCGGGGCCCTACCCCGTCGATGAATTCATGATCGTGCTCGAGGGTTGCATAATAATCGAACATGAAACCCAGGGAGCTAGAACTTTTCGTGCCGGTGACTGTTTTATTATTCCCCGCGGCACCCCCTGTACCTGGAGACAGGACGAATACGCGCTCAAGTACTTTGCGATTCACGACAATAACGATACCCCGTTACAGTCGGAGACAAACTTAAACGCCATACTCGTAAATCCCCACGCGGAACTGTCAATAGTCACGCAGCACGATCCAACCCTGTACGAAAGCGAAGAACCTGAAACGGGTTTGTTATTGCTCTACCGGGACCCGAGTGGAAAATTTCAGGCAGGCGTATGGGATTGCAGCCCGATGAAACGCGTTGCCACCACGATCGAAAGGTCCGAGTTAATGCACATTCTCGAGGGCAGTGGTTCAATTACCAACGCCGACGGCGTGGTGTTCAATTTCCAGGCGGGTGACACCTTCCTGGTACCAGTAGGCATGGGCTACCAGTGGCAAAATGACGAGTACGTGAAAAAAATCTTCTGCAGCTACACCCCCTGAGCTCGATGCCGAACGGGAATCCTAATCAACCGCCATCTGGTAAGTCACCCAGTGGGTTTTTTCGGATAGCTTGTCGTATACCGCGCGGCCACGATAATTGTTCTCGGCGGTAATCCAGCGAATGAACGGCCACCCCTGTTGCTTACCTAGCTGATTAAGCGCCAGGTAAAGTTCTTCAACGATCCCCCGTCCGCGTGCCTCAGGGGTGACAAACAAATCATCTAGAAAGCCAACAAACGCGCCACGCAGCGGCGACGCCATTTGCCGGCAATGCATCAGGCCCAGAGCCTTACCGTTTTCATCTTTTGCGATCAAGCCGAAGAAAGGATTGCTGTCATCATGAATCCAGCCCCAGACAGTATCAAGAATCTGCTCGTTCATTGGCACCTGGTAAAACTCGGCATAACCATGGTAAAGCACTTGCCACTGCTCGCGGTCATCATCCATTAAAGGATACACATTAATGGTCATACATTAATCTCCAGTTAGCTACTATCTGCACCAGGCGAGTGCTCCACCATCGGGCTTCATTTCAACACCCTGCTCGGGTTAGCCATTCGCATTCGGGAAGGTAAAAGATGGATTATATACAAAGATCCCGCGAACCCCGTTTCGAATGACCGAAAACTTGACCTTATCGATTTAAAAAACGGGACAGTACATTGGCGGTTACCCGTTCGACCTGCGGGTCACGACGCAGTAGCCCCGCGACCCACTCGACGCTACCGGCATGAAAGACTTCGCCCTTACCCTTACGAAACGACACGATCATACCCGAACCCCTGCCCGCCAGCGAGATGGTTTCAGGACTGACTTCGCCATAGAGAATTTCGGCGTGAAACTCGCAGTCTTCACTACCCAGGAATAGTGCCGGTGGCTCGAGGCCACGCGCAACCTCAACATTCGAAGCCAACCCCAGCGCCAGGATTTCAAGCTCATCCGGAACCTGCTCTTCCCCGGATGGATAGGGCAAGCCCGCGCGGATAACATAATCAAGGCCATCAACCTCGTAGGCGAAGACTCGACTTTGCGCACCAAGCACATCGCCGTAACCGAGTCCCGTGCCGTCGAAGGCCCAGTGTTCGGGTCGATAGACTGGAAAACCGCCAGCGCCAAACGCAACGCAACCGCCCCAGCCGGCATAGACGCCGCGAATCGCATTGAGGCCGAAGGTGAGCGCCCCGGGACGATTTATTTGCGGGTACTCCCAGCTGGTAGTGATTCGATCCGTATCACGCTGCGGATCTTCGGTCCGGGCGCGAGACTTGTAACAGACCTGTCGTCGGCCCTGGTCCTCGAGCCGGGTTTGCCACATGAAGTTGCCGGCAAAGCGCGCGATCTTTCCGCCTGCCTCGACATAGTCATCGACAGTATCGCGCATTTCCCATGACCAGTACTCGTCATGGCCGATAAAAACCAGGCAGGGATAATTCTCGATAGATTGCGGACGCAGCTGCAGATCATACTGCGAGATAACATCGACTTCGAAACCGGCAGCCAGGGCCCATTTCACAAAATGAGTTTCGTATGACGCCCACCCCGCGGAGGCATATTTCTTGCAGTAGCCGTTGGCGTAAGCCCATTCCATGTGCGGATAGGAAACCGGTTCGTCATGTCCAGGAATCGCAGCGAGCGCCGCACGTGGTGCGTCCCCGGGTAAAACCACAAAGCCCCGCGGTAACGGACGTTCGAGCGATAGTATCGGTGAGAAATCCCTACCTTCCTGGCCGGTAATGCCCTCGTAGTGATTCGATCCACCCCAGTTGTTATAGGCGCACCAGGTACCGGTCGAGGAAACCAGTAACAAACGTTGTTGCCGATCAGAACTATTCGAACGCAACAGAAATAAATGATGCTGCTCGAGACTCTTTCCGTCGTTTCTTTCGATGCGGCAGGTTACCCGGTAAGCACCAGAGTGCCAGTCAATGGGAATCTGAAATTCATAACTCACGGGCCAGCCGCAGCCGATAACCGATGCATCGGGCGGCGTTTGATGACGCTGACCCGACAATCTCTCGCGGGTGAACAAGGTTTCGAGTTCGAGTGCATCACGTGCTATTTCCAGGCTATAGCTTGATGCGGTGGTGGAAACATGGAAGGCGATCGTATCACCGGGGCTATAACAAGGGCGATCGCTGTAGCACCAGATCTCGTCACCCGCAGGGTACGCAAGCGGAGCCTCGTAGTAGTTGCTCAGAATTGCCGGGTTAACATTCTCGTGAGGTAGCTGCTGCGACATGCTCGGTCCACACTACTCGAGAAATGCGTGGATATCTTCGGACTGCACGACGTGGCAGTAGATCATGTTTATCGATTTCAATTCGTTCAGGTGCAGTTCTTCAGTTGCAGCGGCACAACAATCCTCGACCACGACAACGCCGAAGCTTTCATCGGCCAGGCTGCGCACGGTCGAACTGACGCATTGATCGGTAAAGATACCGGCTACGATAACGTCGCTAATCTCCATGTTGCGCAGTAATAGTCGCAGATTGGTTCCGGTCAGCGCGCTGTCAGTAGTCTTGAGCACGACGATATCCTCCGCATCCGGGGTCAATTCAGCTACCAGCTGACTATCTTCGCGGTCTTTCGGCAACAACAGGTAATTAAATCCGGGTTTCTTCTGACTGAGCGAACGATCGCGCCCATCACTTTTCAAACAGGCGATACGTGCGAAAATCACTTCGACACCGTGTTCGCGGCAGTAGGCAACCAGTTTAGCGGTATTCGGGATAACCGCCTGGTTCATGCGTTCCCGAAACGGTGCCCAGCGTTCGGCTTCAACCGAATCGGCATCGACTTCCATGTAGGTATTCTGAATATCGATGACCAGCAACGCGGTCCGCTGCGGATCGAGTTCGATATCCGCGGGCGCTTCAGCGGTTTCGTAGTAAAAAGAGCGATACGCCTTTTTCCAGTCACTCACACCGCCACCCCCGGTTTAGGCGCACCCCACCCAGCTTACCAGACTGGAAATGCCGGTTGACCTGCGCCTGGGTGCCGTGATAGCGCAACTGGTCGAAAGCGCACAACTCGTCGACGCTTAAGGGCTCTTCGACCGTCCTGCCCAACTCGCGATAAATGCGCTCGACGTTGGTGTACAGTTTCATCGATTTGATTTCGCTCACGCTTACTACTCCATCGGCAGGGACGTCACGACACCACGTTGGTCGAGATCATCGCCTGCCTTTACTACTATCTCGGTACCCGGCTGCCAGAAAGCCCGCTCGATCATCGCCAGTGACACATTTTTCTCAAATCGAGGTGACCAGGTGGCAGAGGTAACGTACCCAACCTGGTGGTTGTCGATGGTCACCGGCCATGGAAACTGTGGGGCCTGGCAGGGTTCTCCAGCGAAAACCAGGCCACGAATTTCACGCGCATGCCCCATTTTCGCAATCCGCTGCAGCGCGGAATGGCCGATGTAGTCGAGATCTTCACCCAGGTGACAGTATTTTTCGAGCCCACATTCGAGCGGATTGTTGTCGCGCGTCATCTCGTTTCCGTATGACAGCAGGCCGCCCTCGATACGCTCGATCAGGTTGGGGCATCCCGGGGATATTTCCAGATCCGAACCGGCATCCCAGAGCGCATCCCAGACGTAGGTGCCGAGTGAAAATTCATCGACGTAGATCTCGAACCCACCCTGCTTGCTGAAACCGGAGCGTGCCACGACCAGTTGATGCCCCTGGAATTCAAACTTTTCGAATTTGAAGAACCCGATTTCGCGCACCCTGTCACCAAACACCCGCGCAAGCAGGTCATCAGACTTCGGTCCCTGCACCGCAAGTGGCCAGACATCGGGTTCATCGACCTGCACATCCAGTCCCCTGCCCAGCGCGAACGCCCTTGCCCAAAGCAGCATGTCGGCATCTGCGATCGAGAACCAGAAATGATCTGGCGCAAGCTTCAATATGATGGGGTCATTCAACATACCACCGGTTTCGTCGATCATCGGCGCGTAAAGGCATTGCCCGACCTGCGCATGGCGTAAATCGCGTGGCGTCAGCAACTGGGCCAGCAAGCCGGCGTCGGGGCCCTGTAACTGTACCTGGCGCTGGCAACCCACGTCCCAGAGCTGCACATGGGACTTCAGGTGCCAATAGTCCTCAGCGACCGTACGCCGGAATCCCTTGGGCAAAATCGTGTGGTTAACCACCGAGTAGCCGGAAACGCCGAGGGCTTCGACGCGTGGCGTGTAAGGTGTCGCACGTTGGCGCCGCGAAACCTGCAGTTTGGTCACACCCATATCGTTAGCTGGACCACCAGGTCGAGTAAGAATGCGGGGCAAGCATCACGGGTAGATGATAGTGCTTGTGCGAGTCAGTCATCGCGAAACGAATCACGATGGTCTCTACCATCGAATCGTTATTGATCGAGTGCATACTGAAATAGGCTTCGCTGTGTATAACCAGCTCGAACCTGGCGTCGCGGTTGGCCTTTTCGATTTCCACCGTCTCCGAGATTCGGCCCTCGTCATCGGCTTTGACATCGAAAACGAGTTGCCGCTCGGTTTCCTTGTTGAGCTGGAACAATTGGCAGCGGACGCCGGTCGCATGATCGCCGCTGACCGAATCAAGAATATGTGAGGATACTGTTGCCATAATAAATTACTCGATTGATGCCCTGTCGCGTTTACTGGTCGTGGCCAGCACAATAGGACTGATGTGACCGACCGTCTTGACATTCACGCAGGCGGTCTTGCCGCTGGCAATTGCGCGTTTTACCGCGGGTATGATATCGGCGCGCTTTTCGACCAGTTCACCGTAGCCACCAAGCCCTTCAAACATCGAATGAAACGGAATATCGCGAAAATCGGTCGCAAAATGTTGCTGCTTCGAAAACAACCGTTCCTGTTGCTGCGAGATGCAGTCGAGTCCTCCGTTGTTATCGATGACTACGACGATCGGCAGTTTTTCCTGGAACGCGGCCTCGATGCTGGAACCACCCGAAAGGAAGGCACCGTCTCCACTGATTACAACGACGCTCTTGTCCGGATTATTCAGTTTAGCGACGCTCGCAAAAGGCACTCCCACTCCCAGCATACTGAAAGTACCGGGATGCAGGATATTTCCAAGCTTAAGACCTCGATGACCCGCGATGTTTACCGAAATTTCGGACCAGAAATGCGTGTTACCACCATCGATAACCAGCCAGTCACCATCATTCATCGCGGCCTGTACATCAATAGCGAGCTGCAACGGGTGGATCCGGTCGTCATCAAGTTGCGGAATATCCGCGATCATGTCCTCGACCCACTGCAGGCGCCAGCAACGGTTGGTTTCGATCCAGTCCGACGCCAGCGGTTCGAGTGCGCCGAGTGCGCTGAAAAATGCGCCCGGATCGCTCAACAAGGCCTGGTCGGCAGCGCGGTTCAATTCGATTTCCTCGTGCGATCCGTTGACGCAGACGAGTTGAGTGCTCGTCGGGAATAGCGGCGGATTGCCGAAATTCATCTGATTATCGAGTCGCGTACCGATCATGATGACGACATCGGATTCCGCGATCGCCAGCTTCGAGGGATGATACTGGTGTACATCGGCCAACCCCATGTAAACATCGCTCGCCTCCGATAACAGTTTTTGATGGTAAGGCACGTTGAATACCGGGATATTGAGCTTACGGGCACAATCTTCGAGTAGCGTTTCCGCACGCGACCACCAAACCCCGTGCCCAGCGATGATGATCGGTTTTTGCGCCTGCCTGATCGTTGCCAGCGCCTGCTCCAGGTCCTCCGGGCAGGGCCAGGCGCGTGGCGGTGGTTTTGCGCTTCGATCGAAAGGACGTTCGTCGCGCATCGCGTCTTCCTCAAACGAACTGAACATGATGTCGACCGGCATGCTCAGGTGTACCGCACCCGGGTATCCGCTCAGGGCGATCTTCCAGGCGCGATCAACAAACTCGGAAATGCGCTCGCCATCGGTAATCGAAACACTGTACTTGGTTAAGGGTGCCGCGATAGAAACGTCGTCGATCTCCTTGAAACCACCACTACCCTGGCGCTTCAGCGTGCTCGACCCGGTAACGAATATTACCGGCGAGCGCTCGCCCCAGGCTTCCATCATCGCCGGCACCGCGGTCGCAAAGCCCTCGGGCCCGACCAGGCACACCGCCGGGTTACGGGTGATACGCGTATACCCATCGGCGAGATGACCGGCAACCTGTTCGTGTGGTGCATTAATCACCGCGATACCGCATTCCATGAAGCCTTCCAGTGCCGGGTTGCAAAATCCACCGCTTAAGGTGAACACCTGGGTGACACCCTTCTCCTGCAACGCCCTGGCAAGCAGCTGGCCTCCGCGCATCTTCATTCAGGCTCTACCCCGGTGCCTGCCACCAGGCCATTCAGCATATAACTGGAATCTATATTATCGATATCCCTGCAACCGAGTTGCGCCAGGCTATTGTCGATCTGGCTCCGGAACAGTTCAATCAGCTGTTGCAGGCCGGGGTAACCATCGGCAGCCATCGCATACAGAAACGGACGACCGATCAGCACGAAGTCGGCACCCGATGCGAGCGCCTTGAGCACCCCTTCGCCATTACGTACTCCGCTGTCAAACAGTAACGGAAAATCGGCACCGACTGCCGCCCTGATTCGCGGCAACATTTGAATTGCCGCGGGTACACTGTCAAGTTGCCGCCCGCCGTGGTTGGACACGCACACCGCATCGACCCCAGCATCGCGGATACGCACTGCATCCTCGCAATCGAGTACGCCCTTGACGATCAAATTACCCGGCCAGCGTTCGCGCAGGCGCGCCAGAAAATCCCAGTCAACCAGGCCTCGTGCCTCGTTACGCTTGAATTGCTGGCCGCCGGGGACATTGACGTTGGCGAGCCTCGGCATCCCTGTTTTCAGGGTCGTAAACGACCATTGCGGATGCAACGCAAAATCTAAAAACTGCCTGGGACCAATTCGGAACGGCGACTGGAAGCCATTGCGCTCTTCACGCGGCCGCGACCCGATCGAGGGGACATCGACAGTTAGAATCAGGTTGGTGTAACCCACGGTCTCCGCCCGTTCAATCAGGTGATAAGCGACTTCTTCCGACTGACCGACGTAGAGTTGAAACCAGGCATGCTCACCAGCGCGCTCGGCAGTCGATTCAATGCTGCTCGAAGACATGGTCGACAACACCAGCGGAATACCGTAGTGCCTGGCCGCACGGGCCAGCATCGCATCGGCACCGGGCCAGGTCAGGTCACACATCCCCATCGGTGCGATGCCGAAAGGCAGGTTCCAGTTTTGCTCGAAAAGCGTTTTCTGATAGTTTCGATCTTCAACGTTGATCAGGACCCTCGGCAACATGCGCAGGGCCTCGATCGTTTCGACGTTTAGCGCGCAGGCCCTTTCTTCACCGGCGCTGCCGTCGATGAAATCGAAGATCATCCGCGGCAGGCGACGTTTGGCTAACCTGCGCGCATCCGAGGCGCTGAATATCTTATTGCCCATAGATATTGGAGGCTACGAAAATCGGTTTAATTCAACACGCAAGTCTATCGTGTTGAACCTGAATTGAACAAATAGATTTATATCCAGCGGAAAGAAATTTTTTTGAGGCCCGTCATGCTAACAAGTCAGGATCAAAAAATAGTATTTTGATAATGGTGATTCCTGGTGCTGCAACGACTGATACGAAGCTCAACCGGCGTTTTATCCAGGGTCAGTGCAACCCGCTCAATTTCAAGTAGCGGGGTACCGACCTCCAGCTTCAGTATTTTGGCTTCATGCCTCGAAGCGGCCACCGCGCGCAGCTGCTCATCTGCGCTGTGTATTGTAATTCCGTACTGCTTTTCATAAAGTTCATAAAGCGTATTGGGCAGATCGTAGTTTCCTACCCTGCCTAAATCGCCAAATGGCCTGGCAGGCAAGGTAATGGTTTCGACCATGGTCGGTTTGGCGGAGAAATTGCGCACACGTTCGATTCTGATTATGTTTGTGCCGACGGCTAACCGTAGTTTCGAGGCCTCCATGCGTGATGCCGGTTTTCTGCGGCAGTGCAATACACTGCTGTCAGGCAGCACCTTAAGGCCCTTGTTATCGGTAATGTGAAAAAAATGAAACAGGGCTCTGTGGGTGTCATGGTTTGAAACAAAGGTTCCACGACCCTGCCTGCGTGTTAGTACGTTGTTCTCTACCAGTTCAGTAATCGCCTTGCGCACGGTGCCCTGACTAACCCCGAGTTCCTGCGCTAGATTTATTTCGCTGGGAATAATACTACCCGGCAACCATTCTCCTTTGCCCACTCTTGCAGTGAGAAGATCTTTTATTTGCATGTAAAGCGAAATAGAGCCTTTTCCAGTTGTAAGCATTAAAACTCCAGTTCTTATTTGACAATAGCCACGAACAGGCCGGGCATGAATTCCCGGGTCAAAACAGGCAGCCATATGTTCACCCAAGGAGTATATGTCTTATATAAGACCGTGGCAAAAAAACAATTATAGAATTCGGTTTACAGTCGATATATATACGAAATCGCATTAACCCTATCAAATTCAATAAGTTATAATCTGATATAAATTTGTTAGTCTTATATAAGACCACTTGACTAAAGCTATAATGAGGCGTAGGGTCTCATTATAGCGCTGGATACAAGCGTGTTTTTCAATATTCCGGAGAGTAAAAATGATTGATTTCGTAGTACATGACGAAGGGGATAGTGTCGGCGTTGTCGTAGTCGAGGGCGTGAAAGCTGGCGAGGAATTAACCGGCTGGGTAATGGATCAGGACATCGATATAAAATTCAAGGCAGCCAACGATATACCGATCGGACACAAGCTTGCGATAAAACCGATGAACGAGGGCGATACCGTGATCAAGTACGGCACGGATATCGGCAAGGTGGTCGCGGATATCGGTACCGGTGAGCATGCCCATGTCCACAATATCAAGACCAAGCGCTGGTAATCGGCAAACAAAACTTAAAAACCCCTTTCTGGAGAATATATAAATGTCCCAAGATCTCAGTACGGCAACGTTTTCAGGTTATCGCCGCGAAAATGGTCGCGTAGGCGTTCGTAATCACGTCATAATCCTGCCGGTTGATGACCTGTCGAATGCGGCATGCGAAGCGGTTGCGAATAACATATCAGGCACCATGGCCCTGCCCCATCCTTATGGACGACTGCAGTTTGGTGAAGACCTCGAGTTGCACTTCCGTACCTTGATCGGAACCGGCTCCAACCCCAATGTTGCGGCCGTGGTGGTGATTGGTATCGAAAATGGCTGGACCCAAAAAATTGTCGATGGCATCGCGGCGACCGGTAAACCGGTAACCGGTTTTGGCATCGAGCAGCACGGCGACCATGAAACCATTATGGAAGCGTCCAAGGTAGCAAAGGAATACGCACAGTGGGCTTCTGAATTAACGCGCGAAGAGGCTCCGATGGGCGAGCTCTGGGTTTCCACCAAATGTGGCGAATCCGATACCACCTCGGGCTGTGGATCGAATCCTACAGTCGGCAATGCGTTCGATAAATTGTACCCGCATGGTGCAACCCTGCTGTTTGGTGAGACTTCCGAAATCACGGGTGGTGAGCATCTCGTGGCCGAGCGTTGCCGCAACGACGAAGTTCGCGAGCGTTTCATGTTCATGTTCAATCGTTACCAGGATTTGATTGAACGTTTTAAAACCTCTGACCTGTCTGATTCCCAGCCTACCAAGGGCAACATCGAAGGTGGCCTGACGACCATCGAGGAAAAAGCGCTCGGTAACATACAAAAGATTGGCAGAGAGTGCATGGTCGACGGCGTGCTGGATAAAGCAGAAGCACCGACAGGTCCCGGGTTATGGTTTATGGACTCGTCTTCGGCCGCGGCTGAAATGGTGACCCTGGCTGCAGCAGCAGGTTACGTCGTTCATTTTTTCCCCACCGGACAGGGCAATATCATCGGCAATCCGATCCTCCCGGTTATTAAGTTATGTGCCAATCCACGCACGGTTCGCACCATGAGTGAACATGTCGATGTTGACGTATCTGGATTACTGCGTAAGGAAATGACCCCGAGCGAGGCTGGCGACAAGCTGCTTGAATCGATGTTTCGCACCGCCAACGGGCGCCTCACAGCGGCCGAGGCCCTGGGCCACCGGGAATTCGTACTCACTCGCCTGTATGAAAGCGCATAATGCTGAACCAGGTTAAACACTAACTTCGAGATATATTTTATGACCATTGAGTACCTGAAAAAAGCGGATAAATCGGCAACTACAGGCGAAGACGATACGCGTAAAATCGTGGCGCAAATGCTGTCGGAGATCGAGGCTGGCGGTGAGGAAAAGGCCATCGAATACGCTGAAAAGCTGGACAACTATAGCGGCAACATCGTCGTCACCGAGGAAGAGATTGCAGCCGCATCGGCCAAAGTCTCACAGCAGGTGAAAGACGATATCCAGTTTTCCTATGACCGGGTACGTGGCTTCGCCGAAAAACAAAGAGCGGCACTGGTTGATTTTGAAGTAGAACTCTCCCCGGGTTTATTTGCAGGGCAGAAGCAAATACCGGTTCAAACCGCGGGTTGTTATGTACCGGGCGGGCGTTATGCGCACGTGGCCTCTGCGATCATGTCGGTTGCGACCGCCAAGGCTGCGGGTGTGGATCATGTCATCGCATGCTCACCCCCAAAACCGGGAGAAGGCGTCAACCCGGCGATTATTTATACCGCCAATCTCTGTGGTGCGGATACCATTCTGGCAATGGGTGGAGTTCAGGGTATTGCCGCGATGGCCTTCGGCCTGTTTACCGGACATGCGGCGGATATCCTGGTCGGACCGGGAAACCGCTTCGTCGCCGAAGCGAAACGCATGCTGTTCGGGCGTGTTGGCATTGACCTGTTTGCAGGCCCTACCGAAATCGCCATTATTGCGGATAAAACTGCAGACCCCATTATCGTCGCCAGCGACCTCGTTGGTCAGGCCGAACATGGCCTGGATTCACCCTGCTGGTTGTTCACTACCGACCGCGACCTTGGTAACAAGGTGCTGGAAATCATGCCGGAATTTATCGCAAAATTACCGGATACCGCCCGCTCCGCTGCTGAGGGTTCCTGGCGTGATTACGGTGAAGTTATTCTTTGCTCGGATCGCGAGGAAATGGCACAAATCAGTGATCAGTACGCGGGCGAACACCTTGAAGTGCAGGCTGAAGACCTGGACTGGTGGGTCGATCGTCTGCGTAATTATGGTTCCCTATTCGTGGGTGAAGAGACGACCGTGGCCTTTGGTGACAAGTGTTCCGGCACCAACCATATACTGCCAACCAAGGGCGCGGGTCGTTATACCGGCGGCCTGTATGCAGGCAAGTTCATCAAAACCGTAACCACGCAACGTATGAGCCGCGAGGCGAACCGCGAAGTGGCTGCTGCCGCTGCCAGAATTTCACGCCTGGAAGGAATGGAGGCGCATGCCCGAACCGGCGACGATCGCCTGCATAAGTATTTTCCGGATGAAACCTTCAAACTGCAGCCATAATCGATGCCCCTGATTACCAACCGCATCGAATTAAACTATCAAAAATAGTAAACGTACAATAAGTACTATTACCACTAGCGCTTGACCAGGCCGGGATGGCCTGAATTCAATATTCGATTACAAACTCCTGTAACAACGACTTGTCAGAATAGCGATGCTTTTTACAGCTCTTCTATCGACAAACCGAATTTGCATTTGCTATTGTCTGCCGAGCCATGAATACAAAGCTCAGCCAAGCAACGCTCGATGCAATCAATAACGAGAACGGTTGCGCCACCGGATTGCCCAACCAGGCATACACCAGCGAAGAATTCTTTCGCATGGAACAGCAACAGTTATTCGCTAAAACCTGGACCTGCATCGGAAACGGCTGCAGTGTTCCCGGGCCCGGTGATTTGCAACCCGTTGGTTTTCTGGGTCAGCCACTGGTCATGCTGCGCAATAAGCAGGGCGATGTCCGGGTCTTTCACAACGTCTGTAGCCATCGCGGTAATGAGCTGGTTTGGCAAGCCTGCCAGGTGAAAAATACGATTCAATGTCCCTACCACGGCTGGGCTTACGATCTCGACGGCCGCTTACTGGCCACCCCGAATGTCGGTGGCAGTGGCGTGCACAGCATAGACTGCCTCGATAAGAATGAACATGGATTACGCGCAGCGCGCTCTGCCGTCTGGATGGACCTGGTGTTTGTCAACCTGTCGGAGGATGCACCGGATTTCGAGTCCTTTATTGCCCCGTTGCAACAACGTATCGACAAGCTGGTAGCGCGGGAAAAGTTTTCCGCGCTCAGGCCGGCTGCCAGTCACGGCAGTTACACCATCGATTTTGCCGGCAACTGGAAACTATGCGTGGAAAATAATCTCGAGAGTTACCACCTGCCGACCATACATCCTGATTTGAACGCGGTGTCGAAGCTTGAAGATCACTATCACTTCTATGGTGACGATCTCTTTGCCGGCCAGGGGACGCTGAAGTACGATCACGAGAAAACAAATCTCGATGCATTCCCGGTGTTTGATGGCTGGTCGGATATGGTTGCCGAATACCCTACCCTGTACCCCAACGTGTTCCTCGGATTGCAGGCCGATCACTACTGGACGCGCTTCGTGCAGCCGGTTTCAGCCGAACGCTCGCTTGACCATTTACAGATTTACTACCTGGGCGACGCCGCCGACGACCCCGACTTCGACACGGCACGTGCGCACCGGCTGGAAGTCTGGGCCAGGGTATTCAACGAGGATATCGGAGTCGTCGAAGGCATGCAGCGCGGCCGCAGGTCAAGCGCCTTCAGCGGTGGTGTATTCACGCCGATCATGGACAAGCCATCGCACCACTTTGCCAAATGGGTGGCGAAACAATTAACCCAGGGGAATCACTAGCGATTGGTATGAGTATTTTTAAAACGTCAGCACTTCTTCTGGCAGCGATGCTGGTATTGGCCCCTGCGCAGTCACAGGCGGAACAGAAACTGGCCCTGCAGCAGGTAACTGAAGATATCTATGCAATAGTTGGCGAGCTCGGCAACCGCAGCAAAGACAACCTGGGGAACAATGCAACATTTGGATTGGTTGTAACCGGAGAAGGTGCCGTACTCATTGACTCGGGCGGTACCCATCCCGGTGCCGGAGAAATCGACCTGCTGATTAAAAGCGTTACCGACAAGCCCGTTGTCCGGGTTATCAATACCGGTGGGCAAGATCATCGCTGGCTAGGTAACGGCTATTTCAAGGATCGGGGTGCTCAAATTATTGCCAGCGAAGCCGCGCTGAACGACCAGAAAGCCCGTACCCGGGATCAACTCATACTGCTTGGCAACCTGGTTGGAGAAACGGCGGTTAAAGCAACCGATCCGGTTTATGCCGATATGACATTTGCCTATTTTTTCGAGTTTGAACTGGGTGGTATTATTTTCGAACTACACCATTCAGGCCAGGCGCACACTCCCGGTGATAGTTATGTCTGGCTTCCTCAAAAGCAGGTTATGTTCACCGGTGATATCGTTTACGTCGAGAGGATGCTGGGCGTCGGATCACAATCCAACAGCAAAAGCTGGCTCGAGGTTTTTCAAACCATGGCGGCGTTTAAGCCACGATACCTGGTACCAGGGCACGGGCATCTAACCGACTTATCGCGGGCCAGAAAGGATACCTACGATTACCTGGTTTTCCTGCGCAAATCGATTGCAGATTTCATCGACAGTGGTGGCGACATTTCGGCAATTGGCGACGTAGACCAGGCAAGATTCAGCCACCTGCAGAATTTTCACCAAATTGCAGGTAGAAATGCACAGCAGGTGTTTACCGAAATGGAATGGGAGTAGCGGTATGAGGATGTTCCTAAAAGCTCCCGGTTTTCACGGATTCGAAGGCTAAGTTTCTATTTTCGTGGCCGAAAACGACTGCTCAGCGCGATTTTCTCCCCTGTGTATGCAAAACATTGGTTTCTTTGCTTCGCTTGATAAGGCACTATTGGTCGTACGCTTATAATAAATAGCCTGGTTATCTGGAATCTAAGTACTTGTTAATAGAGCTGTGGAGTCTGATCGACCGAACCAGCCCCTAGGATAATGAGTGTAAATTCCCGTAAATACTGCCTGAAAATGGCTCGTAACGAACCCGACTCAAACCGTCCGTTACAAGGTGGATCGCAGCGCGTCCAGGTAGAGGAAGTAACAATCCTGTTTCGAAACGGTGAATTCGAATAGGGGCTTATCTAAATGATTCACCATTATTAACGAGAGTATTGACATGAGTAAAGGTACAGTAAAATGGTTCAACGCAACTAAAGGTTATGGTTTCATTACGCCCGAAGACGGCGGCAAAGATCTTTTTGTCCATCATTCTGAAATCAGAAGTGGTGACGACTACGCGACGTTGAATGACGGCCAGGCAGTTGAATTTGAAGTGGGCCAGGGCCAGAAAGGACCCTGTGCAAATAACGTCGTTCCTGTTTAAGTAAAAATACACACAAGTGCACTGACGGACGCTCCCGGCTAACGCGGGGCGGGCACTCTGTGGTGCCTGAAAACAAAAAACATCACCCTAAGGATATCCAATGAAAGTCGCATATATCTTCTCCAGCCAGGGGCACACCGTTTCATACAAGCTCGGGAAAATGATCCTGCCGCAGCTTGAAGAACAGGCACACGGTCCGGAAGTCGTGGGCATGTTCTTTTTCGAGGACAACAATTACGTCCTGGTAACGGGCGACCCCCTTGGAGAACGGCTGGCAAAGGTCGCAAAACAGCAAAACATTATGCTGATGGGTTGCGATCAATGTTGCTGGGAGCGGGAAATTCACGACAAGCTTGTGGACGGCGCCACCATCGGTTGCTTCCCTAACCTGTACGAGGGACTTGCCGGTAATATGCCCGACCAGGTCATCACGCTCTAATCGCTTAATCGAGGTCGTTCATACAACGAAATAATTTCGTATTAGATCGTCGTGCTTATTAATCCTTAAAGGTCATCTTCCTGGTTAAGATCCTTAACCTCGGGGAATACTTCGTGCAGGGTTTCGTAGAATAAATCCAGTTCTTCCCGATGCGCGCCATCGACGTCGACCAACTGCAGTAATTTACGCATAAAGGTCATGCGCACCGCCGGATTGTGCTTCAGGTAAAAGTTCAGGGTGTGCAAATCACCATGCACATCGGCCGTCGACCCCTTGGCAGCCCGGTAAAGATGATCCACCTGCTCGTCATCAAGATCGAATTCCTGTTTCAATATGCGATCGAATTCATGCTTCTCCTTGGCATCGACATGCTGATCTGCACTGATAACGTGGTACAGCACCGAGGCCAGGGCGCTATGCAGTATTTCATCTTCAGAGTGATCGAAAAGCTTACTTCGTTCCTTCAGAGTATCAAACCAGTGGGTGAGCGATTCAAACATAACAGGGTCCTATTTTTCCAGGTTTGCAAAACGCATGATGTCATGTGTAATTATAGTTATACCATAAGACGAATTTCGGATTTCTCCATTGATTTGTATCAACCGGATTAAAAAATCCCGCTCCGTTTTAAGGCCATGTATTCGTTGATCAGGGTCGAGTGCATGTAGGCCGGGGGTGTATCGGCAACGATGATGTTATCACTGCGCAGTTGCGCATACATTGCCGATTGCTCCTGCAGGTGACTGGCAACACCGCAATATCTTAATGCATCGTCAATCGACACGACCTCGGTTGCCAGTGTATCGCTCAGTACCTGCTGTCGCATCGAAGCCACCATGACCAGGTGGTGTTGCGACAATAACCTTGCGGCCTGGGTCAAATCATCCCGGTCCTGTGGTTCCAGCGATGAAATCAGGATAATCAGTGAGCGGCGCGGCTGGTGCGTAATCAGTTGCTGCGCGACATCGAGGTAATCGCTGGCGGCCGGCGAGCTGTCAAGATCGTAAATCTGGTCCAGCAACCGACTGACCTGGAAACGTCCCTTAATCGGTGCAACCCAGCGTGACTGCCCGGCAAAACTGAGCAGCCCTACGCTATCCCCCTGGCGCAGGGCGACAAAGGCAGAAATCAGCAGCGCGTTGAGCGCATGGTCGAAATGACTGATTTCGCCATCCTTGGCGCGCATTCGCCTGCCGCAATCCAGCAGGAAAACAACCTGCTGATCGCGTTCTTCCTGGTATTCACGTGAAATCGGTTTGTGGAAGCGGGCCGTTGCCCGCCAGTCGATCTGGCGCAGGGAATCGCCTACTCGAAAATCGCGCAATTGATGAAAATCGGTCCCCTCCCCGCGACGCTGGCGCAACTGTAAGCCGAGATCGAGATAGAGTTGATCGCTACCGATAAATGAAGAACGAAACAGCGGTTTATAGTTCGGGTATATCTTTGCAGACTGGGCCTCGCCATAGTAAAAGTTCTTTTCCCAAAGTTTCCAGTCCGATAGCACCCGACAACAGGGCTGTCCAAACTCGGCCAGGCCACGCTGTAAAGGCGTAATCGAATAACGCAAATCCACATGCTCCCCGGGCTCAAGCGTGAGCCTTATCGGTAAACCCTCGAGATGCAGCTTCGACGGCGGGAAATCGGTCAACCAGAATTCCTGGCGACGCTGCTCCCGGTTGCTGACCCGGATTCTGACCCGCTGGCGGATACCGAGAGCAAGGTGCGGTTCCAGCGTGCGTGTCACTTCGAGTCGAGGCCTATGCAGCGCAAACCGATCCAGTAATGCCAATAGCGCGACCAGGCCAAACCAGCACCAGAAAACAAGCTTGATCTCGAATGATCGTGGCCACTCCAGAATCGTGGCAACCGCTGCAAGCAGGCCCAGCAATAGCCAGGCCAGTAGCAGCTGAATTAGTAACCGGGAAGGTTTCATGAGCGCGGGGCGTCGACCTTCTCTAACAGGTTACCGAGCACTTCATCGACGCCCAGGCCATCGATCTCAACCTCTGGCGCCAGAATGACCCGGTGTCGTAATACCGGTAATACCATCGACTTGACGTCATCTGGGGTGACAAAGCTAACGCCATTGAGCAACGCCAGTGCCCTGGCACAGCGCAACAAGGCAATGCTGGCGCGCGGGCCGGCACCGTGTCGCAACAAGGTGGTGCCACGTGTCGAGCGCACCAGTTGAACTGCATATTCAGCCACCTTTTCGTCTACCTCGATAGCGGCGCACTGTTGCTGCGCGTTCTCGACGTCGAGCAATTGTTGTATTTCGCCCTGATCACCGCCAAAAGATTCCAGGGCGTAGCGGGTCGCAATCAGCAATTCATCGTCAGCCTGCGGATAATCGATGTTTATCTTGACGATAAATCGATCCAGCTCTGCCTCTGGTAATGCATAAGTTCCTTCCTGTTCGATCGGATTCTGTGTTGCCAATACCATGAAAGGTTTACTGACTGGCATCGACTTGCCATCCAGCGTGACCTGGTATTCCTGCATAACTTCGAGCAGGGCGGCCTGGGTTTTTGCCGGGGCACGATTGATTTCATCGGCTAGTAAAAGGTTGGTAAATACCGGGCCCTGTTTAAGTACAAACTTGCTCTGCGACATATCGAACATGACATGCCCGGTAACATCTCCGGGCATCAGGTCGGGGGTGAACTGGATACGCTTGAACTTGCCGCCTATTCCGGCCGCCAGCGTCTGTACCAACAGGGTTTTACCCAGCCCCGGCACCCCTTCGATCAAGACATGACCGCCTGCAAGCATGGCGATCAAGACCTGGTCGACGACTTGTGACTGACCTATCAGCCGGCCATTGATATGTTCCCGCAACGCGTTAAGTGCCGCAGATATTGTACTGGATGAATCATTCATAGTGATTGCTCGATACGTTTTAAAAGTCTTACGGTTTGTACAAAAGATGCTTCGCTAAAATCGTTGTTGCCGAAGGCGCGCGCTATTGCCTCCGGATTGAGATCACAACGCTGTGCTATCAATTCGAATTGTCCTGCCTGGTCAACACGGGAAAACTCGCCCAGTGTCAAGCTGGCGCGGCGCATTACCCTGGCGCGTAAAGGCTCCACCAGGTGCTCTCCCTGTCGACGATGCCACAGGTAATGGGAAATCGACGAGAAGTGTTCTCCCAGGGCCCGCGACTGCGAGAGATCATCCGGCAACAGTCGGCCAAAGCGATAACCCGTGCGCCAGATCCAGATCAATATCAATAATGCCGCCGCGATCAGGAGTTCAGTCGCATTACGTTGCATCAAAACCCAGATCGAATCGCGCAATACCGAGCGCAGAATTGCAAAATTACCCTCGCCCGAACTCAGTAGCCATAACAGGTAAGCGTGATCGTACTGATCAATTTGATACGAAGTCCAGACGCCCGGATCGGAAATGATCGTCAGCAATCCGCTACCGACTTCAAACTGCATCATGTGAATCCCGTGTTCTGAGTAGGACCAGCTAAAGGGCTCATACCCGCTATCACTCCCGGTATCTGAAATATCAGGATGCGACAGGACCTTCGAATCATTGAATGCGACTTCGACATCTCCGATCTCATCGGCAAACTGCACCAGGGTGATAAAGTCCTCTTCGTCATTAAAAGAGCTTGCAATCTCTTCTCTCGATTTCCCCGATTCGAGCTGGCGATTGTATTCGCGCAAGTTTTCGCTAAGCGTTTTCTCCTCGGTCTCTTCTTCGACTTCAAATTCCCGCCAATCGACATCGACCGAAAATTCTCGTAACAACAAATCATCGTCATGCGATACCGCATCGGCGGTGTAGATAACATTGCCACCCACATCAAGCCAGTTCATTACCTGCTCAAGCTGACGCGGGGTTTGCACCTGGTTGGCATCGCTGAAAAAGAGTGTGCCGAGATTGGTGAGTTCATCGAGCCTGGCGAGGCTATCGACATCGGTTACCTCGATGCCGCTTTCAGTCATGAATTTCTGAGCCGCCAGGTAGGGATTGCGTAACGCATCGAGGCTCCAGCCGGACTCCTCCGTTTCCTCGTAAAACTCGATGCTCACATACAAACCCCAACCGACCAGGCCAAGTAAAACCAGCCCCAATACGAGCTTGACATTAGTACTACTGCGATTCATCGGATAGCTCTGCAGTCCAACCATCGCACAGGCCCTTGATGGTTTCACTTTCCGGCAACTGGTGCCCGTAGGCGAGCCGGCGCCAGGCATTGGTGAGTTGCCAGAAATATTCGCTAAGGGAGTCAATTCCGTGAGCCCTGACCAGGGCAGCACACTCGGCCTCGGTGTGACTGGCGCGAAAAGCGAGTTCATATTTATCGATCAGGCGCGACAACGAGGCCCGATATAGCAGGCTCAGTGCTTCCCGGTAACCAGCTTCTGCCCACAAAGCCATCACCCGCGCCGGCACATCCGGCGGCAGGCTCTCAGGGGTTACATCAAGACCAAATAATACTTCCGGAGCGGTTTTCTCCGGCTGTCGCCTGCCCAGCCGCGACAAGGGTCCCCGATAACGTCTAAACAGGTAAAACAACAACCCGGCAAATGCCAGCACCAGTAGTACCTTGACCCAGGCCGCGATGTTGCTGAGTACCTCTGCCCAATCCTTGAATAGCTCCAGCCATTCGAGGAAATCGATCACCCATTCTGGAATCGTCTCATCGTCCGCTTCGCTCCAGCCCTTGAAACGCCATTTACGTACTGTTCTTTCCTCGCCAAAGTCCTGACCCTGCAACACCGACTCGATCAGTTGCCGGGAGGATTCATGATCATGCTCGACCGCAGCGTCAACCGCTGCCGGCATCGTTAATGTCATAAGCCCGGCGAAGACTATTGCCGAGACCATTCCAGCCCTGTGCGAAGTGGCACGCTGCTTGCGATTGGCCAGGTTGCGGAAGCTGATTTCAATATCCCAGGCTTCGAGTTCGATTCTGCGGTTTAGGTAGAGTGCAAAACCGGCCATGGTGTGGAACGGCATAACCAGGGTTATCGCGGCGATACCGGCCAGGGTAAAAATCCACTCACCGGAAAGGGTCAGATCACCGAAACTGTCGTATAACCTGATTCCAAGCGTGTCCGGGGTGAAGAAATCAAGCATTACGACCAGGCCGAATGCGACCAGTAATTCGAAACAAAAGCAGACCAGCTGATTGCCGAGGGCGACATCGGTATACCTGCCATGCAGTATGCGCAAACGTTCGCGACGCGCTGTGCCCTTCAACTCTTCGAGTACAGTGACCGGATTATCGAAGGCACGCTGCACCGAAAAACGTCGCCATAATAACCACGGCAGAATGTCCTTCAGCGGCAGCGATTTCATATTAGACCAGGTACCCGGTTCTTCGTCGAACAACATACGACTGGCGATATAGAGTGGTAAACGTTCCCAGAACGGTTTAAGCCACCAGATAAATAGCAGTGACCATAAAGGGCTTTGTGAAAACACAAGCAATAGCACGAGAGTCAGCGGCAGCAGCGGCAGCAGGCTGGCAATGTAAATCTGCCGCCACCAGGCACGCGCCATCAGGAAACCGAGATCGATCGCCTGCCAGCCTGAACGCAGACAGGCGTTGACCTGCAGCTTATCCAGATTCATGACGTCGTCCTGAAAACGAATACAGCAACACCAATGCCCACAAAATGGCGCCCACCGTGTACTTGACTTCGATCGACAGGCTGCTGCTCGAAGACCAGAAAGCCTCCAGGAAAGCGGCAATGATCAGCATCAGGACAATGCCGTACAGCATAGGCACCACGTCACGCCCCGCCTCGCGCAGCGAATCGAGCCGCGATGAGTGCCCTGGATTGAGGATCGAGTAACCAAGCCTTAAACCCGCCGCACCACTGAACACGATTGCGGTAAGCTCAAACGAGCCGTGACCGACCACAAACGGGTAGAAAGTATCGACATAGTCCAGCCGGGTCAAATGTCCCGCGATACTACCCATGAACATGCCGTTGAAAAACAATACAAGCAGGGTCCCGATCCCTATAAGCATACCGCCGGCAAAGCATCGGAACGCGACACTGATATTGTTCTTGATGTAAAAGCCGAACATGAATACGTCGGTCTCGGCCTCGCGTTCGCGACCGATTTTTCGCGCTTCGGGATCGTACATACGTTCAATCTGGCGCACCTCGGGCCCATCGAGAACACTGTAGACCGCGTCTTCATCAAGATAAGTCCAGAGGCCGGCGACCAGGCCGGGCAACACCAGCACCAGCAATGCCACCAGGATGAAATAGCGGTGGCGGTAAATTGCGAGCGGAAAATCACGTTTGAAAAAAGCATAAATATTGAGCCGGGTTTCTGAACGGTACCGATATAGCTCGCGATACAGGGCGAGCACCAGGTTATTCAGGCGCTCTACCAGCGCCGCGTCGTAGAGACGCTCCTTGGCAATCGACAGGTGCTGGCACAACAGCAGGTAATTTTCAGCCAGCACCTTGCTGTTATCACCCTGCGTCGGCTTTTCCAGTGATTCCTCGATTTGTTGCCACACGCCCTGGTGCTGGGTTTCGAAAAGTTGCTGTTTCATCGAACCCCCAGGAACCAGGCTCCGATACGTCGCAACTGTTCTACCCCGTTATCTCCCTTTTCATGGGTAATACCCTCGAGAATGCTCGCCAATTCCTGCTGCCTGGGTTCGGACAGCTGGTTACTGCGCTGCAAAAACTCGATAATCGATGTCTGCTCGGGGCGCAGTAACGAAGTTGAAGGCGCCAGCGGCATGATCTCTTGCATTGCTGCGGGTTTTGCCGACTCGGGCACACTAATCACCAGGGTTCCGGCGGCGAGATCGCCCAGGCGTTGAAAACGCTGATTTGACAGCATCGTGACCAACCCGACGAGGTAAAACAACGGCAGGAAATCAACCGTGCGTAACAGGTTACGCACCATTGAAGCGCCCAGCGTCACGGGGCTTAGATCGTCTTTGATAACAGATATCTTGAGCAATTTCTTACCCGGGGTTTGTCCACGTGAAAATACCTCGAATAGAACTGGATATAGCCATTCGATAACGAACAGGAAAATAAGGAAAAAACCGCCACCCATGCCGCCGCTGCCCAGCGGGATTGAGAGCAGCGATAAAACGAAAATAATGATACCGCGAATGCCAAGATCGATCGCAAAAGCAAAGAATCGGGGAACAGGCCCTACTACCTGGGCTTCAAGGTTGATACCCCCAGGAATCTCGACCCGATAACGTGTATCCAGCAATAACTTTCCTTAATCCGCGAGGGTCCGGGCCTCGGCACCAAACAGTTTAAAATAAATCATCGCATAGGCCAGTGAAACCCAGGGCACGATCCAGATCAAGGGAATAGTCAACGGAATAATGCCAAGCATTACCAACAGCATGACCAGTAGCAGAAATCCCGTGGCACGAAACCAGATTCGGGTGACGGCCTTGCGCGATGCCTCCAGCGCCTGCCACGCGGTCATATCCTTTTCAATCATTAACGGAAGCGAAAACATATAAGCAAACGAAAGATAAATGCCCGGAATGATTAGTAGTATATAGCCAATCATAATCATCAATGACATCAGGATATACCACAGTATTGCACCCGGAATGCGGTGGAAATAATTGAATACGGAGCCGGGTGAAACCGATTTATCCTGTGCATGGCGGATGCCCATGATGGTGATGCCGGCAACGACTGGCATGGTTGCGGCAATAGCAACGATTTGTACTAAAGATGCAACGATCGAAGCAGTCGCCTCATCCGCACCGACGGCTACCAGTCCGAAAACAATTGGCACACTGATCATCGCAGCGATCACATAAACAACCAACCAGATCACGGTCGCAATATGACACTTGAGTTTGAATCCCTTTAGACCGCGCCAGGCCTCGCCGAGGGTCTCGAGCATTCTGACTTCAATATTACCTGCAATCGCATCTTCAAGATTACCGCCACTGCGTTCGGAAGAACCGTGATACGCAAGGTCGGATTCCGGGGTTGCGTAGATATCGCTCATGGATAAATCCTTGATTTTATTGATCGAATGCCAGTGGATTATAGCAGGATAAATCAGCAACGCGTCCGCGCCTCAGGATTTTGAGTGATCGTTTTTTATCTCGATAAAGCTCCTTGATCGAGGCTTCATTTTCTGACCTGTTAGACAGGTTTCTAAACCTTGAGATGATACCAATATCGATCCATATTCCGAGTCTCAATCAATTAAATAGTGCTAAGCCTTTAGCAATAAAGTCGCCCAGTACCTGTCATGCCGGCCCCCGAGCCGGCATCCATTCCAAAGACCTGAATAAATACCCGGGCTAAGCCCGCTTATTTTTTGTCGCTGCCGGCGATGGTTTCCGGCTTTCGCCGGAATGACAGGAAATGGCCGTTCTCTGCCGCAGGAGTAGAGAATTTGAACGTCTACTTTCTGCAAGCAGAGGTTTAAAAGTCCTTAGTCAATTTTTACTAATGACAGGTACTACTGTACAGCGGTTTCATCACGGATTGTTTCTACACAGGTCCAGCCCCAGGACTCCAGTTTTTCAACAAATTCTTTGGCTTTGAATTCGCAGTACGAAGCGTCGTTCTGTGCAGTCCACAGGATCTGGTCTTCTGCTCCCTCGGTAAGTTTCCTGTACAGGACCTGGCACGGCAAAGGAGCCGATGTTGTCTGCTCCATATGAACTTCACGTACGTCATTTCCATAGCGGCAGCTCCATGAATCCGCATACGCACTCAGCGGTAGCAAAAGTGAGATGGTAAGTATCGGTATTGTCCGGTTGAGAAGTCTCATGAAAGTTATCTCCTATGTTGATATAAATTCAATGTGCTTACGCTTTAATGATAACAAGATTGAGGCAAACGCATTTCGACCAAATCATCATTGATTAATAATATAGCTCAGTTAATCTGAAAGATATCCCCTGTTGCGCTCTCCTGGGGTGATTCATATCAAGCTATCAGCTTTTTGATATGTTCGGATTCTCATAATTTCGCACAGCCATTAATTTTCAAATATGATTTTGCGAACTTTTGTCCAGTCCGCAAATTTCAAGTTGAATAGTCCGCTCCAAGGCGAAACATCGAGCAAACAGAGACTCTCAATCGAGAACGTCGAGAGGCAAAAACGTAACATTGCCATCCACTGGGAGGATGGACATCAAAGCCTGTTCCACCATATTTGATGGATGCCGAACAATGGAGTGAAGCCGGCAGTAAAGACATGCAGCAGCGCGCCTATGAACTCTGGAACCGGATGCTGGTAGAGTACGAAGCTCCTCCACTTGATCGCTCGATCGACGAAGCACTGCTCGAATTTATCGCCCGAAAAAAAAGCATCCATGGAAGACGCCTTGTACTAGTGTTCATGCAAAAGAGCGCTACTTCGGCACCACCAGTGCGTCGACGATAGTACAACCCGACTGATTGACAATAACCGGATTCAAATCAATTTCGGCAATTTCCTCACCCAGCACAAACGCCAGCTGCGAAAACCTTACCACCAGTTCGACCAGGGCCGCACGATCGACCCCAGTCTGTCCACGCACCCCGGACAACAGCCTGGCCAGCCTGGTCTGTTCGATCATTGCATTGACCTGCTCCGCATTTACCGGGGCGAGTTTAAATGCACGTTCGGCGATTAGCTCGATCAACACCCCGCCACAGGCGATAATGACCATCGGGCCAAACTGCGGGTCGTTTTTCATACCGACGGATACCTCGACACCGGTCGCTATCATCGGCATGACCAGGACCTGGTCGCCTAGCCTGGTTTGTAAATCCCGGTAAGCCACTTCGAGTTGCTGAAAATTTTCAATGGCGACTTTGACCCCGTTTTTATCGGATTTATGCGCAATGCCTTTCATCGCGGTCTTGAGCACCAGCGGAAAACCACAGGCCTCGGCCGCTGCGCAGACCTGATCGAAGCTTTGCGCGATGCTGTGACTAACCGTCGGCAAGCCAAAGTCCGACATCAGGCTCAACGAGGTGTTTTCGTCACAGTTTTCGGTTGCATTTAATCGACGAGACCAACTCCTGACGATGGCCGGGTCGAAATCAATCTCGTTCGAGTCGGCAACGGCAGCGCTCCCGGATCGATAATTCATCAGGTTACGCATCGCACGCAAAGCCACATCGATACCGTTAATGACCGGGATCCCCAGTGAGGTCAGCTCGGCCGCGGTATTACTCAGGTTGGTGAAGGTAAAGCTCTGCACCAGGATAAGCGGTTTATCACTATAAGCTGACAACTGCTTCGCCACGTCAAACAACTCGGGGTAGTGCGAAAAACCGTCACGGAACTCGAACTCGAAACTCATCAACCCGGTGTCTTCATCATCGAGCAGGGCTTTTCCGCACTCGAGATAGGTTTGAAAGGTGTTCTTGCCGAGTGCTCCCATGCCATCCATCGGATTGACCGCATCCAGCCCGGTTTCGAGATGCTCGCGCAACACTTTTTTAGTCGATGGCGATATTCGCGCAAACGGGACGCCATGATCTTCGGCGAGGTCGATCATCTGTTCACGCATGCCACCGGAATCGAGCATACTCGCAAGCCCGCCGCTATTGACACGAAAGCCGGCGGCAAACAGCATCGCGGTAACAATCATTTCGTCGGCATCGTGGCATAGAATTACACCGTAACGCTCACATACC
The DNA here is from genome assembly GCA_947259485.1 of uncultured Gammaproteobacteria bacterium. Taxonomy (GTDB): domain Bacteria; phylum Pseudomonadota; class Gammaproteobacteria. Next base: position 123,578 of record CAMYLU010000014.1, on the reverse strand, counting down.
GCGATGAATGCCTCGTGATTACCGACGATTGCGCCCGAATGGCTCATCGCCAGCCGGGCGGATTTCTCGGTGCGACCGAGACGGGTTATTACCACGGGTATGGATTTTTCACGCGCCTTCTTTAATGCCGCGACGAAGGTCGGCACGTCACGCACCGCTTCCAGGAAAATAGCAATAACCCGGGTTGAATCCTGGTCGAGCAGGTAATCCATGTAATCGCCGACGGTCGCGTTGGCCTCCTGCGCGCTGGCAATGACATAGTTGAAGCAGAAACGTGCATCGTTGTTGGCCAGGTAAGTCATGCCGGAGCCGGAATGCAATATCAGGCCGATGCGACCCGCAGGTCGACCCGTGGGCGGACGGTCGAAACTGACCATAACGTTGCGATCGTAATTATAAAAACCCATCGAGTTGCCACCACAAACCGGAATACCCGCCTGCCTGGCCTTGTCGCGAAGACGTGCTGGAAGCTTTGGCTCGGAATCATTTTCGATGTAGTTGGCGGCATAGATAACGATGCCACCGACTTTTATTTTCAAGGCCTGATCGAAGCTCTGCTCCAGGGGAGTACCGCTAATGGCGTAAACCACGAGGTCAGGCACTACGGGTATTTCGATCAGCGAGGCGTAACAGGGTTTTCCATGCAACGACTGGTATTTCGGATTAACCGAGTAAATCTCGCCGTCGTAGCCACTATCTGACAACTGCCTATGCGTCATTGCCGCTAGACTGGCCTCGCGTTCGGAGGCACCGACGATGGCAATCGACCGCGGCGACAGTAACGGATTTAACCAATGTGACATGGACAAAAAACGAAGCGTGAATGCGATGCGATTTTGACATATATTGGTGTCATTCACATACAATTTTCGGGGGTTGTCATGAGCGCAGAAGTAAGGGTTGAAACCTACGATCGCATTGTTGAAATCACCATCGATCGACCACCCGCGAACGCAATTAATCCGGGCGTTTCAAATGCGATTTTTGAAGCTCTCTCGATGCTGCAGGAGGATGACAACCTGCGGGTCGGCATCATCACCGGTAGCGGCGATCGGATCTTCTGCGCGGGCTGGGACCTGAAGGAAATCGCCGCCATCGACAATAACGAGGAAGCGGTCAATAGTGCGTTTACCTGCCCCGGTGGATTTGCCGGTATCAGCGAGTTCTGGGGTCTGAAAAAGCCAGTCATTTCGGCGATAAACGGCATGGCGGCAGGTGGCGGATTTGAAATCGCCCTTGCCACCGACATGATCGTTGCAGCAGACCATGCCGAGTTCTTCCTGCCCGAAATGCAGCGCGGCTTTCTGCCCGATGTCGGCGCAATCCAGATCCTGCCTCGCCGCGTTCCCTACAACGTGGCCATGGACCTGCTTTACACCGGGCGCCGCATGAGTGCTGCGGAAGCCCGGCAGTGGGGCCTGGCATGTCGTGTTTGTCCGCTCGATGAATTGATGGAATGCACACGGGAACTGGCGCGAGAAGTGGCGACTGGTGCACCGCTCGCCCTGCAGGCGTTAAAGGAGGTCGTACCTGCGATACATAACCTGCCCATGCCACAGGCTTTCGCCGCGACCAAGCCGGGTAATAGCGATTTACCGATCTACCAGAAAATGCTGATGTCGGAAGACTTCATGGAGGGTCCGCGGGCTTTTGCCGAGAAACGAGACCCGGTCTGGAAGGGCAAATGAACTTTTATAGCCGCAGCACAGTTCTTAAACTGCTTTGTAATCGCCAACAATCGCGAACCAGATGAAAGAAAACACGAGGACCAGCAACGGCAGGCCATGATATAACAGCAAGTCTCTGGTTTTCATCACGCGACCTCGAACAATCCAGCTGCACCCATTCCACCGCCCACGCACATGGAAACCACCACGTATTTCGCACCGCGCCGCTTACCTTCGATCAGAATATGACCCGTCAGCCTGGCACCGGTCATGCCATAGGGGTGTCCGATCGATATCGAGCCGCCATTGACGTTGAATTTATCATTATCGAGCCCGAGATAATCTCGGCAATACAGGGCCTGGCAGGCGAAGGCTTCGTTGATTTCCCACAGGTCTATGTCGTCGATGCCGAGACCATTTTTCTGCAACAGCTTGGGGATTGCATAAATCGGACCAATACCCATTTCCTCGGGCGCATTGCCGGCGACGGCCATACCGCGATAGATACCCAGCGGCTCCAGGCCGCGTTTTTCGGCGAGCGAAGCTTCCATCAAAACACAGGCAGACGCGCCGTCCGATAGCTGACTTGCATTGCCCGCGGTAACGGTGCCACCTTCCACCACGGGATTCAGCCCAGCGAGACCTTCGAGCGTCGTTTGCGGGCGGTTACCTTCATCCTTCTCCAGGACTGCATCGCTGTAGCTGATTTCGCCGCTTTCCTTGTCCTTGATCGCGCGCGTGGCAGAAATCGGCACGATTTCGTCATCGAAGGCACCTGCCTGTTGCCCGGCCGCGGTGCGTATCTGCGATTGCAGTGCATACTCATCCTGTGCATCGCGGGTAATGCCGTACTGTTTAACCACGTGCTCGGCGGTTAGCAGCATCGGCATGTAGGCATGCTCGGCATGCATCACGACATTCGCATCGGCCTGATCGGCAACCCAGGGGAAATACTGGTTTTGTACTGCCGAAATATTATCCTGCCCGCCGGCAACAACGATATCCATGCCATCGACAATAATCTGCTTGGCCGCAGTTGCGATTGCCATCAAGCCCGATGAACATTGCCGGTCAATCGTCTGTCCCGACACCGTATTCGGCAAACCTGCGCCGAGGGAGGCCAGGCGTCCGATGTTCATTCCTGCAGTTCCCGCCGTCAACACCGCACCTATGATGACATCGTCAATTTCGTCGCCGCCAACACCGGACCGCTCGACCGCGTGACGAATGGCGTGTGCCGTTAGAGTCGGTGATTTTATATTGTTGAGTGTGCCTTTGAACGCTACGCCGATCGGGCTACGCGCGGTTGATACGATGACTGCATCTTTCATTTTGTCGAATGCCGAAAGCGAAAATCGCGGAATTATACATCAGCCCGGGGAAATGGGGACGCATCTATTTTTCCTGTTCCGTGTATTATTGTAACAATAGAAACGTCCCCCGATCCCCGACCTCTACCCCCTCCTTTGTCCCTATTTACCCAGCAAACTTGAAACATCTTCGATGATAACATCGAACTGCTCATCCAGCTTACAGTCCCCATCGTATGCAGATTTAATTTTCGATACGCAGGAATCGATAATTTTCAGCAGGGCCTTTTGCTGCTGTACGGTCAAATCCATCCGCTGAATCGAAGTTTCTAATTCCTTACCCATCCCGGTCAGGATTTCGCTTGCTACCTGGGTTTGTCGCTTATGCTGTTCGTCGATTTCGCGGAGTTTAACGCGGGTCGATTCGAGCACCCGGGCCAGCAGCTCGCGCCGGGAATCGAACAGCCTCTCCGCCTGCATAGCATGCAACCTCGTATCCAGGCCCTCGATCATAATGACCAATTGCTGTCGCAGGTTTTCGATTTCTTGCTGGCCACTCGGCAGTTTTCGAACCAGCAGCGTCACGTGATCCGAATTTATCGCAAGCCGGGTACCAAAACTTAACACTCGATCCTGACCGCGCAGACTCTCGAGGATCTGGCTTTCCATCGGTCGATCGATGCCATCACTAAACCACACCCGGTTTTCAGGCTCAGCCTGAATCAGCAAGCTGCTTTCAAGTTCGAATTCTCGTAAGCAATCGAACACATTGTTAACCAGCTCGTCAACATCGTCGATCCGCTGGCAGCGATGCAGGAACTGGACCACCATTCCAAGCATCTCGGTATTGGTCAAATTGTCCTTCAATGCCTCGACGGCCCTGTCGGAAATCTGCTCCAGCTCCCGTTTTCGTTGCTGACTCGCGAGGACTATCTGTACCTTCTTTTGCAAAATGTCTTCGCTGAAAGGTTTGGTTATATAGTCGTCACCGCCAGCCTCGTAGCCAGCCATCAGTTCTTCGTGCGACGCAAGTGCAGAAATGAATATGATCGGGATCTCTGCCGTATCGGTATCAGTCTTCAAACGTTCACAGGTTTCGAGACCATCCATTTTCGGCATGTTGACATCGAGCAGGATCAAATCGGGTTTTTGCAGGCCGACCTGTTCAAGGCAACCCTCACCCGACTTCACGGTATTAAGCGCGTAATTGTCTCGCAACAACTCTTCCATGATGACCAGGTTGACCGGTTCATCATCGACGCAGAGTATCGAGGCTTTCTTATCCATTAGTTTAATTATGCAGCCGTCCAGAATTTGCGTATTTATTATTGAAATAATCGTGCAAGAGTAGACAAACCCCTATTTTTTGCAATTGCCTTTTCCAATCCAGATGAATTTCTAATCTCACTTGAAAGTTCTCATTTTGTTCTCTATAGTATTCACCAACCAGGACCTTTCCATGAACGATATCACGCTATCCGCTAAATTCAGACCTATAAAACCACTGCCTCCCCTGTTTGAGGATCTCGAGGAACTGGGACGGGTCACAGCTGGCATACCACTTGAAGCGATAGAAGACCGGCAGCGCAGCGAACTTTTAAGCCTGCTGACAGCACCCGGGCGCTACGCATTGCAGGTCAGTGATGATTCGATGTGCGAGGCGGGAATCATCGGGGGCGATATCGTGGTCGTACAAAGCCAGCAACAGGCCCGCAGCGGTGACATCGTGGTGGCACTAATTGACAACGAACAGGTAACCCTGAAACGCATTCGTTACCGCTCCGGCAATCGGATTCAACTCCTCGCCGACAGTCCCGAAATTGACGATTTAACCCTCGCCGATTCTCGCGTCATCATCCAGGGAAAAGTGATCGGTCAGGTCCGGCAATACCGTTGAAAACTGAAAGCAGCGGCAACTGGCCACGGGTAATTCTGCTGGCAGACATGAATGCCTTCTTTGCATCGGTTGAACAGGTTGATCATCCCGAGTGGCGCGCCAAACCGGTCGCATTGACCAATGGCGGCATAGGTACCTGTATCATTACCTGCTCCTACGAGGCCCGTGCCTGCGGAGTCAAAACCGGAATGCATATCAAGCAGGCTCGACGACTTTGTCCGCAGCTGATCCAGGTTGCGAGTCGCCCGCAACGCTACGCCCAGGTATCCGCCAATATCATGCACGCCCTGGCAGGCTTCACCCCGGATATCGAAATTTTTTCGGTCGACGAGGCTTTTCTCGATGTCACCCGCTGCCAGCAACTGTGGGGATCTCCGCGCGAAATCGCAAATCGGGTAAAACACTCTGTCTACGAGAATTCGGGGGTGCTCTGTTCAGTCGGTGTCAGCGGCGACAAAACCACCGCCAAATTTGCTGCCAGTCAACAGAAGCCGGATGGATTGACAATCATCCCACCCTGGCAGGCGAGGGAGCGCCTCGCCAGTACCCCGTTGATCGAATTGTGCGGGATAAACTCGGGCGTAGCCGGCATGCTGGCCGATTACGGTGTGCACTGCTGCGCGGACCTGCAAAAATTACCCATCAGCGTGCTCGGCAAACGCTTCGGCAATCCCGGCAGGCGTATCTGGTTGATGGCACAGGGACTCGATCCCGAACCGGTTAAGACCAGTATTCCGCATGCCCAATCGATCGGACATGGTAAGGTTTTACCGCCAGACACGCGCGATGCGGAAACGATACGCGTGTTTATGATGCACATGGCCCACAAGCTTGCCGAGCGACTTCGCAGCAACAAACTGGTGGCGCAGAAATTCCTGTTCGGGTTGCGCCTCTACCGCGGCTGGCTCAAGACCACCGTCCGGTCATTATTGCCCAGCGACGATGAAATGGTCATTTACCGACTCGGCAATCATTGGCTGCAGAATCACTGGAGAGGCCAGGGTATCTGGCAAATCCGCATTGTCGCACTGGACCCGAAAGCACCCTGCCAGGCGGATCTGTTCCAACGCAAGCATCCACTCAGGCAACGCGCTCACCTGGCGATGGACCAGGTCAACCAGCGCTATGGCGCTATGACGCTGGCGTCGGCCCGATTACTCGGTCGTTCAACCATGCCCGACGTGATTTCTCCCGCCTGGAAACCCTATGGTCACCGGAAAACCGTCTAGCTGGCAGTAAAAGTGCGAACGGCCAGGTGTCTTATTTCGCGGAACAATTTAACAATTTCGGCTAAACTTGGTCGATAACTATGCGCGCACAAATGAAGAGACACCGAATGCTGGATACGACGGACAATTCAATTGCAGATTTTCAGGCCGATATTCGCCAGGCGGTCGCGGCAATCGAAACCATCATCCTGGGCAAATCGACCCAGATCGAACTTGCAGTATGCTGCCTTATAGCCCGTGGCCACTGCCTTATCGAAGATTTGCCCGGCGTCGGTAAAACCACGCTGTCGCAAACAATAGCACAGGTATTCGGACTCAATTTCAATCGCATTCAGTTCACCAGTGATTTACTGCCGGCCGATATACTGGGGGTTTCGATTTTCGATCCGAGAGACCAGGTTTTCAAATTTCACCCTGGCCCCGTATTTTCAAATTTCATCCTGGCCGATGAGATTAACCGGGCCACGCCGAAGACCCAGAGCGCCCTGCTCGAAGCCATGGAAGAAAAGCAGATTACGGTTGAAGGAGCAACGCATAAGCTGGATGAACCCTTTTTTGTTATCGGCACCCAGAACCCGCTTGATCAATCGGGAACCTTCCCGCTGCCCGAATCACAGCTGGATCGATTCATGATGAAAATTTCTCTCGGCTACCCGGACCAGGAAGCCGAGCGCGCATTATTGTCGGGAGGCAATCCTCGAGAATTAGTGCACCGGATGCCGCCCGAGATCAGCCTCGAGCGTTTTATCGCTATTCAGTCAGCTGTTGACCACATTCACTGCTCTGAGCCACTGTTAAATTATGTGCAACATTTAATCCAGGCGACCCGTAATCCCGGCCTGTTCGTCTACGGCATCTCACCACGTGCCGGGCTCGCCGTGATCCAGGCCAGTAAAGCCTGGGCATTGATGCACGGTCGCAGTCATGCGGAACCGGGCGATGTGCAATCCGTGTTCGGCGCGATAGCAGATCATCGCTTAAATCCCTCGGAGCAACACAGCCGTCCGACCAGTGACCTGGTCAATGATATAATCGATCAAATTCCGATTCCCTAAATCCTATGTTTTCGGTCAGTCTGCCGGGTCCCGTACGTCGATACTTCGACAACTGGTTCGATACCCATAACCCTCCGAGTCCGGATGCTATTTTTCTGCATAACCGGCGTCTTTACATTCTGCCCACCCGGTTCGGCTACCTGTTCGCAATAATGCTGTTGTTCCTGTTTTTTGCAGCAATCAACTATCAGAACAGCATGGCATTTGTGCTCACCTTCATGCTGATCTCGCTCGGCATCATCAGTCTATGGCACACGCACAAAAACCTGCTCGGCATAAACGTCAGCCTGCAGATTCCACGGCCTGTCTTCTGCGGTGAGTACTGCGAATTTAAATTCGACATCAGCCATGCCAATAACTCGACGCGTTACGCCATTGGTCTGCAGTACGCTGACCAGGCACCGGTTTATGTGAAACTCGATCCCGAGGGCAACACCGAGGCAAAGATGAAAATTCCCACGGTCCGCCGTGGGCAGTTCAGACCGATGGGGATTACGGTGTTTACCCGCTATCCAACCGGCCTGTTCCACGCCTGGGGCTGGCTTAAATTCGATCTACCTGTCCTGGTCTACCCGCGGCCAGCCGCAAATGCCCGGCTGCAACAGAGCATGGTCGAACAATACGATGGTCAAACTTCGACCAGCACTATCGAAGGGGATGATTTCGCGGGCCTGCGCGAGCACCGTGAAGGAGAATCGTTACGCCATATTTCGTGGAAAGCCTATGCCCAGGGTAAGGGATTGTTGACCAAGACCTTCCAGGGGCAGGCCAGGCCCTCCTTATGGATCGACTGGGACGCACTGATCGAAGGCTCGCTCGAAGATAAGCTGAGCCTGATGGCGAGCCTGGTTCTGGCCGCGGAAAACGAGGAACAAAAATACGGATTGCGACTTCCTGACACCACCATTGCACAGGATTACGGCAATGCTCACAAACATGCCTGTTTACAGGCTTTAGCTGTTTTCAGGCAGCCTGATTTCAACCAGGAACTCGAACTTGAAAACGGCTAGCCATAATAACCTGCCAATTCGATCCATCGCTGACGAGATAGCGAGCCGCTCCAGTATTTTTGCGGTTTGCTTATGTTTCCTGATTTCGATCACCCCCCATTTTTCCAACCTGCCTCTCTGGGTAAGCGCAATAGTTATGATTTCGGTGGGTTGGCGCTGCCTGCAAAACCTCGACAAGATCAGGGAAATGCCTAAGTGGATACTGATACCACTGGTGCTTTTCGGCGGGATTGGTGTATTCGCCGAGTACTGGACCATCGTTGGACGCGATGCGGGCCTGGCACTGCTGGCGGTCATGACTTCGTTCAAGTTTCTCGAAAGCAGACGTCACCGCGACCTGTTGATACTGGTTTTCCTGTGCTACTTTCTAATCGCCACCCACTTCCTGTTTTCGCAAAGCATTTTCACTGCGTGCCTGATGTTCGCAACCCTGGTCGTCATAACCGCGACCCTGATTACGATCAATCAGCGTGAAGACAGAATCGACCTCAGGCAACTTTTAACCTCCAGTGCGCGTCTCGTTGGACTATCGGTGCCGCTGATGCTAATCCTTTTCATACTGGTACCGCGTGTACCTGGTCCGCTGTGGGGAATATCCAATGAACAACGCGGGGGAGTAACCGGTCTTAGTGATCACATGTCACCCGGTCAGATTAGCAACCTGATTCGCAACAACGAAGTTGCCTTCCGGGTCGATTTCGAAGACAAGGTCCCGTCTCAAAGCATGCTCTACTGGCGCGGACCGGTAATGGCAAATTACAACGGCTCGCGCTGGTATCGGGCGCGCAGAAAGGGGCAAAACCGGTTAAACATCACCGTAACCGAACCCGCTATTAAATATACGGTGACCCTGGAACCCAATGGTGAATACTGGTTACTCGCACTGGACATGCCGACCAAGCTGGTTCCCGATAGTCTGATGACCGAGGACTTCCAGCTGGTCAGCACCAAGAAAATCAACGATTTAACACGCTACTCGATGGAGTCGCGCCTGGCCTACCAGGTGGGCAAAAACGAATCCCTGGAATACCTGGCACTCACGCTCGAATTTCCGGCTAATCGCAATCCGGAAACAATCTCACTCGGTAAATCACTGGCCCAACGTTTTGATCGCAACGAAGATATCATCGATGCGGTACTGACCATGTATCGCGAGCAGGAATATTTTTATACCCTACAACCCCCTGCCCTCGGCGATGACGCGGTTGACGAGTTCCTGTTTGGAACCCGGCGTGGCTTTTGCGAGCATTATGCCGGCAGCTTCGCGTTATTGATGCGCGCCGCCGGAATACCCGCGCGCGTTGTCACCGGCTACCAGGGGGGTGAGTATAACAATGTCGGTAACTATCTTATCGTGCGCCAGTCCGATGCCCACGCGTGGACCGAAGTCTGGCTCGAAAACAGGGGCTGGGTGCGTATCGATCCAACCGCGGCGGTATCGCCGAGTCGGATTGAACAGGGTCTCGATAACGCCCTGTCCGACGACGAATCAGTTTTTCGTATCCAGAACCGTAACCCGCTTTTTGGCAACTTTCTCTACGGCTGGGATAACCTGCAACACAGCTGGAATGACTGGGTCATAAATTATGATGAGCGTAAGCAACGGAACTTTCTGAGCAAACTTGAACTCGGCATCGAAAACTGGTCGGACATGGTGTTCGCGCTGGTCTTTTTACTACTCGGCGTTACCGGATTTTACTGGCTTATCGTGCGCTTTCGCGAACGTCCACCAAGGCCGGAAGCCTACGAGATCCTGTATAAACGCCTGCTGAAAAAACTGTCCAGGCACGGATTACAGAAACGACCCTCGGAAGACAGCCGCGCTTTCCTCGAACGGGTGGCGGATCGGGGCTTTCCGCAACGCGAACAGCTCGCGGACATCGTCGAACTCTACAACCGTATCAAGTACGGTCGCGAGGACGATACCGACCGCAGACTCAATAGCATGCGCACTCTGATAAAATCCCTGTAACTCTAACCCCGCTCGAAGCCAGCCAAACTGAAACCTGTCATACCGCGGCTCGACCGGGCCGCGCAGGTCGCGGTATCCAGTCGCCCGGATTTCTTTCAGGTAACTATGGGTCCCGCGGTCAAGCCGCGGGATGACAGGTTAGTTGATGACAACGACAAAGAATTGCCATTTATTTGCCCCGGGTAAATCAGACGGCCTCGAGTTCCGAGGTCTTGAAGTATTTTTCCTTGATGCTGCTGATTTCGTCGCGCACCCGCGCGGCTTCCTCGAACTCGAGATCTCGCGCATGCTGGTACATGGAAGTCTCCAGCTGTTTCAACCTGGCATCCAGTTGCCTGGCGCTAAGCCGCTCGTAGCCCGTCGCAGGTTCGGCCACGCGCTGGTAAGCCTTTCGATGGCGCCCGGGCCTGGCAGCGTCCCCCAGGTCCATGACGTCGGTTATGTTTTTAACGATTCCCATCGGGGTTATATTGTGTTCCTTGTTGTAGGTCAGTTGTTTTTCACGTCGTCGATCGGTTTCGGCGAGGGCCCGTTCCATCGAACCGGTAACCCTGTCGGCGTAGAGAATCGACATACCGTTGATGTTACGCGCCGCGCGACCGATGGTTTGAATCAGGGCTCGATCCGAACGCAGGAAACCTTCCTTGTCGGCATCAAGAATCGCTACCAGCGATACTTCCGGCATATCGAGTCCCTCGCGTAGCAGGTTGATACCAACCAGCACATCGAATTCACCCAGTCGCAAATCACGTATGATCTCCATGCGCTCGACGGTATCGATATCGGAATGCAGGTATCGTACCCGCACCCCGTGCTCACCCAGGTAATCGGTCAAGTCCTCGGCCATGCGCTTGGTCAGGGTTGTAATCAACACCCGTTCGGAAACCTCGACACGTTTATTTATCTCGGATAACACGTCATCGACCTGGGTTGTCGCCGGGCGCACTTCGACCGCGGGATCAACCAGGCCGGTGGGACGCACGACCTGCTCGATCACGGCCCCGCTAAATTTTTCCTCGTAATCACCGGGGGTCGCAGAAACAAAAATCGTCTGCGGCGACATGCGTTCGAATTCATCGAAACGCAGTGGGCGGTTATCGAGCGCCGATGGCAGGCGGAACCCGTATTCCACCAGGGTTTCCTTACGTGAGCGGTCACCCTTGTACATGCCACCGATCTGCGGCACCGAGACATGACTTTCGTCGATAAACAGCAGGCAATCCTCGGGCAGGTAGTCAAACAGGGTCGGCGGCGGTTCGCCTTGCTTGCGCCCGGAAAGGAAACGCGAGTAATTTTCGATACCACTGCAATATCCCAGTTCACGCATCATTTCAATATCATAGTTAACGCGCTGCTCGAGCCGCTGCGCCTCGACCAGCTTATTATTTTGCTTGAGCTCCGCGAGACGCAGCTGCAGTTCCTCTTTGATCTCGCTAATCGAGCCGAGAATCACTTCGCGTGGCGTTGCATAGTGGGTTTTCGGGTATATCGTGATGCGCTTGACGTTATTGCTGACTTCACCGGTCAACGGATCGAACAAACTGATTTTTTCGACTTCGGCATCGAACAATTCGATACGCACTGCTTCGCGGTCCGAGTCAGCCGGGTGCACGTCGATGACCTCGCCACGCACGCGATAGGTGCCGCGCTTGAGCTCGAGATCGTTGCGCTTGTATTGCAGTTCCGCGAGTCGCCGTAAAATAGCGCGTTGATCGATTTCATCGATGATGGTATCGCGCCGCTCCATCAGGGACTTGGTCGCCGACAATCGCATTTGCTCGATATGCTCATTGATCGAGGCATCCTTCTCGATAAAAGTGTCGGAGGCCGCAACATAGGCTTCCGGCTGGTAGTAGTCGTAGTAAGAGACGAAGTACTCGACCGAGTTATGCGGAAAGAACTCTTTCATTTCGCCGTACAGCTGTGCCGCCAGGGTCTTGTTGTGCGCCATGATGATTGCCGGTCGCTCAAGCCGCTGTATTATATTGGCCGCGGTAAAGGTTTTACCCGAACCGGTTACCCCGAGCAGGGTTTGGTGCATTAGCCCGTCCTCGAGACCCTGCACCAGGGCATCGATTGCCCCGGGCTGGTCCCCGGCGGGCTCAAACTGGGTCTCGAGCTGGAAATTCTTGGCCATAGAGTGAATTTAGTTAGTGATTGGCAGACTGCACTTTACAGCTCGCCCCGGCTTCGTATACTTCGCCTGTTCTTCCATAGCAATTCAACCTGTGAGCTAGCCGTGTTTAACGATTTGTCAAAGCGCGTTTGCGCGATAAAACCATCCCCCACTTTAGCAGTTTCAAATTTAGCTAGCCAGCTTCGCGCCCAGGGGCGTGACATTATCGGTTTGGGGGTAGGCGAACCAGATTTTGATACCCCGGATCATATCCGGGAAGCTGCGATTGACGCGATCCGAGCCGGTGATACCCACTACACTGCGGTCGATGGCACGGTGCCCCTGAAACAGGCGATTATCGACAAGTTCGAGCGTGACAACGGCCTGTCATATGCAGCCGATCAGATCCTCGTATCCTGCGGCGGTAAACAGAGTTTTTACAACCTGTGCCAGGCGGTTATCGATGAGGGCGACGAAGTCATCATCCCGGCACCCTACTGGGTGTCGTATCCCGATATCGTGATTCTCGCCGAGGGCACCCCGGTTGTCGTCGAAACCGGCATCGACAGCGCGTTTAAAATCACCCCGGCGATGCTCGAAGCCGCAATCACCGACAACACCCGCATGCTGGTGCTCAACAGCCCCTCCAATCCAACCGGGGTGGCCTATTCGATGCCGGAACTGGCGGCACTTGCCGAGGTATTGCTGCGTTACCCCGATGTACTCATCGCAACCGATGACATGTACGAACACATCGTCTGGGGCGAGTTTCCGTTTTGCAACATACTTAATGCCTGTCCCGAGCTGTATGATCGAACCCTGGTGCTCAACGGCGTTTCCAAGGCTTATGCGATGACCGGATGGCGTATCGGCTATGCCGGGGGGCATGCGGATATCATCAAGGCGATGAAAAAAGTCCAGGGTCAATCTACCTCCAACCCGAGCTCGGTTTCACAGGCTGCCTCGGTCGCCGCACTCAATGGCGATCACGCACCGGTACGCGCGATGGTTGCAGAATTCAAGCAGCGACATGATTACCTGGTAGCGGAGCTTAATTCGATCAAGCACATCAACTGCATCGAGTCGGACGGAACCTTTTACAGTTTCCCCAACATCCAGGGTTTTATCGACGCCCGGGATGACCTGAAAAACGATGTCGACGTCGCCAACTTGTTGCTCGAAGAGGTCGGTGTTGCCCTGGTGCCCGGCTCGGCCTTCGGCGCCGAAGGTTACATGCGCATTTCTTTCGCGACCAGCATGAAAAACCTGGAACAAGCGGTCACCAGGATCCGACAGGTGTTCGAGGCCTGAATAGCGCACCGCTTTGACGAATCAGGGATTGACAAATCTGGTTGCTGTATTATTTTTATTCATTTAGTATACCCAACCTCTGATCCCCGGTAGCTCAGTTGGTAGAGCAATTGACTGTTAATCAATGGGTCCCTGGTTCGAGCCCGGGCCGGGGAGCCAACCTTCTCTTTAAAATCCAATCATTTCCGTCGTTTTATGGCTATGGATACGTGGACTATGTGCCCATGGGTCGACGACGGCGTGTATTTGTGCGAAATGCTCAAGCATGGACACTCAGAATATCGAATCGACTGACCAACGCCAGGTATCAGCTAAGCAGTCAACATCATAGAAAATAACTACTCTATTTAATCCTTGCATGTTTCGTCGTCTATCTAGCCGAGCTCTAATACTAAGCACCTTGCCGTGCCTGGCGCTTTGCCTGGCTGGATGCATCAACATACCGCCCTACGGCGTGGTTGATCAATCGAACTCTAGTGACGGCACCACAGTTGTGATGCCTGCGGGAGCACCTTCGATTGCCCAGGGATTCAATGGCAACATCAAAGAAGATAACCCGAGTGCCCACGTAGGTCTCGATATCGTCGCAACGATCGGCACACCGGTACTTGCGGTTGCACCTGGCGAAGTGACGAAAGTCACTGGTAGCAATCCGATGTCTGGGAGGCTTATCGTGATCGACCACGGAAAGGATAGGTCAGGCACAGTCTATTCAACCCTTTACTTTCACCTCGACAGTCAACTTGTAAACATAGGCGACCAGGTAAAACGTGGTCAGATCATCGGTCGCGTGGGAGCCACCGGCTTGCTGGCAAGTTATCCCCACCTGCACTTCGAATTACGCCGCGGTTGGGGATTTGGGCAAGCGGTGAATCCTCACGCATATTGGTTAGATGGGCCGGGCCGGGTGACCTGTTTCGTGCCTAACACGAGCGTTCCGGCTTCGCAATTTCGGATGATCTACCCGGTTAAATGCATGACTGCGGATAAAACCAACTAACCCCAATATTGAAGAAGCGTTGATTATGAAAACTGTTAATCTCAGGGCCAGACAGCAACGCCAACCCCGCTTCTTTTATTGGTGGAATGGTGAAAACAGGATGTTTATACTTCCTGAACTCGTTGTAGCGCAGCGATTCCGACGCCTGGACGGGCACTGCCACGCAGTCCGCTTCTGCGCCAACCAGACATGAATGGATATTTTTGGATGAAAAACCACCTGGCAATTGCGACCATCGCGCTGCTCATTTTAACCGCAACCAACGCGCATGCCGCCTGCACTCGCGATGACGTCAGCTTCTACCTCGGCGAGGGATTTACGCCGGAACAGATTACTGCGATCTGCGCGGTGGTAAAGCAAGCGCCCCCCGCCACGCCGGAACCGGCGGCACCCACCACCCCCGCCACGGCAGAACCTGCGGAGCCCTCCACTCCCGCCACGCCAGAACCTGCGGCAAGTATCGCGGTGGTGCCACCCGCGGGTGGCAACAACACAGAGGTTGAGAAATACCTGCGGGAGGTAATCAAGGGTCATGACATCCATGTTGAGGAAGGCTTCCTGCACTACACGGCGAAAATCTGCATCCCCTATGGCAGATTCAATGACAATAAGGAGCCATTACCCGAAGAGACTTGCGAGCAGGTCAGACACAAGGTGGCCCTGCGAGGAATGAGAGCGAAACGTGAGTGGTTCAGCACGAGTCTGTTGCAGCCCCGCCAAATATATCTGGAAGGTCAGATAGAACGGGAGCTTGTCGGCGACCTCGAGGATTTCAGCCCAACTAGCCGCAGGCAAATCATCGAGAATCTGCAGACTAGAGTGAAAGCAATCGTTCCGATCAAGGAGAATATGTCACCTAAACGCTTGCTCGAATTTTTGAACAAGATCGCAACATGAAATGGCGAGCTTGACGGGTGAGGATCTAGCGCGAATCCTGGGCGGGAAATCGGCTAGTCAAACTGGTAGCTAAATTGCAGCTCCTTCTCCGCGTCCACTTGCGCGTGGAATGAGACGATAACCCGATCCTGCTCACCGCTGTACGGAAAGGCCATGTGCTTCAGGTAGGAGGGAAATACCGCGATCTTGCCATCCTCCGGGAACGAATCCCAGGACTCGTCCTGCAGATAAAGATTGCCGAACTCCACGTGCCCGCCGGCATGGAAATCCAGGTAGGGGCCATAGAAGCGGGTAACGCCGTTCAGCAGTTCATTCCTGCGATCACTGTTCGAACGACTGGACTCTCCCGCCTGCACGTAATAGACGCCTGACCAGGAGCAATTGCCATGCACATGTGTCTCATGCAGGCCACTGGCGTTACTGATCTGGAACCAGACCCCGGACAGCTTGACGTCGATATTCTGTGAGTTCTGCCAGGCCTTGCCGTTGGCGTGGGCGGCAACCTGGAAGACCGATTCAAGAATGAACTGGATTAGCGCGGCAAATGCCGGATGATCCTTGTATAACTCGTAAAGATTGTCACGACTGGCGTAAACCGGACCGCTCGTCTTGGTGTGCTTGTCTCTGTGGGCATAAAGCAGGTCGAGCAGATCCTGTTTGATCGACGCATGTTGCTCGTTCGAACGGACCAGCACTGAAGTCGGCCATAGGTCATGAATTTCGGCATTCGGGTCGGGGGCAGACAAGGGATTATTCTCTGGCAGAAGGGCAGGCGTTATTTTACATCACCCATGTCAGAATTTCCTATTTGGAAATTGAACTAAAAAATCAAACTCAAGCTAACTTCTGCTGTCATAATTAGCATCAACCTAAAAGGAGTCTCCATGTTAAACACTCGATTCAGACCCGGTCTTGCCCTGGTTTGCCTGGTCATATTGCTAACGGGTTGTGCCAGCGGTACTTATTCAAAAACATTCAAGCGACCTGCAGTGAAACCGGGATCGTACGTACAACTTCACCATGAATATCAAGTCCCCAATGAATTCGCACGTGTCTACTTCCGCAACGGTAAGCAGACTCTAAAAGGTAATATTGATCGCTTTACACCCTATTGCTATATTTCAATGAAAGATATTGGTCAAGCAGGACAGCCGCAACAGGTAATCTTTCCCGATCGTTTTTACGTGACCAAAGTCATAGAAAGTAATGACCTTCAAGGTGGACGAAGGACCTACGTAGCATCGTTGGGAATCTTGCATTTTGACGACGGACCGAGCAATGTGAATTACCAACTGGAAATGCGTCTTAGCTCCAGTGAACAACCTGGCGTTCGCGCATTAACATGCATCAAAAACGCTGACGACTATTTCGACCACCGTTATCCCAACTTATCCGAAATTAAAACTGCGCTGGGTGACCTGGTCACGATCGAAGCACCGGAACAATAAGACTGATAGTCAGTCTGTTTTTTAGAAACGTCTATATTTGCCGGGAAATAGCAGCTGAATAGATGCACCAGGCATGTATTGGGTGATCCAGCCTGAACTTTTTTGTCGTGCAGTTTCATTGGATTTTTAGAGATTATTTGCGGGAATTTCTGAACCAGTTTTGCTATGGTTGTAACCTCCGATTTGAGGGAAGAAAAATCACAAATTGGCTTGCTGCTATACGTTCATCACAGACCAACCTGTGTGAATAGCATACATGTATAGTTTTTTTCCCTGTCGGGCGCATTGCAAACAGTATTTTTCCCTGGATATGAGGCAATCAAATAGTGAAGTCAAATGCAAGACGAGATGATCTCGATGCTATATTTAAAAGCGCCTCAAATAAATTGCTGCAGGGTGATGCGCGAGGTGCAAAAAAAGGATACGAGAAAATTGTCAAACGGCATTCATCTAATCATATCGTCTGGCACCACCTGGGTATGTCATGCCAGCATTTAAATGAACATACAAAGGCAATAAAAGCCTATAGAAAAGCAGTTGATCTAAAACCGGGTTTTACTGATTCCTGGGTTAACCTTGGTATTGCCTATAATGAACTGGGATCCACTGAACTGGCAATTCAGGCATCTGAAAAAGCATTAAAAATTCAACCTGATCACCCTCGCGCCTTAAACCTGTTAGGTTCGATACAGGCACGAAATCAGGAATTTGAGTTAGCCAAAGAAAATTTCCAAAAAGCTTTCCTGGTTGAACCCAGCAACTGGGATGCCATTTTTAATTTGGCCAATGTTAATCTTGAGCTGGGTAATTACGACGAGACCCATCGATTACTGGAGCAACTGGTTGGACAGGATCCTGAAAATAAACGTCTGAGGGAATTACGGGCGCAGTGTTTTATTTATCAAAAACAATACAAGGCTGCAAATCAAATTATTGAAGGCCTCAAATCCGATTACCCGAAAGACGAGAAGGTTTTGCGCCTGGCATTATCTCTTAAGGAAGGTACTAACGATCATTTTGGTGTCATTGACCTGGCGAATGAACTACTTAAGCGCAATGCCAAAGATGCAGGTTTATGGAATTCGCTGGGCGGGGCTTATTATCATCTGGATTTTGTCGAGAAAGCCGGGTCCAGTTACGAAAAAGCACTCTTGCTGGATCCAGGCAATCATGCCTATCTTAATAACATGGGCATGGTTTTCTCGTCCCTTGGGGATAAGGTGAATGCTGAAAAGCATTATCGCGATGCGCTGGCGATTAACCCGAAACATGCAGAGACCCATAAAAACCTCGTTAGTATGAAACGTTACGAGTCAATAGACGATCCCGATGTAAAGGCGATAGCAGATATCTGGAACCGTGGCGAACTTGACGAGCCCTCTACTATAAATCTATCGTTTGCCTTGGGAAAAGTTTACGATGACTGTGCGCTTTATGACGAGGCATTTGATACTTATAAAATCGGCAATGATCTAAAGTTTAAAGAGTCTGGTATCGATCTGGAAAAGTACTTTGCCCACATAGACCGAGTATCGACTGTTTTAACTTCGCCACCCGACAAGGTAGTAACAGAATCGCCAGAAATTCAGCCTATATTTGTCCTGGGCATGCCCCGCAGCGGCACAACACTCGTCGAGCAAATAATATCCCGACATTCCAGTGTGACGGGATGCGGTGAGTTACCCGGGATTGAAAGGGCTATCGGTCATTTAGAAAAATCTGCTTCGCTAGCCCGTATTTACCCGGATGATTTTTTTGATATTTCGGCCGAGGAATTTGCGCTTGAAAGCAGGGAATATATTAGCAGTGTTCGGGAGATTCATAACCTGGTTACACCCTATTTCACCGATAAAATGCCGTTTAATTTTGTGCATATCTGGTTGCTAAAGGTACTGTTCCCGGACTCTCCAATTGTCAACTGCCAACGCCACCCGCTGGATGTCATATTATCTAACTACTTCCAGACATATGGGTCAGATGTGAGTTTTGTTTACAACCTGGAAGCATTGAGTCATTACTACGTGCGATACCATCAGCTGATGATTCATTGGGGAAACCTGTTCGGTCGACAGGTAACCAATATTCGCTATGAAGATTTAGTGACCGATAACGAGAACCAGGTCCGTACCCTGATAGAAGCGATTGGTCTCCCCTGGGAAGAGTCCTGTTTGAATCGACAGGAATCGAAGCAGGCGGTGAGAACGGCGAGTATCTGGCAGGTGCGCCAGGGGATATACACGCGTTCGAAAGAGCGCTGGCGCCATTACCAACAACAACTACAGCCAGTCATTACAATCCTTCGTGAGCATGGGATCCTGGATTCAGATCACAATCATATTATCCCAACCTGATCCTGCGGATTCTATTAACTCGGCGACAATATATGCCGGGCAAAAAAAAGCCGGGGCCAAAACCCCGGCTTAATTTAAAGCAAATTAACCTTGCTTAAACACCATCAACTAGAAGTCGATACGGAGACCGAATATATGCCAGTCTCGGTCATACCCTATCAGGTCTTCTGTGTCGCCTAAAAGCCCTTCATAGTAGACTCTGGCACCACTGCTACCGAGTCTCTTGGTAAGGTTAAGTGTGATTGCATCGCCGTCTACCTTTGAACCGGCGTCAGGATCTGCCTCGACGTCACCGACACCAACCCAACCCGAGAGTCCATCACCAAAATCCATACCAGCATGAAATTGGGTTTGAGTAATTTCAACAACATCATCGGCTTCATGCTCGGCGAAACCGGCGCTTACCCACCAGTTTCCAGCCGTCCACTTTGCGACAAGACCCACGCGATCCCTATCTGCGTCACCAGCCAGGTCTCCATCAGATGAACTGTCAACGGCAACTGCCAGTAACAGGTTTTCAGTTGCGTTAAAACTAACACCGATTGCATTACCATCGGCAGCACCGAGTTTTTCGGCGTCAGCTTTACCGCCGGCCTCATCAGGATGGTCTTCGTCGGACAGGCGTATTTCAGCAGAAACGTTAACTGCACCGAATGAATTGCTATATTGGATAGTATTAGAAGTCCGGTAGGGGAAGTCCGCTGCAGTAGAATACAGAACAGCACCCACAGTCACCGTAGGATCGAGGTGAGTACCGACAACATTATAAAAGGTACTCCACATGTTACCGACTTTAGCAGTACCGAAGTCACCGGTAAGGCCAACCTCACCAATCCTGGTGTCACCGAATGCCCCTGTTTCATCGTCAGTTGAAGCCGACCATTCGAAACGCGCGTGCGCAGTCAGCCCATCATTGATTGGTGCACTGGCTTTAATGCCGACGCGTGAACCAATGGTGGAGACGTTAGTTGAATCTTCATCATCGGCAGGTCCGTCTTGTTCGTTCAAAACGATTGCATTGTTAACGCGACCATACAATTGGACATTATGTCCGTCGGCATATGCCACACTAGAAGCCACACCGGAGATTGCCAGTGTCGTTCCAACTGCGGTTGCGACTGCAGTTTTCTTTAAATTCATAAGATTACCCTCTTAGTTCAATTTATTTATTAAGTACTTAATAGAGCAAGTCATCCAGCTACGATGTGTTATCAAGCAAATGATTTACGCTGGTCATGATAGTCAATAAAACAACAATTTCAAGCTTTTTATTATTATAAAAGCAACAATTTTCGCCAAAGTTGCAAAAAAACAACAGATCATGGGCTATCCTGTTGGTTTCTCTTGCATTTTTTTTACGAAAAATGTGTCACTCACAATTATCGCTAAACGACGTTTAATTCTTCAGCCCCCAAGGCCAATAGCTATTCGCTTTTGAGGCTCTCGGCCAGTGATAACATGGCGGCCTTCAGTTCCTCGTCTTCAATCCATTCAGCGCTGCGCGTGATCGCCTCGATCGACTCGGCGCTGACCTGTCCTGGATGGGGTCGGTGTTCGTTGTTATCAAGCTTTAGCAACGAATCCGGAATGGTACGAAATTTCAGGGCTTGCTCGAGCTTAAAAGTTTCGTGCAGCTGCTGTTCGATCTCCCTGCTGTGTAAACGCAGGTAGTTCGCCACCATCGGGCTGTTCGCGGCAACCACGATTTCATCCTGGTTGATGGTGAGCAGGGTCACCGATTGATTCACCGTTTCCGGTAAATTCTGCTCGAGAAAACGCTGAATACCCGGTCCCAGGCGATTAAGCTGTTCAAACCCGGATGGCAACACCGATTGGCAAAGCCTGGATATCTGTTTCGACCCCATCAGGCTCTTCGACGTCTCTGCCTCGGTTTATGGGCTTCCCTGCTTTTCGCGGCCAGGCCCAGGCGCTGATAGGCCCGCTTCACGACTTCTTCATCGAGCAATCGGGACTTGCCCGGTTTTAGCCACTTAGGGAGCCTGAACTGGTCATAGCGTACCCGGGTCAGCCGGCTTACCTCGACCCCGACCGCTTCCCAGAGGCGTCGCACCTCGCGGTTACGACCTTCCTTCAGCACCACGTGATACCAGTGATTGCTGCCGCTACCGCCCGAATCGATAATATCGTCAAAATGAGCCGTGCCATCTTCGAGCTCCACGCCATCTCGCAGTTGCTGCAGCATTTCAGGGTTGACGGCACCATGCACGCGCACCGCGTATTCGCGCTCAACCTCGTACGACGGATGCATGAGACGATTAGCGAGTTCACCATCGTTGGTGAACAACAATAGTCCGCTGGTGTTGATGTCGAGCCGTCCGATACTGACCCAGCGCCCCTGGTTCAAGCCGGGCAGGTTTCGAAACACGTCTTCGCGACCCTCGGGGTCCGAGCGCGTGCATACCTCGCCTACCGGTTTGTGGTACATCAGGATCTTCGGCCTGGCAGCGTGCCGCTGCAGGCGCACCAGTTTGCCATCGATAGCAATCTTTTCGCGGCCTGCGACCTGGTCTCCCGGTTTCGCGGTCTTGCCATTGACACTGATGCGCCCCTGTTGCAGCAACGCGTCGATCTGGCGTCGGGACCCGGCCCCCTGGTTGGCTAAATATTTTTGTATGCGCTCCATCGCGCGATTATACAGTAGCGGGAATCTCACGATACTTTAATGTCATCCTGCGGCGTGACCATGGAGTTTGGTTGATGTCATCCCGCGGCTTTACCCTGGAGTGTGGATGGTGTCATCCCGCGGCTGCCGGGCCGCGCAGGTCGCGGGATCCATTTCGAGGACGGAGTCCTGTTATTCTCTGGATACCGCGGTCAAGCCGCGGTATGACAGTAATTTACTTACGGTATGACAGTTGTCTACTTGGCGTGATGGTGACAGGTTTGATATTCCGACAATTTCACAAGATCCCGGATAACCCCTACGGGGTTTCCGGGATGACCCCTTGCGGGGTCAGTTGACTGCCCAGCGCTGGCCGATACCGGTCGAGGACTCGGAGATCAGCGTTTTCGCATTACTATCGAGCTTGAGGTCGAGAATCGTCGCGGAGTCGGGCTGCACCCTGTGTTTCACTTTTGGCATCCAGGTTTCGCGACGTTTACCGCTGGCGACATCCCAGATATCGATAGCCTTGGCCGCCCTGCCGGTAGCAAGCGTGCGGTTGTCATTTGAAAAATCGGCCGAGACCAGCGTCATCCTGATTTCATCGAGGCGCGACACCAGGCTGCCTTTACCGCGGGTTGAATAAACATGGGCATCGCCGATGTGCGCATTGGCGAGGGCTAGTTCACCGTCATCGGAAAGGGCAACCAGCGAGATCTTGTACTTTAAATTCTTCGACCACCGGTGCTCACCGTTACTTAAATCCCACAGGCTGGCATGCCAGTCGTCGGCACCGGTTAACGCAAAACGACCGTCTCCGGATAGCGCCACGCTGGTTACTTTTTCATGATGCGCAAACACGTAGCGCATCTTGCCTTCAACCATATCGAAATAAACCGCCTGGTTATCCTTGCTGCCAATCAACGCGTAACGACCGTTCGCCGAAACCGCGACATCGGTCAGGTTGGGCCATGACCAGTAACCGGTAAGACGCCCGGACTCCACTGCCCAGCGTGCAATCGAGTTTTGTTCGATCGTAACCAGAACATCGCCGAGCTCGGAAAATGCTGCAGCGATGATGCCGCCTGCACTGCCCTCCTCGTGCTGAACACTGTACTTGACCCTGTTGTTGCGCAGATCCCAGACCCGTGCGAAACCACCGATTTCACCGGTTAGCAAATGTTTGCCATCGGGACTGATAGCGGCGCCGTAAGAGCCCGTGTCGGCATGCACCCAGGTATCCAGCGCCTGTTTTTGCTCGCTGCAGGAGCCTAGCAAGCCACAAACCAGCACTGCGGCCAGGATCGATTGTATTGTATTTCGCATAACGGCTGTATCGACCGCGCTGCCAAAAGCCTTAGCAACAGCGGGAGCAGATCGACTAGTTAGAAGGAGCAAATAGACCCGGTCCATTAACCCTTTGGTCAATTCAACTTAGCGCTCTGCGGGCATCACTTTCCTGGAGCAACGCAAAATGCGTCGGATTCGAGGCGCAACGAAGACCCAGCCTGCCATGCTGTTACCCGGTTCCGGCTTCGCTATCCTCGGTAAAGGCAAGTTCGGGCGTAAACTGATCAAGATCACGGATTTCGACCAGCGATGGCAACTCGTTGAGTGATTTTAAGTTGAAGTAATCGAGAAATTCCCGGGTGGTGCCATAGAGCGCTGGACGGCCCGGCACTTCCTTATGTCCCAGTGATTTAACCCAGTTACGCTCCTCCAGGGTCCTGATGATATTGGTGCTGACGCTGACCCCGCGGATGTCTTCGATTTCGCCCCGCGTGATCGGTTGTCGATAAGCGATCAGGGCCAGGGTTTCCATCATTGCACGCGAGTAACGCGGCGGCTTTTGTTCCCACAGGCGCACAACCCAGGTTTCGAAGTCGGTCCTGACCTGGAAGCGAAATCCCGAGGCGACTTGTTTCAACTGGAAACCGCTGCCCTCGTATTTTTCGACCAGCTCCTCAATGGCCTTGCGGATTTCATCCTTGCTCGGCTGCTCTATATCACCGGCAAACAGGTCAAACAGCTGGGCCACCGAAAGCGGTTTGTCGCTGGCGGAAAACAGGGCTTCGAGGACAGGTTTCAGTTTTTCGATTTCCATATTTTATGATTTCGCTTTGACGTATATCGGGGCGTAGGGTTCGTTTTGCACCAGCTCAATCAGCGACTCCTTGAGCAGTTCGAGAATGGCGATGAAACTGACGACGACACCCATGCGCCCTTCGGCAGGATTGAAAAAGTCGTTGAAAGAGGTGAAATCCTCGGCCGATATGCGATCCAGTACGATCACCATGCGTTCGCGTACCGACAGGGGCTCTCGATCGACATGATGGCTGGCAAACTGTTCGGCGCGGTTGACCACGTCACGAAACGCGCTCATCAAGTCGTTCAGTTCAACCGTGGGTAATGCCAGTTTAACCTTGAACTTGGGGATATCGATATTGGTGAGATAAATTTCACGTTCCAGTCGATCGAGCGCATCCAGGTCTTCGGCCGCCTGTTTAAACTGTTCGTATTCCTGCAAACGCCGCACCAGCTCGGCACGCGGGTCATCTTCGTCCTGCGATTCCGCGGGTCGGGGTAACAGCATGCGCGACTTGATTTCCGCCAGCATCGACGCCATCACCAGGTATTCCGCGGCCAGTTCGAGCTCGAGATGGTCCATCAGGTGGATGTACTCCATGTACTGCTTGGTGATCGCGGCAATGGGAATATTCAGGACATCGAGATTCTGGCGCTTGATCAGGTAGAGCAGTAGATCGAGAGGGCCTTCAAAAGCCTCGAGGAAAACCAGCAAGGCATCGGGCGGGATATAAAGGTCCTGCGGGATAACCGTCAAGGGTTCGCCCTGCACCAGTGCAAACGGCATTTCCGACTGGTTTGGTGCGCTGTTGGTAAAAACTTTTTCCATCGCTACAAGGGCACTACCTGCGCCCGGTTAATCCCATCACTTTACGCACTTCTTCGATGGTATCCTGCGCGACATCACGCGCGGCCTCGCAACCCTCGTTGATAATGCTGTCGACCCCTGAAAGATCACCCAGGTATTCCTTGATACGCTGCTGTATCGGTTTTAATTCCTCGATGATTGAATCAACCACGTGTTGCTTGCAATCGATGCAGCCAATCGACGCTGTCCTGCAACCCTGGGCCAACTTTTCCTTAGTGTCTTGATCGGTATAGACCTGGTGAAATTCCCATACCGGGCACTTGTTCGGGTCACCCGGATCCGTGCGCCTTACGCGGGCCGGGTCGGTCGGCATGGTTTTGATTTTGCGCGTGATGCTGTTTTCATCCTCGCGTAACGCGATCATATTATTGTAGGACTTGGACATTTTCTGCCCATCGACCCCGGGCATTTTTGACGACACGGTCAACAACGATTGCGGTTCGGGAAGAATAATGCGCCCCTCGCCATCGAGATAGCCCAACAACCTTTCATGGTCACTCAAACTGATGTTCTGCTGCGATTTCAGCAACGCGTGGCCTATCGATAGCGCCTCCGTATCCCCTTGCTCCTGGTAGCGCTTGCGAGCGTCCTGGTAAAGTTTGGCATTTTTATGGCCCATTTTGCTGATTGCAGCGTTAACCTTGTTTTCGAAATCAGGTTCGCTGCCATAGAAATGGTTAAACCGACGCGCGACCTCGCGTGTCAACTCGACATGTGCGACCTGGTCTTCGCCCACAGGCACAAAACCGGCCTTATACATCAGGATATCTGCGCCCTGCAGCAGCGGATAGCCGAGAAAACCGTAAGTGGATAAATCCTTGTCCTTGATTTTCTCCTGCTGATCCTTAAAGCTCGGCACGCGCTCCAGCCACCCCAGCGGCGTAATCATCGACAGCAGCAGGTGAAGTTCGGCATGCTCCGGGATGCGCGACTGGATAAACAGGGTCGCGGTGCCCGGATTAACGCCGGCGGCGAGCCAGTCGATAACCATATCGCGAGTGCTTTCAGCGATGATCGACGGATCCTCGTAATGCGTGGTCAGTGCGTGCCAGTCCGCAACGAAGTAAAAACACTCGTAGCTGTGTTGTAATTCGATCCAGTTTTTCAAGACGCCGTGATAGTGGCCCAGGTGTAACAACCCGGTAGGACGCATGCCCGACAGCACGCGGTTGTTTTGACTAATGGTGTTCAATAAGGTTGATCCAGTTTATATCGGCCCTGGCCGAATTATACTAACAAGCAAAGCCACAAACCATGATTTTAACAGCTTATCCATACAGGCTCGTAGTAGTCCGCATTTTAAGATCGTGCCGAAAAAAACCCGTCCAGACCTCTATTCCAGGAACGATATTTCGCCCCTGCCGTGACGCAGGATCTCCGGATAACCATCGATCAGGCTGATCACCGTGGTCGGTTCCACGCCACAGAAACCGCCATCAATGACAAGATCGACACTATGCTCGAAAACCGCGCGAATTTCCTCGGCATCGTCCAGCGCCTGCTGCGCACCCGGTGGAATCAGGGTGCTGCTCATGATGGGTTGACCCAGTTCCGTCAACAAGGCTTGCACGATGTTATTATCCGGCACGCGTACACCGATGGTTTTACGCCGGGGATTCATCAAGCGGCGCGGTACCACCGAAGTCGCCTTGAGCAAGAAAGTATAGGGACCCGGTGTCAGCGTTTTCATCAGGCGATAATCCGAATTGGAGACCTTGGCGTAGGTACCGATTTCAGACAAATCGCTGCATACCAGGGTAAAGTGATGCTTATTGTCGGTACGACGAATACGCTGAATTCGTTCCATTGCAGCCTTGTCACCGATGTGACAACCGAGCGCGTAGCTCGAATCGGTCGGGTAGATAACCAGGCCACCGCGATCAATAATCGCCACCGCCTGCTGGATCAGGCGCCGCTGTGGATTATCTGGATGGATTTCAAAAAACTGCGCCATGACCAACTCTGAATGCTAGGGTTGGCGATCATACAGCAAAAAATTGAAAGAAAACAACAGTAAGAAATAATTTATAAATCAATGAGTTAGGGCGATAATTTGCAAGATCCGGCAGGAATTAATATAACTTGTGTTACCTTTTTGCAATGTGGTATGAACGCCATTCATTGAAAAGGATCATACCCGCCCTGCGCGGCCCGCTTGGCGGCTCCCCGGCGCACGCCGGGTTGACGTATCGGAAACTTACAACAAAATATTTCGACGGATTACACGACGAATTCCGGCCTATCATCGAGTCTTAAATTAGTCACCAAAACACGGGGTAATACGTTAGAATCTGCGCTGCTCTAAACGATTACCGACTCGATGAAACAACTTTCCGATTTTCTGCCGATACTCCTCTTTTTCATCCTCTACAAGTTTTACCTCGACTTGCCCGATGAGCTGATCCTGGGTATTAACGCCTGGGTGCCGTTGATGAACCTGAGGCCCGGGGAATCCAGCGACGCGATCTACCTGGCCACCCTGGCGGCAATTGTGGTTACGCTTATCCAGGTCGTGCTCGCAGCAGTCATCGTCAAAAAAGTTGAAAAGATGCCGCTCATCACGCTGGCATTGCTGCTGTTTTTCGGAGGTGCGACACTGGCACTCAAAGATCCCGCCTTTATCCAGTGGAAGCCGACCGCAATTAACTGGCTGTTCGCGCTGGTCTTTCTGGGCAGTCACGTAATCGGCAAAAAACCGTTAATTCAGCGCATGATGGGTCATGCGATTACGATCGAGGAGCAGCGAGTCTGGGTGCAATTGAACCTGGCCTGGATCGGGTTTTTCGTGGTCTCGGGCATTGCTAACATGATCGTCGCGCCTGAAATCGACCCGTTTGGATTGCAATTCAGTGAAGACACCTGGGTTGATTTCAAGTTGTTCGGACTGATGGGCATGACCATCGCATTCGTGATCGCCCAGGCCTTTTTCCTGGCCCGTTACCTGCCCGATAGCGATAAGGAGACGAGTTGATGTTGTACAGCATTGTAGGAATTGACAACGTGGGTAGCCTTGCCGCCCGCATGGCCGTGCGCAGCGAGCATGTTGAACGCCTGAACGCTCTTCGTGACGCCGGTCGGCTGATTATTGCCGGGCCTAATCCCGCAATCGACAGCGATGACCCGGGCGATGCCGGGTTCACCGGTAGTATTATCATCGCGGAATTCGAGTCGCTGCCGGCCGCGCAGGCCTGGGCAGATGAAGACCCGTACATCAAGTCCGGCGCCTATGCCTCGGTTAGCGTGAAACCTTTTAAGCGGGTTTTACCTTAGTCGGTGCGCCTTATTGCTCATCCCCGCGCAAGCGGGGATCTTGTGACGGTGGTGCATTGCAAGATTCCCGCCTGCGCGGGAATGACAGAAAATTACATGCGTCATCCCGGGCTTGACCCGGGATCTTGCAACGATGCCGTGTTTTCAAGATTCCCGCCGGGACCCACAGGGCCTGAAGCCGCGCAGGCTTGCGCGCCCCCCCGCGTAAGCGGGGTTGACGTATCGGAATGACTCGCTATTGTTCCGGGCACAGGCATGTGCGCCGGTCCGGCGTGTCGGAATGACAGGTTTAATCAGAGGTTCTTGCTTGGGCTTTCGAGACTATCGCTGATTTCGCGCAGCAGCATATCTTCGGATTCGATGCGATCGGCCATTGCCTCGCCTATCGAAGACAGGTCACTGTACAAATCGCCCAGGCTTTCCGGCTCGTCTACGCCGTCATACTTGTCATTGAATTCGACGAACACCTGCGTGGTGTCTGAAATCGACGGGTACACACGATCGGCAACCACCTTGATATTGCCACGTCGTTCCTTGCCGTCGATAATTCTTTCGTAAATCTCGAAGTGCCCTAGCGCGGTGTAATCAACCAACTGCTGGTTGAAACCGCGCAGATTGTGAATCACCGTATCCGGCGGCACATCTCCTGATTCCAGTTCAGCCAGTTCGCACATCGACACCAGTACCTGTTGCCTTTCCTGCAAAAGGTTATTAATGGTGTGGGTTTGCCTGGTACGTCTGTTTTCTTCGGCCGAAATCTTCTCGGCGATCTCGGCTATTTTGTCAATTTGTGATTCGCTCACGGGTTACCTCATTTCTACTACTGCCCTGTCA
The DNA here is from genome assembly GCA_947259485.1 of uncultured Gammaproteobacteria bacterium. GTDB lineage: Bacteria > Pseudomonadota > Gammaproteobacteria. The sequence goes on along the minus strand of CAMYLU010000014.1, from coordinate 94,635 downwards.
CACTCGAACAGGCTGTGGTGCACGTATTATGCGGCCGAATAAGCCAGCGGTAAACAGTCATTATATGGTTTATCACAGATAATTTTTGATAAACTCGTCTAATTTACGAGAGGCGGATTTTCGTGACTGAATCGCTAGAGGCCAAATTAAGCCGGCTCGAGATACTATATACCGAACAGGACTACACGATCCAGACACTGAACAACATGGTTGCGCAACAGGAGCGGGAAATTTCGCGCCTGAATACCAGCGTCGAGCAGCTCAAGGTTCAGCTGCAGTCACTGAAAACCGAGGGTCCCAGTGACATCGACCCCGGGTTTGAGAAGCCACCACACTATTGATGGCTCAAGCTGAAGCTACGACAACGAAAATCGAGCAATTTCTGGCGCAGGCCTCCAGTTCAGAATTAATCATTGCAACCGATCAGGCGGGGGTCGAAGTCAACCTGGTTAATCCACGGCTTCGCTTTCATCACAGTTTTATCTCGGGTCCCCTGCCATTGCGTGCGGCGCAACCGGGCCAGGCTATTGCCAGGGCCTGCAGCAACAAGCAACGCAGCATCACCAGGCTGCTGGATCTTACCGCCGGTTGGGGCGTGGATAGTTTGACGCTCGCCAGCCACGGCAAGCGGGTCACTATGCTGGAGCAAAATGAACTGCTTTACGCAATCCTCGCCTATTCGCTTGACAGGCTCGCGGCAAGTGCAAGCGGGGCTGCGATTGCACAACGAATGAGCATCGAAAACTGTAATGCGCTGAATTTTTTAAACCACCTCGAGGATGATCATGACTACGACTGTATCTACCTCGACCCGATGTTCCCGGGTCACAAGTCCGGCGCAAAGCCTGCCAAGGAAATGCAAATTCTACAGGCGATAACCACTAACCTCGAAATGGAGTCGTGTTTTGAGCATGCACTAGGCAAGGCACGCAAGCGGGTGGTGATAAAACGCCCGGCTAAAGCTGCCAGCTACAACGATGTGAAACCCGACCTGGTCTACCGGGAAAAGACGATTCGATTCGACGTTTACCTGACCGCTTAGAAATTTAGCCTGACTAAACCCCGCGCCTCAGTCGCGGAAATTGTTGAACTGTAATGGAATGCCGAGCCCCGCCTCGCGCAGGGTTTGCATAACCTGCTGCAAATCGTCACGCTTCTTGCCGGTTACCCTGAGCTGCTCACCCTGAATTGCCGCCTGCACCTTGAGCTTGCTGTCCTTGATCAGTTTAACCATCTTGCGCGCCAGGTCCTTGTCCAGTCCCTCCCTGACTTTGACCGGCTGCCGGGCACGTTTATTCATTTCAACGATATCGCCAAATTCGAGACAATCGACGTCGATACCGCGTTTTGACATTTTCTCTTTCAGAATCGGGATCATTTGCTTTAGCTGGAATTCCGCTTCGGCTTCCAGGGTTAAATCATTTCCCGACTGTTCAATACCGGCACCGGAACCCTTGAAATCGTAGCGGGTACCGATTTCGCGATTGGCCTGGTCCAGCGCATTTTTAAGCTCGTGGTGGTCTATTTCTGAAACAACGTCAAATGAAGGCATGGCGGTTACTCTTGTTCAGGGCCTGATGGTCAATGTATTGAAATTGTTGGTGAAAGTATAATCCGGGACTGCAAGATTCAGAAATTTATTATCACCCTGCAGTGCCCTGCCGGCGAAATCATAGCGCGCCCTGCCGCAGATTTCCTTCAACGAGGATTCGCCCAGCTCGAGGCCACAGCCAAAATCAGTGCCGATCGCATAGCTGACAAAGTACTCGGGATGACTTGAACGCAGCAGATTGGTCGCAAACTGAGGCTGCCGACTTCGTTTCGATTCAGGATCCTGCAACCCGGCCAGGTTTTGCCTGAGCGCCGTGATGGTTCTGTCCGAACGCCGTATCACCAGCACCGACAGGTTATCCTGGCGCAAAATCCTGGCCTGGTCCAACGATAAGTCGCTAACATTGAAGCGGTAGGAACGGTGAACCCCGGGCGGGCGTAAATCGAAAGCAAAATCAAGCAGGACGTAGCTAAAGGCGGCCGCCAGCACAATTGCGAAATACTTGATTGAACGTTTTAATCCGCTTCGATCTGCTGCCACTGGCATGGCAAAAACTAATGCTCAAGCTTTACTGCTTCACCGGCCTGTTCACTACAGTAGCGACTGAGGCAGCTAAACAGTTCCTCGTCATTGCCCTGCAATCGCCAGCACTGGTTTGCCGCATCATAATCGAAGTGAAATCCGCCGCTGCGTGCCGCGACCCAGATCTGCGAGAGCGGAGTTTGCTTGTTGATGATGATCTGGCTGCGATTGGCAAATTCAAGCGTTAGAATACCACCGGCACTGTCGTAATCGATATCGACCCCGCAATCATCGATCGCTTCCTCGATCGCGGTCATGGTGTCTTCGGCGAGCTGATCGAAATCAGACTCATTCATCGTCACCGGCCTCGAACTCGAGTGACAGCGAGTTGATGCAGTAACGCATACCGGTGCTATCTTGCGGGCCGTCTTCGAATACATGCCCGAGGTGGCAACCACAACGATCGCACATGACCTCGACACGTCGCATCCCGTGGCTCGAATCCGCCTCTTCACGAATCACCTGCTCCGAAGCGGGCCGGTCAAACGAGGGCCAGCCCGAACCGGAGTCGAACTTGTTGGTGGAATCGAACAGGGCTTCACCGCAGCATTTACAAAGATACCTGCCGCTGCGGTGATTGCTATTATATTCACCGCTAAATGGCGGCTCGGTGCCCTTTTCCCGGCACACGCGATACTCTTCGGGGCTCAGCTTGCTGCGCCATTGCTCATCATCACTCATTAATCTTCTCCTGTTGTTTCGCGGTACATCTCTTTACCGTCGACCAGAAAAATCCAGCCCCGCGCGATGCGGTAGATCAGCCAGATAATTACTATCCCGATCACCAGTTGGCCGATTAATATCGGGATCGTAAGCACACCTAGCGCTGCCCACAGCAGACCATACCAGAAAGTCGCCTTCTGCCATCTAAAATGCGACTCCAGCCAACTACCACGCACGTCTTCATCCTTGACGTAGTTAATGATCACTCCGATGATCGGCGTGATCAGCGTGACAAAGGACAGGGCCAACAGAATATATACCGCGTAGGTATATTTTTTAAGTTCGGCCTGCTGCGCTTCGTCAAGTATCATGGTTAACCCTCTATCAGGCTTTCGAATCCCGCCTGGTCCAGAACTTCGACTCCCAGCGCCTCGGCCCGGGCCAGCTTGGAGCCAGGATTTTCTCCGCCGATAAGCGCGCTGGTTTTCGATGAGACACTGCCACTCACCTTGGCACCGCGCGCTTTTAGCAAACTCGCCGCCTGGTCGCGACTGTAGCCATTCAAAGTGCCGCTGATCACGTAGGTCTTGCCCGCCAGCGATTGGTCCAGCTGCTGATGGGAGAGATCGATCGCCGGCCAGTTAACACCCTGGTCTAACAATTGCCTGATGATGTCCCTGTTTCTCTGCTGATCGAAAAAGTGCCTGATATTTTCGGCCACCACCGGCCCCACGTCCTCGACCTGTTGCAGGCTCTCGACATCCGCATCCATCATTACTTCGAGGTTACCGAAGTGACCTGCCAGCGCTTCAGCGGTCGCTTCGCCAACCTCTCGAATTCCAAGGGCATAGATGAATCGTGCGAGACTGGTGGTCCGGGTTTGCTCGAGTGCCTGCAGCAGGTTTTGTGCCGACTTTTCTGCCATTCGCTCAAGGCCCGCGACCTGTTCAAGCTCTAAATGATAAAGGTCGGCGACCGATTCGATCAACCCCTGCTCTACCATTTGCTCAACCAGTTTATCTCCAAGTCCTTCGATATCCATCGCCTTGCGCGATGCGTAGTGTTTGATCGCTTCCTTGCGCTGTGCTGCGCAAACCAGTCCGCCGACGCAGCGATACGCCGCCTGGCCGCTTTGCTGTATCACTTCCGAATTACACACAGGGCAGCGCGCCGGCATTCGGGGCCGTTTTAATTTGCCTTCACGTTGCTGGATTACCGGCACCACGATTTCAGGAATGACATCTCCGGCCCGGCGCACGATAACGATATCACCGATACGAATATCCTTACGCTCGATCTCGTCCATGTTATGCAATGTTGCATTACTCACCATTACCCCGCCGACCGCTACCGGCTCCAGTCTTGCGACCGGCGTTAATGCACCCGTTCGTCCCACCTGGAAATCGACATCCAGCAGCCGTGTCATGACTTCCTGCGCCGGAAACTTGTAGGCAATCGCCCAACGGGGAGCGCGGGAAACGAACCCGGCCTCGCGTTGCTGCTTGATGCTATCGAGCTTGAACACCACGCCGTCGATATCGAAAGCGAGTTCGTCACGCTGTGTCAGTATGCGTTTATAGTAATCGAGACAATCGTCAATCGAGTCGAGCAGTTCGATTTGACGACTTATCGGGATCCCGATCGCGCGCAGAAATTGCATCTGTTGATATTGACCAGGCGGTAATTCAACTCCCTCGCAAAGACCGGTACCATAGCTGCAAAACGTCAACGGTCGGCTGGCTGTAATGCGTGAATCCAGCAGGCGCAGGCTGCCGGCAGCCGCATTACGCGGATTGGCAAATACTTTCCCTCCGTCCTGCTGCTGACTGCGGTTGAGCGCAGCAAAGCCTTCCAGTTCCATGTAGACCTCGCCTCGAACCTCGATCCGTCGAGGCAGATTATCACCAATCAGGCGTAACGGAATTGACGCGATAGTGCGAGCGTTCGCGGTTATATTCTCACCACTGCGACCATCGCCGCGGGTGGCTGCCCGTACCAGTTCACCCGCCTCGTAAAGCAGGCTGACCGCAAGGCCATCGAGCTTCGGCTCGGCGCAATAGGCCAGCTCAGAATCGTAATCCAGTTTGTCACGCAAGCGGCGATCGAAGGCGAGCATTTCGTCCTCGTCAAAGGCATTATCGAGCGACAGCATCGCCATTTCATGGGTCACGCTTTCGAAGTGGCTGGCTGGTTCAGATCCCACCCGCTGCGTTGGAGAATCTGACGTTACCAGACCCGGGTGTTCCTGTTCGAGTTGCTGTAACCGACGCAACAGGCGATCGTATTCCTGGTCGGTAACAATCGGATCATCAAGTACGTAGTAATGATAATTGTGTTCGGATAACGCCTGGCGCAGTTGCGCGGCCTCGGCTTTACTGGATTTGGGAATCGACATGCCTTGAGCAACCTATATCTCAGGCGAGCTTTTCACGCACGCTGGTGACATCGCTGATGGTCAGCAGGTCCTGGTTGGACTTGTAAACCTCGACATTCAAAAGGCGCACCAGTTCATCGATTTTTTTCAACATCGCCTCGAAAGCCAGGCGCGGATTCTCGCACAAATCAAGATCGATAAAACAATTGAACCCGAGGGTGGCGAACTCGAGTTTCCCAATATCCGAGAAATCACCGGGCGCCGTGAGGCTGGCTACCTGGAAAGCGACTTCTCCTTCCTCGCGAAACTCGAGAAAACCCTCGGCATTCAGTTCCAGGCCCGAGTCCTGCATAGCGGCATCGGCTTCTTCGCCGGTAATCAGCCGAAAATCACCATGCCTGAGATGGTAGCTGACCAGGCGGTCTTCATCTTTAGCGGCGAGACTGGTCGGCACAAAAATTTCGGGGTCAGGAAATGCAAGCGAGGGTTGCTTTTCCTCAGCGGCGGGACTAACCAGGATTTCATCGAAATTTTCATCGTCCTCGTTATCCTTGAGTACCTGGTTAAGGTTACTCAGTTCAACATCCAGCTGCTCGTCTTCGACAAAGGCTGAATCGATCTCTTCGCGGGTAAATGTCTCGTTAGCACTGCGCTTGCGCAAGCGTCCCTGGTGCAAGCCGTAAAGATAGATTCCGACAGCCAGCAATACGGCGATAACGATCAGAACCCATCTAAATGTATTTGCATCCATTACTGAACCCCGGCAAGCACCACCGCTTCGCCGACATCGACCGAGACCAGTCGTGATACCCCGGGCTCATGCATGGTGACACCATTAAGACTTTGAGCCATTTCCATGGTTATCTTGTTATGGGTAATCATGATGAACTGCACCTGCTCGGACATTTCGCCAACCATGGCACAAAAACGTCCGACATTGGCATCATCGAGCGGCGCATCGACCTCGTCCAGCATACAGAACGGAGATGGATTGAGCTCAAAAATTGCGAAAATCAATGCCACTGCGGTGAGCGCCTTCTCTCCACCAGATAACAGCTGTAAATTGGTAATGCGTTTACCCGGCGGTCGCGCCATGATTAGTACGCCGGTGTTAAGCAAATCGTTTTCTGTCATTTCGAGGTGTGCTTCGCCGCCGCCGAACAACTTTGGAAAGCGCTCTATCAGGCGGCTGTTGACCTGCTCGAAAGTCTCCTTGAAACGATCCTTGGTCTCCTTGTCAATTTTCCTGATCGCACCCTCGAGTGTATCGAGAGCCGAAATCAGATCCTGGTGCTGCGCATCCAGGTATTGTTTGCGTTCGGCCTGTTCCTTTTGCTCATCGATTGCTGCGAGATTGATCGGCCCCAGGCGATCGATGCGTTTATTCAGTTTTTCAAGACGCGTACTCCATTGGCCCAGCTCGGCTTCCGGATCCAGCTGTTGCTGCAATGTGCTGATATCCTGTCCCGATTTCTGCAATTGTTCCTCGATCGTTTTGCAACGAATACTGGCTTCCTGCATTTGCATGCGTTCCTGTTCAAGCTGATTGCGAAATTCATCGACGCGCTGCTGACGTTTATTGCGCTCGGTTTCAAACTCACGCTGCTGATTATCGATCTCGGCCACGGCCTGCTGCGCGAGACTGAGTTCCTGTTCGTTCTGATTGCGCTGTTTCAGCAACTCCTGTAATTCGCTTTCCAGCTCGCCAATCGGATCGACAGCACTATTTATAACGCTATCGAGCTCCTTGATACGCTGGTCAAACTGATCCTTTTGTTGCTCGATGCGTTCTATATTCGAGCGCGTTGTGCGCTGCTCCGTCTCAAGCGCCTGTTGCTGAATCTGTTGCTGATGTGCATTTTCAAGCGCTTGTTGCAGCGCTTGCCTGGTCTCGGCAAGTTGTTGCTGCCGTTGTTGTTTTTGCGCCTGTAACGCGTTCTCGAGCTCCGACATCTGTGCGATTTGTTCGAGAAAATCATTACGCTTGGCGCTATTCGATTGCAGTTCACTGGTGTGGCCAAGCTTAAGCTCTTCAAGTTCAGCCAGCTCGGTTTGCAACTGCTGGCGTCGGTTTTGAACCTGTTCGGCCTGGCTTTTCTGGTTACTTAACTGCTGGCGCAGTTCAGACAACTGCTGCTGTAGCCCGGCCAGTGATTTCTGGTCCTGGTCCCATGCCTGTTCGAGGACCTGTAAACGCTGCCGATCACCATCATTTTGCGATTTTAATGTCATCGCCCCCTGCGTAATCTGTTCGAGTTGCGCGCGTATCGATTCGATCTCCTGGGCCCGTGCAATTGTGCCGGCCTGCTGATCTTCTTCACCCAGTTGCAGTATCCAGTTGCCACCAGCCCATAAACCCTGGGAAGTGACGAGGCTTTCACCCGCTACTAGCTGGGCTCGCTTCGAGTAAAGGTCCTGCTGGTCCCGACACAGGTAGACCCCATCCAGAATAGAGGACAGATCGACGTCGCATTCGATATAGTCGGACAGTTTTGCCCATTCCCGATCACTGGCACGAGATCGAACCGGCTCGCGGTCAAATACGGTCACATTTTGCTTTGCTATGAAGGTGCCGGGTATAGGCTCACCCACCGAGGTGCAATAGGCTCCCAGAAACGGAGACAGTACGACTTCAACCGCCTTGCCGATATCGCCCTTGAGCTTGAGCAGACTGGTCAATCGACGAGTTGAATCAATTCGATTCTGCTCGAGCCATTGCTTGACCTCATCGCTGGTCTCGGAAAGTGCATGTTGCTGCAGGGCTTCCAGCGAACTCAGTCGACCACTCAGGGTCTGCACCTGGTTTCGTTTTTCATCGAGCTGGTTGCCCAGTTCTTCACAACTGCTGCGCAGGCCCTGGATCTCTTCGGCTCGTGTCTGTACCTGCGCCGTGGTTGCCGCGTACTCCTCGGTGCTTGCTTCAACGCTCGACTCGAGCTGGTTAATTTCCTGAACCGCGTCGGAAGCATCAAGGTTATCGAGCTCCTGCTGCAGGCGTGAGCGCTGCTGCTCGGTTCGCTGCACCTGGCGTTCGATATGTTCGATACCCCGATTCTCGATCTGCGCTGATTCATGAACCTGGTGGAATTCGCGCCGAAACTGATCCCACAATTCCTGCCACTCGTGCATTTTTGCTTCCGCCTGCTCGAGCGAAGCCTGCTGTTGCTGGAGAGTTTCATTACTGGTATCGAGCTCAGGGGTAATTTCGGCAAGTTGCAGATCCAGTTGCCCCAGTTTGTCGCCATCGTCGGCCAGTATTTTTCCAGCATCCTGTAACGACTGTTCGAGGCCGGCCAGTTCCTGGCGGCTGCGCTGCTGCAAACTCTTCTGATGTTCGATCGCCTGTTCCTTGCTCGAAATCTCTGAACCCAGTTTGTAAAACCGACCCTGTACCTGGTTGTGCTGCTCGCTTGCCTCGGCCAGTTTCTGCCGGCCCTGTTCAATCTCGAGCTCGGTTTCACGTAATCCGGCCGTGCGCTTTTCCATGTCTGTTTCAACCGTGGCCAGCTTGCGTTTTTGCACATCGATTTCGTCATCGAAGACCAGTTTTTGCAGTAACAGGCTTTCGGCTTCGAGCCGACGCTGATCCTGTTTCAGTTGCTTATACTTTGCCGCCGTTTTCGCCTGTCGATCGAGTCGCGACAGCTGCTTGTCGATTTCCTCGATCAAATCGATCAGGCGATCCAGGTTCTCACGCGTATGCCGAATCCTGGTTTCGGTTTCACGACGCCGTTCCTTGTACTTGGAGATGCCGGCAGCCTCTTCGAGGTAGACTCTCAACTCGTCCGGCTTGGCATCGATTACGCGACTTACCATGCCCTGTTCGATTATCGAGTAACTACGCGGTCCGAGGCCGGTGCCGAGAAAAATATCGGCAATATCGCGACGCCGGCAGCGGGTGTTATTCAAAAAGTACTTGGACTTGCCGACACGGGTCGAGATCCTTTTAACCGATATCTCGTTGTACTTGGCATACTCACCCTTAACCCGGCCGTCGGAGTTATCGAAAACCAGTTCTACCGAGGCCTGGCCCACCGGCTGACGGCTGGAAGAGCCGCTGAAAATAACGTCTTCCATCGATTCGCCACGCAGGTTGCGGGCCGAAGACTCGCCCATAACCCAACGCACCGCATCAATTACGTTGGATTTACCACAACCGTTGGGGCCGACGATTCCGGTAACGTTGGCCGGAAACATGATTTTGCTCGGGTCGACAAACGACTTGAAGCCGGCTATTTTTATTTGACTGAGGCGCATCTGTGCGAGAAATTCCAGGGTAAAATTTTTTGCGTGCCGAGTATATCATTTGCGTTATCCGGCAACAGTAAAACCGGTCAATTAATTGCCAATTCTGAACAGCCGGATATAATAGCGCGCCGCGGAAGCCGTTGTGCAGACCCGACCCGTAATAACCTGCGAGAAACTATATGACTACTCAGCCCTCCAGCGAGTTGGACACATTCGATAATCCTAATCCGGAGCGCGATTACACGATTCATATCGACACGCCCGAATTCACCTGCTTGTGTCCACTGACCGGGCAACCCGACTTCGCCAGCATCGAAATCCAGTATGTGCCCGATAAGCTATGCCTGGAACTAAAGGCCTTGAAGCTTTATTTCTGGTCCTATCGCGATCACGGCGCATTTCATGAGGCGGTCACCAACAAGATACTGTCAGACCTGGTGTCGGCCATCGCACCACGTTTTATGCGTGTCAACGCAGAATTCAACGTACGCGGCGGGGTTTACACCCGGATTGTGGTCGAACATCGTGCCGATGGCTGGCTGGCACCCGAACCCGTAGATCTCGCCTGAGGACAGCCGGCTGATGATCGCCGACATCACCAGGGGCACCCAGGTTATTGCCCGGGCGCTGAGTTTACTCAACAAACCGGGTGTCCGTATCTACGTGATTGTGCCGTTAATGATCAACCTGGTGCTATTTGGCGCCCTGGTGTGGTATGGGTACAGCCAGTTCAACCAGCTGGTCGAGTGGTTGATGTCATTCGTTCCTTCTTTCCTCGACTTTATCGAGTGGCTGATCTGGGTCTTCTTCGGCGTACTGGCGGCGATCATCGTGTTTTTCAGCTTTACCCCGATTGCAAACATCATTGCCGCACCCTTCAACGCATTGATGTCGGAAAAGATCGAAATCGAGCTAACCGGTAAAGCAGTTTCATCCAACGTCAGTTTTTCACGCATGGCAATCGATGCCATAGGCTCACAATTGCGAAAACTGGTATACATCATGTTCTGGGCCCTGGGACTGTTCCTGGTGAGCCTGATCCCGGTGGTCAACCTGATCGCTCCCGTGCTATGGATAGTATTTGGCTCGTGGTTACTATCGCTGGAATATTTCGACTACCCGATGGGCAACCACGATCTCGTGTTTGCGGAGCAGAAGAAGCGACTGGGTGAGCGACGCGGTATCGCAATGGGTTTCGGCGGCGCGGTCATGATCATGACCAGTATCCCGATCATCAATTTCTTTGCAATGCCCGTCGCCGTGGCCGGTGCTACCCTCCTCTGGGTCGAACAATTCCAATCAAATTCCTCCTCCGAAACCTAAGATAACTCCAACTTTTCAATAATCCGTTCGAACGGCGCGGCCATCGGGGTCTTGTTGCGGGAGCGCCGTACCGACGCTTCGGGCTGCAAGCGATCCCATGGATGGGCCAACCGGCGCTTGCCCCGGTTGGGAGCGCCTTTTGCGAGCATTCCCCCGGGGTGGCTCGGAACGGTTTGCAACCTTCGCAATGGCAACCACCAGGAACTTGACGCTGCTGTAAAAGTTCGCATACTGGCTCGCGTAAATTCTTTGCACGGAAATCAGGTTTGCGCATTTTATTGCTGATTTTTTCATTGTCGTACTTGTTGTCTGCACAGGCACAACCCCGCCAGTCACTGGTTCCGGGTGGTATTGCGATTATCAACCTCGAACCTGGAAACGATTCGGGCTACCAGTTTCGGAACAAGCCAGTGCTGGTTACAAAAATTGCAGACAAACCCGCAGCCCTGGTTGGTTTACCCTTGAGTCTGAAGGCCGGGGAACACTTTATCGAGAAACGTAGCGCCGGACAGGTGTTGAAGAAGTTTTTCGAGGTAAAGCAAAAACAATACAGCACCCAACATATCACCATAACGGACAAGCGCAAAGTTAATCCCTACGCCAGTGATATGGAACGTATCCTGGCCGAAAAGGCGCGCAAACAGAAAGCACGTAATCATTATTCGATGGCTGAGGTAGATGTCGATTTTCTGCGTCCCGTTGAGGGTATCGGTACCGGCAGTTTCGGCAGGCGCAGGGTTTTCAACGGGCAAAAACGAAGGCCGCATAGCGGCATGGATATCGCTGCTGACACGGGTACCCCGGTACTTGCACCCAGTGCGGGCAAGGTTATCGAAACGGGTGATTTCTTTTTCAGCGGTAACCTGGTTTACATCGATCATGGACAGGGCCTGATCTCGCTGTTCGCCCACCTCAGCGAGATCGATGTCAGCCTCGGCGAACAGGTTGCAAAAGGGCAGATAATCGGCAAGGTTGGCGCGACTGGCAGGGTTACCGGGCCGCATTTGCACTGGAGCCTGGGATTAAACGGAAACTGGATCGATCCGGCGCTGTTTCTTCCCGTTACCGACTAGAAAGTCAGGCGAACACCGAAATGAAGGTTGTCGTCATCGGCTTCGTAATCACCCTCGTCGTCTGTGTCGAATTCAAGATGCCTGATGCCGACGAAAGCGATTGTTTGCGGCAGAGCCTCGATTTGAAAACCAAGCTGGTAATCGACGACCTCTTCTGTGTCTGAAAAGCTGGTGATCTCGGGTGCATAATGCCCGCGGAAGTACACCGCCATCGGCATGGTTCCCGGAATCGTATAGCGGATTTCTCCACCGATACCAAAGGCGAGTACATCCTGGTCAATATCATCGAGCGTTCCGAGATATCCCTTGACGCCTACGCCAAAAGTCAAAGGGGTCTCCTCTGAAGCCTGGCGCATCTGTAACAGGCCTACCTGGCCGATAAAGTCGTCATCCTCGTTATAAAACAAACCAAGCGCTAGATCGGAACCGCCCCAGCCGATCATGCTGGAGTCCGAGCGAAAGGTGAATTGTGCGGTTTCTGAACTTAGCGCAGCTTCAAAATCACTGGCATTCGAAGTAGATATGCAGGCAATGCCGAGCAGGCAGAGGCAGGTAAAACGATTCAATTTCATGAGTTGGATCACGGCTGAAAAATCCGCGCAATGATAGCACAGGGATTCGCGCCGATGTGCGTTGAAAATTGAATATTTGAATTAGTTTACTTTGGCGCTTCCACGCGACGCAGATTAACGTCAGGAAGTATGATATAGCGGAGTGACGAGGGCACTTTCGCTTGCCGCCGGGGTGTCCAACCAACGGAAAATGGGCGCCCACTGCTCCTTGTCAACTTTATTGCGCGAGGTCTGGATTTCCTGCACCCCGATGCCAAGTTCGATTGCCTTCGCGTAAAGCTGCGTGTCTCGAAGACTCGCAATAAACGGAATGTTAAGGCTGAACAGGAAACGCTCCAGGGAATGATACATCAACGTATTTTTTCTGACCCGATTGGCAACCACGGCGAGTCGAATCATTTTTTTGCGTGCGCGACCGGTGGTTAACAGGTCCTTGATGAAATAAGCCGTCGCATGGATGTCTATCGGCGACGGTAACACGGGAATCAACAGTGAATCGTTCTGCTGGAACAGGGTCAAAAGCTCGGCAATATCAGTTCCGGCTGCTGAGTCAATAATTGCGACATCGGTTTCCGGGGGAACCCGCATTTGCCAGGACCGGGTAAGTCGGTGATCGGCACTCTTTGACGCATCGACGCCGGATATGACGGCCGCGGTATCCGCACGCCGGTTAATCCAGGCCAGCGATGAACCCTGTGAATCGTGATCGAACAGGCGCACCGTTTTTCCCTGCAGCGCGTAATGCGAAGCGATGTTAGTGGTAAGGGTGGTCTTACCACATCCGCCTTTGGCATTGGTGACGAGAATTCTTTTTAGGCCCATACCTCAAAGTCTAAGTCGATTCCGCCGTTTTTCTCGGATTTTTGTCGAATTCGTGAGATTTTTTTGGATTATTGTCGTTTATTACGCATATTCGATCGTTTTTTGGCCGAAAAAGGATTCTTACCCGACTTTAATTCGATACGAACCGGGGTGCCCTTGAGCTTTAACCTGGTAATAAAGAAGTTAATCAGGTAGCGCTGGTAGGCATCCGGAAGGTGTTGGGTCTGGTTACCATGGATGACAATAACCGGGGGATTGCGCCCACCCTGGTGGGCATAGCGCAATTTGACACGTCGGCCGTGATGTAGCGGTGGATTGTGCTTGAACACGGCTTCTTCAAGTAAATCGGTTAGATAGCGAGTATTGATATCCATGAATGCGGAGGCATACGCCTGGTCGACAGACACCATCAGATCGCCCACACCGGTGCCATGCCTGGCTGAAATCAAATGTCGCTCGGCAAAAGAAACAAAACCAAGCCTGCGTTGCAAGCTACTGCGAATTTGATCGCGCTGGTCCGGGTCCAGGCCGTCCCATTTATTGATTGCAATAACCAGCGCGCGCCCGCTGTTGAGGACGTATCCCAGCAGGGTTAGATCCTGGTCGGTCAAGCCCTCCTGGGCATCGATTACAAGAATAACCACCTGCGATTTTTCGATGGCCTCGAGCGCCTTGATAACGCTGAATTTTTCGATGGCCTGATGCACTTTCCCGCGCCGACGAACCCCTGCCGTATCAATCAGGGTATATTGCTTGCCATGACGCTCAAATGGCACCGAAATGGTGTCGCGGGTCGTGCCAGGCTGGTCAAAAGCAACAACTCGATCCTGTCCCACAAGACGATTAATCAGGGTCGATTTGCCTACATTGGGACGCCCGATGACGGCTACCATGGGCCCCCCTTCACTAGCATCGACTGCCTGTTGCGGTGGATAGGCTTGCAGCAGTTTATCGAGCAAAACCCCTGTTCCTTTTCGATGGACAGCTGATACAAGGTGCAGCTGTTCGAATCCAAGTGCATAAAAATCGGCCTGTGCCTGATCGGGATTAGCACCATCTACCTTGTTGACTATGACACAACAGGATTTTCCGGCCTTACGCACCAGGTCGGCGATCAATCGATCAGCACTGGTCAGACCATCCTGTGCGTCAACAATAAACAGGATTTCATCGGCTTCCTCGATCGCCAGGCCTGTTTGTCTTGCCATTAGATCATCCAGATCCTGTTTCTCACCACTTAAACCACCCGTATCGATCACGATAAAAGTCTTATCGTCGCGTTCGCCTACCCCGTACTGTCGGTCACGGGTCAGCCCCGGTTCATTCGCCACAATTGCGTCGCGGCTGCGGGTAAAAACATTGAATAGAGTTGACTTGCCGACATTTGGACGACCGATCAACGCGATGACTGGAATCATTGCCGCAAAGAGACGGAGGAAAAATAACCATCCTGGTCGAGTGTTAGCACGGAATCTTGCCAGATTAGCGGCTGCACATAATTCCGTGTTTTGGTTGCCCGTATTCTACCGACCAGTTTACCGTCGGCCGTATCAAACCAGTGCAAGTAGCCGCTCAAATCAGCAACCACCAACTTATCATTGATGATCGCGGGAGCAGTAATTTTTCGTGCATGTAACACATCCTGTTTCCAGAAAGCCGATCCGGTGCGCCTATCAATCGACCACAAATCACTATTGTCGGCACTTAGATAGATGGCGTTGTCATCAATTGCCATCGATTGAAAGCTGGAAAAATCACGTGCCCAGAGTACATCGCCGTTTACCGCAACTACCGCGGCCAGGCGACCCTGAAACGAAGCCACGTAGATAACACCGTCACGCATCAGAAACCGGCCATCCAGGTCAACCAGGCGCTCAACCTCGGTTCGCCCACTGGGAATACTGATGGTAGTTTCCCATCGAACTTTGCCACTGCGGCGGTCAAAGGCAATTAATTTTCCATCATCGAATCCCGAGTACACCAGTTGTGTGTCGATCAATGGCTCGCTATTGCCTGTCAGCGATAACACCGGCACCCGCTGCGACACCACCCATTGCTGGCTGCCGTCTGTTAGCGCAAGGCTTTGCAACTTGCCGTCGACACTGCGCACAAACACCTGATCATCATTAACAATCGGTATCGCTCTAATTTCGCTACTGGCACGCGTTTTCCAAAGTGGCTCCAGTCCTTTTTCCACTATTTGAAAGGCGGCAATATCACCATCACTGGAAGTCGCGATAACAAGATTTTCGTTTCCGCCGAGTCCGCTTAGAGCTGGCAGATCAGTCTCGTAAGTCCATAGCTTCCGTCCCGTGGAGATATCAACACAGGCTATCAAGCCACTGGTATCGATCGTATAGGCTCGGTTACCAATTATTAGTGGCCGCAATCGGTAGGCCGCTGTATTGCTGGCTGCCCGGGTATCAAGATTCCAGTTTATCTTCAGGGCAACTGGCGCTTCTATATCGGTTAATGGTGACGGAGGTTCACTATTATCCGTGTCTCCCCCGCAGGCGGCAATAATACACAGCAAAACCAACGTGCATAGCTTATTCGCTGGTTTCAACCTCTACCCCCAAGGTCATCCAGTTTTTGTTGTAGAAACTCGCCATTGGCAGGCTGGGGGTCAGCCAACCGGGCTTTCTGATAAGCCTCAATCGCCTCGGCGGATTTACCCTGCAACGCATAAATATCGCCACGAAGTTCCTCGACCCCTGCAGCAAACTCACCCGGGAATTCTATCGCCAGTGAGGTCAGGGCTGCATCATACTGCCCTGCCTGTGCCTGCACAGCAGCCAGGCGGGTTCTCGCAACGTAAGCAATCGGATTTTGGGCGGCCTTCCCGACCACCTGCTGCAAGGCAGCCTCTGCATTTTCGAAATCGCCGTTAGCAACATGACTTTTCGCAAGCGCCAGTTGTCCCATCAGTGCGTAATCGGTCGAGGCATAATCCGATAGTAAAATTTCAGCCTGCTGCTGCACCGTATCATTGTTTCCCGCCGACAACGCTTCGATCATTTGCGTGTAATGGCTGGAGGCCTCGGCCGCCTTGGTTTCCTGCACATGCATCCAGTAGTTGTATCCGCCGATACCGCCAACGCCGATTATGATGCCTAAAACGATCGATGCTCCATTTTCCTTAAACCAGGCTTTCAGCTTTTCGACCTGTTCTTCTTCAGTTTCCATTGATGTCCTCTCGCTTATTAATCCAGTAGTGACGCCAGTTGCGTTACTACGTCCGATTGTGAAATTTCTGCTTGTGCCCTGTCATCGCGCATGAACTTGACAGCCACGGTTCCGGCCTCAATTTCAGATTCGCCAAGAATCAGGGCGATCCGCGCACCTGATTTGTCGGCCTTGCGCATTTGGCTTTTAAAGCTGCCCGCACCGGCATGGACAACCAGTTCCAGCCCCGGCATCTGGTCGCGTATGGACTCGGCGATTTGCTGTGCCCTGGCGACGCTGTTGTCACCGCGCATTAGCAGGTAAACATCGCAACCGGATTCCTTATCCGCCTTCCCCTGGTCATGCAACATCGCGATGAGTCGTTCGCAGCCCATCGAAAAGCCGGCCGCATAGTTTGGTTTGCCGCCGAGCTGCTCAACCAGACCATCGTAACGTCCACCTCCGCAGACGGTCCCCTGCGCGCCCAGCGTATCAGTCACCCATTCAAACACCGTGTGACAGTAGTAATCCAGTCCTCTCACCAGGCGTCGGTTAACCTGGTATGAAACCGAGGCCTGGTCGAGAATATCAGTGAGTTCGCTAAAATGATCGCGTGATTCCTGGTCCAGGCTATCCTGCAGTGTTGGCGCCGCCTCGATCATACTTTGCATCTCGACATTCTTGCTGTCCAGGATTCGTAACGGGTTGGTTTCGAGTCGACGTTGGCTGTCTTCATCCAGGGCCTGGTAATGGTCACGAAAGTACTCAACCAGAACGGTACGGAATTGGAGCCGACAGCGACTACTGCCAAGGCTGTTTATTTGCAGTTCGATGGCGTCGAGACCGAGACGTTGCCAGAATCTCGCGGCCAGCAGGATGAGTTCGGCCTCGATATCTGCACCGGCGATACCAAAAGTTTCGGCACCAAGCTGGTGGAACTGTCGATAGCGTCCCTTCTGTGGTCGCTCATGTCGGAACATAGGACCGCAGTACCATAGTCTTTGCTGCTGGTCGTGCAGTAATCCAGCCTGCAGACCCGCTCTCACCACGCTCGCCGTGTTCTCCGGGCGCAAACTCAGGCTATCGCCATTGCGATCCTCGAAACTATACATTTCTTTTTCGACGATATCGGTGATTTCGCCGATTGAACGCGCGAATAACGCAGTCTTCTCGACGATCGGAGTACGAATCTGGCGATATCCATATGATTCTGCCAGGGCCCGATACGCGTCTTCGAGCTGATTCCAGGCAGGCATGTCGGCTGGCAGAATATCGTGCATTCCGCGAATGACCTGTATTTGATCTGCCACGCTTTACCCCGGTCTAGCCACCTACTTTCAGGCGCGCAGTATTGTCATCACGTATGCGCCTGGAAATATCTATCGCCTCATTATTGAAAATGATTTCGACCCCGTTTCCATTACCAAGAAAAACTGAAAAAGGCGCTTCCCCCAACAATTCCACCGATTCGCCGGCGCGCAATAAATCATAGACCAGCTGGTAATTGTTGGTATCTTTCACGTCCGCCCAGGTATCGGCACTTACGCTAATTTTTAACTTGTCCGAGCCGCTGGGTGCCAGGCGAACAGGCCCAGCAGGCGCAGCCGGTGTTGCTTCCAATGACTCGCCTTCGGATTGCGGGGTCTCGGCTTCAACGGCGACGGGTTCCGGGGCAGGAGGCTCAGATATCTCGGCCGGTTCGATCGCTACGGATTCGGCCGCTTCAGCCGCTTCGATCGCTGCCGCTTCTGCCGTTTCGGCAGGTTCGATCGCTACCGGATCTGCTATTTCGGCTGGTTCGATCGCTGCCGGTTCTGTCGATTCCGCTTGCGAAGACTCTACCTCATTGGCGGTGATTGTTGCCGTAGCGTCTTCAGATACCGCTTCGATTTCGCTATCGATAACGTCCGCACCGGTTGACGAGCGTTGTTCCGTGGATTGCGAATCCAGCGAAATAGGTACTTCACTGTTCTGTTCCCTGTTCCACCACCAGGCCACCAGCAACACGCCAATCACTAGAATCACGAGGTAGGTGGTCCATTTAATGCGCGCATCGCCAACCGATAGTTCGGGCAGAATGTTGCTGGTCGAGCTTATCGGGGGATCTTCTTCCGAGTAGAAGTCTAGGTACTGCAGTATCATCTCATCTTCATTCAGCGAAACGATACGGGCGTATGCGCGCAGGTAGCCCTTAACGAAAATCGGGGCGGTAATCTCTTCGAAGTTATTGTCCTCGATGGCCTTTAGTATACCGAGGCTCAGATGCATGCGATCGGCGACGTCGTCAAGCGAAAGACCCTGTTGTATCCGTGCTGCCTGCAGGCGCTCACCAGGACCGATACCGGTCTGGCGCGGTTCATGTTCATGTTTTTTTTCTGCCGCGTTCATGCTACTGAATCTGCTTCCATTCAGCGTATTCCCGGGAGTCGGGAAAATC
>CAMYLU010000014.1:0-75803 GCA_947259485.1 uncultured Gammaproteobacteria bacterium | reverse complement strand
TATTTCTGATCGCAAGCCACAGGCTCCTCGGACTGGGTTGGGATACCAGGTGATAACGGTCGAGATAAATCTTTGCATTGCTGAAATCCCGTTGCTTGTAAAGCACGTCACCCAGCGCCAACAGGGCAGGACCGAAGTCGCTTTTTGCGGCAAGTGCCTTACGCAGGTATTCTTCGCCTCGCTGTAACTCGTTAACTTGCAACAGGCAGATCGCAGCGTTGGTATATGCATACTCGGGCGTTTTGTAGAGTGGATTTTTGAGCGCTCGTTTAAAGTATTTTTCCGCCTCCAGTTGTCGGCCGTTGCGGCACAGGAAGGCCCCGAAATTGTTGGCTGCCTCCGAATTCTTGGGATCCAGTTTAGTGGCCTTTTGATAGTGATACTCGGCCAACTCATTTTGCTCAAGCTTATCCTGAAGCACGGCGTAAACGTAGTTCGCTTTTACCGATTCCGGATTCTGCCTGAGCGCCTTTAGAAGCTTTTCATTGGCCAGTTCATAATTATTTTGCTGCAGGTATCCGAGCCCCATCTCGGTGTTCACATCGCTTGCCTCTTCGTTCCTGCCTTTTGAGGGATCTACCGCGACACAGGCCTGGAGCAATCCCGATACCAGCAATAACATGATTAATCTATTAGTTTGCAAGTCGTATCCCCTTTATTTCCTTCAAACTTAGTTGATACTTTTCACTGCGCCGACTTCGGTCATGAAAAGCGCCTACCAATTGCCCGCAGGCAGCGTCGATATCATCGCCACGCGCACGCCGGGTTACGGTCACTATTCCCTTGCTCGCGGTATAGTCGCGAAAACGGTCGATCGCCTCCTGCTCGGAGCACCGGTAAATGGCATGCTCATAGGGATTGAAAGGAATCAGGTTCAACTTGCAGGGGATATCCCTGATCAGCTCCACCAGTTGACGCGCGTGTTCGAGACTGTCATTGACACCGTCCAGCATAACGTACTCAAAAGTTATCTTGCGGCTCTTGTAGCCATCAATATAACCGTGGCAGGCGCGTAGTAATTCCCGAATCGGGTATTTCCGATTTATCGGTACCAGTTGATTGCGCAGACGATCATTGGGCGCGTGCAGCGATACCGCCAGCGCAACATCGGTCGACTGCTCGAGTTTTTCCATCGCCGGAACCACCCCGGCGGT
Organism: uncultured Gammaproteobacteria bacterium; assembly: GCA_947259485.1. Taxonomy (GTDB): domain Bacteria; phylum Pseudomonadota; class Gammaproteobacteria. Next base: position 74,649 of record CAMYLU010000014.1, on the reverse strand, counting down.
GCTAATCGTCACTCGTCGCTTACTTAGTGCATATCCATAGTCATCGCACATCATATCGACCGCGGCGATCACCGCATCGAAATTAAGTAACGGCTCGCCCATACCCATCATCACCACGTTAGTGACACCCTGCGCATATCCTTCTGCCAACAGGCTGTGATGGGCAAAGTGCAGCTGGGCAATAATTTCAGCGGTGCTTAGATTGCGATTAAAACCCTGTTTTGCAGTCGCACAGAAACTGCAGTTCAAGGTACAGCCCAGTTGTGACGAAATGCATAAAGTCATGCGCGACTTTTCCGGGATCAATACACACTCGATCGCGTTGTCGCTATCATCGACGCTGAGCAACCATTTGCGCGTGCCATCAGAGGCGCGTTGATGAGCAAGCATCCTGGGACGTTCGATACAGCAATTTGCGCTTAAAAATTCACGCAGGCTTTTGGACATGTCCGTCATCAGGCTGAAGTCGGTAACGCCGCGTTGATGGACCCATTGCATCAATTGTCGAGCGTGAAACGGTTTCTCTCCATTGGAAACGAAGAACGCTTCGAGCGCATTTCGATTGAAATCAAGTAAATTAATTTTTTCGGTTGCAGACATCGGATTAGACACGGGTACTCTGGCTCGGCCAAACATGATTCCCGGCCTGGACAGTCAACCGGATCAATCGGCGAATTTTACGCATAAATTCGGTTTAGTAGAAGGGAAATGCGGCCTGTTATCGAGTATTTGGGCGCTTTTAGCGTGTTTTCCTTGTAAAACAGCTTGTTAGGTCAAGGCAGCCAGATATAATTCGCTTGTTTGCAGCTTTAGCAACCCCTGGTCCCGCATGATTTTCACCGAAACCCGAGGCAATGACGGCACTCGTGATGCACGCGTGAGCTTCTCCGCCGCGCTGCTGTCACCGATTGCTTCTTTCGGTGGAATTTACAGCCCCGAAACCATGCCAACGCTTGGCCCCGAATTCCTGGCCGAACATTTACCTAGTTCATATAAAGAACTGGCCCTGGCGCTGTTACAGCATCTGGATATCGATATCGATACGCTGATCCTGCAACAGGCGCTCGATTTGTACGATCGCTTTGATGATGCGATCAACCCGGTACCGGTGGTCGGGCTGGATGAAAAGTTATTTGTCAGCGAGCTGTACCATGGACCAACTCGCGCCTTCAAGGACATGGCATTGCAGCCTTTCGGACTGATTCTATCGGCACTGGCGCAACAGCAAGACCAGCAATACCTGATTTTGACCGCGACCAGCGGGGACACCGGTCCTGCCGCGCTGGAGACTTTTCGCGATCGTGCCAATATCCGTGTTGTCTGCCTGTATCCAGATGGCGGGACTTCCGACGTGCAGCGTTTGCAGATGGTTACCGAGGCTGCCGCCAATATCAAGGTTATCGGCATCCATGGTAATTTCGACGATGCCCAATCGGCGCTTAAATCCCTGCTGTCTTCGAAGACATTTAACCAACGCCTGGGGGCATTGAATATTTCCCTGTCAGCCGCCAACTCGGTTAATTTCGGACGCATCATTTTCCAGATGCTGTACCAGTTTCACTGTTACCTGGCGCTGGTACGGCAACAGGCAATCGAGCCAGGCGAGCAGGTCGTGCTGCATATTCCGAGCGGCAATTTCGGTAATGCGCTCGGTGCCTATTACGCTCATCGTCTCGGTTTGCCAATCGCAAAAATTGTAATCGCATCCAACGCTAACAACGTGCTCACCGAATGGATCGATAGCGGACGCTACGATCTCAGCAAACGTGACCTAATCACGACAACTTCGCCTGCGATGGATATTCTAAAATCCTCCAATGTCGAACGCGTACTGTTCGACCTGTTCGGCGCGGTACGCACCCGGGATCTGATGCAGCAACTCGACGACCAGGGTTATTACCAGCTCGAACCGCAGGAGCATGAGCAGATTAAAGATATTTTCGCGGCCGATTTTTGCGCAGATGAGGAAGGCAAACAATATATCCGACAGGCTTTTGCGAAGGGTTACCTGGTGGATCCGCATACGGCTACCTGCTTTAAAACCAGCCAGTCGGCGCAGTTCAGGGACCGGGTTAATATTATTTATTCAACTGCCGAATGGACAAAATTCGCCTCGGTTATGGACAATGCAATCAATGGAACCGACCCGGACTCCGATCAACAAGCTTTAGAATCGGTTGCCGCCGCCGCGGGGATAAAGGTGCCAGAGACTATAGCGGGCCTTTTTGAAAAACCGGTGGCCCACCCCGATGTAGTTGAAAAACGAGAGATCGAAAGCGAGATTTTGAAATTCCTCGAATCCGGTAATTAGGCTTCCGCTGCGAGGCCGGCTTCGGTCCAACGCAGAATCATCAACCCTCCCAATCCGAGTACCCCGAATCCGGCTACCAACGGAAACACGGTACCGTTATAGGCATTGGCAATCAGGATTCCGAAGAATACCGAGATCAGGGTTGATACCGAGCCAACGACTGCCGATCCGAGGCCGGCGATATGACCGAGGGGTTCCATCGCCATCGCATTCAAATTGCCAAACAATATACCGAAGAAAAAGAATACGGGTAACAGGTATAACATCAGCAAGTAAAGGTTCGGATGACCGTCGAAAATCCATGCGAGCAGGAAAAACGGAAAAGACAGGAAGCAGATAGACAGCAGCGCGATTCTCGATAATCGCCGCATCCCCAAACGCATCACCATGCGCGCATTGAGCAGCGACGCACAGCCGATCGCACAGGCCAGGATACCGAAATATAGCGGAAACAGGTCTAACAATCCGTACTGTACCTGGAAAATCTGCTGTGAGCTGCTGAGGTAGCCGAGGAATGCACCAAAAACGAAACCCATTGTCAGTGTATATCCCAGTGCAGCCCGATTCCTGAGTATGACCTGAATATCGAGTATCAATCGGAGAAACGAAAATACAACTCGATTATCACGGGTCAGTGTTTCGGGCTGGCGCTTCCAGAACCATGCTACGACCACCAGCACCAGGATGAGAAACATCGCAAAGATCCAGTGCCAGCTGGCCAGTTTCAGAATCAGCTGGCCCACCGCTGGCGCGAATACCGGTACCAGGATAAACACGGTCATCACGAAAGACATGACTCTCGCCATTTCGCGGCCCTTGAACTGATCGCGTACCAGTGCGATCGAAACGATACGCGGTCCCGAAGCTCCGAAGCCTTGCAGAAATCGACCCAGTAACATCTGCTCGAAACTGGTCGCGAAAATGGAAAGTACACATCCCAGCGCAAATACCGCAAAACCGGCGATGATGGATGGGCGGCGACCAATCGAGTCCGACAGGGGGCCAAAAAATATCTGTCCGAATGCCATACCCGCAAAAAAAATCGAGATAACGTATTGGCTATCGTTGATCTGCTGAACACCGAGGTCTGCGGCAATTTCGGGCAGGGCCGGCAGCATTGCATCGATCGAAAGTGCGACCAGCGATATGATCAAAGCAATCAGAATGATGAACTCGATAAAACCCGGGCTGCTATTGCTATCATGGTGTTTCATATTACTGCCCGCCCGGCACTTATCAGTTCGCAGATAAGGTCATGACCATGCAACTGGCAGTATCCGGACAAAGCGATGTGAATTGACGGGTCTGCCTGATTTCGAGCGGTACCTGTGTTCGATCAAGCCTGGAAAAACCGAGCTTTTCGAAGTATGTCTCGGCAGTTTCGGTAAGCAGGTAGACGGCTTTAATGCCCTCGGAACGGGCCTGGTTGATTAAAAATTCCGACATGGCGCGTGCCAGGCCACGACTGCGATACCGCTCCTGCACGACTACCGAACGCAGCAGTGCGTAATTCGCGGCCGGTTCAAGACCACCGGCAGCAACCAGGTCGTCCTGATCAAAAATTCCGCAGAAGTTGTGTGTTTGTTCAGCACAATCCTCGGTAGGTAAATGATGACTGCGCAACAGGTTTTCCAGTCGAGCCAGGTCACCGCATCGAAGCCTGGTTATCGAACCGACTGGCACGGCCCCGATACTCCCGGTTTAATCGCCATCCAGGGTCTCTACACGTATTCGATGGACATCACCATGCACTGCTTCAAGCTGTTCTATCTCGTCAATGGCATCCACCATTTGATGTTCATGGATCTTTTGCGTCAGCATTATAATCGTTGCCTGCGTAACCCCGGATTCCGGCTCCTTCTGCAGTACCGCCTCGATGGATATTTTCTTGTCGCCCATAACGCGTGTAATTTCAGCCAGCACACCGGGGCGGTCATCGACGCGCAGCCGCAAATAATAGGCGGTTTGAATCTCGGTGATCGGCAATATCGGAATATCGACAATTTGATCAGGCTGAAACGCCAGGTGCGGAACCCGGTTTTGCGCATCGGTGGTAATCGTGCGGGCGACGTCGATAATATCCGCGATTACGGCAGAGGCTGTTGGGTCGGCCCCGGCTCCGGCACCATAGTAAAGCGACGGCCCTAGCCTGTCGGCCTGCACCAGGACCGCGTTCATGACGCCGTCGACATTGGCGATCAATCTTTTTTCCGGTATCAAGGTCGGATGCACCCGCATTTCAATACCGGCTTCGGAGCGGCGGGCAACACCCAGATGCTTGATGCGATAACCAAGCTGGTTGGCGTAGACCACGTCCTCCGTGGAAACATCGCTAATTCCCTCGGTATAAACAGCATCGAATTGCAACGGAATCCCAAACGCAATCGACCCCAGGATACAGAGTTTATGGGCCGCATCGATTCCCTCGACATCAAAGGTTGGATCCGCTTCGGCGTAGCCCAGTTCCTGAGCTTCGCGCAATACATCGTCAAAATCACGACCCTTGTCGCGCATTTCCGTGAGAATAAAGTTACCCGTCCCGTTGATAATTCCAGCAACCGACTGGATGTGATTCGCACTCAAACCCTCGCGAATCGATTTGATGATCGGAATGCCCCCCGCTACCGCGGCTTCAAAAACGACATTGACGCCATTTTGCTGGGCCGCGGCGAAAATCTGATTTCCGTGTAACGCGATCAACGCCTTGTTGGCGGTCACCACATGCTTACCGTTATCGATGGCCTGCATCACAAGTTCGAGTGCCTGGTCGTATCCACCTATGAGTTCGATTACGATATCGATTTCGGGATTATTGACGACTACAAAAGGATCTTCGACGAGGCTGATATCACCGCTGCCGGCCGGCATGCCAGACGCGACAGAGCGTCTCGATGCCTGGATGATTTCAATTTTGCGCCCTGCTCGACGCGCTATCTCGGCAGCGTTATTCTTTAGCACCATCGCGGTGCTTGCACCCACGGTACCCACACCAAGTAAACCCAGTTTTACCGGTTTCAATCAAAGTCTCCAGAAATCGTCGCAGGGAATTTTCGAACGGGCAACAGTAAGAAAACTACACTCGGCTGTCAACCGCAACCCGTAATTAGACAGCGTTGATCAGGACCCTTATTTACTTTATTCTGCCGCACATGCCCCTCGCCGAAGACATCATTACCAGCCGTCATCGAATTACCGCCTATGACGTAGATACAATTAGTGTGAATGACGAAATCTTTCGTCAAAGCCTGGTAATGACGGCCGATTCCATTCTATGTCCCTGGCCGGTTTCTTCTATACAGCATCTCAATCCCGAAATCCTGGCGCCGATATTCGAATCAAAGCCGACCGTGGTCCTACTCGGTACCGGTAAGCACCAGATGTTTCCGGATGCAAAAATATTCGCCTTGTTCGGCGAACAGGGTATAGGTCTCGAGGTAATGGATAACGGTGCCCTGTGTCGCACCTTCAACATCCTCGTCGCCGAAGACCGCGACGTCACCGCCGCTATCATCCTCAACCCCTAAACTCCTCCCACCCCGAAACTCCTGCCTGCTTATCACCTTTCCGCCAGAGGCCCCCGCTGAAACCTTTAGTAACTGACTGGGTGGCCTGCGGCTTCCTGAAAAAGCTTCGTTTTTGAAGGGCACGGCGAGACTCGACATCCATGTCTCGACTCGCCTCAGGCCGCGTCCCTGCGGCCTGACCCTTCAAAAACGAAGCTTTTTCAGCACCCAGTCTTTACGTTACAAAAGGTTTCAGCGGAGGCCTCTTACATATCAAGCTGTTCCGGGAGAATGATTGCAAGAGTGTAGCGCGGCAGGGAAGCCGCGCTCCAAGCGATTCCATGGATGGACCAACCGGCGCTCGCGCCGGTTGGGAGCGTCTCTTGCGAGCATTCTGCCGGAGCAGCGCTGGGCTGGATTATTTAGACTGGTGCGTAGAATCAGGAGCGGAGGGGGCGGGTTATTCTTCGATGACGTTTTCGCGGGAATAGCCGCTGTGCTCGAGTATGCGACGCAACTTGCGCAGCGCATCCATCTGGATCTGGCGCACGCGCTCACGGGTAACACCCAGCTCGAGCCCTACCTCTTCCAGGGTACCGCGCGGGTGATTACGCAGACCGAAACGGCGCACCACGACATCTCGCTGCTTTTCATCGAGTTCATCGAGCCAGTTATCGAGATGCTTAATCACCGATTCATCCTGCAGGATAACGGAAGGATCCGCATTGTTGTCATCGGGAATAACGTCGAGCAGCGGGCGCTCGCCTTCACCGCCCATTGGAATATCGAAAGAAGAAACACGATCGGCAAGCTTGAACATTTTCTCAACGTCTTTCACCGGTTTCTTCAACAGCTGGGCGACATCTTCAGATGTCGCTTCACGATTGAGTTCCTGGGTAAGTTTTCGCGCCGCCCTGAGATAGGTATTTAATTCCTTGATGACATGGATCGGTAAACGGATGGTACGCGTCTGGTTCATCAACCCGCGTTCAATAGTCTGGCGGATCCACCAGGTTGCATAGGTCGAGAAACGAAATCCCCGCTCGGGATCAAACTTTTCGACCGCACGGATCAAGCCGAGATTCCCTTCTTCAATCAGATCGAGTAGTGCTAGCCCGCGATTCATGTAGCGCCTTGCGATCTTGACCACCAGGCGCAAGTTGCATTCGATCATTTTATCGCGCGCCGCCGTATCACCCTTTAACGCAAGCCGCGAATAGTAAACTTCCTCTTCCGCGGTCAACAGCGGTGAAACTTCAATTTCCTTTAAATAGAGTCGTGTCGGATCCGCATCCGACGTGCGCCGCGTGGTTGTCTTGCGGCGATCCGTCTCCGGCTTGCGCCGTTCGACAAATTTTTCACTCTCGGTGGCGTCTTCATCACCTACTTCGACAGCGGTGACGCCTTCAACTTCATCATCACTCTCATCCTCTTCTTCGTCGTCAGCGTCTTCCAGATCAGCAGCTTCCTCATCTTCGACAAGATCCTCTACCAGCTCTTCAGGCGATATTTCGGTATCTTCGATAAGTGACTTATCGGTCGATTTGGTCATTCAGAAATTCCTTTATTTGTTAGGTAGATACTTCATCGGATCTACCGGCTTGCCATTTCGCCTAATCTCAAAATGCAGCTTGGCGGTGTTATTCCTGCTTCCCATTTTAGCCACCACTTTTCCTGCCTTAACCGTGCTTCCCTCTTGCACCAGGCGTTGTTGGCAATAAGCATAAGCACTTAAAAAAGTATCGCTGTGCTCGATAATGATCAGATTACCATAACCGGCCAAACCATTGCCACTATATACCACCCTGCCATCTGCAACCGCGCGCACCGGTTGCCCGAGCTTTCCGGCAATGTCGATGCCACGCCGATCGAGATCAGACGCAAGAAAAGTATTCAGTGGTTTACCCTCGGTCGGCCAAATCCATTTAGAAGGATTGCGACTCCTGGATTGAACATTTTTGGACTTGGTAGATACCCTGGCTTTGGGTTTGGTACTCGACCTGGTGCTACTGGCAACGGTTTGACTGCTGGGTTTTATTAAGCGCAGGCGCTGTCCAGGGTGAATTGGCGTATTCACGCTCATCTTGTTCCAACTGGCTAACTGTTTGTAATCGAGCCCGTAGCGCCAGGCAATTGAATAAAGCGTATCGCTTGGCTTTACCGTATACCAGCCAGCCCCGCGTGAAACAGTAGTCTGTGGTTTTATCGTAACACAGGAAACCAGCAGCAATGTGGCAAAGGCGATAGCAAAAGCTGATTTCATGATTCAATTTCTAAGAATTAAAATTATACAGACCGATCGCTACTAGCAATGCAACGACCACAGCCCATCCGATATATTCGATATACCTGACCAACTTAGGTTCAATTGCCGGCCCAAATTTTGCCAGGCACCAGGCGAGCAGAAAAAATCGCGCGCCACGTCCGATAATCGATGCCAGCAGGAACGGAATGATGGCAAGATTCAATACCCCTGCAGCGATGGTAAAAATCTTGTAAGGAACCGGTGAAAATCCGGCCACCAGCACCGCCCAGAAACCCCACTGATCGAACCATCCGATGACGGTTTCAAATCTCGCCTGGTAGCCCCAACTAATTATATAGGGTTCGGCCTGGTCGAACAGGAAGGCGCCGATTGCGTAGCCCACGAGGCCTCCCAGAACAGAAAAGAAAAGGGTGAGTGAAGCTAAATGCAGTGCCCGCGATGGCCGCGCCAGTGCCATCGGTGCCAGCATCACGTCGGGTGGAGGAAAAGGCAGAATGAAGGATTCAACGAAACTGAGTAGCGACAGGTAGTACGGGGCCTGCCGGCGGCGCGAGAATTGCATGACGCCGCGGTATATCTTTTCGAAAACCTGCACTAGTTCAATCCCGGCAACAGCGGCACGAACACGACTTTTTCAAGGGATTCACTAATCAACCCTTCCCTGCCGCGGGTTATCCTGGTCATGGTCTGATCAATACCGTTATCAATCGGCAACACCATGATACCGCCTTCATTCAGTTGCCCTACCAAGGCCTCGGGTATCTCGCTGCAGGCGGCAGTCATGATAATACGATCAAATCGGTAACTCGGATTCGGCCAGCCTTCGATACCGTCGGTGTAACGCAGCTGAACGTTATAAAGCTCGAGTTCGGCAAGTCGTTTTTTGGCCAGCAGATATAAAGCTTCAATACGTTCGACACTATAAATCTGCGGAAAAATATTCGCCAGCACTGCGGTCTGGTAGCCGCAACCGGTGCCAATTTCAAGCACCGAGTTAGGCATACCATCCTGCAGCAATAGCTGGGTCATTTGTGCGACGATATAGGGCTGCGAAATTGTCTGCCCGTAGCCAATTGGCAGTGCTGTATCCTCGTAGGCCCGGTGGGCAAGTGCCTCGTCTACAAATAGATGCCGGGGCACACGACGGATAACATCAAGCACCTGTTCATTGTCAATGCCCTGTTCTTGCAGGCGCGTGATCAGGCGGTCGCGGGTACGTTGAGATGTCATCCCGATTCCCTGGTGCTCCCGGTCCGAAGGGCTCACAGTGCTGCCAGCCAGTTTTGTAAAGGTTCGATACCGTTATGACGGGTCAAATCAATTTGCATCGGGGTAATCGAAGCAATGGCGTGTTCGACCGCGTAGAAGTCGGTACCCGCGCCAGCATCTTGCGCCTCGCCCGGAGGGCCAACCCAGTATACCGGGCGGCCATAGGGATCATGCTGCTTTACCATGGATTCAGCCTTGTGCCGGAATCCCAGGCGAGTTGCCTGGATTGCAGCGATATCAGCGATCGGTATATCAGGAACATTAACGTTCAACAGGGTATCGTCGGGTAGAGGGCTTTGGGCGAGTCTCTCGACGACACGTCGGGTAATCTGCGCCGCCGTGTGAAAATGGGCCGCCGGCTTGCCGGCAAGCGATACGGCGATTGCCGGCAGGCCCAGGTATCGGCCCTCCATTGCCGCCGCCACGGTACCCGAATAAAGTACGTCATCGCCAAGATTGGGGCCGGCATTGATCCCCGAAACCACCATGTCGGGCGCGTTGTCGAGCAAGCCCGAAAGGGCCAGGTGAACACAATCGGTCGGCGTTCCGTCGACGTAATAGCTGCCGTCCGCAGCTCGCTCAACCCGCAGTGGGCGCATCAGGGTCAGCGAGTTACTGGCCCCGCTTTTATTTCGATCCGGCGCAACGATAGAAATGTCGGCTACCTGCACCAGTTCCCGGGCAAGAATTTTAATTCCAGGCGCAAGATAACCGTCATCATTGGTAATCAGTATATGCATCGGAATGGGATTCTATATGATTTGAATGCAGGTCCGAGAACATTTTCGGATAATATACGGGAAATTTACTTCCCGGTTTGCGATAACCCGATGAACGACGACGATGACGATTCCGAATTTGCCCAGCTGATTCCCGGGGTTAAACGACTGCATAACGATCGGGTCAACGTCTATCAACAGCGCAGTCGCAAAAAACCGGCCCCCGGCACAAGAACTCCAGCTATCGAATGGCAACAGGCAGACTTTCCTGACGAGTCCACACCGGCACGGGATACGCATTTCAATTCTGGTTTACAAAAAAAGTTACAGCGTAAAATGAAACAGGGCACGATCCGGCCTGAAAGCAGAATCGATTTACACGGCTACCGACAGGTGGAGGCATTGGAAACGCTGGAATTGTTTTTAAACGACGCTCTGCAGCAAAGATACAGGATGGTCTTAATTATCCACGGCCAGGGTTATCGTTCGCAAAGCGATGCCGTACTCAAACCGCTGGTGCAGCGCTGGCTGGCAAGACACTCACAGGTTCTCGCCTGGTGCCCCGCCCTGCCACGCGATGGTGCCGCAGGCGCCAGTTATGTCTATCTGCGCAACAATTGACAACTACTCTGCAGTCCAATTGATTTCGGCGGCGGTATATATTCCAACCACAACCTGGTTCAACGATTCGGGCATCCTCGAGTCCTGCATCGAAAGCGGGATCCGGCCCCCCATTAGTTCAGCCTTTTGCTGCGGAAAAAGGGGAATGCGCCCGGGCTCGGCATAACCCTGCGGAAGTATCGGTTGGTTATCGGGGGCATATTTATCCGACGCACCGAGGGTATGCATGAATTCATGCGCAATAACTACTTCGTTAGAGCCCCGATAGGACTTGTCGGCGAAGGCGTTAATGATGCCGATGAGCCCACCTTGCAGACCGACGGAATGGCGCAGTGATTGCGTGGTTGCAATATCGTAGTAGCTGACAAATAGCTCAATATCGCCTGCGTCGCCGTCGCTGTTCCAGGCTCGATAAGCGGCCCAGGCCCTGAACTTCAAACTCCACCAGATGTTCCCCAGCAGGCTTTGACCATTGGGGGGCTGCGGCGGCCCCGACTGCAGCTGTCCATTATACTCGACATCGATCGCATCGATTTTGATTCCGTAACGCCTGGCCTCACGGTTGACGAATTTTTCCATGGTTTTAAAGCTGTCCGTCTCGAGTGAATCTATATATTTTTCGGTTGCCTCACGGCCATCCCCATTCACCGCGTAAATCCTGACCCAAAGCGGGTTCTCCCAGCTGGTCGAGCGTGTTTTGTTCAATGCCTCGTTAACCGCCACCAACAGCAGTATTAGCAACAGGATCAAGTAGCGCAGATTTTTTCGCATCGGATCGCTTCAGCTTACCAGCCGCTCAGCCTCGTAGAGTATTTCGATATCCGCTTTTTTACGATGGGCGTTTTCGCTCAAGTAACGGCGCCAGCGCCGCGCATTGGGCTCGCCGTGAAATAAACCGATTATATGGCGCACCATGTGGGTTAATGGCATACCCTGCCCTAGCTGCTGCTCGATGTAGGGATATACCCGATGCAGCATTGCGATACGACTCGGAACTTCCGCCTTTGGCTGATCGAAAATCACCTGGTCAACATTATGCAGCAGGTAGGGATTCTGGTAGGGCTCACGACCCAGCATGACGCCATCGACATGAAGCAAATGCTGGCGGCAGGCTTCAAGCGTTTTGATTCCGCCATTAATGATTATCTCGTGATCCGGGAAATCCTGTTTGAGCTGGTAAACCCAGTCATACTTCAGCGGTGGAATTTCCCGGTTTTGTTTCGGACTGAGCCCCTGCAACCAGGCATTGCGGGCATGCACCACGAGCGCCTGTGCCCCGGCGTCGATCTGGGCCCCGGCGAAGCCGGCGAAAATTTCGTAATCATCCTGCTGGTCAATACCGGTCCGGTGCTTCACCGTAACCGGTAGAGATGTTGCCGACCTTAGTGCCGCCACGCAGTCAGCCACCAACGCCGGATCCTTCATCAAACAGGCACCGAAACTGCCGGACTGGACCCTGTCACTGGGACATCCACAATTCAAATTGATTTCATCGTAACCGAATTCGGCACAAATCCGGCCGGCGCGGAATAGCTGTTCCGGATCGGAACCACCGAGTTGAACGGCTAACGGGTGTTCTTCCTCGTTGAATCCGAGCAGATGATCACGATCGCCATGCAACACAGCCGCCGCGGTAATCATCTCGGTATACAGCAGGACTCGATCAGAAAACAGGCGTAGAAAAAAACGCGAGTGTCGGTCCGAGCAGTCCATCATCGGGGCTATACAAAAACGCCGATTGACTACTGTCTTGTTTTCTCCCGCTGCCACTGTCGTTACCTGCTGCCCTTCAGGCGATTCGCTTGACGTCTTGAACATTAGGCAATTGTGATAGCTTGTCAATAATAAGCACCAGCTCATCAACGCTGTGAATTTCCATGGTAAGACGGGTATAGACCATCTGCTCCGCCTGGTTGGTGTTGGAATTGATGTTCAGCAGATTAACCTTCAGGTTTGCCAGAATTGTACTGATATCCTGCATCAGGCCCGTGCGCTGGTAGGCGGTCATGGTAATTTCAACCGGGTATACCGAACCGTTTTGATGGCCCCATTCAACTTCGATCAGGCGCGGACGCTTCTCCTCCGGCAAAGCGAGAATGTTCGAACAACTGCGCTTGTGTATCGAAATACCGCTGTTAAGCGTTATGAAACCAATAATCGAATCGCCCGGCACGGGTTTACAGCATTGCGCAAACTGGGTCATCAGGTTACCGACACCATGAATGCTGACTTCATCCCTGGAGGTCGGGGGCCTGGTTTCTTTTTTAATTTTCCTGAAAGGATCCTGCTCGGGTTCGGTTTGCAGGTACCCCAGGATCTGCGCTGAAGTTATCAATCCGCGACCGATGTCGGCAAAAAACTGGTCCGCATCCTTGCGTTTAAAATGCGCTACCAGGTCTTTTAAATTCGCATTATGAATCGAGTACTTACTCAAAATTCGATCATAGATCGTTTTACCATCCAGCAGGTTTTGTTCGAAATCCTGATGGTTGAACCAGTTGCGAACCTTGGACCGCGTTCCCGCTGACTTGATGAAACCCAGGTTCTTGTTCATCCAGTCGCGACTGGGACGACTCTCCTTGGTGGTCAGAATTTCAACTTCATCACCCGTTTTTAAAACCGTTGTCAGGTTGACAATACGCCCGTTGACCTTGGCTCCCCGGCAACGATGGCCGACCTCCGAGTGAATGCTATAGGCAAAATCAAGCGGGGTTCCACCCTGCGAAATATCGACAATTTGTCCGCTTGGCGTAAACACGTAGACCCGATCATTGGATAGCTCAGTCGATATTTCTGAAATAGCATCCGATACCTCTTCGGCAGAGCCCTGCAACAAGTCACGCATCTGCGCAATATTGGATTCCATGCGCTGATCAAGTCTCGCACCTTCCTTGTAGCGCCAGTGCGAGGCAACGCCGAGTTCGGAATTTTCATGCATTTCAACGGTACGAATCTGGACTTCGACGATCTTGCCGTCGTCGGCGACCACTGCGGTATGCAGTGACTGGTACCCGTTTTCCTTGGGGTTGGCGATATAGTCATCGAACTCGGCGGGAATATGCTGCCAGGTCGTGTGCACGACACCCAGTACCGCGTAGCAATCGGCTACCGAATCAACCAGTATCCGCACCGCGCGCACATCAAACAGTTCATGAAACTCAAGGTTCTTGCGTTGCATCTTGCGCCAGATACTGACGATATGCTTGACGCGGCCCTGCACCTTCGCGTCGAGTTTCTGCTCTGCCAACAGTTCCTTGAGGCGCGCAATAAACTTTTCGATAAAGGCCTCGCGTTCGCTGCGTTTTTCCTCCAACAGCCTGGCGATACGTTTGTAAGCCTGGGGTTCCAGTGCTCGAAAAGCCAGGTCTTCAAGCTCCCACTTGAGCAGTCCCATACCCAGGCGATTGGCCAGCGGTGCGAATATATCGAGCGTTTCCTGGGCAATCCATCGACGCTGCTCGTAGTCATCATGTTTTAGCAGTGGTAATCGTTCCACGCGGTAACATAACTTGATCAGCATCACGCGCACGTCGCTGATAATTGCCATCAGCAGCCGCCGCAACTTTTCGGCCTGTTCAGGGGTATTGATGCGCGCCTGCGTCCCCTCCTTCAGGGTATTCAGCTTGTTTACCCCCTGCGTCAACTGGGCAATTTTTTTGCCAAACTCGGTTTCGATTTTCTTGATATCAAGTACATCACGCAGCGCGGGATCACTCAGCAGGGTCGCAATTACCGCGTCACGATCATTACCCAGGTCCAGCACCCGCCGGGCAACATCGATGCTGCTGGGCAGGCTCTTGTTTTCGTGTTTGACAGCGCTCGCATAATCCATCGCACCGGCAAGCTTCTCGTCCCAGCCAATCTGACTGGTAACTGCGGCAACAAATTGCTTATCGGAGATGGAATTCACGATTCAGCGGGTCAGGAGCGCAAAATTTTCATCGGTGAAATATTATAAACCCTGCGGCTTACCATCGTACCGGCCAGTGTCAGCACGAGGCAGGCCGAAACCAGGCTGTATATCCACACCGTGGGTGATAGCTGAAACTCTATGTTGAAGAAATAGACACTGATTGCCCAACCGGCCAGGCTCGCGAAACAGGCCGAGAAAAAGCCAATCAGCGCACCCATCAGGGTATATTCAAACACATGCACCCGGTACAGCTGGCTGGTATGTGCGCTCAGGGCACGCAGCAGCGAAGATTCAATTTCGCGCTCGTGTTTACCGGTTTGTATCGCCGCCAGCAACACGATGGTTGCCGAGGCCAACGCAAACAGGAAGAAAAACTGTAATGCCACCGTGGCCTTGTCGACAATCGCGCGCACGCGCGCCATCAACTCGCTGATATCGAGCAACGTGATCGAAGGGTAGGTTTTCAACAACTGCTTGAGGTCGGCCTTGTTGTGATCCGCGATCAGGGCGCTCAACAACCAGGTTTGGGGGAATGATTCGAGCAATCCCGATTCTGTAATCAGGTAAAAATTAGGTTTGAAATTTTCCCAGACAACCGAACGGATACTGGTGATCTCGGCTTGCAGAACCTTGCTGCCGACGGTCATCGTCAGTTGGTCACCGAGTTTCAAATCAAGTTTTTCAGCCATACCCTGTTCCACCGACACTTGCGGCAGCCCCGGATTTTGGTTGAGCCACTGGCCCTCGACAATCTTGTTTTGATCCGGTATTTCATCGGCGTAGGTCATGTTGTAAGTGTGCGTTACCGAGTGGGAAGCTCCCGGATGAGAAAATTTTATCTTGTCGACATCCACCGAATTGATTTGCGACATCCTGGCCCTTACCAGCGCATAAGGCGTCGACGCCTCGATTTGATGGGCCTGCAAAAACGACCTGATTCCGTCCACGTCCTGGCTGCGAATATTGATCAGGAAATAATTTGGAATATTCTCGGGTAACTGCGCCTCCCATTCACCGACCAGTTCATCCTTGACCACGGCGATCAAAAGTATCGCGATCAGCACCAGGCTGAACCCGGACATGACGTAAATCGCACCGCGCGAGGTTGCCTGTAACCGACTCAGTAAATACTGCCGCAACCAGAAACGCCGCCTCGACGAAACCAGCAGAATTTTCACCATCCATGTCAGGATCAGCGGCAGTACCAGGGCGCAGGTCAGCACCAGCGCGAGCGTGGCCACAGCCAGTATCGAGCTTTGCATCAGTATCACCAGGACCACGAACACGGCAACGATTGCGCTGCCTGATATCAACAGTCCCCGCATCCAGGAGCGCCGATTACCGCCGCTACGTAACACCTGCATCGGTGGGGTTGCGGTCGCGTTGATCAGGTAAGGTAGCGAGAAGCCCGCCAGTGCCAGCAACCCTACCAGAGACGCCGTCAGGTAGGGCCTGAAACCATAGACCTGTGGCAGTGTCCGGCCAAACCACCCATCCAGTGCCCACTGTAACGGGAACTGGGTAAACCAGCCAACCAGCACGCCGACGACGGTTGCCGCAATCCAGAGCGCACCCAGCTGACGCAGGTAATACTTGAGCAGGCTGAACTGCGAAATTCCGAAGGCCCGCAGCATCGCCACCTTGGGGGCCTCCTGGTTGGCGGTGTAACGCGCCGTGATTGCGATGGCGGCCATCGCGATTACAAGCGTTAATACGATCGAAAGTGCAAAAAATTTACGCGTGCGTTCCAGCGCCTGGCGCATTTCGGGTCGGGCATTTTCAAGATCCTGGACTTCCTCCCCGGCTTTCAGATTAGCGCTAAGCCAGGATTTGAAGCGATTTAAATCCGCCTGTGCCCCGGCGAACATCATGCGGTAACGAACCCGGCTACCCGGTACCACGAGACCGGTATCGGACAGGTCGGCAATATTCATCAGCACCCGCGGTGCCAGGTTGAAAATAGCTCCGCCCCGATCTGGCTCATAGGTCAATAACCAGCGGGCCTCCAGCGATTGTTCGCCCAGGCTTAATTTTGTGCCGACAAGCTGGGTGAGCTTGGTGTCGACCCAGACTTCACCGCGCGAGGGTATCTCCGTGGTGGCTGTTCGTTCTCCGGTGATTTCCCCGGCCCGTTCCAGTTTGCCGCGCAACGGGTAAGATTCATCGACCGCCTTTAATTCAACCAGGCGCGGGTTATCATCGATAAAAATAGCGGTGCGAAGACTGACACTTTGACTGATCTGCAGGCCCTGCTTGCGGGCCTGTTCGCGATAATCGCCTGCAAACTCGTTACTGGACACGATGACCATGTCGGCCGCCAGCAATTCACTCGCCTGGCGGTCGAGTAACAAACCGATGCGATCTGTAATCAACTGGCTGGAAGTAACGATGCCAACGGTGATCACGGTGGCAATAAACATTAACCAGTAGGAATGGATAGTGGCGCGTTTAACCTTCATGGCATATCAATTGGTTAAGAGTTTTCCGGACTCGATTAAAATCTGGCGATCCCCGCGTTCCAGCAATTCCTGTTCATGCGTAACCAGCACCAGCGTTGTTCCGGACTGGTCGCGCAGATGGAACATTAAATCCGTAATCTGGCGACCGGTGACTGCATCGAGATTACCCGTGGGTTCATCGGCAAACAATACCTTGGGATTGGTTGCATAAGCCCGGGCTATCGCAACCCGCTGCTGCTCCCCACCCGAAAGGTGCTCGACCAGGGTATCGGTTTTAGTTTCCAGCCCCACCTGTTGCAGGCTGGCGATAGCCCGTTGCTGGGCATCGTCCATGCCGGACAGTTCGAGCGGCAACATGACATTTTGCGCCGCGGTCGCCCCTTGCACCAAATGAAACGACTGGAACACGAAACCAACCTTGCCCGCCCGAATCGAGGAGCGCTGCTCTTCATTTTGATGCGTCAGGTTCTCGCCGAACAGGATCACATCGCCGTTGCTGGCCTGGTCGAGACCTGCCATCAAACCCAGTAGCGTGGTTTTGCCGGAACCGGAGGCACCCTTGATGACAACGGCCTCCTGGTACTTAACATCGAGAGAAATATTGTCTAGGATGTCGAGCTTTCCATTAGGAGTATCAACGGTCTTGCCAACCTGCTTCAAAGCGATGCAGAAATTATCTTCAGTCATGGTCCTGTTCTTGTTGCTGGGCCTTCAAACCAGCGGTTATGCGAATCAAACCAGCGCACGTATCCTGATTCTAGGCGACAGTTTGAGCGCCGCCCATAATATACCGGTAGACCAGGGCTGGGCGCAGTTGTTCAGCTCCAATATAAGGGCAAGTTTTCCGCAAACAAGCGTTGTTAATGCCAGCATTAGTGGGGAAACAACTTATGGCGGTTTGCAACGCCTGCCCGGATTGCTGGCGGAACATCAACCCACCCACCTGATTATCGAGCTCGGTGGCAATGACGGGTTGCGCGGACTGAATTTCGAGCAGAGCACGGAAAACCTGCGGCAGATGGTACAGCTCGCCGAGTCCCAGTCAATAACGGTGCTGCTGATCGGGGTGCGCATGCCGCCAAATTTCGGGGCTGCCTACAATAACCGCTTCCAGCAAATATTCGAATCTATCGCTGCTGAATTTGAGATTCATTATTTGGCCAGGTTTCTCGATGGAATTGCGGCCAGCGATCCCGCGTTAATGCAGGCCGACGGTATTCATCCGACCGCTATCGCGCAACCACTGCTGGCACAGAAGATTGAAACCAAAATGATCCAGATTTTTAATCACTGAGCAATGCCTCAAGCTGGTGCAAATCTGCTATTTCGTAATCGGGTGCGGGTGAATGATGCGGCCACGGGAGGTTTTCGCGGTTGACCCAGACCGCGTGATAACCGGCTTCAAGGGCTCCAACTACATCGTAAACCGGGTGATCGCCAACATAGACAATTTCATCCGGGGAGACCTCGAAACGCTCGGCTAAATGCTGGTAGATCAAGCGATCCGGTTTCGCCACCATCAGGTCCGAAGCACTGACCGCATGCTCGATCAATTCACCGAGTCCAACATGTGGGACACTGGCATTACCGTTGGTGATGGAACCAAGACGGAATTTCTGCTTGAGTCGATGCAGACAGGGTAAAACGTCGTCGTAAAAATCGACCTGCTGGCGCGCCTCGAAAAAAATATCAAACCCCTGCTTGGAAACCTGTTCGCCGTCGTAATCATGGATTTCACCCAGGTGTTCGAGGAAATCGCAACGCATCGCGGTCATATCTACCGCGTAGTGCTGCGAGCGCGCGCTAAATTCACGACGATACTCGACCATTTTTTCCGGATCAAGTTGCTCGGTGATGCGCGGATAGTGTTGCTGCAGCCATTGGTAAAGCGTTTCCTCGGCACGACGTATCGTCGGCATGCACGGCCAGAGGGTATCGTCAAGGTCAAAGGCAATTACGGTTACCTGGTTAAGCACGGCAGTTCCAGTCAAAACAGGCTGGAATTCTAAATGTTTTGCTGCCGTTACGAAACTTAGATGTGGCAGCCAGCTAAAAGTGACAAAAGCCCTCGAATTGATTTCGCTTAGCGGATTCACAACAGGTGGGCATAATTCTTTCACTGTCGAGCAATGTTCTTTACTATTAACAACCTTCAAATCGCAGACAATCTTTCATGAGTCCAGGCAGCACCAGGCATAATGTCAACGTTTCCGGCGTCTTCATTGGCGGCGACGCACCGATCGTGGTGCAATCGATGACGAATACCGATACCGCCGATATCACCGCGACGGTAGCGCAGGTCAAGCTGTTACATGAAAGCGGATCGGAACTGGTACGAATAACCGTTAATAACGATGAAGCGGCGCGCGCCGTACCGCATATTATTGATCAGCTGGATGCCGAGGATTGCCGGGTACCCGTTATCGGTGACTTTCACTTCAATGGCCATAAACTGCTCAGCCAGCATGACGCCTGCGCACGCGCGCTTGCCAAGTACCGTATCAACCCGGGCAATGTCGGGCATGGCAAGAAACGCGACAAGCAATTCAGTGAGATGATTGAAATCGCCTGTCGCTACGACAAGCCGGTTCGGATCGGGGTTAACTGGGGTAGCCTCGATCAGAACCTGCTGGCAAATATGCTAACCCGTAATGCCAACCTGGCCGACCCGCTGTCACTGACAATGATCAACCGCCAGGCAGTCATCGAGTCCGCGCTTGGTAGCGCGGCTTTTGCCGAGGAGATCGGCCTCCCGGCCGATCACATCGTTATCAGCTGCAAAATGAGCCGCGTACCGGATCTTATCGACGTCTATCAAACCCTGGCGCAGCGCTGTCAATATGCGCTGCACCTCGGTCTGACCGAGGCCGGCATGGGTGATCCGGGTGTCATCGCGTCGAGTGCGGCGCTGGCGATTCTGCTAAACCAGGGCATTGGCGATACGATTCGCGTCTCGCTGACACCCGAGCCCGGCGCAACCCGTGAACGCGAAGTCAAAGTGGCTCAACAGGTATTACAGTCACTGGGTTTGCGTTCGTTTACTCCGAGTGTAACCGCCTGCCCGGGTTGTGGTCGTACCACCAGTGAGTACTTCCAGGTGCTAGCCAAACAGATTCAGCAGGAACTCGACCAGTCGATGCCCGACTGGAAACACAAGTTTCCGGGGGTGGAGTCAATGCAGGTTGCCGTCATGGGATGTGTGGTTAATGGTCCGGGTGAAAGCAAGCACGCCAACATCGGTATCAGCCTGCCCGGCACCGGGGAACAACCGGTTGCGCCGGTTTACGAAGATGGTCGAAAAACCGTTACCCTTAAAGGGGATAATATTGCCGGGGAGTTTATTGATCTGGTAAAAAACTATGTCGAATCACATTACAGCGTAGACTAGCTTTTAATTACCCCGATTGTGCAGGCGATCTCGAACAATACGTCGTTACCGCCAACGCGGGTAACAATCCCCGCTGCCTCTATGGGCGCCGTGGCCGAGTTGCTGGGCGTTAAAACGATATCCAGTTGAGTTCCTTCATCAAACTTTTCATTGGAGGTAAACAGGATTCCCTTGCTGCTGAGATTGATGACGCTGCCCTGGTACTGCCTGGAGCTGCCGGCCTTCGAAAAACTCAACTCGCAATCGATAGGCATGCGCAGAAAGTCCCGTTTTTCAGCGTAGTCGATCATTCACGAGTCCTTTAAAGTTTGAATAGTTTTCCGAAATTCGCAACATCGAGAATTTTGCGCACTTCAGGGGAGGCTTGAGTTATTTCGATACTTGACGATTCTCCACCCGCATGTTCGCGCAGCAATAACAACATACCGAGTGCTGAACTATCCAGGTATTCGGTATCAGATAAATCTATCACATACGCGGTACCATTACCCGCGGTATCGGCATAGGAGGCACGAAACTCGTCGTAAAGTTGAAAATCGAATTTGCCGGTTACTGCGATAGTTACTTTGCCATCGTCATCGGAAACCGTCATATTTATACCCATTGCTGTTACCTCTTTCCTAATTCAAGCCCGCGGTGATTAAACCATTTCAATGCAGCCAAGGTCCAGCGAGAATTGAGATCGTTTGATCTGCGTTATCGAAAATACGAACGCTACCCTGACAGACGACGCTGGTAGACCTGCAGCTGGTTCATCAACAATCATATTTTATAGACCATATTCAGACTCTAACCAAGATTTTCAAAGATCTGCCATGCATTTAGTTCAGCATAGGTTTAATTCGATCGAAGCGAGTCGGGGCTCAATTCAGCGCGGTTGTTATCACCTTTAACAACTGCGCCTTGTTGAAGGGCTTGACGATCCAACCGGTCGCACCTGCCGCCTTGCCTGACTGCTTCTTACTGGCAGCTGATTCCGTGGTCAGCACCAGCAGTGGTGTTGCTTCAAACCCGGGTAACTTGCGCAATTCTGAAACCAGCGTGATGCCATCCATATTTGGCATACGAACATCGGTAATGACCAGGTCAAATTTGTGCTCACGGGCAATATCGAGGGCAACCATCCCATCCTCGGCCTGGATCACCTGGTGACCTGCATTTTGCAGCGTGATGGATAGCATTTGCCTCATCGTGGAAGAATCGTCCACTGCCAGTATCATAGCCATTGAATAGTCCCGCCTCTCTAATTCTGGCGACTTTCCGGGTGAAATTTAAGGTGAAACTCGGGATCGGTAAGCGCACCGTAACCTGAATATAGTTCTTATTCTCGGCTTTATTCGAAACCTGGTCAGGATTGGCAGATTTTTAACAGATGATGATCTGGTTTTTGCCGTTTACTTTTGCCTGGTACAGTGCTTTATCGGCACGCTTGAAAGCGCTCCAGAAATTGTCACTGTGACGCACCAGGGTGATACCGATGCTGATCTGAACCCGGCCGGAAGCGCCGCATCCGTCCAGGTTGAGTTCATCGATGCTGGTACGAATACGTTCGCAAACATCGACCGCGCCGTGGATATCAGTCTGTGCCAGGCCACCGACAAATTCATCACCGCCATAGCGATAGACGAGATCCGTGTTACGTACCGCGTTGCTGATTACTTTGGAGACTTCACGCAGCACCTGGTCACCAACGTCATGGCCACAGCTATCGTTGATCTGCTTGAAGCCGTCGAGATCCATGACCAGAATTGCCATCGACTGTCGATGACGTTTAGCCAGCTCTATTTCCCGCGGAAGATTCTTCTCCATCGAAGTACGATTGTTCAAGCCGGTCAACGGATCCTGGTAAGACGACTTGAGGGCAACCTGGTACATCAGGGCGTTTTTAATCGGGTAAATCAATGAACACAGCAAATCTTCTAGCTCACAAAGCTCGTGGCTATTAAAACTGGTGCGCTTATAGAGGGTAATTTCACCCAGTAGCTGGTTTTGCATATTGAGCCGGTAACACGCGGCAAAACCTGCTCTCTGGCCATGTTCGATATTGGTCGCAGTATCGGCGCAACTGAATTCATATCCGCAAAAATCAATCTCGCTTGCAATTTCAGCCGTGAATGCCTCGATAATCTGGGGGATTTCGAGGTAGCGCGACAACAGATCCGATATCTGCAATACGCGGATATATTTTTTGTCGTTCGACCCCTTGCCATCCGGCCGAGGGTCCAATGCGACCACTTGCGCTGGAGGCTGTGACACCGTTTTAGCACTATTAACTAGTTGAATTGTCTGCGCCATGGATTGCTCCCACATGTCTTAACTGCTTCATATGGGTAATTACATGCTAAATGCGTGCCAATCTACAAACTATATATAATTCAAACACTTAGAAGATTTAGTTGGTTTGAGTATCAAAAAATGGCAATTTTTTGTCGAATTTTACTGACAAAACGGAAAATTCCGCTGTGAAACTGCCTCAAGAACTTACCAGAACGGCCGAATACTGATCCAGATGGCGTATTTATAACGCTTCCCCAAGAGTTCCGGTGCCGATTCCGGCATTTTGGGTCCGATGTCAACCGATCAAACGGCAGCTTGATACCCGGGGTGGAAAAAAATTGCCAGTATGGACATTAAAAGTCTCAGCGATTCACTAACCAGCCGGCCCCCCGTTCCCCAAAACGGCGATTTGTTGGCACAGCTTAAAGCAGCTGGAACGATCGAGGCCGAAGTAATCAAGGTTTTGCAGGACAAGCTGCTGTTAAGCAGCCGTCTCGGTGACATCCTCACCTCCAATTCATTGAACTATAAGGTTGGCGATCAACTCAACTTGCGCCTGGGTGGCAGCGAACAAAATCCGGTGCTTAAGGCCAGCCCGAAACAAACGGGGCCAATGATACTGACTAGCGATCAAAACCTGCGCTTGAGTCGTGCGCTCCCGACTGACCAGCCGGTACTTGCCGTGGTTACCAGGATCGTGGCCCAGCGCATCGAAATCAGGCTTGCCGAGCAAATCCTGACCCTGCCACGCCAACCTGGCATCGCCCGGGATCAATTGATCAGCCTGAAGCAGAACAATGCCAAAACAACCATAGAAATTACCCCTGTCGATCGAAAGATGATTTACAAGGCCTTGCTCAAGCAATTGGTACCGCGCCAGTCCGATCCAGGTCCTGCGAGCCTGGTTAAACTCTTAAACCTAGTAAACAAGGCGGTAATCGTTCCCGCAACGAAGACCGTGCCGGTAACTAACCTCGCCCAGAATCCTGCCAGGGGTGAAGGCGCACTTACAGAATCACGACCGGTAACACACACGGCTTTGAGACAAGCCTTGCCCATTGCAGACGCGGCCCGTGCAGTTTCAAAACCTGAAATTCCGGCCAGTTCAATCGTCACCAAGCCAGCGAAAATATCGCCGACCGCAATATCGGGGTCAGAGAAACCCCAGGCAGAAATGAACACCGCACCGGCCGCGAATAGTCGCCAGATAAATGCCCTGCTGCGACAAATAAATAAATCAGGCAACAAGTCAGTTGATCCCGTTACAGTCGTCAAACCCGTTGTTTCGGAATCGATCTCAAAGACAACTGCAGCGCGCCCCGCTATCCATTCCAGTAACCAGGGTGCAACGATCAATGACCAGGTGAATTCAGGTACTATTGCCGCCAATGGCGAAAAGTTAAAACCCGCTGCTGTTGCTGCAGAAAGCGGCAGGCCGACCATCGAACCCCGGGTTATTGCCGCCGATCGTCAACCGGTTACCATTTCGCAATCGCCCCAGACCCAGGGCAATACTTCCCAGGCAGGTAAACCGTCTGCCGCCGCCAGCACCCCGACCACATTACAAATGCTGCTTCAATGGGTACCGCGTCTTGCCGAAATGAACGTCAACCAGATAAAGCAGTGGTTTGAATTTGCAAACCTGATTCGCAGACCAAAAGCAAAAGTGAATTTGACGCCAACGATTGACTCTGTCAAATCGTTAAACAAGCTGCTCAGCGAGACATCATTCAGTCGCGAATTGACCGACACAATTCAGCTCAAGCTCAAAGTAGCCGCAGGCGAAGACGCACCCAAAGCCAAGACCCATGCGCAGGACATTCTGCAGCAGTACGTTCGAGACGGCATAAAACTGGTCGAGCAATCACTGTCGCAAAACCTGTTGCAACGTGCCTCGCTTGGCTTGCAGCAGGAAACCCAGCAGCCCCTGTCGCTAAGCCTGGTGCTGCCTTTCCTGGAAAAGCAGGAAGTCAAACCGATTCAGATAGACCTCTCGCAGCGCGGCCAATCATCGCAAGATAACGATAATGGCTGGGACATTCGATTAAGTTTCGAATTTGAAGGCCTGGGACCGATTGCCTGTCACCTGTTTCTCGAGGATCAGGCCTTATCCGCAAGCTTTTACTCGGACCAGGACCAGACTCGAAATCTAATCGATCAGGCACTACCGGAATTGAAACAACAATTATTCAATGCCGGCTTCACAAACTGTGAATTCCATAGCTTCCCCGGGGCTCCTGCCAAGACCCCGCCCCCGGCGAGGACAGGTTATTCAGAGTCACTCATCGATATCGAGGCCTGACAGCGTGAATAAGCTTCCGAAATTTGCGATAGCGCTCGAATACGATGGCAAACAGGCGCCATTGGTTACTGCCAAAGGTCACGATGAAATTGCAAATCAGATATTAAGGCTGGCGCATGAAGCCAATATTCCGATTCAAAAAGATAATGAACTGGCCCTGGTGCTGGACCAGATCGACCTCGGCGATCATGTGCCCGAAGCGCTCTATGTGGTGATTGCGGAAATTCTGACTTTCGCCTACCGGTTATCCGGTAAACACAAGGAATTCATGGATGATATCCAGATGCATTCTGAAGCGAGCGCCCAGATCCCGCACCTGAATGACGAATCCTGATCGGCAGCATACCTGGTAATCCTCGGGAAACATCCTATTCCACGAGTCAAAAGCTCGCCGGGCAATTAAATATAAAACTCACCTGGCAATACTGTTATCTTATCCAACCATGAAAACAGCAGCCAATGAACGCTGATATCTCCTGGCTCGAGGATCGAGTCAACGGGGCCGGTGCACCGTTGATCATCGATGGTGGCATGGGAACTGAACTCGAAAGATCAGGCGTGCCGATGGATGACAAGGTCTGGAGCGGACGCTCGGTAATGTCTCACCCGGACGCCATATTGCAGGTCCATGAAGCTTTTATTAGCGCGGGTGCCGAAGTCATTATTACCAATACCTTTGCCGCCGCACGCCATATGCTGGAGCCCGGCGGGCTGGGCGATTACGTCAGGGACATCAATCTCAAGGCAGTCAGGCTGGCGCAACAGGCGCGTGACAACGCAGCTCAGGTTCCAGTTGCCATAGCCGGATCAATTTGTGAATGGGCGCCTACCGACGTTCCCAAATGGCACCAACCCGAAGCCGTGGGTCGCTCGACGCGGGAGCAAGCGGAAATCCTGGTGGAAGCGGGTGTCGACCTGATTGCGCTGGAAATGTGTGAGCAAATCGAATTCTCGATTGCCGCTATCGATGCGGTGCTGGAATTCGATACACCTGTCTGGATCGGCATGAGCGCAAGACGGCACCAGGGGTGCCCGACTTTGGCGGTATTCGACGACGCAGCACTCGATTTCGAAGACCTTGTCAAAGCGCTGTCCGCTTACCCGGCCATGATGATGAATATCATGCACACGCCGGTTCCCGATGTAGACGAGGCACTCATCATCCTGAAGCAATACTGGAATGGTCCCATCGGCGTGTACCCGGAATCCGGATACTTCACCATGCCTAACTGGCAGTTTGTCGACATAATCAAACCCGACGCGCTTGTGGAGGTTGCTGAGGGCTGGGTCGACGCTGGCGTGCGCATGGTCGGGGGTTGCTGCGGTCTTGGTCCGGAGCACATAGCTGCATTAAGGCACGCGTTAAAGTAAATTGCGGGCTGAGAAAATTTTCAGGGTATGGTCAAGATAGTTTGTTAAGTCAATCACAGAATTATGTGCTGGCATGCATTAACTTTTCGGGTGCGATTTCCTGCCGAAAATAAACAGATCCAAGGAGGAATATCATCATGGTCATGTATGCCGAAGACCGTACCTGCATCACCCAGTTTGAACTCGCCGAAATGTTCGAAAAAGATAATAGAGCACGCGACTATAGATCCGCGTTTCAATGGTACTCGCAGTCGGCAAAAAAAGGTTACCGCCGGGCACAACACCGATTGGGCAGCATGTATGCACGCGGTACCGGCGTTGCGCAGAATTACATCAAGGCTTACGCCTGGTGCAAGGTATCGGCATCGCAACACTCGCGCAGGGCATTATTAAAGCTGAAGAGAATTGAATCGCACATGTCTGCCAGGCAAATCAACGATGCCCGGAAGTTATCCAGGCAGTATTACGAAATTTACACGGTTCCCACGACGCATTAAAACCAGGCCGGCGGTGTCGCAATCGGCAATGCCGGAACCTGCCCTGTTGGGGTAGTTGATATCCTGAACTCAGGCGTAGGTATCGATGATTCGTTGCGAATCTTTTTGCTGCTGGTTTTTCTTTTGCTGCCGGGGTTTCTGCTTTTTTTGAGGCTCAGGTTTGTTGAGGGCATCGCGAACCCGTGGCGTCTGGTTCACCGATTTGATTAGCGGGTCGGACATTTTACAAATCTTTCTCCTGGTACGAGTGCACCGCGCAAGCTTTTCTGCTACCGCGAACCCGCACCTTCTCCTTATATATCCTTATCGACCGTTCTCCAAAAAAGTTAATCTCAAAAAATTCAATGATTTACGATTTTTCTGTCGGTTGAAAAATCCTGTCGATTTTTTCTTTCAGCGTCTCCGCGGTGAAAGGCTTGACAATATAGGCATTAACGCCGGCCTCGGCAGCATCAACGATTTGTTCACGCTTGGCCTCGGCAGTAACCATTAACACCGGCAGATCACTGAGTTGTTCGTCGGCACGCACTGTCTTGAGCAGCGCCAATCCATCCATGTCGGGCATGCTCCAGTCGGTTACCAGGAAATCGAATTTACCTGTCTTCAGCATCGGTAACGCGGTCTGTCCATCGTCTGCCTCGGAGGTATTGTCGAAACCAAGTTCGTGCAACAAGTTCCTGATAATCTCGCGCATGGCTGAAAAGTCATCGACAATCAGGATATTGATATCTTTATTCATGCGCATTCCACTCGGACATGCGTGCTTTAATCCGCAGCAGGGCCTGGCCATGCAACTGGCAGATCCTGGATTCGGTGACATCGAGGATCTCACCAATCTCGCGAAAATTAAGCTCATCGTCGTAGTACAGCGACATGACCAGTTGTTCTTTTTCCGGTAATTGGCGAACTGCCTCGGCCAGTTGCTGTTGATATTCGGACTGGCTGAAGGCTTCTTCAGGCGTAATCTCCGACGAACTCGGAATCGCTGAATCCTGCGTGTTTTCCTCCATCGTATCGATACTGTAAATACGCGAGGATGATGAATCGATTAGAATCTGGTGATAGTCCCCGAGGCTAATCCCGAGCGCCGATGCAACATCGGCGTCTTTTGCATCCTCGCCGGTTTCATTTTCAATTTTGCGAATCGCCTCGGACACCGAGCGAAACTTGCGATGTACCGAGCGTGGCGTCCAGTCCGAGCGGCGAATCTCGTCGATCATCGAACCGCGGATACGAATTCCGGCAAAGGTTTCGAAACTGGCGCCCATCTCGGCGTCGAAATTGCTGGCTGCTTCGAGCAAACCAACCATACCGGCCTGGATAAGATCATCGATCTGCACCGTCGGTGGTAACCGGTTGAGCAAATGGTAGGCAATTCTTTTGACCAGCGATGCATGGCGAACTATCTGGTCCTTCTCGTCCAGATTTTCTACTTCGGCATACATCGCGTGTCCATTCATAGGCGATCTTCCTGCGAGCTGTAATTGACGAGACGCTCGATAAAGAACTCGAGATGCCCTTCCATGTTGCTCGGGGTCGGCCATTGCTGGGTCTTCTTAGCGACCTGTTTAAATGCCATTGCAGAAGGACTGCGCGGAAAGGCTTCGACCACGGCTTTTTGTTTTTGCACCGCTTTCTTTAAACAATCGTCATAGGGAACGCTGCCTAAAAAGTCGAGCGTTACATCGAGAAACTTCTGCGAAACACGCGCCAGCTTGTTGTAAAGCTCGCGCCCCTGCTGGGCGCCATGCGCCTGGTTTGCAAGCACGTGAAAACGTTCCACTCCGTAATCCCGATTCATGACCTTGACCATCGCGTAAGCATCGGTTATCGAGGCCGGTTCATCGCAAACCACGACGATCACCTCGCGCGCTGCACGCGTGTAGCTGACGACGCTGTCCGATAGACCCGCCGCGGTGTCGATCAATAAAATATCTACCGGTTCGGTCAATTCGGAAAACGACCGGATCACGCCGGCGTTCTGGGCAGGCGTCAAATCTGACATCATCGCGATTCCGGAAGATGCCGGCACGATCTTGATTCCAGAGGGCCCTTCGATGATGGTCTCCTCGAGTGTGCATTCTCCATTAATGACATGCGAGAGATTCTGACCGGGAGTCAAACCCAGCAGGACGTCAATATTGGCAAGGCCCATGTCGGCGTCCATGACCATAACCTTGTCGCCGCCTTGCGCCAGCGTCACCGCGAGGTTAACCGTGACATTACTCTTACCGACCCCACCCTTACCGCTGGTCACCGCGATTACCTGAACGGGATGCTGTGCTTTCATTTGCCTGATGCCTTGAGCCTGGTCCATTGTTCTTCCTATGCCTGTTTCTTGTTGATGATGTGGTTGTAGCGCAGTGCCAATGCTTCCTGATCGAATTGCTCCCCGTAACGCTGCATCAGTGACACCGCCTTGCTGATCAAACGGTGGCTCTTCGCAGGTTCCAGGTCTGCGGGCACCTTCTGTCCGGTACCGCAGTAAGTCAGTGCCAATTGATGGCGAATCGAAGCAGATATGATGCCGCCGAGACTGGCTGCCTCATCCAGCTTGGTGACAATTGCACCCGCCAGTTTTACCTTGCTGAAATTTTCAATCGTCTGGTTCAGCGCCGCTAACTGGGTATTAGCCGACAGCACCAGGTAGGGTTTGATTTCGGGTGAACCCAGCTGCAGCTGATGGAATTTTTCGCTCAGGCGCAGGTCGCGCTGGCTCATGCCCGCGGTGTCGATCAACACCAGTTTCTTGTCACTCAGCATATCCAG
The DNA here is from genome assembly GCA_947259485.1 of uncultured Gammaproteobacteria bacterium. GTDB lineage: Bacteria > Pseudomonadota > Gammaproteobacteria. The sequence goes on along the minus strand of CAMYLU010000014.1, from coordinate 44,984 downwards.
CCGATCACAAAGCTCTTCGCTATTTCCGGCCATCAACAAGGGTATTTCCAGCAAGCGCGCATAATGCTGAAGCTGCTCCTGGGCACCGACCCTGAACTGGTCGGTGCTGACCATCGCAACCGAACGCTTGCCATGCATCTGCACGAAACGCGCGGCCAGCTTGGCGATGGTCGTGGTTTTACCCACCCCGGTAGACCCCACCAGCGCGATACGACCGCCCTCGGCAAGCAGATCATGGCGACTTATCGGAATACAGCGGGCAATAACACCGAGTAATTGTTGCCAGACCTTGTGTGGGTCTTCGCTGAGCTGGTCCAGGTGTGACATCACGGTTTCACAAACATCTACTCCCAACCCCATTTCCGACATCAGGTTCAGCAATACCGTTCGCACCGGATGCTTTTGGCTGAAACGATCCCACTGCAGCACCGACAGCTGGCTCTCCATCAGGTCGCGCAGGTTTTGCAGCTCTATCTTGACTTCATCGATCACCGGGACGGCTGCGGGCTGCCCGGCAGCAGGTTTCCCGGCGCTAGACTTTTTTGAGACAGCTGTCTTTACCGGCGCTTGCACGACCTGTTTGGATTTGCTGCGCGCCCTTGCAACCGCGGCCTTGACCACCGGATCGCTCGCGCTTAATGCTGGTTTCGGTTTGATGCGGGTTACTGGTGTGGTAACACTTTCCCCGGCAACGGGTCCCAGAATCGGCTCCTTGCGTCCATCGTTCAATATCGATCCGACCCAGGTATCGCTGGCGACATCCGTATTCGCATCAGCAGATGGCACTACAGGCGTCGCTGCGCTCTCCGGTTCGCGCCGCGGGGCCGGTGCGGCTGCCGCTATCTTGGCTACCGCGACCTCGTCAAAATCGATTGCCGACAGGATTTCGACTCCACCCGGTACTTTATTGTTGCCCAGAATCACGGCATCGGGGCCCTGCTCCTGCTTCACCAGTTGCAATGCGTCGCGCATGGTGGGTGCAAAGGTTCGCTTAATTCTCATTTCCAGACCTCTCTTCGGTAGCAGCCAGGGTATCGGGGGCTCCGATGCTGGCAACGACCTTTAATTGTTTGTCATCCGGCATTTCGTCGTAACTCAATACGTGCAGCCCGGGTATTGCATGACGCACCATCCGCGCCAGGAAAGTTCGCAGGCTTTGCGATACCAGCAATACCGCCGGCTCGCCGCGAGACTGCTGGGTCTCTGCCGCCTGTTTTAACGAACTATGTATCATTTGTGCCAACCCCGGTTCGAATGCCATAACGTTACCGTCCTGACCTTGTACAGATTGAAGCAAAATCTGTTCCAACGAGGGGTGCAGGGTCATCACAGTAAGCTCTGACGCCATTCCAAAGATGCTTTGCACAATTTGCCGGCCCAGGCTCACACGTACCAATGCGCTGAGTGCGCCGGCTTCTTGACTCTTGCTGCCGTGTTCTGCCAATGTTTCGGCGATGCTGCGCAGATCGCGGATCGCTATCTGCTCCTGCAACAGGTTTTGCAACACCTTGACGATCACGCTCAGTTCGAGCGGTTTCGGGGTGAGTCCATCGACCAGCTTGGGTGAACTGCGTTTCAGCACTTCGAGCAGTTCCTGGACCTCTTCATGTCCGATCAGTTCATGTGCATTGTCCTGCAGCAACTGGCTCAAATGAGTGGCGATTACGGTTGATGCGTCAACCACGGTGTAGCCAAGCGTCTGCGCATGATCTCGTTGCGCGCGTTCAATCCAGTAGGCCTCAAGACCAAAGGCGGGGTCCTGGGTGGGGGTACCGCTCAATTCACCGTAAACCGTACCCGGGTTAATCGCCATATCCTTGCCCGGCTGCACCTCGGCCTCGCCCATCGGCACGCCGAGCAGGCTGATTCGATAACTGTTAGGGGATAAATCGAGGTTGTCACGAATATGTACCGGCTGAATCAGAAAACCCAGTTCCTGCGACAGTTTCTTGCGCACTCCCTTGATTCGGGTCATCAGCTCGCCACCCTGGCGGGCATCCACCAATGGGATCAATCCATAGCCGACCTCGAGCCCGATAATATCGACCGTCTGCACGTCATCCCAGCTCAATTCACGCTGTTCAGGCCGCGGTTCGATTTCTTCCGCCTCAACCTCGACCAACTCGGACTGTTGCCGCTTGCGGTGTAATACGAAGGCAAGACCGGCAGCCATCGCGGCAATGGTTAAAAACGCGGCATTCGGCATCCCCGGTATCAGTCCCAGCACGGTCATGATCGACGCGGCAACGATGAGTGCGCGTGGATTGTCGAACATCTGGCTGAAAACCTGGCTCGACATCGATTCCGAGTTTGAAACCCGGGTAACGATGATTGCAGTCGCGGTTGACAGCACCAGCGACGGAATCTGTGCGACCAGTCCGTCACCGATGGTCAGCAGGGTATAGTTGCGTACCGCGACGCCAGCTTCGAGGTCATGCTGAAACACGCCAATCGAAAGCCCACCGATAATATTGATGAACAGGATCAGGATGCCCGCAATCGCGTCGCCCCTGACGAACTTGCTGGCACCATCCATGGAACCGTAGAAATCGGCCTCCTGGGATATTTCGGCGCGTCGTTGACGCGCTTCATCCTGGGTACACAGGCCGGCATTCAAATCGGCATCGATCGCCATTTGTTTGCCCGGCATCGCATCCAGTGTAAATCGAGCACTGACTTCCGAGACGCGTCCGGCACCCTTGGTGACCACGATAAAGTTGATAATTACGAGGATCGCAAACACCACCAGGCCGACCGCGTAATTGCCACCGATAACAAAATCACCGAAGGCCTCGATGACCTTACCCGCGGCCGCGGTTCCGGTATGACCCTCGAGCAGGACGATTCGCGTTGAAGCGATATTCAACGCCAGGCGCAACAACGTGGCAATCAGCAGGATGGTCGGGAAAACCGTGAAATCGAGCGGGCGTAACGCATAAACCGAAACCAGCAGTACCACCAGCGCGAAAGTGATGTTGAAGGTAAACAGCATGTCCAGCGCCATCGGTGGCAGGGGTATCACCACCATCGCCAGCATCATGATGACGACTAAAGGAGCTGCGAAGCCCTGGGGATTGAATCCGCGGAGTTGAGCGCTAAGGGTTTGTCCAGCCACTAGTAATCTCCCTGGCCAGCTTTGCTGGCTTCAGCGCAAGCTGAAGTGTTTGATGACGAGACCACTATGCTTCCTCGTCCATCGGCATGTAAGGATCGGGACGCTGCGGTATTTCGCTTCCCTGATCGCGCGCGATACGTAACTGGAACACGAAAGCGAGTATCTGCGCGACCGCGAAGTAGAGATGTGCTGGAATTTCCCGGTCCAGCTTGCAGTTTGCGTAAAGCGCTCGCGCCAGGGGCGGTGCCTCGAAAATCTCGATATCGTGGAATTCAGCAATTTCCCTGATCTTGAGTGCGACCAGGTCCTTGCCCATGGCCAGCACTACTGGTGCCGCCATCGAATCGTGATCGTATTTCAACGCGACCGCGTAATGCGTCGGGTTGGTAATGATCACGTCTGCATCCGGCACCGCCTCCATCATGCGACGCTGAGCCATCTCCTGCTGTACCTGGCGCACTTTCGACCTGACCTCGGGCTTGCCCTCGGTGTCTTTTAATTCGTCGCGTACTTCCTGCAGCGTCATCTTCAGCTTTTGAGAGTGATCCCAGAGCTGGAATGGCACGTCGATAGCCGCTATCAGAATTAATGTTGAAGATACCACCAGGAAGCTCTGTCCCAGCAACCAGGCACCGTGCTCTAGTGCCAGGGCCAGCGGCTGTGCTCCCAGCCCGAGGAATTCGTCGGCCTTACTCCAGAGGAATACCACCGCAACACTGGACACCACCCCGAATTTAGCAACCGCCTTGAGCAGCTCCATCAGCCCCTTGGCCGAAAACATGCGTTTGAAACCGGCTATCGGGCTGATACGATCAGCCTTGAACGCCATCGACTCGATGCTGAAAGACCAGCCACCGATTGCCAGCGGCGTGAAAATCGCAATCACTGTCATCAGGAACATGAACGGACCAATCGCGGTCAGTGCCTCGTAGGTCGCGACGCCGAATTTTTCGAACACGGCCTGCCTGGAATACACGTCGGCACGCGATATGGTGAATCCCTCCTGCATGAATATCGAAATATGTTCGATCATGTGTGAACCCATGAACAACAGTCCCAGGGCGCCGAAAACCATGATGGTCATGCTATTGAGTTCTTTGGAACGCGGTACCTGACCTTTTTGCTTCGCATCGCGAAGCTTTTTCGCGGTAGGTTGTTCCGTTTTTTCCTGACCGGAGTCGCTTTCGTTCGCCATATCCGATTATCCTCAGGGTGCCACGAGCGATTGCGAAAGCTGCATCGCCTGCAACATCATTTGATTGAAGCGCGGCAGAATTCCGGGCATGACCAGCAGCAGGATGATGAATCCCATGAACATCGTTACCGGAAAACCGACCGAGAAAATATTTAACTGCGGTGCTGCCCGCGTCATGACACCCATCGACAGCGTGATCACCAGCATCGAGATCAGCGCCGGAATCGCGACCCACAGAGCACCGATAAACATCTGGCTACCCCAGGCAATCAGCGACCAGAAATCAGCGCGTCCGACGCCAGTCGCCGAGATCGGCAGGCTCTCAAAACTGGACACGACCAGCTGAATCAGCATCAGGTGACCACCCAGGGCAAGAAACAACAGCGTGCCGATAATAATAAAAAACTGCGAGATCACGGGCACATTGACGCCATTGGTGGGATCGACCATCGACGCAAATCCGAGACCCATGCTCATTGCGATTGACTCACCAGCGATCATCAGCGCACCGAAAACCAGCTGCATCGTAAAGCCCATCGACAGGCCAATCAAAATTTGCTGTGCCGAGATGAAAAATCCCTCGACCGAGAGTGCTTCGACCTGCGGTACTTCGGGTAGTAGCGGCACGACTACGACTGACAGCACCATGGTAATAATGATCTTGACGCGGGTCGGTACCAGGCGCGTACCGATTACCGGCATCGCGATAAACATCGAACCGATGCGCATCATCGGCCAGATCAATGATCCAACGAACGCGGTTGCCTGGGCGAAGTTGAAATCCATCTGCAGATCAACCAATCAGGCCCGGGATGCCAATATAAAGGCGCTTGGTAAAGCTCAACAGCAGGTTAAGCATCCAGGGCCCTGCGATCAGTATCGACAGTAACAACACCATGAGCTTGGGGATAAAACTCAGGGTTTGTTCGTTGATCGAGGTTGCGGCCTGAAACATACCGATCAACAAACCGATCGCGAGCGCCGAAAGCAACATTGGTGCTGTCAGCATTGCGATTACGTACAGTGCCTGCTGCGACAGGTCGATGATGGTGTCGGGTGTCATATCAGGCTCCCAGCAGGAAACTCGAGGCCAGGGTACCCATGATCAACGCCCAGCCATCAACCAGCACGAATAACATCAGCTTGAAGGGCAGGGAAATAATCATCGGCGACAACATCATCATACCCATTGACATCAGCACACTGGCAACCACCAGGTCGATGATCACGAAGGGAATGAAGATCAGGAACCCGATTTGAAATGCTGTCTTTAACTCGCTGGTGACGAAGGCAGGCATCAGCAAAGTGAAAGGCGTTTTCTCCGGGGATTCAATTTCGGCCACACCGGCAATATCGGCAAACATACGGATATCGGTTTCACGGGTTTGCGCCAGCATAAACGTCTTGAATGGCTCGGTCGCCGCCCGCATCGCGTCCATCGCCGACATCGAGCCATTCAGGTATGGTTGCATGGCTACCTGGTAAACCTGGTCAAACACGGGTGACATCACGAACAGTGTCAGAAAAAGGGCCAGTCCCAGGATGATCTGGTTTGAAGGTGTTTGCGCAGTACCCAGCGCCTGGCGCAGGATCGACAGCACGATAATAATGCGCGTAAACGAGGTCATCATCAGCAGGATCGCGGGCAATAACGTCAACATCGTCATCAGTGCCAGGATTTCCAGCGTTACCGTGTAAGTCTGGCCATCGCCATTGCCACCGTCGATCGAAATCGCCGGGATACCGGCCGACTGTGCCTGCACTTCGGGAACCACCATCACTAGCAACAAGCCGAACAGGATTTTCATCTTGACTCCCGCTCACCCATGACGCGATTAAACTTCTCGGCGAAGGAAGACGAAGCCAGTTGTCCCTCCGGGGCATCCAGTGGCTGTGACAGGGTGTGCAGCTTTTCGATGCGCCCTGGAGTCAAGCCAACCAGGATCTGTTCCTCGCCGATTTGCAACAGTACGATTCGATCCCGGGTACCAATTGAAAGCCCCGCGATAATTTTGATCAGGCCATTTTGCGATTGCTGGTTCAGGTTGAATTTTCTGACCAGCCAGGCGAGCACAAATATCACCATCACGACCAGCAGTAACCCACCTGTCAGCTTGAACAGGTAGGGCGTCGAAAGCGGTTCCAGTGCAGGTGAATCAACTTGGGACTGCGCTAGCGCCGTACTGGAGAGCAATCCGCTAAGTGCCAGTATCCAGCGCATTAGCGGAGATTCTTGATCCGATCAGCCGGGCTGACCACGTCGGTCAGGCGAATACCAAACTTTTCGTTGACCACGACAACCTCGCCATGCGCCACGAGGGTGCCATTGACGAGCACGTCCATCGGTTCACCCGCGAGCCGGTCGAGCTCGACGATAGAACCCTGGTTCAGCTGCAGCAGGTTTCGAATACTGAGTTGGGTGCGACCGATTTCCATGCCCACGGTCACCGGAATATCAAGGATAACGTCCAGCTTGACGTCACCCGAATCCGGGTTCGCGGTGTTATTCAAATGCTTTGCCGAAACCTGCTGGAATTCGTCACCACTACCCTGGTCGGCAGCTTCGTCTTCAACGCTGCTGTCCGACGTTGCGGCTTCCAGTTCCTCGGCCAGGTCTTCCTGTTCCACGGCCTGTTCTGTGTCATTGCTCATAATTAGTCTCCTACAGACTATTCCTGGTGCGTAATTGCGTTTTTGATGTCTTCGTTTTCCGGATCGTAGATCTCGATGATCTCTTCCACCTTGACGGCGGCGTTACCCTGGTGCTCGCCAAACTGACCGCGGATAATCGGCAGCTCTTCGGCAAGAACCATGACTTGCTCGGGTAAATCGATCGGTATGATGTCGCCGGCCCTGAAGTTGATCAGATCGGAAAGCGGCACCTGCTTCTCGACGAACAGGGCTTGCATATCAATCTTGGCGTGCATCAATTCTTCCTTGAGAAGAATCGCCCAGCGTTCGTCGATATCGCCACGATCGCTCTGCACGCCGGTGTCGAGCAGGTTTCGGATCGGTTCGATCATCGAGTACGGGTACACAACCTGTATATCCCCTCCGCCACCTTCGAGCTCGACATGGAAAGTTGAAACCACGACAACCTCGGTGGGGCTGACGATGGTCGCCATCTGCGGATTAACCTCGTGATTGTGGGAGTTGAATTTAACCGACATGACGGGCTCCCAGGCCTTCACCAGGTCCTCAAAGCAGATCTGCACAACCTTGTCGATAACCCGCAATTCGGTGCTGGTAAATTCGCGACCCTCGATCTTGGCCTGAATGGTGCCGTCACCACCAAAAAAGTTGTCGACCAGAACGAAGACCAGTTTGGGATCCAGCATGATCAACCCGGTGCCCCGCAACGGCGCCATTTTTATCAGGCTCAAACTGGTCGGCGCATCCAGGGTCTGGATATACTCGTTGAACTTGATCATCTCGAGGCCTGTTACCGAAATTTCCGGTGACTTGCGCAGCAGGTCGAAAAAACTGATGCGAAAGTAGCGTGCGAAACGCTCGTTAATCATTTCCAGGGTCGGCAGGCGTCCGCGAACGATGCGCTCCTGGTTGTTGAAGTCGAAAGGCATGGCTTCGCCATTAACCTCAGCGTTATCCGATGATGTATCGATAACGCCGTCGTCGACGCCGCCAAGCAGGGCATCGACTTCGTCCTGGCTGAGAATGTCGTCACTCAAGATTATTCCCCTACTGCATCACGAAGCTGGTGAAAAAAACGTTGTCGACTTCGCCACCCGAGCCATGCTTGTTTATCACGGTTTGCACCGTATCCAGTGCCGATTTTTGCAGGCGCTCCTTGCCTTCGGGGACACGCAGTTCGGCCGAACTTTGCTGACCCAACAGGACCACCAGGTTATTGCGTATCAAGGGCTTGTGCTTTTCGAGTTCTTCGGCGACATCGTCGTCGAAAGTCAGTACCTGCATTGAAATCTGCAGGAATCCAACCGGATCCTCGGGCGCCAGGTTTACCGTAAAGGCAGGCTTCAGATCAATGTAACTGGCATCGCCCCGTGAAACTTCGACTTCTTCCATGACCTCGGTTTCGGCAGTGTCATCGCCCCCGACGATCAACAGGGTGCCACCGACCGAACCACCGACCAGCAATATCACACCCACAATGATGAAAATTAGTTTTTTCTTGCCGCCGCCGGTTGCTTCGGCTTCGGCCTGTTGCTCTTCTTCCGCCATTTTTTAGATTCCTGTCTGTTAACAGATACCTAAGGCTGAGCAATTCCTATGCCAAATAATTTTCCTTATACTTTTCAGATAGTTATATTAATCAAAATCAAAGTAGACAGTTTTTTGACAGTGTTTTCCGGCTTAGAGACAATAACTTGTCGGCGGCTGGTTTGAAGGGATTAAAAAGATTGCGGCGCGAACGCCGCAATAAGGGGGTAATCAGGCGAAGGTGTCTACAATTCCGTCGCCAATGAAATAATTAACCGCATCGCGCTGCTGATGGTCGAAATCCGGGTCCTGGTAAGATTCATCCTGCTGATCGGCGTCTGCACCGGGGCTCGTTTGCGAACGGGCCTGCTGCTGGTCCTGGCGCTGTGAAACATCGACGCTTACATTCTGATAACCGCTTTCCTGCAAAAAGTCGCGCAGACGAACCGAGGCGGATTCAATCAAGTCGCGGGTTTGCGCATGCTGAGTCTGAAAGATAACCGTGGTCGCATCGTCAGCAAGTTTAATTTGCACATCGAGCTTGCCCAGGAATGGCGGATCAAGCCGAATATTTGCCGTATTTTGCTTCTGGTTAATCATCCAGTTGACGCGCTCGCTCAATCCACTACCCAATTGCGTTGAATCCGGGTTGCGCGCCAGTGTCAGCGTCTCAAGATGGGTTGGAAAGGTATTGGATTGGGCGGTGGCTGCCAGCGCAGGAGATAAAGCCGAAAATGCCTGGGCCGCGCTTGTCGACAGGGCAACGTTCTGCGGTGATGTATTTGCGCTCGGCTGCGCCGGGATTTCGAGATTTCGATACTCGGGAGTGCTGATATTGAGCATATCGCGAGCGGTTAAGCTGTCAGCAACCGGGATCTTTTCGGCTAACGACAAAATCCTGTCCGTGGTCGGCACAGTAGCAGCAGAGTCCCTGGTTACATTCTGAATCAGGCCTTTTGGATTCCTTTCAGCAGGTACGGAGCGATCCACCCCTGCCGGCACGGCAACGGGGATTGCAGGTTGCGATGTCAATCCAGCCAGGTCCGCAGGCCGTAACGGAGGCGTTGCCGTCCCGACATCCGGGATACGCGTTTTTCCAACAATCCCGGCTTGGTCAACAAGCCTGGCCTCCGGCAACAGATCTTTACTGATGTTTCGAGGAGATTGAGGCGCAACGATTTTATCCCTGGCAATAACCTGGTCTGACTCGGCGAGCGGGGATTTACCCATCACCGCCACGAAATCCGCCGCCACGGGCCCTCTATCCGTTATCCCCTGCAGCGAGGCCATCCCACGCGGTTGAGGAGCGACCGCGGGCGGCTGGGTTACTTTTGACAGACGAGCTGGCAGGACTTCGGAACTGGCTGGCCTGATAGCCTCGGCAACAGCTACTTGCGTCGCTGAAGGCGCAACCGCTTTTTCAAACATGTCCTGTTTTGCTATTTTCGGCCCGGCATCATCCGGCAAAAGATTTCCGCCGATGGGCAACAGTTCTCCCTTTTCCCCGCTTGTCGGCGCATTTAGCATGCCGCTGATATCAGGCGCTGGGATTTGTTTTACGGGGTTAACGACAGGTTGCGGCAGTATATTTATGCCGGGATCAGAATCCCCCTTGAACATGCCCGGATCGTGCAATGGAACCTCACCATCGGTTACCACCAGTGGCAGCTCCGGGGTTATCTTGGAAGTTTCCGTCTGTATCGGTATCTTTTCTAAAAAATCTTTAAAATCAACACCTTGGCCTTCTTTCTCGGACGCCTTGGGGAGCTGCTGGGAAAACAAACCGGCAAAGCTGTCCGCATCTGATTCCACCACCATGGAAACCTCCTGTTGCTCCAGGGTGAGCGCGGTTAAATCGGTCAGCATTATATTCATCTGGTCATCCAGTCAGTTCTTTTGGTGTTGCGATTTTCTAGCCATTGCATGGACTGAATGCATCATGCGTGCCAGTTTTGTTGAATCGTCTTAGCGGCGGTTAAATTTACGCTGCGCAAATTCATCGAGTGCTTTCTGCTCTTTGCGCTCCTGCTCTACAAACTCCTGCTGCTGCAGCTTATCAACTACCTTGTGCATCTTCTTCGAATCGATGCGCATCGCATTCCAAAGCCGTCGTTTTTGTAACAGTTCCTGCTGGCGCAACTCGACCACTTCCATCTGGCGTTCAATGGTCTGATCGAGTTGCTGCAGGAAGCGGTTGAACTCCTGCAGTTCATGTGGTGTAAAAACACCAATGTCGTATTTTTTCTTCTCCAGGTATTCAAGCTTGTAGTTCTGCAGCTGAACCTGACGGGCCTGTTCTATTTCAAGCAGGTTCTGACTCACGGCAACTTCCTGCAGGGCGCGCTGCTCTTTTTTATCGGTATGCTGAACCACCGGGTGTAAACGCTGGGAACGAGTCATAGCTTAGCCAACCAGTTCGCCACTTAACGGTTGATCCACCTGCACATCCGCCGATTGATCCACCGGCGTATCGTCGGCAACGGGCCGCTCGTCATCCCCGCTATTAATCAGCACTTCGGCTAACTGGGTACGACTGCTGTCAAAGCTTACCGAGTGGTTCATATTCTGGGTGATAAATTCGATCAGCTGGGGGTGCATCCGAATCGCGCGATCGATCGCAGGATCGGATCCCCGCTGGTATGCGCCAACGCTTATCAAGTCACGATTTTGCTGGTAGAGACTGTAAATATGCTTGAAATTCTGGGTCATGCTCATGTGCTCGGGTGTCGTAATCTGGGGCGTCAGCCGGCTAATCGAAGATTCGATATCGATCGCGGGATAGATGCCGGTTTCCGCCAATTGACGCGACAGTACGATATGCCCGTCGAGAATAGCCCGGGCCGCGTCGGCAATCGGATCGGCGTGATCATCGCCCTCTACCAGGACCGTATAAAACGCGGTAATCGAGCCGGCATTATCGGCACCGTTTCCGGCGCGTTCGACTAACTGTGGAAGGCGGGCGAAAACCGAAGGTGGATAGCCCTTGGTCGCCGGTGGCTCACCGATGGCCAGGGCAATTTCTCGCTGCGCCTGGGCAAATCGGGTGAGTGAATCCATCAGCAATAGCACATTTTTTCCCTGGTCGCGGAAGTACTCGGCGATACTGGTAGCCTGCATCGCGCCATGGATACGCATCAACGGCGAAGAGTCCGCCGGTGCGGCCACGACAACCGCCTTGCGTAATCCCTGTTGGCCCAGGATTTCCTGGACAAATTCTTTCACCTCGCGGCCGCGTTCACCGATCAATCCGACGACAACGATATCGGCCTCTGTATAGCGGGTCATCATGCCGAGCAAAATCGATTTGCCCACCCCGCTTCCGGCAAATAAACCCATACGCTGACCCCGACCAATCGGAAACAACGCGTTAATGGCGCGAACGCCTACATCGAGCTCTTCGTGAATCGGGGTTCGATTCAGCGGATTGATCTCCTTGCCCTGCAATGGATATTTCTGGCGTGCTCGTAAAGGTCCCTTGTCATCCAACGGCCTGCCGCGCCCGTCGATAACCCGGCCCAGCAATTCCGGGCCCGCCAGCACGTCGGATCCCTGTTGCATCGGAATCACGCGCGCATTCGGCACCAGCCCGCGAACCTCTGCAGTCGGCATCAGGTAAAGACTATCGCCGGAGAAGCCGACGACCTCGGTTTCGACGCGGTCACCACTTGAATTAACGACGTCGCAACGCGCCCCGGTCGGTGCCTGGCAACCAACCGCCTCGAGCGTCAAACCGACCATGCGAGTCAGCACGCCTTCGACTACCGGACTACCAAGATGTCTCGATTCGCTGCCTGTCCGCGCCAGCGAAGTCATCCAGCCCCGGGTCGCCTTTTCGATTAGTGGATTGGGCACTAGTCCTGCTCCCTTTCGCCACCCAGAACCGAAGCCGCCAACTCTGACAGTCTATTTTCAAGTGTCGCATTGATGGCCGACGGGGGCGCATTTATCTCGCAACCACCGCGTGTAATCATCGGATCTTCTACCAGTTTCCAGTTATGTTCTTCATCGCTGGTTTCGATCGACAGCGCGTTACGGACCAGCTGCGCGTCTTCCGGATGCAAAACGATCGAAATATTGCGCTGCATTCCCGGTAGCAGCTGAACCGAGTCGCGTATCAAGCCAATAATTTCACCCGGTTCGACCTTCAACTCCCGTCGTACCAGCTGCTGCGCCAGGGTCACGGCAAGCTGGGTTAATTGATGTTCGATATCCTCGTTTAGCGCTTGCAGAGGATGTTCAAAAAAATCGATTAATTGCAGTAACTGCTGCTGTAACTCGCGCGTCTCCTGCTGGGCACGGACCAGTCCCTGCTGGTAGCCCTCTTCCTCGGCCTGCGCTCTCCATTGATCGATATCGTTCGCCGTCGGGATCGAGGCTTCATGCTCCTCGCGGTAGCGGACCACGCGACTGGGGTCGGCATCCATTACCGGTGCGTGCCATTTTTCGACCTCTTTGTCAGCCATCATTCCTGTTTTCTCATTGCATTTCTATCAGCCCGGTGCCAGCAAATGCCAGCCTAGACCATTTGCTCGCCACCGCCGGAAAGCACAATCTCTCCGGATTCCTCGAGCTTGCGAGCGACGCCGAGGATCTCCTTTTGCGCAGCCTCGACTTCGCTGAGCTTGACCGGACCCTTGGCTTCCATATCCTCGACCAGCATCTCCGCCGCACGCGAGGACATGTTTTTGAGAAACTTCTGCTGCATCTCGTCATCGACACCCTTGAGTGCCAATGACAGGAGGTCGGTCGAGACCTCGCGCATCATGGTCTGGATACCACGATCGTCGACGTCACGCAGGTTCTCGAACACAAACATCATATCTTCGATCTTGGTCGCGAGTTCTTCGTTCTCGGTGCGTACCTGTTCCATGAGTTCGTTTTCAATCGTAGTGTCGATGGAATTCAGTATATCTGCGGCGGTTCTTTCGCCACCGACCATTGAAGACTTGACGTTCTCGTTGTCACTGAAATAACGCTCCATAATCGAGTCGAGTTCCTTGATTGCGGCCGGCTGCACTCCTTCCAGGGTTGCAATCCGCATCAATATTCCGGCACGGCTATCTTCGGGCAGGTGGGTAAGGACGCGCGCGGCGCTGTCGGCTTCGAGATACGACAGCACGATGGCCACAATCTGCGGGTGCTCGAGTCGAATAATTTCTGCTATCGCCTTGGGATCCATCCACTTCATCGACTCGAGGCCGTTGCTGCCGCTACCCATCAGGATTCGATCGATGACGCTGCCTGCTTTATCGCCCAGGGCCTTTTCAAGCATGCCGCGGATATAGGTGTCATTGCCAATACCGAGGGCAGTCTGTGATTCAAGCACATCGAAAAAGTCGTCGATCACAAATTCCACCGTCGGACGCGATACATCGTTCATCGTCGCCATGGTGGATCCCACCTTCTGCACTTCCTTGGGACTCATGTGCTGCAAAATCTGCGCAGCGACATCTTCGCCCAGGGTTAGTAACAGGACGCCGGCCTTTTCTGCGCCCTTGACCGAGGTCGAGTCTTTATCAACCTGTTCGTCAGCCACTATTCGTCACCCACCCAATGTTTCATTACGTTTGCGACCCGTGCTGGATCATCCATAACCACGGTTCGTGCCATATCTACTTTCTGCTCGTAAGTGGCGTCCTTGCGCCTGACCATCGCCGCAGGGTTGTTGGGATCGCTGGCTAAATCAGGAATGCCATAATTCTGCCCTCCGGCTTGCTGACCCGGCATGGCGTATTGCATCGGCGTCGGCGAACCGAGGTTGTGAACAGCGCCGGAATCCGAGCTACCCGCAGCACTGGTAGTTTCGGCATCATTATTTTTCAGTGACAGCGAGCGAAGAGCCGGGCGCACGAAAATAAAGTAAACGATGATCAAACCGAGCGCTCCCAGCACCTGCTTGATCAGGTTGACAATCCAGGCTTCGTTTAGCAGGCTTCTCCAGGCCGGAACCGCTTCAACCACGGGCTCTTCGACTTCGAGGAACGATGCATTTATGACGCTAACCGAATCACCCCGGTTGGCGTCAAAGCCTATGGTTTCCTTGACCAGGTTGGTGAAGCGTGCGATTTCTTCATCGCTATAGGGTGTCTTGGAAATGCTACCGTCGTCCGCGGTAACCTGCTTTTCATCGATAATCACCGCTACCGACAGGCGCTGCACGCTGCCGACCGGATTACTGGTATGACTGATGACGCGATCTACCTCGTAATTGCGCGTCGCCGAACGATTCTGGTTAGTTGGGATTTCTTCCGCGGCAGCGCCTGTCGTTTCAGCGCCGGCCTCCGTTTCGACTTCAATCCTGCCGGCCGCAGAGGGCTGATTGCTAAGCGCACCGGGGATCCCCAATGCCTGGGAGAAACTGCGGTTTTCTTCTTCGTTGATTTGCTCGCTACGAATCACGCTACGCTCGGGATCATAAGCCTCGCGCGTCGATTCAACCGCGGAAAAATCAAGCTGAGCGGCAACCTGCGCATTCACTTTACCCTCGCCGACTATCGGTTGAAGCAGGTTAATAATTCGGTCGGCAAAGTTGTCTTCGAGTTTGCTGGTATATTCGAACTGTCGGGTCGTCAATGACATGCCTTCGTCTTTCTCGCTGGTCAGAAGCCGACCAAACTGATCGACCACCTTGACCTCGGTGCTTTCCAGCATCGGGATACTGGAAGCTATCATCTGCACAATAGCTTCCACCTGCCCAGGATTCAGTACCCGGCCCGGATGCAACTTGACCACCACCGAGGCACTCGGCTTGGTGCGATTGCGAATAAAAATTGATTGCTCCGGTATTGCCAGGTGTACCCGCGCCCTGTCGACCGAGCGTATCGACTCAACCGAACGTACCAGCTCAGCCTCGACGGCATGGTTATAGCGCGCGGTTTCAATAAACTGGCTGGTACCGAGGCCCTGGTCCTGCTGCAACATTTCGAGGCCCTTGGCAGTACCATCCGCCAGACCCTGCGAGGCGAGCAACAGACGTGCTTCAGACAACTTGGCCTGGTCTACGAGCAGGGTACCCGTGTTCGCCTCCAGCTTGAATTCGATATCTTTTGACATCAACGTGTCGGCAATCTGGGCCGCATCCTTACCCGACATATTGGTATACAGCGGTGCATAATTCGGCTCCGCAGTCCATAACACGACGACCATACCGACTGCGATCGCGGCGGCTAACCCGACCAGCTTGCTGATATGGCGTACCGCACGCGACTGGGCCACGGCATCGATAGGGTTAATCTGTCGCGGCGCTACTGCCACTATCCCCTGTCCATCCTGCCCGGGTACACCCTGTTGGTTTACGGTTGCTTCAGCCATGTTTTACACCGACATGTTCATAACATCCTGATAGGCGGTCAGGAGCTTGTTACGGACCTGCGTCAGGGCCTCGAATGAAATGCGGGATTTCTGTACCGCGATCATGACCGCGGAAATATCGACATCTTCACCGAGTTCAAACGCCTTTCTCAAAGACGAAGCCTGCATCTGCGTTTCATTTACCTTGCCGATTGCCTGCTGCATCAGGTCACCAAAACTCTGCTCTTGCTCCGTTTTGACCTCGGGTTGCATCGCCTGGCCCTTGGCCAGCGATTCGATTGCCTGCATCTGACTTAACAAGTGGTTCTGTGCGTTATTAATCATGAAATTCCCTACTGGTCGATTTTTTGACGGATTTAGCCCCAATCCGCGGATCAGGTCTAAAACTGTTAACTTTTTGACATTTAATCGGTTTCACTGCTCTTTTCAGGCTGCTTCTGGATAGTCAGCAACAATCGCGCCAACTTTTCTATTACTAGTCAGGGAGCGAGGCACCGGCATCGCGCAGCTTGGCGAGCTTGTAGCGCAAAGTGCGTGGACTGATACCGAGTTTTTCAGCCGTTTTCTTGCGACTGCCCTTGAAGTTACGCAGGGTCTCAAGAATGACCTCGGTTTCCCGATCACGCAGATCTGAATGCAACTTGCCGTTATCCTCGAGCAACGGTTCGAGTGGAACCTGTTCGATGCTGCTCTCTAGCATGATGTCCTGGGGCAGGATTTCCCTGCCCTGCTTCAGGATCAGGGCCCGCTGTATCACGTTGTCAAGCTCTCGTACGTTACCGGGCCAGCTGTGCTGGCACAAAGTTTCGCAGGCCGCATCGGAAAGCTGGATCGATTCGCCGGCCGCGCGGCTGTATTGCGCAAGAATCTTGCGTGCGACGGGGACGATATCATCGGCGCGTTCTCGCAGCGCGGGTATCGAAATAGGAAATACATTGAGCCGATAAAACAAATCTTCACGAAAGCGTTTTTCACGTACCTCGTGGCGTAAGTCACGGTTAGTCGTGGCGATAATACGCACGTCCAGTTCGATAACCTGGGTGCTGCCGAGACGCTCCACTTCCTTTTCCTGCAGCACTCGCAGAATTTTTGCCTGCAATCCAAGGTCCATCTCGGTAATTTCGTCCAGCAGCAAGGTACCGCCCTGGGCCTGCTCAAATTTACCCATGGTTGCCTTGTGTGCGCCGGTAAAGGCACCCTTTTCGTAACCAAATAGCACGGCCTCGAGCATGTTTTCGGGAATCGCCGCGCAATTGATCGCGACAAACGGCTGCCTGGAACGCGTTGATTGCTGGTGGATGAATCTTGAATAGATTTCCTTGCCGACTCCACTCTCGCCGGTGAGCAGGACCGAGGTATCGGTGTTAGCGACGCGCCTGGCCATTACCAGGATTTCCTGGCTGGCCATATCCACGGCCACAAGATCGTCGTCCGTTGGCAACGGATTTCGAATCTGCTTGCGCACCGTACTCACCAGGCTTGATACCTCGAACGGTTTTACCAGGTAATCGACCGCCCCCGCCTGGATAGCATCCACGGCCTGCGGGATAGAGCCGTAAGCCGTCATCAAGATCACCGGCACATCGATTTGACTGCTGCGAATCGACGACAACAGCTCGTAGCCGTTGCCCGGGCTCATCTGCACGTCACTAAGTACCAGGGATGCCGAATGGCTGGCCAGGAAACGCTCCGCGGCAAGGCCGTTTTCAGCCTCGTGAAAACTGATTTCATTGAGCTGCAGCGTATCGCATATTGCCTCGCGCAGATCTTCATCATCTTCTACTACCAGTACATCAACCATGGTCTAACTCCATTGTTTTAATTTATTGACTTCAGGTATTGCTAACTTGAGTTTTCATCGCCTGCCTGCAAGGCAGGAAAATACGAAAGCGACAACCGCGACCGGGGCGGGAAAATACCGCGATACGACCCTGGTGCGATTCGATAACAGCCTTTACCACCGCAAGCCCGAGACCGGTGCCATCAGCCTTGGTGCTGAAAAAAGGGTCAAAGATGTGTGCACGTGTATCCTGATCCATGCCGCAGCCATTGTCTTTTAGCGAAATTGACAATAAGCCATGTATGGTGGTGGCAATCCTGATGTCGATTAGAGGTTTCTGCTCGCAGGCCTGCAGTGCGTTCATGCATAAATTGGCGAGCGCACCAAGCAGGGCGTCCTTATTCCCCTGCAGTTCCACTTCACATTGCTGGCCCTGCAGTTGCAATACCGCACCACGTTGCTGCAACTGGGGTAGTAACTGATCGTTGAGTTCGGTAAACAGGTCGGCCACCGAGAAACGAGTCATGACGAATTGGCCACCATGGGCGAACACGAGCATATCGTTGATCAGTTTTTCGATATGTCGGCTGCGTGCCAAGGCCTTCTGACAAAAAGATCGCGTGGTCTCGCTATCGAGGACAGTGTCGACACATTGCGACAGGTAAAGCATCGTCGAGGCCAGGGGCGTTCTAATCTGGTGCGCAAGGCTTGCCATCATCTTGCCCATGGTTACCAGGTGCAGATTCTGTTGTGCCGTACGTTGAAGTTCGCGGGTCTGGGTGACATCGCTGAGTAACAGAACCTGGCCGGGCGCGTAGCCGAGGGGACGGGTCGAGATACTGAATTGCCTGCCATCGGCGGTTTTCAGTTCCCCCTGGTCCAGCTCCGGTAGAAATACACGTTTTACAATTTCCCGCCAGGGCTCCTGCAACAGCGGCGTATCCAGCAGCAGGCGCGCACCCTCGTTGGCTTCAGCGACTTTACCCTGCCGGTCCAGTACCACGACCCCACCCGGTATCGCGTCAATCAATCGGGAATTGGCACCAGCTTCGGTCTGCGCCTCAGCCGGCCTGATGCGATCAACATTCTGGCTGATTTGCTCGACGCTGGCGCTCAGGGTTTCCGAGAGGCGATTAAATTGCTCAAACGCACCCTGCAGGCTTTGTAACGCTGGCTCTTCGTTTAGTTTTTGATTTTCCACCCCGAACAGGGTGCACAAGACAAACCAATTGCAATAAGTCTATGTATATCAATAAGTTAGAATTTTAATTTTTTGCGAATGACAGAAAAATGACGCTATTCGGAGCGTTCTATTTGATATTTGCGCATTTTTTCGACGAGTGTGGTACGTCTCATATTGAGCATGGTTGCGGCGCGGGCTACCACGTTATCGGATTTTGACAGGGCTTGTTCGATCAACGATACCTCGATATCGGTCAGGTACTTCTTCATATCGATACCCTCCCCCGGGAGCTGGCTAAGGCCAGGTTCCGACATCGACAGCATGACATCGTCGGTGGAGGTTTCGCTGATTTCCAGATTACCCTCGCTTTGATACTTTTCCGGTAAATCCTTTGAATCCACGACACCATGTGGAAACAAAATCGCCAAGCGTTCGATCAGGTTTGCCAGCTCACGCACATTTCCCGGCCAGGGGTATTGCTGCAACATTGCGATCGCTTTCTTACTCAGCCGCACTGAACCGCGGTTCTCGCGTTCGATACGCGCTATCATTTCATGAATCAGCAGCGGAATATCGGATTGGCGTTCACGCAGCGGTGCCACTTCGATTGGAAAAACATTGAGTCGATAAAACAGGTCTTCGCGAAATTTACCCTCTTCTATCAACTCTTCGAGCCGCCGATGGGTTGCGGCAATGACACGCACATCGGCCTTGATCGACTTGTTGCTGCCAACCTTTTCATAACAGCGTTCCTGTAAAACGCGCAGTAATTTGACCTGCATCGGTAACGGCATGTCACCGATTTCGTCGAGAAAAAGCACGCCGCCCTCGGCGAGTTCGAAACGCCCCTGGCGCGCGCTAATCGCGCCGGTAAAGGCGCCTTTTTCGTGGCCAAATAACTCGCTTTCCAGTAAATCTGCCGGGATCGCGCCGCAGTTAATCGGAATAAAGGGTTTTTTGCTGCGCGAAGACTGCGCGTGGATATTGCGTGCGATCACTTCCTTGCCGGTTCCCGAATCTCCCAGCACCAATACCGAGGCATTGGTATCCGAAACCTGGTCGATCATCAGGTTAATGCGTTCGATGGAGTTACTATTTCCGATCAGTGGCTGACACTCGCGATTGTCCATGCGGCGTTCGCGTTTATTATGCTTACTCGCCTGGTCGAGAACCTGGGAGAGGGAGTAGTAATCAGACTGGAAGCACAGCCCGGCAATAAATGGCAGTTGAACCACGATTTCAAGCGCGCTCAATTCTGACTTGTCAGCCAGTAGAACCACCGGGTACTGGCATTTATCTTCCTTGTTACGCTCGAGGAAGAACCTGGAAATATCGTCACCGTCAATACTGAATATGGCGAGATAATTGAATAGTTCCCGGCGCGGGATATCGGGCAGCTGATCGGGAGTGATTAGCCTTGCTTCAACCTTGATAAAACTGAGTACTGCGAGAAAAGAATGTCCGCGTGTATTATTGGAATCAACGACCAGGACCTCGCTACCGTCCCGGTTTCCACCCTGTTCCGCCATCTGTTGCAACCCCCTGCTACCAGGAAAACAATCCCAGCCAGTTTTTTGACGACCCTGGAATTTAATTAAAATTCTAGCCTAGTATGACAATATATCGGCGCATAAAATCCGACTTTTTAGATTAAATATTTCAATCGATCAGGTATCGATTTATTTGGGGTACGAGTCGTTACTC
Organism: uncultured Gammaproteobacteria bacterium; assembly: GCA_947259485.1. Classification (GTDB taxonomy): domain Bacteria; phylum Pseudomonadota; class Gammaproteobacteria. The sequence continues at coordinate 24,517 of CAMYLU010000014.1, read as the reverse complement.
AGGTAGGCACGAGTCGCTTTTGACGCGATTCGTATACGTTTTTGCTGCAGGATAACCGATTGTTTGAACAGGTTGAGTTTTTCCACAACCTGCTGATTCAAGCTTTGCAGGTGCTGTGCCTTGATTCGGTCGACATGCTCGATCGAATCTGCAAACGCTTGTTCTATATAGATTTTTCTCTGCGCCTCAAGCTCCTCGACGCGCTCAAATTCGCCTTCCTCGAGTATCTCGAGAATTTCATCGGTCAGCTTAATCGCCGCGCTCAGAGCTTCCTGCTGGTTCATGATTGGAATAAGTTGCCTAGGCACCGGTTTCTTTTGCCGAGTCGGGTATTTGCTCCCAGGCGGACTTGATTGTGAGCAAAAGATCGCTTATTTCATTGAGCCTCGCTATATCGTCGCTCATATTGGCTTCGGTCAGGGCAATAATCATGTACTGGTAAAGGTCTGACAGGTTCGCGGAGAGCTCTCCTTGCTGCGAATGGTCAAGACACCCTTCGAGACCGCCAATGATTGAAATGGCTTTACCGATAAATTCACCTTTTTGCGCGGTTTCATTGCGCTCTATGGCTCCCCTGGCCTGGGCGATTCGCTCCATGGCACCGTTCATCAGGCGCAGGATCAGCTCGTGTGGGTCCGCGTACGCGATTGAACTATTGTCTGCGGACTGGTATTGGTTTACGGCTTTGAGTGCGACATTTGTCATTTTGGTTTTCGCTCCATGGTTTGTTTCCATATCAGGTTATCGTCTCTTACCCTATTTTCTTGAGTAAACAGTTACAATTAGTCGTTACTATTGATCGAATTCGGTTTGGGCAGGTTTGCGAGCTGTTGGGTCAGGAAACTGCTGGTCTGGTTAAACTGGGCGATCAGCGCATCCAGAGCCGAAAACTGCCTGATCAGGCGCGCTTCGAGGACCAGTATCCTGTCCTCGAGCCTGAAGCGTTCATCTTCAATATCTTCGAGACCCTCATTCAAGCTCTCTTCACGGGAAGCGATGGTGCCATCTGACTGCAAAAATGCATCCAGAATACCATCCAGCTTAGCAGCTAATCCATTTGACACGGTCACGGTTCCACGATTTCCGGTAGTATTGGTCAGGATCTCGACCGACAGTCCGTTGCTGGGGCCCGACTCGCTGGTAAAGATCTGTCCATTTGCTGTCGCTGTGACCCCGTCAATGGTCACCTCCATTCCGCTATCGGTACCATCGATCCCGGTGCCGACTGCGAGACCGAAGTCGGCAAAGGTATTACTATCGACGTTGGTTATTTCGACTGTCGAAGCGGGTCCCGAGCTGTCTGAAGTGATCACGTAGCGGTCGTTGGGCGTGTCATAAGTCATCGTAACCGAGCCGGAAGAGAGTCTGCTATTGATCCTGTTCTGCATCATGGTCGCGAAGGCCGCCTCGTCAGCGTAGGTGCCGCCGGACAAATTAAAGTTTCCGGTATCTTCCCCGTCGACTGTCAGCCGGATTCGATTATTGCCGCCATTGACCGTCAGGCTGTTGACCGGGCCAGCCCCGTTTAGATAACCCTGGGTAAAAAGCTGGGTCACGTTGATTGCGTAGTCCCCGGGCTCAGTATCCGAAGTAGACGACACGTAACTTACTCCGGGATCAGTCGTTCTTCCCTGTATGCCAAAAAGGGCCTCTACCTCGGATGGATAATTATCCAGTGCATCCGAAAGTTTGGTACTGTCCACGTCCAGCGTACCGTTCGAGTTGGTGGTAATACCAATGTCGACCAGCGACTTGATATTACCCTGCAGTCCGGAAATACTGCCAAACAAAACGCTACGAATCTGGCTGCTGATGCTGCGCACGGTAAAATCACCAATCAGGACGCTGCCGGTACCGGTTTCGGCGTCATAGCTGGTGAGTGACTTGATACTCTCGCTCAATTCATTGTAAGCGTCTACAAAACCGTTAATCGTTGCCGTTATCTCGGCACGATCTTCCTTGACTTCGACGTTGACGATGTTGCCGATATCCGCCTTCAGTAAATCCAGCGTGACCCCATTAATCGCTCCGCTTATCGAATTAGTGTCGCGGGAGATTCCAAGCCCGTTAATCGTCAGCGACGCATCCTGGGCCTCAACATTTTGCACCAGGCTGCCCTGTGCCGAAGCGTTGAACGCCAGTTGCGACAGGCCCGCGTTATCGTTGTCGTTGCCATCACCATCGGCCGTTACGGTCAGCTCCATGCTGTTGGCGGCACCAGTGTCTTCCGAGGTGAACACCAGTCGGTAACCGTTGATACCATCGTCAACAATCGACGCCTGAAAGCCAAAATCATTCTCGTTAATGTAATCTCGCAAGCCACTCACGGTATCGTTACCGTTAGCCGCACTGATATCGATAGCCTGCGGGGGCCTTGCCAGGTCGGGCGTAAACGAGTAGGAAGGACTAGTGGTTGTGGTGCCAAACTGGATTGTCAGCGTCCCATTGCCGATGACGTCATCGACCGTAGCGAAGGCGGTTGCTGCACTGGTCGCCAGTGATTGCGCCTTGGCCAGGGCCAATACTTCAACCGAGTAGCTGCCGATGTTGGCAATACTTTCCACCGAGGTCGAAAACACCGATGCATCGGATGCTGAAATCGCTTTCGCATTGAAGGTGGTTGAAGATTTCAATCCACCGAGACTGGTTTGAAACTGGGCCAACGAGCTACGTAGTAAGCCGAAGGCCGATAGCTCGGTGGTGATGTTTTGTTGCTTCTGGTTGAGACGGTTTTCGACAGGCGCGCGCTCGGCTTCAATCAGGCCCGAAACCAGCGTTCCCAGGTCCAGTCCGGATCCGACACCGAGTGAAGTGATTGCCGCCATATGCTTCTACCTTTCCTTTTTGACTTAACTTTCCAGGACCGGGCCTTTGCCTGGTCGTGTAACCGAAAAATGAGAAGGGGCAGTGTGAACTCCCCCTTCTCAAATTGCTTTAATATTTACAGCAAGAAATGGACCAGAATTACTAGGTACTATCCGAAAATAACAACCCCTGTCCGATTTCACTGTTACTTACTGCATCTTCCTGAAACTCACGAATCTGAGACGCGATTGCCAGTACTTCTTTAGATGGAATCTGGCGAATTAACTCGCCACTTTCTGTATCAACGACCCTAATTACCGTTTTACCGCTGTCCTCGTCCATGTTGAACGACAAATCACGTTGCAAACTCTGCACAACCTTGTTGATCGTGCTAACTGCCTCGCGAACCTCGACGGTATTTGCAGCTTTGGGTGGCTGTTCTTTACCGTTTATCGGCAAAGCCTGGCCGCCGTTACCTGGCAAACTGGCTACCTCGGTCGTGGCGACCGGTCGTGAGTTTCTGGCCGCGCCGCTCGATGCCCTGATTGACGCTATGCTTGAAATCTCGTTAGCCATGATAGTTCTCCGCTTGAAGAGATGACTGGCATAAAATCATGCCAGTCACTCATTCACCTGTTACTGGAGTAAGGCCAGAACGTTCTGCGGTAAAGCGTTGGCCTGCGACAGAATCGCAATACCGGCCTGCTGCAGGATCTGGCTGCGCGTCAACTCAGCAGTTTCAGCCGCAAAATCCGCATCACGAATCCGTGAACGTGCAGCCGACAGATTCTCGGAGGTCACACTCAGGTTCGAAATGGTAGATTCGAAACGAGTCTGTACTGCACCGAGTTCGGCACGAAGACCACTCACCTGTTGCAATGCAAAATCCAGCGTCAGCAAGGCATCATTGGCCGCTGTGCTATTGGTAACGTCGACACCATTAAGGGTGTTGGTAGTCAGCGTCTGAGCACCTAAGGTCAGTCCCAGTGAAGTAATCTCGCTACCTGCAAGGGTAATGGTACCACCGACATCTGCGACCAGTTTGATACCTGCACTGAAAGTGTCTTCTCCAGTCAGAACTGCAGCGGCACCGGCACCATCTACAATTACAATGTCCGCTCCATCCGTATTTGTAAACGTCAAACCTCCGCCTGCGGTTGCGGTCACGCCCGTCTGAGTCGTGAATCCGTTAATCGCAGTTGCTGCATCAACCTCATTAAGGCCGCCGAGGTCAATGGTGACACCATTTAACGTGATCTCACCGGTTGCGGCCGTTGCATAGGCAAGTGCACCAGTATCAACAGTGTTGTCCTTGATGGCGGTAACGCCGCTATCGGCAGCCACGGCGTTAATTTGTGTAATAACGTCGTTTACTGTTGGACTAGCGTCTGCAATGACTCCACTCAGATCCACGGCGATACCGTTCACAGTCACATCATTGGTTGCCAATGTTGTCGTCAGGCCAGTCGCCGTTACTGAAGAACCATCCACGAATGAGGCACCCAGTTGCGACCCGCGAGAGTCAACGCCGCTCACCTGGATCGTTTGACCCTGGTTCGCGCCGACCTGGAAAGTCAGGTTTGACAATGAACCGTCGAGGATATTCTGGCCGTTGAACTGGGTAGAGGTCGAAATTCGGTTGATTTCCGCAACCAGCTGGCTGACCTCGTTGTTCAGCGCCTGACGGTCAGCTGACGAGTTGGTGTCGTTGATTGATTGCACCGCGAGTTCACGAATACGCTGCAGCGCATCACCGGCAGTGCTAAGCGCACCTTCGGCAGTTTGCGCAAACGAAACACCGTCGTTGGCATTTCTGATCGCCTGGTTCAGGCCACGAATCTGAGTCGTAAAACGCTCTGAAATCGCGAGGCCCGCTGCATCGTCCTTCGCACTGTTGATACGTAAACCTGTCGACAAACGCTGTAGCGAAGTAGCCAGGCTATTTTGAGAACCGTTCAGGTTCCGCTGCGCCGTCAACGACGCAATATTGGTATTAATAATCTGAGGCATTATTCTCTCCTAAATTACGCTTCACTAAAGCGCCAAATTTAAATTACGGACAATCCGAGAGCTTTCTGGATTAACCGTTCAAGGGCTTTAGCGGCCGGGAGAGAATAAACTTTAGGAAAAACTCGATTATTTTAGGAAGTTAAACAGCGAAGAGCTGGTAATCCTTGCAAACACGGCCTGTGCGGCATCCAGCGTGGTTTGTTCCAGGGTTAACTGGCTGATCGCTTCAGCCAGGTCCGTGTCACGCAGGGTGCTCAGCGTTGACCGGGTTACGAATACCTGCGCATCGTTGTCTTCGCGCTGGGCTTCGAGTGCATTGAGCCTGCCGCCTAACTGGGTACGGGCATTCAGTGCATTTTCAAAGGCCGCGTCAAGATCGGCCAGCGATTGACCAATATTGGCGGCCCTGATGTCGGCGTCCGGCTCTGTTCTCAGGGTTTCCGACAGGCCGGCGACAATTGAAAATACGTCCGCAAACTGGCCGGCACTGATGGTAAATACATCACCCACGGCGGGTGCACCGGTGATCGAAGTCCTGATCCCCTGGAAATTGATATCCTGTCCATCGGTATAAGTAGCACCGGTGACTATGTTGACGCCCCCGGCGACATCGAAAACGTCGTAAACGCCGGCCGCGACAAAGCGTATCTCGTAGTCACCCGCGACGTAGACAGAACTATCAACCACGCTGGCCGGCGCGATCAGACCGGTACCGACGTTAGCGGCAGCGGGCAGCTCGCGCAGCGCTATGGCAGAAGGAACTTGCATAAAAATTTCGCGACCGGGGATATCGACCTCGAGTTGACGATTTTGACTGATCTGCACGGATCTGACGCCGTCATCGCCGTTAAAACTGATAAAATCCCTGGAACCGGTCGTAGCCCTGGTAAACGGGGCCGTACTGTTCTGGTATCCGGCAAACAGGTAGTCGCCGTTGCCGTCTATGGTATTTGCCAGCGACAGCAGTTCGTTCAGTCGCTCGTCGATCTCCGCTGCAATCGCATTCCGGGAGGTCGCATCAACCGGTGCATTGTTGGCCTGTATTGCCAGTTCCCGAACACGGATCAACAGGCTGTCATAGTTCGCCAGTACCGCATCCTGCTGGTTCAGGCGCTGTTCCGCCAGGTTGATATTTGACTGGTATTGCAGGTTGAGCGAAACCGTTTGCTCCAGTTCGAGAATCTTCGAAGCCGCCGCCGGATCGTCCGATGGTTTGCTCAGACGAACCCCGGTCGAAATCTGCTGCTGCAGCTTTGCCAGCTTTTGTTGCTGCTGCTGAAAGGCTTCCAGTCCCTGGGTGTAGATTTGTCGGGTTGAAATTCTCATGACTACCTTACGCTATCCAGTAATGTTTCAAACAGGAGCTGGGCGGTACTGACCAGGCGAGCTGTTGCTTCGTAGGCCTGTTGATAACGCACCAGGTCAGCAGCTTCTTCGTCCAAATTGACCGAAGCTTTAGAAGATTGTCGATCGACCGCCTGGAAAAGCAGCGTTTGCTGAGCATCTCGTTCGAGGTTTGCAGCCAGTGTCTGCGAGCCGACGAAACCAACCAGCGAACCATAAGTCTCCTGGAAACTGGCAACGCCGCCATCGAAAATCCCGCTGTTCTGCAGGTTGCCGAGATTCAGCGCATTTCGATTATCGCCGCCGCCATCAATATTTGCTTCAACCGTAAATACATCGCCAGCCTGGGGGGCCCCGTTCAAACTGACCTGCCAGCCATTTGCCTCGACGACCATGTTGTTGCTATAGGGAATCGCCGCGCCGGCAAGGTAGGGTACCCCACCGACGACGACATCGGCATCCGCTCGCAGCGTGGTGGGTGGCGTGTCGAAGGTGAAGGTCACGCTATTGAGCAGGTTCGGATCGGTGACATCGGTAACGATGCCGGGGCTGATATCAGCATCGCCGAGGTTATTCAGTGACGCACTGCTGCGAACCGGTAGCGCCGCCGCGATTGCACTCGGATCGGTGGTAATAACCTGCAGGTTATTGGCACCGGCGAGGGTTGGCTTGATCGTGAATTGATCCCCTGCAACCGCCGTGGCCCCGTTTATAGTAAGGGTCATACCCTCGAAAACCAGGGTTGCCGGCGCCCCGTTGGCCACGCTGGCACTGCTGCCGCTATCCGAAGTCAGGGTCCAGTTAACACCATCGAAGGAGAGTTGGTAGTCATCCGTGGTAAGCGCGGTGACGTCACTGATGACGGTTGCAACGGTTGGTGTTCCAATGTTAGACGAAAACGCAATTGATTGCGGCCCGCTATAACTGAAAAAATCCTGGCCGAGATTACCATTCAGATCCATGCCATCTCGCATCTGGGCGTTAAAAGTCTCGGCAATCCCGATCGCGGTGCGTCCGAGCGCATTGCGGGTAGGATCCAGCACACCATCACGAAAATCGAGCAGACCCCCGAGTTCGCCACCCGAGAGATTTGCGCTGATATCGTAAACCGTGATCAAGCCGTTATAGGCGATCACCTCCCTGGTCGGATCGCTAACGTCAGGCTGGGTACTCAGGGTAAAACTCTCGATCCCGGTCAATACGGTTTGACCGTTGCCGATAAAAATTGAGAGGTTGCTTTCACCCTCGTCGATCACGGTTATATCGACTTTCTCGGCGAGTTCATTCAACAACGCATCACGTCGGTCAAGTAAATCTGCGGATTGTTGGGTCGAGCTGCTCGATGGTGCGACATTATTAAGGCTGATATTGACGTCGCGAATCTGCCCGACCAGCAAGTTTATTTCATCAACAACGCCGCGAATCTCATTGGTCGTGTTGCGCGACAACTCCTCGAAACGGGTATCGATACTCTGGAACCGCCCGGCCAGAGTTTGTGCCGTGTTAATCATGGCGTACCTTGCCGTGCTTGAGGCCGGGTCATCGGCAACGTCCTGCACCGACGCGAAAAAGTCGTTTAATATCGGGCTGATGCCCCCGGCGGGGTCGGCCAGCACGTCGTCGATACGCGACGATAGTTCGCTGAAACGGGCAACGCGCGCATAGGCCGAGGTCGTGTCACGGACTTCCCGGGTCAGGAATTGATCGTAGGAACGGATGATCGAGTCGATCTGTACCCCGTTACCGAAGTAGTTACCGCCGAAATAAGATGGGTTATTGGTGCCGAACTCCACGGTTTGACGGCTGTAGCCCGGTGTATTGACGTTGGCGATATTGTGGCTCGTAGTGCCGAGAGCACGCTGAAACGAGAGTAAACCGCTGACGGCAGTATTAAGAATATCAGGCATGGCCGGTTACTCCCGCGTCGAGCCTGGCGAGGGCGCGTTGCAAAATCCCACCATTGAGTATGTTCAGCACCTTGTCCGCATACTGCGGATCGGTAGCATATCCGGCGCTATGAATCTCACGGATAAAAGCCTGATCATCACCCGCCTGCGCCAGTGCCTGCTGGTAACGAGGATTGCCATGAATAAATTTGACGTAATCGGCAAAGCTTTGTGCCGGAGTGTCATAAGCCCGGAAACGGGATACCTGGTTTTGCAGGACTCCGTCACGAAATTCCAATGATGTCTTTTGCAAAGAAGGCCCCTGCCAGTCAGGACCGGTCTTGATGCCAAACAGGTTGTTGCTGCTGCGACCATCGGCGTACTTCATGGTGTGCTTGCCCCAGCCGGTTTCCAGGGCAGATTGCGCCACCAGCAAGCGGGCACTGATACCGAGGGTATCGGCCGCGGCCTGAGCTTGCGGTAAGATATCGGCAATAAAGCGGTCAGGACTCTGCCAGCGTTTGTTGGCTTGTTCGATTCGCGAGACCTCGGCAAAATCGTCATCTAGCACCCTGCTCACCCGCACTGCCGGCATTTCCTCCGTTACAGCAGGCAGCATCCCGGTGGACTTTTCATTACCGGACGTGACTACCTCCGGCGGAACACCTGCGGCGTTTACCGAAGGTATATTCGGGTTGAGCGTAGCGACCCTCGCCGGGGAAAATTCCAGTTCGGGCTTAGTTTCCCGATTGCCCGATTCCGCCTCACCGGCTGGCATTTGCTGCAGGATTAATTTAGCAATCCCGAGTCGATTCTGGCCAGCGACGGTTTGCGCCAGTTGCTTGTCATACATCTCCTGATAGAAATTCATGTAAGAGCTGTCCTGCCCGGTATCGATTTTCGCTGCCGAGCGCATCGCGGCCAGCATCTGCTGTACAAACAATCCTTCGAACTGCTCTGCGACTGATTTGGCAGCGTCGTCAGAGCCACTGCGAGCACCCAGCTTCATGTCGCCAAACTGTTGAAAATTAAGGTAAAAATCTGCCTGGTTGGAAATCGACATAGCAAATCCCGATTAAATCACGATCAATTCGGCGCTCAGCGCACCAACTTGCTTGAGCGATTCCAGAATCGCTACCAGGTCACTGGGTGAAGCGCCAACCTGGTTAACCGCGCGCACGATTTCACTTAGCGTGACACCCTTCGGGAAACGGAACATGCGCTTATTTTCAGCGGTTACCTCGATATCCGATTCAACATTCTCGGTCGTGGTACCGTCACTGAACGGACCCGGTTGTTCGACGTCGACGGTGTTGGTGATGGTCACGATCAAGTTACCATGCGATACCGCGGCAGAGTAAACCTTGACGTGATTACCAATGACGACGGTTCCAGAGCGTGAATTAATGATGACCTTGGCAGGTCCTTCGCCGGGCTGAAACTCCAGGTTCTCGATAAACGACATGAAGCCAACTCGTTGCGAAATATCTTTTGGCGCATTGATCGAGACCTCGACGCTATCCTTCGCGCGAGCATTATTGGGCCCCAGAACCTGGTTAATGGTATCCGCCAGACGCTTTGCGGTTGTAAAATCCGGACGTTTCAAATGCAGGGTTAGCTTTTCGGCGGAGGCGAAGGGGTTCTGGATTTCGCGTTCGATACTACCGCCGCCGGGTATGCGTCCAACACTCGGCACGTTAATCGTGATCGACGATCCGTCGGCACCTTCAATACCAAGACCGCCCACGATAAGGTTACCCTGTGCCATCGCATATATATTGCCGTCAGCACCTTTAAGGGGCGTCATCAGCAAGCTGCCGCCACGCAGGCTCTTGGCATTGCCCAGTGATGACACCGTGACATCGATGGATTGACCTATTTTGGCAAATGCCGGCAAATCCGCATGCACCGAAACCGCGGCGATATTCTTCACTTTCGGACTGACATCGGGCGGCAGGGTAATCCCGTACTGGGACAAAAAGTTTTTCAGGCTCTGCACCGTGAACGGGGCCTGCGAAGTAATAAACCTATAAAAATCAATAAGATAAATAATCTTGCAAGTTTCATATCAAGCTCCTAGAGCGGGAATACCGGGCTATCGAAAAAGCGAGACAGCCAGCCCCTGGTGTTGGATTCGGCAATGACACCACCCCCGCCGTAGAAGATCCGCGAATTCGCTATTTTGCTCGACACCACGATATTGTCGGTGCTGACGTCCTGCGGGCGAACGATACCCGAGATGCGGATGAATTCTGAGCCCTGGTTGAGGCCGATAATTTTTTCGCCACGTACCACCAGGTTGCCACTCGGTAAGACATCGACCACGGTAACCGCGATCTCGCCGCTCAAGCTGTTACTTTGTGCGCTATCCCCGCTGCCGGAAAATGCACGCTCACCGTCGAGTGAGTTGCTCAGCGCCAGGTTGCCATTAATAGTCGGCCCGGTACTGCCAAAGATTGCCGATGCGCTGATATCAATTTCATCGTCCTTGTCGGTGCTGGTTTCTGCCGATTTGGATGCATTGGTTGATTCCATCAGCGTCACGCTGAGTACATCACCGATACGAAAGGCTTTGTTATCTTCGAACAGGCGCACCGAACGTCCCGTCTGAAAAATTGACCCGTTCGGTTCGGGCTTGAACTCCATCGCGTTCAAGTCTACCGGTGCATACTGCGGATCAGGCTGCACCACGATTCGAGTCTGTGAGCAACCACCTGCGAGGCCGATCAGCACCATTACGGATAATAATCTGGATAGTCGCTTCATTGCGTCACCTAGGTGTTGTTATTGAGGTATTGCATCATGCCGTCAGCCGTAGAAATCAACTTTGAATTCATTTCGTAGGCGCGTTGGGTTTCAATCATGCTGACCATCTCTTCTACGATGTTCACATTCGAGGATTCGAGCGAACCCTGGCGTAAACGACCGAGCCCGCTTTCCCCGGGAGTCCCCTCTTGCGGAGAGCCGCTGGCAGCCGATTCGATATAAAGGTTTTCACCGATCGACTGCAGGCCGGTCGGATTAATGAAGTTGGTGATCTGAATAGTGCCTATTGCGGTCGGTGAAGCCTGGGTCGGGAGTTGCACGCTGACGATTCCATCGGAGCCTATGGTAACCGTCTGGGTATCGTTCGGCAGGGAGATACCAGCCTGCAATTCATAGCCGCTGGCGGTAACCATTTGCCCCTGGTCGGAAATCATGAAGCTACCATCGCGGGTGTAGGCCTCGGTTCCATCGGGCAATAGAACCGGGAAAAAACCCTTACCGTCGATAGCGACGTCCAGCGATTTGCCGGTATTCTCTATATTTCCCTGGGTATGAATCTTTTCGGTTGCGACCACGCGGGTACCGGTACCGAGCATCAAACCTGAGGGTAAACGGGTGTCTTCAGAGGTTTGCGCGCCTACCTGGCGCAGGTTCTGGTACAAAAGATCCTCGAACGCCGCACGCGATTGCTTGAAGCCGGTCGTGCTGACGTTGGCGAGATTATTAGAAATCACCGTAAGCCGCGTTGCCTGTGCATCGAGCCCGGTTTTTGCAACCCAAAGGGCCTGGTTCATATTACTTCTCCATCGATAGTTCTATCGAAGAACTATGCAGTTACCATGCCAACCAGGGTTTTAACCTCATTCACACGGCAACACTATTCCCGGGAAGTATCCTGTTCTGATGTAAATAACCAGCAAAGGCCGAAAGCCGATCGCTTAAACCGGTAAATTCGTCGTCTCGTTGAGCGCCTGTGCTTTATAAGATGGCTTGAATTCTGTACTCTGGTGGCCGTCGGCAATTACAAAGTGAGATCGATAGCATGGCAACTACCAAGAAAACTGCAGCGAAAAAGAAATCTGCCACTAAAAAATCCGCACCAAAAAGCAAACGGGCGACGCGTAAAAAGGCACCGGCCAGGAAAGCCAGTGTTAAAAAGAAAAAAACGGTCACAAAACGCAAAGTTGCCTCAAACAACCGCCAGGCATTACTCAAGAAACTGCGCGAAGATTTAAAAGCGACCAGGGCGAGCCTAAAAAATGCGAGAGCAGCTGCTAAAGAAGAACTTAAGCTTGTCAAAGCGTCTGCAAAGGCCGAAGTCGACCTGTTAAACGAGAATCTCAAGGTAGCATTAAAACGAGAACAGGCGCTGTTAAAACTAGGAGAACAGAAAGCCAAAATGATGATTGCTGCCGGCCAGCGCTGGGAGAAAAAGCAGGTCGCAAAAATCAGGAAATTCGCGGCAAAAAAATCAAAATAAGACGAGTTCCGCTATGCGCCAGCACCTGTGATCGAACCGGCTAACGGCACAAGCCTGGCTACCTGAAGCCCGAACCTTCCTTGCCTCGCGCTGGTGGAAGGTTGAATCCCCGGGCTGCTTTAAAGCCTGTATGGTAAGATTGCCGGATGAAAAGACAGCTCTCAGCGATCCTGTACGCAGACGTGGCTGGCTACAGCCGTCTTACCGGTCAGAATGAGGAACAAACCCATCAGCAGCTAAACACCGGATTAAATCTACTCAGCGAAATAATCACGGCTCACGACGGCAGCAAGGTCCACGAAGCAGGCGACGCGATACTGGCTGAATTCTCAAGTGCAACCGAAGCTGTCGATACGGCGGTTGAATTTCAAAAGCAAATGGCCTCCCGGGATTCGGATCCGGGCGCAGGTGAGTTAATCGAGTTTCGGATTGGGGTAAATATAGGAGAAGTTATCCGCGACCGCGGTGACATCTATGGAGACGGAGTCAATATCGCTGCGAGAATTCAAGAAGTTGCACCACCCGGCGGCTTATGTGTTTCGAGCGTGGTACTGGAGCAGTTATCATCAAAAGACTATAACTTCGACGACCTTGGCTACCGCAATTTTAAAAATATAGAAAGGCCCGTTCACGTGTACGAGATCAGGCTTCCTGACCTGTTTGATCACCATCCAATGCAGGCAATCGAATCGCGGGTTCAGGGCCAACCGTTGTTTGACGATGCCATTGAAAAGCCACCGATAACGACGGGACACTGTTCCTGTGGTTCGATAAGACTTGAAATAACCCAGGAATCACTGGGTACAGGATTCTGCCATTGCAAAATATGCAGGCGTTGCACCGGAGCACCTGTATTTGCATGGGCAGCCTTTCCCATCGAAGCGGTAAAATTCACCCAGGACAAACCCGAGTACTACCGGTTGTCCCTGATAGGTGAAAAAAGATTCTGTAAAAAATGTGGATCTTTTGTGGCCTGGCGGGGCTTAAAGCCCGAACCTGCCAATTACCTCGCAATTCCGACCGCAATCCTCGACAACCCGGAGGTTTACGCCCCAACCTGGCACGGTGGAATTGAAAGCCAGATTGCCTGGCTGCAAATTCACGACGATCTTCCCAGGGCACGTTGCGCAGAATCGCCTTTTTTGAAGAAGTCGTGGGGCTCGGTGGGCGCTTCCGACCCCGATGAGTGGGTGTCGCTGGAGTACGAAAAGGCAAAGCAACTGAACGACGATTCGGTATCAAGTTGATAAAGCTATTGGAATTGAGCTGGCTGTTTCCATTTTTCCTGGTTGGCCAGACGCTGAATTTACGTTCTTAGGCTGTTGGCTGTTAGTCAGCGGAACAATTCCCAACCCACATGTCGTTTCAAAGACAGTTGCCGAGGACAGGACAAAGCGGGACCTAGATCGGCTCGAGCGGCGGATCCAGCAGGTTGAACAGGCGTTCCATGTGTTCGATGGCCTCGCGACCATTATCAGTGAGCTGCCCACCCTCGGCAGTGCTAATCAGACCTTTTTCGAACATGCGTTCGGCCGCCGCGATTACTGCGGGATCAGGGTTGTCGTGCACATTCATCGCCACCGGGCCGCCCATGCTGAAGCGACGCAGCAGGTTGAGTTCATCAATAATTTCTGGATCGATATGCATGTTATTCCCCCGCGCTACGGCCTCGCCAGGTCCTCGCCTTCTTTTTCCGGCAACAACAGGTCGCTGCGACTGATACCGAGGGTCAGTGCCGAAGTGGTGGCAACATAAATCGAGGAATAGGTTCCGACCACCACACCGATTATCAGTGCCAGGGCAAATGCGTGTATCGCCTCGCCGCCGAGAAAGAAAAGCGATAACAGCACCAGCAAGGTAGTAAATGATGTCATCAAGGTACGCGAAATGGTCTGGTTGATTGACGTGTTGACGATTTCGATTGAAGTCTTTTTGCGAATTTTACGGAAATTTTCACGCACCCGATCGAATACCACGATGGTATCGTTCAGCGAGTAACCGATAACCGCGAGAATCGCCGCTAGTACGCTCAGGTCAAAATCGAGCTGCAATACCGAGAAGATACCGAGGGTGATAATCACGTCGTGTACCAGGGCCGCAACCGCGCCGAGTGAAAAACGATATTCGAAGCGAAATGCAACGTATATCAGGATCGCGATCAACGCGTAAAGGACTGCCAGCCCGCCGTCTTCGGTGAGCTCTTCGCCAACCTGCGGACCGACAAAATCGACTCGTCGAACATCGATCGAGGTTTCACTGGCTGCCTGCAACAGGCCGATGATCTGGGAACTGATTTCGGCTTTATCCTTGCCAGCTTCAGGTACCAGCCGAATCAGGACCTCTTGCGCACTGCCGAAATGCTGCACGATCGCATCGCCAAAACCATCGGCTTCGAGCGCCGTTCGAATCGGCTCCAGTTCTACCGCCTGTTGATAGCCGACTTCAATAATACTGCCGCCGGTAAAATCGATACCCACGTTTAATTTGAACGTTGCCAGGCTGATAACCGAAATCAGCAACAACACCACCGAGACCACCAGCGCCGGTTTGCGCAGCGCCATGAAATCGAAATTATTAAATAGTGTCCTGGCCATAATCAAATTGCCAACCGGGTGACCTGCTTACGGCCGTAAATCAGGTTGATCACCGCTCGCGTACCAAAAATCGCGGTGAACATCGACGACACGATGCCGATCATCAGTGTGACCGCAAAACCCTGGATCGGACCGGTGCCGAAACCGAATAATACGATTGCCGCAATGAAGGTTGTGATATTGGCGTCCGCGATCGTTCCGAAGGCCTTTTCGTAACCGACATAAATGGCCGCCTGGGGCGTATTTCCGAGTCGAATTTCCTCTCGAATTCTTTCGAAAATCAATACGTTAGCGTCGACCGCCATACCCACGGTCAATACAATACCGGCAATCCCGGGCAACGTCAGGGTGGCCTGGAATATCGACAATATCGCCACCATGAATACCAGGTTAAGGCTAAGGGCGAGATTCGCAACCAGCCCGAATAACTTGTAATACACGGCCATGAAAACCAGCACCAGCACAAACCCCACCACCACCGACAGGAACCCGCGATCTATATTTTCCTGTCCCAGGCTCGGACCCACTGTGCGCTCTTCGACGATGACCATCGGTGCGCGCAATGCGCCGGCACGGAGTAGCAAGGCCAGGTCGCGTGCCTCACGGGTGCTGTCGAGCCCGGTGATATGAAATCGCTTGCTGAGTTGATCGCGAATCGTGGCAACATTAATGACCTGTGATTCAGTGGTTCGAATACGCCGCTTTTCCCCTTCCACATCGCGAAATTCGAACTTATCCTCGATGAAAACCACGCCCATTGGTTTACCGATATTTTCGCGTGTGATCTTGGCCATACGATCCGCGCCCTTGGCATTCATGGTGATGGTGACATCCGGCGTACCACTTTGCTGATCAATACCCGAGGCGGCGCCAACAATCTGGTCACCCGTTACAATGACACTGCGTTTCAGTAAAACTGGAGTACCATCGCTTTGCGTATAGAGCCGGGTACCAATCGGGGCTTTGCCGTTAGCCTGTGCTGCGCTCCATTCTGCAAAGCTGCCATGTACAAGACGAAATTCCAGGGTCGCGGTGGCGCCGAGGATTTCCTTTGCCCTGACGGTGTCCTGTACCCCGGGGAGTTGCACCACGACACGCTCCGCACCCTGGCGCTGTATCACCGGTTCAGCAACACCGAGCTCGTTGACCCGATTCTTCAGCGTGGATATATTCTGTTCGATCGCGGAACGCCTTTCCTCGTCAAGTGCGGTAGGATTGAAGCTGATATCGACAAACCAACTGCGGTCATCATTACTATCGGCAATCACGAAGTCGCGGTATTCTTCTTCCAGTAGCAATCTAGCCGCATCACGATCTTCAGGAGTGCCAAAGCGTATACTTACTTTTTTCGCGGTAGCCTGCACCGCCTTGTAGCGAATTTTTTCCTCGCGCATGAAACTGCGCAGCTCGCCGGCTGCACGCTCGAGTGATTTCTGGATCGCGGATTCCATATCGACTTCCATCAGGAAATGCACTCCGCCGCGCAAATCCAGCCCGAGATACATCGGTAACGCACTCAGCGCGGTGAGCCAGTCGGGGGTAGCCGGTGCAAGATTGAGGGCGATGCTGTAGCGACGATCACTCGCATACAAGGCCTCGCGCACCTGTGTCGCCGCCTTTAGTTGTGCTTCTTCCGAGTCAAAGCGGACCAGCACATTGTTTCCGTCGAGCTCTAGGGAGCGAAAATCGATAGCCTCGGTTTCAAGCGTGCTCCTGATATTGTTCAATTCACCTTCATCGACGAGATTTACCCGATGGGTAATCTGCAGCGCCGGATCCTCGCCATAGAGATTGGGCGCAGCGTAGACCGCCCCAATGGCAATAATCAGGATGAGGAGAATATATCTCCAGGGAGCATAACGATTGACCATCGTGATTACAGGTTCTTGATCGTGCCCTTGGGCAGTACCGAAGCGATCGCGTGACGTTGAACCTTGACCTCGACGTTATCCGAAATTTTGCAGGTCAGGAAATTATCGTCGACTTCGGTAATCTTGGCCAGAAGCCCGCCGTTAGTAATGATTTCATCGCCCTTGCCGAGTGCCTCAACCATGGTTTTGTGTTCCTTGGCTTTCTTCTGCTGGGGACGGATTAACAGGAAGTAGAATATACCGAACATCAGCAGTAACGGCAGAATCAACTCCAGGGTGCCTGCTTGCCCCCCGCCATCTTGTGCCATCGCATCACTTATAAAGAAACTCATTTTTAATCTACCTTTGGTTTTCGATTTACCGGCCCAGGGCCCTACCCTGAGCGGCGCGTATTATGGCACTAGGATGGTTAACCCACAAGGCGGAAAGGGTAAATTCGGGTTAATTGTCCGACCGGTAACGCTGGTAAAAGTTCTCGCTAAAGCTCTCGTAACAGTCGTCCTCGATGGCGGCACGAATCCGGCGCATCAATTCCTGGAAGTAATACAAATTGTGGATGGTGTTCAGGCGAGCGCCGAGAATCTCGCCGCATTTGTCGAGGTGACGCAAGTAAGCCCGCGAGTAATGTTGACAGGTATAACAACCGCAGTCCGGGTCCAGCGCCCGAATATCATCTGTATAGCGGCTGTTGCGGATGCGAATGATGCCATCATGCGTATAAAGGTAACCGGTACGCGCGTTTCTTGTCGGAATGACGCAGTCAAACATATCGACGCCGCGGCGTACCCCCTCGACCAGGTCCTCGGGCTTACCCACACCCATCAGGTAACGCGGTTTATCGACCGGTAAAACCGGCATGAGAGCATCCAGCGTGGTATTGCGTTCATCGGCCGTCTCGCCAACGGACAAGCCGCCGATGGCATATCCGTCGAACCCGATTTCGATAAGTCCCCGCGCCGATTCGGCGCGTAAATCTGCATAGGTCCCGCCCTGTACAATTCCGAACAGCGAATTCGGGTTATCGGCAAATGCGGCTTTGCTGCGCTCGGCCCAGCGCAGCGATAACTGCATTGAATCGCGCACAACATCCTCGGCCGCGGGATAAGGCGTACATTCATCGAAGCACATCACGATATCGGAGCCCAGGTCGCGCTGCACCTGCATCGACACCTCCGGGCTGAGAAAAACTTTTGCACCATCGACCGGGGATGCGAAAGTAACACCCTGTTCCGTTATCTTGCGCATCTCGGCGAGGCTGAACACCTGGAAACCACCCGAATCGGTCAGGATCGGGCCCTGCCAGTTCATCAGGTCATGCAGGTCGCCATGTTTCTTGATGATTTCGGTTCCCGGCCGCAACATCAAGTGAAAGGTATTGCCCAGGATAATCTGTGCGCCGATATCGGTCAGTTCCTCGGGCGTCATCGCCTTCACGGTGCCGTAGGTACCGACCGGCATGAAGGCCGGGGTTTCAACCGTGCCGCGTGTGAAAGCAAGGCGCGCACGACGGGCCAGGCCATCGGTTTTATCGAGAGTGAACTTCATTATTGGTCTCGCACTGCCCGGTCATTGATATACATCGCGTCACCGTAACTGAAGAACCGGTATTGTTGCGCAACGGCATGCGTGTAGGCCTCGCGCATCAGTCCGGTCCCGGCAAACGCACTGACCAACATCAGCAGGGTGGATTTCGGCAAATGAAAATTGGTCAGCATCGCGTCTACAACCTTAAAGTGGTAACCGGGTTTTATAAACAGCTTCGATTCTCCCTGCATCGGCACCAGTTTACCAGTTGCCGCTGCAGTCTCGAGACTACGGACCACGGTAGTGCCGACCGCAATCACGCGACCTCCCTGCTCGCGGGTTTGATTTATTGCATCGACCACCGATGCCGAAACCTCGAACCATTCCGCATGCATGACGTGGCTGTCAATATCGTCTCCCCGCACCGGCTGAAAGGTTCCTGCACCCACGTGCAACGTGACCCGGGTGGACCTGACGCCCTGTTGGTGCAAGGTATCGAGCATGCTGTCGTCAAAATGCAGTCCCGCGGTTGGCGCTGCCACGGCACCTGGTTTTGTCGCGTATACCGTCTGGTAGCGTTGGCGGTCGGAATCGGCGTCGGCACGCTGTATGTAGGGAGGCAAAGGCACGTGGCCGTATTGCTCAAGTAACTCGAGCCAGGGCTTGTCGCCCTGGTGCAGCACAAAGAGATCACCCTCGCGCGCCTGCATCACGCATTCGATATGGTTTTCGAGCACCAGTCGTGTACCCGGTTTCGGCGCCTTACTGGCGCGTATATGCGCGAGCAGGGTTTCCTCGTCAAGCACACGCTCGACCAGGATTTCGACCTTGCCACCACTTTGCTTGTGGCCAAACAGGCGCGCCGGGATCACGCGGGTATCGTTGAATACCAAAAGATCGCCGCTTTCAAGCAAGCCCGGGAGATCGGTGAAACGTTTGTCCGTGAATTCATCCTTGAGCGGATCAACCAGCAGCAAGCGCGAGGCATTGCGTTCGGCCAGCGGCGCCTGCGCGATCAACTGCTCGGGGAGATGGTAGTCGAAATCGCTGAGTTGCATCGTCAGGTTAGTTTAAAAAACGGCGTATCATAACGCTTAGGCTACCACTTGGATATATTTTGAATTAGAATGCGCGCTCCTTGCCGGGGTGGCGGAACTGGTAGACGCGGCGGATTCAAAATCCGCTGGTGGTAACACCTTGGGGGTTCGAGTCCCCCCCCCGGTACCATAGCTATATCAACATTTCTTGCACTTTTACGTTGTAACTCAAATCCGGCACGTTTGCGATGATAAACACAACTAAGGTCAAGATAGGCATGGAGGCAACTGGTTGATATTGAAGTCCGGCGTGATGAAACTTATGAAAAGAATCGGCAACGCGATTGGCAGTTGTAATAAAACAAGAATACTTATACTGATTACCATGCTGATTATTTCCAGCCAGGGCAAGGCATGGATTGCGTACGGCTTTAAAAGCGGTATTAGTCGTTTCGATGCCATTAGATACCTGTCTGAAAATGAGTTTTTAGTTGTGACTGACGGTTCACGGCAAATGTATGCCGGTCCCGAAGACAACAAAAAAAAATACAATTTAAACTATTGCTCCACACCTCAAAAATTATATTTAATGCAATATGACCTTGATGATTCGCTCCAGGCATTTGTTAAAACAAAAGAAAAATATGAAAGCAGGTACGGGGATCCCACCCCGTTAAATTATGCAGCAGATAATTGGGAAGCCGGCAATTGGGAACATGTCGATATTTCTTTTATATGGGATTTAAATGAATTTGAAACTATCGTGCTAACGCACAATGAAAATGGAACGCATGCAGAATTTCAGGACCTCTCAGTTTGTGAATAAGATTTAACTGGTACCCTTTACTAGCTGCTACCTAGACTTGAATTCTGGGCTTTTGTTTTCTCCAAAGCAGACGCTGAAAAACTTCTCACCAGGGGCGACCTTCGGCCATGAATGGACCTTCAATTACATGGATATCCCGAGCGCGTCACTTCAGTGAATTTTCAGAGTTCGGTACGCTGCCATCATTTCGTTGCGATGTTCAGGGCATCGAGCGCATCGAGTATCGGTATGACATAGTTGATATTCCGAGAGGCGCCATCCTTTGTAAGAAGGCTAGCCACTGTGATGCCAATGACGTTGCCTGAACTATTGAATACAGGCCCGCCCGAATTGCCGGGGTTAATCGCGGCGTCGGTCTGGTAATAGTTTCGCTCGTCCATAATTCTCCTGGCAGAAATAATGCCGCGACTGATGGAAAAATCGAGCTGCTCATCCAAAGGTGTACCCACAACATAAATTTCTTCGCCCAGGCTCACCTCGCTTGTATCAATTTGCATCGGCTCGGCATCGACAGGTTTTTTGAGTTTCAACAGAGCCACATCCCTGCCGGCATCGCTACGCACAACCACTGCGCGCTGCTCCTTGCCGCCCATGATGACAATGACCTCTCGGTTCTGCGCAACCACGTGTTGATTGGTTAAAACGTAGCCTGGTGCGGAGATTACGAAACCACTGCCATGTCCACCCACGGTTCTTATCGTCACCGAGGCTTTTTCGATTTTGCCGGTTTTGCTAACGAATTTCGTATTCGAATTTCCATGAACAACATTGATGTCATTGGTGCTAATGCCTGTATCTGAATAACTCGTTTCGACTATGGAGCTTGCCAGCAGGAGGTCGACAAACTCCTGTTGAGCGAGTAAATGTTCAGTAGCCTGGCGAAAAGCATGCGCAGCGCTGATGGCAGCGCCATTATACCTTGGCGACTTCTTGAATTTATTATCAATACCTTCCGTTGTGGTTTTGAAAACAACCTTTCGCGCGAGGTTATCGAACACCGTCCACTCGATTTTCAGGTATGTGGAATTTTGTGTGAATGTCCGAAGATTCGACGAAGTCCTGCTACCGCAATGTGACAGACGAATATCAGTGACGACTGCCGCCAGGCTTAAATCGACACTCGTGTTTTCCTGCATGGCAAAGGTCTTATCGGTGGCGACAGCGTAGCCATTGTCCTCAAAGATTTCATCGAAAGGCTCTCTGAAATCTACCTGCTTGGCGATATATTTCGCATTATTGAGCGTCAGGTTACCCTCTAAAATACAAGGCAGGGCCGATGACGGGGCTTTATCACTCTGACGTAATTTCGAAACTCTTGCATTTGCATCCCGCGTATATTTATACGTCTTGCCGAGCGCGTTTTCGTCAACATTCTTTTCCTTGAGTTCAAATGACAGGTGCTCGAGTATCACCGTCTTGGCGTCGCCCACGGCAGAGTTTTTAATCGGCGCAAGTTTCACGACCGCAGGGAATTTAGCAGCTGACGTCGTCTTTTTTGGCTTGATTTTGACGACTTCGGCTTCCTCCTTGAGTTGCTTGGGAGGCGGTGTATCGGTGAAGTGCACCTTGCCATTTTCGTCAACCCACCTATACACCTTGGCGTGGATTGTTTGCGCGCCAAAAAAAGTCGCAATAACCAATATGGCCAATGAACAACGCAACGCCTTATTCATGTTTTTCATTCCCCTGCACCTGAGTACTCATACGAAGATTTCACAAAATCGAACCCGACCTTACCGGCGGGTTGCTAAGAGTATAGTTAAAGCAGAGTATTTTTTTGTTCGTGATCTGCGGAAGTTTGTTGAACCGAACCTCCTATTATTTTCTTTGTATTGCTTTTTCTGGAAGATGGCGGAGTCTATTTTTAATAGACCGAAATTATGGTGACCGTTAACTTAATTTCTGTCAGATAATTTAACTGTCACCATATCGTTCTTCTTTCATCCAGAGTCCGTTCAGGGTCGGGAATCGCCGCTGATTCATCGTGATTGAACGTCAGCTTTCTCCAAAGGAGACGCTCATAAAACCCTGGCGGGAGGCAATCTCCGGCCAGAAGCGGACGCCACTTGGTGTCATCCCCGCGGAAGCGGGGATCTTGCAATGACGGCGTGTTATAAGATTCCCGCTTGCGCGGGAATGACGCTATTTTGATGGCACGGGAGTCTCAGTTGGGTCGTAAATCGCCGCTGAGAAATCGATCCTGAGCGTCAGCTTTCTCCAAAGGAGACGCTCATGAATCCCTGGCAGGAGGCAATCTCCGGCCAGTAGCAGCCGCTGGAGGAGTGGTCATTAATGACTCTGCAGTTGCCTGGAACTGCATTCCAAGCCTCTTTATAGATAGCAACCGAGTTGCTAACTTGTTGCCAGATTATATCGCCAACATAAACCTACATTGAAGACGACTCAGAATGCGCTTTTCCATTGTTCTGTGTCGATGAACCAACGTTCCTCGTAGATCTTGTCACCGTTGAATTTGAACAGCACTGTCGACTGGGAGTCTTCAACCTTCTCAGATTTCCACTCGATAATCGACACAACTTCGTTCTCCCCTTCTATCTGGCGTAACCCGGTAATTTCGAAACCTGGAGGGAGAATCTCCCCGAGACCGTCCAGTGCCGAGCGGAATGGTTGCCTTCCCTCAAGTATATTGGTCTGTCCGGGCATGATAAAAACCATATCTTCGACATAGTCTGCCACCAAAGTATCGAAGTCCCCGGTACCCACGCACTCCCAGCCTCGTTGAACTATATCTGCTAAGCTCATCCTGTTTGTCCCCCATGTTGGTTTAAATGTTTTTGCGGCTTAGTTCGGGCGTCTATGCCTCTCCTCGTCCCATCTTAGATTGGTATTCTGCGCCTAACGAGCTTTAACTGCAAAAGTGCAGGGGAAAGCTGACGCGCGAAATAAAGAATGACCGCAAGCACCACGAACCATATGGCCACGGATGCTGCGGCATTAGGGACTACCATGAACATGTCTGATAACGCCATGACTCTCTCCTAAGATGTTGTCCTTTGCCGATGGCACTGCTCTGAGCAGCACCATTCATTGTGCTAATGTCCGCAAACCGTCCGTGGCGTTCTGCCAAGAGACGATCGCTCCATCTGCGTCAATCGTTACGCGGTCACGACTGCCAATCTCCCCGGTTCCGCCAAGCTGCTTGACTCGATCTTTCCAGCCCCTCATGTAACCCGCCATGTTGGCTTTGGTCACGGGTTCAGGCATGGCCGGGTCGTCGAATACGAAGTTATCTGCAAGGGATGAAACCAGCAAATCAGCGTTCCAGGTATCCCAGCCTTCTCCGTAGTCACTTCGATTGTTAGTGCGCTCTGACATTTTTACTCCTCCGAATGTACCGCCTTGAGATAGGAATTTAACTGATTACTAAAATCATGATAATCTGTTATTTTTGTAAAAGATTATCTTGATAATTGAAATAATAAGATTTTATGGAATTCGTTCATGCTACTCGTGTATTTGGTGAGGTTGCCCGGTTCGAGAGTTTTACCGCTGCCGCCAAGGAGCTGAGATTATCGACGGCCTCGGTTAGTCGAATCGTCGGCGAACTCGAAAACGACCTCGGTGTTAGATTGTTAAACCGTACCACCCGACGCGTCCAACCGACCGATGCGGGACTGGATTTCTTGCGAGACAGTGCTGGCCTTCTCGACGAAATCGAATCACTGAGAAGCCAGATCCGAGAGCGTCATAACTCACCGCGCGGCTTACTTCGCGTCTCGAGCGTTACTGGATTTGGCAACGAATGCCTGGCGCCCGCGATCCCGGGATTTCTTGAGCGCTATCCGGATGTCAGAATTTCAGTCGACATCAGCAATCGCGTGGTTGATATGATCGAGGAACATTATGATGTGGCCATTCGTGTCGGACCGCTGGAAGACTCGACGCTGGTTGCAAAGAAAATTTACAACCAGCGAATGATTTTTGTGGCAACCCCCGAATACTGTGAACGATTTGGAAAACCGAAAACACTCGGGGATTTAAAGCGTCATCGTTCCATTAGTCAGATCAATGGCGAGTGGGGACGAGAGCATCAATTTATTTACAAAAAAAAACTGCTTACTTTTAAAAATCCCGAATATTTTATTGTGAGTTCTCCAAGCGCCGCTCGAAATGCCGCATTGACAGGCTATGGATATGCTCTGCTAGGCAACTATTTCGCGACCAGAGACATCACAAGTGGCCGCCTTGTCCACCTCTTGAAAGACTACAAGCCAGTCGATCAGCCAATTTTCGCATTAATGCCGCATCGCAGATACGTGCCGGCTAAAGCCAGGGTTTTCTTGGACTATTTGACCGATCATTTCTCGGAAGCAGACGCTGGCTAGACTAGACACGAAGACAGAGAACGGCCAC
>CAMYLU010000013.1 GCA_947259485.1 uncultured Gammaproteobacteria bacterium | reverse complement strand
CCCCTTGCCTTAGTTTTATGAGCGTCTCCTTTGCGGAATTCAGACGCTCAAATTTGATATCGAAATTCGACTGGTTATGGCCAGGCTTCTACTGGGGATTTTTCGGCGAAATCCGGAGCGTTGCTTTATTTTTTCAAATCCTTTTGCATTATTTTATGTTGTTTTGTCGACAGTGATTTACCCCTTACCCCATATTCAATTTGCGCCCGTATATATGCGGTTTCTTTAAATTTTTTCCATGCCTCATTGATGGTTGAATGACTTAAATTATCTCTCTGGTCAGATACTTCCGCTACCGCCTCTGTTAAAGATTCTCCCTGTAAACGGTACTTGGCCACATCAGTTGCGATATCTTCATTCCGTCTTCCAAGCTTGCGATCCCCCTGTTTTCGAGTGAATCCAAATGCTGCTTCGAGGGCGCCATCGAATTGCTTACGGTCAAGGTATGCACTAAAAGATTGGTTAATTAATTTTAGTACTTCGCGAAGTGTCTTTAAGGGAATGCCTTCGCTCGATTGATACATGTGACAGTAATACTCCATAAATAACTGGACGTCCTCTGGCTGAGCGGTGTTTTTGTCAATATCACATTTGAGTTTATTTATCCAGGCAGGGCCTAAATTCTCAAACTTTTCTTGATTCATCACTGATCTCCAAATACAGCATTATTCATCCTCTTAAATTATTACTTAAGTTAATGAAATATATGTAAACAACCATTTATGAAAACAAAAATAGTCCACTAATGGTCTATCAGCGTGGATTTTTACATAAAAACCTGGGAATGAAGTGATCAGCGGGCGCTCAAAAATTACTGCCGGGCGGCAGATACCAACCCAAAGCAGATCCTGGATGCTGGTAAAGTTAGCCTCTTTCAATATCAGTATCTCAAAGTAAAGGTAACCGAATGACTTCATCGCTACGCATGATCTGCGATTACCTTTTTGTAAGCTGGTCGGCTTTCGACTGCGGTGCAGAGCGCAGCGACCCTTGGATTTCTTTGAAATAAAGCGTCTTTATCTGGATGCCATCCTGCAAGCATTGTCATGTAGATATCCAGGGCAGTAAAACCGGAGGGTAAAAAATAGGGCTCGCCTTTAATACCCTCTTCCAGTACATCAAAAAAGCGCGTTACATCCCCTTCAGCGGCCAAACGGACTGGGCCAAGTGCATCCTGATCCTGCGTATAGCGCTCAGGATGAGCGAGCCGCCCAAAAGTCGTGTAACCGGTCGTCGCCATAAATAGCAACCAATACAAAAAATCTGGACGCTCGTTATCGCCGGATTGGGGGATTACCTGACCATCCGGGCATTGCTCTTCAAGATGGAGCACGATAGCCGCAGACTCTCCGATGGTATGCGAATCAGGAAGCATCAAAGCTGGGACCAGGCCCGTAGGATTTTGCCTGATGTATTCGCCTTTCTGGTGTTCACCTGCTTCCATATCGACATAGTTTCTATCGTAGTTGACACCCAATTCCTCCAATAATGCCTGTACTACGATCGAGCCGGACCCTTTTTCCCAAAACAGTGTATACATGAAGCTCTCCTGTTAATAAAAGAAAATCTTTTCGATTGGTGCTCAACAAAGTTTAATTTTACACGAAATTAAGCCTATTTCAGATCAATTTTTCTATTCTTGAGTAAAGAATTTCTTTATAGTATGTATATGAAAGTTACGCATTTGAATGGGCTTAGAGCACTTGAAGCTACCTTACGTACAGGTGGTTTTCGCGCTGCCGCCGATGAACTTGGAGTGACAACAGCAGCTGTTGGGCAGCAGATTCGTACCCTGGAGAATTTTCTGGGAGGTACATTATTTTTACGTACGAGTTCTGGTGTACAGGCAACTGATCATGCACGCAGGGTTGAACAAAAACTGACCGCGAGTTTTACAACGATCGAGGATGTTATTAACCAACTGAAATATCATCAGCCCAAAAACCGCCTGGCAGTAACATTGCCATCTTCCTTCGCAGAAAATTGGTTCACTGGTCGCTTGCCAGATTTCTATAGATTGAATTCGGAGATTGATCTGCGCCTCGATGCCAGCAATCGTATGGTGGATTTGTTCACGGAAGAATTTGATTTTGCGATTCGCTACGGCCAGCCCTCAGCAGAAATGTATGACGAAGAGCAGCTCTTTGGTGACTTTGTTCTTCCCGTCTGTACTCCCGAATTTGCCAGGCAGTATCGATTGTCATATGAGCAGAAGTCGCTAGATGGAATTCCGCTTATTCACCTTGACGAAAGAACGCCGGACCCGCAATGGGCTGACTGGATCAAATGGGGGGAAGCTTTTGGTTTCCAACAGGATACTCTACAGACTGGCATGCGCTTGACCGAGTTTTATTCAGGGATACAAACCGCCATCAGAGGGCAAGGGCTTGTACTGTGTGGAATTACGGAAGCTTACAACGCGATTAAAGAAGGCATTCTTGTCGCGCCATTTGGTGCAAAGCTAAATTGTCCGGCCAGTTATCAATATCGCCTTGTTTCTGTGCATGGGCGAGAGCTTTCAAAATTGCAACGCCAATTTCAAAGTTGGGTGGTTAATATAGCCAGGGAATTTCGCAGCGAAGTAAACGAATTTGTTTCTACTATTTAGGTTGATATAAAACCCCCAAAAAATCTAGCAATTCCTGACTATTCGTTCCTGGCCGTTCTCCGCCCCACAAGAAGGGTTTTTCAATGTCTGATATGGGGTAGCGCCATCCCCTTTCGTTGTTAATCATAACCTTCTCATCTGGGTAGTCGCGCTGGCACAAAGTGGTGTTCAACTTAGAATATTTTGAAAAGTGTTACTTTCATTCGCAGGTATTGTAAATTTATCCAAACACCATCCTCAATTACTTTTCAATGGTCCGCATCAATAATAACTAAATTGCGATCTTTAAAATTTTAGTTACATCATATCTGGAGAGACCTGATGGATATTTTAAACGTGGTAATAGTGGCTGCTCTTTTGATGACTGTCGGTTTGATTGGCACTGGTATATGGTCAATCTCTCATGGTAGAGAATTTGATCAGAAACATTCAACCTTAAATCAGATTAATATAAGACACCCTGATCTGATGACGTGCTGTTGCGATGAAAATTGTCACTTATAACATTCACTATGCCATCGGTAAGGACAATCGGTACGATCTGCAACGCCTGATTGACTCGGTTCAGGGTGCCGACATTGTTGCCCTGCAGGAGGTCGAGCGAAATTACGGGCCACCGGACGGACCTTCTCAACCCGAAGATATTGCCGCATTGTTGCCCGATTACTACTGGGTTTTTGATGCGGCCTTCGATATCGATGGTAGCGAGAAGCGCGCGGATGGTGCGATTCTCAATCGACGTATTGAGCATGGGCAGATGTTGCTCAGTCGTTGGCCGATCTTGAGCAAGCGATATTATCCATTGCCACGCCTGGCTATCGAGTCTGGATTCAATATGCAGATGGGTGTGCTTGAAGGGGTGATTGAGACACCAGCCGGGGCACTCCGCATCTACAATTTACATTTCGGTTCGGTTTCAAGCGAGGAACGCCAGCAGCAGGCAAATTTCGTGATCAAGCTGGTGCAGAATTCGCCGTCCGAGGGCGGTGCCTGGACCGGCCCGGTCACGGCGGGGGCTGAAAGGGATTGGACCGCCGGCGTAGCACAACCGCCGATGCCACAGAGCGCGGTGGTCCTGGGCGACTTCAATATGCATCCCGAAAGTTCCGAGTATGCAATTATTGCTACCGCAAATGCGGGGCATAACGACCCATTGCTAACGGATATCTGGGCCCGGACAAATCCAGGCAGTAATGTTATGACCTGGCATCCGAATCCGGGGCGTCCCGAAGACGAGCAAAGCGAACGCCTCGATTATTGTTTCGTCACCGCAGATCTTATCGCTAGTGCCGGCGCATCCTGGGTTGATGAAACGGCACAAGGGTCTGATCATCAGCCCTTATGGATCGATTTTGAAACAGGCTAGAACATGAACTCCAATAATGCTTCAAGTTTGATCGGTTCGGAATTCAATTGTACGATTTCAGAACTCGAAGCAGAAAATTCAGTCGAATTGCTATGCAGCGATTGGTCAACAATCTAACCTTTATCCTGTTAAGCAGTTGCATATTCGTGCCCGGGTCCGCTGCGGTCGCGCATAAATGGATCGACGAGAAGGGCGTTACCCATTACTCCGATGCAGCCCCTGAAACGCCTGCAACAACGGTAACCAAGATTGACCTGCGTGACCGCAAGCCGGCAAAGAGTAGTATTAAAAACGACTATTATTCGATCAAAAATCAATGGCAGCGTTTGCATAAAGAACGTCTTGAACAAGAAAAATTAAAGTTGGAAAGAACCAGGCAAGAAGCTGCCCTGCAAACCGTGGAACCACAGGTTGTCTACGTAATTGAGCCGCAGGAAAAGCAAACTGAGAATGTTTACCATGGCTGGTTTCATCGGCGACATGGACACGGTCGGATGCATAAAAAAAACAACTACCGGCGTGGCCATCGGAATAAATGGTATTACCGGGGTGGGGCACCGGCAGGGCTACATGCCGGGCGCTGGAAGGGGAGTTCCAGGGGATCGTATTGAGCGATTGCTCTTCTCATCGCAAGCACTCCGGGATCCACGTTGAAACCAGGGCTTAAATTCCGGCAACCGGGTTGTGCTGTCAATCTGACCTTCTCGATACTAAAGATCTCGATATTTTTGCGCCGTTAAGTTTAGCGTATAGTTCACGGATCAATTTTTCCTGCAGGTGCTGGTTTCAAGATCATGGCTTATCAAAAATCCTTCGAAAAATCGGAATACGCGGACCGCGTGGCACGCACAAAGCAGCGCATGCGCAAGACTGGTTTTGAACTGCTCCTGTGCCAGGATCCAGCCAACATGTGTTACCTCACGGGCTTTGACGGCTGGTCGTTTTACACCCCGCAATGTGTGCTGGTGCACATCGATGAAGAAATGCCGATCTGGTTTGGTCGCGCCCAGGATGCGAAATCGGCGCATATTACGACCGATCTTCCCGCGGCCAATATCATTTCGTTCTCGGAGCCGCTGGTGCACCATCAGACGCAACATCCTTTTGACGAACTGTGTGAGTATATTAATAGTCGGAGCTGGAGCAAAGCTGAAATCGGTGTCGAACTCGATGCTCATTATTATACGGCGCGTGCCCACCGCCACCTGGTTGCGGGACTGCCGGATGCGAATATTAGCGACAACCAGGAACTGGTTAACTGGGTACGCCTGGTTAAATCCGAAAATGAAATCAGTTACATGCGGGAAGCGGGCCAAATTTGTAGCGCTGTCATGAAACGTGCGATCGAGTTGCTTAAACCGGGTACTCCGCAAAACGAAATCATCGCCGCGGTTTACCAGGGCCAGGTGCTGGGTTTGCCCGGCAAGTTCGGTGATTACACCAGCCTGTGCCCGTTGATCCAGGTTGGCGAGGGCACCAGTACGCCGCACCTGACCTGGAGTGACGAGCCGCTGCCTGCGGATTCACTGGTAGTCATGGAAATCGGGGCTGCACGTCGCCACTACCATGCGCCATTAACCCGTACCATGCATCTGGGCAAACCTCCGTCCGAGGTATCCCGGTTGGCAGAGGTTATTGTTACTGGAGTCGACGCCGCACTCGAAGTCTCACGGCCGGGAACCAGTTGCGAAGAAGTTGAACGCGTGTGGCAGGATGTGCTCAATAAAAACGGCTACCGCAAGGAGAGCCGGGTTGGATATTCGATCGGCTTGAATTTTCCGCCGGACTGGGGTGAGCGCACCGCCAGCCTCCGTCCCGGAGACAAAACCGTACTCGAACAAGGCATGTGTTTTCACTTTCAGTCGGGCGTCTGGCTGGACGATTTCGGTGCCGCGGTATCAGAACCGTTTGTTGTCACCGACACGGGCGGTGAGCGGCTGTGCGACGTGCATCGGGGACTGGTGGTGATCGATTAACCTGGTTTGAAATTTTTCGCTGTGCACAACTATTTCACTTTATTGAATTCCCCGGCAGTTACGCCTTGATTGTGGGGCTGAGCATGGTTAGGATGCCGCGCAATTCTATCGATTTATAAATAAGGATTCTGGAATGACAGCTAAAATGCACAAATACCTGCTTGCTTTATCTTTTACCTTGCTCTTTGGTGGCTTAGTGACACCAGCCATTTCTGACGACGGCCAGCCATTGTTGAATAAAGATCTTTTTTCGATCGGGGCTGGTATTTCAAGTAACTCTATCGATGATGACGACCTTGATGAAGACAACGAAATCGGCTTTCAGTTTTTCGTCGCCTACGATTTGATCGAGGTTAGCCTGATGGAGGGTGTGAATAGCTCGATCGAACTGGGCTTGATGGATTACGGCTACAAGCGCGACAGTACCGGTATCTGGGGAACCTATACGGTGGATGGCATTATCAGCGGAGATTTAGGCTGGTTGGCGCGCGCGGGTTTTGATATCGGCGATGATAGCGGGCTGATGGTAGGTGCGGGGCTTGGTTACCTTGCCGACGAGAGGACGGAACTTCGATTTGAGTATGTCGCTCGTGACGAGGGCGATTCATTGCAGTTCAATTACCTTTATCATCTCTAACAAGCGCTTGCGGGCGGGATTAGAGAGCAAGCGACAGGGTTCTGATACCTTCGTCCAGGCTTGAATAAAGCGGCAGTCCGGTTTTTTGCAGTAGCTTTGTCATGCGCGTATTCTGCGCGAGCACCGTGGCATCGAGATGGCGTACCCCGAGTTCGCGCGCGCAGTCGACTAGTCGAAACAGCAGTATCCTGCCAATGCCCTGACCCTGCAGTTCATCGATGACGGTGATTGCCATCTCCGAATGATCCGGTTGATCCTGATTCTGTACAAAACGTCCGATACCGACGGGGAGTCGTTCTGAACCGTCCTGCAGTTCGGCGACCAATGCGACGTGATGCTGGAAATCCACCTCGGTAAAGTAGCTTAACTCGGCCGGGGTCAGATCGCGTTTGACGCTGAAAAAGCGATCTCGCACCGATGATTTACTGAGCTTGAAAAATCCTTCGCGCAGTTTTTCCCGATCGTCCGGTCTGATCGCGCGCAGGTGCACAACCCTCCCATCGGGCAGGGTATCCGTTGCATGGTATGAAGCGCTAATCCTCGGCATTTGATTATCCTATAAGGAATTATGTTGCAGTGCAACATCTTAAATTATCGAGCTGTTATCGCACCGAACAGGGGCAACTACATTCTGCTAATCCTGCCGGGCCCGGCATAGGTTTTTGCACGCTTTCCTGATAACGTGGCGCGGCTATAAGCTTGACCGTTAATAATAATCAATGCTCGTTGACTATTGGCGTTTTGCCCGATCGAATTCGCGTTTTCTCGGATTCGGATTTTTCCTCGCGTTCATGTCGAGCGCGGGCCAGACCTATTTTATCGGGGTGTTCGGTGCCGGAATCCAGGCGGATTTCGACCTCGACGCCGGTAGCTGGGGTCGCATTTACATGATCGGCACCCTCGCGTCTGCGCTCGTCATCAACTGGACCGGCGCGCTGATCGATCGACTCGATTTGCGTCTGTTCACCGCGTTGGCACTGCTTGGTTTGTGCTGTGCCTGCCTGCTGATGGGTTCGGTGACTTCACCGTTAATGCTGGTGTTGGCGATATTCATGTTGCGGCAGTTCGGCCAGGGATTGAGTAGTCACGCCGGAATAACGTCGATGGCACGCTACCACAGTGCTGATCGTGGCAAGGCAATCGCGCTCGCCGCTATCGGTTTTGCCTTCGGTGAAGCCATGTTGCCGGTGCTCGGTCTTTACGCCTCGCAGCTATGGGGTTGGCGTCACACCTTTTATATCGTCTCGGCGGTGGTGTTGGCGGCGATTGTACTGGCACTCTGGTTACTGAAAGGGCATAGCCAACGCCATGCCGAACACAACGATGCGCTCGAAAAACGGGCGCAACAGGAAGATCGTCAAAGTGACTATACGCGCCGGCAGATGCTTGCCGAGCTGCGATTTTATTTCATGTTGCCGGCGATGATCGCACCGTCGATGATTGGCACGGCACTGTTCTTCTTTCCGGCCGAAATTGCCAATGCCAAGCACTGGAGCAGCCTGTGGCTGACTGGAAACTACTGGCTTTACTCACTGGTCTCGGTCGCGACCACGGTTTATTCAGGCATTCTGATCGACCGTTTCAGTGCACGGCGGGTGGTGCCGCTGTTCCTGTTGCCGCTGGCGCTGGCGTTGGTGGTGCTGAATATCTCCGATCACCCCTTCATCGTATGGCCTTACATGCTGTTGATGGGTATCAGTTCCGGGCTTTATTTCACCGGCCTGAGCGCGCTCTGGGCCGAGCTTTATGGCGCCAGGCATCTCGGTGCGATCAAATCCATGACCAACGCGATCATGGTATTTTCATCGGCCCTCGGCCCGGCCCTGGTGGGTACGCTGCTCGAGTGGAACATGTCATTTCCGATAATCTCGATGATTATGGCCGCATTCTGCGTGGGCGCGACCGCGCTGCTGGTTTATACCCTGCGGATGTCGAGTAGATGACGCGTGCCGTTCGGCGCAGCCACGATAACAGCGTCGCGCCTCATAGCGAGCGCAGCGTGGACTTTAGAGCCTGGTCAAGCTTGCTGACAATTTCATCAATATGTTTGTTTTTGATAATGAAGGGTGGCGCCAGCAACACGTGATCACCCTGTTGCCCGTCGATGGTGCCGCCCATCGGGTAGCAGATGAGGCCGGCTTCAAATGCCGCCTGCTTGAACTTTTTATGAAAGCCGAGCTGGGGCGGAAAAGGCGACTTGCTGTCGCGTTCGCGGACGAACTCGAGCCCCAGGAACAGCCCCCGTCCACGAATGTCGCCGATATTCGGATGCTCCTCGAACTTGTCCATCAGTGCCTTGCGCAGGCTTACACCCTGGGCCAGCACCTGGTCGAGCAAACGCCTTTCCATCACTTTTTTGACGACCGCATGTGCAGCTGCACAGGCAACCGGATGCCCGAGGTAAGTATGTCCGTGTTGAAAGAAGCCCGAGCCCTGCGCGATTGCATTGTAAATGGTATCGGTACAAAGCATGGCCCCGATCGGCTGGTAACCCGCGCCCAGTCCTTTAGCGATGGTCATGATATCCGGTGCGATACCATCCTGGTCGCAGGCGTAGAGACTGCCGGTTCGACCCATGCCACACATGACTTCATCGAGAATCAATAACACTCCGTACTGATCGCAGATTTCGCGAATTCGCTTGTAGTAGCCCGCCACCGCGGGTACCGCACCGAGCGTCGCGCCGACCACCGGTTCGGCTATAAACGCCATGACCTGTTCTGCGCCGAGGCGCAGGATTTCGGTTTCGAGTTCGTTGGCGACCCGCTGTCCGTATTCAAATTCGGTCTCTTCTTTTTGCTGGTCACGATAGCTGTAGCAGGGCGCGATGTGCGTGGTTTCAATCATCAACGGCGCAAACGGTTCGCGACGCCACAGGTTGCCGCCGGCGGCGAGTGCACCGAGGGTGTTGCCGTGATAGGACTGCCTGCGCGCAATGACCCGATGACGGTCGGGCTGCCCGATCTCGATGAAATACTGGCGAGCGAGCTTGATTGCCGCTTCGACCGCTTCGGAACCCCCTGAAACCAGGTAAACCCGGTCGAGCGACCCGGGCGCTTCCTTGATCAGTAACTCGGCAAGTGCCTCGGCTGGTATGCTGCTGAAGAATCCGGTATGTGCGAATTCGAGACGCTTGACCTGTTTCTTGATTGCCTTGATAACCTGGGCGTCGCTGTGACCTAGGCAGGAGACCGCGGCACCGCCCGAAGCATCGAGGTAACGCTTTCCGGTGCGGTCAATAATATAGACACCGTCGCCCTCAACCGCGAGCGGCAGGCCCATTTTACAGTTGCGGGGGAAAATGTTGCTCATCTGTCTGGTGGTTTGGCCACGCTCTTATAGTGCCGCCAGGTTCGGAACTGGCTCAGGCTAATGCACCTGGCATTCTGACGGCCAGCGGCATTAACGTCAATTGTGTTGTGACATTGTTGACAAAGGTAAGAGACAAGCCGCGAGCGCGGTTATCAATACTAGAGAATCTGGCTCAGGAATTCCCGGGTCCGCGGATCCTTGGCCTCGGTAAAAAACGTGGCGGGCGGACCATGCTCAACAATGATGCCGCGATCGGTGAAGTAAATGTGATCGGCGACTTCTCGCGCGAAGCCCATTTCGTGGGTCACCAGGATACAGGTCATGCCATCCTGGGCCAGGTCCTTGATCGCAAGCAGCACCTCGTTCACGGTTTCAGGGTCCAGCGCGGCGGTGACTTCGTCGAACAGCATGACGTCAGGGTTCATCGCCAGCGAGCGCGCAATCGCAACACGTTGTTGCTGGCCGCCCGAGAGTTCGCCGGGATAGGAATTCTCCTTGCCCACCAGGTTGACGCGCTTAATCAACGCGTGCGCACGTTCCTCGACTTCCTCGGCAGATTGTTTCAATACCTTGATCGGTGCCATCATCACATTTTCGAGCGCGGTTTTGTGCGGGAACAGGTTGTACTGCTGAAATACCATGCCGACATTTTTGCGCAACTCGAGTTTGTCGAGGCCGGGATCATTGACTTCAATACCTTCAACCTTGATCGATC
Organism: uncultured Gammaproteobacteria bacterium; assembly: GCA_947259485.1. GTDB lineage: Bacteria > Pseudomonadota > Gammaproteobacteria. The sequence continues at coordinate 80,738 of CAMYLU010000013.1, read as the reverse complement.
CACTGTCAATCGTATTAAGCGCGTTGACACAACGGATAAGGGTCGACTTGCCTGAACCGGATGGACCAATAATACAAATTACCTCACCTTGCCTGACATCGAGTGAAACACCTTTCAATACTTCGAGATCGCCAAACGATTTATGCACGTCCTTGATCGACACCAGCGGTTGATCAGGTGTCCAGTCACTGTTGGTCATGTCAAATACTCCGGGAATAATTTATTGCCTGACGACAAAACGTTTCTCCAGCCTGATTGTGAGGCGCGCGATGGGGTAGCAGTAGGCAAAAAATATGATCAATGCAAAGCCGAAAAACGGTACCAGTAACTCGGGATGATTGTCCTCTGCCTCCATCGCCTGGCGTGACAGGGTGATGATTTCTTCGACCCCGAGTAGCGAAATCAGAGGCGTGGCCATGGTCAGGATTGCATACCAGTTCATCCAGGGTGGAATCATGCGTTTGAAACACTGCGGCAGGATGACCATCCACAGCGTTTGCTGTCGCGAATAAGCGAGTGACTCGGCTGCTTCCCACTGTCCGGTCGGCACCGACACGATTGCACCCCGCACGATCTCGGAGATGTTTGCCATGATCGGTAACGCCAGACCAAACACGGCCTTGAGCCAGTCGGGAATCGGGTATACCTCGCCCCCGATTTCAATTTCGAACGGCAGTGCCAGCATCACGATGAACAGCAACACCAGCCAGGGCGAGTTGCGGAACAACTGGGTGATGAACCAGCTCAACCGCGCCAGCGGCCGTAACGGTGAAACCTGCCCAAGCCCCAACAGAACGCCTGCAATGGTGCCGATGAACATGGTCAGAAAGCTGACGATCAGGTTTAGCAGGAATCCCTTGGTGACGATGAAGGGCAACCAGCGCCATAGTGCGTCGAGCGCCTGCGCAAAACTGTAGTTGCTTTGCGCCATCGCAAACCCGGGCCAAAGCAGAAATAGCAGTGCAATGATAAGCAGGCTGCGAGGTGAAAATTCAGCCAGCCAATGACTGAATTGTAAATCCTGAACCTGGCCGGCCGGATTATATTTAAATGGCTTCAACACTGCGAGGTTGGTTGCATTGAACCGATCCCTGGCAGCACCCGATTTGCTGACCGGCGTCATGCGCCGTATCCCGGGATGCGCATGCCGCGCTCCCAGCGGCTCATGCCGAGGACAAGAATGCCGACCAGCAGGAAATAGGCAAAAAACAGGAACAGCATGCAGGCGTTCTGCGCGGTTGAGTAATCGTTGTATATGCTGATCATTTGATAAAGCAGTTCGGGAACCGCGATTGCCAGCGCCTGGGTCGTGGTTTTTACCAGGTTGACCAGGTTGTTGTTGAGTGCAGGCAGGCTGACTCGAAACGCCAGCGGTAGCACGATGTAGATATAAATCTGTAACCGGTTCATGCCGAGAGCCTCGGCTGCTTCCTGGGTCGATTCCGGAACCGCCTCGATGCCGGCTCTGAAAATTTCCACGTTGAAAGCACCGGCAAAGAATGACAGCGATATGATTGCCCAGCCGACATTGGAAATAATCGGCACCTCGACCCAGCCATCGGGGGCATAGGTCGGGGTAAACTGGCCCAGCGCAAAATAGAAAAACATCAGCTGAACCAGCGGCGGGGTATTGCGAAAAAACTGGATGTAGCCCTGCATGACAAGCCGCAGGGTCTTCGAGTGCGCACCCTGAGCCCAGGCGCCGACCACACCGATAATAACGCTGAAGATGACACAGACGACCGAGAGTTGAATGGTCATCCACAGGCCATCGACTACGCGCCAGGTCTGAACCGGATCATAAAAATAAATGAAGTTCCATTTCGGGTAGGTCTGCGCGAGATCGTAAAAATATTGCTGGAATGCGTTCATTTGAAAGAAGCGTAAACATCAGCCGGGGCTTGCCCCCGGCTGATATCTGATCGACTTGACTGATCCTGTTACTGAATCCAGTCAGAAAAACGCTTGTTTTGATCCTTCAGGTACTGCGTGGCCTGGATTCCCCATTTCTTTTCAAGCTCGATAAGCTTGCCTGACTGGTGCAGGTTGAAGGTTAATCCGGACATGAAGTTGCCGAAAATACAATCCTTTTCGGCCAGCGGTACCGCGAGTCCCCAGGGGTTGTCGTCCTCGCTATTCAACGGCATTTCGTAACTATCGTAGTTACCTGAAGACAGGTCCGACATGATTGATGAATCGTCGTAAACCCAGGCAATACACTTCTTGTCACGCAGTGCCTGCTTGGCTTCAGCATTACCGGTGAAGGCAATGATCTTTGCGTCATAGCGATCGGAGACGACTTTATTATAGAAAGCTCCCTGCTTGCCACAGACCGGCTTGCCGCGAAGATCTTCCCATTTTTTTATGCCCACTGCCTTGGGTGCCATCACGTTGGTGCCCGAGGTGTAGTAGTTGGGTTGGGTGATACCGACAATTTTACGTCGATCGACACGGTCCGACATGGTTGCGATCATCAGGTCGATCTTGCCGTTTTCCAGGAATTGCATGCGGTTAGAAGACTGTACCGCCACCAGTTCGAGGTCAACACCCATGGCGTCGGCCGCAATTTTCGCCATATCGGCCTCCATGCCAACGATGGCACCGCCAGAATCACGATAACCCCAGGGCTTGTAGTCGGCCTTGACGCCAACGACCATCTTGCCGCGTTTCATGACCTTGTTCCAGGTGTCGTTGGTACAGCTATGGCCCGCTGCCAGGCTGGCGCTGCTGGCGACAATGAGGGCTGCCGAGGCGGCGCTGACCAGTAAAGTTTTGATTGGTTGTTTCATCGATTCCTCCAGGAATTTTATGTGTTATTTATATTTTCCCCGTTATTTGGAGCACGGGGTTGTCGTACGGACCATATTTAACAGCAGATATGACGATCGTGCAAACCACTTGAGCGGACAACAAGTTCCGATTGTTACCTGGTCTTAGCTGAAGGGTGTAAATTTACCCGCTTCCCAGTCGTAGCCGCTGAGCTCAGGGCCGGCAATATCAACATACCAGCCATGCAACTGCAGTGCGCCAGACTCGACGCGCTCGCGTACCCATGGAAACGTGGTCAGGTTTTCAAGCGATACCAGTACCGCGTTTTGCTCACAGGCCCGGGTGCAGGCTTCTTCACCGGCCGATGACATGGTGGCGAGTACCCGTCGGTGAGCCGCGGCCAGCATCGATACCCAGGAAGGAACAAATTTGAAAGAACTGTCATAGGGTTCGGGGTCCATCATCAACTTGATGCCACCGCAATGAGCGTGGCCCAGCACCACCAGGTGTTTGACATTAAGTCCCAGGATCGCGAATTCCAGTGCAGCACTGGTACCGTGATAAGTGCCCTCCAGTTCCATCGGTGGCACCAGGTTTGCGACGTTACGGATCACGAACAGATCACCCGGGTCCGCCTGGAACAGGATTGCCGGGTCGACGCGTGAATCGGAACAGGCGATTACGGCCACTTCCGGGCGCTGTCCTTTGGCAACCAGGTTTTCGATTAAGGGACGGCTCAGTTCGTAGGATCCGTCACGATACTCCTGGTAACCCTTTAATAATTTATCTACAGCTGACATTTGTTATTGAACCCTGGTATTAGTGATCTGATTAGAAAGGTAGCGGCAGTTTGCTGGTTCTGCCACCGTCGATGACGATGACCTGGCCGGTGACAAACGTGGAATCGTCGCTCGCGAGGTAAACGGCGAGCTTGCCGACATCCTCCGGTTCGCCAATGCGCCCGGCCGGGTGCATTTTGTATAAATCCTCCCAGGCGGTGTCCGGGTCCTGCTGCGCGTTGATGTAATCGTCGCTCAAATCCGTGCGTATCCAGCCGGGAGCAATTGCATTGACGCGGATATTATCCTTACCGAGGTCGATCGCCATGGCCCGGGTCAGCGCGTGTATACCCCCCTTGGAAGCGCAGTAGGCAGCGTGTTGGGGATTTGCGGCGAGACCTTCGATCGAGCCGATGTTGATAATGCTGCCACCCTTGTCGGCGCGCAGCAGCGGCAATAAATGCTTGCTTAAAAATACGGGTGCGGTCAGGTTGACCGCGATCATCCGGTTCCATTCTTCGAGCTGCAAATCATCAAGTGGTTTTTCAAACATGAATCCCGCGTTATTGATCAATACATCAACCTTGCCGAAAGTTTGTTCTGCAGCGCTGGCAACTGTCGCATAACTATCGGGGTTCGAAAGATCTGTTTCGACCCAGTGCACCCAGTCCTGGTTTGCCAGGTCCGATGGCAGCGGTGAGCGTTGTGCTACCAGCAATGCCGCCCCGGCTGCAAGCATCGCCTGACTGATGCCGAGGCCGATACCCTGGCCACCGCCGGTAATGACAATGACCTTGCCTTCGAGATTGGTCATTTCTTAACCGTAGACTGGTTTGGCACCGGTGACTTCGACAGTCGCACCACAGACATAGCGCGCCTCGTTCGAAGCGAGAAACGCGATTACGTCGGCAATCTCCGCGGGTTCCGCGATATGCCCGAGCGGCACGGTCTTGCCAAGTTCCTCGACCGCATTAACCGGGTCAATTCCGCGACGGATAAAACCGCTGCGCAGCATCGGCGTATTGACCTCGTTGGGGCAGACCGCGTTGACGCGAATGCCATCGGCGGCATGATCTCGCCCCAGGTTTTTGGTTAGTGCTGCCACCGCCGCCTTGCTGGTGCAGTAAGCAACGTGATCGGGGCCCGGGTAAATACCCCAGGTCGACGAGGTGTTTACGATCGCGCCGCCACCGGCCTGCTGCATATGCGGAATTGCGGCCCGGCACAGAAAGAAAACCGCGGTCAGGTTGACGTCCAGCGAACTGAACCACATGTCGTCGTTGGTTTCGAGGATGTTACCGCGCGGGATGATGCCCGCATTGTTGATTAGAATATCGATGCCACCCAGGTTTTCCACCGCGTGGCTTATCAGCGACTCGCAATAGGCCTTCTGGCGCAAATCGCCCGCCAGGAAAATTGTCTCCAGGCCCTTTCGGCGCAATGCATTGCCGAGGTCGCTGCAATCTTCTTCGCTACGGTCGGAGAACAGCACCTGCCCACCTTCGCCGGCAAATAGCTCCACCAGCGCCTGGCCGATACCCCCGGTGCCGCCGGTTATGATGACCCTCTTACCTTCAAATCGCATTGTCATAAGAACCTTCTCGGGCTGAACGGCGTTATATTGTGACTGGGTTCTTCGCCGTTTGCCAGTTCAGCAATCAGCTTTCCGGTAATACCGGATAAGGTCAATCCGAGATGATGATGCCCAAAGGCGTAGAGGATGTACTCCGACGTCGTGCTGTAACCAATGACCGGCAATGCATCGGGGCAGGTGGGACGAAACCCGAGCCATTCCTGGTCAGGTTGTTCCGGTAGCTCTAGCATTTCGTGTGCCTTGCGATTCAGGTAGTTGATAATCCGGGGATTTTTTTCCTTGTGAATACCCGCAATTTCGACGGTGCCAGCGAAGCGCATGCCCTGGTTCGTTGGCGTTGCGTAGAAACCGGCGTGATGCCAGCTCACCGGGCGTTTCAGCAAGTGCTGCATATTGTTGAACTGCACGTGGTAGCCGCGCTCGGTATCGAGTTTCAGCAATTGCGTCGGAATACCAGCGATGGATTTTGAGAATGCGCCGGCGGCAATGACAACGCGTTCCGCGTCGACGGTTTCGCCATTATCCAGCCTGATCTGTACCGCGCCTGCGCCATGGTTAATTTCAAGCGCGCGATGACGCAGCAGCTCTCCCTGGTTGCGCTTGAAACACTCCACGTAGCGCTGGCAGAGCATCAACGGATTCAACACGTGGCTGATGCTGTCGAACAGCAATCCACGCTCGAACGCAATTTTCAGGTTAGGTTCGAGGTCGCGGATGTCACCCCGGTCGAGTTCGACAAAGGTCGAACCCTGTTCACGCCGCGCCTGGTTCGCTGGCCTGGCAGCGTCAAATTCCTGTTGGTCGACATAAACATGCATGAAACCGCTTTGCGATAGCAGATCACGCGCATCGGCCATGTCGAGCAGCGGGTCGAGGCCGTCATAGACCTTGCCCAGTAACTTGCCGAGCAAACGGATAATTCGGGCCACTTTTTTCTCGCGGCAATTCAACAGGAACTCGATCATCCATGCGGGATGCGACAACACGTAAGCCAGGTCGAGGCTAAGGGGACTTTTGCTGGAGAAAAGCAGTGCAGGCAAACGCCGGAAAAGATCGGGGCTGTTGACCGGCACGCAACCGTATTCGGCAATGGTGCAGGCGCTTCCAGACGAGGTGCCCGAGCCCGGGTCCTCGGGGTCAATCAATGTTACCGCAAAGCCTTTCTTTTGCAGCCACAAAGCGCAGCTGCAACCGACAATCCCGGCGCCGATCACGGCGATGCGAGTCTGGTTAGTCAAACGGGTGCTCGATTCGTTATTTAACTCGGCCCGCTAGTGTATTGAAACTCGGATTGAACCGAAACCGCTATTTTATACGCCTCCCCAACCGGGGTTTTTTTACAGTTCGAGCGCTTTACGCAGCAGGTCTCCCAGCTTGTCGCGATTTGCGGGATCCACCAGGTTAAGGGCGGGCAGCCCCGACAGTTTTTCTACCAGGGCGATGGCGGCCTCGGTATTAGCGGCACCGCCAGATACCAGGTCCGGGGTACGCTGGAACGCCTGCTGCACGCCAACCACCGCATACGGATCCTGGGCGCAAAGCAGCTTGAACTTGACGCTATCCCTTATCATGTCCTTGGCCACGGAACCGTTATAGGGTTCCAGTGGCGAGGCGCCGCCCTCGGCTACCAGTACATCGGGTTTTTCGCGCGAAATGAGAGATAACAGGTAGGGAAGGGCCTCTCGGTAGAGGTCTTCATCAACCGCCGAGGACGGCAGGCCGGCATCGACAAAATCAAACACCGCACTCGCACCGGCGTCTTTAAAGCTCAGCATATCGCGGTAACGCGCGGCACCGGTCAGCTTGGCGCCAACCACGTTGAGCCCCATTTGCGAAAGCGTATGCACGATAATCCGCCCGGACATGGTTTTACCAGCCGACATCGATGTGCCGACGATCAATATAACCGGTACGTCGAAATCGGTTATCTCGATTTCCGGCAGGCTGCCGCGCATGGTCACTTTTTCGTCATTGCGCATGACATGCCCGTGATATTTTAGGGGCATCGGTGACGATATAAATGGAGACAGCGATGTGTTCTTGCCGAACAATCCGGCCGCTGTCAGCGCATTCAACTCACCCGAGTCGTCGATCGAGCGCCAGTCACCGACGGCTTCCAGCGTGGCGACCCGCGTGCCGAAGGCACCAACCATCAGGTCACCTTCCATGACTTCGATCATGCGTCCGGCAGGTAGCTCCAGTGCGCACAGGTGGCCCCGTGTGTCCTGCACCTGACCGACCACGTAATCGCCGGTATCCCAGTACTCGCGTGCCAGTGGCGTTGAGGTGAAATTTGTTGGAGTAAGGTCAGAAATCCGGGTTACGGATGCAAGAAATGGATGAATCATGATTCAGCTCCCCTCAATGGTTCAGTTATTAAGTGGTGGTGCCAACAGCAGCAGCGTAAGCAATGCGCAACGCACCGGAAGTAAATCCAGGTAAATGTATTCGTGGTGGGCGTGGGCGCCGTCGCCGACCGCTCCCATGCCATCGATCGTAGCGGTAAACAGGCTCGTGGTATTGCCATCGGATCCGCCGCCCGCGGTACCCTGTTCGAGCGCAAGATCTAGACCTTCTCCCAGTTCCTGCGCGATTCTCCACAGCTGCTGGTTTTGATCGGTGCGCTCCATCGGCGGGCGTCCAATTCGACCTTCGATAACGAGTGAAACCCCCGGGGTAACGGACTCGATGCCATGAATTGCAGCTTCTACACGCTCGGCGTCGGCCTGGGTCTGAACCCGCACATCAATCACCGCGCGGCTTTCGGGTGCCACCATGTTGGGCCGAATACCGCCATCGATAACGCCGACGTTGACCGAAGTTCCGTGCTCGGGGTCGTTGAGTTCGAACAGTTTCTGAATCACGTGTGAAAGCTCCAGAATGGCGCTCGCCCCGGCCCCCGGATCGAGCCCGGCATGTGCGGCCTTACCCTTGACGATGACCTCGAAGCGCCCGACCCCCTTGCGTGCGGTCTTGATTTTTCCGCTATTTCCGAGCGAGGGTTCCATCACCATGCAGCGGTCGACCCGTTGTGCCAGGGCGCGTATATAGCGGGTCGATTCGTGGCTGCCGATTTCCTCGTCAGAATTGATGAAACACAGCGGTGCAACGCCCGGTGTCAGGCCAAGGGACTCAATCGCCCGCAACGCGTACACCATTTCAACCAGGCCGGCTTTCATATCGTAAACGCCGGGCCCGCGCAGTTTGTCTGCCTCGAGTTCCAGTGGCATGGTTTCCAGGGTTCCGATTGGCCACACGGTGTCACAATGACCGATCATCAGTTGTGCCGGTTGTTGCCTGCGCCGATTTTTCGGGGATGCGTACACGTGCCCCCCGGAATTGCGCCCGGGAACCAGGTTGACGCGGTAATCGATTTCCTCGAATTCGGCTTTCAGACGCTGACGAATCTGCAGCTGGCTGTCGCGGTCGGTGGAGGGAGTTTCCATCAGGACCAGGTCTTTTAATAACCCGGTCATGGACGCCTGTTGGTCGCACAGATACTTTAAAACTGCCTGGTTGTCGCTCATCCGTCTTACCTTTTGAAGCCGGCAGGGAAGGGTAGCTTGTTGGTGTTGGCAATTTCGGTAAAACGTCCGGGGTAAAGGTAGGCCAGCAGCGGTGACGCATAAATCAGGTCTTCATCATCCAGTTCAGACGAGCGCAGCGCGTCTTCGGCGATCCTGGCAGCGATTATGCGGCCCATGATGAGCGAGTTGTCGCCAAGGTCATCGACGATATGCTGCAATTCACATTCGAGGAACAGGTAGCCATCCTGCACCAAAGACGCGTTCACTTTTTCGGCCGCAAAGGTGGGTAAGGCCTGGGTGACGGGTTTGCTGCCGTCGTCGCAACGGGGTGTCGCGGCAAGACTCGCGAGCACTGTCTGCGACGGGCGCATATAGGTTACGCTGAACTCACCGTCTCGCTGAATATTCTGGTAGGTATTGTGGCGCGGCGTACAGACGAATCCAAAATGGTTTTTCCAGCTCATCGGCATCGCCAGGTGCTTGGGTGCCAGGTCGTCGCTGCCATCGGCTTCGCGAGTACCGATGACAACCAGCGGAAATACCGTAAAAAAGCTCTCCCAGATGGATTCACCCGTGTCGAGCTCGATCAGATTTTCAGAACCTTTATCGCCCATATCCCTATCCTGTTGTTTTTTGTATGAAAAAAGCTAACACTGTTGCCACCTAGCCATATTGACACGTATCAAAATAACAGGAGTCCTTAATGAATGTGCTAAAAACCCGCCAACCAGTACCCGCACTGGAAGTCGACACCCTCGACGGCCCCTGGTCGCTTGCCGACCAAAGCCCTGAAAACTTCACCATGGTCGTGTTTTACCGCGGCCTGCATTGCCCTATCTGCAGCAAGTATGTAGGTGAACTCGACAAGCTGGCCGGTGATTTTGCCGATATCGGTGTTTCCATCCTGGTCTTAAGTGGTGATGATCGTGAGCGGGCCGAACAGGCGCGCGAGGATTGGGGACTCGGTAATCTCGCGATTGGTTACGGCGTCAGCACAGAACAGGCCCGTGACTGGGGACTGCATCGTTCCGCGGGGCGCGGCCTGACCTCGATCGGAATCGAAGAACCTGCTGAATTTAGTGAACCGGGATTATTCATTGTGCGCCCGGACAACACGCTTTACTGGGCCCAGATCAGCACCATGCCGTTTGCGCGCCCACATTTTCGCGAAATTATCGGTGCCCTCAAGTTTGCGCTCGAAAAAGACTACCCGGCACGTGGTGAACTCAGCTAGTCAACCAACCCGCGGTTCAACCCGATGCACCTGACCGTGGTATCCAGACTTAATTTGCAAGCTCGACTTCGTAGGACTGTTAATTCTTTTCAATATTGCGCAGGCAGTCCTGACGTCAGTTCAATTCCACCCCTGGAAAGGTTGTTATCAAATCGGAGATTCTTCTCGAAAGCGGACGCTCGGGGAGTTTATTTAGGGGTCGTTTAACGACCCACAAGAGACGCACATAAAAAAGCCATTTTATTTGAGGTGGCTTAATAATTTACTCTACTTATGAGTTACCGTTCCTTTTTTCATGGATTGCTTTTCTGCGAATGACTCATACATGGTTTTCGCCGGCCCTATGATTCGGGGATCGGGTGCGACCACGAGTTTTTTGTTCTTGTTTGAATAGGGCAGTGAGTTCAGGACATGCATAATGCAGTTGAGTCTCGCCCGTTTCTTGTCATCGGAACGCACAACTAGCCAGGGTGATTCGGGGGTGTCCGTGTACTCGAACATTCTGGCGATCGATTTGGAATACTCGTTCCACTTGCTCAGAGATTGTAAGTCGACTGGGCTCAGCTTCCATTGTTTTAACCTGTCCTCTTCCCGTGACTTGAAGCGACGAAATTGTTCAGGGCGACTCACCGAAAACCAGAATTTGTAAAAAAGGAAGCCGTTTTCAACCAGCATTTTTTCCAGGATGGGCGCATGTTTCAGGAAAAGACGGGTATCTGCCGGTTTACAAAAGCCCATCACCGGTTCGACGACGGCGCGGTTGTACCATGACCGATCGAAGAAAACGATTTCACCTTCGATTGGCAATTGTTGGATGTAGCGCTGAAAATACCATTGCCTGAGCTCAGTTCTATTGGGTTTCTCAAGAGCTACCACCCTGGCGCCTCGTGGGTTCATGTGTTCAGTGAAGCGCTTGATCGTTCCACCTTTTCCCCCGGCATCGCGGCCCTCGAACAACATCACCACCTTCTTTCCGCTGTCCTTGATCCATTTTTCCATTTTGAGAAGTTCAATCTGCAAATCGAGTTTCATCGATTCGTATTTCATGCGACTCATCTTTTTTTTATGAGGGTATTCCCAACCAAGAATGTCACCTTTCTTCGCTTTGGCAACTTTGGTTCGGATAGCCTTGGGAACTACCTGATCGATACTGGTTGATTTGGACATGTTTAGAACCCTTAAAAAAATTTATGAGCATTACCTGGATTGAAAGGTCCCTATGGGTTGAAAATGGCATTCAAGCGCCATCTATATTTTCTGTATCGCCAATTCAGCGCTATCGGTGAATAAGAATCGATTGCCTGATGCGGGGACGTTTCCATCGATCACCTTTGTCACTGATCATAAAGCCGGGACAGGTGATGACATTTACAACAGTTGGAACAAAAAAACTCGATTCTAGTTTGGACAAACTGTCCAAGTATTGAGTTATATCAAGTTACTGCCCGATGTATGGATTAGCGCGAGGCCCCCTTTTTCACCGGGCAACATTGTTCCGGTAAGTTAGCAGTTGAATTACAAGTTTTACCCAAAGAAGTACTGGCATCCCATTGCTGGACGTCCGTTCTCAGCCGCTGATTAAGCACATTTGAGTGTCTGCTTTGGAGAAAATAATCGCGCAAATTCATCTAATCCCGGTCTGGACAGTCGTAATCTTCGGATTCCGCCTCCTCTTGCTCCCAACTGTATTGTTTACGCGGCGGCTCTGGATCACGATGTCGCAATAAGAAGGCCAGCAATATCCCGATCAGCGCACCACTTAAATGCGACTCGAAAGAAATTTCCTGCTCACCCGGTATCACACCCGAAATCATGCCTCCGTATAGAAAAAATACCAACAGTGAGATGGCTATGGTACGCCGCTCCCAACGAAGTGCCCCAATCGTAAAGACAAAGAACAACATACCGAAAGCGAGTCCGCTTGCGCCGATATGATAGGCCTCTCGGGCAAATAACCACACTGCGATGCCACTGCCAAGATAGACGACCGGTAAAAACACTTTAGACGCTCGGGGGTATCCGTAGAGCAGCATTGTGCCAATCACAATAATCGGCGGGGTGTTGGCGAATAGGTGGGACACAGAGACATGGATAAAGGGTGCACAGAGAATCCCTATAAGTCCGAGCGCACGGCGCGGATAAACACCGAATTGAGTCAAATCGAATCCGCTAAGGTACTCGGCAAGATGCAATGCCCAAAGCAATAGCGCGAATGAAAATGCGACAATAAAAGCGATACGAAAACGCCTCGTATCAGAAGTAGTACCGGATGGGATTTGAATATCCATATATGTTCAGTGCGCTTCATGTTATCAGTCGGTCTCGGGTGACCGAGATTTTATTATTACATGGCCCTTTCAAAATTTAGAGTTACTTTATTTCACACCGCTACTGAGATATTGAGGATCAGTCTCGGGGAAGCTGAAGGCCATAATTTGATTCCGACCAACAACCGAAGGAATCAAGATGAACCACGTTCGCCATATAACAACCAAGAATCCCTGCAACAAGGGCAAGCGAACCGGTCAGAAACCACCACTAAAACCCAAAGAAATCTGGGCAATCCGAATCCGACTGCAAATTTCAAAATAAATTCGAGACCTGGCGTTATTCAGTCTCGCCATCGATAGCAAGCTCAGAAGCTATGACCTGGTCAAGATTCGAGTGCGTGACGTCACCCACGGTGCGACGGTCTCCAGAAGGGCCATGGTGATGCAACAAAAGACCGGGCTGCCCGGATATTATTGGGCCACACGAAGATGGAAAGCACGGTCAAGTATCTCGGCATCGAAGTGGATGATGCTTTGGAAATGGCGGAACAGACCGAGATATAGGCGGGAAATGCTAGGAGACGTCCGCTGGGACCTTTCCTGGCTTCCCCATAGCAGACGCTCGTAAATCAGTTTGCAGCGGCGATAAACGGCCAGAAGCAGACGCTCGATGTTGCTTTATCGAATCACACCTGGCTAAAACAGATATGGATTGTTACGATCAATACGCCCCAAAAATCTATAACCTGAAGGCAGACCATGAAACAACGTTTTCGCATAGCCTTATCGATTTTTACTGCCATCTGGTTGTCTGGTTGTGAGGCATTGGCACCAGCTGTTGTCGTAGTAGGTGCCGAGTGGGCCGCTTTGGACTACCTCTCGAGTGGGCCAGGCCAACCTTCCATAGCTCATACGGGAATCCAACCTCCCATAGCTGAAACTGAAATCAATGCGGACGAGCTTATATCTGTTAAAACAATTGCGTTGCTTGAAATCCCCGATACGCCAGGTTATTGGGAATCTGAACTGGAGTTTGAGGGTTTCAATAGTACCATGCAGAAATTTCTGAAGCGGCATCTTGAGGAAAGCGGTTTTAAAGTGATCGATCTGCCAGCAGACCGAAAAAATAGTCTTCATTTAAAAGACAACTACCTGGGATTTGATAGTGAAGTTGCCGATGCCTATCTTGACATTGCTCCTGTGTTTATTGGATACGTATCAAGCACATTTGACAAGCGCTATGATGACGGTTTCGGCCCCAACGAGACGGTTGCGCTTCGCCTGGTCTCCGCAGTGAGTACAAAGGTGATATATGCGGGTACTGTCCAGTACGGTTGGGCTATGGATCTGTCGCTTCCAGGCATAAAAATTGAATCGCCAGAGGAGCACGGATTTGAATCTCTTGAATCTATTAGTATTCAAAAAGCGGAGGCAATTCAGCGCCTGGAGTATGGCATCGAATCGATTTCATTGAGTATTTCGAGAAAGTTCTCAAAAGGTCAAAGCTTATATAACCAGATTTGAAGTCGTACGGATTGATCTTCCTAGTTTCGGCATGCGGAGCTTATTGCTAGTTGTATGAGCGCTTCGGGCCGTAAATCGCCGCTGATTATTGGATTTTGAGCGGCAGCTTTCTCGTAAGCAGACGCTCGTAAATCCTTGGCAGGAGGCAACCTTCGGCCAATAACAGCCGCGAACCTCGCCTAAGTCGATTGGAAAAGTCCTCGGAATTAGTTAACTGTCGCCCTGTTTGCAGCTATGACCACGGCTACTTCCCGCCAGGCGCTGCTTTGATACTTCACTATCCACCGCCTGCCTTAGTCTGCCTTTTACTTGTGTTTAAAGGAATAGTTCGTACATTTGATTTTCTGTGACACCGGGGGGGACTCAGTGGACGACATCAATATTCATTTCAGCCGAGAAGAATTTGTCGAGCGACAGCAACGTGCGCGCGAACAGATGACAGCCCAGGAACTGGATGGCGTCCTGCTATTCAAGTTTGAGGACATGTACTGGCTGACCGGATACGATTCAGATGGTTTCACCATTTTCGGCTGCATGTTCCTCGGCACCGATGGGCAGTTGACTCATTTGGCACGTCCGGCAGATCTGGGTAATGCCTCTTATTCGTCTATCTGTGAAGATATTCGTATTGCACCGGATTCGCAGGATGCTTCGCGTGCGGGACAGATCAGGGAAATGTTAAATTCACTGGGAATGCAGGGCAAAAGAATTGGAATCCAGGTTGATACCATGGGCCTGACGCCGCGCCTGTTTCTGGAAATTCAGGCGGAGCTCGAAAACTGGTGTGAATTGATAATTGCACCGGATTTCATCCGCCAACTACGTCTAATCAAAAGCCCTCAGGAGCTTACCTATCTGCGCAAGGCCGGTGAAATTATGGATATCGTCATGGATAAGACAATCGACGCCACCTTTTCCGGTGCCTACGAAGGGGATATATACGCTACTTTTTACGACAGCCTGTTTCGACTCGGCGCTGACCTGCCGGCACATATTCCACCACTTGGCAGCGGTAAATCAGCGCTGAATTTACGATACACCTCGAAACGCAAACATGTGCTTAACAATGACCAGGTTACACTGGAACTGGGGGTGGCTTATCGGCACTATCACGCGGCGAGCATGTGCGTAGTGCTTACCGGCCCCGATATTAACGACCGTCATCTGAAAATGCATGAGACCAGTGTTATCGCACTGGACGCGGTGCAATCGATTCTGCGTCCGGGAACAACGGTTGGCGAGATTTACGATGCCTACCGCAGTTCACTCGAGGACAACGGCGAGAAGGATGCGGTTTTGACCGTATGCGGATACACCATGGGGGCTACCTGTCCGCCGACCTGGATGGAGCAACCATTAATATTCGAAGGTAACCCACTGGTGCTCGAGGAAAACATGTCGTTTTTCACGCACATGATTCTGAACGACCGCGCATCTGGTCGCTCGATGGCAGTCGCCGAACAGGCAATCATCACTGTTGATGCGCCCGAGATCATTACCCATGTTCCGCGAATACCGATAATCCGTGATTAGCTCGCTGCCTACCCAAGAAATTTATGCGTCAGCTTTCCCAATAGCTGACGCTTATATCTTGAGTCCAGGAGGCAATCTCGGGCCAATAGCGGACGCACGTCTCAATCGCGTTTGCCATAGATAGAAAAGGATCAACTAACGTGCAGACCGAGTAAATCGTAGACCCGGATTTTGCTAGCGAAACCTTTCAGTTCCAGTTCGCCAAGGGCTTCCACCTCGTCTTTATCCTCGATCTCGACGAAAGTCTTGTGATCGATCAATATCTGCCCATCCCCGGCTTCGTCACTCAGGCGTGCGCAGAGGTTGACCGCATTGCCGTTTGCAGTGTAGTCGTAACGGCCTTCAAAGCCGACAATTCCGAGCGTGGCATAGCCACTGGCGATGCCAACGCCAAATCCGAGCTCGTAGCCGCGCCTGTGCCAGTCACGGTTCATTTCATTGAAGCGCTCGCGCATACTCAACGCAAGTTCTACCGCCCTCAATACTGGTTCTTCGCAAGGCAGAGGATCGTTGAAAAACACCATCATGCCGTCGCCCGCACGGTGGTCGATGGTACCCTGATAGTCGGCCACCAGCTGCCCCAGGCTTTCGTGGAAGGCCTGCAGCACATTCATGACCTCCTCGGGTTCCATGTTGACTGAAAAAGAGGTGAACCCGCGCAAGTCACAAAATACTGTGGCGATATAAGCACGATGGCTTTGCAGCATGGTTTTTTCCTGCTGCTCGGTAACCAGGTTTGCGACCTCGGGCGACAGAAAACGCCTGAGCTGGTTCAGGCGGTCAATTTCGTTAACCTGCTCCCGTACCCGTGCCTCGAGACCGGAATTTAGATCCTCGACTTCCAGCGCCTTGACTTTCACCTCGCGGTTGAGAAAGTTGAGAATCATAATTTGGTTGGTGAACGCAGCAGACAAAAGCAAGACATAGCCGAATGATTCGGCCGCAACCAGGTAATAACCGTAGAGTGTCGCGATTATGGTGACCACCGAGACGACACCGAGTACCGTCGGCACCAGACTGCCGTGAATCCTGCGGTCTTGAATTAGCCCGTATACGGCGATCGCTCCAAACCCCCACATCAGCACAGCCTGAAAATGCGGATTGAATTCGAGCATGCTACCCGTGAACAGCGCGGGAATCGCGAGCAGGAATGTCTTGCCGTAGCACACCAGTATCGACGCGCCAGCACCAAAAAACGCAGTTATACCATTCGGCAGGATCGACCGAGTTTCGGCGGTCGAGTTACCTGTTGAATCTGCAGCTTCGGCAAAGGTCATGATCAAAATCGACGCTGGTGGCAATCGATATCGGCAATCATACTCGTCTCATAAATTACTGTCTAATCGAGGCCACCCGGCCGGCATCGGTGACCTATCGGATAGTTGCCGGTTTCTCGTAAGCGGACACTCAAATTTGCAACATCAGGGTCGTGCTTCGGCCATGAACGGACGCTCATTTATTTCATAATTTACAAAAAGCTCTTCTATTGAGTACTCTATGGTTTGTATGCGTTGGTAAATATATTCTCGGTTAGAGAATAGAGGAGCGTTACTAATGACTAAAAAGTCAGACCGTTGCACGAATCGAATGTTGAACACACCAGGTCTGGGTAGCTACTATTCATCCGCACATCTTAGGGCCAGTTAAATTTCCGGCTTCATCAATTTCAAGGAGCAACCGAAAAAATGAAAAGCAATAAGAAAGACGGCACAAGAATCGACGAAATCGCTAACGGTATTTATCGCATTAGCACAGCAGTACCGCCATCCGTGATACCCGGCGGATTTACCTTCAACCAATATCTTGTTGCGGATGATTCCCCGCTGCTCTATCACACGGGTCCGCGCAAGATGTTTCCCCTCGTGCAGGCGGCGATTGCAACCGTGATGCCGGTAAAGAACTTACGGTATATAGGCTTTTCCCACTATGAGTCTGATGAATGCGGCTCACTCAATGAGTTTCTGGAACAGGCGCCAAAGGCTGAGCCGCTATGCAGCAATATCGCCAAGATGGTCAGCGTGGATGATATCGCCTCACGGCCGGCTAGAGCCCTGAGCGACGGTGAGGAGCTTTCCTTGGGAAGCCATATCGTGCGATGGATCGATACCCCGCACTTACCGCACGCCTGGGAATGTGGTCACCTTTTCGAGACTTCGACAAAAACGCTGTTCTGCGGTGATTTGTTTACCCAAGGCGGGCATGAGCATGAGCCACTCACCACGCAAGACATCCTCGAGACAAGTGAAGCGATGCGCAGCGGGCTGGACTATTTCTCGCAAACTCGGCAGGTCCGCGAACTAGCAGAGAAGCTCGCCGCCACTTCCCCGCGTGTCCTGGCCTGCATGCACGGAGCCGCGTGGCAGGGAGACGGTGCTACGCTTCTGCTTCAACTGGGCAAGCGGTTGGACGCCTAATTAAATTAGTCCTGGTGTTTTCAAGCTGTGCTTAGACTAAGGCCACCAATTGGATTGGTTGTTATCAGAACAGCTATGGGTCGATCTCGGCTACAGGTGTAAGTGATTTAGAATCTGTTTTCTCCAAAGGAGACGCTCATAAAGTTCTGGTGGGAGGCAATCTTCGGCCAACAACAGTCATTCGCCGCTGATTTCGAAATGATTGATACTGATCACCATTGCGTCAATCAGGTTAGCTCATACTAGCTGGTATGTATCGTTACTTTATAGGTCTGTTTGCCATACTGTTGATCGGCGTGGGTGGCTTTTATTTTCAGTCATCTTTTGCCCAAACTTCAGTAGAGGGCTTAGGACCTAAGTCCTCGGCAGAGTTTCTGAGATGGTGTAAATCGATAGATACGAACAAGAGAGAATTTTGTGAAGGTTACATCGATGGGGTGTCGTACGTCTGGCGAGTTGTCACGGCGTGTGAATCTGTCAATAATACAGACCTATCGTTTTGCTCCGGCATAATGGCCGCACGGCGAAAGATTCAAAATCTCCAGCAAACCTGTGAAGATTGTGACTACGAAACACAGAAACAGCATGATCAGGACTTGGCCGAGATTGTTGGAAAATGCACGCCGAATAGTCAGGTCAGCAGTTCCTATTGCGAGGGGTTTAATCTTGAGGTCAAGATGCGAACCATTGACTGGGAACTTAACGACAGGGCGTATGGACTGTTTCAGGGCTATACACAACTCGTGATGGATCTGATGTTTCCATCGGAGTCGGACTACATACCCAATTATCCCTGTATTGAGAGAGATGCCGAATCTCGGACTTTGATTGCGTCAATAGACGCATTTGCTGACGATTATCCCGAGTTGTTGCAACTTCATTCTAGAACGTCATTTTTTTTAACGAAGGCGCTGTTTTATGGGCTGTGCCCGGGCCCGACAGAGCATCTGTCACCGCACATGGAGCATTGCTCGGACTGGAACTTCAAGGGAGACGATCTCTGGGTCGATAATTCTTGCGGTGAAACAATATCTATTCGGTTTCAAGCCGATACCGGGCCGGTAATTGAAGCTAAAATAAAGCCCGAAGAACGCTTCAGTCCGGGCTTATCCTCGAGAAAGTATATTTCAACCGCCTGCCTCCCGGGTTATGTAAGTTCTGTTCCATTTTCGAAAGAGAACTGGGAAACGATATCGAATAGCTATTACCATTGTGTAAAAGAGTAGCCTGAAAATTTGCCCAGGAAAAAATCTTGTTTTGACGTGAATATGACACGTATGGGCGTCTCCTTTGGGTTGCGGTTTCAATTGATCGATAAAATCTGAGCGTCTGCTTTCTCGATTTTATGTAAAGGCAATTTAAGTTATTGCTAAAGATTGACTGGCATCAGTAAGCCAGATCAGAACCCATGATTCAATTAGCGGTATGTTGCTAATAGTCAGGTCTGTTCAGTCAAAGTGGGTGCCCTGGGGCCAGCGGTTAATTACATGAAGCCTGTCGATCTCCGCTGTTTGATAGTTTTTATGTTTCCAATATTAAGTCTTCCATGCTTTGCTGGAAGTAGCTCCGAATATGGGGATAAATTAAAAAGCACGCCGGAATACGAAAAGATAACTACACCGAGAAATGACGGTGGCGATCATGATCGTCATCATTACCACTATCCCTATCATTATCACGATCCTTATTACCACCCCGGGTATCGATCTTCCTCTGCGCGTTATCGATCAACTGATTCGGGTGGTGTTGGTCTGGCGGGATCTGCATATTTTGGTGTCAGCGTAGGAAAGTCTGAATTTGATTATGATGATATCGAGGATGGCGATGCATCGATTTTTCGGTTTGGGTATCGTCCCGAGAACAGTCGTTTAGGCTATGAGCTGTCTTTTTTCAGTTCCGGGGAGTCGGAAGTAACGAGTTTGACCGATATCGACATTGAAGTTGACACTATCAATCTTGTACTAAAGGTCAATAGCTCGAGGAATAACGAATCGCGGCTTAATCTGTTTGGCCAGGGTGGAATTTATTTTGCCGATACTACTTTAAGCGGACCATTTGATAGAGCAAGCGAGAATAGTAACGGGTTTTTACTAGGTCTTGGGGCCGAGATTATGCTTAATCAGCACTTCAGTCTCAGAGCCGAAGTTTTTAATTTGTTTGATGTCGAAGATTTCGTAGATAATGAATCGATTTTGTCCTTCAATTTGGGCGGATACTTTTTCTTCTAATCTACCCGCGGGGTGGGAAGTATAACTCTGTGCCCGGTCAGTGGGTAAGCGCAGGCCTGGGACCTCGAACTGCTACAGTTCAACCTCGTGGGCGATGTAATCCTGCATTAAATGGCACAGGCAGTCCTGGCGTATCACCAGCTTGTCACGTGTCAGCATGGCCGGCATCAAGGTATTGTTCAGATAAATCTTGCCTTCCTCGACGCGCATAATTTCATCGGTAACGTCATGTCCGTCCGCATCGGTAATTGATAGCGGGCGCGCGACGCGGGTATAGCCAAATACCTGGTGTGGGTCGATCAGGGTAAAGTTACGGTCTTCGATATCGTTATCGAAGCGCAGGTCGGCATCGGCATCCGGGTCAAACTCGAAACTGACGTGCTCGGGGATATTCAAGGTCAGGTGTGATTCGACCAGGTGCAGCGCGTGGCGGGTCGGTTTGGTGTCTGGTAACTTGTCCAGGGTCAGCATGCCTTCGACGAAACGGCGGGCATGCTCGATACCCTTGGGATCCCCGGGCAAGCCGCATTCCAGCGTAACCGCCGGGCAGATATTATCAAACGCCATCGAGCACACACCCTTGTGCAGGAATATCATCGCCACCCGATTGAATCTTGCCGCCAGGTTCTGGTTTTTCAGGTTGGGGTCGGCAATACAGGCATAATGCGGATTTTTGCCGGTGTTATTGTGTATATCGATCGCCGCAAACAGGGGTAATCCGTGCGCAATCTCGACCACGCGCTGCATCATCTGAGAAGTCGCGTTCGGTTCCAGGTGGCTGCCGGGCCAGCAGCGGTTGTAGTCCACCTGGTCGGGTAAATAGCGGAGGTTTGCCTCGGCCGCGCGTACATTACCGATAAACAACAGCATCGAACGCGGCAGGTCATGCGCGTGCTCGGCCAGCACCTGTTGCATTACCTTGAGCCCGGTATACTCGTTGCCGTGTAACAGGATCGAAATGAACAGAAAATTCGGATCCTTTCCGTCCAGCTGAATCAGCGTTGGATTGGGGAACAGGCTACGGATGTTTGCGGTGCTGATGTCGAGAAAGCCGTCTGGCAGACCGTGCAAGCGGTCAAAATTTTCTATCATGTTCCAGGGTCCTGCCACAGGTGGACCGGTTGGTTGGTGCGAGCCTGTTCGATGTAATCGCATACCAGGCGGGCGCTATCGCCGAACTGTTTCCAGTGACGAAGTATCCAGCGCGAACCGGTGGCTTCTCGTTCTACCCGGGCCTTGATTACATCGAGCCAGCGCTCGGTATCTTCGATCCCGGCCTTTTTGAAATATGACCGTGCTAATGGTAACGCGCGTTCGAGTAAGACCTGTT
Organism: uncultured Gammaproteobacteria bacterium; assembly: GCA_947259485.1. Classification (GTDB taxonomy): domain Bacteria; phylum Pseudomonadota; class Gammaproteobacteria. The sequence continues at coordinate 59,536 of CAMYLU010000013.1, read as the reverse complement.
TCAGGGGAAGGACCTCACCATCGGTCCAGTGTACCTCGGCATTAAGGCCCTTGCGCGCGGCACGGTAAAAATCGGTTTCAAGGTTTTCGTAAGGAACTCTGGTCAGGTCATCACCCTGCGATTTCAGGCCTTCGGTCAGACCTACATAAAACACGATGTTGGCGAGCGTATCGATCAGGGTTGGACCCGACGGCGCTACGCGCAGTTCCAGGCGCAGGTGATACTCGCCCGCCGTGTTGCGCGCGATGATCGGGCGCACCCAGCGCCAGATGGTGCCATTGTGCAGAGACAGGTGGTGCAGATCTTCAACGGGTCGTTCCAGTACTTCCGGCAGGATCGGGCTGTAATAAAAATTGTCTTCGAACAGGTCAAGCAGCGAATCGATGTAGCGCTTGCCTAAATGGACCCGGGGAATGATTTGATCCTCGATCTCCTGGGGATTGCGGGTATCGACCGCTTGCTTGAAGATGCCGATGCGCGATTCGTGCCAACAGCACTTGCCGAGCACCAGCGGTGAATTCGCAGTCGCGCCCAGCACCAGCATGCTCGACCACAACCCGGCATGGTAAGTCGGGACGATTTCATCAAATGGTACCTGCAGGTGAATCTGCAGCGAAGTCGCGAGTGCTTCGAGCATGACGTCGTCCTTTTCGACCTTGAGGATATCGTCACCTTCGAGATGCAGACGGATTGATTGTCCGCGCATGTTTAGCAATTGCTGATTGAGCTGGTTATACCGATGTAACTCGGTCATGTAACCGTCGGGATTCAGGTGCTCAGGTGTAACGCTCGGGAATACACCGAACATGCCGATCTGGGTATCAAATTTATGTGCGCAGGCTTCAGCCTGTTGAAACAGGTCGTTCAGGTCGGCTTCGACCCGGTTAAAAACGCTGCTTTCATAAGGAAACGGGTTTCCGTTGATCTCCATGTTGAACCTGGCGAGTTCGGAAGTGAACAACGGGTTTCCGGTGGCCTCGATAATTTCGATATTGTTTTTGCTCGGATGCCCGTCGGCGTCGGCCAGGCAAAGTTCGAGCTCGTAGCCGAGTTTACGACTCGAATTGTCGAACTGCCGTTTTGCGAACAGCGAACGCACCACCTCGGTTTCCTGTTCCAGGCGTACCTGGAAACGATCGAAGTCGGCCTGCTCAAAGTGCGTTTTTTGAATTTCCTCGCCCATATGATCTCGAGTATAAGATAGATATCGAGCCTGTGCCTACCTCCCTCTTGGGTAAGCTAGTGTTAACCACAAAGGCTGTTTATACTTCGCGCTCGGTCAAGCAAAGATTAATATGCCTGTCATCCTGCAAGTATCCAACCTGGTCAAGCGTTTCGGTCAGTTAACCGCGGTTAACGATATTAGCTTCGAGATTCACCAGGGCAGCTGTTTTGGCCTGTTGGGACCGAACGGCGCGGGTAAAACCACCACGATTGAAATGATGGAGGGCATCAAGACCCCGGACGTCGGCACGATTCGCTACCATGGTGAAGCGCTCGGCCAGCAATTTCGCAATGAAGCCGGCATCATGTTTCAAACCACCGCGCTGCAGGAATTCATCACGGTGCGCGAAATCATGGTGCAGTTCAGCCGGTTTTATCCGAACACCTCGAGCATCGACGAACTAGCCGACCGTTATGCGCTGCACGAATTTCTTAACCAGGATACACGCAAGCTTTCCGGTGGACAGAAGCAGCGCCTGCTATTGGCAATGGCACTGATCAATAAACCTAAAATACTATTCCTTGACGAGCCTACCACGGGACTCGATCCGCAGTCGCGACGTAACCTGTGGAAGCAGGTGCAACTGATCAAGGAGCAGGGCGCGACCATTTTGCTGACGACGCATTACATGGAGGAAGCCTACGAGCTGTGTGATGAAATCGCGATTATGGATCATGGTTCCATCATCGCACATGATGCGCCGGACGCCCTGCTTACGGCGCACTTCGACGATGTCGTGGTGCAGATCCACGCCAACGATATCCCTCGTCAGATCGGCGAACAGGAATTCCAGGCGATTTATCGTAATGGCAGTGCACATATCGTCACCGGTGACGTCAATGTCACGATTGAACACCTGTTGCGTTTTGAAATTCCGCTGGATCGTCTGCGTATCCGCGCACGCAACCTGGAAGACCTGTTTCTGGAATTGACCGGCAAGGAATTGCGCGCCTGATGTGGAATCGAATTTACGCGCTTTTTGTCGCGCGCAACCTGGAGTTCGTCCGCGATCGTTCGGCGCTCGCCTGGAGCCTGTTACTGCCGATCCTGATTATCTTCGTTTTCGCTTTTGCGTTTACCGAGGAAAACCCGGAAAAATTCAAGGTAGGGGTGATCCCGGGCGGCGTCTCAGAAGGTGCGGCGGCGGCATTTAAGGAGACACGCTTCATTAACTTCATCGAGTTTGACGAGGTCGAAACCAACCTGTTCAAAGTGGAACGCCACCAGGTCGATATGCTGTTCGACCCTAACACCCATCGCTACTGGATCAACCAGACCTCGCCTAATGGTTATATCGTTGAGAAATTGTTGGTTGCAGCCTACGTCGATGCCCCAGAATCGTTACAGCAAATCCTGGTCGAAGGCGATGAAATTCGTTATATCGACTGGGTAATTCCCGGCGTGATCGCGATGAATATCATGTGGGGGGCCTTGTTTGGCATCGGTTATGTCATCGTGCGGTATCGCAAGTTTGGGGTGCTCAAGCGCCTGCGCGCAACCCCGGTAACCGCGATGGAATTTCTGAGCGCACAGATCCTGTCACGATTATGGCTGCTGGTGGCGGTCAACACGGTGATTTTTATCTGCATGGATTACTTTGTCGGTTTCCGCATGCTCGGATCCTATTTCAACCTGTTCCTGGTGTTCACACTCGGATGCATCAACCTGATTTGTTGCGGTCTCGTGGTCGCGGCGCGCATTTCCACCGAAGAAGTCGCCAACGGGGTTCTGAACCTGTTGAGCTGGCCGATGATGTTTTTGTCAGGCGTCTGGTTTTCGCTCGAAGGCGCGCATCCGTGGATGCAGAAATTTTCGTTGGTATTGCCGTTGACCCACGTTACCGAAGCAGCGCGTGAAATTATGATCGACGGTGCCGGTATCGTGCAAATTTCGGATCACCTGCTGGTGCTCGGTGTTTCCGCCGTGATTTTACTTATTATTGGTGCCAGGATATTTCAGTGGGAGTGATTTCAGACCAGGCAATCCTGTTTTGTTTACTGGGCGTGGTGTTCGGGCTGCTGGTGTGGGGCAAGATTCGCTATGACCTGGTTGCATTTGGTGCACTCATAGTCGCTATCGTGATAGGGGTGGTACCGCAGGAAGATGCTTTTGCCGGGTTTGGCCATCACGCCACGGTTATCATCGCGCTGGTATTGATCGTCAGTCGTGGCCTGTCTAATTCAGGTGCTATCGAATTGATCGCACGCCACGTGATTGATGGCGGGCGATCATTATTCATGCATATCAGCGTGATGTCGGGGGTATCGGCAATACTTTCGGCGGTGATGAATAATGTTGCCGCACTCGCGCTGTTGATGCCGATCGACATGCAGGCGGCGAAAAAAGCCAAACGTAACGTAAGGTTGAGCCTGATGCCGCTGTCGTTTGCATCGATTCTGGGCGGCATGATTACGCTGATCGGGACGCCGCCGAATATCATCATTGCAAGTTTTCGCGAGCAGGCGATGGGCGAGCCTTTTGGCATGTTCGATTTTTCACCGGTGGGTGCGGTCACCGCGCTCGCCGGAGTGATATTTATCGTAGTTGTCGGCTGGCGATTGATTCCAGTTAGCGACAGTGATGACGCCAGGGCTGAGCTGCCGCTACCACACGAAGACTACATCGCCGAAGTTCGCGTCGCCGCAGACACCAGTATTATCGGCAGGCGCGTGCGCGATCTCGATGCCGAAACCAATGAAGCCGATGTCGAGATCATCGGCCTTGTACGCAAGGGCAAGCGACTTCCAGGACGTGCGCGCCGTGAGGAAATTCGCAAGGGCGACATAATGGTGATCGAGGCCGATGCGGAACATATCGATGCCTTTGTCGGTGCGTTCAAGCTCGAATACGTCGGCAGTGAAAAATATGTCGGCCAGGCTGCCGAGGGCCTGGTCCTGGTGGAAGCGGTGGTACCTGAACATGCTCGCATCGAGGGGCGTAGCGCCTTCAGCCTGCGGCTGCTGTATCGGCACGGCATTACCCTGCTCGGGGTGTCACGCCGCGGCAGGACCTTCCGCGAGCGGGTGCGCAAGCTCAACGCGCGTGCTGGTGACGTATTGCTGTTGCTCGGCCCGGCTGAGCGCCTCGAGGATGTCATCAAGTGGCTTGGCTGCCTGCCATTGCAGGAGCGTGATTTGCAGGTGGTGCAACGCCACAAGGCCTGGATCGCGGTGGCGAGCTTCGCACTTGCCATCGCTGCGGCAACCTCCGGAATTATCCATTTGCCCGAAGCATTGGCGCTGGTATGCATGGTCATGGTTGGATTCAACATCGTGCCGCTGAAGGAGATTTATACTTCGATCGAATGGCCGGTCATCGTATTGCTTGGCTCGATGATTCCGATTGGCTCGGCACTGGAAGCCTCGGGTGGCACCGCCTTGATCGCCCAGCAAATCATCGATTTTGCCGAGGGCTACGGGCCGGTAATCGTGTTGACCTTGCTGATGATCGTCACCATGACCTTATCCGACGTGCTCAACAATACCGCGACCACGGTCATTGCGGCTCCAATTGCGATCGATATTGCTAATCGATTGAGTGTCAATCCGGATCCATTTCTGATGGCGGTTGCGATTGCTGCATCCTGTGCTTTCCTGACCCCGATCGGGCATAAGAATAATACGCTGATCATGGGGCCTGGGGGCTATCGCTTTGGCGATTACTGGCGCATGGGTTTGCCGCTCGAGGTTATTGTTATCGTAGTCTCTATCCCGATGCTCCTGATCGTCTGGCCTTTTTAATTCTCGCTTCCCCGAGCGACCGAAACTTGCGCCTGTCATCCCGCGATAACAGCCGTGTCATACCGCGGCTTGACCGCGGTATCCATAAAGCCTCACAAGACGCTGGATCCCGCGATCAAGTCGCGGGATGACAGTACCCATAGATATGCCGGCGATGCGATTTAGTCGCGAAGCAGTTAAAATAACGCAATCTCCAGACATAGCATCATAGCCATGACCGTTATTAAGCAAAACGACCTGATCGAAAGCATCGCCGATGCGTTGCAATATATCTCGTATTTCCATCCGCTGGATTTTATCCGCGCCATGGACGAAGCCTACCAGCGCGAAGAGAATCCGGCTGCGCGCGATGCGATCGCACAAATCCTGATCAATTCGCGTATGTGTGCAATGGGACATCGTCCGATCTGCCAGGATACCGGAATTGTCACTGTTTTCCTGCGAGTCGGTATGCAGGTGCAATGGGACGCCGACATGTCGGTCAGCGATATGTGTAACGAAGGCATCCGTCGTGCTTATCAAAATCCGGACAATGTACTGCGTGCATCGATTCTCGCTGATCCCGACGGTACCCGCAGCAACACCGGCGATAATACGCCCGGCGTGATTCATTACGAGATCGTACCGGGCGATACGGTTGAAGTGCATGTCGCCGCCAAGGGCGGCGGTAGCGAAGCCAAGTCCAAGTTCGCGATGCTCAACCCGTCCGACTCGGTGGTCGACTGGGTGCTCAACATGGTGCCACAAATGGGTGCCGGCTGGTGCCCTCCGGGAATGCTCGGTATTGGCATCGGCGGCACCGCCGAGAAAGCGATGATCCTGGCCAAGGAGGCGTTATTGGAGCCAATCGATATTCATGATCTGCAGCAACGCGGGGCCGGTAACCGCGCCGAGGAATTGCGCCTTGAACTCTACGAAAAGGTCAATCGACTGGGTATCGGTGCGCAAGGACTCGGCGGGCTCACCACGGTGATGGATGTCAAGGTCAAGGACTACCCTTCGCATGCAGCCAACAAGGCCGTTGCGATAATTCCTAATTGCGCGGCGACCCGACACACCCATTTCACCCTCGATGGCAGCGGCCCAGCCAGGCTGGAGGCGCCCAGACTGGAGGACTGGCCCGAAGTCACGCGCGAAACTGGCGACAACGTCAAACGCGTCAACCTCGACACCGTTACCCGGGCAGAGGTCAAGACCTGGAAACCGGGCGATACGCTGTTGTTAAGCGGCAAGATGCTGACCGGGCGCGACGCTGCGCACAAGAAAATGGTCGATATGCTGGCCAATGACGAGAAATTGCCGGTCGATCTTAATGGTCGCTTTATTTACTACGTCGGCCCGGTAGATCCGATCGGTGAAGAAGTCGTGGGTCCGGCAGGCCCGACCACTGCGACGCGCATGGATAAATTCACCCGCACCATGCTTGAACAAACAGGTTTGCTCGGCATGATCGGCAAGGCGGAACGCGGACCCACGGCGATCGAAGCGATTCGCGATTATGAATCGGTTTACCTGATGGCGGTCGGCGGTGCGGCTTACCTCGTGGCGCAGGCGATCAAGGCTTCGAAAGTGGTTGCGTTTCCCGAGCTCGGCATGGAGGCGGTCTACGAATTTACCCTTGAAGACATGCCGGTTACCGTCGCCGTCGACCACACCGGTGAGTCGGTGCACCAGACCGGACCCCGGATCTGGGCCGAAAAGATCAACCAGCGCGTGGTCAACTTCGACGCCTGACACCTCTATTCCTGTTGTCTTCCCGCGTTGTCTACTACTGGGCCCTGTCATACCGCGGTTTGACCCGATGCGTCGGACCGGCGGGATCCATAAAGTACTCGGCTCATTCTGGGTCCCGCGGTCAAGCCGCGGGATGACATGCGACTAGATCTAGCGTCGGTAAACCCGGGCCAGCGCCCAGACCTCGACGTATTCCACGCCGGCCCGATGCAGCGTTCTGGTGATCTCGGTAACTGTCGAACCCGTGGTCACGATGTCGTCGACGAGCGCGACGTGTCGATACTCCCGCTTCGGCCTAAAGGTAAACGCCTGGCGGACATTATTGGCTCGCTGGGTGGCGCTAAGCCCTGATTGACTCGGGGTGGACCGTAACCGGGTCAGGGCATGCCGATCGATTGGTATCCCGAATGCTTTCGACCAGACCGCGGCAATTTCATAGGCCTGGTTGTAACCACGTTCGAACAGGCGTTCGTGATGTAACGGCACCGGTATCAGGATTTCCGGTCGTGGCGAGCTTTCGCGAAACGAATCGAGGCACTGCAGGCACAGTGTTTTCGACAGGTAAAGCGCTTCGGAAAACTTGAGTTGAAGCAGGTAATCTCGCCCCAATCCCCGGTATTGCAACGGCGCGATCATTTTCTGCCAGCGCGGTGGGTTAAGCATGCAGGCCGGGCATACCCGGCCGCTAACAGGATTCGGTTGTCCACAGGACTGGCATGGATTCGGCACCCGTTTCAGCTGCGCACTGCAGTCCGGGCACAAGGGGTTTGCGTCGAGAAGCTCGCTGCCGCAAGCGAGACAAATACCGGGCGCAAACAGGTGGTTGATTAAGCGCATGATTCCGCGCTGGAGATTTCTTGCTGACATTGACTATTCCCTGTCTTGCAATAGACTTGGCGTTCTCCTTATGACTACGGCCTGACCCTCGATGACCGATGCAGTGCAATCCATCCGCCACGACTGGACGCTCGATCAAATTAAAACCCTTTTCGAACAGCCTTTCAATGATTTGTTGTTCCGGGCGCAAACCATGCACCGCGCTAATTTCGATCCCAACGCGGTGCAAATCAGCACCTTGCTGAGCATTAAAACCGGTGCCTGCCCGGAGGACTGTGCCTATTGTCCGCAAAGCGCAAAGTACGACACAGGGCTCGAACGCGAACGCCTGTTGCCGCTCGATGATGTGCGCAGCGCCGCGATGAATGCCAAACAAAACGGTGCAACACGCTTCTGCATGGGCGCAGCGTGGCGCAATCCCACCGACAAGAATCTCGAAAAGGTGATCGAAATGATCAGCCTGGTCAAGGATCTCGGTATGGAAACCTGTGTGACCCTTGGCATGCTGACCCGTGAACAGACGCGCAAACTGAAACTGGCCGGGCTCGATTACTATAATCACAACCTCGATACCTCGCCCGAGTATTACCAGGAAATCATTACCACGAGGACCTACCAGGATCGTCTCGATACTCTCGAGAACCTGCGCGCCGAAGACATCAACGTTTGCTGTGGCGGCATTATCGGTATGGGTGAAACCGATAAGGATCGCGCCGCGCTTCTGCAGCAGCTTGCCAACCTGCCGGAACATCCGCAAAGCGTACCGATCAACCTGCTGGTGCAGGTTGAGAATACGCCGCTATATGGAACCGACGAACTCGATCCGATCGACTTTGTGCGCACTATCGCGGTCGCGCGCATCATGATGCCGGCATCCGTGGTCCGTCTTTCAGCGGGTCGCACCGCGATGAGCGAAGAATTGCAGGCGCTGTGTTTTCTCGCTGGCGCCAATTCGATTTTTTATGGCGATACGCTGCTGACCACGCCGAATCCGGATGAAAATCTGGACCAGGATTTATTCCACAAGCTCGGTATTGTCGCCAACGGCGAGCAGCAGACAGAGTCAGGCGGCAACGCCGCAGCCTGATGGGCTGAAGATCAGCTAACGTTAGGCAGCCGATTTAATTCGAGTGACTGACAAAGCCTGTTATCCGACGGACTAGCCCAAGGGATAGTTTTTACAGACCTTCACAGTTTTTCGGCAAGTATTTCTGAGCCAGGTTGCTGCTGCACTGCCATCGATTCATGCTCAGATTTCCATCGTCTGCGTCGGGACTCAAGGTTATTATTTTATCGTTACCAAACAGCTCCCTGAGTTCGACCACCATGCTGCCATCGGGTTGCAAATTCACGTAGGCAATGGTGTCGCTATTGGTAAACAACGATTCTGAATAACCAATTGCAGAAAGACTATCTGGCCAGTCCCCCTCCATCATGAAGTGCTGGAGGACGCCTACCTTAAGCGCATTGATTTCTGAAAGTGCCTGGGCCGCATGCGCCTGTATGACATACGGGTTACCCAGGCTCTGGGTCATCCCGGAACCGGTTTCACCATCTTCATCCATAAACGAAAAAAGGTTGCTGAAAAAACCTTTTTCCTGCTCTTTATGGTTCATCAGATTGGCGACAAATTCCCCGTTGGCGAACAATCGAGTGGTCGCGTTTTTGATTGCCATGGTCAGAATCTTTTTGGCCTTGGCGTTCAACAGCCAGCTATCGGCAACGCCTTCGGTGGTTAGCTGAAATAGAACTTCCTGGTCAGTGGCACCGACCAGCTTCCAGTTAACGGTGATAATCACTCGATGTCGTTTGAACTGACTGGCAGATATTTTTCGATCCGAAAAAATAATGTTTTCATCTAAATTCGGGGCGCAGGAATCGAAGCGTATATCGACGATGTCCGCATGCAGACTATAGCCGCCGAGCTTACGCTTCATATTGACGACGCTGTACGCGTCCGCGACCTGGGCGGGATATCCCAGGCTTTTTACCACTTTCAATTCGGTGCCGATTATTTCACCTGAATCCGGGAAGCTTCGTGGATGATCGTTGAGCGCCTGCGGCCAATTGCGTTCCTTAAACGGAGCGCAGTCCGTACCGTAGGCGTAATACCCGATCATTTTTTTCGCCGGGATACGAGCCCACGGATTACTCTCCGAAACAACGAAGAGATTCTGTGCTTCCTCCTCGCCCGACATGACTATGCCACGTAGCGATGGATCCTGTTTTGCGGTAAACGCATTTTCAGCAGGTAAATTTCTGGCTTTTAAAGTTATCAGTTCGATAAAATCACCGTCAGCAAAAAGCTGTTCTGCGGCCATGCCGATGGCATCTGACATGGCTTCAGCACCCCTCGAATCAGCCAGTAAGCTGCCGGCAAAACCCATGGTATTGGTGTGATACAGCAGTTTTTGATTACGATCTGTTTTCAGGGTCCATTCGATCCAGACCTGCAGCCTGTTGCGAGTCAATTTGCGCAATGAGGATTTATCGATTGGCTTGTACTTGGCCGATGAGGATAACGAAGGCGCGCAGGCATCGTAGGTAACCTTTACCAGCCTGGCATTGAGGCTGTAGCCGCCCGAATTTTCCAGTTTTGAAAGCGTATCAGCCGAAGCCGGATTAACCGAGTAACCGAGCGGCCTGATTTTTTTTACAATTGCCTTGCTGGTTTGCTGTGCATTCGAAGTCAGCCATTTTTGGTTGTTGAGAGCGATATTCAGCGGTAACGGTTTTTTCGCTGCACATTTTTCGCCAAACAGGATACTGCCTATTTCTGCTTCGGGTAGTTTGTTCTTAATCCAGTCCTTGCTATTGACCGCAACAAACAGTTTTCTGGTCCTGGTTTTTGCGTCTGAACTAATCGGTTTTAAGCCTGTTTTTTGAATCTCTCCGATGCTGCTACCATCCTCTTCCACCAGGATTTTGTCGATGAAATCCCTGTCCGAAAAAAGTGTCAGTACGGCGGATTCGAGCGCATTTTTGATCGCGGTACTCGAAGAGCTGGACTGGTTCCACCCGTTGTAATTGCCCGGGGTCACAGCCTCGTAGATAACATCCTGGTCCCGATTTGTTTTTAGCTGCCAGTTAACCTGCAGCCTGACACGATTCTTGGTAAACCTGCTTGCTGATATTTTATCGATCGGCTTGAGGCGCTCGCTCTTGCGGATGTTAGGCGCACAGGTGTTCAAATTCATCGCAATGATTTCGGCGTGCAGACTCAAGCCGCCGGTTTTTTTCAGACGACCAAGCAGGCGATACTTTTCGGTTTTTTCGGATTCGTAGTCCAGCCCGTTAATGATCTTGTTAATCTGGTGAGCTAGCCTCGATTCGTCCGGGAACAGGGATCGATGGTGGACGAACACATCGGGTGTGTTTATTGCGCCACGCGTGGTGCACCCTTTACCAGTGTGGTAAACGCCGATTTTACTGGTCTGGCTAACCTCGGATTCTTTCTTCCATAAATAACGAGTGTCGAGCAGATGAAGTTTTCTTGCCGTTTTTTCGTAGGGTCGAATAATGGGTTTTAATGCAGCCGAGGTTGCCTGCTGATAATCACCGGCTGATTTATTTTTTTTGGGGATTACCTTCGAGTCTATTTTCTCATCCGGTTTTTTATCCGAGTAATGAATTTTGCCATTTTCATCGACCCACTTGAACAGTTCCGCCTGGCTGTCTAACGAAGCCAACGCAAAGATAGTTAATAGCAAAAAGATACTCGGGAAATTTCGGCCCATGACGATACCGTTTAAAAGCATGCACCGAGTATAGTAAGCGGATTGATTTCTTCCAGATTCAGCCTTCGTTCGGGTTCCTCGAATAACGAAGCTTGCGGAGGAAGGTTTTAACCAGCACAGTCTGTTACTGAGGGCGACCGAGGTCGATGACAACGCCGTTGGCGAGCAATTCCTCGGTGCGTTGCAGGGAATAGTTGCGGTAGTCGGTTTGCTGGTAAAACCCGCCGGCGACGAAGCGCATGCTTTCCTTGAAATGATGGGGGAAAGTCAGGCTGTCGTGGCGCCGTACCAGGTTTCCATCATCGAAAACCAGTACCCCCGGGCGGTATATCATTTCATGTTTGCTGGCCAGTTCGGCGGGCGTTGTTGCGTTGCCATAGACATCCTTGATCGCTGCATTTGAATCGGCATCGAGGCGCACGATAGTAAACGGCGCGATTTCTTCGCGCACCTGCTTGTGCGCCAGAATGCCATCATGAAACTCGTTGCAATCGTAGCAACTTCCATCTTCGAAAATAACCATTAACGGACCCTCGACGCTTGAAAGATCGGTCACTTCGCTGAACAGTGAATTTGCGCGCAGCTGGTAAACATTCCTGTCGTGTTTGGCCTGCAGGTAATCCGCCAGGTTGGTCGTCTGGTACGACCGGGTAGCGACGAATTCGAGTACCAGCTTAAAGCGTTCGGGTGCACGGTAGCCGTTAACGCGTACGATGGTTTTATTATCAGCGTCGAGGAACAGCAGGGCTGGTGTCGAGTAAACCTTCAGGATCTCGCCCAGCTCTTTTTCGGTAACCGAGATTTCTTCGTTAAAAGCGATTTCGCGATCGCCCTGGATATTGATCGCGATGGTATCGAAATTGGCCTGAATATAACTGCTCAGGGGCTCGGCTTCGAAGGACTCTTCCAGCATGCGGTCGCAGTAGGGACAGCCATTGAGCTCGAAAAAAAGCAACACGTGCTTGCCAGCTTCATTGGCGTCGTCAACATCGTCTGCGATCTCGAGGAAACTCTTTTTAAACCAGGCAGGGGGCTCGTGCAATACGCCGCCGGTAATCTTGCCACGGGTTTCGCTGGCATTGGCGGCTGGCAGCAACAATGCGAGTACTATCATCAAAACCGGGATTTTCAGGAGACTTCCGGCTTTATTCATGCCCTGTATCCTCGACAGGTTTACAATCAAGGGAATATAAATCAATTTACCGGGTTTGAAAATTGATCCATTGGTAATAGATTCCCCGGCAAAAATGCGACATTTTTTACTTATCGTTAATGCCTCGAATCCGCGCTGCTAAACTCATTTTTCACGACATATAACACTATAGCGGGAAGACCATGAACCTAGTTGCAACATTGATTTCATTATTAGCTTTGGGCCTGTTGATCGTGCTGAGCATCCAGATGCGAAGCCAGCGCAAGGCCACCGAAGAATTACTCGCCGATAACCGCATTCGCACCAGGCTCTACCAGGATGCCGACGAATCGACCACTTTAATTCTGAGTCGTACCATACAGAACATCAGCGTCGGGCATCCAGATCCCAACCTGGAGAGCGACTCCTTTACGCTCAAAGTCGTACGGGAACTGGTCAAACGCAAGGTGTCGAAGGAGAAATGGCTCGAAATTCAGACCAATGAGCGACTTGTTCATGAACTTTACCTGCTGTTGCGTGGTGGCGGCATAAAAAAAGGCCCGCGCCTGGTGGCGCAGGCCAAGTAGTGAGGAGAGTCGGGGAACTCTCGGCCTGAGATTGCCCCTGGCCTAGTAACTCGCGCTATCGCTGTCGTAGGTTAAGCCTATGGCAGCGGCCTGGTCCTTCACCGCGCGATATATCTTTTCGTCCAGTGAATCTTCGGCACCACCCTCGGCGGCAACCTTTTCCTTGATAAAGTTGCTGCGTGATTCGGACAGCCTTTTAATTTCCTGCTGTAGCTGGTCACGGCGTTGTGCCTGTTCAGTAATCACTTCCATCTGCTTTTCCGGTGCCATCGCCTGCATTGTGGCAGGCAGGTTTTCCTGCTTGATTTCGTCGAGTTCAACCCGGCCTGATGCAATCGCATCAACCAGTTCACTTTCTCCAAGCAGGTTCGCCTTGCCGCTTGCGGTCGCATTGAAGGTATCGCGTCGTGCAAGTGCTTCGCTTGATAATTCCTCGCGCAGCCTGGCATTGGCGTCGAGCTTTGCCTGTTGTGCCTTTTTGGTCGCCTCATCTCCATAGTAAAGGCGGGTGTCTTCGAGTTCGGCGGCAAGTTTGGACAACTCTTCGTCGAACGGGGTTGAGACGGCCACCGTGTTACCGGAGTCTTCGACCTGGAAATACTCACCGTGACCCAGCGCTGCAATTTGCTGCCATGCAGGGCGGGTGTACTCGTGCTGCCCACTCTGGATTGCGTTGACAACGATCCCCTTTGATGCGGCCGCGGCGAGCGTGACCGGGTACTTGACGTCATTATGGTAATCCATGTGCGGGGGTGCATCGCCGACCAGGAACGCAACCTTGTATACGTTGCTGTCGTTACTCCACGAAATCCTGTGGATCGCATCGTAAAGTGCCTGGTTGACGCTTTCGGGGCCGTCACCGCCCCCCTGGGCGCGGAAGTCCATCAGGCTTGCGTACATCGAATCGAGGTCCTCCGACAGGTCGAAGACTCTTGTTATGTAAGCGTCTCCACGGTCACGAAACGCAACCAGTCCCATCTTGATGTCGGGATTTTCCTGCGCCGAGGCCATGGTTGTGGCAATCGACCAGATCTTTTCCTTGGCCGCCTGGATCAGGCCACTCATGCTGCTGGTGGTGTCGAGCACGAAAACCACTTCGATGCGATGACTCTGCTGCGGCACTACGTGGGTAGTATGCGTGTTATGTGTCGCCTGTGCCTTTTGCAGGGTCGGGAACAATGCGATGCCGGTAGCGGTGGCGACGAGTAGTGCCAGTGCGATTATTCTGGGATTAAATGGTTTACTTTTCATTGGATTATCTCCGGGGTTAGGTTTGGGTAAGTTTGCGCACCGCGTCGAGGGCGACACGGTGTGCGGTTTGGAATGATGATTGATCATGCTGTTGGCGACAGGCCTCGGCGGACTGTTTGCGCGCAAGATCCGGGAGCCAGCAAAACAGGGCCTGGACCAGGAAGAAACTCCACAGGGCCGCGGCGAGACTGCCGGTGTTGACCATGGCCCAGGCGCTTGCTGCAAGACCGACTGAAACCAACCCGAAATCGAGCGCCGCGGTAAACAGCGAGGCATGAAAATAAAGCGAGCGTGTCAGCCAGATAATGCCGGCCTGAACCAGTACCTGTTCGAATGGCGCTATGTTAAAGAACCAGCCGGCGAGACTTACCAGACCCCAGCCGGCAATAACGACTACGCGTCCGACGCGGGCATTGCTGCGCCTTAGCAGGTAAAGCAGGTAGATCAGTGTTGCCGTGCAAAGCAGCAGGTTGAACAACGTGGCGTAGGCGACAAATCCGCCCAGCACCAGGCTCACTGCTCCGGCGCCTAGACTGATCGCGATTGCGACGATGATGCCATCAATGATTCCGGGGGTCTTCATGCTCTTGTTCATGCTTTGGCCCTCCGTTGTTTTTCGCGCAGTAAAGCAATTTCAATTTCCTCGCCGCGGATCGTGTCAGCGTGGTTGAATTCGCCCCTGCCGAAACCTTCATCGTCGCTGACCAGCAGCTCGAGTTTTTGCTTCATGCTGGTTAATTGCTGGTTTTGTTCGTCGATTTGCTGTTCAAGATTCTGGCGCTGTAATTCAACGCTGGTGAACTGCTGCTGCAATGTCTGCAGCTGTTTTTCGCTGACGAGTTTGCGACGAATTAAATCGCGCGCCAGGTCGTCTTTTTTCGCGGCCAGGCAGATGTCCAGCTCTTCGTCGTAGCCTTCAAGGCTTGTCGAGGTAGCCTTAGCCGCCTTGTCGAGTTGGGCAGCCTCGTGCTGCAGTAGCTTCAGGCGTTGTTGATCCTGGTCGAGCGTGAATTGCATTTCACGGACCGCCTGCCTGAGTTGCAGGTCGGGTTCCTCGATGCGATCGAGGACCGCGTGGAAATCGGCCTGAAACAGTCGTGATAGTCGGGTTACCAATGCCATTTTGATTGCTCCGTTGTGGTTGAAAGATGCAGTAATTCTGGGTCAGGATCGGGGATTAAAACAGGCAGAGTTTGGTAAAACCTGGTGCGGTGGATTTACAAAAAATTTACATAGCCGACGAACTGGAATGCTAGGATTGTGGTGTGTTTATTAAGGATAAAATGTGATGGCGCAGAAAGCGCGCTTGCTGATCGTTGAAGACGAGGCCGCAATACGTAGCGGGCTGGTCGATGTTTTTGTCTACCATGGCTACGAGGTTGACACCGCCGATCACGGTGATGACGGTCTGCGCAAAGCGCTAAGCGGGCAATTTGACCTGATTCTGCTCGATGTCATGTTGCCAGGTGTCGATGGCTTTGAAATCTGTAATCGTATCCGCCAACAGGACCGCCAGCAGCCCGTTATCATGCTGACCGCAAAATCGAGTGACGAAGATATCGTCCAGGGCCTTACCCTGGGCGCTGACGATTACGTCGCCAAGCCTTTTTCGGTAACACAGCTGGTACTGCGCGTGGAGGCGGTATTGCGACGTTCGGGTTTCGATGAAGCCTCGGTTCGGGAAATCAAACTCAACAATGGTCTCGTCATCGATACCGAGAATCTATGCGCCGGGGACACCGTTTTTACGCGCCGTGAAATGGACCTGCTGCACTATCTTTGCCAGCAATCGGAGCGTCCGGTATCGCGTGAGGAACTGCTCGCACGAGTCTGGGGCTATGCCAATCACATGGAAATAGAAACCCGTACCGTCGACATTCATATTGCCAAGTTGCGCCGCAAAATTGAAATCCATCCCGCCAACCCCGAAGCCATTGTCACGGTGCGCGGTGCCGGCTATCGCCTGATGCTTGCCGAGCAATGACCCAGCGGCGCCTCACCCTGTTGCTGGTACTGTTTTTCGTGGCGCTGGCGTTACCGACCTCGATCCTGGTTTACCATGCCTACGGGCAGTTGAAATGGGAGGCTTTCTACCAGCATCAGCAGCTTGCCCGCGAGTTGAGCTTACGCATCGACAGCGAATTTCGAAACCTGATTGAGCGCGAAGAAAGCCGACCCATCAGCGACTATGAATTTCTCAATGTCAGCGGCTCTGAAGGGTCCGCCTTTCTGCAGCGCTCACCACTGTCACAGTTCCCGCTGGAGGCCGAGGTGCCAGGCTTGCTGGGTTATTTCCAGGTCGATTCTGCAGGGCAGCTGCGTACCCCAACCGTGCCCGAAGCCAATGCGTCCAGCTATGGCATTTCGTCATCCGAACTACAACAGCGCGAGCAGCAGGAAGGTCGCATTCGCGGCATTCTCGATCAAAACCGCCTGGTCGGCAAAAGTGATCTCGCGGCATCACCGGCGGTCGGTGAAATTCTTGCCGAGGAAGAGGTAGCCCAAGCGGCGCGCTCCGATGCGCCGAGTCTGACCACCGAGGTCGACAGCATGAGTTCGAGTATCGCGATGGATGATGGTGATACCGAGGGACAGTCGGCCTTCGATGAATTGACCACGCGGAAATTAAATGCCCCTGCTGAAAGCAGCGCACCTGTAGACCAGGTCAAGGACCTTAAACTCGAAGACAGCTTCCAGATAGCCGCCGAAGCCAAACCGGAGATGCAGCGACGGGAGGAGACAAAACAGGCGGAATCACGGCGTTCGCGCAAGGAAAAGGTAAACCTGCCACAGGCCATGCTCGAGCAGGCGCTAAGCCTTGAGAAAAGAGCCGCTGAAACTGTGGATAACGAGGTAGTGTTTGCCGAGCCGATGCTGGATCAGCGAGCGATCCGGATTCAGACATTCGAGAGTGAAGTCGAGCCGATGGAATTTGCGCTGCTCGACAGCGGGCACTTCGTCCTGTTCCGGCGTGTCTGGCATAGCAATGAACGCTACGTGCAGGGTATTCTGATCGACCAGGCGAATTTCATTGAAGGCTTGATTGCACCGGCGTTTCGCGAATCGAGCCTGTCATCGATGAGTAAACTGATTGTCGCCTACCGCGGCTCGATCCTGGAAAACTTTGCCGCCGATTACAGTCGACAGTATCGCCCCAGTACCGGGCAGGTGAGTAACGAGTTGCTCTACCAGAGCCGTTTGATTGCGCCGTTTGGCGATATCGAGCTGATTTATGCACTGGCGAGATTGCCGGTCGGCGCCGGTGGTCAGGTCATCATCTGGTCGGCGGTGGTGCTCGCGATCGTGCTGGTGGGTGGTTGCCTGATGCTGCTTCGACTGGGTCAACGTCAGCTCGCCCTGGCGCGGCAGCAACAGGATTTTGTTTCCGCGGTCAGCCACGAACTTAAAACTCCACTGACATCGATTCGAATGTATGGAGAAATGCTGCGCGAGGGCTGGGCCGACAAGGCAAAACGTAAAACCTATTATGATTTTATTTTTTACGAGGCGGAACGACTCACGCGGCTGATCAATAATGTACTGCAGCTGGCGCGTATGTCTCGTAACGAGCAGGCTGGCACGCTCACTGAGATGACCGTTGGCGAGGCGCTGGCGGAGCTCAAACCACGCCTCGAATCGCAACTCGAACCCTCGGAGTTCGACCTGCTGATTACGGGGACACAGGAAGTTGAGTCGGCTCGAATTAAAATTGACATCGACTGGTTCATCCAGATTTTTATCAACCTGGTGGATAATGCGGTCAAGTTTTCCGTTAACGGTGCCCAAAAGCGAATCGACATTCGCTGTCAGCAAATGCAGGACGGCAAGATTCAGTTTTCGGTGCGCGATTACGGACCCGGTATCGATCCGGACCAGATGAAGAAGATTTTCAAACTGTTTTACCGCTCCGAGAACGAGCTTACGCGTGAAACCGTCGGCACCGGCATCGGCCTGGCGCTGGTACGTCAACTTGCAAGTGCAATGCAAACCGAAGTCGATGTTGTTAACTGTGAGCCTGGGGCGGAATTTCGGCTGCGCATTGCGTCGCTTGCTGCTAACCGATAATGTTAGTTGCGAGAATGCGTTTCTAAAATTGAGAAGAGTCTATGTCACAGGATCAGGCTGAGGTCGGCAACCTGCAGGAGTTGTTAGCGAGAGTAGGCGCCGGTCTCGACCAGTTTTTAGCGTTTGAACACCCCGACGCGCTGGCACGACAAAACGTCTGGAAGGCTGCACTGGATAGACCAGTGCCGCAGCAAGGGGTCGGCATCGATGAAGTCACCCGTGAACTGCTGGAACAGATCATTCCCAATGGTTCGGCAGTGACTAAACCCGGATTTACTTCTTATATTACCACCGGCGCGACCACCGCATCGACGCTGGCATCGACTGCCGCCAGTATCGCCTCGCCACAAAGATATATGCACACCGCATTCAACTTTATCGAAGAACTGTCGCTCGACTGGCTCGCGCAGATGTGCGGCCTGGGTAATATGAAAGGCATCTACAGTAGCGGAGGCTCGGTCGCCAACCTGGTCGGACTCGGTGGTGCACGGCAATATGCGTTTGAGAAAGCAGGCCATGATCCTGCGCGCGACGGCGTCAACCGCGCCGTCAGTGTTTACGCGAGTAGCGAGTGTCACCATACCATCCAGCGAGCGGGCGGCGTACTCGGGATAGGACGGCGAGCGATCAAGCCCATTGCCTGTGACGACCAGGGCCGGATGCGTCCCGATGCGCTGCGGGTAGCTATTGAACAGGATCTGCAGGACGATATTTTGCCCATGGCGATCGTTGCTAACCTGGGCAGCACCAACAGGGGTGCGATTGACCCGTTGCGTGCCATTGGCGAGCTCGCACGTGAACACGGAATCTGGCTGCATGTGGATGGTGCCTACGGGTTGCCCGGTATCCTGGATGAGCGCTTGCGCGATCTTTACGATGGACTGGAGCTGGTCGACTCGATAATCGTCGATCCACACAAATGGCTAGGTGCTTCGGTCGGGGTTGCCGCGACCTTTGTGCATGACCGTGAATTACTGCAAAGGGCTTTTACCCAGGGGCCCTCCGATTACCTGGAGGGGTCGATCGATGATATCGACGCTACCACGGCGCCACTTGAACATTCGCTTGACGATTTCAGTATTCGTTATTTCGACTACGGCGTAGAACTTAGCGCACCCCCGCGCGGTATTGTCGTCTGGGCCCTGATCAGGGAGATTGGCGTAGAGGGTATGCGCGAGCGAATTGTGCGTCACAATGATATGGCCCGCGAGCTTGCCGCATTTTGCAAGCAACACCCCAGGCTTGAATTGTTACTGGAACCGACTCTATCGGTCTGTTGCTTTCGTTATGTCGCGCCGCAGATTGACGATCTTGACCGACTCAACCAGAAAATCCGCCGACGCCTGGTCAGGGAAAACGAATACCTGCCAAGCACTACCCGTATTAACGGACAACTGGCTTTGCGCCCCTGTTTTCTTGGTGCCCGCACGGATCACTCTCAGGTCGATGGACTCGCGCAAGCGGTAATCAGAATTGGGGACGCCCTGGTTGTCGAACAGGCATAGCACCCGGGTCATCAATCGTGTTGCTGCTGCGAAATTGTCTGTTACCATAGCGTTTTTTTGGAATCCCCGGTAACGACATGGCCCGAAACGATTTCTCCATAGGCAGTTTTTTTCTACGTTTTCTGTTTGCGCTCGCACTCGTTTTTCTGACTTATAACCCGAGCGGTTATTCCTGGGTTGGCTGGCTGCAATCAGATATTGCAACCGTCTACAAGGCTGCCACCGGTATCGTGCTGTTAATCGGGTGGGTTATGTTCCTGCGGGCGACCTGGAGGTCGCTAGGACCCATCGGCACGGCCCTTGCGCTTGCCTTTTTCGGAATCCTGATCTGGCTGTTTATCGAGTGGGGTTTTTTCGCGCTCGACGATACGGCCGTCATCCAGTGGGTCGTGCTGTTCGTACTGGCCGGCGTCCTCGCGGTCGGCATGTCCTGGTCGCATGTGCGGCGCAAGCTGTCGGGACAATACGATACCGATGAGATCGAGGGTTAAACGCCAGTCTTTTGCTGAAGCAAGCGGATTTTAGATGTCGTCCCAGGCCGATAGCATCATCCTGCTTCACGGTCTGTTGCGTTCGGACCGATCGATGAAAAAGCTTGAGCGGGCGCTGTTAAAGCGGGGTTATTTTGTACAGAACATCAGTTACCGATCAAATCGTAAAAATATCGCGGCACTGGCCGACGAGGCTATCGGGCCGGCTTTAGAGGCATGCCCGCAAGGTCACCGGGTAAACTTCGTAACCCATTCGATGGGTGGGATCCTGGTCCGGCAATACCTTAAACACCATAGCATCGACAGCCTCGGCCGCGTGGTCATGCTCGGCCCCCCTAACAAGGGCAGCGAGATTGTCGACAAGTTGCGTGATTTCCCGGGGTTCCACTTCGTTCACGGCGACGCCGGGCTCGAGCTTGGAACTGGCGAAACCAGTGTTCCCAACAAGCTGGGGCACGCCAATTTCGATTTGGGCATCATCGCCGGCACCAGAAGTATTGATCTGTTCATGTCGCGCATGATTCCAGGGCCCGATGACGGCAGGGTTTCGGTTGAAAATACCAGGCTTGAAGGCATGAAAGATCATCTCGAAATGGAGGTATCGCACACCTTCATGATGCGCAATAGCAGGGTCATAGAGCAGGTTATCCATTACCTGGAAACCGGCAAGTTCAGGCGCGACGGCTGACGCTGGGGGACCTGCCGAGCCAGGGTATGCAATGGGGCAAGAGGTAGTATTTTACGGTCTTTTAACCCGGTGCCTTTTCAGGAAGCTGTCAATCTTGGTGGCTGCCTGCGAACCTATTACCTTTTTACGTACCTCGGTCAACAGAGCAAATCTCGCCATTTCGGTCCAATGGTAGACTTCCCGGTTCTCAAGTTCTTCGATTAGCTCAAGCGATGATTTAGCCAAATGTCTCTCCCTGCGGCTGAAGTGAGGGTCTTCAATAACCCTTGTTAAACTGCGTTTTACATCAATCATCGCTTCTCCGAGGCATTACTCCCAGCTAAATCGTATGTGCTTTGGTATTTTTCCATGTAGCGGGGCAGATGATAATGCCATTACAGGTATTCTATAATAGTTGATATGAAACAATTTTGTTGTAGCGAGTGATTTAGTAGACACTAGTTTAAGCTATTGCCTGGAGTTTTGTATTAATTGGCTATCCGGCAGGAATTGCGCTAGCGTTAGCCGGCGTCGGTCAGGCGCGCGGCAACACGTGCGTACTTCTGTAATTTCTCTACCACTCTTTGTTTTTGTGTCTTTGTAAGCCAGGAGCTGATGTCTTCGAGTGCAGCTGCATAAGCACGCCAGTAGGACTGGCGAGCGGGTTCGAATGTGCGCGCGTACTCGGTTGATGGGTCGAGCAGAATGGTCTTGAGCTGCTGACGGGTCAATCCTGCATCGGTGGCATTATTAAAGGCGTTGACCAATGCCTGTTGACGCGCTTCCCGGTAGACGATCCAGGGCTCGTAAAAGTCGGGTAATCGCTGCAACCTGGTGATGATTTTTTCTTCCTGGTCACGCGTAAAGTCGCCAAACCAGTTTTCGAGGCGGTCGATGCTGCGGCGGACGCGGTAGATCTCACGCTGTTGGTCTGACTTCTGCAGGTAGGCTTCGTACTCCCCGGCGTTGTCGCGATGATAGCGCTGATAGTGTTCAATCTGCTGTTGGTCGAGCGTAACCACGAGGTCGCCCAGGTCGTCGATCGCCTTTGCCAGCGAGCGCCGCCAGGCGAGGCGTACATCGTTGCTCAAGTTTAAGAAATCAGTCGCGGTGATGCCATCGGCGGCAGACAGGGCCGCCCGTTCGAGTAACTGTTGATAGCGGCCGAGTTCCTGCTGGCGGTGCCAGGTAAAAAACTGGTCCAGGCGTGAATCAAGCTGACCGATCTGGGACTCGCTCAGGTCGAAAGCCTCGTCGATCTCGCTGGCGACATAGGCGGGCGCCTTTTTGTAGGCATAATCAATCATTCCGCAGCCGCTCAGCATCATTATGCAGGCGATCGCCAGGCAGTGATGGTAAATTCGGTTCATCGATTCCTCTCGATACTGGTCTGTCTATCTCAGGGGCTTTGGTAGTGGGAAGATCACATCTTCGGTAAATCCAAGTGAAGATGCATTACCGGCCCCATGCCGTTGTAAAAAACTGACAACATTCTGTACCAGTAGTTCAGGCGCGGAGGCACCTGCTGTCACACCGACGCAGGTTTTATTTTCAAGCCATTCGGGCTTGATGTCATCTTCATTGTCGATCAGGTAACCTTCAATCTGCTTATTACTGGCGATTTCTCGTAATCGATTCGAGTTGGAACTATTCCTGGAGCCGACGACCAGGATCAGGTCGCAGTGCTCGGCAAGTTGCTTGACCGCATCCTGTCGATTTTGAGTGGCATAGCAGATGTCATCTTTTTTCGGTCCCTGGATGTCAGGGAAAGTCTCGCGCAGACAATCGATGACGATCGCGGTGTCGTCCTTGGATAAGGTTGTCTGTGTTACGAAACGCAACCCTTGCGGATTTTGCACTTTTAGTTTGCGCACGTCTTCAGCAGATTCGACCAGGTAAATTTTACCGCCATGTGTACGGTCGTACTGACCCATGGTGCCCTCGACTTCGGGATGTCCCCTGTGACCGATCAGCACGGTTTCAATGCCCTTGCGACTATAGCGACTGACCTCCATGTGTACCTTTGTCACCAAGGGGCAGGTGGCGTCAAAAACCTTGAGCTGGCGACGCTCGGCTTCTCGTTGTACTGCCCTGGAAACACCATGAGCGCTAAAGATGACGTAATTATCGTCGGGAATCTGGTCGAGTTCCTCGACAAATATCGCTCCCTTTTGCTTGAGGTCATCGACGACGAAGCGGTTATGCACAACTTCATGGCGCACGTAGATCGGCGCGCCAAAAAGCTGTAACGCGCGTTCGACGATTTCAATAGCACGGTCGACGCCGGCACAAAATCCACGTGGATTGGCAAGCAGGACTTCCATTAATGCAGGACCTTCGGTTCGTCAGGATCGTCATCAACAGCGACAATCTTAACGCTATAGCGAACCGTTTGACCAGCCAGGGGATGGTTCAGATCAACCCGGACTTCGCTGTCATTAAAATCCAGTATGGTGCCCGGAAGCGTTTCCCCTTCTCCGGTTACGAATTCGATGATCAGTCCCGGCTCCAGTTCAATGTCAGAATCAAATTCAGTTCGAGCCAGGGCACGAAACAGGGTTTCGTCGATATAACCAAAGGCGAGATCGGGGCCAATGTCGATCGTCTGTTCGTCGCCTGCCTTCAGTCCAATCAATGCCAGTTCCAGTCCCTCGGCCATTTCACCGCAGCCAAGGGTAACCGTCATCGGTTCATCATCAAAATTATCCTCCAGTACCTGGTCATCGGTTAAACCGATCCGGTAAAAAAGTGTGACTCGACTGTTGCGCTCTATCATGCCCATGAAATTACCCGGACGTGGTTTTCCCGAAACCGGAGAAACTGCTCAGGATCAACAGGACCGCACCGACACTAATCGAGGCATCGGCGATATTAAACGCCGGGAATGGATAGGATCCAAGCCATACCTGTATGTAGTCGATAACATGGCCGAGGTAAACGCGATCGATTAGATTGCCGATTGCGCCACCGAGGATCAGGCACAATGATGCCGCGGTCAGCGTGTCTTCCGCCGGCAGTTTCCTGACCCATTGTACGATAACGATGCTGATGACAATTGCAATCACGGTAAACAACCAGCGTTGCCAGCCCCCGGCATTGGCGAGAAAACTGAACGCGGCGCCGGTGTTGTAGGTCAGGTACCAGTCGAAGTACGGGAACAGGTTGACCGCCTGATGAGGGGTCAACTGTGCTTCGGCAATCTGCTTGGTGGCCTGGTCGAGTATGACCACGATCAGGCTGATCCATAACCATCGAAGTTGTGGAGACGCCATATTCATAGCAGGTTACAGGTCATCTCAGGCGTAGCGGCGTTGTTCACCATCACCATCGACGTTGACGATACAGCGCGCACAGAGTTCCGGGTGATCGCTATCACTACCGACTTCCTCGCGGTGATGCCAGCAGCGCGCACATTTCTGATGATTGCTTGGATTGGCCTGTATCGAAATGCGGTTGCCATTGCGCAGCGTGACCACCTCCTCGCTTTGTGTTGCATCCAGTACCGCCATGGTCGCCGCAGAGGTTATCATGACGAAACGTAATTCGTCACCGATAACCTGCAGTTCATCGATCAGTGCCTGGTTGGCGAGAATCGTAACCTCGGCATCGAGGCTGGAGCCGATGCTGCCATCCTGGCGCAGGCTTTCCAGTTTGCGCGTGACTTCCGCGCGCACCTGCTCGACGGAATCCCAGACCGAAGGATCGATCTCGGCGTTCGAGTAGGGGAACAGGCCGTCGTACCATTCGGCGGTGAAGACGCCGAGATCATCGCGCTCACCGGGCATGTTTTCCCAGACTTCGTCGGCGGTAAAACTCAAAATTGGGGCGATCCAGCGGGTCATTGCCTCGGTGACGTGGTACATCGCGGTCTGGCAGGAACGACGCGCCAGCGAATCAGCCTGCGTGGTGTACTGCCGGTCCTTGATCACGTCCAGGTAAAATCCGCCGAGCGTTTCCGAGCAGAAATTATGAATTTTCTGAATTGCGATATGGAAATGATAGTCCTCGTAGTGCGCCTGCAATTCTGTTTGCAGGTTAAATGTTTCCGCGACGATCCATTGATCCAGGGCCAGCAGGTCGGTGGCGGCAACCGCATCGCTGGCGGGATCGAAACCATTGGTATTGGCCAACAGGAAGCGCAGCGTATTGCGGATGCGGCGGTAGGAATCTGCCGTGCGTTTCAGAATTTCGTCCGAAATCGACATTTCGCCGGAGTAATCGGTAGCGGCAACCCACAGCCGCAGAATATCAGCGCCGAGGGTTTTGGTGACCTTGATCGGCGCAATAACGTTACCGACCGACTTTGACATTTTCATGCCCTTGGCATCGACGGTAAAGCCATGCGTCAACACCTGGCGATAAGGTGCCTGGCCATGCATCGCGCAGGAAGCCAGCAGTGACGAGTGAAACCAGCCGCGGTGCTGATCCGAACCTTCGAGATACATGTCGGCGGGAAAAGTGAAACGGTCATCCTGTTGCAGGATGCTGTAGTGGGTGGTGCCCGAATCGAACCAGACGTCGAGGGTGTCGCCGAGCTTGACGTAGTCGTCGACTTCGTCGCCGAGCAGTTCGCTCGCCTCGAGTGAAAACCAGGCCTGGATTCCATTTTCCTCGATGCGTTGGGCGACGACTTCGATCAGTTCTGCAGTCCTTGGATGCAATGCCTGGGTCTCGCGATGCATAAATAACGGAATCGGTACGCCCCAGAACCGTTGCCGCGAGATACACCAGTCCGGCCGGTTTTCAATCATGCTTTCGATGCGTGCCTGTCCCCAGGAGGGAACCCAGCGAACTTTCTTGATCTCGGCCATGGCGAGATCACGCAGACCGGCCTGTTCCATGCTGATGAACCATTGCGGGGTCGCACGAAAGATAATCGGCGATTTATGTCTCCAGCAATGTGGATAACTGTGCTGGTATTTCTCGACATGAATCAGCGCATTTTTTTCCTTGAGTACCTCGATCACGTGATCGTTGGCGGCAAATACATGCTCGCCGGCAAACAATTCGGTAGCGGGCAGAAAACAACCATTGCCGCCAACCGGGTTATAAATCTCGAGACCGTATTTCTTACCGAGAACAAAGTCATCCTGGCCGTGACCCGGCGCGGTGTGAACGGCCCCGGTGCCGGCTTCGAGAGTAACGTGATCGCCGATGACAATCATCGACTCTCGATCATAAAACGGGTGCCGCAGGCGATGGCGCTCCAGAACTTCACCCCTGCCACGTGCGACAATTTTATAGTCGTCGATCCCATAACGTTTGAGGGCATCCTGCATCAGGTCGCTGGCAAGGAACAGGCGTTCCGTTCCCAGCCCGGTCTCGGCCTGCAGCAGCACGTACTCTTCTGTGGGGTTGAGTGCAACCGCGAGGTTTGCGGGTAAAGTCCAGGGTGTAGTGGTCCAGATCAGTAACGATATCGGGCCTTCGCCGGGATCTTCGGCTTCGCTTTCCAGCGCAGCCACGAATGCGGCTTCATCGATTACCGCGAAACGCACGTCGATCGCGGGCGAGGTCTTGTCCTTGTAATCGACCTCGGCCTCGGCCAGCGCCGAACCACAATCAATACACCAGTGGACCGGTTTATCGCCACGCACGACATGCCCGTTCTCGATAATCTTGCCAACCGCGCGCACGATGTTAGCCTCGGTATCAAAGTTCATCGTCAAGTAAGGTTTATACCAGTCACCCAGCACGCCGAGCCGGATAAAATCGACACGCTGCTGGTCGATCTGCTTGAGCGCATAGTCGCGGCAGGCCTGGCGAAACTCATCGGCCTCGACCTTGACGCCAACCTTGCCTAAACTCTTTTCCACCTGGTGCTCGATCGGCAATCCGTGACAATCCCAGCCCGGCACGTAGGGCGCATCTTCACCGTTCAGGGTCCGTGATTTGACAATCATGTCCTTGAGAATCTTGTTGACCGCGTGGCCGATGTGAATATCGCCGTTGGCATAGGGTGGGCCATCGTGCAACACGTAACGTTTGCGACCGACACGCGCATTCCGGATGACCTGGTAAAGATCCTGGTCCTGCCACTTCTGCAGACGCTCGGGTTCACGATTGGCGAGATTGCCGCGCATCGGGAACTCGGTGTCAGGTAAATTTAATGTAGATTTGTAATCAGCCAACTGTCATTTATCTCGTTTAAAATAGGCCTTAGCCTTCTCGGTGTCCTGCGCAATATGGGCGGCTAATTCCTCGAGGGAATCAAACTTCTCTTCGTTACGGATCTTGTGCAAAAAATTAACCTCGACGCTATAGCCATACACGTCCCGGTCAAAATCAAGAATATATACTTCGAGAATAGTGTCGACGCCGTTAACCGTCGGGCGAGTGCCAATGCTGGCCACGCCCTCCAGCATGCGATTATCCAATCCTTTCACGTTAACCGCAAATATTCCTTTAACGATCAGGGTTTTATCCCCCATTTTTATATTAATGGTCGGATATCCGAGTTCGCGACCAAGTTTCTGCCCATGTGCAATGCGACCCGACAACGAGTAAGGGCGGCCGAGTAGCTCGGCCGCTTTTTCAAAATCACCCTGCTGAATACTCTCGCGGATGCGCGTGCTGCTGACGCGCTCGCCATCGATCATCAGGGTTTCGGTTTCATCGACCATGAAGCCGTAACGCTCAGCGTTGTCCTTAAGAAACTGAAAATTGCCCTGGCGATTTTTGCCAAAGTGGAAGTCGTCGCCGATCACCAGGTGCTTCGTGTTCAGGCTGTTGATGAGAATTTGCTGGACGAAATCCTCGGCGCTTTGTGCGGCGAGTCTATGGTCGAAATGCAGACATAGCAGGTAGTCGATTTGCTGCGCCTTTAAATAGGCGATTTTTTCACGAAACCGCGCTAGCCTTTTTGGTGCTTTGTCGGGGGCGAAATACTCGATCGGCTGAGGCTCGAAGATGATCACCACGGTGGGCAGGGACGTCGTGGCGGCAACCTGTTTTAACTGGCCGATGACGAGTTGATGACCACGGTGAACACCATCGAAATTGCCAATCGTTACCGCGCTTGCAGGAATCGGCTGCCTCAGGTTGTATAGTCCACGGATTAACTTCATCAGAGATCAGGCAATAAGATTTTTGCGGCGAAAGCCCATTATCCAAAGCACCAGGCTATAGCACAAGATTGCCGGCAGGATCATCCACAGGAGTTGGGTCAGGCGCTGATACCAGCGCCATTCGCTCCACATTTCCTGGTCCGGCAGAAAGATGTGAATTAACAGTCCCATCGCAATGCAGGCGAACAGGATTTTAAGTAGTGGTTTGCTAAAGGTTTCAAGTGGACCCAGGATGGCATCGCGCCTTAACTCGCGCGCCAGCCGGAATGCATTGAAATAGGCCGCGGCGGAGGTTGCCAGCGCCAGCCCGACATGCGGTGCGAGGAAGTCCGCTTGCAGCATGGAGACCACAAGAACGACGTTTAACGCCATGTTAAGTACCATCGCCTGGATGCCGATACGCACCGGTGTCCTGGTGTCCTGGCGCGCGTAAAATCCGTTGGCGAGGATTTTAATCATAATAAACGCCGGTAAGCCGAGGCTGTAAGCCATCAGGCTGTAGGCCGCCATCATCGAATCGTTTGCCTGGAAAGCGCCGTATTCAAACAGTGTCGCCAGTATGGGTTGTGCCAGTATAAACAGGCCGAAGGTTGCCGGTACGGCAATGATCAGGGACAACTGGACTGCCCAGGCCAGGGTCTGGTTGAAGCTATCGTCGCCTTCCTTGTAATGCGCCGCGGACAGGTTGGGCAAGACCACGGTTGCCAGTGCGATACCAAATACACCCAGCGGGAATTCGAGCAGGCGGTCCGAGTAATAGAGCCAGGAGACACTGCCGGTGATCAGGAAAGACGCGATAAAGGTATCGAACAGCAGGTTGATCTGCGCCACCGATGACCCGAACAACGCTGGAATCATCAGTTTGATGATTTTTTGTACACCCTCGTGACGCCAGCCCCATTTCGGTCGTGGCAATAATTGCGCGCGATACAGGAAGGGCAATTGAAACAGTAGCTGCAGGATACCGGCGAGCAACACACCCCAGGCAAGTCCGGTAATCGGCACGTCGAGTCGGGGGCTCAACCACATGGCGCAACCGATCAGACTCAGGTTGAGCAGGACGGGTGTAAAAGCGGGTACCGCGAAGCGCTTCCAGGTGTTGAGAATGCCACCGGCCATCGCGGTCATCGATATTAACAGGATGTAGGGGAAGGTCAGCCGCAACATATCTGCAGTCAGGTCAAACTTGGCGGGCTGATCGATAAAACCAGCGGCAAAAATACTGATTAGCAGCGGTGAGGCAGCAACGCCTAACAGGCTTAGCAAAAGTAAAATAAAGCCCAGCGTGCCGGCGACGCGATCAATAAGTTCACGGGTCTGAGCTGCCGAGTAGTTATTGCGGTACTCGGACAGGACCGGCACGAAGGCCAGTGAAAACGCACCCTCGGCAAATAGTCTGCGCAGGAAATTAGGAATCTTGAAGGCGACAAAAAAAGCATCTGCGGCGTCGCTGGCGGAAAAGAAGCGTGCGATAACGATATCCCTTGCGAGCCCCAGCACGCGAGACAGGAGCGTCATCGAGCCTACCGAGACCGTGGATTTAATCAGCGCGCTCATTTCAGGGATATAAACAGATTGGTTTCCGGCCTGTCAAAGCGGCGAATTCTAGCATTTTAAGTCGCGCTGTATCAGTCATTTCGGCCGAATTCGGGTTGACAGCGCCAGGTGCAGTGAAGATAATGCGCGCCTCGTTTTTCAAGCCCGATACCAGGAGTAAACCTTGGCAAATTCAGCATCCGCGCGTAAACGTGCAAACCAGGCCGAACAGCGTCGCCAGAACAACGCCAGTCGCCGCTCAATGATGCGGACTCATCTTAAGGCAACCATGGCCGCGATTACCGCTGCCGATAAGAAAACTGCTGAAGAAGCCTTTAAAAAGGTAGTGCCGATACTCGATAGTGCAGCCACTCACGGTCTGATCAGTCACAATAAGGCCGCGCGCCACAAGAGCCGCATGAATGCCCAGATCAAGGCGCTGTAAAGGAACCGTTTCAATATAAAAAAGGCCGGATGCGTTCCGGCCTTTTTTTTGCCCGTTACTCGGCTAGCCATAGCTGGCTGATCAGCAATTGATCGTCGCTTCTGATGCTGCCGACAAATCGATCGCCGGCCTGAACCTGCCCAACGCCTTTGGGCGTACCGGTCATGATAATGTCATCATCTTCAAGGGTCATGAATTGCTGGATGTCGAGCAGAATCTGTTCAGGCTTGTGCATCATTAATTCGTAACCGCCATCCTGGCGTAGTTCACCATTGATCTCGAGTTGCAGAGACAGGCTGGCAATCTCGATATCGCCAAGCGGTATGAAATCGCTGAAGCATGCCGCGCCATCGAAGGCCTTGGCCCGCTCCCAGGGTAAACCCCTGGCTTTCAGGTTTGACTGGAGCTCGCGCCGGGTCAAGTCAAGCCCGAAACCAACAGCATGCAATTTTCTGTTACGCACCATAAAGCAGATTTCGCCCTCATAGTGCAGCGGTTCTTCATGCGTTGCATGAAGCGTTGCCGAAATCGCCGAGTTGGGCTTGTTGAAAATCACCATCTGATCCGGGGTTTCATTGCCCAGTTCGCGAATATGCTCGAGGTAATTGCGGCCGATACAAACGATCTTGGAGGGCGTAAAGCTGGCGGAATCGAGTCGAAGGCTATTCATAAGCGTCCGTTTTAATTGAGTAACATTTTCATCAAAAATATTTCTGGTTCAGCCTGGATTAAGACAGCACGCGCTAAATTGGCGTCGTTACCAGGCACAACGGGAGATAGTAATGGTTAACTTGAAGGTAAACAAACTACGAATGATGGCGGCAGCAAGCGTGGTCGTCTTAACTTTAGCCAGTGCACCGGCCAGCGCACACCATGGTCACAATATTGTAGGACCCGCGGTGGCTTTTATTGCGTTGAGCGCGCTGTTTCATCATGGCCATCACGGTCATTACGGGCGTCACTACGGCGGTCATTACGGCCACTACCGGCCGCACCGCTACAAGCATCATCGCCGGCACAGCCACAGCCATGGTGGCTACCATAATAAAAGACGCAAACATTACAAGCACTAATAAAAGACGATGAAAACATTTGGAATCATTTTACTGTCGCTGGTGTTACTGGGATTTGACCTGCCCGCGCTCGCTGCGGAGCCGCAACAGTCCAGCCGTTCGGCCGGCAAGTTGCGACTGGATCAGGAAACCGATCTGTCACAGGTGCTGCAACAGCGCGAGCCGGTAGTCAAGGCCAGGCCCACCGAGCCGGAGAATTACGCGGCTTCAGGAGCCGGGCAGGGTCTTGCCGGTATTGCGAATCGACACGACCAGTTATTCGAGGTCTATGATGCGGACGTGGCGCTGATATCTGACATCGATGGCGATGGTTACCACCACGCCATCAACGTCTATTTTGACGTAGATGTCAGTTATGACAACGCCACGGTTTACGCCAAGCTTTACCTGAGCCGGGAAGGTGAGCCCTGGAGCCAGTATTACACCACCGAC
This sequence comes from uncultured Gammaproteobacteria bacterium, assembly GCA_947259485.1. Classification (GTDB taxonomy): domain Bacteria; phylum Pseudomonadota; class Gammaproteobacteria. The sequence goes on along the minus strand of CAMYLU010000013.1, from coordinate 28,012 downwards.
CTGTTTTCGATTCACGGTGTTGATGTTACCGACACCTACGAGGTCGAAACCGAACTGCTTGAAGGATACCCGCCGGGTTATTACGACATATTGATCGAGATCTACAGCCTCGACCATGCCTATATGGTAACCAGCGAAGTTCTCGATTATTACTATCTCGGCAGAGACATCATGATCGAGGACCGCAGTTGGGATGATCCCTACGAGGATTACTATTACGAGGAATATCATTCACATGGCGGAGGCAGTATCGCGTCACTTCTGGCGTTTTTCCTGATTATCCAGGTTGTGATCGCAGCCAGGGGAGCCCTCGCGTTATCCCCCTGTAAAAACAGCGAAAATAAGAAGAAGAATAAGCTCCCCTGAGCTGCGATCCTTTTCCCCTTTTGCCGGCCTTCGTGCCGGCTTCTTTTTGCTTACATTAAGGCCTGGGTTCTGTGGTGCTGAATATCAACTTTTCGGGTTGAAGCGTTCGTCCAGGAGTTGCACGATGGTGTTGAAATCGTCGTTGCTCGCCCAGCCGAGGTTGATGATTTTCTCCCGCACTTCACCGTCCTGCACCAGCGTCAGTTTTAACGCACGCATGACGGTTTGAACGTTTCGAATCGACTCCGTCGGGTAAAATTCACCGGCGTATAGACCATCTTTGTCGACCGCAAGTCGCGCTTGTTCCAACCGCTGCTTTGCATAACGCATGCCGATCAGGCCGGTAACAAAAAATGTGATGTAATGCGGCAGGGTTGGTGGCCAGGGCCAGATGCCGATCAGGTAAAGCAGGGCAGGTGCCAATGCAATATTAATCGCCATGTGAATCACACGCGGTTTACTCGAGTAAAACTTAACGGGTTTGTCGATGCTCATGACGCTACCATCGAATTGAATCAGTCCTGGTGAAGTTTACAGCTATCGGGATATACCTTGATAGCGGGTACCAGATTTTGAGTGAGTTCGTTCTGCAGTTTTTCCCAGTAATGAGTCGTCAATAAGTCGCCGTGAAGTCGACGAAACAGGGCGCGATGATCACGATCACGAATACACAAACCCGCCTCGATTTCCTCCGGCAGCAAAACAAAGCCATCCTCGAAGTACCAGTCGGGAATATCTTCTTCGCCATCGAAACGATCGATGTTACTGCGTATTTTCACATCCACCATGACTTCCAGTGCGTCGTAATCGTACAGGTAAACCTTGAGAAAATGGCTGACGCCATAGTTTCGTGCATCGAGATCCTTGTTGAAGATATTGGCGGCGGCATTGTTCTTGATGCAGTCGCCGAGACTTTCGATGACAATGCGTATCTCTCTTTCCCCGGTATTTTCGAGAAAGACAGGCAGCGGTGTCATGCGTGGCTGCACGATCAGGTATTTGAATACCACCATATCGCGTTGTTGGGTAACGGTTTCGCTGGCCTCGACCAACAATTCTTCGAGCAGGCTCTCGGCAAATAACTCAGGCTCGAGTGCGATGTTGAAGTAAATAATATTGTCCAGCATGCTACCGGTGCGATTGATTTCATGCACCCGGCTATATTTTGCCTTGACCGAGTCGATGCCTTCGAATGCACCCCACTTGTAACCTTTGGTCGGGTGATTACGAATCACCTTGAGATTGTACGCGGATTGCGGTCCGGCAAAACCGATAGCCACTGTGCCGGCTTCTCCTATGGCGGTGTCCAGCAATCCGCCCGTGGTTGCGATTTCCTGCTTGATCTCGTTGATGACCGCGACCTTGCCGACATGGTTGTAGCCGATGGTTGAATAGTTCAATCCCAGTGCCCGCTGGGGCATCAGTGAGTGCAGGTAAGCGCTTAGCTCATGGTAGTAGCGGGTAGTGACGTGAAAATTTGCCAGGGTCGAGCTGAACAGGTTGTGGGCGAGATGATGATCGAGAATGACCGCGTCACAGTAGACACCTTTGTTGTTATTGAGCAGGGCAATAATCAGTGGTGCGTAACTGCCGTCTGCAAACTTGATCTTGCCTACCAGGTAGGCGCCGCGATTACGATAGAACCCGGCATCGATCATTTCCAGGTTTTCAATACTGGATCCGCGTCGACCGGCGAGGCGACTGATACGCCAGGTAATGGCCGAACTATCGCCTGCAATATCACCATAGGGTATAGAAAACTCCGGTACCTCATTCAGGATTTGCGCGATCAATTCCGGGGTGACCTGATCCTTCACCGGAAAATGTTTCAGCAATTCAACCGGGTACTTGTCGCTGCTTTCGGCGAATCCTAAGGTCGAATACTCCACCGGCTTCCATTCATCGCGGTAGACCATGCGCCGGATCGAGTGCATGAAGGCGTAAGCGACATCGGATTCGTAGCGGTGTTCGATCACGCGCCAAAAATGATCTTCGAGCTGATTCAGGAAACTGGCGTCGACCGAAATATTGGGTTGTATCGCCTGCAGGTAAGCGCCCATGCGATGGATATAGGAGCTATACAGCGACAGGCGGTGACGACTTAGCCAGATCGAGGTGCTGTGATGCTGTTGCTCAAACGCGGCCTTGGCCTGGTAGGGCACCTCGAGAAACTCCTGGTAAAACTGCTCGAACTGCTCGAGCACCCAATCGGCGGTAATCCTGATCCGGTTTTCGCGATTGTTCGCGCCGATCAGCCGGAAGGTAAATTGTTCCAGGTTCATGTCGAGGGACGTATTTCCTGCAAGGATTTACTCGCTGTCTTATCCGGGAAAATCATCGAAGTGGTTGACCAGGGTTCCGATGCCGGGAATCGATATCTGAATTTCAGTGCCGGGTTTCATCGTGCGCGCGCCAACCGAGGTGCCGCAACAGATCAGGTCACCGGGTACCAGGGTTTGATACTCGGAAATCATCGCGACAATTTGTTGTGGGCTATAAATCATGTCGGTAACCGGGTAATCCTGGCGGGTTTCCCCGTCCTGGATAGCGAGAATGTTAAGCCCTCCCGGATCAATCTCGGTATTGATACAGGGGCCCAGCGGGGTAAAGCTGTCGTAACCCTTGCTGCGGGTCCACTGTTGAAAGGCTTTGTCTTCAAATAAAAATTCGATGGCAGTCACGTCGTTGACACAGGTGTAACCGAAGATATGCTCATCAGCCTGTGCGGCCGAGATGTTGCTGCATTGCTTGCCGACAACGATACCGAGCTCTGCCTCGAAGATAACGCGCCCACTGTGTCCACGCGGCCGAAATATCGTATCACCAGGGCCGATAACGCTGCTCACCGGTTTCATAAAGTAAAGCGGTGTTGCTGGAATGGTCTGACCTTCCGCTGCGGCGCGCTCGTGGAAATTATTCCATAGCGCGAGAATTGAATTCGGTGCGTAGGGTGCGAGAAGCCTGACTTCGGACAATGAAACTGTCTCGCCGGTCAAGACGGGTTCCTCGAATAAAGTATTGCTGCAAATCGAGACCTGGTCGCCGTTGAGCGTTCCCATGTGTGTATTGTCATTCAGTTCGAAGCGTACCCAGTTGGTCATGGTCGTTGGTTCAGCTAGTTGAGCAAGAGGGCGCGGAATTTAACACAGGATTGGCTAAATTTGAATTTGGGTTGAGTAAGCGCAGGCAGCGGGATGGCCATGTCGATAAGAATTTCATATGCATCGATATGAAATTTAATCCTGTCGATTTGAAAGACTTCATGGACGCCACGGCGATCTATGGCGTAGAATGCGCCGGTTTTTTCACCCCCAGAATTTGTGAGGCTAATGATGAAAGTTTGCGTGGTGGGAGCTGGCGCAATTGGCGGCATGATGGCGGTAAAACTGGCGCAGTGCGGCCATGAACTGTCTGTTATCGCGCGCGGTGCACATCTCGATGCGATTCGAACTAATGGTCTGAAATACATCGAAAATGACCAGGAACTCGTTATAACCAATATAGTCGCGACCGCCGAAATGGAAGAAATCAGCGGACAGGACATCGTGCTGCTAGGGGTCAAGGCACACCAGATCGAGCCGATTGCCGATAAGCTGATGGGCATGCTGTCGGATACCGGTGTCATAGTGACATTACAAAATGGTATCCCCTGGTGGTACTTCCAGAGGCTGGAAGGCGAGTACCAGGATCGCATCGTGCGCACCGTGGACCCTGACGGCGCCATAGCCGCGGCAATTGATCCCGATCGGATCATTGGTTGTATCGCGTTTCCGGCGGCAACTATCGATGAACCCGGCGTTATTCGCCACATCGAAGGTAACCGTTTTCCGGTCGGCGAACTCGACGGTTCGGAATCTGAACGGGTACAGTCGATCTGCAATGCTTTCGTCGAAGCTGGATTCAAATCCTTCGTGCTGCCCGATATTCGCTCGGAAATCTGGCTCAAGCTATGGGGCAACCTGTCGTTCAACCCGATCAGCGCATTGACGCATTCCACGCTCGTCGATATCTGCCAGTTTCCGCAAACCCGCGCACTGGCGGCACAGATGATGACCGAGGCACAGCAGATAGCCGAAAAACTGGGGGCCAGTTTCCGGGTTTCGCTGGATCGGCGTATCGAGGGTGCCGAAGGTGTCGGCAAGCATAAAACCTCGATGCTGCAGGATCTCGAAGTCGGTAAGGCGCTCGAAATCGATGGCATGCTGGGTGTGGTGGTTGAGTTGGGAGAGCAGACCAATACCCCGACCCCAGCAATCAACACGGTGTTTGCACTGGTTAGCCTGCTCAACAAGACTGTTCAGGAAGAGGGGATCAAGGTAGCCGGCCAGGTGGTTTGATTAATAGATGCTTTGATCGCAGGCATCAACGTGACATCATTGAAAACGTGCCCGGTTCGACGCGTTTTTTTTTGCAATTACTTTTATCTGGCATACNGGCATACGATATAGCAAAATTTTTCGAGGTGGGGTAGCGAAGCGATGAAAATACACGAATATCAGGGCAAGGACATTCTGCGTGATTACGGGGTCGCAGTGCCCGATGGCAAAGCCTGCTTTTCGGTCGATGAGGCGGTTGCTGCTGCCGAGTCCCTGGGCGGAGAGAAATGGGTCGTCAAGGCACAGATCCATGCCGGTGGGCGCGGTAAAGGCGGTGGCGTAAAACTTGCCGACAGTCTCGACGAAGTCCGTGCTCACGCTAACGAAATTCTGGGAATGACACTGGTAACCCACCAGACCGGACCCGAAGGCAGGGAAGTAAAGCGTCTGCTGGTCGAGCAGGGAGCACCGATCAAGGATGAACTTTATGTTGGCCTGGTGGTTGATCGCTCAACCCAGCGCGTTACCGTGATGGCCAGTTCCGAGGGCGGTACCGAGATCGAAACCGTGGCCGAGGAAACCCCCGAGTTGATACACAAGGTTTCGGTCGACCCGAAGACCGGGCTTACCGAAGTCGAAGCCGAGGGGCTTGCGAACAAGATCGGGATTCCCGATGAACTGGTAGGCGAAGCCGGAAAATTGATGCGGGCTTTATACCAGGCTTACTGGGACAAGGACGCATCGCTCGCCGAAATCAATCCGCTGATCGTGACCGAAGACGGTCGCGTAATGGCGCTTGATGCAAAGCTCAATTTTGACGAAAGCGCGATGTATCGCCATCCCGAACTGGAGGAATTGCGCGATCTCGACGAGGAAGACGTCGACGAAATCGAAGCCTCGAAATTCGGTCTTAACTATATCTCGCTCGACGGCACTATCGGTTGCCTGGTCAATGGCGCCGGCCTGGCGATGGCGACCATGGATATCATCAAGCTGTATGGCGCCTCGCCGGCAAACTTTCTCGATGTTGGCGGCGGTGCGACCACCGAGCAGGTGACCGAGGCCTTCAAGATAATGCTCAAGAATTCAAATCTGAAGGCCATTCTGGTCAACATATTTGGCGGCATTATGCGCTGTGACGTGATCGCCGAGGGACTGGTCAATGCTGCACGTGAAGTTGATCTTTCAGTACCCCTGGTGGTGCGACTCGAAGGTACTAACGTTGAAAAGGGACGGCAGATCCTGGCCGATTCGGGCATTTCGGTGATCAGTGCAACCACCATGGCCGACGCGGCCGAGAAAGTGGCTGCCGCAGCAGCAGGAGTTTAATCATGTCGATATTAGTCAATAAAGATTCGCGCGTAGTCACCCAGGGGATTACCGGCAAGACCGGCATGTTTCATACCCATCACTCGATTGAATATGCCAATGGCAAGCAGTGCTACGTCGCCGGGGTAACCCCGAAAAAAGGCGGACAGGTAGTCGAAGGCGTGCCGGTCTATGACACCGTGGCTGAAGCGAAAGCCGAAACCGGTTGTAATGTTTCGGTGATATACGTGCCGCCCCCGTTTGCCGCAGCCGCGATCGACGAAGCGGTTGAGGCCGGGATCGAGGTGGTTATCTGTATTACTGAAGGCATCCCGGTCAAGGACATGATTCTTACCCGTGATCGCATGCAGGGTTCGAGCACGATCCTGGTCGGACCAAACTGCCCGGGTGTTATCACGCCCGAAGAACTGAAGATCGGCATCATGCCGGGCTATATTCATCAGCAAGGCCGTGTCGGCGTGGTATCGCGTTCCGGCACGCTGACCTACGAAGTGGTCGATCAGCTGAGCAAGCTGGGTCTTGGGCAGTCCACCTGCGTCGGTACCGGTGGCGATCCGGTCAACGGGCTCAAACATCTCGACGTGATGAAGATGTTTAATGACGATCCCGATACCGACGGTGTGGTCATGTGTGGTGAAATCGGCGGTACCGATGAAGAAGCCTGTGCCGAGTGGATCGCGGATAATATGACAAAACCTGTAGTCGGCTTCATTGCCGGGGTAACTGCACCGCCTGGCAAGCGCATGGGGCATGCCGGTGCGATTATTGCCGGTGGCAAGGGCACTGCCGATGAAAAGATAGCGGCGCTCGAAGCGGCTGGCGTCAGCGTGACGCGTAATCCATCGGATATGGGTAAATTAATGCAGCAAGCACTGCAAAAATAACGCTGCCGAATAACAAAGCTTTACGCCAGTCGTGAAACTGGTATGAAGTTGCTCTTGTTTCGAATGCCGATTTAATAATCCACTAGCGGTTACATCGGCCGCGACGATCCAACATGATGTGAAACGCGCCGTTCAGAGCGCGTTTTATTGAAATCAAGTAACGTTAAAAATTATTTATTGTGATTAAGCAGAAAAATCTTTACGCGATTGGTTGCGTGGTATACAGTTGCAACTGGTATATTGTATACCAAAATTAAAAGGTTCCAATAGACTGTAGTCCAACGGTGCTGACTGTTGAGCGACAAGAAACCAAAGAACCTGAGGATTACGGTGTAACTAAACAGCCGTCACATTCACACAAAATAAGTCTTGAGGAGGAATGCAATGAATGTGTTTAAACTGAAGAGAATAGCTATCACTGCTATTGTGGCAACCGTGTCTCTGGGCATGTTTGCCGGTGCAGCGCAAGCTGAATGGTCACCAAAGAAACCGGTCGAGTTCATCATCATGGCTGGAACCGGCGGTGGCGCCGATCAGATCGCCCGTTTGTTGCAGGGCCTGATTGAAAAGAAAGATCTGTCTCCACGTCCTTTTATTCCGATTAACAAGCCTGGTGGCTCAGGTGGGGAAGCCTTGCGCTATCTCAAGGATAAGGCCGGTGACGATCATGTCGTACTGGTTACTTTGAATAGCTTCTACACTACCCCAATCATTCAAAAAGGCCTGGGCGTGGATCCGAAAACCTTTACCCCGATCGGCCGCATGGCGCTCGATACCTTCCTGCTTTGGGTGCATGACGATATGAAAGACATTACTAGTCTGGATTCCTATGTCAAAGCGGTTAAAAGCAAGGGTAAGAGCTGGAAAGTAGGTGGAACCGGTTCCGGCCAGGAAGATTCCATTCTCACCGCAATGATGGAGAAGGAATTCGGTTACGAAGTGACCTACATCCCGTTCCCGGGTGGTGGTACCGTAGCCAAGAACCTGATCGGTAAGCATATCGATTCTACGGTCAACAATCCGGCCGAGCAGAACGAGTTCTATCGTGCGGGCAAATCCAAGCCACTGGTTCAGTTCACCGGTGAGCGTATGGCAGCCTATCCTGACGTTCCGACTGCGAAAGAACTCGGTGTCGATATCGAGTACTACATGCAGCGTTCGATCAACGGGCCTCCTGGTATGTCCAAAGAGGCACAGGAGTGGTACATCAATCTGTTCAAGACCCTGTACGAGTCTGAAGAGTGGCAGAAGTTCTGCGTCGAAGATGGCCTGGACTGCACCGAGTGGGTTGCTGGCGACGATCTTGCCGAATTCCATTCCACCGCAATCAAGGCACATGAAGAACTGATCGAGTCGGTCGGCGCGGCCGCGATTACAGGCGAATAAATCGCTGTCTCCATTCTGGGATTGCCCCGCGGCTTGCGGGGCAATCCCGGGCTTTTGTGTTCACGTCAAACCTGGATCAATAGTAAGTAACGGGGGATAGAAATGACGGTTAAAACCGCTGAACTCGTAATGGCGATCGTCCTTGCGCTGTGTTCAATCGGCCTGATGATTAAAAGTGCTGAGCTCAATATCACCTGGATCGAAGGGCGCGGCCCCGGATCGGGCGCATGGCCTTTCTGGCTATCGGCCGGTATGTTGTTGTGCTGCCTGTTGACACTCTACCGCTGGATTCGCCGCATAACACCCGAATCCCGCAATACCGATTTATATATGACCCGCGAGACCGTTGTCATCGTGGGTACATCTGCGGGCGCCATCCTGTTCCTGTTGGCCGCCACGCATTTAATCGGGCTATATTTCTCGCTGATGCTTTTTCTATTGTTTTATATCAAATATGTCGGCCGGCATTCCTGGGCACTGACCATGGCCCTGACCATCGGGATTCCAGTGTTTATCTTTTGCCTGTTCGAATGGGCGCTAAAGATTCCGCTGCCAAAATCGATCACCGAGCCACTTTTTTATCCGATTTACGACCTGATGTATTCGTAAATTCAGGTCCAGCGATAGCGAAGAGACTACAGATATGGGCGAAATACTAGGATTACTCGGAGCCGGCCTGCTGCAGGCGCTGGAACCGCTTAATTTCAGCATGATAGTGCTCGGCGTTATACTTGGCCTGCTGGTTGGTGCGCTACCGGGGCTGGGCTCGGTAAACGGGGTTGCCATCCTGCTGCCGATCACCTTCCTGGTTCCGCCGACGGCAGCAATCATGTTCCTCGCAGCGATTTACTACGGTGCGATGTATGGTGGCGCGATCAGCTCGATCACGCTGGGAATACCCGGCGCTTCCACGGCGGTGGCGACGGTATTCGACGGCAGGCCGCTGGCGGTGAGCGGTAAGGCCGATAAAGCCTTGACCGCAGCCGCGGTGGCCTCTTTCATCGGGGGCACCATTTCGGTCATCCTGTTTACGCTATTCGCACCTCCGCTGGCGGAATTCGCGCTTAAGTTTGGTCCCGCTGAAGAGTTTTCGCTGATGGTGCTGGCCTTCGCCACCTTCATCGGTCTCGGCGGTGACGATATCCCGAAAACCATCTTTTCGATCTTGATCGGTCTGGTCCTGGCAGCCATTGGTCTCGATATCATTTCCGGCCAGCCACGCATGATCTTCGGCGATATTTCCGGTTTCATGCACGGCATAAACTTCCTCGTGCTCGCCATCGGCATCTACGGTATTGGCGAAATGCTGTGGACGCTGGAACAGACCAAGGGTCAAGTCACGGCGCATAACGTCAAACTGTCATTAAAGGAAATCATCAAGGACATCAAGGATGTCAAAGAATACATCGGCACCACGACGCTGGGTTCGGTGCTCGGTTACTTCGTCGGCACCCTGCCGGCTGCCGGTGCGACCCCGGCATCGCTGATGTCTTATGGCCTGGCGAAAACCTTTTCCAAGGAACCGGAGACTTTTGGCACGGGCAATGTGTCCGGCGTGGCGGCGCCCGAGGCGGCCAATAACGCAGCTTCCACCGGCTCCATGCTACCGATGATTACGCTCGGTATCCCGGGTTCGCCGACCACCGCGATACTGCTTGGCGGTATGATCATCTGGGGGCTGCGCCCAGGACCGTTGTTATTCACCGAGCACCCTGATTTCGTCTGGGGCCTGATTGGATCGCTCTATGTTGCTAACCTGGTGACGCTGGTGATTAACCTGTTATTTATCCCGTTGTTCGTCAAAATTCTAACCTTGCCGTTTACAATTCTGGCACCGACGATTTACATTCTATGCGTGGTCGGTGGTTACGCACCCACGCAAACCATGCACGACGTCTGGCTGATGTTCCTGTTCGGTGTGGTTGGTTACCTGCTGAGAAAACTGGATTATCCGGTCGCCCCGGCAGTCCTGGCGATTGTGCTCGGGCCACTCGCGGAACGCTCGATGCGCCAGTCGTTGATTTCGTCCCAGGGCGATCCATTAATATTTTTCGAGCGTCCCATATCGCTGACCTGCATTCTGATTGCGGTTGCGCTGATATTGGTGCCGGTGTATCAAAAATATAAGCGCCGCAAAAACGCTAATAAATCCGAGCCGGAGGCTGAATCGTGAAATCTGCCAGGAATGAAAAAGGCGGCATATTGATTTGGGTAGACCGGTGAAAAAAAGTACCGCAAGTCCAAGTGATATGAGGGTAGTACCGATCGGCACCTCGCGCGCATTAAAGGATCAGGTTTACTCGATTTTACGCGAAGCGGTCAGCAATATGGATATTTACTCGACGCCCGAACCGCCGCGTCTGGACGAACGTAAACTGGCCGAGGATCTTGGCGTCAGTCGTACCCCGGTGCGCGAGGCGTTGTCTCGCCTCGAGCAGGAAGGCTTTGTCAGGAATATTCCACGGCGAGGGACTTTCGTCGTGCGTAAAACCAAGAAGGAAGTGCTCGAAGTCGTCTATGCAATGGCGGCGCTCGAAAGCATGGCGGCAAGACTCGCCACCACCTGCGCCAGCGACGAAGACATTTCCAGGCTGCACGAGTTGTGTGATCCCTACGACGACGAGGAAGCACGTGCACATATTAATGAGTATTCCGATGCCAACGTCGATTTCCACCAGAGCTTGATCGGCTTGAGCCAGTGCGAGTTGATCGAATCAATGGCGGACAGCCTGTTCCTGCACATGCGCGCGATTCGGGCCGAGGCGCTTAAGAATTTGGAACATCACCGCTCGGATCAGTCGATCAAAGATCACCGCCGAATCATCAAGGCTATGGAGAAACGGGATGCGGACAAGGTTGAAAAGCTGGTACGCGAACATGCGCTCAGCCTGAGCGAGCACATCGATGAATTCGCTCAGTATCTTGACTAGACGAAATTGAAATTTGGGATAAGTCCCAATTGGAATTTGAAGAGGATAGAAAGCAATGGCTACTCAAGCAAAAGAAGTCAGTAAAACGGCACACGATACCCTGGCCCAAAAAACGAAGGACGGCTCAGTTATGTCCGGCGGTCACCTTGTAGCGAAAGCACTCAAGGCGGAAGGCGTCGACACCATATTCACGCTCTGCGGCGGTCATATCATCGATATATACGATGGCTGTCTGGATGAAGGTATTCGGATTATCGATGTGCGCCATGAACAAACCGCGGCGCATGCCGCGGATGGTTATGCGCGTCAAACCGGAAAATTGGGTTGCGTGGTCACGACCGCCGGCCCGGGTTGCACCAATGCGGTTACCGGTGTTGCCACCGCGTTTCGCTCGGAAAGCCCGATTCTGCACATCGGCGGGCAAAGCTCTTTAAGCCAGCACAAGATGGGCTCGCTGCAGGATCTGCCGCACGTCGACATGATGACACCGATCACCAAGTTTGCTTCGGGAGTATTTTCAACCGAGCGCGTTGCCGACATGGTGTCGATGGCGGCACGCGAATGCTTCAACGGCGCCTACGGCCCATCTTATCTGGAAATTCCTCGCGACATCCTCGACCGGGAAATTCCGGCAGAGTCGGCGGTCATTCCAGAACCGGGATCGTATCGCGCGTCGGTCAAGTCTATCGGCGATCCCGCGGATATCGAAAATCTGGCCGATATCCTGGTCAAGGCAAAGCGCCCGGCGGTATTACTCGGCCAGCAAGTCTGGGCTTCGCAGGGGCATGAGGCAGCCATCAGTTTTGTGCGTGCGCTCGATATCCCGGCTTACATGAACGGCGCCAGCCGTGGCATGCTGCCGCAAGGCGATCCGCATCATTTCGACCGCACCCGCAGCGATGCCTTCAAGAACGCCGACGTGATTCTGATCGTTGGTACACCCTTCGATTTTCGCATGGGTTACGGCAAGCGCATCTCCAAGGACGCAACGCTGATCCAGATCGACCAAAGCTACGCCACCGTCGGTAAGAATCGTGACATTAGCCTGGGACTCGCCGGCGATCCGGGTGCGATCCTGGCCGCGGTTGAACAGGCTGCTTCGGGCCGAATTGATGATGGCGCGCGCAAGGACCGGCAAAAGTGGATGGCGGAATTGCGCGATATCGAAGCGACCAAGCTAGAAAAATTGATGCCCATGTTCACTACCGACCAAAATCCGATCCACCCGTATCGCCTGGCCTACGAAATCAACGAATTTCTCGGCGAAGATACGATTTACGTCGGCGATGGCGGCGATATAGTTACCATTTCCGCGCAGGCCGTGCGCCCACGCAATCCCGGACAGTGGATGGATCCCGGCGCACTCGGTTCACTCGGCGTGGGAACGGGGTTCTCGATGGCGGCCAAGCTCGCGCATCCGAATAAAGAAGTCGTCTGCCTCTACGGCGACGGCGCTTTCGGCATGACTTCATTCGACATGGAAACCGCACAGCGATTCGGTGCGCCTTACCTGGCGGTGATTGGCAACAATTCGGCGATGAACCAGATCCGCTACGGCCAGCTCGCCAAGTACGGGCAGGATCGTGGCGATATTGGCAACAAGCTTGGCGATGTACCCTTTTCCAAGTTCGGCGAAATGATTGGTGGTTATGGCGAAGAGGTCAACGAAGCCAGGGATATTCAGCCGGCGCTGCAGCGCGCGCGTGAAGCCATTGCCAAGACCGGCAAATGCGCCGTGGTTAACGTCTGGGTGGATCCGGACGAATACGCACCGGGCACCAAAGCGCAAACCATGTACAAGTAATGAAATTCTGCAACTCGTTTGAATGTTTAACAGAGGTAAGTAATGTCTAAGGCTCTAGACCATGTAAAAATCCTGGATTTCACCCACGTCCAGTCTGGCCCCACTTGCACCCAGCTACTTGCATGGATGGGTGCCGACGTGATCAAGGTGGAGCGCCCCGGTGTCGGCGATGCAACCCGTAAGCAACTGGTGGATGTTGAAGGTGCTGACAGCCTTTATTTCACCATGCTGAATCACAACAAGCGTTCGCTGACGCTGAACTCCAAGACAGAGAGCGGCAAAGAGGTGCTGGAGCGACTGGTCAAGGCCTGTGACGTGCTGGTAGAAAATTTTGCACCGGGCGCGCTCGATCGCATGGGTTTCAGCTGGGAACGCATCCAGGAGTTGAATCCGCGCATGATCATGGCCTCGGTAAAAGGCTTCGGGCCCGGACCTTACGAAGATTGCAAGGTTTATGAAAACGTCGCGCAGTGCGCGGGTGGTTCGGCTTCCACGACAGGTTTTCGCGACGGCCTACCGCTGGTCACCGGTGCCCAGATCGGTGATTCGGGCACCGGGTTGCACCTGGCCTTCGGCATTTGCGCGGCCTTGCTGCATCGAGAAAAAAGTGGTCGCGGGCAGCGCGTACTGGCGCCGATGCAGGACGGTGTATTGAACCTGTGTCGGGTTAAGTTGCGCGATCAGCAGCGTCTCAAGGCTGGTCCACTCAAGGAATACTCGCAGTACGGTGAAGGTATTCCCTTCGGCGAAGCTACGCCGCGGGCGGGTAACGATTCGGGTGGTGGCCAACCGGGGCGAATCCTCAAGTGCAAGGGCTGGGAAACCGATCCCGATGCCTACACCTATTTTATTACCCAGGCCGCGGTTTGGGAAAAGATATGCGATGTCATCGGCAAGCCGGACTGGAAGGAAAACCCGGACTACGCGACACCGCCGCTGCGGCTGCCACATTTGAACGAAATATTCGGCGCAATCGAGGAATGGACCATGACCAAGACCAAGTACGAGGTCATGGAGATCTGTAATCCTCTCGATATTCCGGTGGGACCGATCCTGTCGATGAAGGAGCTTGCCGAAGAACCTTCGTTGCGTGAAACCGGCACGATCGTCGAAGTCGACCATCCGGAGCGCGGGCCATATCTGAGTGTCGGCTGCCCGGTAAAATTGTCGGACAACGACGTAGTCGTGGAACGCTCGCCACTGCTCGGTGAACACTCCCAACAAGTCCTCAGCGAGGTTCTCGGTTATAGCGATGAGGAAATTGCAGCTTTGAGAGAAGCCGGCGCTGTATGAGCACCAAACCTCGAGCGGTGAATATCACTCGAGGCAACAGGAGAGACAAATGAGATTAATCGTGCATGGCCAACAGGCCTATGGCAAATCTGTCCTCGAAGCCATCCTTGATAAAGGAGTGGACGAGGTAGTCGCAGTTTATAGCGCTCCCGACAAGGAGGGTCGACCGCTGGATCCGCTCAAGGAATTTGCCCTGGAGCGGGATTTGCCCGTTTATCAACCGGAATCTTATAAGAATCCCGAAGTCTGGGAACAGCTGGCCAGCCATGATGCAGATCTATGCGTGATGGCGTATGTATTATTGTTCGTGCCAGAAGAGGCGCTCAACGTGCCCAAACACGGCTCGATTCAGTACCACCCGTCGCTGCTCCCCTGGCACAAGGGTCCGAGCTCGATCAACTGGCCGATCATCATGGGCAAGGAAAAGACCGGGTTGTCCATATTCTGGCCCGACAATGGCCTCGATACCGGTCCAATTCTGTTGCAAAAGGAAGTCGATATCGGTCCCGACGATACCTTAGGCTCGATATATTTCGACAGTCTGTTCCCGATGGGGGTTGATGCCATGTTAGAAGCCATTGACCTGGTGCGTGGTGGCAATGCGCCGCGTGAAGTGCAGGATCCGAACGATGGCAGCTACGAAGGCTGGTGCCGCAAGGAAGATGTCGAGATTGACTGGAGCAAGCCGAGCGATGAAATTTACAACCTGATCCGTGGCGCCAATCCACAGCCCGGTGCCTGGACCCGGTTTGGCGGAAAAGAAGTCAGGATTTTTGACAGCCGCAAGGGCGAGGGTAGCGGCGCGCCTGGAGAAGTACTGGCGCTGGACGATAGTGGCGCCACGATTGCAACCGCGGATGGTGCAATTCGGGTTATCAAGTTACGCGCCGACGCCGGCAAGCTGACCGCTGCCGATTACGCCGCAGAGGCTGGGCTCGAAGTGGGTGCGAAACTGGGGGATTAAATGGGCTTCACTGAAGGTAATACAAAATGATCAAAGTAATCCTGGTGCCCCTGGACGGCACCGACCACAGCGCCGAGGTCCTGCAAACCGCGCTGGTTATCGCCAGGCGATTCCAGGCCCACATCAAGGTTGTGCATATACGCGGGCACGCCAGCGAACCTTTCATGTTCAGCGGTGTGGCCGAAACCTTTCGAGCCGAGTTTGCCCGCGTGAATAATGCCGCGATCGATTCCGTGGTGGACCAGGTCCGTGCTCATTTCAAACAATTTTGTCAGCAGGGCAAGGTCAAGGTTACCCGTAAAGTGAACTCCAGCGGAATCTCGGCTTCGTTACATATTCTTGAAGGCGATCCTCAATCGGTGCTTGGTCGTGAATCCCGCCTGGTTGACGTGATCGCCTTGTCTCGACCGGTCAAGCACCGGGTAGGCGGCCTCGGGGTCGGCGATATGCACGAGTTGTTGATGTTGAATTCGGGTCGGCCGGTGTTGATCGTACCGCCAGACTGGCAGGTGCGCCGCGCCGATCACGCTGCAATTGGCTGGAATGACAGTGTCGAAGTGAGCAGAGCGATTTGTATGACGCTGCCCTGGCTGACGCAGATGAAAAAAGTATCGTTGCTGGTGTCGAAAAAACGCGAGTCGGAGGTTGCCGAGGTACTAGCCTATCTCAGGCGGCATGGTTGTAAGGCCGATCATCAGGTTTTGAGCGGTGGAGGCACTAGTGTCGGCAAGAAAATGTTAAGTACCTGTGACGATATTGGTGCCGAATTCCTGGTCGTCGGTGGATTCAGCCATACGCGTACCCGTCAGCGCCTGTTTGGCGGTGTCACCAGCTACCTGCTGAGCAATACCAATATTATTACAGTAATGGCGCATTAGCGTGTTGTGACTTCGCATTCACATGTTTTTGTTAGCTCCTCCTTGGGTTAAACTTTGCCCCCGCTCGTTAAGAGCGGGGATTCTTCTTTTGTGGACCCAAACTCCAGGGAATTGTTATGTCACAGCCTGAGCTTAATACCGACGCGGTTGACAATCGCAAGCAACGCCGCCGGGGTAAGACCAAGGGCAGGGTGGTTGATCTTAACGCATTGCTTGAAGTGCAAAGCCTGCTCGGCGAAGAATCGCGCGCTCATGACCTGTTGATCGAGCATTTGCACAAGGTCCAGGACAAGTTTGGGTACTTGTCGGCTGCACACTTGACCGCGCTGGCCCACGAAATGCGCCTCTCGACTACCGAGGTTTATGAGGTCGCGAGTTTTTACCATCATTTCGATGTAATCCGGGAAGGTGATGCCGCCCCGCCCGCGCTCACCGTGCGCGTTTGCGATTCGGTCAGTTGCGAAATGGCCGGTAGCGAAGAACTTATCGGCGCGCTTGAAGCCTCGCTCGGTAACGATGTGCGCGTGCAGCGCGTTCCCTGTGTCGGCCGTTGTGACAAGGCGCCGGTGGCGGTGGTTGGCCAGTATACGGTCGATACCGCGACACCCGACGCGGTTAAATCCGCGGTAGATGCGGACAATACCGCCCAGCCGATGCCGGATGACAGCATCGATTTCGATGCATACAAAGCCGCAGGCGGATACCAGTTGTATGAGAGGCTGCTCGCCGGCGACATCAGCGGCGACGCAATTATCGAGGCACTCGAGGGCACGCAATTACGCGGCCTTGGCGGTGCCGGCTTTCCGGTAGGACGCAAGTGGCGCATCCTGCGCGATCAACCCGCGCCGCGCCTGTGTGCGATCAACATCGACGAAGGCGAACCCGGAACTTTCAAGGACCGCTTCTACATGCTTTCCGATCCACATCGCTTTCTCGAAGGCATGCTGATTGCAGCCAGCGTGATCGGGATCGACAAGTGTTATATCTACATTCGAGATGAGTACCCCTCGGTGATACAGAATCTGAAGCTTGCCGTTGCCGAACTCGAAGACAAATCCGGATACGAACTCCCCCATATAGAAATTCGCCGCGGCGCGGGCGCCTACATCTGCGGTGAAGAATCGGCGATGATCGAGTCGATCGAAGGCAAGCGTGGCATGCCACGACTGCGCCCGCCTTACGTCGCCGAGGTCGGCCTGTTCGGTCGCCCGACGCTTGAGCACAACTGCGAATCGCTGTTCTGGGTTCGGGACGTGATCGAAAAGGGTTCTGAATGGTTTGATGCGCAGGGTCGCAACGGGCGCAAGGGCGTACGCAGCTTCTCGGTGTCGGGTCGTGTCAACAAGCCGGGCGTACATCTAGCACCGGCAGGAATCACGATCAAGGAGCTGATCGACGAATACTGTGGCGGCATGCTCGACGGCCACCAGTTTTACGGCTATTTCCCCGGTGGCGCCTCGGGTGGTATTTTGCCGGCCAGCTTAAACGATATCCCGCTCGATTTTGACACCCTGCAGGAGTATGGCTGTTTTATCGGTTCCGCTGCAGTCGTGGTACTGTCGGACCAGGACAGTGCGAAACAGGCGGCACTAAACTCGCTTAAATTTTTCGCCCACGAATCCTGTGGTCAGTGCACTCCGTGCCGGGTGGGCTGCGAGAAGGCGGTCAGCATCATGGAAACCGGTGACTGGGATATCGAGCAATTGAACGATTTGTCGACGGTCATGATCGATGCCTCAATCTGTGGTCTCGGACAGGCAGCCCCCAATCCCATATTGTCGGTCATAAAGTATTTTCCGCACGAGCTCGGAATCGAGGAGAACCAATAATGGCCGCGAACCCCGATTCAATTTTTGAAACTGTCGAATTCACGCTGAACGGTCAATCTGTCGAAGCCCAGGCGGGCGAAACCATTCTGCAGGCAGCGCAACGCACCGGCACCGAAATCCCGCATCTTTGTTATAGCGATGGATTGCGCGCCGACGGCAACTGCCGCGCCTGCATGGTCGAGATCGACGGCGAACGTGTACTCGCGCCAAGTTGTTGTCGAAATCCGACCCCGGGCATGGTCGTTAACTCGGACAATGAACGCTCGCTAAAGTCGCAAAAGCTGGTGCTCGAGTTGTTGCTGTCGGATATGCCCGAGCAGTCCTACACGCTCGACAATGAATTGACCTACTGGGCCGATAAACTCGAGGTCGACAACCCGAGATTCAAACCCCGGCACCAGCCAAAGGCTGACCTGTCGCATCCGGCGATCGCGGTTAACCTCGATGCCTGTATCCAGTGCACCCGCTGTCTACGCGCCTGTCGCGAGGAGCAGGTCAACGACGTTATCGGTCTTGCGCGCCGCGGCCATCACGCCGAAATCGTGTTCGATATCGGCGACTCGCTGGGCGAGTCATCCTGTGTTGCCTGCGGTGAGTGTGTCGCCGCCTGTCCCACCGGCGCGCTTAGCAACGCGACCGGCGCGCATATGATCGAAGCCGACCGCAAGGTTGACTCGGTATGCCCTTATTGTGGGGTGGGCTGTTTGCTGACCTACCACGTCAAAGACGATAAAATTCTGCGCGTCGAAGGGCGCGACGGCCCGGCTAACTTCAGCCGCCTGTGCGTCAAGGGTCGTTATGGTTTCGACTATGTCAATCACCCTCAGCGCCTGCTTAAACCGCTGATTCGAAAGGAAGGAGTGCCCAAGGGGCTGAACGAGCATTTTGATCCGAGCGATCCGTCAAAAATGTTTCGCGAGGCGAGCTGGGAAGAGGCGATGGATCTCGCCAGCGGCGGTTTGAAGAAAATCAGGGACGAGCTTGGCGGTGCCGGACTCGCCGGCTTCGGTTCGGCCAAGGGTTCGAACGAAGAGGCTTACCTGTTCCAGAAGCTGGTGCGTGTCGGTTTCGGCACCAACAACGTCGATCACTGTACCCGCCTGTGTCACGCTTCCAGCGTTGCGGCGCTGCTCGAGGGAATCGGTTCCGGTGCGGTTTCAAACCAGGTGGAGGACGTCAAGCACGCCGAGGTATTCCTGGTAATCGGCTCCAACCCGACCACCAATCACCCGGTCGCGGCGACCTTCATGAAAAATGCGATCAGGGACGGCAAGAAACTGATCCTGCTGGATCCGCGCAAGACCGAAATGGCGCGGCACGCCAGCCATTTCCTGCAGTTCAACGCTTCCACCGACGTTTCGCTGCTGAACTCGATCCTGCACGTGATTATCGATGAAGGCCTTACCGACGATAAATTCATTGCCGAGCGCACCACCGATTTTGCGGACTTGAAGGCGAATGTCGCCGACTTCAGTCCCGAGAAAATGGCGCCGGTGACCGGTATCGATGCCGACACGATACGCGAAGTGGCCCGGTTGTTTGCCACGTCGAAAGGATCGATGATTTTCTGGGGTATGGGGATTTCACAGCATATCCATGGCACCGATAACTCGCGCTGCCTGATTGCGTTGTCGATGATTACCGGCCAGGTGGGTCGTCCCGGCACCGGGCTGCATCCGCTGCGCGGGCAAAACAACGTGCAGGGTGCGTCTGACGCGGGTTTGATCCCGATGATGTTCCCGGATTACCGTCGTGTCGATAATCCCGAGGCCAGCGCATTCTTTAGCAAGTACTGGAATTCCGAGCTCGATAAAAAGGCCGGGCTTACCGTGGTAGAAATCATGCACAACATTCTCGAAGGCAATATCAAGGGGATGTACATCATGGGCGAAAACCCGGCGATGTCGGATCCGAATCTGAACCATGCTCGCTCCGCGCTGGCAGCGTTGGATCATCTCGTGGTGCAGGATATGTTCCTCACCGAAACCACCGCCTTTGCCGACGTGGTATTGCCGGCGTCGGGCTGGGCCGAAAAAGACGGTACCGTATCGAATACCGATCGGCGCGTGCAGCTTGGCCGTGCCGCGGTACCCTTGCCGGGCGAGGCGCGTCAGGACCTGTGGATTATCCGCGATATCGGTAAGGGCATCGGTCTGAACTGGGACTATGCTCACGTGTCTGAAGTCTACGACGAAATGCGCGGCGCTATGCCGAGCATTACCGGTATTACCTGGGATCGCCTGAACCAGGCTTCGTCGGTAACCTATCCCTGCGAAGACGAAAACGATCCCGGCCAGAGCGTGGTATTTGTCGAAGATTTCCCGACGTCGAATGGTAAGGCCAGGCTGGTCGCGGCCAGGTCGATTCCGGCGGATGAACAACCCGACGATGAATACCCGCTGGTATTGATTACCGGCCGACAGCTGGAACACTGGCATACCGGCTCGATGACACGGCGCGCACAGGTGCTCGATGCAATTGAACCGGTACCGGTAGTGTATGTGAATCGGCAGGACCTGGAAGCCATGGGTGTGGCCGCCGGTGGCGAAATTGTCGCTAAATCCAGGCGCGGCGAATTACGCGCTTACGCGCGTCCTGATGCCGCGTTGAAAAAGGGAGAAGTTTTTATCCCGTTCTGCTATCACGAAGCAGCCGCGAATCTGTTGACCAACGAAGCACTAGATCCGTTCGGCAAAATCCCGGAATTCAAGTTCTGCGCGATCAAGCTCGAAGCAGCCTGAGTCAAAGGCCGCCGTTCCCAGGGCCTCTGCGGACATACCCGCGGCCTGCCCAGTCATTCCCGACCGACTTCAGGCGTGCTCCATTTCCAGGATAATCTTGCCGAAATGCCCGCCTTGTTCCATCAACTTGTGGGCCTCGGTCGCGTCTTTAAGCGGGAAGGTTGCACTGATCTCGGGTTCGATCTTACCTGCCGCGAATAGTGGCATCACCGTTTCCTCGAAGCGCGCGATGATGGAGGCCTTTTCGGGGACTGGCCGAGAGCGCAGCACCGAGCCGATGATGCGCTGTCGCTTGACCATCATGGTCGCGAGGTTCAGCTCGGCCTTGATGCCGCCCATAACGCCAATTAACATCAGGGTGCCGGCGAGCGCAAGCGACTTCATATTGGGTTCGAGGTATTTTGCGCCTATGTGATCGAGAATAACGTCGACGCCGCGGCTCCCGGTGAGGCGTTTAATCTCCCCGGCAAATTCCTGCTCACGGTAATCGATAACATGGTCGGCACCTTGCTGCGCAACGCGATCAAGTTTCGCGCTCGATGCGGTGACAAAAACCTCGGTTTCAGGGGTTAGCGCCTTGCACAGTTGTATCGCTGCCGTCGCAACGCCACCGCCACCGCCATGAATCAAAACCGACTTCTTACCCTGCACCTCGCCGAGCATAAACAGGTTCAGGTAAGCAGTGATATAGGTTTCGCAGATACAGGCGGCCTGTTCGAAGCTAACTGAATCCGGAATCGACATCGAATGATCTTCGCGCGCCAGCGCAAACTCGGCATAGCCACCGCCACCGACCAGCGCTACCACGCGCTCACCGGGTTTAAAGCGGGTGGTGTTATTGCCACTTGATTCAACCACACCGGCAACTTCGAGCCCGAGAATTTCAGAATCTCCGGGTGGGGGCGGGTAGTTGCCCTCGCGCTGGATGATATCGGGACGATTCACCGACGAATTCATAACCTTGATCAGTATCTGACCGTCTTCGGGCGAGGGCTTTTCAACCTCGCTTAATTGCATCATCTCGGGGGCGCCAAAGTCGCGCAACGTAATCGCTTTCATAGGGTTTCCTTAAAATTTTTAGAGATTTGAGCCTGCCAGGCCGTAAACTGAATCTTATCCTAATTCAGTGTCGACGCGCTATTTGCAAAGCGGCGCCTTTAAAGTTGTGCATATAAATTTCCAATACTACCGATCAGGTCCTAGTTTTGTCGCACAAGCTATATATACTCGGCTATTCGGCGCCGTTAGGTGGTTTTAGTAACGAGATCTAGGGACATTTTTATGAGTGATCGCGTAGATATCAGCGGTCTCAGCGTAGACCGCGCACTGTACGACCTGGTCGAGGAAATCTCGGTAGACACGGGAGTTGAGACCCCGTCATTCTGGCAATCCCTGGCACAGATCGTGGACGAACTGGGTCCGCAGAACTCGGACCTACTGCAGCAACGAGACCAGTTGCAAATGCAGATCGATGACTGGCATAAGGCGAACCCCGGACCCGTGCAGCGTGATCAGTACCAGGCTTTCCTGCAGGAGATCGGTTACCTGGTTCCCGAGCCAGATTCTTTCAAGGTTACGACCGATAATGTCGACGACGAAATTGCGGTGATTGCCGGGCCCCAGCTGGTGGTGCCGGTCGACAATGCGCGTTATGCGTTAAATGCCGCCAACGCTCGTTGGTACAGTCTCTACGACGCACTTTACGGCACCGATATCATCCTCGAGGTCGAGGGTTGCAAGAAGACAGCAAAGTACAACCCGGTTAGAGGTCAGCAGGTCATCCGTTACGCGCGCGACTTTCTTGATCAGGCGGTACCGCTCGCGATCGGCAGTCATGCTTACGCGGTGCGATACAAGGTCGTGTCGGGGAAATTGATCGTGGTCATGGGTGACGGCAAGGAAACCGAGCTAGGCTGGCGCGAATGTTTCGTCGGCTACCGCGGCGATCCCGAGCAGCCGAGCGCCGTGCTATTACGCCACAATGACCTGCATATCGAATTGTTGATTGGCGAAGGCTATTTCATTGGGCAGGGTGATCTCGCAAACATCTATGACATCAACCTTGAATCTGCGATTACAACGATCATGGATTGTGAGGATTCGGTGTCGGCGGTCGACGCCGAGGACAAGGTCCGGGTTTACAGCAACTGGTTCGGCTTGATGAAAGGTGATCTCACCGCCAAAGTCGAACGCGCCAGGGAAGTCATCGATCGCAGCCTCAATCCGGATCCCGAATACGTTGGCCCCGATGGTTCTACCTTTACCTTGCCTGGCCGTAGCCTGATGCTGGTGCGCCATGTCGGCCCTCACATGTATACCGATGCGGTAACCTGCAATGGCGAGGAAATTCCGGAAACCTTTGTCGATGCAATGGTCACCACGCTCGCTGCAAAACATGATCTGCTCGGTAACGGGCAGTTTAGAAACAGTCGCAAGGGCAGTGTTTATGTCGTAAAGCCCAAATTCCATGGTCCCGAAGAAGTCAAAGCTTCGATCAAGCTGTTTGAAATGGTGGAGCAAGCGTTGGGGCTGGATCCCCGGACTTTAAAAATAGGCATCATGGATGAAGAGCGTCGCACCACGGTAAATCTCAAAGAATGCATTCGTGCCGCAAGTGAGCGCGTGATTTTTATCAATACCGGTTTTCTCGATCGCACCGGTGATGAAATTCATACCAGCATGGAAGCCGGTGCAATGATCCCCAAGAATGAAATCAAAACGTCCACTTGGCTGTTGGCCTACGAGGACTGGAACGTTGACGTGGGGCTAGACGCCGGGTTGCCGGGGCATGCTCAGATCGGCAAGGGCATGTGGGCGGCGCCCGAAAATATGCGTGCGATGATGCAGCAGAAAATTGCGCACCCGCGTGCCGGTGCCAATACCGCCTGGGTACCTTCCCCGCTTGCCGCCTGCCTGCATGCGATGCACTACCATCACGTTAACGTAGCGGCTCGCCAGCTGCACCTGGCGCAATGTGCGCGTGCCAGCCTGGATGACATTTTGACCATTCCGCTGTTGGGCGAGCGCAAGGTCAAGCAGAGCGAACTCATGATGGAGCTGGAAAACAATGCCCAGGGAATACTGGGTTACGTGGTGCGCTGGATCGACCAGGGTGTCGGTTGTTCCAAGGTGCCCGATATTGGCGACACAGACCTGATGGAAGACCGCGCAACGTTGCGGATCTCAAGCCAGCACATTGCCAACTGGTTACATCATGGCATCACCGATGCGGACCAGGTCAGAAGCGTATTTGAAAAAATGGCTGAAATCGTTGATCGGCAAAATTCGAGCGATCCGTTGTATCGCAACATGGCGCCCGATTTCGATAAGAGTATCGCGTTTCAGGCCGCCCTCGACCTGGTATTCCAGGGCCGTGAGGTCGCCAATGGCTATACCGAGCCGGTGCTGCATGCGCGTCGTCGCGAACTCAAGGCGGCGCTCGGAAACTAGCTGAATTCGGTTAGTCGGGATCAGGCTGGGGATCGTCTTAAGGAATAATCCCCCGTTAAAATCTGCTACCGGTAGATTGTGGTTGTCGTGAAAGCAGACGCTCAAGTTTCTGAATTTGGGGTCTGCTTACGACCCAAAACGGACGCCCACAAAAATATGGACTTGCCGGCCTGATCAACTGCAAATACGGAGTATTGGGGACCAGATTGCGCGAAACTCTGAGTACTTTCTTAATTCAGAAAGGCTATCTTTTACTAAGAATCTTACTTCTTTTCTTGTCATATTTGCGGTTAGCGTCTCGAATTTTTTCATCAAACTTTCGATAGGCTTCGCCGACCTTTTTCTCCAGCTTGTGCCTTTTTTCATGAATTTTATCCGGCTTGTCTTCCTGACGTGCTTCGCGTTCAAATTCGTCCTGCGCCTTATGCAGTTTCCGGTGAAGCTCGTCTTCGAGTTTGTATATCTTCCGATCGTGTTCCTCACCCAGTAATTGCAATTCACGTCTTGTTTCGTCTGACGCGCTTGCGGGCATAGGCGCGTGAGTGGTTTCAGTCGAGTATCCCCTCACTTGGGTGTCGATACCCACGTTCTCCAGGACTTCCTGCTTGGCATTCTCGAAAGCGTGATCGATAACGTCGATTATGATGTCGTCGACAAGTTCATCCGCACTGGAATGGCTACTGGCTTGTATCGGTTGGCTTATTAGCGAAATCAGGCCGATCGACAGAACTAACAAACTACTTTTAATCACATTACTCTCCTCTATCAAAGCAATTACGTTTTTTCAGTAATATTAATTGGACCGGAGTCGATTAATAACGGGAATTATTCTCATTGTCTCCTACCGGCCTGAACTCTAACTGAATAGATAAATTTAAACCTGTAGCAATAGCTATAAATTATGGGTCAGCCTTTGACCGACGCTAGCAGGCCGACAGACGTGTGCCTGAGTTGGCTTTGGAAGAAATAGACGCTAAATAACAATTAAATAGTGACGAGAAGCGGATTTTGGCTTGATTTCAGGATTATTGAATGAAGAAAAAATTATTACTGTGAAATTATATGCATTTGGCCCAAACAGGCATTTTCACGTACCGGATATTTCTTTACTATCGTCGTTTAGAACTAAATTGACCTGCGAGGTAAAAAATGGATAAGGCTGATCTGAGCCGCCGCGATGCATTGAAGAAGCTGGGATTGGCAACGGTAGCGTTGTACGTGACACCAACTCTCACCGAACTCGGACAGGCATTGGCGGACGAAGGGAAGGACGAAAGCGGAAGTCAGAAGACCACAAAATCTGGAAAAACTGGGAAGTCGAAGAAAACCGGGAAGTCTAAGAAGACCAGGAAGTCCGAGAAGACCAGGAAGTCCGGGAAGACCAGGAAGTCTAAGAAGACCAGGAAGTCCGGGAAGACCAGGAAGTCCGAGAAGACCAGAAAGTCCGAGAAGACCAGGAAATCCGAGAAGACCAGAAAGTCCGAGAAGACCAGGAAGTCCGAAAAGTCAGAGAAGTCTGAGAAGTCCAAGAAAGACGCATGATCAGCGTGACTGCATTGGGCTGAATGAAAGAAACCATCAGTCTGCGTTTTCGGGGGATTTCGAACCCGGTTGTCCTCGAGGATGCTGATGACCTGTTACCTGCGATAGAAACGGTTTTTCCCGGATGGAGTTGGCGGCGATTATCTAGAAGATCACCGAAACCAGCTGTGATTTCAGTCATCAGGGAAGGAGATAAATATCGCCGCCAATCATGCTGGGTGGAAGAGCCCGACCTGGATGATGACCCTGCCGACGCCATGTGCAATTTTGTATCGGATATTATTGACGCATACCTAGAAGGTCATCCCGGCACATTGGGCATCCACGCTTCAGCAATTCGTCTAAATACGGGATTGGTAGTCTTTCCCAATACACATCGGTCTGGAAAATCGCTCCTTGCTACCCACCTGGTAAAACAGGGTGGTGTCCTTTTTTCAGATGATGTATTGCTCCTTCCAAAGCGTGGACATCAAGGAATGGCGACAGGGATTGCGCCTCGGTTACGCTTGCCTCTCCCCGGCGAACAGGGTGCGACTCTTTGCAATTTTTTGGCTCGATCCGGCATGTGTGCCAATCAAAGATATGGATGGGTTAATCTTCGCCCCGGACAGGTTGCCATGTTGGGTGACAGGGCTCCGATTAAAGCTATTGTGTTGTTGGATAGACCAGACATTCCAGGTGGACAACCCCAACTGGAATTATTGTCACGGTCGGAAGCCTTGGCACGGCTTGTACGCCGTGGTTTTTCTCTGGATGCGAAAGCAGGGGAAGTCCTTGCACGCTTATCCAAAGTGGCTGGACGAGCAGAGTGTTATAAATTGACATATGGGTCTGCTGAAAGTGCAGCTACTTATCTTTGCGAAAAATTTGGCGATTAATCATATGGAAACTTGCGACGATGAAAACTGTTCTATTTCAACGTAACGAGGGGGTTTCCATTCAGGAAATGGAGGGCGATCTTTTTTTGGCAAATGAAGAGAGCGGTTCTATCTATCGTCTCAATACCATTGGTGCCGCTTTCTGGCGAATACTGGAGAATCCCTGTGACCTGGAGACTATTCTAGATTTGTTCTGTGCCGGCTTTCCCAATCAAAGTCGATCCGATCTTTGTCGCGATATTACTGATTTGATCGATCAACTCGAGGATCATAGTTTAATTTTACGTAAGGAAAATTAATGGCTGCTCTGACCGCTATGCAGCATTCACCAAGGATGTGGGTTTACCTTGACCAGGGCCAGTTTTGCCGCACACGGTAATTTAATGAGCGTCCGTTCTTGGCCGAAGCAAGACCTTGGCGTTGCGAATTTCAGGGTCCGCTAACGGGAAATCAGATTTACCTTTAAACAGATTTGAAGCCCCGCCACTGTGCGGGTTATTTATGCACCAGGTAAAGTAATTCCTGCGATTACCATAAAAGATTCATTGATTTACCTTGTTTAGGCGATGCGGTAGCAGGTGCCACATGTTATTGTTCTTTAAATCTAAATTCTGGATATGGATAAAATAAAAATAATTCTGAATTAGTTGCATTTTTTACGTCTGAAATAAAAAATCTTTATAAAGGAGGATGTAATCATGGCTCAATATGCAGAAGACCGAAGCTGCATCACGCAATTCGAGCTGGGTGAATTGTTTGAGAAGAATGAGAGGGCGCGGGACTATCCATCAGCGTTCAAATGGTATTTGCATTCGGCTAAACATGGCTACCGCACAGCACAACACCGACTGGGTACTATGTATGCACGTGGTGCTGGTGTAACAAGAAATTATGTCGAGGCTTACGCGTGGTGTAAGGTATCAGCAGCGCAACACTCCCGAAGAGCAATATTAAAGCTCAAGAAAATTGAACCACATTTGTCAGTGGAACAAATCTCCCTGGCAAGGCAGTTGTCGAGGCAATACTACGAAATGTATGTAGCACCTTCTGCTAATCGGGTGCTATTTAGGAAATAGGGCTGTCCGGTGGGGATTTTTTCTGAATTCATTACAGAAATTGAAGATGTTTTTGTAGATGGCGATGGCCACTTTGATTTGGAAGTGGTCGGAGTATCATGCTACCAAAGGCATCTTAGAGTTCTATCTAATCGTTACTCAAAAAAAGGTGGCGAAAGAGAATTGATAGCTAGACTGCATTATGAAAACACTAATCCACAAGACAAAAAGGCGATTAGGGTTGTGATCGATGGCGGGACTGTCGGTTACCTGTCGCGCAAGAATGCAAGATTATTCAGGAAGCGGATTGAAAAAGTGAGACCGGAAGGATTAATTATCTCCTGCGATGCCGAGATTATTGGTGGTA
>CAMYLU010000012.1 GCA_947259485.1 uncultured Gammaproteobacteria bacterium | reverse complement strand
TGTGCCGTTGGTCACGGAGATACTCTGTACACCACCGATTAAGGCAGTGCCATTAATTTCGGTGATACTGATCGTATCGCCATCCAGATCACTGTCGTTTGACAGCAAAGTGGCATTCAAGATAGTGGAAGTGCTGTCCTCGGTACCATCGAGGGCACCGACATCATCTATAGCATCTGGAGCATTGTTTACCGTATAGGATTCAGTATCAGTGACAGGTGCCGCGATATTGCCGGCCACATCGGTGGCGACGAAAAATGCATTGATGGTCCTGCCGGGATCGTTTAGCAAATCACTGCCATTAACATCAATACTAAAACTACCATCGGCAAGTACTGCACCAGTGGTATTAACACCATTAATACTCAACGTGACTATATCACCGGCCTGGAAATCACCCGCAACATTACCGGTAATCGCAACAGTACCGCTGGCTTCAATAGCGTCAACGATGTCATCGGGTGTGATACTGGAATCTAAAGTAATCGTAGCAGTGGCGGTAGTATCGACTGTATGAGTCGAAGTGGTGGTCGCACCGTAAGGAATACCATTGACGTCCGTACCCGACACAGTAGCATCGAAGCTGGTATCGGCAACCAGATCGGCTGCTGTAACCGAAATACTAAAACTATTACCAGCGCCAACGGTTCCACTATACGGCATACTGTTAACCGTAAAACTCACTGTATCCCCGGTTACGGCATTGCCGCCAACGGTACCGGTAACATTGATTGGGGCGCCTGCTTCAACAGCATTGATCACATCATCGGCGGTAATACTATTAACCGTTATAGATGCCGCGGGTGAAGGCATGGCACCAGAGCCCTGGACCGAGTCACCATCTTCTGAATCGGCTGGAATCGGGGTTCCGTCATCGTCAATATTAAACTGATCATCAAGATCTGACGCACCAAGATTAAATGGAGTACCCCTGGTCTCTACAATTCCTTCGTCACCGACTCTCGAGTAAACTGATGCCTGGTGAAGTGAGTCGCCACTGTCAGCAGCAGCACCGGCAGCGGTTGCCTCGAGTTCGGCGAGATCTACGCCTTCGACAATGAGGTTTTGCAGCTCGGCTAGTTGATCGGTACGATCGTCAGGGTAGGCGTTGAGGCCAGCAAAAACTGACTCATCCAGCAGCATTTCGGTGTTTTCACCGATCTGCAGTTTGTGGCCGTCATAAAACTCGAGCACGATCTCGGTATTGAGACCGGTCGTGAGGATATCGCCCTCATGGATCTGATCACCAATACTGAGGACTCTGATTACGCCGTCAACGCTGCGAACCTCTGCGTCACCGATTAATTCAGCGACAAAACCTATATTTTTAGTAGCCATATTTCTGCAGAAACTTTGTACGAACAGTATATATAGGCTAGTTTTTACGGGTCCGTGTCATACTAAAGTCGTAGACTGACAGCACGAAATTTGTAGATTGAGAAGCAGGTCACACAGTTTGTGAGGCAAAGCAGTCGTAAGACTAAGCTTGCTTAAGGAATAGGACCAGGCCGATACGGTCCTTTAGCTGAAGTTTCTTGAAGATATTAGTTAAATGTCGTTTCACTGTGGGCTCGGAAATATCATATAAATCAGCTATTTGGCGGTTTGATTTACCTTTACCAACCGCAAACGCGATATCCTTTTCACGGGCGGTTAAAGTATCCAACTGCTCGTGATTTTCAACTGGATTGGCGACCTGCTGCGCAAGTCTGAATGTTTCGTCCAGCATTTGCGGTGGAAACCAGCTCTGGCCGTTTTCCAGTAACTGCAGCATCTGCTGATAATGCAAAGTGGCCATGTGACTATTGCAGTAGGCTTTGGCCCCGAGTCGCACACATTCGAGCATTTCGTGGATACTGGGACGGTCTGAGCAGACGCCCACCCGAAGCGGTTTTCCAGAAACATGTTTCAGTAACCATTCATGGCATTCGAGCTCCCTACCTGATACATGAATCAGATATAGTTCTTCGAGGTCGTCAGATGGCACCTGCAAATCTCTGCGATATTCGAATGCGATGTCTAATTGACGCTGCAGAAAGTGATCAAATGAACGCGATGCTGAATAAACGATGAGTTTCATTACCGCTCTCTAAGCGCTTTATCAATTCCACGATGAACCGGCTCTGTCAGGTACGATAGAATTGTCTTTTTGGCTGTAATTATGTCAGCTTCGGCCGTCATGCCGATTTTAATCGGCAAGTCGCCGGGCTTTGCACCAAGAAAATACTTACCTGGTTTGACCCTGACAAGGAAAAAGCTTTGGCCCTCTTCATCGGTAATCGTATCTGCACTGACAAAGGTAACTATTCCCTGGAGACTGCCGTGAACCGCGAAATCGTAGGCCGAAAATTTTAACCTGGCGAACTGCCCGACATTCACATAGGCAATATCAGCCGGTTTGATTTTTAATTCGACCAGGAGAGAGTCTTCTTGTGGAACAATTTCGAGTATATTGTTTCCCGGAGAGATGACGCCGCCAATAGTATTGATGTAAAGACGTTGTACGATTCCGTTAACCGGGGAGCGCAATGTGGTGCGTTTGACTCTATCTTGCAGTGCGGTTTGTGTTTCCTTGATACGGCTAATCTCGGCCGTTACTTCGTTCAGCTCTTTCTTCGCATTATTCTGAAAGTTCAGCTTTTCTTTCTGCTTGTTAAAACGAGCTTCCTCGATGGTCGATTCGATTCGCGGTACCGAATATTTGACCGCCTCTATCTCACCTTCAAATTCGGCTTCCCGCTGCTGTAATTGCAAAAATTCGACTTCGCTGATAATTCCACGATCCTTTAACGGTTTTTTAATAACAATCTCTTTCTTGACCAGGTCCAGAGATCTTTGCAATTGGCGTCGCTTTGACTGTGCTTCGAGCAGGGCGCTCTTCTGCTGACTTATTTTTTCTTCGAGAACACTCAATGTTTCCTTGAGTTGTTGCTGGTTTGAGTCGAACAAGCTCTTTTCTGATTTAATCAGGTGCGGTGCATCTGCGCTAACTTCGCTGTCTGGCTTGAAAGTCCGGCCAAATGCCTCGGCATCCAGGCGACTGGCCTTGGCCACCAGCTCAAGATAAAGCAGTCTGTTTTCCTCGAACGAGCTTGAAAATGCGACATCGCTGATTTTTATCAATGGTTGACCAGCCTCAACCACCTGGCCTTCTGCGACCAGGATTTCGGATATGATGCCGCCTTCAAGGCTTTGAATGTTTTGCACCTGGCTAGCTGGCGAAACCTTGCCCGAACCACGAATGACAACATCGATTTTGGCCCAGTTCATCCAGACAATGGCTGCGATTACGAAAAGCGCAAAGATCATTACCACCGCGATCAGGTAGCGTGGCGAACGATGTACCGCCGCTGCGGAAAGGCTGCGCATGTAGACCATGTCCTGTTTTCCATGGACTCCTACCTGGGTTACGTCTTCAAAATTTGTATTGTCGTCGTTATCCATTCTGGGTACCTTTCAGGGCATTCAATACCTCTTCCTTGGGCCCGTCCATGACGATTCGCCCTTCGTCGATGACGATGATCCGTTCTACCAGGTCCAGCATCGGTGCTTTGTGAGTCACCAGTAGCAGGGTCCTGTCGCGTGTGTAATCAAAAAGTCGTTTCTTAATAATCGATTCTGTTGTGTTATCGAAACTATTGGTTGGTTCATCGAGAATCAGAACAGGTTCATTCAGCATGACAGCCCGCCCCAGTGCAATTGCCTGCCTCTGGCCACCGGACAGGAATCCGCCATCCTCGCCTACCTGGGTGTCAAACCCCTGGGGCAACTGGTTAACAAACAGATCCACTCCACAAATTTCTGCGGCCTTGAGCAGCTTTTCATCGTTAACGTGTAAATCTTTATAGGCTATATTTTCTCGGATAGTGCCGCGCAACAGTTCGATGTCCTGGGAAAGGTAGCCGATATTTTTACGCAGGTCGGCAGGATCTATCTGGTTGATGTCAATATTATCGATTGCTATCGAGCCGCTCTCTGCCTGGTAGAGTCCCATGACCAGTTTTATCAGGCTGGTTTTACCAGAACCCACCTTGCCGATGATACCGACATGCTCACCCGGATTGATTTTAAAGGAAATACCGGTGAGAGATTTTTTTGGAGATTCGGGGTAACTGAAATCGACTTCCCTGAAGTTAATGGCCCCTTCGAAGCCGGGGCGACGCACGTAAGATTTTCCTTCTGGTCTTTCGACAGACTTCTGCATCAATTCATCGAGTGAGCGAAACGCTGTGCGGGTCTGCTCGAAGCTGGTAATCAGTGCGGCAATCTGACCCAACGGGGCCACCGCCCGTGACGACAGCATGACTATTGCGATCAGGCCACCGAGGCTGAGTTCCAGGTCGCTGATACGGTAGATGCCGAACACGATCAGGCCAATGGTATTGAACTGTACCATCAGGTTGGTGACGACCGTTATCGAAGAAGACAGTATTCGCGCGCGCATCGACTTGTTGGCGATGACGCCTGAGGATTCTTCCCATACCCATTGCGAATAATTCGCTGCGCCTAGCGCCTTTACAGTTTTTATCGAGCGTAATGTTTCGATCAAATGGGCATTTTTATTCGCGGTCGCCTCGTAAGTGGCTTCCACGCTGGCCTTAAGAGGCCTGACGAGGATGAAGCTGTATAGCATTAGCACAGCTATGATTACCAGGGGTACGGCGATCATCGGGCCACCGATATAATAGATAACCAACAGGAAAATAATCGAAAAGGGGAGGTCGACCAGTGTCGCGATCGTAGATGCGGTAAAAAAGTTGCGAATGCTTTCAAACTCACGCAACTGGCTGGCAAAAGAGCCAATACTCGCGGGCCATTGATCCATTTTCAAGTTAAGTACCTGTGAAAAAATGATCGATGACATGATGATGTCGCTTTTCTTGCCCGCGACTTCGAGTAAATAGTTACGCACGAAACGTAACAGGGTGTCAAAAATGTAAACCGTGACAATGCCGGCTGCCAGTACCCACAGGGTTGCGATCGCATCGTTGGGCACTACCTTGTCGTAGACATTCATCGTGAACATCGGCGTCGCAAGGATGAACAGGTTGATCAGGATCGACGACAGCAGCACGCTGGCGAAAATATCCCTGGACTTGGCCAGGGTTCCCCAGAACCAGTGACTCGAGTCTCTGCTGAATCCCTTCGACTCGGTACGCTCCTGCTGCAATTCTTTTTTAAGTAAGAATGCATACCCGAGATACTCCTGGCTAAGCTGACCTAGCTCCATCCATTCTTCACCTTCACCGATCTCCGGGAATATGATTTTGGCGCGCTTGTTTTTGCGATCTATGCTTTCAAGAATGCACGCGTTACCGTTTTTAAGCACCAGGATACAGGGCAGCAATAGCCTCGAGAGCTTAGCGAGATCGCGATGAATTAGACGGCTCGCAAATCCAGCGCGTGAGGCTACCCGTGAGAACAGGCCCTTAGGACTGTCAATGCTGAAAAGCTCAGGGCCATCGGCGCCGGGTTCAACCGGCAGGCCTGCGATCAGTGCTTCAACGCTGATCGGGCGGTTGTGTAACTTGGCGAAGATAACCAGGCATTCAAGCAGGGGGTCATACTGATGATGGGGATCGATCATTATTGGGATTTATCTGGTGTAAGCGTTTTACCGACACAGCCCTGGTTGATTTGGCGTGGCAGTGTTCCTGCTCCCGTGAACCTGCATTTGAATTGATAATCGATAGATCATAACTGTACTCGGCCCGGCCTGGAAAATCACGTCATATTGCTTCAGGTGAACCGAGGAAATTGCCCTGCATAATCTCGATTCCAAGTGACTTAAGTTCATCAACAACTTCCTTGGAATCTACCGCGACAGCGATAACGCTGATCTCGAGTGTATCCGTTATTGTTCGTAATGCCTGGTATCCAGCGGGCATTTTATTTCGACTCATTTCATGTAGTGTTTTAGCATTGATTTTTACGTAGTCAAACTGGGCTGTTTGTAGCAATTGTAGAGGCAGGCCAAGATCAAGGTTATCGATGCCAAACTGGTGATTATGCTTTCGCACCCGCTCGGAAACTTTAGCGCACATAATCGGATGCTGGTTGAGAACGTGATGACTGGCCTCGATGCAAAGTCTGGTGCCGGATTGCTCGCAATCATGCAACAGTTGATCAAACTCATCCTGGGCTTCTGCCAGCTCAAAAAAAGCGGCGCTCAGGTTGATTGCCAGTGGAATCTTTCGGTCTATTTCCTTATTCGAAGCAACCATGCGAAACACTTCCTTGTCTATATCCAGCGACATGCCGAGACTCGAGGCCATTGGCATAAACGCCGAGGCCGGAATTATCTGGTCGTTCTGGTTACGTGCCCTGATAAATAACTCACGCTGAACGGGAATGCGGTTATTGCTGATAGCCAGTTGACCGACCAGGAACAGCTGGTTTGACTGCAGAACGGTCTCAAGCCAGCTGCGCCATTGCATTTTACCTTTCGGCAAATCGAGATTGCCCGATTGCTGCCGTTCAATTGAAAATGGACCCCTGGTGTTGGCCAGTGACAGACAGTAGTCGATACCGGAAAGGACGTTCCCGGTCTCGCCGCCAACTTCGAGGTCGCAAATTCCAGCCAGTAGTCTCACTTCCGCCAGATCGGATTCTTTTCGTATGAGTTTCTGGAAGTCGTCGAACAGTTTATCAATAAAATCTGTGACTGCGGATTCGTCAGCAGCACTCAGAAAAGCGAACTCGTCTTCGTTGAAACGCGAGATTCGTTCGGCACCGTGATCTGCCTGTGTCTGGCGCAGCAGGTCCGCCAGAATCCTGATTAAATTGTCTGACAGTTCGTAACCATGCTGATCACGCAACTGTTCGAATTCCACGATCTTGATAATCGCCATACAGCCGTGGCGCCCTGATTCCTCTGACATCGATTGCTGCAGCTGGTCGAGAAGATAGCGACGATTGCCCAGGTTGGTCAGCTTGTCCCGGTAAAGGAGTTGCTGGTATTCGCCGAGCGTCTTTTCCTGGTCATCGAAGATACCCTGTACCTTGGCAACCATGAGGTTCATCGCTTCGACCACGCGCTTCAGCTCGATAGTGGCAGGCAATTTCTTTTGTTGAACAAACTTGTTGTTATGTATTGCATCGGCCTGTTCCTTGACTCTTTGCAATGGCTCCAGCACATATCGCAGCACCAGCCAAAGTATGATCAAGGACACTATGAACAAGATCGCAAACCAGAGCAGGGCAGATATAAGAGCCTGGTACATGCTGCTGTAGGCAAAGCCGGGATGAATCTCCAGGTTGAGTTGGCCAAGCTGAGTCCAGCCCTTCATGACCTGGGTTGTGCCGCGAGCAGGCTCAAGTGGCACTAAATGCAGGAACCAGTCTGGCACTCCCGCGATGCCAAGATCCTGTCTCTTCTGATGAATAATCTGACCGTCAGCTGCAACCAGCTCGATTCGTGTGTAGTAACCGCTGTCGAAAACCGCGTTAAACAAGACCTCAAGCGTGGCGTTGTCATCGCCTTCGGGTAAATTACTGATCGCGATGCCCAGAGTTGTCGCCATGTCCTGGGCCGTGGTCTGTAGCTGTCCCTGCTGAAATTGGCTGGTACGAGTAAAGCCGTTATATACGATCACAAGTA
Organism: uncultured Gammaproteobacteria bacterium; assembly: GCA_947259485.1. GTDB lineage: Bacteria > Pseudomonadota > Gammaproteobacteria. Next base: position 110,542 of record CAMYLU010000012.1, on the reverse strand, counting down.
ACAGAATCAGAAAAAACGTTGATACCAGTAAGGCTAATTGTTTGAATATTGTCATTGTTTTTCCTTTTTAATATCGGCCAGTAGCTTTGTCCACTTGCTGTTCTTGATTTTGTTAGTAGGCAGCGATTTGCCGAGTCCGGCCGATGAATTGCTCAAAAAAAGAGATTTTGCGTTAAAACTGTATACGGGTAACAGGTCCTTCCTCTGGTCAGCGCTGACAATCAGGGGATTATAATTATCCAGAATCTGGGGAATGCTGGTTGGGGTAGCGAAGTAACTCAGTACCATGTGCGCCACATTTTGCTTCAGGGCCTTCACATAAGTCAGGTAGAGACGTTCGTCGGGCACACCCAGTTTACGCAAGGCGAAATACTTGGCGATGACGAAATCCTCGCAATCGCCTTTTTGCGTACCGAGAAATTCGCCTGGCGTCGCCCAGTAATCCTGCTTTCCCCACTGCACATGATCTTCCTGGTATTCAAATTGGTTAAAAAAACGATTTACTTCGACAAGCTGTTTTTGGACTCCCTTTCCCTCAAGCTCAACCAGTAGTTTATTGATTGCCAGTCCCCTGCGATAAGCCTGATCTGAATACCTTGTCTTTAACTGCTTCAGCATGTCTTTGCTCACCAGGGAGCCCGCCATGTGTTGACCCGGAATTGCGGTTAAAAATACGGTAAACATGAAGACACCTATCTTTCGCACCGCTAAGTCTCCAGGCGCTGCGTGCAGGCGCTACCGCAGGTTCTGTGACATTGGAGCGGACGGTAAGATTTCTTGAAATGCTGGGATAGGGTATACAGGGGAGGCTTCCAAAATCAAACTACTGCATCCAAGTGTAGACCAATTGCTACAACTAGCAGCCAGCTTTACTCTGCCGACTCCTTTGTCATAAAAATGAATTCACCTCTGCGATTTATCGCCTGACCGGCTGCGGTCGCATTGTCGGCAATGGGTTTCTTTTCACCCACCCCTACTGCGGTAATATTTGCGCCGTCAATCCCATTATTGGTTAGTAAGTCTTTAAGTGCTTTGGCTCTTTTCGCAGATAAGATCCGGTTGTATTTGTCGGAGCCTATGTTGTCGGTATGGGTGTAAATCTCGATGATGACACCCTCGGCCTGTTTTATCTGTTCAATAATGGCTTTAACCTTAGATTTGGAGACTTCGGTCAGTTCGGCCTCATCATAAATGAAGTTGACTAACTGAACTTCCGCCAGGCTAATGACTTCGCTTTTGCTCACTTTAATCCGTACTGTCGCTGTAGCAGTAGCGGCTCCTCCTCTATTATCGGTAACGGTGTATTTGAAATAATCCTCACCGATAAATCCTTCGGGGGATCTATATAACAGATTACCGTTGGTATTAAATGCCAGGCGGCCAACATCAGGTTGACTCACATCTATTATTTCCAGGGGATCGGAATCCGCATCAGAATCGTTCGCAAGCAACTGTTCAGGCGTAATTACCAATACCTCATTGGTTTCGATCTCAAACTGATCGTCAGTTAAACTCGGAGCCGAATTTTGCCGTGGTGGCGCCGGCTCTACCCTGGTTAGCACGACCGGTTCATGGCATCCAAACGGATTTACCTCGATATTGATAAGCGAATTATCACAATGATCCAATGGGTCAGCTTCCCGGTCACGATCTTCATCATCAGGCAGCGGGAGCTTATCAACTTGATCGGTCGCAAGTCGAGCGACCACTAAATTTCCATCTTTCAATTCGAACTCGACATTAGCTGCTTCGAACAACCTGCCGATACCTTCAAAAACCCGGTAGCGTGCTCCCAGTGAGTCGTATTTTGCTTCGGTATACTGGTTTTTCGCGCTATTGAATTCGTTTTCGGCGTCGAGCAGATCGATCAGGTCACGCTGACCGATAAAAAATTCTTCTTTGTATGACTCGACAGTTTGTCCGGACTTGATTACATGAGCGTTGAGAAATTTTAGTTGCCGAACTAGTAGGTCATCTGCGGTCCAGGATAAGCGCAGAGTGTTGATAATCTGGCGTCGTACTCTAGCTGCGAACTCCTTTTGTTCGTAAACCGCACTGATTTTCTTTTGCTGCTCGGCATCATTTCTGCCGCCGCTATAAAAATTGTACGACAGGTTGAGTACCAAACTGGTTTCTTCGGTATTTCCATCCAGACCGTCAAGGTCATCCCCGTATTCGGTAGCAAGTCGCAGGTCGAGATTTGGGTATCGGGTCCGCAGGGAACGGCGGTGATCCGATTGGGCTGCCGCGATATTGCTTTGCGCAACCCTCATCGCCGGATGATCGGTCAACGCCTGGTCGATCAGTAAATCCAGTGCCTCTCGAGGCATCGCGGGCAGGTCCGGTTCGGATAACCCCATTGGATCGACATAACGTCCCAGAATTTGGTGTAACTGTGTGGCGGCGTCTTCGAGATTATTTTGTTGGGCTATCTGACTTGCCTGGGCCCTTGCCAGGCGCCCCTCGGTTTGCTGTAGCTGTGAAAGCCGGCCAACCCCGGACAGGTTTCGATCCCTGATTTGCGCCAGAATTTCTTCATGCGCAGCGACGTTCTCGATCGAGAGCTGATAAAGTTGTCGCTGCTTTATTACTTCGAGATATGCCTGTATTGCACGCAATGCAATGTTATCGGCGGTATCGTAAATATCAAAAAGTGCTGCGTTGGTTCGGGCCTTAGTCTGCTCAATCTGGTAGGTAGTGTCATACCCGTTAAAAAGATTCTGGGTAACTGATAGTTCAAGGTTGGTGCTGTCATAGTCAATCGACTGGTTACCTGTCGAGGGTGACTCGGTGTCATAAAATCCAGCAGAAGCCCGGGCATCGATACTGGGTCGCCAGCCACTTTCCGCGATATCACGATCGCTTACAACTTGGCGGTATACGTGAATCTTTTCTTTGACTTCCGGGTGAGCGCTAATCGAGTCGACAACCATATCCTGCATGTCGAGTGCTTTAACAGGCGCAACAAAGACAAGCGCCAGAATGAATCCTGTCAGCACTGTCTTCGATGAAAAGGCGTGGCCTGTCAATGTGATCATAAAGATACCGAATAAGGGATTTCTTAACTGATCTCGGCGAAAACCGAAATTGCGCAGTCGTCGAGCATAACTACGGTTGATTCGCTACGGAGAGATCTAGCTAACACTTTGGATAGTTTCGATCTCAGATGTAAGAATATTAATAAATAAAATTAAGTATATGAGTTAAGTTATTGATGATAATAAACTAGTTTGACCCGTATTCAACAAGAAAATAGGCTTCTAATGGACAGGATAGTCTGGTTTTGTGATCTATTTAATCTTTTTGAAACGTTTACAAGGCGCGGATTCAAAATTATCCGTAGAGAACGAAAGCCAACACTGCAGAAGCTGCTAATCCCAGGGCAATGATGATCCAGTCCGAAGAAGTATAGGTTTTCTGCACTTTTGGGGTTTCACCCCCTTGTAAGGCAGTAAAGTTTTTCAAGTCTGCCTCGTCAACACTACCCTTGCTTTCAAGCCGCTTCAGTAACTGGGCTCGAATCTCCACGTATTGTTCGCGAGAAATCAAGTCGTTCGCGTAGGTTTTGGCGAGCAGGCGCAAAGGAGAAACTAGCTGGCTCATCAATTCTGAAATTGTGCGTTTATCTGCTTGTTGAGGCTTTGCAGACGCGTGTCTTCGGGGAACAGTTTCAACCCTGTAATTATGTAGTTTGCCGCCTCATTGTAATTACGCCTGGCGATCAGCTTTTCTGATTCTGAAAGATAAAGATCGGATAGTGCCTTATCCTTCAGCAGATAATGTTTCGGGTCTACGCGTTTAATCAGTGGAAGGACGGTGATTAAATCTTCTCCGTTCGGAGTTTTAACCAGTTTCTTGGCGTTGAAATAACGTTTGTATAGCGAGATCAGGCTATTCATCAATCGATCGCGCTGCTCTTTGACCTGGTCCTCGATCGTAGACAGAGCGACTGAATCTGGATAATGCTTTTTAGCCTGCGTCAACAGATTCTGGGCTTGCGGATAATCGTATAAACCTTCTTTTGGTCGAAATACCGAGCGAATACGATCCCGATAGAATGTAATAATTTCGCGGCGTAACCCGACTGAAATAATTTTTTGCTGTTCCGGATTTAACTGATCCAGCGACCAGATGGTTTCGATCATCAGGGCCTTGTCGCCATCCTTGATTAACTGGATCTTGTCGTAGAGTTGCTGCTCGGCCTGAAACGCGAGAAACGGTTTATACCCGATGCCGGCACCGATCACCCCCACAAACAGGGCTGCTAACAAGATAGTCTTGGTATGCGATTTCCGGGTGCGCATGCCGTCGGCAAATTTTTCAACGTCACCGATACGATCTTCGCGCACTACCGTCAGAGCCTTCATCAGGGTTTTTTGCTGGCGACGGTTTAATCCCTTGATCGGTTTCGGTTTGATGCCAAGTTCCTTTATCTTGGGCGAGGCCACCTTGTTGTAAGGATGCTTGCCCCCGGCGAGTAGCTGGTAGGCCACGCAGGCGAGGCCATATATATCGTCTCTGGGATCGGGGTTCATGCCGGCAAACATTTCCGGGGTTGCATAGGCGGGCGTGACCGCGCTGAGCTTGGCCGGATCAAACATCGTGTTTTCTCTTTCTTCGTCGGTTTGCGTACTTGCCCTGGCGATGCCGAAATCAAGCAGTTTTACGTGACCATCACTCAGTAAAAAGCAGTTACCCGGTTTGAAATCCGAGTGAATCAGCATTTTTTCATGTGCATAAGCCAGCCCGCTGCACAACTCTTCAATAATATGCAGGGCATGATCCAGCTTGAGCGGTTTCTTGTTAATCTCCTTGATCAATTGATTCAGTGGTTTCCCCTGCAGGTATTCCATTGTCATGAAAACCGTATTGCCGTCGCGGTCAAAATCGTAAACCGTTGCAATATTAGGGTGTGCCAGGCGTTGTGCTTTACTGGCCTCGCGCTGTAATGCGATGAACGACCCGGAATATTTCTTGAACGCATCGGTCAATACTTTGATCGCGACATAGGGATCTTTATCCTGGGCCTCGACCTTGAGCAAGTCCTTGGCCTTAAACACCACGCCCATGCCGCCCTGCCCAAGTTTCTCGAGCAGTACAAAGCGATCTTTCAGAGTGACACCTGGACCGAGATTCTCATAACGTGCCGACTTATGAGGGTTCTCGACAATCTTTGGACTCATCGGTGAATCGTCTTCGCCCATGCTGATCGAAGGTTCCGAAATTTCGATTTCCTGTCCACTACTACTTGCCCTGACGATAACTGTCTTGTCATTGCCGTCATCTGTGCCGTTTCCGGGAGACAGGTCCGAAAGATCAGTCAGATGCATCGTCTTGTCTTCAGCAAAGTAGGAAATATCTGTTTCCTGGCTATTTTTCAGCGTGGCATTAATATTAATTTTTGAGATTACATGCGAGATCTGGGTAAAACCATTTGAGTCGATTTTATCGCTGGTATACAGGGACTGGAGATAACTCTGCGCATCCGTGTGGCCGTTTGGCAGGGCGTCGAAAATGCTGGCCAGACCTTCTTCCAGGTCGGCCATATCGAGGGCTCCCTCGATGTAGTCATTGATCAGCGATTCGCAGACTTGAGACATCAGTTTACCTTTTGCTGCATTTTCAGTGTGATAATTGAGGTGTTGTCGGTACCACCGGCATCTAGCGAAGCGGCCAGCAGCGCTTGCGAGAGCTCAGTCATATCTTCCGAATTAGACTTAATTATGGTGGTTATTTTAGTTTCTTCCAGATCTTTATAGAGCCCATCCGAACAAATAATATAAATATCATCGTCCTGCACTTCGAAGTAATCGAAATCCAGGCAAAGCTTATCGTCGATCCCAACTGCTTTTAGCACCACGTTCGCAGCTGGATGTTCTTCGGCATCACGAGCCTCAATTTTTCCCATTCTGACCAATTCCTCAACATAGCTATGGTCTTCAGTCAGGCGTTCCAGTTTTGCATCCCTGAAGCGATAAAGGCGACTGTCTCCTGCCCAAAAGGTGAATAGCAGATTGTGCCAGATATAGGCACAGACAATCGTGCTGCCGATGGTTGCATTGCGTCCGAGTTTATACGATTTTTTTCGAATAACAGAATTCGAGTTTAGTATATTTTCCTCAAGCAATAAAATGCTGTCATCCAGACAGGTATGCTGTTTGAACAGGCTTAAATTGTTGGTGATAGTCTGGCTCGCAAAATCACCCGCGTGATGGCCCCCCATACCGTCTGCGACAATCCAGACATTTTCGTCCGCATGCACCAATATGGAGTCTTCATTTTTATTTCGAACATGCCCGGTGTCGGTCACGCCGTCGCTAGAAATCTGGAAACTGATTGGGGATTGCTGATCGTTATGTGCTATGTAGCGTGACAACGCAACTCCTGCTAATTCGGGGATTATTGGGCATTAACAATTATAATAGTAAATTAATGGCAAAATGGTATGTATAACTTGAACAAGACTGCATCTCTTGATGAGTATCAATTCTGGGCGCTGGAAATTATTTATCCTATAAAGAGTATCAGTGTATAACTTTTAACGGGGAAATATGTATGAAAAAAATAATAGGGCTGGGTTTTGGACTCCTGTTTTTTATATCAAATGCAAGCGCAATCGATTTTGGCGTCGGATTTAAAGCGGGTACCGTAGGTGCCGGAATCGACCTCAGTGCTGCGGTGGCCAAAACGATCAATGTGCGTCTCAGTTTGACCAGTGTTGATCTTGAAGGCGAGGATGAAACCATTACCGTTGGTGATTCCGTCGAGGGCGATTTTGATGCCGAGCTGGATCTCGATTTTGGTGCAAATGCGCTGCTGGTTGACTGGTTCATATTCAATGGGGGTTTTCATTTTACTGCGGGTATGATGAGGCACACCGGCGCAGCAGATATAACAGGTGAACTGACTAGTACCGCTGATTTCGATGGCATTACCATCACTCCGGGCGATATTGGCACCATTCGCGGAGACGTCGAGTTCGCTGATTCCTATCAGCCTTATATTGGTGTCGGTTGGGGCCGTAAAGCCGGGAAGAATGGTGGATTTTCCGTCACAGCAGACGTCGGAATCGTCCTGCTTGATCCCTCTGTAGAACTTGAGGCTACCGCAACGGGAGTGGTAACACAGGCGGATGTTGACGCAAGCCTTAGAGACATGGAAGCCGATGCCGAAGACGACCTGGACGCTTTTGAAGCCTGGCCTGTTTTAGCAATTGGTGTGAATTATGCGTTCTGATCGAGATTAAATTTGGTATCATACAAAGCAGCCGACAAGAGGCTGCTTTTTTTTGGATGGATCAATGGCAAGAGTAATCAATTGTGTCGTTCTGGGTCGCGAGGCACCCGGACTGGAAAGGGTTCCATATCCGGGTGAGCTCGGACAGCGCATCTATGATAACGTCTCTGCCGAGGGCTGGAAGCAATGGATAGAGCGGCAGACCATGATCATTAACGAAAACGGGCTCTCGACGATAGATCCGGCCAGTCTTGAAATACTCGAACAGCACATGCTCGGGTTTATTTTCAAAGAGGGCGATCTCGGGCAGAAACCCGAGGGTTTTCGTGCGCCCGGTGCGAAAAAGTAAATCAGACCGCCAGGTTTTCCAGTTCCCACCTGGGTTGTGTGACGAAGCTTAACCTCGAGTGAGCCAGTTTCAGAGCGTGATAGGTTCGCTCGAAATCGGGCGACTGGGCGAAGATGAAACCCAGGTAACTCGCACCCTCCGGTAATGGAATCAATTCATAGCCCGGATTAATGTGAATTTCGATATCTTGCACAAATTCTGTCTGCTTGGCCTTGGTTAATCCCTCGATGCGCTTTAAGATTCCCGAGTCGGTAATCGGAATCATCAGCACACCGGCGGACTCGCCTTCGCCATCGGTCTGTGGGGCAATTCCACACATACCCTGAATGATAAGTTCTTCAAGCTTTTGCCGTAATGAAAATTCGATGAGCTGACCGCATTGCCCACCGATGGTGCGTGCTGCCAGTTCCAGCAGAATCGGGCCCGAAGATGTTATCCGGGCCTCGGCATGCACCGGGCCGTGTTCAAGTCCGTAGGCCGCGCAACAACGGGCTATTTCGCCGATTAATTCCTCACTTTGCCGAGATTCGAGACGCGTCGGAGTGAGGTAATAGGTTTCTTCGAAGTAGGGTCCGGTAAGTGGTTCCGGCTTGTCAAAAATAGTCAGCAAGCTGAACTTGCCATCGATAATAAAACCCTCAACTGCGTATTCCTGACCATCGATATAGGACTCAACGAGTAGATTTTCGCGCGCAAAACCCTGCTGCGTGGTGGACTCGAGAATGCTATCGATACGTTGTACAGCGGCACAAAATTCCGTGTCATCGTTGGCGCGAATTACGCCGCGGCTGGCAGCGAGTGCTAGTGGCTTGATGACAACCGGATACTCGATAGACAAGGCCACCTTGCCGTGGTCGGAGATTTTTACAAGCTGGTACTCAGGAGTGTTACAGCCCGCTCGGGCTAAGGCTTCACGGCCGAGATCTTTACGCTGGGTGAGTAATGCCGCGGCGGCACTATTTTGCGGTAACCCGAGATACTCCGCAACGCGGCCGCAAAGCTCGACACAGCTGTCGTCGGTTGCCAGCACACAGGCAATATTAATGGTTTCCACAGCCGATATGATATCGGTGTATGCCTGCTCAGGTTGGCTGAAGTCGACCGTGATACCATTGGCAACTTCAGGCACCAGCGAGTGTTCGCTGTTGGACACCACCATGATGGGCATTTCGAGGTTAAGCGCGGCCCTGGTATAAGCGGAGACGCGGTAGCTACCCGAAGGCGCCACTAAAAGAACAAAGCCTGGTTTATAGCCAGGCTTTGATTTGTCTTGCACGCTACTAATCAGTGGCTAGCCACCGCCAGCCGCACCGCAGCCGCCGCAAACCCCGGAACCGCCGGTTTCAGCGAATACGTTGTTGAAAACGAAACGCTCGCGCCCGACTTCCTGAACGTAATCGATCTGGGCGCCCTTGAGATAATTCAATGCGACCACGTCGACCAGGATCTTAAAGCCGTCGAACTGTAATGTGGTGTCAAAGTCACTATGCTCGTCGGTAAAGGTCATGCCGTAAGACATGCCACCGCAACCACCGCCGCTGATGTAGATTCGAATCGCGGATACTTCTTCGTCGGTCTGGGTGACAATTTCATGCAACTTGTCCTGCGCCGACTGGGTCACTTCAAGATCATTGACCGTCAGGCCGGGTTGAAATACATCGGAGCCACCGCCAGCAGACGGTTTTGCCGGTTTGGGCGGCGTATAAATACCTACATTTTCCATGAATATTCACCTGCTTGATTGATAACCGGAATTATACACTCGAATTTCATAATTCGACACGTTTTTGCATATTCCCCATGTATTTCGATAATTCTACTGATATGGGTAAAAATCGCTGAAATTCAAGTCTTTATGCCGTTACAACCTATTAATCTGTCGTGATTTTTAGTGATACTTGCGGGACTTTTTTGTACTATCGCCTTCTTTTTCTCCCGAGGTATACCCGATGTTCTCAAAATCCATGAATATTGCCGATTTCGACCCGGATCTATGGGCATCCATGCAGGCCGAAGAAAATCGCCAGGAAGATCATATCGAACTGATCGCTTCCGAAAACTACACCAGCCCACGGGTCATGCAGGCCCAGGGGTCGGTATTGACTAACAAGTATGCCGAGGGTTATCCATCCAAGCGATATTACGGTGGTTGTGAATATGTTGACGTAGCTGAGGCTCTGGCCCTTGAGAGAGTCAAGAAACTTTTCGATGCCGACTATGCCAACGTGCAGCCTCACTCGGGGTCATCGGCCAACGCAGCGGTATTTTTCGCACTGTTAAACGCGGGCGATACCATACTGGGAATGAGCCTTTCGGATGGTGGACATCTGACGCATGGCGCCAAGGTCAACTTCTCGGGAAAACTGTTCAATGCCATCCAGTATGGCCTGAATAACGAAACTGGAGAAGTTGATTATGACCAGGTCGAAGCGCTCGCCAGGGAACACCAGCCAAAGATGATTATTGCCGGCTTCTCCGCCTATTCCCGGGTTATGGATTGGCAGCGTTTCCGTGATATCGCAGATTCGGTTGGTGCCTATCTCTTCGTTGACATGGCGCATGTTGCCGGCCTGGTTGCGGCCGGGGTTTACCCGAGCCCGGTTCAAATCGCCGACGTTTGTACCAGCACCACCCACAAGACGCTACGCGGACCTCGAGGAGGAATCATCCTTGCCAGGGCTAACGAGGAAATTGCAAAGAAACTTAATTCGATGGTTTTCCCCGGTACCCAGGGTGGTCCGTTGATGCACGTCATTGCCGCCAAGGCAGTCGCCTTCAAGGAAGCCATGGATCCGGAATTCGTTGAGTATCAAAAGCAGGTTGTTGTTAATGCCAACGCGATGGCCGAAGAGTTCGTCAAGCGTGGCTTTGATGTCGTCTCCGGTGGCACCGACAACCACCTGTTCTTGCTATCGCTGATCAGCAAGGGCCTGACCGGCAAGGACGCCGACGCCGCGTTGAGTAAAGCGCATATCACCGTTAACAAGAACTCGGTGCCCAACGATCCACAATCGCCGTTTGTTACCTCGGGGCTACGTATCGGCTCGCCAGCGATAACCACGCGTGGTTTCAACGAACAGGATTCCCGTGACCTGGCGAACTGGATAAGCGATGTGCTCGAAGATATGGATAACGATGATTTGATCGCGACAGTGCGTTCGAAAGTCACCGAAATCTGTGCGCGCTTGCCGGTTTACAGGAACTGAATCTCTAACCGATGAAATGTCCTTTCTGCGGTACGCCTGACACCCGCGTGGTTGATTCACGCCTGGCGTCGGAATCGGCCCAGGTGCGTCGTAGAAGGGAATGTGTTTCCTGCGAAACGCGATTCACTACCTATGAATCACCGCTGTTGAACATGCCGATGGTGATCAAAAATGATGGTAGTCGAGATACTTTCGACGAAGTCAGGTTACGCAGCGGCATGCTGCGTGCACTCGAGAAACGACCGGTTTCGGCGGAACAGATCGAGGACGCGATAAGTCATATCAAGCGCCAGCTCGTTGGTCTCGAGGCGCGCGAGATCTCATCACGTGAAATCGGTGCAATGGTGATGCGGGAATTACAGCGCGTCGATCAGGTTGCTTACATCAGGTTCGCTTCGGTATACCTCAGTTTTGAAGACATCCAGGCGTTCGAAGATGCCATCCAGGCGCTTGCTGCCGAGCCCACGCCAGAAATGCACCGCAGACAGGTTCCTTTGATCGATGAGGACAGTTGATGGCGTTAACTCAGTCTCATCACTACTGGATGGCAGAAGCGCTGCGACAGGCACGCAAGGGATTATATTCCACGCCACCTAATCCGCGTGTTGGTTGTGTCATCGTCGCCGAAGACAAAATGGTTTCGGCAGGCTGGCATGGCTACACCGGTGGACCCCACGCAGAGGTCAATGCAATCAATGCGGCAGATATCCCGATAGGGACTGATTTTTACGTTACGCTTGAACCCTGCTCCCACCACGGTAGAACCCCGCCTTGTGTTGACGCCCTGATCGAGGCCAAACCGGCGCGGGTTATCGTCGCGATGCAGGATCCGAATCCGCAGAATAACGGTCGTGGCCTGGAAATACTGCGCGATCATGGTATCGAGGTAATAACCGATGTACTGGGACCGGAGGCGCGCGAACTCAACCGCGGGTTTGTCAAGCGCATGGAGCAGGGCCTGCCGTTCGTCAGCGTAAAAATGGCCTGCTCGCTCGATGGTCGCAGCGCGCTGAAAAACGGGATCAGTCAATGGATAACAGCAAAACCCGCGCGTCGTGATGTCCAGCTGCAGCGTGCACGCGCGTCGGCGATTCTCAGTAGCGCGCAAACGGTGCTTGACGACGATCCTTCGTTGAATATGCGTCTGTCAAAGCAGGATTTGAAACAGATATTCGAAGTTCGCCACCCGGCGCGTGTCATCGTCGATTCGAGACTGCGTTTAAGCGGGCACGAAAAGGTTTTTTCGACCAAAGGCGAGATCTGGATTTATACACTGAGTCGGGATGAGGATAAGAAAGAGAGGCTGGCTGCCAGTGGAGCGGCGTTGATTGAACTTGAAGCCGATGAGTCCGGACATATTTCTTTGCCTGCGCTGATGCGAGACCTTGCGGATCGTGGCATCAATGAAGTCCATACCGAGTGTGGGCAGCGCCTCGCAGGCGCTCTGTTAAGCCTGGGGCTTGCCGACCAGGTAGTGTTATACCTGGCTCCACATTTGCTGGGTAGCCAGGCCAGGGGTGGTTTCGATCTCGGCGAACTAACCGATATGGAACAGCGCCAAACCTGTAGTATTCGAGATATTCGCCAGGTTGGCGATGATTTGCGATTAACCTTCAATGTTAACTAGGGTATTACCGTGTCTACCATTGTTGCCGTTCTAAAAAACAATGTCGCCCGTATCACTGCCGAATGCCTGACCAGCTACGGCGAGGAGTTGGCCTGATGTTTACCGGGATTATCCAGGCAATCGGCAAGGTCGAACTCAGCGAGCCCAGGGGTGGTGATATACGCCTTACTATCGCTTGTGGTGATTTAGACTTATCGCATTCCGGGCTCGGTGAAAGCATTGCGGTAAATGGTGCTTGTCTGACCGCGGTAGAACTGCAAAAGCAATTTTTCAGTGCCGATGTATCGCTGGAGACCATGAGCAAGACCAGCCTGGGACAATTGACGGTGGGCAGCCAGGTTAATCTCGAAACGGCGCTGACGCTGAATACCGCGCTCGGTGGTCACCTGGTTAGCGGCCATGTCGACGGTCTCGGCACCCTGGTTGAAATGCAGTCAGACGCGCGTTCGATCCGTTACAGCTTTGAAGTTGATCCCGAGATTCAACATTACATTGCTACCAAGGGTTCGGTGACGATTGATGGTACCAGCCTGACGGTCAATGGCGTCGAAGGGAACCGGTTTGATGTCAATATTGTGCCGCATACCCAGCAGAAAACCGTTTTTCAGTACTATCAAACAGGTTCCCGGGTTAACATCGAGGTCGATATCATCGCCCGTTACCTGGAAAGATTACTGCAAGGGAGAGCCGATGCCGGTAAAGTTAAAGACCAGCAGATGCTCGAAACCCTGATAAAATCAGGATTCATCAATCATGAATAAGCCAGTTAAGTTCGAAATGAGTTTAAATTCGACGCAGGAAATTATCGACGACATCAAGGCCGGGAAAATGGTCATCATCATGGACGATGAAGACCGCGAAAACGAAGGCGATATTTTGATGGCGGCCCAGGCGGTTACTGCTGAGCACGTAAATTTTATGGCCAAGTACGGTCGCGGGTTAATCTGCCTGACGCTATCGGAGCAACGCTGCAAGCAATTGCGTCTGCCATTGATGGTCGGTGACAACCGCGAAAACCTGGAAACGAACTTCACGGTTTCAATTGAAGCTGCCGAGGGTGTTACCACCGGAATTTCGGCTTCCGATCGTGCGACCACTATCCTGGCTGCCATTAAACCTGATGCGACACCGGGCAGTATTGTGCAACCCGGACATGTCTTCCCGGTAATGGCGCGCAAGGGAGGCGTATTGTTCCGCGCCGGCCACACCGAGGCCGGATGCGATCTGGCGCGACTCGCGGGATTTGAACCTGCCGCCGTGATCGTGGAAATTCTCAATGATGATGGTTCCATGGCGAGACGCAAGGACCTCGAAAAATTCGCGCTAAAGCACGACCTGAAAATTGGCACCATTGAAGACCTGATTCGATATCGTATCGAGAATGAGCATACTGTCGAACGGATCGTTGAATCGCGCTTCGAGACTGATTACGGCGAGTTTAAACTTTATGCTTTCGAGGACAGTACTGCGCAGGAACTGCACCTGGCCCTGGTTAAGGGTAAGATCGATCCTGAAAAACCGATTCCGGTGCGGGTGCACGTGCAGAATACGCTGACCGACTCGCTGGCAGGCATCGAGGGAAGAGGGTGGCCGCTGCAAGATGTTATGCAGACTATCAACAAGGCCGGTGAGGGTGTTATCGTGTTTTTACGCCAGGCGGAGACACCGAAAGACATGGTGAACCTGATCGAATCGATGATTCAGGGTCATGGCACGGACGACCGTGGCGATGATCAGCGAACCTATGGCATCGGGGCTCAGATCCTGGCTGATCTCGGCGTGCGCAAGATGAGCCTGCTAAGTGCGCCCAAGGTTTTTCACGGCCTGGCCGGGTTCGGGCTTGAAGTTGTCGACTATTATTCGGATCAAGGGTAATAACATGGTAGAAGTTAACAAGATCGACGGTGACCTGGTCGTCAGCAAGGCGAAAATAGCGATCGTCGTCGGTCGATTTAACGGCTTTATCGTCGAGAGCCTGTTAAGCGCGGCGGTCGATACGTTGCAGCGCGCAGGTATCGATAGTAAGGACATCACCGTGAGCCACGTGCCCGGTGCTCTCGAAATTCCGCTACTGGTGCAAAAATATGCTGCTGGTGGCAAACATGATGCAGTCATCGCGCTCGGCGCGGTGATCCGCGGCGCTACCCCGCATTTCGATATTGTCGCGGGGGAAAGTGCCAAGGCCCTGGCGTCATTAGCATTGCAGCATTCGCTGCCCGTGATAAACGGGGTGCTAACCACTGACACGATTGAGCAGGCGATCGAACGCGCCGGCACAAAAGCCGGTAACAAGGGAGCCGACGCGGCTATGAGTGCGATGGAAATGATCAGCCTGATACGCAAAATCAAGTAACCTGCCGGAACTCCTGTGAATGACAAGTCGCGGTTTATCAAGAAACGCAAGCATGCACGCGATAAAGCTTTACAGGCTTTGTACCAGTGGCAGCTGTCCGGCGAAGACCTGGACTGGATAAGAGACCATTACCAGCAGGAGCAGGGTGTCGCAGCCGGTGATGAAGCCTATTTCCTGGAATTGCTCTACAAGATTCCCCCGCAGGCCGACACGCTCGACAACTGTTATCGTAAACATGTTGAAAATTTCGAAGATCATCTCGATCCTATCGAAACCAATATTTTGCGAATCGCAACCTACGAGCTCGAGAATCATCCGGAAATTCCGTACAAGGTTGTTATCAACGAAGCAATAAATCTGGCCAGGGTCTATGGCGCCGAGGATAGCCACAAGTTCGTCAACGGTGTGCTCGATCCCTTGTGCCAGGAATTGCGTGAACTCGAAGTGGCCAGGTAGTAACGATACAGGTCGAAAGTAGCGATGGCGCATGACGAATTCGCGATAATCGAACGATACTTTTCCGATATCGGAGATCCAGCCGGTAACGCCGTGTTAGGCGTTGGTGATGATGCGGCCGTAGTGGATGTCGCACCAGGTCATCAGCTGGTGGTTAGCATGGATACACTGCTGGGGGGTATCCATTTTCCAGTCGACACCTGTCCCGCAGATATCGCCTACAAAGCGTTAGCAGTCAATCTTAGCGATCTGGCCGCGATGGCTGCCAGCCCGGCATGGTTCCTGTTATCGTTAACTCTTCCCGAGAACGATCCCAACTGGCTGAGCCAGTTCTCGATCGGGCTCAGGCAGACCGCAGATCAATTTAACTTGCGCTTAATAGGCGGCGATACCTGCCGTGGAGAGTTGTCGATCACGATTCAAATCGCAGGACTGGTGCCGTCTGGTCGTTTCGTAACTCGCCGGCAGGCCAGGGCAGGTGATTTGATCCTGGTATCGGGAGAACTCGGCAATGCCGGGCTTGGACTGGCACAAAAACAGGGGGAGGTAGATCTTCCAGGGGACTTACAGTCAAGGTGCTTGCTAGCGTTGGATCGGCCACAACCGAGACTCGAACTGATTCCCTTTCTGCGAGAATTTGCGAGTGCAGCGATCGATATTTCAGATGGACTACAGGGCGATTTGGCGCATGTGCTTAAAGCCAGTGGCTGTGGCGCCAGCATCTTGCGCGATGCGATCCCGGTGAATTCCTGGATCGAGCAACAGCAAGCCTATCACTATGCACTTGGCGCAGGTGACGACTACGAAATCTGTTGCTGCGTTCCAGCCAGCCACCGGGGCGAAATCGAGAACTGGAATCTCCATCATCCCGAATGCAGGCTGACGGAGATCGGAGAAGTGACCGAATCTGGTTACGTTTTAGAGCAAGGGGAGCGTCTAATCGATTTGACTAATTCGCAGGGGTATCGCCATTTTGACTAGGGTCTCGCCGCAGCTGTTACGTAATCCATTACATCTTCTGTCACTCGGGTTTGGCTCGGGGCTGATGCCGTTTGCGCCAGGCACATTCGGCACGCTGGTGGCGATCCCGTTTTACCTGTTAATTGCGCAACTTGACGTTCCATATTACCTGGCCTTTATTTTGCTTGCGTTTGGGTTGGGCGTGTATTTATGCCAATACACCAGCACGGCACTAGGGGTACACGATCATTCGGGCATCGTATGGGATGAGTTTGTCGGTTTCTGGATCACGATGATAGCGGTGCCGGTGACCTGGCAATGGATTGTGGCTGGTTTTGTGCTATTTAGGGTATTCGATATAGTTAAACCCTGGCCGGTGAAGGTTGTGGATAAAAAAATGACAGGCGGATTCGGGATAATGTTCGACGATGTACTCGCCGGGTTATATGCGCTGGCTTGTCTGCAATTCGCACTGTACCTGATTTACTGAGAATGAAATTTTCACAATCCATTTTAGTGGCCTGTTTCGTGTTGAACATGAGTCTCGCTATAGCGGCCGACGCCGGGGTCAAGGTAATTGCACTGTTTGCCGATAAGGCATTGTTGCAGGTTGGCGACCAACAGAAGATCGTAAAAAAGGGTGAAACTTTCGAGGGTGTATTGCTTGAATCGGCCTCCGGTCGTGGCGCGGTGGTTGTCATCGATGGTAAGCGCGTGAAACTTGGTCTGAATCAGGCTATCGCGGGGAATTTCAAAAAACCCGATCGCTCCAGCCTGAAGGTATATCCCGATCAAATTGGCATGTACTATGTTGAAGGCACCATCAATGGCCAATCAACCCGTTTCCTGGTCGACACCGGCGCAACTTTAGTCACTTTGAGTGGCAGCAAAGCCCGCAGTCTCAAAATTGATTTTCGCAAGGGTAAACGCGGCACTGCCCAAACCGCTGCTGCTGTCGTCCCTGTTTACCAGATAAAGCTTGAATCGGTGAGTATTGGTGGTATCAGGGTACCCAATGTCGATGCCACGGTCATCGCGGGGGATCATCCTGCTGAAGTATTACTCGGCAACTCCTTCCTGCGGCATACCCGGATGCAAAAAGCAGGTTCCGTACTCGAGATCAAGCAGCGCTTCTAGAGTATAATTTTTTTCAGGCCCGGCGGGCATAATTCCGGTAGAATACCGCGCGTCTTAATGTCTGTCTGAAGATAATGATCAAAACCCGATTCGCCCCGAGTCCGACTGGAGTGCTGCATGTTGGCGGTGCACGAACTGCTCTGTTTTGCTGGCTGTACAGTAAGAAAATGGGCGGTAAGTTCGTACTGCGCATCGAGGATACCGACCTCGAGCGTTCCACCCCCGAATCGGTGCAGGCAATTCTGGATGGCATGGCATGGCTCGGGCTTGACTACGAGGAAGGGCCTTACTACCAGACCCAGCGCTTTGAACGTTATCTCGAGGTCATTGGGCAATTGGTTGAGCAAGGGGCTGCCTATTACTGCGAATGCTCCAGGGAACGTCTCGATGCCCTGCGCGCGCAACAAATGGAAGCGAAACAAAAACCCCGCTACGATGGTTGCTGTCGTGAACTGGGATTGCAGCCGACTGCCGGGAAGCCGATGGTGGTTCGATTCAGTAATCCGCGACAGGGCATTGTCAGCTTTCACGACCATGTCAAGGGCGAGATAAGCGTCAACAACACTGAACTGGATGATTTGATTATCGCGCGCAGCGATGGCAGTCCCACCTACAATCTTTCCGTAGTCGTTGACGACATGGATATGGAAATTACCCACGTATTACGGGGTGATGATCACGTCAATAATACACCGCGTCAGATCAACATATTGCAGGCGCTGGAAGCCCCGGTTCCCGAATATGCACATGTGCCGATGATCCTGGGTGACGATGGCAAGCGATTATCGAAACGTCATGGGGCAGTCGGGGTGATGGAATATTCTGATGCCGGCTATCTGCCGGAGGCAATGCTGAACTACCTGGTGCGGCTGGGCTGGTCTCACGGTGACCAGGAGATTTTTACGCGCCAGGAGATGATCGAAAATTTCACGCTTGATGCATTGAACAAATCGGCATCCTCATTCAACACCGAGAAACTTAACTGGGTTAATCAGCAATACCTGGTAAGCACGTCGCTGGATAAGATTGTCGAACTGGTCAAGCAGAGACTTGATCGACTTGAGATCGATTACGACAGCAGCCTCGATTTCAGCGCGATGGTCGACCTCTACCGCCAGCGTGTATCAACAGTCAATGAGCTGGTGGATAGTATCCTTTACTGCTTCCAGGATTTTTCTGAATATGACGAGAAAGCAGCGCGAAAGGTTCTCAACCAATCGGCCCTGGAACCGTTGCAGCTGTTGCTGGAGCAACTTTCGAAGCTTGAAACCTGGAACGCGTTGTCAATTCACGCGGTAATTGAGTCGATTACTGAAAAACTTGGGGTTGGCATGGGGAAAGTAGGCCAGCCTTTACGGGTGGCAGTTACCGGCGGATCATTTTCGCCCCCTATCGATCAAACCGCAGAGTTACTCGGCAAACAGCGAAGTATTGCCAGAATTCAGCGCGCAATTGATTATATTTCGGTAAATACGAATCCGTGATTTCTCATATTATTCAATAACATGCTATATAAACTTAAGGAACGACTGGATAGTTCATGCTAAACTCTGCCAGCCAAAAAAAATGGCTCTCGAAAGGTATCTGACTGAATCAATGACGAGATTTTCTGGAATCGATCCGGAATGATGGGGAATAGGGGAAAGCCGGGCTGGCCCGGCCAGATAATCACGCAGGATAAGTAATCAGTGACACGAAAAACGATCAATTGCGTAGTAATGTTTGCCGATGTGGCCGGCAGTACCGCCATGTATGAAAACATGGGCGATGATCTGGCGCGTGAGCGTATCTCCAAGGCACTAAACTCACTGATTTCGATTTCCCGGCGTCATAACGGCAAGCTGGTCAAAACCATTGGCGACGAGATCCTGGTTTACTTTACCGATATCGATATGGCGGTGTTTGCAGCCAAGGCGATACAGGAGGCCATGGAGGATGATCGTTCCCCGGAAACTGTCGGGGTGTCAATACGAATCGGCATGCAATATGGAAGCACCATTCTCGAAAACGACGATATTTTTGGTGACACCGTCAATGTGGCGGCACGTGTTGCGAGTATGGCCAAGGCCCGACAGATCCTGTGTACCCAGGAAATCGCTTTCATGGTCAAGAGTGGGGAACTTTCAAATAATATGCGGCCCTATGACCGGCTGCGGGTAAAGGGCAAAAACGAGCAACTTGATGTATACCTTTACGCCTGGGAACAGGAAGGTGATATCACCAACATGGCAACTGCGAGCAGTTTTACCAACCCGGCACGTCACGACCAGGTGAAAAAACTCGTCCTTAAATACGAAGGCAAATCCCATACCATTGAAACCGATACCGCCTCCTATATTCTTGGCAGAGGTAAGGACTGCGATTTGCTGATTAAAGGCGATTTGATATCACGCCACCATTCGAAAATGGAACATCGGCGTGGCAAGTTCATCATTACCGATCAAAGTACCAATGGAACCTTTATCCGAACCGCTGAAGGACAGGAAATTTTCCTGCGTCGCGAGGAGTTTACGGTGTTCGGCTCGGGCTATATCAGTCTTGGCAAGAAGGTCGATCTCAGCGACGAAAATGTCATTCATTTCCTCTGCGAATAACGCGATATAATACCCGTTCCAACATAGCGGAGAAAATTACGATGGAACCTGGAAGCAATAGCTTTGATACCCTCACTACGCTCGAAGTCGATGGTCAGGAGTATCATTATTTCAGTCTCGAAAGGCTAGCTGGTGGCGACCTGGCGGCGATTCGTCAGCTACCGTTTTCGCTAAAGATTTTACTGGAGAATGTGCTGCGTTTTGAACAGGGCGGTAATGATGCGGAAGGCGATATCGGGGCTTTTGCAAAATGGGTTGAAACGCGCAGTTCTGATCGAGAAATCGGGTTCCGACCGGCCAGGGTATTAATGCAGGATCTCACCGGGGTGCCGGCCGTCGTAGATCTGGCCGCAATGCGCGATGCGGCAGTCGATGATCCACAACGTATCAATCCACAGATTCCGATCGACCTGATCATTGACCATTCGGTTATGGTCGACGAGTTTGCTACACCGCAAGCGTTTGCGGCTAACGTTGCACTTGAAGTAAAACGTAACGATGAGCGCTATCGATTCCTCAAGTGGGGCGCCACTGCCTTCGATAATTTCAGGGTGGTTCCACCAGGCACCGGAATATGTCACCAGGTAAATCTCGAGTACCTGGCAAAAACAGTCTGGCAACAACAGGTCGACGGTAAGAACTATGCGTTCCCGGACACGCTCGTCGGTACCGATTCCCATACCACAATGATCAATGGCCTCGGGGTGCTTGGATGGGGTGTGGGCGGTATTGAAGCCGAGGCGGGCATGCTGGGTCAACCAGTGTCGTTGCTGATTCCCGAGGTGGTTGGTTTTCAATTCACCGGGCAATTGCGCGAGGGTATTACCGCGACCGACCTGGTGCTTACGGTTACCCAGATGTTGCGTGAACACGGCGTAGTTGGAAAGTTCGTCGAGTTTTTTGGCGATGGCCTGGCACAATTGCCGCTTGCTGACCGTGCCACACTGGCAAACATGTCACCTGAATTTGGTGGCACCTGCGCCTTTTTTCCGGTCGACCAGGAAACGATTCGCTACCTGCAGCTAACCGGGCGCGACGAGACCACTCTGCAACTGGTCGAGAGTTACTGTCGGGCGCAGGGTTTGTGGTATCAGCCCGATACCCCGGACCCCGTGTTCAGCAGCAGCCTGACGCTCGATCTTTCGTCGGTCGAAGCTTCACTGGCCGGACCCAAACGCCCACAGGATCGCGTGTCACTTTCCAGCATAAAGGAGGCCACGCAATCGATAATTGGGAAAACTGGCGCCCAGAAGAGGAGCTCGGATGACGAGCTGCTCGATGGTGATGTGGTTATTGCCGCGGTCACCTCCTGTACCAATACTTCGAACCCCAAGGTAATGATGGCGGCGGGATTGCTGGCGCGCAATGCAAGAGCGGCGGGACTTAGCACCAGGCCCTGGGTCAAGACTTCATTAGCGCCCGGTTCCAAGGTTGTTACCGAGTACCTGAATGCAGCTGGTCTGCAGCAGGAACTGGATGCCATCGGTTTTAACCTGGTCGGTTATGGGTGTACCACCTGTATCGGTAATTCCGGGCCTTTGCCGGAAGCGATCGAATCCCAGATCAGGGAGAGAAATTTAAACGTAGCCAGCGTACTTTCCGGAAATCGCAATTTCGAGGGACGCATTCATCAGCGCATCAAGTCAAACTGGCTAGCCTCGCCACCGCTGGTAGTCGCCTATGCGCTAGCAGGCAGCACCTGCATCGACCTGACTTCAGAGCCAATCGGGGAATCTGGCGATGGCAAGCCGGTATTTTTACGCGACATCTGGCCGAGTAACCAGGCAATCGCGGATGAGGTCATGAAAGTAAATCAGGCTATGTTCAAGGAGCAGTACGCGGACGTTTTTAGCGGCGACCATAACTGGCAGGAAATCGATGTCGGCGATGCGCTGAACTATAGCTGGGATGATGCCTCTACTTACATTCGCAATCCACCCTATTTTAAACTCGACAATAGCAAGCAGCTGGAACCGATAGTGAACGCGCGCATACTGGCAATGCTCGGTGATTCGCTTACAACCGATCACATATCGCCCGCGGGAGCGATCGCGGTTGATAGTCCGGCCGGACGGTATCTGCTTGAAAACGGGGTCGATAAGAGCAGCTTTAACTCTTACGGGTCGCGCCGCGGCAATCATGAATTAATGATGCGTGGAACCTTTGCCAATATCCGTATCCGCAATGAAATGACGCCTGATGTCGAAGGCGGGGTGACTCGCTACATGCCGGGTGGCGAACAAATGAGTATTTACGATGCGGCCGTGAAGTATATGCAACAGGGAACACCACTGGTGGTGATTGCGGGCAAGGAATACGGAACCGGTTCGAGTCGTGACTGGGCTGCCAAGGGTCCCCGCCTGCTGGGTGTGAAGGCGGTAGTTGCCGAGAGTTTTGAGCGTATTCATCGTTCCAATCTTATTGGTATGGGAGTCCTGCCATTACAGTTCATCGACGGATTTGATCGTAAGCGGCTGAATCTAACCGGGGCTGAAAAAATCACCATTAGTGGTATGCAAAAAGGTCTGCAACCCGGGCAGCATCTGGAATTATCGGTTACTGATGCAAGTGGCAGTGTTTTGGCTGTGGATGTCTTATGTCGCATCGACACCAGCGACGAGGTTGCCTACTTCGAGGCCGGTGGCATACTGCAGTACGTGCTCGATAAGGATAGGAAGTGAAAAGATATGCTGATTACGTTTAAGACCAGCGCCTATGCCAATATTACGATGTTTGGTGATGTGGGGCTCAAGATGCTGGAAATGATAGCCTTTGGTACCGGGATACCGGGTGCAATCAATGCTGAAGACGTGCCGCAGGCATTGGACAACCTGAAGGCGGCACTGAAAAAAATTCCGCAACAGGTTGAGGCCGCTGGAGATGCCGGCGATGACCAACCCGCTGTCAGTCTGCATACCCGTGCGGTACCCCTGGTTGAGTTGCTGCAGGCCGCGGTTGAGGAGGAAGCCTATGTTCGCTGGGAATAGTTCCACCCGAGAATGATTAATAAGGTAACTCCACGAAACTAACGATAATAAAGATACCGATAACCATAACCATTTTAAAGTTGACATCATGACAGATAAAACGATTTTGCTGGGCTATGCGACCCAGGATAAAACCCACGGCGCCGGTGTTTACCCGGTTCACCTTAATTTGAAACGTGCCAACCGGCATGGGCTTATCGCCGGTGCCACGGGCACCGGTAAGACCGTATCGTTGCAGGCGCTGGCCGAAAGTTTTTCACAGCAGGGAGTACCTGTGTTCCTGGCGGATATCAAGGGCGATGTTTCCGGTATTAGCCAGGCTGGAAAATCCCATCCCAAGGTCAATGAAAGATTGCAGGCGCTGGAACTTCCCACCGATCAATGGCGCGGATGCCCGACCGTATTCTGGGATCTTTACGGTAAACGGGGAAATCCGGTGCGCGCCACAATATCTGATATGGGGCCAGTGTTGTTATCGCGTCTGATGAATCTGAACGACACCCAGTCCGGGGTTTTGAGTATTGCCTTTGCCGTGGCCGACGATAATGGCCTGTTATTACTGGATCTCAAGGATTTGCGCTCCATGCTGCGGCATGTCTCGGAAACGGCCAAAGAGCTGAGTAGTGTATACGGCAATGTCTCTGCGAGCTCGGTCGGTGCGATCCAGAGGCGCCTGCTGGTACTCGAACGCAGCGGGGCGAAAAAGTTTTTTGGCGAGCCCATGCTCGAGCTCGATGACCTGATGAAGGTTGATGCCAATGGCGCTGGTATTATTAACATCCTCGTGGCTGACAAACTGATGCAGGAGCCCGCCGTCTACTCGACGCTGCTGTTGTGGTTGCTGTCCGAACTGTTTGAGAATTTACCAGAAGTCGGCGATCCCGATAAACCCAAGCTGGTTTTGTTTTTCGACGAAGCGCACCTGATGTTCAAGGATACGCCGAAAGCGCTGGTTGAAAAAATCGAGCAGGTCGTGCGCCTGATTCGGTCCAAGGGTGTCGGCGTTTATTTTATTACCCAGAGTCCGGGTGACATTCCTGATTCTGTATTGGGCCAATTAGCGAATCGCGTGCAGCACGCGCTGCGTGCATTCACCCCGAAAGAACAGAAGGTGGTCAGGGTCGCGGCACAGACGTTCCGCAGTGACAAAAGCTTTTCGGTGCAGGATGCGATCACCGAAATGGGTGTCGGGGAGGCACTGGTTTCGACGCTGATGGCCAATGGTGCGCCTTCGCCGGTCAAACGGACCATGGTAAAACCGCCGGTATCCCGAATCGGGGCTGCCAGCAAAAGCGAGGTTTCTAAAGTCCTGAAACAAAACCCGTTTGCGCAAAAATATGCCACCACGGTCGATCGTCATTCCGCGTTTGAAAAGCTGGCCAAACGTGCAGAAGACGCGGCCAGTGAGGCTGCGGAAATAAAACCGCCGCGAAAACGTGTCAATTCAGCGCCGAAACCTCGTGGTCGGTCGCGCCAGGGCGTTGTCGAAACTTTTGCCAAGAGTGTTGCACGCAGCCTTGGCGGCAAGGCGGGGCGGGCACTGGTGCGCGGTATCCTGGGTTCACTGTTTAAAGGGAGATAAGGGGTCTGTCCTTAACTGTTAGCTATTCACCATTGAATTGACCACCGCGCTCCAGCCATGGGCG
Organism: uncultured Gammaproteobacteria bacterium; assembly: GCA_947259485.1. Taxonomy (GTDB): domain Bacteria; phylum Pseudomonadota; class Gammaproteobacteria. The sequence goes on along the minus strand of CAMYLU010000012.1, from coordinate 85,991 downwards.
ATATTTTCGTGGTTGTAACCGCCACCCCCCATTGCCAGCATACGGCCCTGGCAGCAGTCATCTGCAATGATGCACAGCCTTTCGGCGGCATAGGCGTGTGACGCCGGGCTGAATTCCATGTTGGTAATCGGGTCGCCCTTGATGCTGTCAGCGCCACATTGCAACAGTATGAACTCCGGTTCATGCTTGCGCAGGTAGTCCTCGATTATCGGCCATACTTCCTGGAATACCGTGTCGTTGGAGAAAGGCGGTACTGGAATATTCAGCTTGGTACCCTCAGCAGGACCAGTCCCGGTTTCGTTGACAAAACCGGTGCCCGGGTAAAGCGTTCGGCCGTCCTGGTGGATGTCGGCAAATATCAGGTCGGGATCATCTTCAAAACTGTAAAACACGCCATCGCCGTGATGTGCATCGATGTCGATATAGGCGACCCGCTTGATGCCATACTGTGCACGCAGGTATTCGATCGCGATGCCGCAATCGTTAAACACGCAAAACCCGGCCGCGACATGGCGGCGGGCATGGTGTAAGCCTGCAATCGGGGAAAATGCGCGTCGGAACTCGCCTTTCATGATGCGATCGATTGCGTCGGTGACCGACCCGGCGACATGACTCGCGGCTTCGAACATGCCGACAAAAGAAGGGGTGTCGCCGCCATCCAGGTAACCGTGTCCGCTGACCGAGTAATCGCGCACCTTTTCGATATAGTCGCTGGTATGAAACAGGTGGATACGGTCGCTGCTTGCCGCTACCGGGGTCTGAATTGCGAGTTGCTTGTCCAGGCCGAGCCGGATCAATTCTGCCTGAAACACGTCATGGCGTTGTGGGCCGAATGGATGGCCGTCCTTGAAGCCGTAGTCGGCCAGGGCCTGGCCAAGATAAATACAGGTGTCTTTGGAGGGCATTTTCGGGTACCGGTTAAATTACCGAACCCATTAAAAACCAGCCTTGCGGGCAGGTCAAATTCTAAGCATTCCCAGGATTAGCCTTGTTCCTCCTGCTGGCCGATCACCCATTGGTGATCGCATTTCTGGCAGCGTGCGTAGATGGGGTGTGCTCCGACGCGAACCTCGAAGGAGCCATAGGTTCCGCAGGAATTGCAGGTGGCCGAGTTTGCACACAGTTGGGCAAACGAAAATTGCATCCAGAAGCGTCGGAATAACTCGATAATCGCGATTCCAATCAGGTACAGCACTAAAATTGACAGGATAGAAAAGATACCGGAGAAATTGACACCAACAAATTCGATAATGGCGACGAACAGAAAACCGCACATCAGGCAGCTGAGCAACCAGGCAAAACTTAAGAAAAGCTGCCGTTCGTGCCAGCGATCAAACTTTAACTGTTGCGTGAGCCGGTTTTGCATGATTTCAGCCTTAAGGAAGTTAGTATAATCCTGATGTCGGCGAAAATCTGGAAATATTTAATCCGGCAGAGTTCATCTACCCGAGATTAGTCATTTGCGGCTAGTTGTTTCTGCAATAATTTGCAGGCTTCGCGCCAGGGCTCAAACGCGGCTTGTTGTTCCAGCAAATCGAGCCCGAGTTTCGAAAAAGTCCCCTCGGTTGCGATGCCGCTGGCAATTTCCGCGGGCGAAATGTCTTTGCTGGCCAGGGCCAGTTCTGCCGCTCCCTTCGCCATGCCCATGACCAGTTGCGCACTTAGCTCCTTCGGCAGCTCGCGCCCCTGGGTCACCTGGATCAATTCCTGGTAGAGCGAGAAAAACCAGCAATAAACGCAGGCGAGCACACTGCCCTGGTTAAAGCAGGCTTCATTGTCGGTCACGATTGAGGTGCCGCAAAAATTGAATAATTCACTCACAAAAGCGTTGCCTGGATAGATCAGGGTAGGGCTGGCGCCAGCCTCGGCGCTACTGACCGGCATCGCACGCACGATTTCAAGTTCAGCCGGAACCGCGCAACGTAGTTGTTCGCTATCTATACCGGCAACGACACTGATCAGGGTCTGGTTAGCGTTGAATTCGAGACTGGTTAGCGTTTCCAGGCAATCGGCGGGGCGGGTCGCAATCACGACAAAGTCGCTATTTGAAGCCACGGACTGGTTATCGGGCTGAACCTCGCAATCATAATTTTTAGCGAGATGCTTGGCATTTTCGCAATTTCGCGGGCTCAGCAGGATGGGCCCCCGGTAGCCGCCGCTCCGAACTCCCTTGATGGTGTAAAGTGCCAGCGCTCCGACACCGATAAAACCAATTGTCTGCATTATGATTCATGTCCCCGGGAAAAATCGTTTCGTCCCGTTTTGTCTTCGCCGCGCAACAAAAACAGCGCCCGGTTCGAATAGCCATGCGGAGAGCCAGCCTCTTCCTTGATCTTGCCGCTATTGTGATTATAGAAACTGGTCGCCGGCATGATGCGTAAAACCAGTCCCATGCGACGCTTATCCGAGTGATTCGGATCCGAGCCATGTACCAGGTAGACGTCGTGCAGTGATATCTGTCCGGGTTCGAGCACGATATCGCGTGCGAGGCCCAGGTCGACCTGGTCGTCATCGATAACCTGCGCCAGCGTGTAGTCGTCGCGGTGCTCGAAATGGTGCGAGTAAACCCTGCGCTCACGATGCGATCCCGGAATGAATTTCATGCAACCCTGTTCGGGAATGGAGCCATCGAGCGAAATCCAAACGGTCAGTGTTTCCAGGGGTTCGATCGGGTAATAGTCACCATCCTGGTGCCAGGGTGTCGCCTTCCCGGTTTTTGCCGGTTTCCCGAAAATGGTAACGCCCCATAGGATGAAATCACCACCGATCAGCTGCTCAACCATATCCAGGATCTCGGGAATGCGCGCGAACTCGAGCCATTCGGGATCACCCTTAACACCGTAACTACCGTTAGCGTTGAGATGGGGACCGAGGATAAAGTCCGCGGAAAAATCAGGATTGTCCCTGTTGTCTTCGAGAAGCTTTTGGTAGAGCTGGTTGATCCGTGCAAGCATCGGCCCCGGTATCCGGTAATCTGACGGGATCACCAGGCCATCACGATGGTAGGTGTCTATTTCCTGGTCGGCTAGCGGCATCGCCAGAGCATATTACAAAGCCTTAAACGGGTACAGCCAGCGGTGTCGAATCGTGATATCTTTTTCGACACGATGAACCAGCAAATACTGCAAATTACCGGTGAACCGATCGGTGTCGGCCAGGAACGCATCTGCTACCGGCATCCTGAGAACGCTGGCAGGGTTATCAAGATTCAAAAAGGGGAGAGCGACAAGCAAACCCGGCGTGAGCTCCAGCTATATAAAAACCTTTCGCGGCGCAAGATGAGTAATTTTGAGCATATTCCCCGCTATTACGGAATGGTGCAGACCAACCTGGGCGAGGGCTTTGTTGTCGATCTGATCTCCGATTTCGATGGCAGTGTCTCCAAATCCCTGTGGTGGCATTTTCAGCAGGGTTACCCGGTGGCAGAATTCACGCCTTACCTCGATGAGCTCAGGCAATATCTGCTCGATAACCTGGTTGTCTTCAGCGTCGATATGGGGCGTTACAACATCCTGTTTCAGAAAATGTCTCCACATCAGGCTCGCCTGGTCGTAATCGACGGTCTCGGCAACCACACCGCGATCAACTGGCTCGATAACATCGACTATTTTGCGCGCCGCAAGATAAAGCGTCGCTGGCGGCGTTTTATCGGGCGGTTGAATACCTATTCGGACGAAAAAATGCGGGCCGACGACTTAACGCCCAGGACGCTCGATGCAGCTTACAGAAGAGCAGGCTGAGAGCATGAGAAAACCGAGGCAGTGAAATCGTGGTCTTTACGGATGCCATCCACCCGCGCGAGCATGATTGGGTTCTCTAGGAAGTTTCAGTGGCTGATTGGCATTCGATGCACAGGGTCGCTGCGGGTTGTGCCTGCAGGCGTGCAAACGCGATCGGCTCTTCGCATCGATCGCAAATACCGTATTCCCCGGCTTCGATGCGGTGCAATGCGAGTTCTATGTGCTTCAGCAGCTGCCGGGCCTGCTGCTGATTGGCGATCGCCATCTGTTGTTGCGCAATGGCATCGATGCGCGAAACTCTGCCAACCGATTGTTGATCCAGCGTGACCGGTTTGGTCGACGAGTCGCGGCTTGAAAGCTGCGCGCCGAGTTCCCGTTGCTTTTCGATAAGCAGGGAGCGCAATTGTTCAATTTGTATTCCACCGAGAGCTTCCGACATGGATCAGAATAGCCCGGTAGCCTGACGGTATGCGGATTTCAAACTTCTCGCGATACGTATAATTTCGTCCGGAAATTGATTCATGACGCCCGCTTTGCCTGGTGCCCTTTGAAGCAAAGAATTAACTGAGTTCATCGTAGATTTGCTCCAGTTTGACGCACTGTTTGCGTATATCAAAATGCTGCTCGATTCGATGACGCCCGGCGACGCCCATATCGCGGCGCAGGGCAGAATCTTCGAGCAGGCTTGCGATCGCTTCTGCCAGCCCGGTAACGTCTTTTTCGTCACTCAGCAATGCAGTTACGCCTTCTTCCACCGCCTCGACCAGGCCTCCGCTGCGAAAGCTGACAACCGGGGTCTGCAGTGCCTGGGCCTCTAGAAATACCATGCCGAGGCCCTCGGTGTCGCCATCGGCAGCGGTGACGCTTGGGGCAACAAACAGCCAGCAGCGTGCCAGCTGCTCGCGTATTTCTGCCGCACTTGCGGTACCGACGAAGCTGACATTGATATCCCGTGCTTTTACCTCCTGCTGCAGTAACGTCTTGAGTTCGCCTTCGCCGATGATGTTCAGTCGAAGATCCGGGTATTTCATTTGCAATTGTTCCATTGCCTGCAACAGGTAAGTGCAGCCTTTCTTCTCAACCAGGCGACCAACAAACAGGAGTGAAGGCTCCTCGGATTCAATCTTGGGTTGAGTGAACTTGTCGAGATCGATCCCGATATAGTGTTGTACCAGCTTCTGTTCGGGGCATCCTTTGGCCAGCGCCTGGTCCGCAATAAATTCTGAAACGGCGATTACCCGATCGACCTGTTTGAAGAATTGCTGGGTAACCGGATTTTGCTCACTTGCGTTTTTGTGCTTGGTAATATCATGCCCATGGAGCGTGGTAACCAAGGGTAGGTCGAGCCTGTCAGCAAGTTTTAACGCATCGACGCCATCATTAAAAAAATGTGCGTGCACGAGAGCAGGATCCTCTTGTTTGATTCTATCCAGCCATTTGCGGGCGGAACTGATACCGAAGCGGAACAATATTTTTTGGAGTGCCCCGAAGTAACTGTTATCTTCAAGCAGAATGTTGGTTGAATTGGCTATCATCGAAATGCCCGATTTGTCTTTTTGGAAACCACAGTAAACCGGCCGGTAGTGAGGGAGAAACTGACCCTGATCCGCAATAAAGGTTTCCGAGTATGACAATAATCTTTTACGAAATATGGCTACCGACGACATCATGGCTTCTCCCTAGTCTTAGTCCAAGCCTTTGATTTCGCGCCGGGTCTCGCGTATTGCCAGGAGCATCTTAAGATATCTACTAACCGAATGCAGACCCAGTTTATCCCTAAAAATTAATTGTAGAAATCGCAAGCCCCATTTCTCTCTTCTTTGCTCGATGACTTCGAGTACCTGTCTGGCCTGTTGCGGCGGCAGGTACCGGCATTCACGCGCGAGTTGGGTCATGGTTCTTACCAGCAGTTTCTTATGTGCGCGAAGATGTGCGGAGTTATTCGCAAAGCTGGCTGTGCTTTCGACCGAGCCTAGCCAGTCAAGATACGAACCTGATTCAAACTTTCTTCCGGTCGAACCGCTTTCCCGATTGCGATATCGGTAAACATTCTGCTTAAGCAGAACCAAAGATTTAGCTCCTGAGAATACTTCGCAGCAGTAAAACAGATCCTGTGCCATACGCACGCCTAGCGGAAATCGGTAAGCGCCAAGCAAGTCGCGACGAAACAGCTTGCCCCAGGGATGGCCGCGCAGCTTATCGTGTTCATAAAACGTGGTCAGAATCTGGTCCCCGGTCACCACCTGGGTTTGTTTGACATTGTATCGCACTCCGGATTCGGTCGAATCATTAAAGATCGTGTTGTTGCCCTTGACGATTTCAGCATTGTATTTTTCGGCGGTATCATACAGCGCTGATATTGCATTTGGTGGTAACAGGTCATCAGGATCGACGAACATGAAATAGCGCCCTCGGGCTTCATCTAGTCCTCGATTTCGGGCCGCACTGACCCCCAGGTTTTCTGAATTTCCGATAACTCTAATACTGCCAGTATGGTTTCTGTTGGCGAATTTTTGGCAAATAACAAGACTTTCATCGGTCGAGCAATCATCGATTATTATGGCTTCGTAAGAATGCTCGAACTCCTGCATGGCAATACTATTAAGGCAGGCCTCGACATATTCGGCGACATTAAAAACCGGAACCACTATCGATACCATGACACCACCTTCGACCTTATCATTTATTGTCATGGGTCAGGACGATTCTGCGAGGTGTTCCTGGATTGAATCGATACCGTAATCAGTGCGCGTGACTCGATGATCCCGAGTATGCTGGCGAATGCTCCGGTTCTTGGCAATTGATTCGGGGCGCGCGTAACCGCGCCCGTGATCCAGATGCACACAGGTACAACGATAGCGTACCTGCTTGGTCTTGATACCCATATTTATGAGCCGTTCGCCAAACTCTCGGTCCTGTCCACCATATTGCATGCGTTCGTCAAAGCCGTTGGTAGCAATAATATGTTTCTTCCAGGTGGATGAGCTATGCCCGTTCCAGGTGGCGCGGGTGATGGTTAAAGTATCGAGTATTGCCCCGATTGCCGGATGGGAAAAGAGCTTGGCAAGCTTGGGTGTAAACGGTACACCGTTCTTCAGTAACCAACCTGGACGCGTGCAATTACCGTCTAAAATGTCCTGTTTGCTAATCGCGCGTGAAACTTCGAGTGGCAATTTGAAATAACCACCTGACAACAGCGTATTTTCGGCAGACAGTTCAACGTGGTTTTTTACGAAATCAGGGTTGGGGATACAATCACCATCGGTAAAAATCAGGTACTCGCCGCGACTTGCTACGATAGCCTTGTTCAAAATCCTGCATTTCTGAAAGCCTTCGTCTTCCTGCCAAAGATACTGAATCGGGATATCGATCTGCGATTGTAGCGATTCCACCAGGTCCCGGGTTTCCCGTTCAGATCCATCGTCCGCTACGATGATCTCAAAATCACGATAAGACTGGGCCGAAAATCCCCACAGGGTTTTTTCCAGCCATTGGGGGTGGTTATAGGTCGTGAATATGACTGAAGCAAACATCGAACTAGTTTATCGCAGATTAATTTCAGATTGGTGCATTGTTTTTGTGTATCGAAGCTTTATGATGCTGTCTGTAACAAATATCGGGACCTAGCCACCATCCTCGTGATGGACAATGAACAGCAAGATGCACCAGGAATCGATTTTATTACGCATGAAGAATCCTTCACGAGAACAGATCGCAAGCCTGCAGCAGTCACTGTCGATGCCAGCCGATATTCAGGTGACAGGGTACCTGGGTACCGGTGCCCGTGCGCATGTATTCCAGGCAACACTGGGTGAGGATCGGGTTATTGCCAAGGTTTACCAGGAGCAGGCAGCGAAGAAATACCGGCATAAATACGGAACCGACATTGCCGAGTTTGAGTATCAGCGCAATCAAGCACTGTATGCACTGGCACCGATCAGAAAACACGTGGCGCGGCCTTACCGCGTTTACCGAGAGTCAAGTGAATACACGCACTGCATGATACAGGAATACATCTCCGGTCGTACGCTGAAAGATTTAATCAATGAACTGGGCCACCTGCCGAAGGAAGTCCTCGCTGCAGGTTACCGGGTTGTCCGACAGGCCGAGACACACGGAGTGCATGATCTCGATATAAGCTCGAAGAATGTGATGATTGTCGAACAGGATGGAGAGCTCGTTCTTAAGCTTTACGACTTTAACTTGATGCCGCAATTCCAGCACGCACCAAATCCGTTTCTGTGGATGGCCCTCAGGCTGGGTTTACGCGGCAGGTCCCACCGTGATTATCGCAATCTCAGGAAATGGGAACAACGAGGACAAAATGCGCGTTAGCACAGAAATCAAAGCATATGTTGAACTATGAGTGACAAATGGTTAGCAGCGAAAACAGTTTTCCTGACGGGGGCGACAGACAGGTGAAGCAGGGGTTCAGGCTAAAGACGTTCGTCCGTAAACTCCGCTTCCGCGGTTCGAGATATTATTGCCCTATCTGTGCTTCGAATCTCAAATGCTTGCGGCCCAAGGGTTTTAACTTCCCGGTTCTTTCAGAGAAGGCGGTGGTCGGCGGTGGTTACCGACTGACCGCCCAGTGCCCGGTTTGCAAATCTACCGACCGGGAACGGCTTATATATCTCTATCTGTCGAAAAGAACCGATATATTTAGAGATCGGATAAAGTTACTGCATGTAGCACCCGAGCCGGGGTTAAGTAAATATTTTAAAATGTCGGCTGATATTGACTACCTGACAGCAGACATCAGCTCGAGCGAGGTCATGGTAAGAATGGATATTACTGACATTGACTACCCTGATGGATCGTTTGACGTCATTATCTGTAATCATGTACTGGAACATATTATCGACGATCACAAAGCGATGCGGGAGCTTTGTCGCATTCTGAAGCCCGGAGGATGGGGCATTTTACAGGTTCCAGTATCCCTTTTGCTCGAGCAAACCTTCGAGGATTTCTCTGTCACGGAGCCCGCTGCAAGGGAAGAGGTATTCGGTCAGTCGGATCATGTGCGTATCTACGCAATGGATTACGTCGAGCGACTGACTCGTTGCGGCTTTACGGTCAGACTGTTCAACTGGTGGGAGGATCCAGAACTGGTTGGCGTAGCTCATAACTGGGTCCGATCACCTGCAAACGGACGTTGATGTCGCTGGAGAATGTAGGATAAAGACTCTGGCCAGGGAATAGAATATATCTCATAAACCTGGATTAAAAGATTTATTGATTAATTCCGTCCAATCCACCTTATCCCCCAGCTTATGACTAACGGTATACAGCGTACTATCACCAGTACCAAGCTACTATAGTCATGTCACAAAAAATTAATATGGCTCGCGCGACTGCCCACCTAACCGAGATTAAAATTCAGCCTTTGGCTGCTTTGCTGAATTTTTCCATATTGGCCCAATCATGCACCAGACTAACGGGTACTATAATTTTTTAGATCCCCTTTCCCCGGTATTATCCTGGGATTCATTGCAAACAGGTGTATGTTCTTCTTATACTCTCACTGTCCCGATGCAAACAAAGCTTACTATCGACATGACGCGAAATAACTCTAAAGGTTATTCAATAGTCATGTCTAATCTCTCATTCAACGCAAGTTATTATTGATGCGAAATAAGGAAAAATGGTCACCTGGAAAATACGTAATCAGAAAAGGTCGACTGAGAGCAACTCACGATACCTCTAAACTGAAAAGGTCTTCTCGCCTGGTTACCGATCTTGTTGCGGCCAGGTATGAGCAGGCGATACGAACTTATGCCAAGGGCGATCTCATAGACCTGGGTTGCGGTAACGTTCCTTTATTTCTGGCATACAAGGACAGGGTAAGCAGCATTACCTGTGTTGACTGGCCGGCTACGAGGCATAAGCTTGATCACCTGGACTATGAATTGGATTTAACGGAAAGGTTGCCATTTCCTGATAACTCTTTCAGCACTATCATATTGTCGGATGTCATGGAGCATATTCCAGAGCCAGGCCAACTTTGGTCAGAAATGTACCGCATCCTTACACCGAGAGGTATTGCAATCATCAATGTCCCTTTTTTATATTGGGTTCATGAGGCGCCACATGACTATTATCGATACACGGAATATGCTTTGGCGCGATTTGCAGACAATTCCAATTTTAACGTTATCAGTTTAGAGCCCATAGGCGGGCTACCGGAAGTCCTTGCCGATTTTATTGCAAAAAAACCTCGAGTAATTCCGATCATAGGGCATATATTCCGTAAACTAACGACGATACTTATACAAAAAATTACGTGGGTGTTTGTTCATAGCCTGGGTAAATCTTTATCCAGAAAAACAGCAAAAAAATTTCCAATGGGTTATTTTATGATTGTCGAGAGGCAAGGATAAATAATTCGCCAGGCCCGACTTTTTGACTGGCCAAAATTCTTTTAACCTGTATTTCAGTTGCTTGGATTAAATCCTTTATATACCCGCATTTTTTCGACTGTAATCCAGGTGGTGCTCTGCACGAGGATTCAGGTTCATGGCCAAATACTGGCTATATCCACCAGCCATAAAAAGCGCTATCGCAAATTCTCCGGACCAATAGATAAAAAAGGATTCAAACATGTTTATAGCCAGGAAAAAGATGCTGCTGTAGAGCGCAAAGGCGTATAAAACCTTGTTGGCGGCGAACTTGATTCGCCTCAATAGAACGACCCAAAGGATACAAACAAAAACAAAGCCCACGGCCCCAAATCCGAGCAATATCTCCAGATAGCCGTTATGGAGATGTCCATATCCTATTGCTTTAACATTATCCGGGAAACGCTCCGACAACTGGATCACATCCGAGCGCGCCTTCAGTCCCCAACCTGTGACGGGTCTCTCGGCAATCCATTCCAGGGCCTCGGCCCAGGAGTGAACACGTATTCCGACACTACCAAAAGGCAGCGCATCTAGATTACCCGCAAGTAGTGCATGGAAAGCCGGCTTTTCTCCGGCCAACCGGTCAAGCAGGATTGTGGCTGGCCAGGTCAGCAATCCAATGACAAGAACCGAAACGAGAACAGCCTTCGCCATAGACAGGTGACTTCGGTCAAAGAGGTTTCCCCGCCGAATTCGCAGCAGGAGAGCGACGAAACCGGCCATGAACAGGCCTAGAATGGCTGCTCTTGTCATCGTCCCCAACAGGAATACCAGACCAGCCAGGCTAATTAAAATCAACAGGGCATTGACCCAGTTTACAGCCGGCTTATTTTGGACTCGCTGACTCAGACTAAGGATACAAAAAAGTATCACCAGACCGAAGAATAATGCCCCGTGTTGCGCATTATGTATGCCAAAATCAACTCGCTGCCCCGCCCAAAGCATATTAAGGCTCTGCAACAGGTTTGGATCCAGTGCGATGGCCGTTACCAAGCCCAGAAATGCGATTATCAACATTCTCACTGCACCCGCCCAGGAACCACCTATCCACCAGGCCAGAGGCAGGAACAGGAAAAGCTTCAGCAGATCGTTTAACGACCGGTACTTGATTGCAGTTTCGAAGTCGATTAGCACGTTGATCCCAAATAATAACCACGGAATCAGGATTGCCAGTATCAGGAGCTGGGAGATTAAATCCGACTTAAGTTTTTGGCGCTGACCCCAGGCCGAAACAAAGAAAGTCAATACCATGATATTCTGCGGCAAGTCTCTCAGTTCACCTTTAAACGCTATCTTGGTATATACATATAAAATTGTCGAAAAAATCCCGACAATAACCAAAAAAGAGCCCCCACGCTCAAACGGACACGGGAAATAGCGTTCTATCCAGGCATGAACTCCTTTCATTCGCAATCAAGCCTTCATCATATGTTGTAAGAAGGACTTGATTGTCGAGAATCGCAGGGACATTTCACTGCACCCTCAGATGGCTCGTGCCGATCTTTGTTGATATGATTCGACCATAAATACTCCAGGATGAAACGGCGGGTACTTCAACCATATTACCGACGTTAGTTCACCGATCTGTGACTTGTTTGACTGCCGTAGTTTATAATGCTTTTGCATATCGTTTTCCGTTCACGTTAAGTCCCTGGATTTATTGCTATCGTAACCATAAAAAGGTAATTGAAGTACTTTGGGTGTAAGTCTAATTTCTAATTCGATGCAGGGCTAATCGTGAAGGTTAAAACTTTTTTTCGATCCGTTTTTACCTCTGTGAGGCTTGCCTGTATATCGGGTGATAAGCTCGGGAAAAACGCAAGCCCCGCTGCAGTAGACGTCGTCATCTCGCTCACATCCATCCCCTCTCGCCTTTCCGCGCTGCATTTAACTATAAAAAGTTTGTTGAACCAAGGAGTATCGTTCGAAAAGGTTGTTCTGTGGTTGCATCAGGATTTAAAAGACAATTTACCCCCGGCTTTACAAAATTTACAGGGAAAGCGTTTCGAGATTCGTTACTGCGCAACGACCGAGCCTCACAGGAAACTGGTAGAAACTCTGAAACTGCATCCTGATCGGATTATCGTGACCTGCGATGATGACATGATGTACCCCGATGACTGGTTGTCCCGACTGTTGGAATCATGGCAACATACACCTGACGATATTGTTGCTCACAGGTGTCGTAAAATCCGATTGGAAAACGAAGAAATCATGCCCTATGCAACCTGGCATAGTGAATCCACGGGGGGAAGTTCGGCGCTTACGATAGCCGTGGGATGGGGCGGTGTATTATATCCGCCAGGCTCACTAGATGACCGGGTGCTCGATCGCGATACTTATATGCGGTTAAGCCCCAAAGCTGACGATCTGTGGTACAAGGCCATGGCAACATTAAAGGGTACGGCAATGCGAAAATCTCGAAATCCCTACCCGGCACCGGTCCAGATTATCGCTTCCCAGGGTATTTCATTGCGTAAAAAGAATATTGGTGAAGATCTAAATCGCATCCAGTTTCTGGCCCTGGTAAGGGAATATAACTTAACATTCGAAGAGTAGTGCTTTACCTGGATGTTGAACGCCTTCCCAGATTTGTAACGCCGCAAGTTGTTAAAGATGCCGGCGTTTTCGAACGGCTGATTTCGCGGTAACGGATGTTTCAATTCGTAACCTGAGCCTCGGAAAGCGATCGGAAGCGGGTTATATTAAGATTTTCCACCGTGGTGTGGCTAAAGAGTATCTGACATGAATGAGCAGCTTCAAACGATCGATCTGCAAATCGATCACCCGGAAGTCGATGATCTGCAAAATGATTTTCAGGCCAAGTCGCTAAAGGCCCATGTCTTATCCCTGATTCATCGGTGGCCTTACGAGCTGCTTATGGCTCAGGCGAAAGACAAAAACGTTCTAGAGCTTGGGTGTAATAAAGGTTTTGGAACCATTATCTATGCTGAATCTGCCAACAGTGTCAAAGCGGTCGATACGTCTTCCGCAGCCATAGAAAAAGCTGGTAAGTATAATACTCGGCAAAATATAGAGTATATCTGTCTCAATAGCTGGACACTTCCTTTTGAAGACAATACGTTTGATCTCACTGTGCTGTTTCAGGTAATCGAGCACATTGCGCTCGATAAAATCGATATCTTCCTGCGCGAAATTAAACGTGTGACACGCATGGATGGGCAGGTAATTTTTTCGACTCCCAATCGTAAGATCCGCCTGCTCCCATTCCAGAAACCTCGAAACAAGTATCATACGAAAGAATACTCGGCTCAGGATCTGGAAAAGCTTCTGTGCCGGTATTTCAAAGAGGTAAGAATCGAGGGCCGTCATGCAAAAGCCAGTTACAGTCTATATAAAAACGCCGTTAAGGAAGTATCTCATAAGGCCAATCCTATATTGTGTACCTGGCAACATTAAAGCGGCCATTGAAGGAGTCTTACCGCGCCGTACAAAATCGGAGTCCGAAAAATTCAATTCACAGGACGCGAATCCAGCCGTTTCAGGGCCTGCCGATTATCCTTTTACCACCTCAGACCTTGAATATCGCAACGTTGCTCTCCACGAAGCGCTTGATTTGAGAGCGATTGTGCTACGGGTTGAGTAAATTACTGCTTTAAGTCAGAACTGTGTGACACCTCGGTGAATTGATAGCATGAACACCTCAGTCAGGGTAGTAGGCCCACTGATTTATTGTCGAGTATTTGGCAAGCTATATCATTCCCAGGCTGAAATCGAGAGTTAAAAATAAAAAAGCCCTAACTATCAAATAGTTAAGGCTTTGATATGGTGGAGACGGCGGGAATTGAACCCGCGTCCGCAAGCCCTCTGCCATCGGCTCTACATGCTTGTTCCGACATTTAATTTAACTGGCAGCTACCCGCCGGACGGGGAAAACTGACAGCGATTCCGGTACTTGTTTAGTGCTTCAGCCCCGAACGAGCATCCATCACGATTCTATGAAAGCGATGCCGGATATGTTCCGAATACCCGAGGGCATAAAGAACCTGGACGCATAGACACGGCTCCAGTCCGACAGCAATCTACCGGTTATTAAGCGGCGAGTGCGTAGTTGTCGTCGTTGGCAACTATAATTTGCAGAAGAGTTAACGAGGTTTTCTACATTCTCGGCATGCACCTCAGGTTTCGCGACCCACGTCGAAGCCAAGTCGTCCCCAAGACTGTGAATTATAAACCAATGTGCGGGCTTGTGGGGGTATATTCAACCCGGATAGTGGCTGCTGATGTCAAAACCGGGAGTTTATATCTAAATCGGAAAAGGGTATTTGTTTGACTAACATCAATCAAGACGGCGTATATTTGCTTTAAGTTCGCAGAATAATTTCTAATAAGCCATTCCGGCAAGGTCTTTTATTCTTCAATCATGAATCAGCAGTTAGCGCAGAGAGCGCCTGAAACGGCGGTCACCGAATATCCGCACGCATTGAGCGGAGAGCAGATACTAGATGGCCTGCAGACGCAGCCGAGCGGATTGACGAGTGCCGAGGTGTTGCAGCGCCAGCAACAATACGGACCCAACGCCTTACCCCGGAAAAAGCCCCCGGGGCTATTCCAGGTTTTTGCGAACCAGTTCAAGAGCCCACTGATATACGTACTCGTCGCAGCAGCAGTGGTATCGCTGTTGATCCAGGAGTTTTCGGATGCCATTTTTATTAGCGCGGTTCTGCTGTTGAACGCAGTGATCGGTACCATTCAGGAGTATTCGGCGCAGCGCTCTGCCGATGCCCTGCAAAAGATGATGACCACGCGGGTGCGGGTACTGCGCGAAGGCGATGCCTATGAAATTGACTCGGAAGAGATCGTGCCGGGGGATGTCGTCTTGCTGGAGTCCGGGGAACGGGTCCCGGCCGATATGCGCCTTCTCGAGAGCCACAATCTTGAAATCGACGAATCACTGCTGTCGGGAGAATCGATTGCGGTTATCAAGCGCTCGGACGCAATCCTCGAGAACGATACGGTACTGGGCGATCGCATCAACATGGCATTTGCGGGTAGTCTGGTGAATCGCGGGCGTGCTAATTGCGTGGTTGTCGGTACCGGTCTCGCGACCGAGCTCGGTACGATCGCGAAATCGGTGACCGGTGATATCGGCGCCAAGGCGCCGTTGCAGGAGCGTATGGAGCGATTTACCCAGCGCGTGGCCATTTTCGTTGGCTGTGCGGTGCTGGTGATGGCGACGATTTTATTGTTCAGAGGAATGCCGCTCGCGGAGATTTTTCTTTCCTCGGTCGCGCTGGCGGTATCGGTAATACCGGAAGGCCTGCCGGTGGCACTTACCGTGGCACTCGCGATCGGGATGCAGCGCATGGCGCGGCGCGACGTCATCGTGCGACGCCTGATCGCGGTCGAGGCGCTGGGTTCTTGCACTTATATTGCTTCCGACAAAACCGGGACGCTGACCGCGAATCAACTTACCGTGCGTCGGCTGGCATTTCCCGGGAGTGAAAGCTGGCAGGTAACTGGAGATAGCGATACGCCCAATGGTGAAATACTGACGCCACAGGGAGACCCCGACACACGGGAACGTCATCTACTGGATATGGCATGCCAATGTGCGGTGCTCGCTAACGAGGGTTATCTCGGGCACCAGAATGGTGATTGGGCCAGTAATGGTGATGCGGTAGACGTAGCCCTGCTGATTATGGCGCACCGGGCGGGCTGGATTCGAGCCGAGGCTATCGGCAACTGTCCGGAAATCGATACTATGCCATTCGAATCAGAACGGCTATACAGCGCCAGCCTTAACCGGGTAGAGGGAATATCACGCGCTTTTGTCAAGGGCGCCTTCGAAAATCTGTTGCTGATGTGCGACAAGATTGCGAGTCCCGACGGTACTGCAGAACTCGATAAAGTGGCAGTTGAAGATCAGGCCAGGGCGCTCGCTGCCGAGGGATATCGGGTGATTGCGATGGCTTGCGGAGATGTCGTGGTCAGGGAAGAGGAAGACTTTAACCATAAGCACCTGGTTAACCTGACCCTGATCGGGCTGGTCGGACTGATCGATCCGTTGCGGCCCGAAGCGAAGCATGCTGTCGCCAAATGCCGAGAGGCTGGTATCCAGGTGGCAATGGTGACTGGTGATCATCCTGTCACCGCGTATGCGATCGGCCGAGAGTTGAATTTACTCGAGGACGAGTCCCAGGTTGTTACCGGGCCACAACTTAAAGCGGCGATTGATGAAGACGAAGTGGATCGAATGACTGGCCGTGCCTCGGTGTTTGCTCGTGTCGAACCGACTCAAAAGCTCGATATCGTGCAATCGCTGCAGCGCAATGGGCATTTCGTCGCGGTCAGCGGCGACGGCGCCAACGATGCCCCGGCGTTGCGCATGGCGCACGTGGGTGTCGCGATGGGCGAAAGCGGTACCGATGTGGCCCGGGAAACTGCCGATATCATCATTACCGATGATAATTTCGACTCGATTGTCGATGGCGTCGAAGAGGGGAGGATTGCCTATTCCAACGTGCGCAAGGTCATTTTCCTGCTGATATCGACCGGGGCTGCCGAACTGGTGTTATTCGTGCTCGCCATGATTACGGCACTGCCATTACCCCTGCTTGCGGTACAACTGCTCTGGTTGAACCTGGTAACCAACGGCATTCAGGATATTGCGCTTGCCTTTGAACCGGGGGAGGGACGCGAATTACAGCAGCCTCCGCGGCCACCTAAGGAGGCAATTTTCAACCGTATCATGCTCGAGCGTGTCATTATTTCGGCTATTGTTATCGGCGTAGTCGCGTTCGGTCTATTCAAGTGGCTATTAGATCAGGGCTTCAGTGTAGACCAGGCGCGCAACAGCACCTTGTTGTTGATGGTGTTATTTGAAAACGTGCATGTATTCAACAGCCGCTCGGAGACCCTGTCGGTATTCCGGCACAACCCGTTGCGCAACAAGCTGCTGCTGGGTGGCACCGTGATTGCCCAGTTGGTTCATATCGGCGCGATGTATACCCCGTGGCTGGGGGATGTGCTCGGGGCGAGTCCGGTTACCTTCGATCAATGGTTATCGCTGCTGGGCCTGGCGCTTTCAGTAATGGTGGTGATGGAACTGCACAAGTGGATCAGGTCGCGCTATGTAATTGGTGTCGCAGAACCAACGACGGTCACTGGCTAGCCATTCCATACTTGACTGGAGTCAAGGTTCCCTGCTTTCATAAATGGTGCAATGATGTCAGACATGGACAGAGGATAATCCTATGTTTAAATCCATCGTAGTTGCTTTTGACGCTTCCCTGCACTCGAGTAAGGCGCTTGAGATAGGAGCCACGCTCGCCGGACAGCAAAAGATACCGTTGGGTATTATTTATGTCATCGACGCCAGCCATATGAGAATACCCGATGAAATGCGCGAGATGGTTGAAATCGAACATATCATCGAACCCATGCCCAGCATGCGGGTGAACCTTGAGAATGCGCCTGAAAATATGGTGAGCACGATGGCCCGGGCTTCGTCTGACTCGGAAAAAGCCATGTTTCAGTATGCTGATTTCCTGGCGCAGGAGGCGCGAGCGAGTGCTAAAAATCACGGTGCGGAGGATGTCGAAGCGAGAACTGTTGTGGGTGACCCTGCAGAGGAGGTCGTAGCCTTTGCCAGGGATCGCGATGCAGATCTGATCATTTCGGGAAGCCGGGGTTTTGGCAGGTTGAAAAGCCTGTTACTCGGCAGTACTTCGCACAAGATTGCGCAACTTGCCGAGTGCAGTTGCCTGACGGTCAGGTAATGCAAAGCTATGACATGCAATAGTCGAGGCATTAAGTGACCCAACAAAAAACCAGGTTGCTCGTCGTCGTTGATCCTACCGAGACACACCAGGTGGCGTTGGTCAAAGCGTTGCTGATCGCGAAGCTCGGTAATTGTCATATTCATGCTTTCCTGTGTACTTACAAGGATATGCAGCAGGCGGACGAATACACAACGCACAGTGATCTCAAACGCGACGTTGTGGAAGAGGCGACGGAATGGCTGGAACAGTTGATGCAGCCCTGCAGGGTCAGCGGCGTGCCATACACGACGCAAGTCACCTGGAAAGAAGAATGGGTTGATTCGACGATTCATGCAGTCGAAAAATCGGGCTGTGACCTGGTGATTAAATCGAGTTTTCATCACAGCAAGGCGCGGCGTTTCTTCAGTACAACTTCCGATTACGAGTTGATGCATCGTTGCGCTTGCCCGATTTTGTTCACCCACCAGGACCAGGAATGGAAAACAGATCGAATGCTTGCCTGTCTTGACCTTGTCTCCAGTGATCCACAGCACATGAGATTGAACACTATCATAATCCGAGATGCGCAAGCCTTCGCTGATATCGTCGGTATGGATTTGTATGTCGCCTGTGCCTACCTCGATGCGATCGATAGTGAACACTTACCACTGGAGACTCACGGGCATGAAGTCACCCGGGCACAGCTTGGCGAACTATACGAAGTCAAACCCGAACGGGTTTTTCTGCGTCAGGGCAATACCGTGGAAACCTTGAAGGCGATTTGCGATGAGATCGATCCCAGTATCGTCATCATCGGGACACTCGCGCGCACTGGCATCAAGGGCAAGCTGATCGGTAATACCGCCGAAAAGCTGATTGACATCGTTGATGCCGATCTCCTGACCGTCAATTAGCCAACAGATCCCTGACCTGCTGCACCTGGTCGGTGCTGATTCCGGTACGGCCAATGGTTACGATTCGGGCCAGCTTTTTTTCAGCTTCGCTAATCGGTTGCTGACTTCGCAGTTGCCGTTCAAGCACTTCCAGATTCGCTTCTGATGGATCGTTCTCGCGTTCGACAATGCGCTTGCGTAATTCTGCAGTCGGCACTTCACAATCGATAATTAATTTGCTGCACACCGGATCGGTTTCCAACTCAAGCAGTGCCCTGCGCTGTGACTCCAGCAGAAAAGTTGCATCGGCGATAACGGTAAAATCGGCGCTGATGATGGTCGCTGCAATTTCCCGCATGCGCCGATAGGTTAGTGCGGTAGCCTCGTCGCTATAGATACCCTCGGCCAGTGCCGATCCGGTTTGATCATCGGCTTTAAAATCGAAGAGTTCTTTCCTGATAACATCCGATCGGATTTGTATCGCACCCAGTTTCTCCACCAGTTGTGCAGCGATAGTCGATTTTCCCGAGCCGGATAATCCGTGCATGATAACCAGGCCGGCACGATGACTGCTGGACCAGCGTGCGGCAAGCTCGATGTAGTCAAGCGCCGGTTCAATATGGGCTCGATAAATCTCGTTGTCGCAAGCTTCCTGCTCAACCCTTAGTGCTTCGACCTTGGCGCGAACCAGGGCGCGGTAAATGAAATAGTAGCGCAACAGCTTGATACCCGCGTAGTCAGAGCTGCTTTCGATGTAGCGATTTAAGAAACGCCAACAATAACCCGGGAACCCGCGTGCATTTAGATCCATTGCCACGAATGCGGCTTCGCTGATGGTATCGATCCAGCGCAACTCAGGATTAAACTCGATGCAGTCAAATAAGGTAACCCTGCCATCGATTAGCGCCATATTGCCAAGGTGCAGGTCGCCATGACATTCACGCACAAATCCTTCGCGCTTGCGTGCGTCGATATTTGCCAGTAACGCATTGTTTTCCTGGTACCAGTACTCCAGCTGGAAATAGCTGTCAGGCAGAAACTCGCGCGGGATTGCGTTGCTGATCTGATCCATGTTTTCTGCACTCCACTGAGCCGCAACCGTGGCAGTGCCGAAGTCGTCAGCCTGATCGGCGCGATCGCTGTTGGCATGTGCCGCGCTGACAGTGGCGGCGATATCATCGATCAACCTGGGTTTCAGGTCGCCCCGGGTAGCATGGCTACTGAGCAAGCATTGCTGCGGAAACTCTATCATTTTTATCGCATACTCGATGACTTCACCATTGCCCTGCAATCTGGGTGCATCCTGGCTGCCGTGAATTTCGACCAGTTCAAGGTAAATCTCTGGAGCGAAACGACGATTGAGGCGCAATTCTTCCTGGCAGTAGAAGTGCCGTTTCTCGAGGGTCGAGAAATCAAGAAAGCCAAAATCAACCGGTTTCTTGATTTTATAAGCGTAATTTCCAGTCAGGATCACCCACGAGATATGGGTTTCGATCAGGCGGATGTACTTGACCGGGTGCCCGAAAGCGAGCGGATTATCCAGTGCCGCAATCAGTGCACTCGCACCCGGTTTATCGGCTCGGGGCAGGCTGTTGTGTGTTTTATGAGCCATCATTCGAGATATCATCGATTAAATTGGTACCTGACACTTTAAAAATGCGTGGCTCGCTGATACTGACAGGGGTCAAGTGTTTCGAATTCAGTTGTAGTCAACGACAGTGATAAATTTTAACGAGACTAATTTTTAAGCGGGGTTATTATTCGCCGCTGTAACGATTGAGATAAACTGGAATTCGCTGCGCACCAAATTGTCCCGGTTTATCGAGGAAGTGTCCGGGCAAGGGCTCACCGCAGTTTGCACAGCCGGCTTGGGCATCCAGGCCCCAGTGACCCAGTACATACCAGTCGCGCTCGATCAACAACTCGCCGCAGGAGTGACACCAGGTGCTGGATCCCTTGTTGTCATGTACATTGCCGGTGTAGGCGTAATTTACCCCGTTTTCGAGCGCAATATTGCGCGCCCGGGTCAGGGTGGCAAGCGGGGTGGACTTGATGTCGAGCATCTTCCAGTCGGGATGAAATGCGGTAAAGTGCATCGGCACGTCAGGCCCCAGCTTTTCGACCACCCAGTTGGTCATCTGCTGCAGCTCTTCGTCGGAATCGTTTTCCCCGGGGATTAACAGGGTCGTCAGTTCGAGCCAGCAACTGGTTTCATGCTTGATATATTCGAGTGTTTCCAGCACGGGTGAAAGGTGCCCACCGCAAACCTTGTGATAAAAGCGATCGGTAAAGGCTTTTAAATCAACGTTGGCGGCATCCATCGCGGCAAAGAACTCGATCCTGGGTTCCGGGTCGATGTATCCGGCAGTCACGGCAACCGTATTGATATCATTTTCACGGCAGGCGGCAGCGACGTCGATTGCGTACTCGTGAAAAATAACCGGGTCATTATAGGTAAATGCCACGCTCAGGCACGACAGTTCTGCTGCGACCCTGGCCAGTTTATGTGGTGACGCCGCATCGGCCAGGGTGTCCATCTCGCGTGATTTCGACATGTCCCAGTTCTGGCAAAACTTGCAAGCCAGGTTGCAGCCGGCGGTGCCAAAAGACAGCACCGAGCTGCCGGGAAAATAATGATTGAGCGGTTTTTTTTCGATCGGATCAACGCAGAACCCACTCGAACGACCGTAGCTGACCAGCTTTATTTCATCATCGAGGCGCTGGCGCACGTAGCAAAGTCCTCGTTGTCCCTCGCGCAGGTGGCAATGGCGCGGGCACAGGTCGCATTGCAGGCGTCCATCCTCGAGACGATGCCAGTAGCGGGTTGAGACAATTGTATCTTGCATAGTCTTGATACAGGGCAAATTAAAGCTGGGGCGTTCGGGCTATACTAATAGGATTGCACGGGTTCGAGGACAGAGCATGAGTACGCGCGCGGCTGCTGTTGCCGGTTACTTCTACGATGCAAATGCGAGTCGTTTGCAACATCATATCAATGAACTTTTAACTGCTGAATCAGCGGTTTCCAGCGCTTTACCTAAGGCACTCATTGTACCACATGCGGGTTATATCTACTCCGGATCAACCGCGGCGTATGCATTTCGTTGCCTGTTAACTGATCCTGATCAAGTAAAAAGGGTCCTGTTGGTGGGGCCGGCGCACCGGGTATACGTCGACGGTATGGCAATACCGTCGGTGGATAGTTTTTCGACACCGTTAGGTAATATAACCCTGGACGTGAAGGGATTAGCCGATATCCGCAGCTTGCCTGGCGTTCAGGTCTCGGACGAAGCACATCGCGAAGAGCACAGCCTCGAAGTTCAGTTACCGTTCCTGCAAACGGTGTTGAATGATTTTACGCTGATCCCGGTAGTAGTGGGCGGTGCCAACGCCAGCCAAGTTGCAGCGGTTATCGATGCACTCGCGGATGATCCGCAGACACTGATCGTCATCAGTTCCGACCTGTCGCATTTCTTGAATTACGCCGAGGCGCAGCGAGTCGATGCCGGCACCTGCGATAAAATTTTACATAAATCGACCTCGCTCAAAGGTGAACAGGCTTGTGGTGCGAGAGCGATTAACGGTTTAATGGCTTCGGCAGAATGTCGTCCGTTAGAAATTGATCTGCTACATGCCTGCAATTCCGGAGATACCGCGGGAAAACCGGATCGAGTGGTGGGCTATGCAGCCTTCGCTTTGCGTTGATCTAAGCGCGGATGAGCAGGTCCGCTTGCTTGATATCGCACGCCAGTCGATTCATTCCGGCCTTGAATCGGGCCGGCCGTTGCAGCTCGATGTCACGGGTTTCGAAGATAACTTGCGAATCGAAGCGGCTGTTTTCATTACCCTGACCCGTTTTGGTGATTTGCGCGGCTGTATCGGTTCGTTGCAGGCGACAGACCCACTGGTCCTGGCGGTCACCAGTTCGGCTTTCAATGCCGCGTTTCGAGACCATCGATTCGGCAAGGTCGATAGTACCGAAGTTAATGATTTACACATCGAAATCTCGGTGCTATCAAAACTTGAGCCGGTCGAAGCTGCTTCGCGACAATCGCTGCTGGATGAACTGGAACCAGGCGTGGACGGTTTGCTGATGGAAGACCGGGGCTACCGGTCAACTTTTTTACCCAAGGTATGGGAAAAACTGCCGTCTGCGGACGAATTTCTCGGGGAATTGATGCAAAAAGCCGGACTTCCGGCCGGACACTGGTCGGACAGCATCCGCTTCCACCGTTACCATACCCTGTCGTTTGCCGAGAATTAATAGCCGGGGGCGCTTTTGTGTTGGAGCCATCGGTGTTTTCCGTTATTATCTGCGCACCTTTTCATCCCCGCCAAGTGACCTGATAGAACATGCTAAGCCTGCCCGGTAGCCCGGCACATTCTGAATTCAGACTTAGAAAACTAGAACAAAAACTGAGCGACGCGGGAATTAAGGTTAACGGGCTCAGTAGTCACTTTATTCATCTTGTCGATATCGGCGATAACAATCTTGATGAGACCCAATTAACGGTTCTGCGAAACCTATTGGCCTATGGCCCGGCGCAGGACCCCGCGTGCGCCAACGGCAAAGAATTCTACGTGGTACCCCGCGTGGGGACAATTTCTCCCTGGGCCAGCAAGGCAACCGATATCGCGCACAACTGTGGCCTTGGGCAAGTAAATCGCATCGAACGCGGCATCCTCTATACAGTGGATACCGCTGACGAGGTGCCTGCTGAGCTGCTACACGATCGTATGATTGAAACCGTGTTTACCCACCTCGATGACTGCGCGGCTCTGTTTCAAACCCATCAGCCCAGGCCTTTGAGGGAGATTGATACCGGCATGCAGGGTCACGCGGCGCTCGCACAGGCCAATATCGATCTTGGTCTTGCGCTTTCGCCGGATGAAATCGATTACCTGGTTGAAGCCTATGCCGAACTGGGGAGAAATCCGATCGATGTCGAGCTGATGATGTTTGCGCAGGCTAATTCCGAGCATTGCCGTCATAAAATTTTTAATGCGAGCTGGACCATTGATGGCGTCGACCAGGAACAGTCCCTGTTTAACATGATCAAGCACACCTACGTGCAGCACAGTGAAGGTATCCTGTCGGCATACCACGATAATTCGGCGGTAATCGAGGGTTTCCAGGTCAACCGCTTTGAACCTTCACCAACGGATGCCGGTTATCGGGATGAAGAAACACAGCTCGATATCCTGATGAAAGTTGAAACGCATAATCACCCGACCGCGATATCCCCGTTTCCGGGTGCGGCGACCGGCTCCGGTGGCGAAATACGTGACGAAGGCGCCACCGGTACCGGATCGAAGCCGAAGGCAGGGCTTTGCGGTTTCTCGGTTTCGAACCTGAAGATCCCGGGTTTTGAGCAGCCCTGGGAGCAGGAGAATGGTAAGCCGGGGCGCATTGCTTCCGCGCTAGATATCATGCTTGAAGGACCGATCGGGGCGGCGTCGTTCAATAACGAGTTTGGTCGTCCAAATACCTGTGGTTATTTTCGCACCTACGAACAAAGCGTGGTCAACGAAACCGGCTCGGAACTGCGCGGTTACCATAAACCGATCATGGTCGCCGGTGGTGTCGGCTTGATCCGACGGGAACATGTCGACAAGCAGGATATTCCTCCCGGCGCTAACGTGATTGTGCTCGGGGGGCCGGCGATGCTGATTGGACTCGGTGGCGGGGCGGCTTCGTCGATGGCGAGCGGTAGCAGCAGCGAACAGCTCGACTTCGCCTCGGTGCAGCGTGGCAACCCGGAAATGCAACGTCGGGTGCAGGAAGTGATCGATCGCTGTTTTGCGCAAGCAGCAGAAAATCCGATCCTGTCGATTCACGATGTTGGCGCAGGCGGTCTCTCCAATGCTCTACCCGAGCTGGTCAACGATGCAGGACGCGGTGCAGAACTCGATTTAAGGCGCGTCCCCAATGACGAGCCCGGCATGTCACCGATGGAAATCTGGTGCAATGAAAGTCAGGAGCGTTATGTGCTTGCGGTTGGCGATGAACGCCTCGAAGAATTTATCGCACTGTGCGAGCGAGAGCGTTGTATTTACGCGGTGCTGGGTAAAGCAACCGAGGAGCCCCGCTTGCAGGTCAAGGATCCCCGGTTTGACAATACCCCGGTAGACCTGCCACTGGAGGTGTTGCTCGGCAAACCGCCGAAGATGCATCGTGATGTCGAGCATCTTCAATTCCGGCAGCCCGAGTTTGATCGTAACGGAGTCGAACTCAAAGATGCGCTGTACCGGGTACTGCGCTTGCCCACGGTCGCGGATAAAACCTTCCTTATCAGTATTGGCGATCGTTCGGTCAGTGGCCTGGTGGCCCGAGACCAGATGGTCGGTCCCTGGCAGGTTGCGGTTGCCGATGCCTCGGTAACCCTCAGCGATTACCGGGGTTACAGTGGGGAAGTCATGAGCATGGGTGAGCGCACACCACTGGCTTTGCTCGATGCCCCTGCCGCCGGACGCATTGCGATCGGTGAAGCCCTGACCAATATGGGGTCGGCCTGGGTAGGGGACCTGTCGCGCACGGTGTTGTCCGCTAACTGGATGGCAGCTGCCGGTCATCCGGGAGAAGACGCGCGCCTGTTCGATACGGTAAAGGCGGTCGGTCTGGAACTGTGCCCGGAACTCGGTATCACGATCCCGGTCGGCAAGGATTCGCTATCGATGCAGACACGCTGGAATGAAGAATCCCTGGAGAAATCGGTGACCGCGCCGCTATCGCTGATTATCTCCGCGTTCGCTCCGGTTGCCGACGTACGCAAGACGGTCACGCCCGAGATCAAGCGTGATAACGAAAATACATGCCTGTTGATGCTTGATCTGGGTGAGGGTCGGAATCGTCTCGGGGCCTCGGCCCTGACCCAGGTCTATGATCAAACCGGCGCACAGGGGCCGGACCTTGACGACGCGGGGCTCTTCAAGCGGGCATTTAATACCCTGCAACTGATGCTCGAGCAGGGGTTGGTACTCGCTTACCATGATCGCTCTGACGGTGGGCTGATGGTGACACTATGCGAAATGGCCTTTGCCGGTCATAGCGGTTTGCATTGTGATATCACCAGCCTTGGTGACGACGTGCTGGCTGTATTGTTTGCCGAAGAACTGGGTATGGTGATGCAGGCACGAGAGGCGGATTTACCCGCGGTCGAAGCAATGATTCGGGATGCAGACCTCGATCATATCTACCATCGAATCGGTGAACCGCGGCACGATGAACAGTTGCGCCTGGTTCATTCCGGTGAAGTAGTTATCGATGAATCTATTGTTGATTTGCAGCGTGCCTGGGCGCAAACCTCGTTGCAGATGCAGTTACTGCGCGATAATCCGGAATGCGCGCAACAGGAGTTCGATTTAATTCAGCCAGGGCAGCCCGCCAAACTTTTCTCGGCACTGAGTTTCGATCCCGGCGAAGATATTTGTGCGCCTCTCGGTGGCGCTGCGAAGCCGAGGATCGCGGTACTGCGCGAGGAAGGTGTCAACGGGCAGGTCGAAATGGCGGCCGCTTTTGACCGCGCTGGTTTCAGCGCAATCGATGTCCATATGAGCGACATTATCGCCGGGCGCCTGAGCCTTGCAGATTTTCAGGGCATTGCTGCTTGCGGGGGTTTTTCCTATGGCGATGTGCTCGGAGCGGGGGAGGGCTGGTCGAAATCGATTCTGTACAATAGCCGTGCCTTTGACGAATTCTCTGAATTTTTTAATCGCGAGGACAGTTTCGGGCTCGGTATTTGTAACGGCTGCCAGATGATGTCAAACCTCTATCAAATGATTCCGGGTGCGGCTCACTGGCCGCGTTTCGTGCGCAATAAATCGGAGCAATTCGAAGCGCGTTTCGTAATGGCTGAAATACTCGAATCGAGCTCGCTTTTTCTCGATGCAATGCAGGGCTCGATGATGCCGGTCGTGGTCGCGCATGGCGAAGGGCGCATTGAAACCCGGGATTACTCTGCTACCGAGTTGCTCGAGCGCAAGCTCGCCTGCATGCGTTATGTCGATGGCACGGGTGAGGCCAGTGAAATTTATCCACTCAACCCGAATGGATCGGAGCTCGGGTTGAACGGCTTTAGCAACGACGATGGACGATTTACTATCATGATGCCGCACCCCGAGCGAATCTTTCGCAGCGTGCAGAATTCCTGGCATCCACGTGAGTGGGGTGAATACGGCCCATGGATGCGTATGTTCCGTAACGCGCGGCTGTGGATTGATTAAGCGTTATGATTTCACCTTAGCTGACGATCTCAGTCTTCCTCTGTGTTGGGATCTATCAGTACGCCAGGACAATTGCACTCGTCTCGCAGTGTTGGAGTGATAACAGCGGCGATTTGTTTGCAAGTTGGAACTAGTGGGTGCGGGCGATGTCTAGAAACTATTCGATAATAAAGGGCTGAAAATGATCAAGATTAAGAAACGCTGGGAGATCCCGGAATCCGAGGTAACGCCAGAGTCATTGTACCTGAGGCGACGGGAGTTCATGAAAGCGGCAGGTACCATTGGTGGCGCGCTGCTGTTAAATCCCTGGGCGGCCGCACAGGCTTCGCTCGAGATCGGAGACTACAAGAAAAAGGCGGTATCACTGGACGAGGAAATTACCGAAGAAGAAGATGCCACCAGCTACAACAACTTTTACGAGTTCGGTACCGGCAAGGAAGACCCGAAGAAACATTCAAAGCGCTTTAAAACTGATGACTGGCAGATCACGGTTAGCGGGGAATGTGCAAAACCAGGCACCTATGGCCTCGAAGATATGGTCAGGCCGTTTCCGATTGAGGAACGTATTTACCGGTTGCGCTGTGTCGAGGCCTGGTCAATGGTCATTCCATGGCTCGGTATTCCGTTGGGATCCATCTTGAAAACTTTTGAGCCGACCGCGAAAGCCAAATACATCGGTTTCAAGACCTTGCATGATCCGGTGCGCATGCCTGGACAGCAACGTGCGGTATTAAACTGGCCTTACCGTGAGGGTTTGACCATCGCCGAGGCGATGCATCCGTTGACGATTCTGTCGGTCGGTATGTACGGCAAGACCATGCCCAATCAAAATGGCGCGCCGATTCGGCTGGTGGTGCCGTGGAAATACGGCTTCAAAAGCATCAAGTCGATTGTCGGTATCGAGTTCAGCGAGGAACAGCCACTGACGTCATGGAACATGGCTGCACCCGGGGAGTATGGATTTTACTCGAATGTTAATCCCGAGGTTAACCATCCGCGCTGGTCGCAAAAGAAAGAGCGCCGTATCGGTGAGATTTTCAAACGCGAAACGTTGATGTTCAACGGCTACGGGGAAGAAGTCGCCGAGCTATACGACGACCTGGACCTGACCGTCAATTTCTAACATGTGGTTCACCGCGGCGCTTAAGTCGGTTTACGCCAAGCCGGTGATCCACCTGCTTTGCCTAATACCTTTCAGCGCCTTGCTATGGGCAGCTTTTAACGATGGACTGGGTGCAAACCCGGTCGAAAAACTGACCCATGAAACGGGTGACTGGACCCTGCGCCTGTTGTTGATTACTCTCAGCATTAGCCCGTTACGACAGTGGACCGGCCAGGCGGCATTTGTCCGGTTTCGTCGCATACTGGGTCTTTACACCTTCTTCTACGGCTGTTGTCATTTTTCGATCTGGTTTATCGCCGATCATTCGCTCGACCTGGTCGGAATGATCGAGGATATCGTCGAGCGTCCTTACATAACACTCGGCTTCAGCGCGCTGATGTTAATGTTGCCATTGGCGATTACCTCCAACCAGGCGATGATGCGCCGCCTCGGTAAAAAGTGGAAAACCCTGCACCAACTGGTCTACCTGATCATTTCGCTTGGCATACTGCATTTTGTCTGGCTGGTCAAAGCCGACTACCTCGAACCGACGATATATGCGATTATCGCATTGATATTGTTAGCGCACCGGGTAGGCCCGATAAAACGTTTCAGCGTTAAGTCTTTCCTGGTTGCGCGTTAAGCAGGCCTGCGCGATGTCGCGCATTAGCGATGGAGAGATATGAAATTACTGGTCACCGGTGCCGCCGGATTTATTGGCTATGCGCTTGCCGACAAGTTATGTCAGCGCGGCGATGAAGTTGTTGGTATCGACAATCTCAATGACTACTACGATGTTGGTCTGAAACAGGCTCGTCTTGCGCAATTAAATGCCCACGATAACTTCCACTTCGTTGAGTTGGATCTTGCGGATTCGAACGCGATGGAAGAACTTTTCAAGCAAAATGGTTTTGAGCGCGTACTTAATATGGCAGCACAGGCCGGTGTGCGCTATTCACTGGAAAACCCGCGCGCCTACATCGATAGCAACCTGGTCGGGTTTGGCAATTTGCTTGAATGCTGCCGCAATCACGATATCGAACACCTGGTTTACGCATCTTCCAGCTCGGTTTACGGTGCCAACGAAAAGATTCCCTTCAGCACCTCGGATAATGTCGATCACCCGGTTTCGCTGTACGCAGCCACCAAGAAGGCGAATGAATTAATGGCGCATAGCTACAGCCATCTGTACCGGATTGCTTGCACCGGATTGCGATTTTTTACCGTGTACGGCCCCTGGGGCAGACCGGATATGTCACCCATATTATTTGCCGACGCCATTATCCAGGGAAAGCCGATAAAGGTGTTCAACCAGGGTCGCCACAGTCGTGACTTCACCTATATCGATGATATCGTCGACGGCGTAATCCGTTGCCTCGATCGCGTGCCGGCAGAAAATCCCCACTGGTCGGGCCAGCACCCTGACCCCTCGAGCAGTCGCGCCCCGTGGCGGATTTATAATATCGGGCGGGGAGAGCCGGTTGAATTGCTGGATTATATCGAGTTAATGGAACAGGCCTTCGGTCAGACAACGAGTCGTGAAATGCTTCCTGCCCAGCCCGGTGATGTAGAGAATACCTTTGCCGATATCGATGCCCTGGTAGCGGATACCGGCTATACACCAACCGTTTCAATTGAACAGGGATTGCAAAAATTCGCTGCCTGGTATATGGGTTATTACCGCAAGAAATAACTTATAATGGCAAAATAATAGCCTGTAAAAGGCAGCCGTTCGACCGAGGAGTTTCAAATCGTTGACAAAAGCCAACAACCGGCCTTGCTAGAGGTTAACAATCTGGCGGTAGATTTTGATCTGCAGGGTAGCCCCGTTCCTGCGCTCAAGGATGTATCTTTCAAGGTAAACCAAGGCGAGACCGTCGCCCTGGTCGGGGAATCGGGGTCCGGCAAGTCGGTTACCTCGCAGGCGATCATGGGAATCCTGCCGCGTAACGCCACGATACGTGCCGGCGAAATACTATTCAATAGCCCGGAGACCGGGCAGCGAGTCGATATCGCGCAGCTCGACCCGGAAAGCCCGCAAATGCGCCAGATTCGTGGCGGCAGTATCTCGATAATTTTTCAGGAACCCATGACTTCGCTGTCGCCGGTACATACGATTGGTGATCAGATTAGCGAGGCCCTGTTTCTGCATCGCGACGCGAGTCGCGAGGAAGGCATGAAACTGACCGAGGCGATGCTGCAACAAGTCGGCTTTGCCGAGCCCTCCAGGGCCTTGAATATGTTTCCGTTTGAACTCTCGGGTGGATTGCGGCAGCGTGCGATGATTGCGATGGCGATGATATGTCATCCGTCGTTAATGATTGCCGACGAGCCAACCACCGCGCTCGATGTTACGATCCAGGCGCGCATTCTCAAGCTAATCCGGGAACTGCAGGCCGAGTTGGGTATGGCGCTATTGCTGATTACTCATGACCTGGGTGTTGTCGCCAACATGGCAGAGCAGGTTGTCGTGATGTATCACGGCAGGGTCATGGAGGCCGGCCCTTTAAAGCATCTATTCGAAAACCCGCAACATGAATACCTCAAGGCATTGATGCACGCGGTACCGAGATTCGATCTGAAACCGGGTGAGCGACTGGTGCCGGTGCGAGAGATCCATTCCGAAACCGGGGCCCTGATTGATAAACACCCATCGGATCAGTTGCCCAATGCCAGCGAACCACATTTGCGAGTCAAGGATCTCAGCAAAACTTATCATCTGCATGGCGGCAACTGGTCAAGCTCGAAAACGCGGCAGTTGCTCGCGGTGGACCAGGTTTCTTTCGAAGTCGAGCGCGGTGAATGTTTTGGAGTGGTAGGTGAAAGCGGTTGCGGCAAAACCACCTTGAGCAAGATTATCATGCGTGCGATCACGCCGGACCAGGGTGATATTATCTATCACGACGGCCGCCAGGCGATTGATGTGCGAGCACTCGATGGCGATGACCTGCTTGCTTTCCGGCGCAACATGCAGTTTATTTTTCAGGATCCCTATAGCGCCTTGAATCCGCGCATGACCGTGTTCGATATCCTGCGTGAACCGCTGGTGGTACATGATAAGGGCGACATGGATTACCAACGTGAAATGGCGACGGAGTTGATGCGGCTGGTTGGCATGGATCCGCGTTTCCTGAATCGGTATCCGCACAGTTTTTCAGGTGGCCAACGTCAACGTATCGGTATTGCACGGGCGCTAGCGCTGCAGCCCGCCCTGATAATCTGTGACGAACCGGTTTCGGCGCTGGATGTATCTATCCAGGCCCAGGTGTTGAATCTGCTCAAGGATCTGCAGCAGGAACTGGGGCTTACCTATATATTTATTTCGCATAATCTCGCGGTGATCCACTATATCGCCAACCGTATCGCGGTAATGTGCCGGGGGCGTATCGTCGAGCTAGCACCGCGCGACAGGCTGTTCGAAAATCCGGTACATCCCTATACGCAGGCCCTGCTTTCAGCAGTACCGCATCCAGAACTCTCACAACCATTGAGCTTCGAAGCCATCACCGAGTCCGCCGCTTCCGAACCCGCTTTATGGCAGTTTCCGTTTACGATTGCCGGCATCGAGAAGACGGATTTCATGGATCTCGGCGATGGTCATTTCGTCAGGGTGGCGGTTGGTTCCAAACCATCGGATCTGGCCGCGTGAAACTTTTACTTAATAGTCTACTTTTCACTCTTTCCCTGACCACCATGGTCGGGGTACAGGCGATGGACTGGCTCAAAGAAACACCCTCGCTGTTCGAACTGGTCGAATCCGGTAAGCTGCCCCCGGTTGATGACAGGGTCCCGGAAGATGTCCAGGTGGCGCAGTTACGCCAGGACCAGGTACCTGGTGAGCACGGGGGTGAAATGCGACTGCTTATGGGCAAGCAGAAGGATATCCGCCAAATCGTGATTTATGGCTATGCACGCCTGGTCGGCTTTACCCCTGAACTCGAGCTCAAGCCTGATATTCTGAAACGCGTCGATATTGTTGAAAACCGCATTTTTACCCTGCACTTGCGTAAAGGGCATAAATGGTCGGATGGTCATCCATTTACCAGTGAAGACTTCCGATACTACTGGGAGGATATAGCCAACAACCCGGAGTTATCGAAAGGGGGGCCAAACAAGCAGCTGATCGTCGATGGTGAATTGCCCAGCGTCGAGTTCCCTGACCCGTACACGATCCGCTATAGCTGGTCCAATCCGAATCCTTATTTTTTGCCGGCACTGGCAGGAGCGCGTCCACTCTATATCTACAAACCAGCACATTACCTGCGCCAGTTTCACGCGCGCTATCAAACCGAGGAAAAGCTGGCCGAGATGGTGCAGGAGTCCGGCAAACGCAACTGGGCCGGGATCCACGTCAATAAAGATCGTCCCTACAAGGCGACCAATCCCGACCTGCCAACCCTGCAGCCCTGGGTCAATACCACCTATCCCCCATCGGACCGGTTTATATTCAAGCGTAATCCTTACTATCACCGCGTAGACCAGAACGGTCGGCAGCTGCCTTATATCGATTCGATCGCGATCAACATCGCTTCCAGTAAACTGGTACCTGCGAAAACGGGCGCCAATGAGTCAGACCTGCAGGCACGTTACCTGCGCATGGATAACTACACCTTTCTGAAATCGTCGTCCAAACGAAATAATTTTGACGTGCGCCTTTGGCAAACCGCCAAGGGTGCCCATATTGCGCTTTACCCTAACCTGAATACCAATGACAAGGTGTATCGTGAACTGATGCGGGACGTGCGCTTTCGACACGCGCTTTCACTGGCGATACATCGTCATGAAATCAACCAGGTGGTTTATTTCGGCCTGGTCCAGGAGAGCAATAACACCGTGCTGGAGGAGGACGTATTCTTCAAGCCGGAATATAAAACTGCCTGGATCGAATTCGATTTGAAGCACGCTAACCAGCTGCTGGATGAACTTGGATTAACTGAACGTGATGATCGCGGGGTGCGCTTGCTGTCGGATGGTCGACCACTGGAAATTCTGATCCAGACCGCGGGTGAAAGTACCGAGCAGACCGATGTTCTCGAGCTCATTAGTGATAGCTGGCTGAAGGCTGGCATCAAGCTCTACAGCATCCCCTCGACACGGGAAGTATTCCGCAATCGTATTTTTTCAGGCGATGCGATGATGTCCATCTGGTCAGGTTTAGAAAACGCAATACCGACCGCGGAAAACAGCCCGAGCGAGTTAGCGCCAACATCCAAGTACCAGTACCAGTGGCCAAAGTGGGGGGCCTATTACGAATCGAGCGGCAAAAGTGGGGAACCGCCAGACCTGGCGGCAGCGCAACAACTGGTCGATCTGCACGAGCAGTGGATGCACGCCTATACACATGAAGAGCGCGAGTCAATCTGGCACCAGATGCTAGCCATCCATCGCGATTATATGTTCACCATTGGTATTGTTAACCATGTGCCGCATCCTGTGGTGGTCAGCAATTACCTGCTTAATGTCCCGCAAACCGGTTTTTATGACATATCTCCGGGTGCCTATTTTGGCATTTATAAACCTGATACTTTCTGGTTTGACGAGGCCAGGCGCTAGTGCTCGGCTATATTCTGCGCCGAATTCTGACGATGATACCGACGCTGCTGGTTATCAGCATGCTGGTATTCGTGATCATCCAGTTGCCTCCAGGGGATTACCTTGAAAGTCATATCGCCGAGCTGCAAAGCCAGGGCGAATCGGTAGATGAAAATAAAATCCAGTTCCTGCGTGAACAGTACGGGCTTGACAAGCCATTGCTGCATCAATACTGGGTCTGGCTTAGCGGAATGCTGCAGGGCGACTTTGGTTACTCGTTCGAGTATGATTTACCGGTTACCGAGGTAGTCGGTGATCGACTTTTCCTGACTATTATTATTTCGATCGCGACGATCCTGTTTACCTGGATGGTTGCCTTTCCAATTGGCATTTATTCCGCGACCCACCAGTATAGCTGGGGCGATTATGGATTATCCACGCTCGGTTTCCTGGGCCTTGCGACACCGAACTTCCTGCTCGCGCTGGTGATGCTCTATTTCGCAAATGTTTACTTCGGCACCAGCATAGGCGGTTTGATGGATCCGGAATATATCGACGCCCCGTGGAGCATTGATAAGCTGGTTTCAATCCTTGAGCATTTGTGGATTCCGGTAATTGTTATCGGTACTTCGGGAACCGCCGGCATGATCAGGCGCTTGCGCGCCAACCTGCTCGATGAGTTACAAAAGCAATATGTCACCACCGGGCGGGCCAAGGGTTTGCCACCAGGCAAATTACTGACCAAGTACCCGCTTCGGGTCGCGCTTAATTTTTTCGTTGCCGATATCGGTAACCTGTTGCCCACTGTCATTTCCGGTGCCGAAATCGTCGCCGTGGTGATGTCGTTACCGACCACGGGACCGATCCTGTTAAGCGCGCTGCAAAGCCAGGATATGTACCTGGCGGGATCGTTCCTGATGTTCCTCGCGGTATTGACCGTAGTTGGCGTACTGGTCTCCGATATAGCGCTGGCGCTGCTCGATCCCCGGGTAAGGCTCGGTGGAGGAGTCAGCAAATGAATAGGGATCATTTCGTTTCGCGTGAGCCCTTCGATCCGCATTCAATCGAGACGCTGACGCCAGCACAGGAAAAGTACTACATGGCGTCGCAGTGGAAACTGATGTGGTGGAAGCTGCGTCGGCATCGCCTGGCGGTAATATGTGGCGTTATCCTGGCGTTGAATTATGCGACGATCATGTTCAGCGAGGTGATTGCGCCATATAACCTGCATAGCCGTAATACCGAATTCATTTATTCGCCACCGCAGAGCGTGCACCTGTTCCACGACGGAGAGTTCATTGGGCCTTTTGTATACGGCAGGGATTACGAGCTCGATATGGATATCCTGAAGCGTAACTATCCGGAACGAAAGGATGATGTGCAGCCGCTGCGTTTCTTTTGCCAGGGTGACAGTTATTGGTTCTGGGGTTTATTTGAAGCCCGCTTTCACCTCGTATGTCCACCCGAAAACGGCACCTTTTTTTTACTCGGTACCGACCGCCTGGGACGCGACATGTTTTCGCGGATTACCTATGGTGCGCGGATATCGCTGACCATCGGCCTGGTCGGAATAATAATCAGCTTTTCCCTGGGAATCGTAATTGGTGGCCTTGCCGGCTATTACGGGGGTTGGGTAGATTCCACGGTGCAACGTATCATTGAGGTGATTCGTTCGTTTCCCGAATTACCACTTTGGATGGCCCTGTCCGCGGTATTACCGGTGAACTGGAGCCCGATTCTGATATTTTTTGGTATTACCGTAATCCTGGCGATGCTCGACTGGACCGGCCTGGCGCGCGCGGTACGTTCGAAATTACTGTCGTTACGCGAGGAAGACTATTGCGCCGCGGCCGAGCTCATGGGTGCAAAGCCCGGGCGTATCATCGGTCGACATCTGTTACCTGGATTCATGAGCCATTTAATCGCGTCGGCAACGCTATCGGTGCCGGCAATGATACTCGGTGAAACCGCGCTGAGTTTCCTGGGACTCGGTTTAAGACCACCAGTAACGAGTTGGGGTGTGCTATTGAACGAAGCGCAGAACATCAACGTGGTGGCGCTGTATCCCTGGCTGCTATTCCCGGTGGTGCCGGTAATACTGGTAATCCTGACCTTCAACTTCTTTGGCGATGGGTTACGAGACGCGGCTGATCCTTACAAGTAATCGATGTCGGTCGGATTTCATCAGCGCGACTGTTGCCCCCTGTGTGAATCGACCAGCAACAGAATCCTCTGCGAAATCCCATATCAAGATCAACGCCTCGCGACCTTCATCGAACAGTTTTACCAGGGAAGGGTACCACTTGAGCAATTAGCGTCAGCGAATTACCGGGTTGTAGCCTGCGCTAATTGTGAATTTATTTACCAGGATCCCGTGTTGAACGAAGACGCGATGCAGGAACTTTATCGCAATTGGATCGACAATCAGTTGAGCCTGCAAAAGAAACAAACCGCAAAATCGAAGTTATACCGTCAGTACACCGCGCAGGTTGGTACGCTGTCGAGAATTATTGACAAAAGGCCTGATCAGATACGAGTGCTGGATTTCGGTATGGGATGGGGATACTGGAGCCGGATGGCACAGGCGCATGGCTTGAATGTCGTCGGTTATGAATTGTCCGCGCAACGCGTCGAACACGCACGAAAAATGGGGGTAACGGTTATTGACGATTTGGCCGTGGTTGTAGATGATTTTGACTTTATCTATGCAAACCAGGTGTTTGAGCACTTATCCAATCCGGTGCAAACCATGCAGGCACTGTGCCAGTGCTTAAAACCGACCGGTTTTATTTATATCCGCGTGCCAGATGGCCGTGATGTCGCCAGGGACCTGGCGCAGCGGGGATGGACTCAGGACCTCGACGCGATTCATCCACTCGAGCACATCAACTGTTTTACTCGAAAAACTTTAATAGAGCTTGGCGCGAGAGCAGGTTTGAAGCCCTTTAGCCCACCACTGCGTCTCAGCTGGGATGGTTTATGGGGAGGCATCAGGCGTGAAATTGCCGATCGGTGGTTCACGACACATGTCTTTTTCAGTCGCCAGGAATAACCTGCTTGAAGTTACTCCGAGGCCAGCAATAGCTGGAAGTGATCGTTTTTGTCTTTCATCTCGGTAAACGATCCGGTATCGAGGATCTTGCCGCGCTCCATTACCACGACTTCTTCGAACTGCTCGGCTAGCTGAACCCGTCCCAGAATCCATAGAATCCCACGACCCTGCATCGCTTTTTTAACATTGACAATCAGGCGACGATGGCTCGCTGGATCCAGGCTTGATAAGGCCTCGTTGATAACCAGGAAATCAGGCGCTTTTAGCAGAACTCGCGCGAGTCCCAGCTTTTGCCGCTGAATCGGGGACAGGCGCCCACCAGCAACGCCAACCTCATAATCGAGTCCGGCCGCGATGATATCGTTGCGCAGGCCGAGAGTCTCAACCACGTCGGCAATCAGCTCGTTGACCTTTTGCTGACCGTGCGCCTGTCCGTATGCCAGCTTGCCAAAGAGGATATTATCCTGCACCGAAACACGTGGGTTATAACGTGATTCGTCGAAAAATTCGATGCCTAGGTCCTCGGTCGCAGCGAGTTCATGGATCCGGTTTCGAGCTTCGAGAATCGTTTGCTGGATAGGCTCTGTTATCAGGCCCAGTCGATGTCTCGCCACGATAAGCTTGAATGGTAGAGACATCAGGCGAAGCTTATCTTGCTGTGGCAGATTTTCTGTACCGTCTTGCCTGGTTTGCTGCATCAGTTTATTAAACTCGGGCAGGTCGTCGGCATTAATGAAGCTGAATTGATCGAACAGCTCGCTGTCTGGTTCGACGTCGGAAAACAGGTCGAGCATGATTTCAGCGATCTGTGCGCCTGCATTCAGAAATTCCTGGTCGAGAAAGAACTCCCCGAGGATCTTGTGAATCAATGAGTTGTCAATCAGCTGTTCAGTATTAATAGATTCCCCGTAAACCGTTCCAAACAGCAGGTTTTCGGATACCGTCATGTTGAGATTGTATTTTTCGTGGTCGAAGGGTTCGACGAGTCGCGCAATATCCGGTTCCCTGAACTTGTCACGCAGTTGTTTTCGAGCTTCCATGACGCGATCAGTGAGTTCAGGGTTCTTCGCTTGATCGACATGAGATAGCAACCCGAACTGATAGATTTCGTCATCCAGTTCAACACATTTGAGCATTTCAATAATTCGTGCATCCAGTTGCTTGGGATTCTCGAGGCCAATTGAAGCATGGTCGATCCAGTCATCGTCGTAGCGGTTGTCTGTATTTCCCGCCAGCCTGGAGAGCAGTCGTTCGTGTTCGATTTCCTTGCTTTCAGCATCTGGTTTTTTTACCGGTTGATGTTTGAGTGCGTAGCAAACGTTATCGCGTACGCTACCGTTAAACATGAAGGCACCGGCACCGATGTAACCGAGACGCGTGCCGGTGATTGACTCGGGTATATCCTCCATTTTCCATTTGCCTACGGTGATGTTGCCCGAGCTTGGATTGGTTAACCTGGACACCAGGAAAGCGAGTTCGTCCTTGCCGCTATTGCCTAGTCCCACCGCGGCATAGTGTTGATCCATTGGAAATTTGAAACTGGTGCCATCAATACTGAAATAGAGTCCGTCTTCACTGTAGCGGATATTATTGGCCTGTATTTCACGGCCCGGCAACTCAAGTGACTCGGGCCGATGGTCGATAATTTCAGCGGTAAGCATATTCTGGGGATCGAATTGCTGGATGATTTGCGCGTGCTTTACCCTGATATCTTCCATACGCTGGTAATAGCGCAGCAATTCCTTCCAGGGACCCGAGAGATCCTTGTAGGCTACCAGCACCGCGACCATTGAGCCAATCGACAGGTCGCCGCGCAATACGAAATAACCGCCGACGGAATAAAAGAAAAAGGGCGTAAGCTGGGCGATAAAATTGTTCAGAAACTTGATGAAAAACTTGCGCTTGTAAATCGCGAAGCGAATAAGGTAGATCTTGCCGAGACGCTGGCCGATGTGGGCGCGCTCAAAGTGGCTGGTATCGTTGGCGTGAACCTCCCCGATTCCGGAAACCGTTTCACCGATGCGACCTGATAGATTACGTGCCGTTGCCACGCGCTCTTTCGACAGTTCGTTAACGCGTTTCTGTAAACGCGGGATGACGTATAGCTGAAACGGGTAAAGTGCAATTGCAGCAAGACCTAGATAAGGATCCTGCTGGAAGATAAAGAACAGGTAGGTTATCAGGATGCCACCCTGAAAAACCGGCAAGGTAAAAGATTCACCGATAAACTCGCCAAGAAGCTCGGTTTCAGCCATTATCATCGGGATCAGCTCTCCCTGCGACACCCTTTTAAAATGTGGAATCGGAAAGCGCAGAACGCGCTCGTAAAGCTCGAACCTGAAGCGACGCAGCACGCGTTCGCCGAGGGCGCCGCGGTATAGGTTCAAGAGATACTTGAGCAGTCCGCTGACAAGCACGACTAATAGAAAGGTGAAGCTCAGAATCAGTAAATACTCGAGCCGATCAACTTCATAACTGAGTATCGTTTCAGGGAGTTCCATCCCTTCGAGCAGGTTGATGATTCTCTTGGGTAATTCAAGCGTGATATAAACCAGGGGCAGCGACGCCAGTGACAGCAAGACCAGGGCAAACTGGTCCTTCTTGCTATGCATCAAGATATATTTATATAGCGATGGTTCCATATATTCCTGGTTTTATGATTCTGATTTTACCTGGGGTTCCTGCCTGAGGTTGGTAGCACGGTATTCCCTGCCGGTGTACTATCGCGCATCGGTCGATTTATATCAAATACAGGTTATGCCACCCAGGCTAGCAATCATTTTAAAGGGATATCCGCGCTTGTCCGAAACTTTCGTCGCTCAGGAAATCAGGGCACTAGAATTGCGCGGCTTCGAACTTTGCATATTTTCGCTGCGCCATCCCTATGATCCCGACACGCATCCGATTCACGCGGAAATTGAAGCGCCGGTTTACTATCTGCCCGAGTATGTCCACGACGACATCCCACGTGTACTGCGAGCCTGCCTGTGGGTTTGTTGGAAGCCGGGATTCTGGCGCGCCCTGTTAACCTTGCTGCGCGATTTCAGACGCGATACCACGCGCAACCGGTTGCGACGGTTTGCGCAGGCACTGGTTATGGCCCACGAAATGCCTGATTCGGTTCGGCATTACTATACGCATTTCATGCATACCCCCGCGTCGGTAAGCTACTATGCCAGTAAAATTAGCCGGAGATCCTGGAGTGTGTCGGCTCATGCCAAGGACATCTGGACCATTCCCCGCTGGGAGCTTGGCGAAAAGCTGGCCAGCACCGACTGGGTAGTTACCTGTACCGCGGCGAATAAAGAGTACCTGTCAAAGTTAGCAGTCGCTGAGTCCCAGGTAACGCTACTGTACCACGGACTGGACTTCGATCGTTTCGATCAGAAACAACAAGCCGCTTCGATGCATGATGGCAGTGACCTTGCCAATGAAGTTCGGTTGATTAGCGTCGGACGTGCGGTCGTTAAAAAGGGTTATGATTTTTTATTAGCTGCACTGGCAACACTGCCGGCGACGCTGCATTGGCGTTTTGTTCATATCGGTGGTGGTGAATTACTCGAACAGCTACAGCAGCAGGCGCAAGAGCTTGGTATCGATGAGCGCATTGAGTGGATGGGTGCATTGCCACAAACCGAGGTACTGGCTCAATATCGTGCAGCGGACCTTTTCGTACTGCCGAGTAAAATTTCTGAGGATGGCGACCGCGATGGTTTACCTAATGTTTTGATGGAGGCGCAAAGCCAGAACCTGGCCTGCTTGTCGACCAATATATCGGGCATTCCGGAACTTATCGTTCATGCCGAAACCGGGTGGTTGGTTGAGCAAAAGAATTCCGCGCAACTGGAACAGGCGCTGGAAAAGTTGATCCGGGATCCCGAGTTACGTAATCGATTGGCGCAGGCAGGATTTACTCGTGTGCACCGGGAGTTTTCGATGGATCGGGGAATTGACACCCTGGTTGGCAAATTAAATGAATCGCTCGGTGACGATTACAGGATATGAAACTGGCTTTGCTTCGACATGCAGTAACCGACTGGAACCTCGAGAAACGGGTACAGGGACGAATTGACAAGCCCCTGTCTGAACTCGGTAGGCAACAAATCCAGCAGTTGTCGGTGCCCCTGGAAATACAAGCCTATCGTTGGTTTTGCAGTCCTTTGCGGCGCGCCATCCAGACCGCCGAGCTGCTGAATCTGGATGCAGTCAACATCGAAGCGGCGTTAATCGAGATGAGCTGGGGTGACTGGGAAGGGGAGATCCTGAAACCATTGCGTAAACGCCTCGGTGACGAGATGCGTATTAACGAGAGCCGGGGGCTCGATTTCTGTCCGCCGGGCGGGGAAAGTCCACGGCAGGTTCAGGCCCGCCTGCAAACCTGGTTGAGGAAGATTGCCAGTCAACAACAGGACACAGCGGCGGTCGTGCACAAGGGTATTATTCGCTGTATTTATGCGCTCGCATGTGATTGGGATATGTGCGGCGAGTCTCCGGTCGACTTTGCCTGGGACGCGCTCCACCAGTTCGAACTCTCTGCCGATGGCAGGCTGCTCGACAGCTACCAGTCCATTGCCCTACTAAAAACCCGCGACGGGTAAATAGCCCGCCAACGCTAGTGTCGGAATAAGTTCTCAAAACACGCTGTGAATACATCCCTGTACGCTCGCGTCCGGAGCGCCGGACCGTTTCATCCCTGAAAAACACGGTTTTGAGAACTTACCCCGACACTAGCTAAGTATCTACTGCCCAGCCACCCGAAATCTCGGGCTACCTCGGAACGCGGCATCCATGCCTCGGTACACTTTTGCACCCATACATCCGGGGTGGCCAGACAAGTAAGGGTCACCCAGGGAAATCCCCGTCGACGTAAAGACCGGGTGCTAAAAAATCGACGCTTTTTTAGGGAGCCGCAGGCCACCCGGTCAGTCGATGGGGGTTTCCCTGGGTGACTTTGGTGTTGTCCAGATGGTGGAGGCGTCGAGCCAGGCGGCGGCGGGGTGTTCCGACAGGAATTGCAGCAGGTCCTCGAGGAACTGCCACACCGCCTCGTTTTGGACCAGGTGATGGGTCAGGATGCCGGTGGGTTCATCGTCGTCGCGGTAACCGAGTCGTTTTGCAATCAGGTGCTGGACCAGGATCGCGATTGCGGGATAGACACCGATGAATCCGCCCTGGTAACGCCAGTTAACCGGATCGAGATGCGTGTTTACCTGACGTAACCCGGGGGCGGGATAGGCGTTACGGCAAACTTTCATGGTTGAAATTCCGCAAAATCCGATTTCGGCCAGGCGGGCAACAAGCTCGTCATCAATCCGGTTCCAGGGCGGCACCAACACCGGTTTGAATCGAGCAGAGAAATGCTCATTTAGTACCTGGTAGCCTTGCTCCAGATTGGCAATCGATTTCTCGATGGTTTGTGTGCCGCCGAGCTCGAGCTTGCGTTGCCCCGGCGCTGCGTGGTTTTCATGCGTAAAGCCGTGTTGAAATACGCAGGTCAAAGAATTCTGTTGCAGGAAATCAACGAGTCCGGGATTGAGTCCGGTCGGGATTACCGCAAGCGCCAACGGAACATCCCAGTTGTGACTTAAGCCGACCAGTTTGTCGAGGGCGACACCCGGTTCGGTCGCGTCGTCGTCGCGCCACCAGAAATGAGCTGTTCGGCCCGTATCCGCCCAGGTATCGAGCTCACGGCCGAGCCACTGCCAGGCCTGGACAGCCAGGCTTTTCAATTTTCCTTACCCGCGCGACGCAACCATTCCAGGATCATGGTGGCACTGTTTATTCCACCCGCGAGGTTTACTTCGAGTGCGGAATTTTGCTTGTCGGCCTTTGCGATGGCGGTTGCCATTGCTGCGGGGGCCAGGTCATCCTGTTGCAGCAGAACCAGGCGGCCGCGGTTCTGCAATATTTGTGCCCGCATGGTTTGTTCAACTTCGTCGGCCTCGGCATAGGGGATCACGACTGCCGCGGTATCGCTATTGAGAATGTCGGTCACCGTGTTGTAGCCTGCTTGCGATATTGAAAGCCTGGCGCGTTTTAGCAGATCACTAAAATCGGATCGATTGCGCTCGATCTTAAATCCTTCACCGGCAATTTGCTGCAGTGTTCGAAACTGTGAATCATCAATAGATGGACTTACCAGAAGGCGCCAGTGCAGTTTGTTTAACCCGGACAAAGGCTTCGCCGCGATTGCAGTTTTCAAAATTTCGAGGCCGGTAACGCTGCCGCCAGCAGAAACCAGTACTTCATCGACACCCTCACCTGCGGGCGCCAATTCATGACCAGGTGCACAGATATAGCCACTGTACGAGACCTTATCATCGATACACGCGGCGAGGGCAAAGCTATCGGCAAGCGGTGCAAGCTTTTGATCTCCATGAACCAGAACGTGATCATAATATTGATCGATTAACTCACAAATTTCCTCGTTTCGTCCGGATTTTGTTTTTGGCTGGAGAACATCCCGTATCGAGGTAATGACTTGAACACAATCAACACTGTGCCTGGCAGCCTCAAGTAACGGTATCAACTCGAAACGCATCATGCGCCGTCCAAACGGGAAGGTCTCGGTAATTAATATCTGCGGCGAGAAGGATTCGAAAAGCGCGAGTAGCTTTTGCTTGCGCC
Organism: uncultured Gammaproteobacteria bacterium; assembly: GCA_947259485.1. Lineage (GTDB taxonomy): Bacteria > Pseudomonadota > Gammaproteobacteria. The sequence goes on along the minus strand of CAMYLU010000012.1, from coordinate 42,697 downwards.
GGGCCCGCCAGTTATCGTCAATGTCTTTGCCACTGGCATCAAGCAGGCGACTGAAGCTACCATCGGGACTGTAAACCGGGGGTAATTGCCGGAGCTTAACGGATTCGGAAAACGTCAGTTCGCGTGGCATCCCACCGGATACCAGTTCGACCTGGAAGTTTTGTCGCGCAAGCTCGGTTGCCAGATACAGCGAGCGCTGCAAGTGCCCGATTCCGAGCAGATGCTGGACATAGATCATGACTCGCAACGAAGAACTAATCGGTGACTCCGAATTCAGGCGGTAATGCTTTTCTGCTCGGAAGGTTCGAGATACTCGTGGACCATTTCGGCTATGGTTTCGTGCCCTGCAAGTAAACCGGGAATGCGTGCCAGCGAGGGCCTGGGTTGCTGCGGTAAATCACGTAATGCAGCCGCCATTTGCAGCGGGTCAAGCCCAGACGCGGGATCGAGCATTGTGGCAAGGCCCAGGCTGACTGCCCGTTCCGCTCGAATTAACTGTTCCTGCCGGGGAACCGACCTCGGCACGATCAAGGCGGGCTTGTCGAGGGTCAGGATTTCGCAAAATGTGTTATAGCCACCCATCGCAACGATCGCGATAGCCTTCTTCATCAGTAATTCGATGTGACTGTCGAAGGTTATAATTTCGACATTTGGCAAGTCTTCGCAGCGTTCATGGAAGGTCTGTTGTTCAGACGCCGGCATGAAGGGCCCGGTTACGATGATCGCGCGATGCGGTTGCTCCCCGCCAGACTCGTAGGCACGGATGACCCAGTCAACCAGGTCGACGCCGTCACCGCCACCGCCAGCGGTTACCAGGATGAAGGGTTCATCGTGGTTAGTGGGCGCAATCCAGTTACGATCACTTGGAATTTCGCGTCCCAGGTAACCGGTAAAGGAAATCTTGTTTTCGATCATGGCGGACAGTCCCAGGCCGTCAATGGGACTGCCCATTTCTTTTAAACCGTAGGCCCAGATATCGTGGTAGAGATGTTCGAGCACCGGTGCAACTTCTTTACGCTCCCATTCGTTTTTCAACAGCGAGGGTTCATCCATAATGTCGCGTAATCCGAGTACGTTGATAGCACCCTGCTGTTTAAGCATTTCGAGGGTGCTGGTAACTTCTCCCTTCAGACCGGTGGGCTCTTTATCAACGAGAAATATATCGGGTTTAAAAGTGGCCGCGGTGTGGTAAATAATCGATTCCCTCATCGCCAGTGTCTCTTCCAGGTCGATATGCAGAGCCAGCGAAGTATATTCGCCATCCTTTAACTTAATGACACCAGGAATACGAACGAAATCGACACGTGCTTTAAAATCAAAGCTACCGATAATCGGCGAACCGGAAAGAATAAGAACCGATAGCCCCTTGTAGCGCGCGACCAGCGAATGGGCGATCGAACGACAGCGGCGCAAGTGACCGAGGCCAAACGAGTCATGGCTATAGATAAGAATTCTGGATTGTTCCAGTCGCTGTGTCATTATTATCCGTACCTGGCTGAGTACCCGACGCAGACTACACTGAAATCGCCGTAAACGCACTGTCGTTTGGCGCTTTTATATGCAAGCATTGGAATTATTGGTGACCGATCATGTCTTATGATTTAGAAGGCGCCTGTTGGAGTCGGTATTGAATAATAAAATAGCAACTAACAGTTCCGAATCCCGGCGATCCTTGCTCGGACGCGATTTCCAGGATCAAATATTACCCGAGCGACTGCGTAAGTCGATACAGGATCAGCAGGAACGTAGTGAAATTCTGATTAGCGTGATCCAGTTGGCGATTGTTTTCACCTTCGGTCTGCTCTATGCAATAGCGCCCAAAACCTTCTCCCAAGAGGCTGACTTTGCCCCGGTACCCTGGGTACTGGCGCTGTACCTTGTGTTCAGCCTGATACGCCTGGGACTGTCGGTAAATCGTAAACTTCCCGACTGGATGTTATACCTTTCGTCGGTTGCCGATATTGCTCTTTTAATGGGCCTTATCTGGAGTTTCCATCTGCAGTACGAGCAACCACCATCCTTTTACCTTAAGGCACCGACGCTGCTCTACCTGTTTATCTTTATCGCGATACGTGCGTTGCACTTCGATCCACGCTTTGTTATTTCAACCGGCGTGAGTGCGGCAATCGGCTGGGTATTCATGGTTGTTTACGTGCTGGTTGTAGATCCCTCCAACAGCATGATTACACGAGATTATGTCGAATACATGACTTCCAACAGCGTTTTGATCGGCGCGGAGTTTGACAAGATTGTGTCCATTTTGATGGTTACCGGCGTGCTTGCATTGGCACTGCACCGGGCCAGGGGCTTGCTCATCGAATCGGTAATCGAGGGCAGTGCGGCGCGGGACTTGTCGAGATTTGTTCCCGAAGAGGTCGCACAAAAGGTGATTCAATCAGAAGAGGGCGCCATCACCGGCAAGGGGGAAGTTAGCGAATGTACCATCCTGTTTACCGATATCGAAGGCTTCACCGCGATCAGCGAAACACTGGCTCCGGAAGAATTGATCGAAGCCCTGAACCGTTATTTCAGCTTGATAGCGGGTCCGATAAGTCGATTTGGCGGCGTTATCAGTCAATTCCAGGGGGATGCGGTATTGGCAACTTTTAATGTTCCGAAAGCGGATGTCAATCATGCCAGCAACGCGGTCAGGGCGGCACTTGAAATTCAGGCCGTGCTGGACGGCGTAGAGTTTGGAGAAGGCATATCATTCAACACAAGGGTCGGTATCAATACTGGTTCAGTAGTGGGTGGACTGGTCGGTTCCGGGGACCGGGTCGGGTACACGGTACACGGTGATAACGTCAACCTGACGGCTCGCCTGGAACAATTAAACAAGGACTACGGCACGCGGATTATCGTCTCTGACAGCACCCTGGCCGAGATCCCCTCGAACATGTTTGAGTTTCGGGAACTGGGCGAAGTCAAGGTGCGAGGGTTAAATCGTCCGATCAGGATTTATACTGTTACCCAGGATTTATTAACGCCTTCGAAAGACTAAGGTTTGATCAGGATGACTGACGAATACGCTCAAAATATCGGGCCAGGTTTTCACGTGCCCGTGATTCGTAGCGTTGGTTAAAAAAATCAGACAGGTAAAAACGCTCCCTGCCGAGGAGATGATTCTGAAAGTTTCCCTGGTTGAAATAGTACTCGGCATCGCTGAGCTGTGGATTCTCCAGCCGCAGGTTGTCGCTATCCTGCAGAAATTCATCCCAGGACAGACCGAAACTGGATAAATCGATATCGACCATGTAGCGTGCATCGTCGTCTTCGAGAGAACTGCCGTCGTGCAGGGTAGCCATTATTAATCGATCCACCAACTCCCTCAATTCCGGCGCATGAACCTTTATCGAAAGATAAAGGTAGAGTTCCTTGCTGAGAGCTTCGTTATCGTGCCTGCCAGGTTCAAATATCACATCGTGAAACCAGACCGCGATTTCGAGAGCATCGGGATTGTTGACCAGAGATTTACACTGGTCGAACATGCCAAGACAGTGTTCGATATGGGCCAGTGTGTGATAGTGGCGTTGGGGTTCGCAATAAGAATTTATCAATCGTTGGTGAATTGAGGCGCTGTCATCCCTCGCGCCTTCTACTAAACAGCGTCGCCACAAGTCCTGAAAGCGGTCGAGACCGATGATACTGTCCACCGCGGGTGAAGCCATTAAGACTTGCCCTGTTTATTTACCTGCTTTTGTAAGGTTTCGAGTTGTTTGTGGGTCGTGGATAACTTGTCGCTCAACATACGAATGACATCGAGTGCGACCTCAGAATTTTCCCTGAGTATTCGGAAAAACATATCGCCGGTAATTTTCATTGCCCTGAGATCATCATTGGCGATGAGAGTTGCGTTCCTGGGTGCATTATTAAGCAATCCCAGCTCTCCGATAAGTTGATTTTGTGTCAATGTAGCGACGAGTACCGGTCCGGAATCGGTTTCGGTGATGATATCGACCGAGCCATGCATGATAACGTAGGCATAATCTGCGCTTTCGCCGCTCTGGAAAACGGTATCGCCCGTATCGAAAGCCACGATCTCGCTGGCAAAAGCCAACAGCTTCAGCTTCGAGGTTTCCATCTTGGCAAACAATGGAATCTTGCGGAGTAAATCGGTTTCTTCTGCGAGGTCCAAGTTACGTGCTCCAAACGCTTAACACACGTTTTGATTGAGTTAATGACTAAAGATTGGCACGTGGTTGTCCATATTTCAAGGGCTTCAGTAAGGTTCAGGCCTCCAATTTTACTGGCTAACTGGTATTTCCTGGCAGCAAAGCTGCTATTTTTTAGCCCAGGCATAGTAACCGGAGACCTGCAGTGCGCTGGTTGGACGGCCGAAAAATCGAATTCCGATTCGATCTAACCAGCGAGCAGGCGCCATACCGAGGTGTTTTTCGACACTTTTCTTCCAGCTTCGATGCAGGTTGAAAATAGACGAATAGGGACCGCGTATCGAGTACAGCGTGACTTCCGAAAAATCGCGCAGCAACCAGGCCATGCCATCCCGGCTAAACCGGTAACTATCGGTGAAGCCGAGATCCTGCGGGGCATGGTAGCGAAACAGGAAAGGCAGATGCAGAAATAAGTAGCCCCCGGGTTGTAGCAAACGGAAAATTTCTCGGGTTGCTGCGAACGGGTCATAGACGTGTTCCAGCACCGAAAGACAAACAATGCCGTCATAACGCTCGTATTGCAGTCTGCTTGGGGCGCAGATGTCGTCGATAATATCAGCCGGTGGATCCTCAAGTTTAATGTTCATGCTTTCTATCTGTCGCTGCTCGAAGAGTCTGACCTTATCGCGGGTTGATTGGCCTATGTCCAGTACCATGCCGCAATGACTGGCCAAAAACTCCAGTTTCTTATTCATCAGGCCATCGCTGTCGTAAGCATATTCGTGGTCAACTCTGACTCGTCGAATGGCTTCGACGTGTCGCGCCATGGCGGCTTCTGCAGTCGGATTAGATTTGTTTGGTGAGGATTTATCGTTCATAACAGCGCTGGTCGCGATTGATTATGCGCATACTAACCCTTGTTACCGAATTTCGCTTTAATCTGCCGGAATTTAACGCTAGTCTTGGTGCCAGTGAGATATCCGGGATATAACTATGAAGCATTACCAAATGTACATCGATGGCGAATGGTGTGATGCGGCGGACGGAGCAAAACTTGAATCGATAAATCCTGCCACTGGCGAGGTATGGGCAACTGCCGCTATCGCCGGCGAAACTGAAGTAAACCGGGCAGTGGCAGCTGCCAGCCGTGCATTGAATAAGGGTCCCTGGGCGGAGATGAACGCGACCCAGCGCGGAAAATTACTGCACCGCCTGGGCGACTTGATCGCCCAGAATTCACAGATGCTGGGCGAGATCGAGACTATCGATAGCGGTAAGCTGGCCAGGGAAACCCGTGCCCAGACTGGCTATGTTGCTGATTACTATTACTACTTCGCAGGCCTTGCTGACAAAATTCAGGGAGCCACACTGCCAATCGATAAACCTGATATGCACGTCTATACCAAGCGCGTTCCGATCGGCGTAGTGGCAGCCGTTGTGCCGTGGAATGCGCAAATGTTTCTAACCGCGACCAAGTTGGGGCCTGCACTGGCCGCCGGTAATACAGTGGTGCTAAAGGCTTCCGAGATGGCACCTGCACCGATGTTCGAATTTGCCAGGATCGTCGATGAAGCAGGATTTCCTGCTGGGGTGGTTAACGTTATTACCGGTTACGGCGAGCCCTGTGGACGACTACTGACCAGCCATGCGGATGTTGCCCGGGTTGCATTTACCGGGGGACCTGAAACCGCTCGTCATATCGTACGTAATACGGCTGAAAACTTTGCCGTGGTATCGCTCGAACTGGGTGGCAAGTCCCCGATCCTGGTTTTTGATGACGCCGACATCGAAGGTGCCGTTAACGGCATAATCGCCGGTAATTTCGGCGCCACAGGACAGAGTTGTGTGGCGGGTTCGAGGGTGTTTATTCAGTCTGGCATTCGCAAGCAGGTGCTTGAAAAGCTGGTCGAGCGCGCCGGCCAGATTTGCATCGGCGATCCGCTCGCCGATGATACCCAGGTCGGCCCCCTGTGCACCCGGGAACAACTCGAGCATATCAGTGAGTCGGTCGACGATGCAGTCAGGGAAGGGGCAAAACTGTTAATCGGCGGTAGGCGTCCCGAAGGATTTGATAGCGGTTGGTACTATAGCCCCACCATACTTGATTGCCCGCACCAGGATATCCGTACGGTGCGCGAGGAAATGTTCGGCCCCGTTCTTTCGGCACTGAGTTTCGACACCGAGGAAGAGGCGATCGAGATGGCCAACAACTCCGATTTTGGTCTTGGCTCGGGTGTCTTTACTTCCAATGTCGCGCGCGCTTTACGCGTATCTGATGCGATTCATTCGGGGATCGTCTGGGTCAACACCTACCGCGTGATTTCACCGATTGCCCCGTTTGGTGGATTCAAAAACAGCGGCCCCGGTCGTGAAAGCGGGATCGACACGATTTATGATTACACGCGTACCAAGACAGTGTGGATTAATATCTCCAGTGAACCGATGGCAAATCCGTTCACCATGCGTTAACAGCGTTCTGAATAGTTCCATTATCCCGATACGTCGGACCGCCGCGAAAGTGGGGCTAACTAGTTGATGCTTTCCCAGTAGGCGACGAACTGCACCGCAATACGACCGCTGCGTGATCCGCGTTGCGTCGCAAACCGCAGCGCTTCAATGCGCGCATCATCATTCATTTCCAAAGATCTGGCTTTCAGGGTTTGCTCGACTACCGCCAGGTATTGATCCTGGGTGAACGGATGGAACGAGAGCCACAACCCGAAACGGTCGGACAAGGAAATTTTCTCCTCGATGCTGTCACTGGGATGTAACTGACCATCGACCATGGTGCTGTCGAGATTATCCTGCATCGATTCGGGCATCAGGTGGCGTCGGTTCGAAGTTGCGTAAATAATGACATTGTCGGGCTGTGGTTGCAGCGAGCCCTCGAGACAGGCCTTGAGCGCCTTGTAGGAATCGTCATTGGCCTCAAAGGACAAGTCATCCAGGTAAACAATGAATTTTCGCCCATCGCTGGCCAGGATTCGGATTACCTCGAAAAGCTCGCTGGTGGCTGCTTTCGGAATTTCTACGATACACAGGCCACGGTCCTGGAACTCGGATAACTGTGCTTTGATCAGCGACGACTTGCCGGTGCCACGCGCACCCCATAACAGGGCATTGTTGGCAATCTTGTCGTCGAGGAACTGGGCAGTGTTCCGAAACAGCAGGTTTTGCTGGCGTTCAAGGTGCAATAGCTCATTTTTATCGACCTGGTCGAACTGCGCAATTCCTTCCAGGCCACCGGCAGACCAGCGATAGGCAGAATAGCCCGGCTCGGTCCTGGTTTGGTTTTGACCAGGAACAATTTTCTCTATTCGGTCGAGTAGCAGGTCGAGGCGTTTGAATAGTTTCTCGATATCAGGCATCTAGCTTCTTGTACTTAATCCGGTGCGGTTGATCGGCATCCTGGCCCAGGCGTTGCTTGCGATGGGATTCATACTCGCTGTAGTTTCCCTCGTAAGTATAGACTTCGCTATTACCTTCAAACGCGATAATGTGGGTTGCGATTCGATCAAGAAACCAGCGATCGTGAGAAATCACGACCACGCAACCCGGAAAATCCAGAATTGCTTCTTCAAGTGCACGCAGGGTCTCAACATCGAGGTCGTTGGTTGGTTCGTCCAGCAACAGCAGGTTGCCACCGCTTTTGAGCAGCTTGGCCAGGTGCAGCCGATTGCGTTCACCGCCGGAGAGATCCTTGACAAACTTCTGCTGTGCGGCGCCACGAAAGTTGAAGCGCGAGACATAGGCACGTGAGGGCACTTCGTAACTGCCGACCACGATATTATCGAGCCCGTCGGACAGTTCTTCCCAGACCGTCTTGCTGCCATCGAGATCATCCCGGGATTGATCGACATAGGCGACTTTTACGGTGTCACCGATCTTGATGCTGCCTTCATCGAGTCTGTCCTGATCCACGATAATGCGAAACAGCGTGGTTTTACCGGCACCATTGGGGCCTATGATGCCGACGATGCCACCGCGAGGCAGTTTGAATTCAAGGTCCTGGTACAGCAGCTTGTCGCCATAGGATTTTTTGCCACCATCGATTTCGACCACGACGTCACCGAGTCTGGGTCCAGGGGGGATATAGAGCTCCCGTGTTTCAGAACGCTTCTGGTATTCCTGCGAAGACATTTCTTCGAAGCGTTTCAGCCGGGCCTTGCTTTTTGACTGGCGACCTTTCGGATTTGCATGTACCCACTCGAGTTCGGCCTGCATCGATTTCAGGCGGGCCTTCTCGGAGCGTTCCTCGTGCTCCAGTCGTTTCTGCTTTTGTTCGAGCCAGGAAGAGTAGTTCCCTTCCCAGGGAATTCCGTGCCCGCGATCGAGTTCGAGAATCCAGCCGGCAACATTATCAAGAAAGTAGCGATCATGGGTTACCGCGACCACGGTTCCGGGGAAGTCCTTGAGAAAACGTTCGAGCCAGGCGACCGATTCGGCGTCCAGGTGGTTAGTGGGTTCGTCCAGGATCAACATATCGGGATTCGACAGTAACAAACGACATAGCGCTACGCGCCGTTTTTCGCCGCCAGACAAGTGTTCTACCGCCGCATCCCAGGGTGGCAGGCGCAGCGCATCAGCGGCAACATCCAGCTTGCGGTCGAGGTCCCAGGCCCCGGCGGCTTCAATTTTTTCCTGTAATTCAGCCTGCTTTGCCAGCAAGTCATTCATTTCGTCGTCAGACATGGGTTCGGCAAATTTCATGTTGACTTCGTTAAACTGGTCGAGCAGCGTTTTGGTTTCTGCTACCCCCAGTTCAACGTTACCGCGCACGTCCAGGTTGTTATCGAGCTCGGGTTCCTGCGGCAGGTAACCGATCTTGATCCCGGTTTGAGGTCGCGCTTCCCCGCTATACTCGGTATCGACGCCGGCCATGATTCGCAGCAGTGTTGATTTACCCGCGCCGTTATAACCCAGCACGCCAATCTTGGCGCCCGGGAAAAAATTGAGCGAAATATTTTTCAGGATTTCGTTTTGCGGAGGCACCACTTTGCCTACTCCGCTCATGGTATATATGTATTGCGCCATGCGGTCAGCCCAGCTTGAGAATTGGCGTATTCTAACAGCGCTTAGATAATTAAAAACAGCTTGATTGGCATATTGAATCGATGCATCTGATGATATTGACAAATTGCCTGTTTTTTCGCCTCGCAACGTGGCGTAATTTTTAGCTTATTAATGTCCCGACTTAAGTTATTATGTGGCACATGAAATCCGCACTACCGACCAACATATCAGCCCAAAGGTAAGCCGTCATGAGCATGAAAAAGATGCAGCAACAGAGTTATCTTCACGGGATTAACGCTGCATTTATCGAGGAACTCTACTCGAGGTACCTGAAAGACGAGAACGCGGTCGATGAAAACTGGCGCGACTGGTTCGCGGAACTAAAGAATGGTGAGCTGGCCCCCGATCAGGATCACCTCGAAATCCAGGCGCAAATGAGATCTGCGGTACTCAACAAGCGGCGTGGCAATGGCATTAGCGAAACCGAGCTGCATCAACACGATGACAAGCAGCTCAGGGTGTTCCAGTTAATCAACGTTTACCGCGTCAAGGGGCATCAGAAAGCACGCCTTGATCCATTAGGTCTCGCCAAGATCCCCGAAATCAAGGATATGACACTTGCCGGAAACGATTTATCCGAGGCAGACCTCGACTCGGTTTTTAGTTCCGGCTCTTTATTCGGCATCGAGGATGCACCGCTGCGGCAGATTATCGAGCGCCTGGAAAGTATTTATTGCGGAACAATCGGCCTGGAGTACATGCATATCGAGGACCGCGCGGAAAAGCGCTGGATCCAGGTGCAGATCGAGACCACGCTGGCGAAGCCAAATTTCAGGGAAGGCCGCCGTAATCGGATTTTTGACCGCATTATTGCCGCGGAGAATCTCGAAAAATACCTGCATACCCGCTATATCGGGCAGAAGCGCTTTTCCCTGGAAGGTGGTGAATCGCTGATCCCGATTCTGGATCGGGTGGTGCAACAGGCCGGTGTCACCAGTACGCACGAGGTTGTGATCGGCATGGCCCATCGCGGGCGCCTGAATGTGCTCACCAATATTTTCGGCAAGATGCCCAGCGATCTGTTTGATGAGTTCGAGGGCAATATCGATCTCGATGAACGTTACAACTACGATGTTAAATACCACCAGGGTTTTTCTTCGGATATTTACACCGATTCGGGGCCGATGCACCTGGCCCTGGCATTTAATCCATCGCATCTGGAGATCGTGGACCCCGTGGTGGAGGGTTCGGTTCGTGCCCGTCAACGCCGCCTGGACGACCGAAAAACCAATGACGTATTGCCGGTATTGATTCACGGCGATTCGGCCTTCGCTGGCCAGGGGGTGGTGATGGAAACCTTTAACATGTGTGAGACCCGCGGTTACAAGACCGGTGGCACGATTCACATCATCGTCAACAACCAGATCGGGTTTACCACCAGTAATCCGCGTGATATGCGTTCCTCGTTTTACTGCACCGAGGTGGCTCGCATCGTGCAGGCGCCGATTTTTCATGTTAACGGTGACGATCCCGAAGCCTGCGTGTTTATCGCCGAGATCGCGGTCAAGTATCGCGAAACTTTCCAGAAGGACGTCGTCATCGACATGGTTTGTTATCGACGTTACGGTCACAACGAGGCTGATGAGCCAGCGGTAACCCAGCCACTGATGTACCAGGCGATCCGGAAACATCCACGGCTGGCCGAGCTGCACGCCGAGCGTTTGATCAGCGAAGGTTTCACCACGCGTGAGAAAGTCGATCAAATGATAGCGGACTACCGTCGAGCCCTGGACGAGGGCGGTGCGGTTGCTTTGAATGTTATATCGGGGCTCGAACCGACAGCGGCGCGGGACTGGGCCGGCCTGAATGACGGCGATGTCAATAGCACCCCGAATACCGCGGTCGATGCTGACAGGATTCAGCAGCTGGGCAAAAGCATTCTGACCCTGCCGGAAGGCTTCAAGCTCCATCCGCGGGTCGCCAAGATCATGGAGAATCGACAGAAAATGCTTGACGGTGAAATCCCCGGCGACTGGGGTTTTGCGGAGAACCTTGCCTACGCTACCCTGCTCGATGATGGTTATCGCGTAAGGCTTTCGGGACAGGACAGCGAGCGTGGCACGTTCTTCCATCGTCACGCCGCACTGCACGAACAGAACACCGGCGAGATTTACAAGCCCCTGAAGCATATCGCCAAAGGTCAGCCGCGCTTCGAAGTCATCAACTCTTTTTTATCAGAAGAAGCGGTACTGGGTTTCGAATATGGATACGCCTCGACAGACCCACACTCGCTGGTTATCTGGGAAGCCCAGTTCGGTGACTTCGCCAACGGTGCCCAGGTCGTCATCGATCAGTTTATCAGTTCGGGAGAAATGAAATGGGGCCGGCTCAACGGCCTGGTGATGCTGCTGCCCCACGGGTACGAAGGCCAGGGCCCGGAACATTCCTCGGCGCGCATAGAACGCTACCTCGAGTTGTGCGCGCAACATAATATGCGTGTGGTGCAACCCACTTTGCCGGAGCAGATCTTCCACTTGCTGCGCAGCCAAATGGTCTGTGGCTTCCGCAAGCCATTAATCGTCATGAGTCCCAAGAGCCTGTTACGTCACGAGCGGGCGGTATCGCCACTGAGTGCCTATAGTGACGGCGAATTCATGAAGGTCATTCCGGAAATTGATGAAATCGATGACAAAAAGGTCAAACGCCTGATCCTGTGCAGCGGCAAGATATTCTACAAGCTATACGAGTCACGCGAACAACAATATGATCACAGCACAGCAATCGCCAGGATCGAACAGCTGTATCCGTTCCCCAAGATGGATCTGAATGCGATGCACGAGCGCTACCCCGCACTGGAAAATGTTGTCTGGTGTCAGGATGAACCTCGTAACCAGGGGATGTTCCGTGAATTCAAGAGTCGGCTGAACGAGATTTTTACGCCGATACAGGTACAATACGCGGGCCGCATTTCGGCTGCATCACCCGCGGTCGGTTACATGGCGTTGCACCAAAGCCAGGAAGCCCACTTGGTGAAAGATGCATTCGAAGCCGATTACTCGGATAAACTCGATTAACGCAACAACAAAGAATAAAACTGGAGTAAGCAATGCAGGTTGAAATCAAAGTACCGGTACTACCCGAATCGGTAGCCGAGGGGACTCTGGGTGATTGGCACAAAAAGGTAGGGGATAGCGTCGCGGTCGATGAAAACATCGTTGACCTTGAAACCGACAAGGTGGTGCTTGAAATCGTTGCCAGCAAAGCCGGTGTGATTAAATCGATTGCATATGAATCGGGTGCCACGGTAAAGAATGGTGATGTTCTTGGCGTGATCGATACCGAGGCCGCGGCGTCAGCTCCGGCTGCAGCGGCAGCGCAACCCGAAACCGTCGAATCAAGCGAAGCGGATGATGCCACAGCCACCGTGGAAGAAAGTACCGCTGCAAGCAGGGCTAGCCCGGCAGTGCGCAAACTGCTCAGCGAAAATAATTTGTCCGCTGACAATATTCCGGCGACTGGTAAAAAAGGTGCATTACTAAAAGCAGACGTCGAGCGCTATCTGCAACAACAGCAAACTGCCACCAAGGCTGATGCTCCCGCCGCTGTAACAGCGCCGGCGGTGTCGGTTCCGTCAGCTGGGCGTAACGATCGCCGGGTGCCGATGAGCCGTTTGCGTGCAAAGATTGCTGAACGCCTCAAGCAAGCGCAAAACACCGCGGCACTGCTAACCACTTTCAACGAAGTGAATTTGAAGCCGATGATGGATTCCCGCGCCCAGTACCGCGATGCCTTTGAAAAGGCGCATGGTGTCAAACTTGGCATGATGTCCTTTTTTACCAGTGCAGCGGTCGAGGCATTAAAGCGCTTTCCAGCAGTTAACGCCTCCATCGACGGTGACGAAATTGTCTACCATGATTATTTTGATATCGGGATCGCAGTGAGCTCGGATCGTGGACTGGTGGTTCCAATCCTGCGTGATGCCGATCAAATGAGTTATGCCGAGATCGAAAATTCAATCAGGGACATGGGAATGCGTGCGCGCGATGGCAAGCTGGGTATTGAAGAATTAACCGGCGGCACGTTCAGCATCACCAATGGCGGCATATTCGGCTCGATGCTATCCACGCCAATCCTGAATCCGCCGCAGTCTGCAATTCTTGGGATGCATTCAATCCAGCAGCGCCCCGTGGTGATCGATGGGGAAATCGTGGTGCGCCCGATGATGTATCTCGCGCTGACCTATGACCATCGCATCATCGATGGCAAGGAAGCAGTTCAGTTTTTGGTGACTATCAAGAACGTATTGGAAGATCCGGCCAGGTTGCTGCTCGGGGTATAAACCCTGCGTCGGTCTACAGGGATTTCATAAAGCTGAACTGGGTTTTTTCCGAGTCAGCCGATCCCGAGTCCATTAGCGATATATCACCGGATTCAAACTGCTGTGCCAGTTTGGTTGCATCGAGTTCGCAAATTCGTTTGCCGTCGCGGTCAACGAAAATAAAAAGGCTGGAATCCTCTGCCTTCCAGGCCAGCTTGACCAGCATCTTGGTCCCTTCCAGTCTCATATTTACCCATTCGCCGGTCGAGAGCGCGTCGACCTGGCTGATTTTTTTGGGTTTGTCGGGTTTAACTGTTTTAAAGGCGTCGGCCATTTCTGCCGGGATCTGGAAAATACCGGTCTGCATCATTTCGTCAAACTCGGTGGTATCTTCTTCCACCGGTGCGAATGACTGGGCGGACAGCGAACGGGTCTTGCGCTTAGCCTCGATGATGTTGCGTGCCGTTTCCTCGACCACGTTTTGCTGCTCGAGCTTGAGATAATCTCTTAAAGATTGCTGCAATGGCTCGGCCAGCTTAAGGCTACGCATTGCACGGTGTAGCGAATGGGCAACCTGCGGCAACACCTTCTGTAATTTCTCCTGGTCTTCCAGGTTCGACTTCGGGATTAGCGACCAGACCTGTTTCTTTACCATCGCAATCACCTTGTGCCAGGGATCGGAGTCCATTCCCTGTCGCAACGCGATTTGCACCATCAGCGGCAGCCAGACTTTTTCGAACAGAATCAACCGGGTACCCTGGATCTTGAGTGGCGCGGTGAGATCGGAAAGACTGGTGGTTACGAGCGGCATAACCTTTTTCGTTGCTTCGAGCTTACGCGTCTTGCGAATCGAGGTCTCGTTTTCCTTGACATAGACCTGGTAGCCCTTGAGCATTTCGGAGTAACTGTCGACGGTGATAAATCCGTGGTTTGCCATGCCATCGATATGTTCACGAATGAATCGAATCCCTGAGAATTCGGAATTGCCACTTTTTGCAATTTCGACTTCACTGCCGATTATGCCGTCCAGCAGGCGTCGTGCCGGGTTGCTGGAACGGCGCAGAAATCCGTCTTCCTGGACCGCGGTAATGAATACGTAAATTTGCAGGCGCGCTAACTGTTGCTTGACCGGCGAGGGCAGGTCCTCATCTTCGAATATCAATTTGAACATCTGGTTAAGTTGTTCGATTTGCTTGTCATATTCTTTAAGTTCAAAGGTGGCGAAGCGTTGTTTCAGTTCCGGGAACAGGTTTTTATAACTGCTCGAAGCCTGGCGAGATTTTTCCTTGAATCGCTGCAGCAACACCAGCAGGCAGGCGCTTTGATTCGGTTTAAAACTTTGTGGAGATTTTGACTCGCTCAAACCGTCGATGCTGCGCAGATGAATTCGTGCTACCGGGATTTCTGGCAGCATGCCAGCATCGAATAAAGACTGGTCGATGCGTCGGTAAGTTGGACCCAGTGCCTCGATGAAACGATCGGCAAACAAATGGTACAGTGCGATCTTATAGTTAACTTCCAGGTTGAGGCTGTCAATCGCGTACTGAAAGGACTCGCACAGCCTCTTAACCTGGAGTGGATTTTGGTGGATGTTGGCACGGGATTTCTTGATGCAGGTCTGCAGGCGTTTCAAAATTGCATTATCAAATTCTTCGAAAGCCTCACTATAGCGAGAGGTGATTGCCTTCAATTCATCGATCTCAACCTTTTCAGTTGCACCGGAAAGGCCCAGGTGCTGCCAGTCAGTCGCGGCTTTTCCTTTTGACGGAGTTTGAGTTGAAGACTTGAATTCGGAAAAATGCTTTTTCATCTGAAACCAGAAGGCCGAACAGATGATACGTTGCTTGTGTTTGATCAGTTTGACCATGCGAGCGCCGTCCTCATCAGACAGGCTCCAACCATGATAACTGCCGGCACTTTCGATCATGCGTACCAGCATTGCAGTAATTAACTTCTTACTGAGGCTGGCGCTCTCAGCAAAGGTATCCTCGCCTGATGTCGAGGTAGAATCCTGACGCTGTGTTGAAGCTGTCATCCGGGCTGAATTTCAAAGCGGTTTAGTATCCTTAATATAGGCGATAATAACCCTAAAATCCTGCTTCAATTTTCATTACTATTCGTTTTGCAGCAGATTTGTGACATAAGGCGTAAAATTAACCTCCTGTGGTACCCGCAAAACAACATTCAATGCAAAATCTCAAGCTATTTGTTACCGGCCACAAGGGCTTTGAAACCCTTTTGTTTCACGAGTTGCGCCGAATTACGGGTTCGTCCGCAGCGGTGCTGACGAAAGTGTACGGCGGGGTTCAGATCAACGCGGGAATTGAAACCGTTTACCAGGTTTGTCTGTATTCAAGGCTTGCTAATCGCGTGTTTTGTGAACTTTGCCAGACCCGGGTCGAAGACGAAGCGCAACTGTATCAGGCGATTTACCAAATTGACTGGGAATCGCATCTGAATGCGCGCGACAGCATTGCGGTATCGGCGACCACGTCACGCTCGACGCTCAATCATGGGCAATTCGTAGCGCTCAAGTCAAAAGATGCGATCGTCGACCGGTTCCGCGACCAATGTGGTAGTCGACCCGTGGTCGAAAAAAAACAACCCGATATCCAGGTCCACGTCAATATACACCGTAACCAGGCGAGCATTAGCCTCGATTTGTCCGGTGAAAGCCTGCACCGACGTGGTTATCGACTTGAACACTCGGGCGCTCCACTGAAGGAGCATCTGGCAGCGGCGCTGTTGGTCCAGGCGGGTTGGTGTCAACCTGACTCGATTCTGTTGCAGTTGCTTGATCCGATGTGTGGTTCGGGCACCTTTGCGATTGAAGCTGCAATGATGGCTGCCAACATTGCTCCGGGACTCGAGCGGCGATATTTCGGATTTAATAAATGGTCGCTGCATGATCCGGAGCTCTGGCAAGACTGCGTTGAACAGGCGCGCCAGGCGGTCGAGATGAATCCCGATGCAAGGATTTATGCCAGCGACTACGATGCCGGGGCGCTGGAAATTGCTCGAGCCAACGCGAAACGCGCCGGGGTTGAGGAGTTTATTGAATTCTCGCACCAACAGGTTGCCGACCTGGATCTACCGGCAACGCCGGGGGATACCCTGGTAATTTGTAATCCACCCTATGGACATCGTTTACAAGGTGGTCAGGACCTGGGTCAACTGTATGGTGATATCGGTGCCTGCTTGCAGCGCCTGGCGCCTGCGAGACTTGCGATAATATCGGCCAATCCGGATTTACTGCATCGTTTGAAATTGAAACGAGTCAGCAGAAAGGATGTTAAAAATGGTCCGCTCGATTGCCTGTTTGCAATCTTCGAAACCGCAGGCGAGGTTACAGATACGGAGCTGGCATCCTCGACGCCTGCGATTGCTGACGAAGCGGCCGGTCCGTTGCGCAATCGGCTGAGCAAGAATGCCAGGCATATACAGCGCTGGGCGAACAGGAATGGCGTCAGTTGTTATCGAATCTATGATGCAGATTTGCCGGAGTTTGCGTTCGCGCTGGATCGGTACCAGAGTGAAATTGCGCCCGAGGTCGAGTGGTTTCACCTGCAGGAATACCAGGCACCAAGCTCGATTGAGACTGACAAGGCGGAGTATCGCATTGGTCTTGCAGCCGATGTCGTCAGGGATTTTTTTTCGATCCCGGAGGATCAGCTATTCTGCAAAATTCGCAGCCGCCAGCGCGGCTCCGGGCAATATCAAAAACAGGATCATCGTGGCGAGTTTTACCAGGTACGCGAGGGCAAAGCGTCGTTGCTGATAAATCTCAGTGATTACCTCGATTCAGGCTTGTTTCTGGATCATCGCCTTACGCGTGAAAGGGTGTTCCACGAGGCACGCGATAAATCGGTACTCAACCTTTTCTGTTACACGGCTGCCGTCGGGGTGCAAGCGGCACTGGGCGGTGCCAGCACGGTGATGAATGTCGATTTGTCCGCCACTTATCTGAAGTGGGCGCGCGAAAACTTTTTATTGAATCAGCTCGATGATGAAGCCCGCTACGCGTTCCTGCGCGCCGACATCGTTGAGTTATTAAAAAATCCCGACAGGTTTTCGATACCGCGCGACTATGATTTGATATTCCTTGATCCGCCGTCATTTTCGAACTCCAGCAAGATGCAGCGTACTCTCGACATCCAGCGCGATCACGAAGATTTAATAAATCAGACGATGAAACTTCTGGCCGCGGACGGATTACTGCTGTTTTCAACGAATCGTCGTGGTTTCAAGCTTGCCGAAGCGATCCAGCAATCCTGCAAAGTTCGTGACATAAGCCATGCGACCCTGCCCGAAGACTTCAAGCGAAACCCGAAAATACATCGTTGCTGGGAATTTCGGAATAAAGTTTGAGCACGCTTATGCGAGACGATACCAGCGACTACCGACAGCTTTTTTTGGACGATGTCCCGTTGATGGACGTTCGCGCACCGATTGAATTTGGCCAGGGTGCTTTTCCGACGTCGACTAATTTACCGCTGCTTGATGATCGGCAACGTGAGCAAATCGGGATTCGCTATAAACATGCGGGACAGGAGGAAGCGATTCGACTGGGGCTCGAACTGGCCACCCCGGACATTCGGGCGCAACGATTGCAGGCCTGGGCAACCTATTGCAATGAATACCCGCAAGGATTTCTGTACTGTTTTCGCGGCGGCTTACGCTCCCGGACCACCCAGCAGTGGTTGCAACAGCAAGGCGTCGAATATCCGCTGGTGCACGGTGGCTACAAGGCAATGCGTCGTTTCCTGATCGACGAACTGGAACAGTCTGCCAGGGAAGTACCGCTGGTTTGTGTCAGCGGTCTGACCGGGGTCGGTAAAACCAGGGTATTGCAAAAAATTCGATATCATCTCGATTTCGAAGGTCTCGCCAACCACCGCGGCTCGGCCTTTGGACGTGATGTCCTGGATCAGCAGCCGTCGGTTATCGACTGGGAAAACAGGGTTTCAATCGAGTTTATCAAGCATCGTGACAAGTATCCGGGCAAGCCTGTTTTTGTCGAGGATGAAGGGCGACGGATCGGGCGCGTCTACATGCCTGATTGTCTGTATAAAGCTTTGTTGAAGGCACCGCGCGCTATTCTGAAAGATGATATTGAAACTCGTATCGAGCTCATCCGCGATGACTATATCCGGGGTAATTGGCCTGGTTACCGGCAGGCATACGGCGATAGTGCCGAGGAAGAGTTCACTCGTTTTGTACTGGACAACCTGGCACGAATACAAAAGCGACTGGGCGGGGATCGTTATCAGCAGGTAAAACAGTGCTTTGAATCCGCCTTAAAAATGCTTTTCAAGGATGGCAGCGTGGCAGAATTTGACCACGGAATTAAAATTTTACTCGAACAATATTACGATCCAATGTACCGTTACCAGATCAAGGACAAAAAACCTGAAATAATCTTTGAGGGCCCCGAAGCAGAGTACTTGCAATGGGCTGAAGAATACTGCACAGCGCGAACTGGTTAATAACGAATAACAGCTTCCGATGCGAAAATAAGAGCCTGGAATCTCCGCTATGAAAAAAATCGTTTTGCTGGGCCTGTTGGCACTAATCGTGGTGATTTTTTTCCAGTTTGATCTGGGACAATACCTGACGCTTGATTACGTCAAGTCCCAGCAACAGGTTATCGACCAGTATTATGCTGATAATCGTGCGCTCACGCTGATTGGATTCTTTCTGCTGTATGTCGTTATAACCGGTGCTTCGCTTCCCGGTGCCGCCGTGTTGACCCTGGCCGGGGGAGCAATTTTCGGTTTGTTCACCGGTCTAATTCTGATTTCCTTTGCCAGCACGATAGGCGCATCGATTGCCTTCCTGGTATCACGCTATCTGTTCAGGGACACGGTTCAGTCGCGCTTTGGCTCATCCCTGAAATCAATCAATGATGGCATTGAAAAGGACGGCCCGTTTTACCTGTTTGCACTGCGCCTGGTACCCGCATTCCCGTTTTTCGTTATTAACCTGGTGATGGGCTTGACCACTTTGCGCCTGTGGACGTTTTTCTGGGTCAGTCAACTGGGCATGTTCGCGGGCACTTTGGTTTATGTGAATGCCGGGACCCAGTTGGCCCAGATAGAATCGGCTAGCGGAATTTTCAGTGGCGGAATCATATTTTCTTTTCTACTGCTCGCAATACTGCCATTTATCGGTAAGAAAATCGTGGCGCTGGTCGCCAATCGAAAGGCTCTCGAGGGTTTTGAAAAGCCGGATGATTTCGACACCAACCTGGTTGTCATCGGCGCTGGATCGGCGGGTCTGGTTACATCATATATCGCTGCCGCGGTAAAGGCCAAAGTGACGCTCATTGAAAAGAACAAGATGGGTGGTGACTGCCTTAACTATGGTTGCGTGCCGTCGAAAGCGATCATACGCTCAGCGAAATTCATGTCGCATATCGCCCGTAGCCGGGAATTCGGCATCAAGCAGGCCGCTGCCGAGTTTGATTTTGCCGAGGTCATGGAGCGAATCCAGCAGATTATCAGGAAAATCGAACCACATGACTCGGTCGAACGCTACACCGGCCTCGGTGTAGATGTTGTGATCGGCGAGGCGCGTATTACCTCGCCCTGGACCGTCGAAGTCAACGGCAACACGATCCGCACCCGTAACATCGTGGTCGCCACCGGTGGAAGTCCTTTCGTGCCGCCTATCGAGGGAATAGACCAGGTTGATTTTTATACCTCGGATAATCTCTGGGAAATGCGTGACCAGCCACGCAAACTGGCGGTGCTCGGCGGAGGACCGATTGGATCGGAGTTAACCCAGGCGTTTGCCCGCCTCGGTGTTGCGGTGACCCAAATTGAAATGCTTCCCCGAATCCTGCTACGGGAAGATCCGGAGATTTCGGAAATGGTGCAGCAGAAATTCAGTGACGAAGGGGTGCAGGTTCTGACCGCGCATAAGGCGAAGCGCTTTATCAAGCGCGAGGGTAAGGATTACCTGGTGGCGGAGCATAAAGATGGCGAAATCGAAATTGAATTTGATGCGCTTATTGTCGCGGTTGGGCGGTCACCCAGGTCGAGCGGCTTCGGGCTCGAAGAAATCGGGGTGCGTCTGAATCCTAATCGCACTATCGAGGTAAACGAGTTTCTGCAAACCAACATACCGACGATTTATGCCTGTGGCGATGTTACCGGGCCTTACCAGTTTACGCATGTCGGCGCTCACCAGGCCTGGTATACCTCGGTAAACTCGCTATTCGGTATTGTAAAGCGTTTCAAGGCGGATTACTCGGTTATCCCGTGGGCCACTTTCACCGAACCCGAAATCGCGCGGGTCGGATTGAATGAAAGCGACGCGCAGGAGCAGGGCATCGAATACGAGGTAACCCGCTACGGAATTGATGATCTCGACCGTGCCATTGCCGACAGCGAGGCGCATGGTTTTGTCAAGGTGCTGACCGTACCAGGCAAGGACCGAATTCTTGGAGTAACTATCGTCGGTGAACATTCAGGTGATTTGATCGCCGAGTATGTGCTGGCGATGAGGCATGGCCTCGGGCTAAACAAGATTCTCGGTACTATCCATATCTATCCGACATTTGCCGAGGCGAACAAGTATGCCGCGGGGGAATGGAAACGCGCGCATGTGCCCGAACGCCTGCTCGAATGGGTCGCCAAATTCCACCGCTGGCGCCGCAATTCCTGATCCTGAAAAAGTCCTAAGTTTAAACCACAGCCTTCCTTCTAATCATCTGAAAAGGAGACCTTCGATAGGACTGGGCCGTGACATATCTTTTCAGAAACGCCGTAAATACATCCATGTAGGCTCGCGCGCAACATCCCTGTTGCGCAGCGTTCTGAAAAGATATGTCACGGCCCAGCCCTTGTTTTTTTAAGTCTCTTCATGTTGATGAGCTGCGTTGGGATTTAGACTGTAGAAGTGTAGCGCGGCAGGGATGTCGCGGTCCGATGTATCGGGATGGCGGCTTATCTTGTTAGTGGTCGGCGAATACGGAGTTGAATTGCTCGCTGGTTTTGACGAAGGTGGTGCATTTGCTCAGCCACTTTAATTTCTTGGCGCCGGCATAGGTGCAGGTGCTGCGTACCCCGCCGAGCAGGTTCTGGATCGTGTTTTCGATTTTGCCGCGATAGGGGACCTGGATCTCGCGACCCTCGGACGAACGATATTCCTTGAGCCCGCCGAAGTGCTTTTCGTTGGCTGCCTTTGAGCTCATACCGTAAAAGTTAACGAACTTGCGTTCCTCGACCAGGTCTTCCAGGCCCGCGTCGGTTTTCCTGACTTCACCGGTCTTGAAGTAACGGGTAATGATTTCACCGCCGCCTTCGTCATGACCCGCGAGCATTCCCCCGAGCATGACATAATCAGCGCCGGCCGCGAATGCCTTGGCCAGGTCTCCCGGACAGGTGCAACCGCCATCGGCAATGATATGACCGCCGAGACCGTGTGCTGAATCGGCACACTCGATGACCGCGGAGAGCTGTGGAAATCCGACTCCGGTCTGGATCCGGGTGGTGCATACGCTGCCGGGCCCGATGCCGACCTTGACGATATCGGCACCACTTAATATCAGTTCTTCGGTCATTTCACCGGTGACGACATTACCCGCGATGATGACAATACCGGGGTAGGCGTCCCTCAGCTGCTTGATAAAATCGGAAAAGCGTTCGGAATAGCCGTTTGCGACATCGACGCAGACATATTTTAAGCGGCTGCCGGTCTGTTTATAAACCGCTTCGAATTTTTCGAAATCCTGGCTTGTAATACCGGTCGAGTAAGCGACATTTTCGGTTCGACTGCCTTTGTCCTTGCCAAAAAAACCGATCAGTTCGTCGGTCTCGTAGTTTTTGACCAGGCAGGTAAACAGCCCCATGCCAGCCAGGCTGTCGGCCATTTCAAAGGTACCGACACCGTCCATGTTAGACGCCATGATCGGAATGCCGCGGTAGTGCTCTCCGCTATCGGACTGGTAATTACGGAAGGTGAATTCCCGCTCCAGTTCCACGTCCTTGCGGCTGCCCAGGGTACTGCGTTTGGGGCGGATCAAGACGTCCTTGTAGTCGAGTTTGCTGTCGTCTTCAATTCTCATGACAAGTCGGGTCTGCTTAGCGGACAGCGACGGACCTTAACATGAATCCATGCTCTGGAACAGGCTGCCCCAATGGGAGTTACTACTAATATAGCCTAATCTGGCCAACTTGATTCGGTCCCGTTACAGGCGTATTCTGGTCCGCAACTCGTTACTACGGGGGTATGCAAGATGAAACGACATTTCTATGTAAGCGAGGACCTGGATGACCTCGACCGAATCGAAGTGGAACTCGAAAACAGGGGTGTACATCGACCGCAGATTCACGTTTTTAGCCGGGACGATACCGCGGTAGAAACACACGACCACCTGCACAATATCGAGTCTGTTTTCAAAAAAGATGTGGTTCACGGAATTATAGTTGGTACCTGGATAGGTGTCGCCCTGGCCGCATTGGTGCTGGTCATAACTGCCTACAGCAATTGGCCCGAGACTTATACCTGGATGCCATTTATATTCCTGGCGGTGGTATTGTTTGGATTTAGTGTCTGGTCTGGAGGCCTGTTTGGAATCCAGGTACCGCATCGTGATTTCAAACGCTTCGAACCGCAGTTGCGGGAAGGAAAGCACGTCTTTATCGTTGACGTTGATCCGGAACAGGAGAGCAGCCTGGCCAGAGTTGTCGAGAGACACCCCGGTCTGCAACTCGCCGGAACTGGCAGAGCGACTCCACGTTGGATAGTGATGGGGCAGTACAATATCAAGAAATTCACCTCGGAGACTTTTCCGTAGAGAATTTTTAGAGTATTCAGAATCAGGGTAGATCCGACGTATTGAAGAGTCATGCTGGATAACAAGATTGTCGGCAAGGGTGTATTGATTGACCTCGACGGGGTTATTTACCAGAGCGATCGCTTGATCGCGGGTGCGGTCGATGCGCTCAACTGGTTCAGGCAACAGAAAATTCCACACCTGTTTGTTACCAATACCACGTCGCGCTCCCGCGAGGCATTACTGGACAAGTTTGAAACCCTCGGCTTCAGCGCGCAAATCGAAGAAGTTATGACACCCGTGGTCGCCGCGACCCAATGGCTCGATCAGCACCAGTTGCATAGCGCCGCATTATTTGTACCTTCAGGCACAAAACAGGACTTTGGCGATATCGAATCCATCCACCTGGACCAGGATGTCGCTGTCGATGCAGTGATCATCGGTGACCTGGGAGAGGCCTGGGATTTTCAATTATTGAATCGTGCTTTCAGGTTTTTAATGCAGGATCCAGCACCGCGGTTGATTGCGCTCGGGATGACACGTTACTGGCGCGGACGCGACGGCCTGCAACTGGATGTTGCGCCCTTCGTCAAGGCGCTGGAACATGCTGCTTCCTGTGAAGCCGTAGTGGTCGGTAAACCTGCACCGGCTTTTTTTGAATCGTCGCTGGCCAGGCTGGGATGCAATGCTCGGCAAACCTTTATGATCGGGGACGATATCGTCGGTGATATCGATGCCGCGCAACGCTGCGGTATCCGAGGTATACAGGTCAGGACTGGCAAGTTCCGTGATGCAGATTTAGGCGGCGCGATAAAGCCTTACGCGGTGCTCGACTCGTTCGCCGACCTGCCAGCCTGGTGGGCAGAATTGGTAACTATAAGTTAACTGATTTCAGGCCTGATTTTATCGAGTGCGGGGGCAGAGACCATCGCTACCGAAAAAGAATTCGATCTCTACGCTGGCGGTATCGGTTCCATCGGAGCCATGTACGGCATTCTCGTCGACCGTCTGGGCAAAATCCGCGCGGATGGTGCCCGCAGCGGCGTCTGCCGGGTTGGTGGCACCCATGACTTCGCGATTCTGCGCGATTGCATCCTCGCCTTCCAGAACCTGCACCATGACGGGCCCTGAAGTCATGAACTCGACCAGGTCGTCGTAAAAGGGACGCTCTTTGTGCACCGCGTAAAACTCACCTGCTTTCTCGGCGCTTAAGTGCTCCATGCGCGCGGCAATGATACGTAAACCGGCTTTTTCAAAGCGATTGTAAATCTCGCCAATGACGTTCTTGGCTACCGCGTCGGGTTTGATGATTGAAAGGGTGCGTTCGACGGCCATTATTGAATCTCCGGGGAATGAAAAATGACGCGAATGATACTCCTTAGGGTACACTTATGCGACCTATTTTCAGGCTTCTAAAATGAAAACCGATAAGCACCTGCGCAAGCATTTAAAGGACTATCAGCCACCCGGCTTCGAGATCACGAAAACGCAGCTGGTATTTCATCTTGATGAACACCGAACTCGAGTGAGCAGCTCGCTGCAAATGCGGCGGACATCTCACAACAATGTCGCCGAGCTGGTTCTCGATGGAATCGAGCTGAAACTTATCGGGCTCAGCGTGGACGGCAATTCACTGTCAGCGGAAGACTATCGCCTGGAAGCCGAGACGCTGACGATCAAGTCGGTTCCGGACCAGTTCGAGTTAAGTTGTGAAGTCGAAATCGACGCCGCGGCAAATACCCGTCTCGAGGGTTTGTACCTGTCCAATGGAAACTTTTGCACCCAGTGCGAAGCAGAAGGTTTTCGCTACATCACCTACTACCTCGATCGCCCTGATGTCATGTCGGTGTTCAGTACCGAGATCCATGCGGACAAGGCCAGCTACCCGATGTTACTGTCGAACGGTAACCGGGTAGATAGCGGAGAGGATGGTGAGCGCCACTGGGTAAGCTGGCATGATCCTTATCCGAAGCCGAGCTATCTATTCGCGTTGGTAGCGGGCGACCTGGCCTGCATTGAAGACCGGTTTTCAACCAGCTCGGGAAGAGAGGTTCAGCTGCAGATTTTTACCGAGCACCATAATCGGGACAAGTGCGGTCATGCGATGGCGTCGCTGCAAAAAGCGATGCGCTGGGACGAGGAGGTCTACGGTCTCGAGTATGACCTCGATCTATACATGATCGTCGCGGTGGATGACTTCAATATGGGGGCCATGGAGAACAAGGGGCTCAATGTATTCAACACCAGGTATGTGCTGGCGAATCCTCATACCGCAACCGACGACGACTACCTGGCTATCGAAGGTGTAATCGCGCACGAGTACTTTCACAATTGGACCGGTAACCGTGTCACCTGTCGCGACTGGTTTCAGCTTAGTCTTAAAGAAGGACTGACGGTATTTCGCGACCAGGAATTCAGTGCGGACATGTTTTCACGCGCGATTCAGCGAATCAGCGATGTACGGGGCTTGCGTAATCACCAGTTCAGCGAGGACGCCGGTCCAATGGCGCACCCGGTGCGCCCCGCGTCTTACCAGGAAATCAACAATTTTTATACCGCCACGGTTTACAACAAGGGTGCGGAAGTGGTGCGCATGATGCATTGCCTGTTGGGCGCAGATAATTTCCGCAAGGGGATGGATTTGTACTTCGAGCGTCATGACGGCCAGGCGGTTACGACCGACGATTTTCGCAGCGCGATGCAGGACGCCTCGGGCATCGACCTGGAACGTTTCCAGCGATGGTACGAGCAGTCCGGGACACCGCGCGTTGATATAAAGCGCGAATACGATTCTGACAACGGCATCCTGTCGCTGATGGTTTCGCAGCGTGCCGGGACCACCAAGGGTGAACTTAACCGTGCCTTTCATATGCCGATGCGGCTAGCGCTGTTCGATAAACAGGGTCAACCTGTGGCGCTCGATGATATCGGAACCCTTGAACAGATAGTCGATATAAGGGAACCCGAAACCGAGTTGCGTTTTCAGCATATGCCATCGCAGGTGATGATTTCGGCGTTTCGCGGTTTTTCGGCACCGATTATCCTGACTACAGACCTGGGTGACGACGAGCTTGCCCGTTTAATGGTTTTTGATAGCGATCCGTTCAATCGCTGGGAGGCAGGTCAGCAGCTGGCAAGCAGGGTAATGCTGGCGATGATGGAGCGGGAAGCCGCTCAGTGGCCGCAATTGCAACAACCGCTACTCACAGCCTTTGGCGACGTATTTGCACGATCTCCCATGGATCGTGCATTGGTAGCCGAGATGATGGTGCTGCCGGGCGAAAAATATATTGCCGAAATGCTGGACCAGGTGGATGTGCACCGCATCCGCGCGGTACGTGAAGCACTTAAACTCCAAATTGCAGCGCACAATGAAGACCAGTTACTAAAGCATTACCTGGATTGTGTCGATAATGGCGAGTACCGGCTGGATCCCGATGCAATCGCAAGCAGACGTTTGAAAAACAATAGCCTGGCCTACCTGTTACATCTTGAGAAGCCCGAGTATTTTGAGCACTGTAAACAGCAATTTACGCAGGCCGGTAACATGACCGATCAAATCTCCTGCCTGCAGATGGTGGTTCATTATCGTCACGATTTGCGTGATCAAATCGTGAACCAGTTTTACCAGCAATGGAAGGATACCCCGCTGGTGGTGGATAAATGGTTTAGCGTTTTGGGATCAAGCAGTGTTGAAAATGCGCTTGACGAGATAAAGCCTTTGTTCAATCACTCGGCTTACACCTTGGCCAATCCCAATCGTGCTCGTTCGCTGCTTGGGTCAACCATAGCCAATTCGACCGCCTTCCACCAGGTCGACGGTGCCGGTTACGCCCTGGCCGCGCAGAAAATCCTCGAGCTGGATGCGATCAATCCCCAGGTCGCGGCTCGACTGGCCAATCCTTTCGTGCACTGGCGTAAACTGGTCGCCCAGCAGGGGCAATTGATGAAGTCAGAAGTGGAAAACATGCTCACCAGCAGTGAAATGTCCAATGATCTGAATGAGCTGCTGACGACGAGTCTGAAGGATTAATTCGGCCCATGCCTGCCAGGGTCCAGATAGTCCTGCCCGGATTATTCGATTTACCCCTCGACGAGCTTGAAGCCGATCTGCTGGTCAACGAATTACCGCATTTGAATAGATTGCTGCGCTTCGCGACGCCACGCTCCACCCGGTCTTACAGTATCGACGAGATACTAAAAACCGCACTCGGTTTCGATGATCCGGCAGGATTGCCATTAGCGCAGGCATTTGCCCGGAATGAAGATCAACAACAGGGGCATCTGCTATTGTCCCAGGCAATCCATTTGCAGGCCGGCCTGCATAGTGCGGTAATCGTTCCGGTTCAGAATAACCAGAATAATTTGCATGATATAGATATAATAATCAAAGATTTAAACGATATATTTAATGTAGATTGTAATATATCTGCAATTGCAGACGGGCTGTTCCTGCTGCATTTGAAGGAGTTTACAGCGCCAACCCATTACCCGCATATCCTGTCGGTGCTGGGAAAAACCGCAAATCCCTATATCGAGCAGTCGCGCCAGAATTTGCGATGGTACCAATTGCTCAACGAAATCCAGATGTTTATGCACCAGCATGAAGTGAACGCGGAGCGAACAAGCCGCGGATTGTTGCCGATTAACAGCCTCTGGTGCTGGGGGGCGGGTGTTGTACCACAGGGATTCAATGCGAAGCTGGCCTGGTACTGCGATGACCCGGTACTGAATCGGTTTGCCCGCAGCCTTGGATTGAACCCGGAATCTTGCGCGAATATCAACCGGGTCGATAATTCCGGGGATGCGATTTTGATCGATCTGCGTTTAATAGAATTTTTGAAAACCGGCGTCGCCTCTGAGCTTGATCAATTATTAATCGATATTGATCGCAAACTATTGAAACCGTTTTTGCTAGTCGCTGCAAAGGGCCGCAGCCTTTTGATACTGCGTGCAGGCTACGAACTTGATTTCGAGTTGAAACCGACAGCGAGGATGAAGTTCTGGCGGCCGCACAAAAATCTTTGCAACTGGATTGGTAACATTCCCGAGCTTTGATCGAGGATATTCTTTACTAGAATACTATGCGAGAATATTCGTTACTTCACGAGTAAAACTATGTCAGCCAAAATCCAGATTCCCAACTTTGCCACCGTCGAAGACGTGATCGAAGAATTGAAGCCAGGCTTTCCGGTTTATTGCCTGCGCCCCGCAGAGCTAAAACGCCAGGCGACCTATTTTCTCGATACCTTTCCAGGCCGGGTGATGTACGCGGTCAAATGCAACCCTCACCTGGCCGTTTTAGAGGCCCTGTACGAAGCCGGTATTCGACATTTTGATACCGCGTCGCTGGCTGAAATCGCATTGGTACGCGAGCATTTGCCACAGGCCGATTGTTATTTCATGCATCCGGTCAAGGCGCGTGCATCGATCATGACGGCGCGCAAGGTATACGGAATCGATCACTTCGTCATCGATCATGAGAAAGAACTTAACAAGATCGTCGATGTGACCGGTGGTGGCGACGGCAAGGTAATCCTGGTACGGATCATAACCCCGGTACATGACGCCCAGTATCAACTTTCCGATAAATTCGGAATCGCCGCCGAAGACGCGCCCGAACTGCTGAAAAAAGTGCATGATGCCCATTTCCAAACCGGGGTCGCGTTTCACGTCGGCTCGCAATGCCGTAATCCACAGGCCTTTGTTGATGGCATGAACACCGCGCTCGACGTCATCGAAGCCGCTAACGTGCCGGTGCATTACCTCGATGTCGGTGGTGGTTTTCCTGCCCTGTACGAGGATGATCGTCCACCTGCTCTGAGTGCTTACTTTTACGCAATCCAGGAGGCCTTCGACCAGTCCCGTCTGCGCCGAGACTGCGTGCTGATGTGTGAACCGGGAAGGGCCCTGGTCGCGAGCGGTTGTACCCTGTTGACCCAGATTCAGCTGCGCAAGGATAACAAGCTCTATATCAACGACGGTGTTTATCAAAGCCTTTCCGAAACCCTGATGGGCAAAATGAAACTACCCGCAAGGCTCATCAACCCGGCCCGTGATATTGCGACCGAGCAACAGGACTTCACGATCCTGGGGCCAACCTGCGACAACCTGGATATCCTGCCGGCACCCTTTTACCTGCCGGTTGACGCGGAAGAGGGCGACTGGATTGAAATCGGTCAGACCGGGGCCTACAGCAATTCGGCTGCGACCCGTTTCAACGGCTTTTTTCCGGAAACCTTCGTCACGGTGGAGGCGCCACCGTTACTTCCGCAATAACCAAAACCTGAGCTATGTTCGAGTCACCATAATGCTAATTGATCGATAAATGGCGCAGGCAGTAACTTCCCCGGTTTTCAAATACGGCACGGCAATCGTAGCTGTTCTCGGTGGCATCGCCTTGATGTCGATAGTAAGCCTTGTACAAGGCATCAGCTTTGGATTTTCCCATCTGACCTGGTTAAGCCTGTTGATGCCGTTTCTGATCGGTAGTTGTATCACTTTTTTTGTGTCCCGGTTACTACGGCAACGTTTAGAAAGTCTGTACAAAAAACTCGAGGATGAGTTTGCAGGTCAAACCAGGGAACTAAGGATTGCTGAAGAGCGAATTTATCAGTACACCGAAATCTCGTCGGAGTGGTTCTGGGAAACAGATGCGGAGGATCGATTCGTGTTTTTATCGTCGCATTTATTCGATGTGATCGGCGCCAGGCCTGAAGATATTCTCGGGCGCAGACGTGTCGATCTTCGTCTCGATCCACCTGATCCGGCCGAGGATCAACAATGGGATGATTACCAAAAATGCATCGCAGAGCGTCAGCCATTTAAGAATTTCAGGTTTCGCAGTCGGCTGGCGGATGGGCGAGAACTGCTTTTTCAAACCAGCGGTAAACCTTATTTTAATGAAAAGGGCAAGTTTCTCGGCTATCGTGGTTCGTCCTTTAATGCCGCCGGAGCCATGTCAGATGAGCTCAGACAACAGTATCGCCAGGAACTGATATACAACGCAACCGCGGTGCTGCACGATGGATTCTACCTGTTTGACGCCGATCGACGCCTGATATTCTGTAATCCGCGTCTTAAGGAAATCTGTAACCGCATTAGCGATCTGTTGGAACCCGGTACGCATTACGAAGAAGTGTTTGCTGGCGCGATCGAAATGCAGATGGAATTCAGCAGCGAGGAAGCAAAGCAGGCCTGGATCGTCGAGCGCCAACAGCACTGGAAAGACGAGATCGGAACCCCGTTCGACCTTAACCTGAAAGACGGGGTTCGCATCCGTCTGGTCGAACAAAGACTCCCGGGGGGCGAACTGGTCGGTCTGTGCGTTGATGTGACCGAGTCGAGGCGCATCCAGGATGAGCTCGATGAAGCCCAGCGTATTGCCGGGGTCGGGAGCTTTTGTTGGGATGTCGAGCATGACAAATTGATTTCATGTTCAAAGGAGTATGCCAGGTTATTTAAATTTTCGTTAGACGAACAAAAAAAGGGAATGGCGAATTGGCAGGAAAAATCTATCGACCCGGAAGATTTAGACAGGGTAAAAGCGGCCTACCGATCGAGCCATGTTTCTGGAGAGGTAACCGAGGTGGAATATCGTTTGCAGTCTCCCGACGGAAAGCTCGGGTATATTGTTGAACGTTTGACGCCATCTTTGTGGCGTGACGGGAAAGTCGTCGAACAGATAGGCACAGTCCAGGATGTAACCGAATACAGACGCATCGGTGCGGAACTCGAGGCAGCACAAAATATCGCCAAGATCGGCAGTTTTCGCTGGGATCCCGAAAACGGTCGAATGATTACATGTAGCGATGAGTTTGCGCGGATCTTCGGCAGGCCGAAAGCAAAGCTGCTGGCGATGATTGAGAAAGATCAGTTCTTCGCTATTCATCCCGATGATCTGGAGAGAGCCAGGCTGGATTTCGCTCGAGCAGATAATACCGACGGTTTAACTCAGATCGAATTCCGTATTGTGCGACCAAATGGCGACATTCGTCATGTTGTCGAACGAGGTGATACCTCGGTTCGGCGTCATGGCAGGGTTATTGAACAGCTATGGACGGTTCAGGATGTGACCGAATCAAGGCAAAAACAGGAAGAGCTCGAAAATGCCCAGCGGCTGGGAAAGTTCGGCAGTTTCCGCTGGGATCTAAAACTGCATCAGCTCATATCCTGTTCACCTGAGTTTGCGCGAATTTTTGGTTACAGTGAAGATGAAATTTTCGATCTTCCCGGTGATTTCTGGATTCAGCGTCACCACCCGGACGACCATGAACGGATAATTGACTATTTGAACAATCTTGACCCATCGGATAATCCTTACGAGATCGAGTATAGAATCCAGACAACAGATGGTGATATCAGATACCTCGTCGAGCATGGTGAAGCTATCTGGGATTCCGGCGAAGTCATAGAACTCAGCGGATCGATCCAGGACGTGACCGAACCCAAAAGGATCGAGGCGGATCTTGATGAAGCCCAGCGCATTTCGAATACTGGTAGCTACCGCACGGATTTCGTCAACAATATCCTGGTTTCATTTTCGCCGCAGTTGGCCAAAATCTACGGATTGCGCGCAGACGATTTTGATCCAAACAATCCCTTTATGCTTGAAATCGTGCATCCCGAGGACCGCGAACTAGTCGACTCCACCTATCAGAAAGCACGGCTCAGCGAAGCAGGCCAGGCTGGCGAGGTTTTATTCGAAATCGAATACCGGGTTGTGCGCGCTGATGATGAGGTTCGCAATATCCTGGAACGCGCAGATATCTCGAAAGTAACCGATGGCAAGGTGACCGAGGTTATCGGTACCTTACAGGACGTGACCGAGCGCAAGCAGGTGGAATTCGAAAAGCAGAAGAACGAGGAAATGCTCGAAGCGGCGATACAAAATGTGCCGGGCGGATTCCTGGTCGTAAACAGTGACGGCATCATCGAGCGCTTTAATCGCCAGTTCTTTGATTTGTATCCGCGACAGCAGTTCTTTATCAACGAAGGGGTACCTTTCGAGCGTTTCGTTGGGCATGGTATCGAGATGGGCGTTTACCAGGATGCGCTCGAAGACCCGCAAGGCTGGCTGCAGCAGCGATTGTTACAACATGAAACAGGGAACTTTGAAGCGCTCGATCGTCTGACCGACGGGCGCTGGATTCAGATTGCACTGCGCCGCCTGCCTGATGGCACCCGGGTCGGGATCTATATCGACGTGACCGAACTTCAACAGGCTCGCGAATCGGCGGAACGGGCCAATCAATCGAAATCGGATTTCCTGGCTTCGATGAGTCACGAACTGCGAACGCCGATGCACGGTATCCTCAGTTTTACCGAACTCGGCCTTAAACGACTCGACTCATTGAGCCAGGAAAAACTGCGCCAGTACCTCGAGAATATCCATCTCAGTGGTACGCGCCTGCTTTACCTGTTAAATGATCTGCTCGATCTTTCCAAGGTCGAGGCCGGAAAGATGCAGCTTGACCTGAGCCTGGTAAACCTGGCCGATTTGATAAAGTACTGTATCAATGAACAGGATTTGCGATTGCGCAAAAAGAATCTCAACTGCGTATTTGATTCCGTTATCGATAATTCAGATTGTGCCTGTGACCGCAACCGGATTATCCAGGTTATGACGAATATTATTGCCAATGCGATTCGGTTCAGTCCCGAGACGGGAGAAATTCAAATTGACCTCGAGCGCTACGAAACCGGGTTCCTGGTTCGGGTTTCAGACCAGGGGCCCGGAATTCCCGCGTTAGAACTTGACGAGGTGTTCGACAAGTTTTACCAGAGTAGCAGTAATCGTAATCAGCCTGGCAGTACCGGCCTGGGACTGTCCGTGTGCCGCGAAATTATCGCATTGCATCAAGGGCGTATCTGGGCGGAGAGTAATCCGCGACAGGGCACCAGTATCCTGTTCGAGATTCCGTCGCAGCAAGCCCGGGATTAACTGGCTGGTTTATTTTTCGGCGAGCGCTTTTTCGAGCTCTTCAAGCGCGGCCTGGTCGAGATTCGGAACCTTAAGCTGGTCACCTTTTTTGTCGCTGAGCTTTTTGATCTTGGCCTCGGCATCAACACAGACCTGATGCAGGGCCCTGGTCTGCTCGAGCAATGTTGCAGCGCTTTGCAGGGTCAATTTTTTTGCTTCAAGGTCGGCTTCCAGTTTGGATTTTTCCTTGCGCATCGACTGCAGCCGGGACTCCGCCTGTCCACGTAATTTGGCTTCGTCCATTTTCTGTTTTTTCAGGGTTTTCAGTTTGCGCACCACGTTCTCCGGGGTGTCCGCTAGCGACTTGGAGATTGCCTTGAGTTGATTCTGTTTGTCAGTCACTTCCGCCCTGGCCTTTCTTAAAGCCTCGGCGTTGTCAGCCTTGCCGGTGGCGAGTTGGCGTTCGGCCTGTTCGCGCACTTTAATGGCCGCCTCGACCTTGTCCTCGGCTTCAATGCGGGATTGCTCAGCGGAATCCGCGCGCTGTTTGTACTCGTTGACTTGCTGTTCAGCCTGGCTGAGAGTTTCCTGGATCTTGATATCTGCGTCACGTGCGCGTTGAATTGCCTGGTCTAATGCCGCCTTGAGTTCGGTGGTACTGCATTCGGCATCGAGTCCGAGCGCGTCTGCAGCTGCGCCCATCAGGATTTGCTTGCTTATTGCAAGGTCTTTCCAGACCTGCAACTGAATATCAACATCTTGTGACACTTGTTACCTCTTAGTCAGAAAAATTAGTCAGTAATTTTGGCGGCATATTCTAGCCCATGAAAGCCCGGAAAAATAGAGTAAAGCGGGTGATATTATCGCTTTAGATCGGGTAGAATGCGCGTTTTTCCAGGCATGAGCGATTACGGTGGAAACAAATCATATTTTTCAGCAGATTGATGACTTGAAATCACGCATCGGATTGCTCCGGGGGTATCTTTGACTACGACCAGAAGCGCGAAAAACTGGAAGAAGTCATGCTCGAGCTGGAAAATCCCGACGTCTGGAGCAATCCGGAACGTGCACAGCACCTCGGCAAGGAAAAGGCCAGCCTGGAAACCGTAGTTACCGGTATCGATCAGAATTTACAGCTCCTCGGCGATGCCTCGGAATTGCTCGAGCTTGCTATCGGGGAAGACGACTCGGCCACCGTGGCCGAGGTCGAAGCCGATCTAGATGATGTCGAGAAAGCAGTCGCCGAGCTCGAGTTCAGGCGCATGTTTTCCGGTGAAATGGACGAAAATAATGCCTTTCTCGACATCCAGTCCGGCGCTGGCGGAACCGAGGCACAGGACTGGGCTGAAATGCTGCTGCGCATGTACCTGCGCTGGGGCGAGGCCAAGGGTTTCAAAACCGAGCTGATTGAAGTGTCTGAGGGCGATGTGGCCGGCATCAAGAGCGCCACGGTACGATTTGAAGGCCCCTATGCATTCGGCTGGTTGCGTACCGAAACCGGGGTGCATCGGCTGGTTCGTAAGTCGCCGTTCGATTCGGGTAATCGTCGGCACACCTCGTTTGCGTCCGCTTTTATTTCCCCGGAAATCGAGGACGACATCGATATCGAAATCGACCCCTCCGACCTGCGCATCGACGTCTACCGTGCCAGCGGTGCCGGTGGGCAGCACGTCAACCGGACCGAATCGGCGGTACGTATCACGCACCTGCCGACCAATGTCGTGGTGCAGTGTCAGAACGATCGCTCACAACACAAGAACAAGGCGACCGCGATGAAACAGCTCAAGGCCAAGCTGTATGAACTCGAGGTCCAGGTACGTAACGCCAAGGCACAAAGCATCGAAGATTTGAAATCCGATATCGGCTGGGGCAGTCAAATCAGGTCTTACGTGCTTGATCAGTCGCGCATCAAGGACTTGCGTACCGGGGTTGAAACCGGTAATACCCAGGCCGTACTGGATGGAAGCCTGGATCAGTTTATCGAGGCCAGTCTGAAGAGTGGCGAATAGTAAATTAAATAGCACAGGTATAGAAATGACCGAGCACAGCGACGCTGAGCAGAATAACGAAGATTCAGAGCACGACGAGAACCGCTATATCGCGCAACGACGTGAAAAGCTGGACCAGTTGCGTGCGCAGGGGCAGGCATACCCCAATCATTTTGAGCGTGGACACCTGGCCGCGAAACTGCTTGAACAGTATGCCAATCTCACGCGCGAAGATCTCGAGACACAATCGGTCGAGGTAAACCTGGCGGGTCGCATGATGTTCAAGCGGGTCATGGGTAAAGCCAGTTTCGCGCAGCTGCGCGACATGAGCGGTACGCTGCAGATATTCGTACAACGTGAAACCGTTGGTGAAGAGACCTACGAAGCTTTCAAGCACAGCGATATCGGTGACATCTACGGCGTCAACGGGGTATTGTTTTTGACCAAAACCGGTGAGCTTACGATCAAGGTCAAAAGTATCGAATTGCTGACCAAGGCGTTACGCCCGTTACCGGAAAAATTCCATGGTCTTACCGACCAGGAACAGAAATATCGCCAGCGCTATATCGACCTGATCATGAACGAGGACTCGAGACGCGTGTTCGCGATTCGCAGCCAGGCGGTCAGTTTTATTCGCAATTACATGATCGAAGCGGGTTTCCTCGAGGTTGAGACCCCGATGATGCAGGTGATCCCGGGTGGCGCGGTGGCGCGTCCGTTTATTACCCATCACAATGCGCTCGACATGGAGCTGTACCTGCGGGTCGCGCCCGAATTATACCTGAAGCGTCTCGTGGTCGGTGGTATCGAGCAGGTATTCGAGATTAATCGTAATTTTCGCAATGAAGGACTGTCGACACGGCATAACCCGGAATTCACCATGCTCGAGTTTTACCAGGCTTACGCCGATTACAATGACTTCATGGATTTGACCGAGGACATGATGCGGCGGCTGGTAAAGGAAATTCACGGTACCACCAGGCTGGTTTACCAGGGTGAAGAATTTGATCTCGAAAAACCGTTTACCCGCATCAGCGTGGCCGACTCCATTATCCAGTTTAATCCCGGGCTTGATCCTGCACAGCTCGAAGATGTCGAATACTGCAGGCAGGCCGCAACAGATCTCGGTATCAAGCCAGAGGCAGGCTGGGGGGCCGGAAAACTGCAAATAGAAATCTTCGAGAAAACGGTCGAAGCCGAACTCAAGCAGCCGACATTTATCACCGCCTATCCAACCGAGGTCTCACCGTTGTCACGTTGTAACGATGAAAATCCCTTTATAACCGACCGCTTCGAATTTTTTCTCGGCGGACGCGAGCTGGCCAATGGATTCTCCGAGCTCAACGACCCTGAAGAGCAGGCGGACAGGTTCAGGCGCCAGGTCGAGGAGAAGGATGCGGGTGATGAAGAAGCCATGCACTTCGATGCGGATTACGTGCGCGCCCTTGAATATGGAATGCCACCGGCAGCAGGTGAGGGTGTCGGCATCGATCGCCTGGTCATGTTGCTCACCGATTCACCGAGCATTCGCGATGTCATCCTGTTTCCGCATATGCGCCCCGAGTAATTGACGCCATCCCCGCGTTAGAGGTTCCCGGTAACCAGTTTGTCATTCCCGCATTGGGAAATATCCAGCAGTAACTATGTCATTCCCGCGCAAGCGGGAATCTTGTAACCTTCCCTAAAAAACAAGATTCCCGCTTGCGCGGGAATGACGCTCTGTGGTGCTGTGATTTTCCAGGGGCTGTATGTCGGTTGGCCTAAATAGACCGGTTTACAATGTTTGAAGTGCTAAACTTACGCCCCATGGAAACTTTAGCGATTGATTCCACATTTCACGCCTACGTCGTAATGGCGTTGGTTGTACTGGCGTTGATTCTGTTTGCCAGCGAGCGGATTCCGCTGGCTTCGTCGAGCCTGCTGATCCTGGTGCTGCTGGCGTTACTGTTCGAGATTTATCCCTATAGCGGCAGCACCGGACCGGTGCGCGCAAGCAACCTTTTTCTCGGATTCGGACACCAGGCCCTGGTGGCTGTTTGTGCCTTGATGATTGCCGGCCAGGCGCTGGTGCGTACCGGTGCACTGGAGCCAATCGGACGAGAGTTGGCGCGCTGGTGGAGTGTCTTTCCAAAAATCACGTTTCTGACGACACTGTTAATAGCCGCCATTCTGAGTGCATTCGTTAATAACACGCCGGTTGTAATCCTGTTATTACCGATATTGATCAGCGTATCGCTTAAAACTTCAACCCCGGCCTCTGACCTGCTAATGCCGCTGGGACTGTCCACGTCTGTTGGCGGTATGGCAACCAGCATCGGCACCTCCACCAATTTGCTGGTGGTGGCCGTGGCCGCGGACCTGGGCTTGCGCGAGTTGGGAATGTTTGATTTCGTGTTTCCGGCAATGGTAGCCGGAAGTGTCGGTATTCTCTACCTGTGGTTCGTCGCGCCGATGCTTTTACCCGAACGCGAGGCCCGCCTGACGACTACCTCGCCGCGACTGTTTAACGCCCAGCTGCGTATCCACGATGACAGCATCGCCAACAAGAAAAAGGTTTCCGAGATTATCGAGCTCGCCGGTGGCAATCTCGAAGTCGTCCATATTTTAAGGGGCAAGAAAAAAAATCGGCTGGTCGCCATACCCGACATGGTGTTACGCAGTGGTGACCGAATCATGGTGAAAAGCACGCCGGACCGTCTCAAGGAACTGGAATCCGCGCTCGGCGCCAGCCTGTTCTCTGGCGATGAACCAGTTGACGAGGAACATCCGCTGGTTGACGCCACGCAGCAATTGGCCGAGGTCGTCGTGGTTCCCGGCTCGACGCTTGACGGCAGAACCCTTGCCAATGTCCGTTTTCGCGAGCGCTACCAGTTAATGGTACTGGCCCTGTTTCGTACCAACAAATGGGCCAGCAAACAGGGCACCGAGCACACCGAGGAAACGCGCTTGCACTCCGGCGATGTGTTGCTGGTACAGGGAGCAATCAGCAATATTAACCGGCTTAAATCGAGCCGTAACCTGCTGGTGTTGGACGCCAAATCGGCACTGCCGATTTCCAAGCGTGCGCCGCTGGCGGTTTTGATCATGCTGTGGGTTATCCTGATGGCTGCATTCGGCTTGTTGCCGATTGCAGTTAGCGCGCTTTGCGGCGTGGTAGCACTGCTGCTGACCGGTTGTATCAAGTGGTTCGACGCCACGCGTGCACTGAGCGCACCGGTGATACTGATTATCGTCACCAGCCTGGCGATGGGTACCGCGATGGTGGAAACGGGTGGTGCCGACATGATTGCCAGTGCTTATGTCGCGATAACGGCCGGCGCTTCGCCAGTCCTGATTCTGAGCGGTCTGCTGGCGATGATGGCGTTGCTGACCAACGTGGTTTCCAACAACGCGGCCGCAGTTATTGGTACCCCCATTGCCATCGGCATTGCCCACCAGTTGGGGCAGCCGGCAGAACCCTTCGTGCTCGCGGTATTATTTGGCGCTAACATGAGCTTCGCCACACCAATGGCTTACCAGACCAACCTGCTGGTGATGAACGCCGGTAACTATAGCTTCGGCGATTTCGTGCGCGTCGGTCTGCCACTGGTCGTTATCATGTGGGCGCTACTGAGCTTTTTGTTACCCTGGCTATACGGCATGTGACAGGTTCGGTAAACTCCTCTTCTGGATTATCCGTTTTTTGAATCACCTAATATGAAAGATCAACTGCTGGTCATGCTCGAAATGCAGGATGCGATGAACGCTCACGTCAATCCCGACTGGCGCCAGGCCGGCAACGCCTGGTATCGTGCAATCTGGACCGAATGCGCCGAAATGCTCGATCACTATGGCTGGAAATGGTGGAAGCACCAACAGCCCGACCTCGAACAGGTGCGGCTTGAACTGGTCGATATACTGCATTTTGCGATGAGCGATTACCTGTTACAGGAGAGCGATAGTGCCGCCGCCGCTGCACGTATCGAGGCCGAGTTGTCCGATCCGCGTCAGTGCGCAGACATCCGTGCCGCTATCGAAACCATGGCGCAATCCACGATCACGCGACAATCGATGCATTTTTCAGATTTCGCCAACATCATGGCCCTGATCGAAATGGATTTCGATCAGCTGTATCGAACTTACGTCGGCAAAAACGTGCTGAATTTTTTCCGCCAGGACCACGGTTACAAGGATGGCAGTTACATCAAGACCTGGCGTGGCCGGGAAGATAACGAACACCTGGTCGAGGTGCTTGACGGACTGGACAGCAGCAGCGTCAATTTTCGTGACGATGTCTACCAGGGTCTGAGCAATCGCTATCCCGGCTGATCGATTTCGTGCTGTATTTAAGAACCTTTCCAATAGACGCGCGCTATTCGGGCTTTGCAATACGGCTATAAGTGTCTATGCTGCCGGAATGCGAATTATTCTTATCCGCCACTTTAAGACTCAAACCAACGAGGACGGCAGGATTCTGGGCTGGGGAGATTCGCCTCCCTGCGACAACTGGAGGACCGATTTCGATTTCGTGGACGCGCTATTGACCGAACAGGGGGTCAACTTCGACGCCGTTTATTCAAGCGATCTGGAACGCTCCCGGCAGACCGCGAAATTGCATGCCCGCGTTCTCGGCATCTCAACCGTCAACAGCTCGACCGAGCTGAACGAAATCAACTACGGCAAAGTACAGCAAAAGCGAAAATCCTGGGTTGCCGATAAATACCCCCAACACAAGAAGGACCCTGACATGGTGTATCCGGGAGGGGAGAGTTTTCGGCAGATGCAGCAACGCAGTGCCCGTTATCTGTCGGCGCTGGTCAAGTCGCATCCGAAGCAGTCCGCGCTTGTTGTCGCTCACGCCGGCGTGATCAGAGGTCTCATCAGCCACTTTCTGGGGCTGGAGTACGCCGACAATCTGAAACGACGGATACCATTCCGCTATATTGGAGATTTCCTGTTCAAGGGGAAACACTGCGTGCGTTATAAGGAGCTTGGCCGGCCTTCAGGGTTTGTGCGTGACCGAGTCATCAAGATACCTTTCAAACCGGGTTCAGTTTAATGACTGCCCCCGGATGACCTTGCGCCTGATCCTGGGCGATTCTTGTATTTTTAAACCTTGTCGTCGACGAAGGCTTTCGCCCCGAAAACTTTTTCTGGGGAACTGTCAAAGTTCTTGGCCAGGGTCGCGATGGTAAAGCGCATGATTTCGGAGAAAACCTTGTCCCGGCTCTCATTGACTGCAATGTGGATGTTAGCCCGGTCGGCCTCCGATAGCAGGTAAGTTTGCAGGCGCCAGATTTCGTCAAAATTTTGCAGGTAATGCTTTGCCCCCCGGTCCGGTACATTGGTGCTGCGGTCTTTAATTCTTTGTTGCAAGTGCTTGCGTTTTAGCAAGCCGAGCATAACCGGTATTACCACGGCATCGGTCTCGGTCTGCAATTTTTCCATGAACACGGGATGAACGTGCACACCCTCCAGTACCAGTGATACGTGTTCACGCGTCGCTCGATCTACGACGGCTTCGATTGCAAGCGAAAGTAAATCGGCCTGGCTGCGGTAGCCCTGTACCAGTAACGCTTCGGAGACATCATTCTTGGACTTTTTGTGGCCAGGTAAGCCCTTCCAGGCGGTAAAGGATGACTGGTGTAACACCGGCATCAGCTGTTCGGGAATCATGGTGCGCATGACTTCACGCAGCATGTCCGTGGACTGTGTACGTACTATTTCCAGCCGACTGGCCAGTGTGTTCGCAATGGAGCTTTTGCCGCAACCGGCGGTACCGCCAATCAGAAAAATTAACTCACGACCACTATTGATAAAATCGTGCCAGACCAGCCAGCGATGGGCGACAGCGGGCCCGAGTTTGCTGGATTGGCGCAGGTACCGGTATATCAGCATCGCCAGGTTTCTGGATTTAATGGTTTTAATAGACTTGTTAGTCATATGTTCCTGCAGCATCTGCACGACGTCGTCCGATTCCCGGGATTTGAGCCCAATGGTTTCGAGGCTATTGCGAAATTTGAATCGTGAAAACGGATTGATGCGCCCGCACTGTTGCTCAATCTCGACCGTCAACGGAACGTTGCGATTCTCGTAGCGGTAGACAACACTCTCGTTTTTTAGCGACGTTAATCGTTCGAGCACCATGTCGTTCAGATCGACGGTGGAAATCAGTTCGTTGTCGGCGAGTTCGTCACGAATTTCAGAGGCAATGTGAGACGCTTCGTCAAATTCCAGACCGGCGTCCTGCAGGCTGCGAATCAGGATCCCCCTCAGGAACGGAATCCGGGTTTCCTCGAGATCTTCTACAAATGTTTTAGCCAAGTGACTCCCGTGTGGCAGGGATAAGTGAATAACAAATTACCCTACTATTTTATGACGGAATCAGCGATATGCAAATAAAGAAATGCTGCGAATTATTTACGCAGCGAATTTATGCAGTTGCAAGTGGCAGGTTTAGCCGTAGCGTCCTTCGATGT
Organism: uncultured Gammaproteobacteria bacterium; assembly: GCA_947259485.1. GTDB lineage: Bacteria > Pseudomonadota > Gammaproteobacteria. Next base: position 1,105 of record CAMYLU010000012.1, on the reverse strand, counting down.
AATCGGCTGTTTCCTGGTGCTGCGGGGTGACAAACATATCGGAAGTATCGGTGTGTTCGATAACCTTGCCCATCAGCATGAAAATACATTCTTCGCTGGCTCGGCGGGCCTGGGCCATGTTGTGGGTTACGATCAGGATCGAGTATTTCCCGCGCAGCTCCCAGATCAGTTCCTCGACCGCGGCGGTGCCTTTCGGGTCGAGCGCGGAACAGGGTTCATCCATTAGCAGAATCTTTGGTTTAACCGGTAGCAGGCGGGCGATGCATAATTTTTGCTGTTCTTCCAGCGACAAATCGGTTGCCTTGCGCTTGAGGTGATCTTTGACCTTATCCCAGAGCAGAACCTGTTGTAATGATTCCTCGACAATTTCGTCCTCGTCATCGCGGCTATATTTTTCGTCGCGATTATGCAGCTTGTTCCCAAACAGGATATTCTCGCGAATCGATGTCGGCAACGGGTTGGGTCGCTGAAACACCATACCGACCTGTTTCCTGACCTGCACCAGCTCCACTTCGGGATCGTAAATGTTGTTACCGAACACGTCGATGGAGCCATTGATACTGACGTAGCCAAGGCGTTCATTAATCCGGTTTACGCTGCGTAAGAAAGTGGACTTACCGCAGCCCGAAGGGCCGATCATCGAGGTCACCAGACCCTGTTTGACTTCCAGGTTGATATCGTAAAGCGCCTGGAAATCGCCGTACCAGAGATTCAGTGCTGACGTCCCGATCGCCAGTTCCGCATTGGTTTCGGTTTCTGTCTGTGTAGTGGTGTTCATATCAATTCCCGAATCCATCAGCCGAACCGCCCTTCGATATAGTCAGTGGTGCGCGAATCCTTCACCTTGCCGGTGAACAGATCCTCGGTGTCGCCGACCTCGACGCACTCACCCTCGAGGAAAAACGCGGTTCGATCAGCCAGCCGGCGGGCCTGCTGCACCAGGTTGGTCACGAGGATGATCGTCATCTCATGTTTTAATTCTTTCAGCACGTCCTCGATGCGCATTGTCGTTACCGGGTCGACCGCGATCGAGAACTCGTCAAGCATCAGCAGGTCTGGATCCTGCGACAGCGCGCGCGCGATCGTCAGGCGCTGCTGCTGACCG
>CAMYLU010000011.1 GCA_947259485.1 uncultured Gammaproteobacteria bacterium | reverse complement strand
CCAGGCCCGCGGCGACATCTCTCTTGTTACCGACCGGGCCATGCCCGCCGATCAGGAAATCAAAATCGAGCGCATTGACCTTTTTGACCTGGTCGATCCAGTGGTCGACATTGGAGCCCGGGAAATCTCGATAAAACAGGCGCTTCGCACTGACTGCATCGACGACAAAAGCGACGTCATCAGGACGCACCACCATCGCGATCAGGTCGTTGCCGTGGCCTGGCCCTAGATAGGTCAATTCGAAGGTCTTGCTGCCCACGGTCAGACTTGTTTGATCGTCGAAGCGCATCGTCGGCTCCATCAAATCGATATCCTCCGGCGCATTTCGATGTGCAATCACGTTCGGCACATCGCCGTATTCGGTGCCGCCGGAAGCATGGTCACCGTGACTATGGCTGTAGATCAGGTGCGTAATCGGTTCATCGGTGATTTTCTCGATTTCAGCCTTGAGCCACCTGGCCGCCTCCTGGTTGATCGGGTCGGTCACGACCACGCCTTCCCCGGTTACGACGAACATATTCACATGAAATTTATTTTGAAAGCGGTAAACGTCGCCGGTGACGCGTGTAATTTCACGCTTGATGTCCTGCGCAAACGCGGAGCTTACTCCTAAAGTCAGTATTACCAATGTCATGAGTAGTCGTTTCATTGCCTGTTCCCTCCTTTCGGTTTTATCGGTTGTGATATCTCGGACCCTCGTTTTCTGATTTAATTCCGGGTCATGACGAACTTTGAATCCCAGCTGCGCCTCGGCACCGGTCTCATCCTGGCATTATACGTCGTGCAGCACCTGGTTAACCACAGCTTTGGCATCGTTTCGATCGAGGCCGCGGAAGCCTATCGCCAAACCGTGGGAGCGATATTCCAGAATCTTCCGGGGCAGGTCTTGCTCTACGGCTCGCTACTGTTTCACTCGACCATTGCATTGCGCTCGATCTACCGGCGTTCGAGCCTGCGCATGTCGCTATGGCAATCTCTGCAATTATTGCTGGGCCTGTCGATTCTGCCGCTGGTGGTGGGTCACGCCATCAGTAATCGCGGCTATGATCTGCTCGGGAACATCGACCCCAATTATTATTACGTTGTCACTTCCCTGGCATTAAAGCCGGTGGTGCTGGCCAAGCTCGTGCTATTGATTTCGGTGATCTGGATTCACATGGTCATCGGTCTGCACTTCTGGCTGCGGATTAAAAACGGCTACCAGCGTTACGTACCCTATGCCTACACGCTGGTGGTGTTAGTACCTGCACTGGCCTACGTCGGTTTATTCAGCATGCTGCAGCAGGCCAGCACCTGGCTCGATGACCAACAACGACTCGACCAGATCTACGCGGCGAATATTGCAATGGACCCGCGAAATGTCGAATTACTACGCGGACTCGAGCTACAAGCCTGGATTGTCATGGCCGTCTTGCTGATACTGACGTTGATTGCGCGCCAGTTCAGGCTCTGGTACCGGGCGCGCCAGGGCACCTACTGCATCACCCACAGTGATGGCCGTAAAGTCCGGACATTGAATGGGGTGTCACTGCTCGAGGCGTTGCGCAATGCACGCATTCCGCACGCAGCTGTCTGCGGCGGTCGTGCGCGTTGCACTACCTGTCGCGTGCACGTCAGCAGCGGTCTGGCGGAGCTTGACCCGCCCAACGATCTGGAAGCGAAGGCGCTAACACGTATCAAGGCCAGCGAAGATGTTCGTCTCGCCTGTCAATTGCATCCAATATCGGATCTCGAGATAACACCATTGGTGATGGCGAATCAATCACTCAGCGCCACCCTGCACAGCGGTGGCGTTGGGGGTCACGAAGAGTACGTGGTTGCGATGTTTGTCGATATGCGCGGCTCGACCAACCTCGGTGAACGGGTGCTGGCCTACGACGTGGTATTTATCCTGAATCGTTTTTTTACCGAGCTTTCGAGTGCGCTGACAGATTCCCACGGGCATTACGCGCAGTTCGCGGGGGACGGCCTGATGGCCCTGTACGGGCTCGATCCCGAGCGCAAATCGCGCGCCTGCCAGGATGCGCTCGACGGTGCACGCGAAATGTTTCGTCGTATCGACAAGTTGAACGATCAGTTAAAACGCGAATTTGGCGAAAGTATTCAGATGGGCATCGGCATTCACGGCGGCGAGGCCATCGTCGGCACCATGGGACCGCCGAAAACCCCGCTGCTGACCGCGGTCGGTGACAATGTCAATATCGCCGCGCGGCTCGAGTCGCAAACCAAGGAGATCGGTTGCGATATGATCGTTTCGGTGTCGACCCTGGAAACCGGGTCCATCGACTTTCCTGCCGATAACGTGCGCCAGGTCGCAGTCCGCGGACGCGATAATCACGTGCGTGTCTGCACCTTCAACCGTAACCAGCTCCCTGGTGCCAATCCAGACTGATCGAACCCGGATCAATATTTGGGTATCATAGCGCCGCGTTAATTTTTCGGATCAATCATGCAACAAAGACAAATCGGCCCCTTTTCCGTTTCCGCGATCGGCTTCGGCTGTATGAACGTATCGATGGGTTACGGTCCACGCATCGCCGAAGCCGATGCCGGCAAGCTGTTTAATGCCGCACTGGACCAGGGTTACACCTTTCTAGACACCGCGTCCCTGTATGGCCTCGGTCATAACGAGAGTCTTATCGGCGAATACCTCGCTACTCGACGCGACGAGTATGTGCTCGCAAGTAAGTGCGGATTTTCCCGCACCGAGGATGGCAACACGGTGATGGACGGTCGCCCCGAAGTCCTCGCGCAAACCTGCGAGGACAGCCTGCGGCGGTTGAACACCGAAGTGATCGACCTCTATTACCTGCACCGCATCGATCCGAAGGTGCCGGTCGAGGAAAGCGTCGGGGCACTGGCCCAACTGGTTGAACAGGGCAAAATCAAAACCATCGGCCTGTCTGAAATCAGCTCGGAGAGCCTGCGGCGCGCACACGCGGTGCATCCGATCACCGCGGTGCAGTCGGAGTATTCGCTGTGGACCCGTACCCCTGAGCGCAAGGTGCTTGACGTCTGCGCGGAGCTCGGTATTGCCTTTGTGCCGTTTTCACCGCTGGCGCGACAGTTCCTGACCGGCAAGTGCAAGGATGTCACGACAGTGCTGGACGACGATATCCGCGCCACCATTGCGCGTCCTCGTTTCGAGCCTGAAAATTTCGCGCAAAATGAAAAGCTGCTCATCCCCTTCGGTGAAATTGCAGCACGTCACGGTTGCAGTATGGCGCAGCTGGCTTTGGCCTGGCTGCTCGCACAAGGCGATAACATCATCCCGATTCCCGGCACCAAGCACATGGACTGGATGATCGAGAATGCCGGCGCTGCCGATATCGAGCTGAGTCCCACCCTGATTGATGAGCTCGACCTGTTGATCAACGAAAACACGGTCGCCGGAAACCGTTACACCGACGCGCTGATGGCGTCGACCGATTCAGAAAAGGATTAGGCAAATGAAGTTAAGCCGTGAAGAACAGGCGATGCTCGATGGCGAGCTCGGCGAACCGCGGCGTTGGGCGATCGAGCACATGCTCCAGGTGGGTCGTTTCTTCGATGCCGCTGACTTCGTCGAAGTGACACAGGCGCACATCATGGCCGATACCGAGTCACTCGGCGAAGCCGGGGTCGCTTTTCTCGAGAACCTGATGACCTACCCGACAGGCGAACGCCAGGTGCGCATTCCAATGATTACCGATCCGCGCGGCATCGATTTCTGTCACTACCAACGCCTCAAGCAAACCGACGAGATGGCCGTGCTCGAACAGCGCACCATCGAAGCCTTCGAATCCATGGGCATCCTGATGACCAACACCTGCATCAACTACCAGACTATCATGCCGCCGGTGCGCGGTGAGCACCTTGCATTCGGCGATACCGGCGTCGTGATCTACTGCAACAGCGTGCTCGGTGCCTATTCCAATTTCGAAGGCGGACCGTCAGCGCTCGCCGCCGGTTTGACCGGACGCACCCCGCGTTACGGATTGCATCTCGACCAGAATCGCAGGGCGACACGGCGCTTTCACATCGCGCATCAACCAGAGCATCTGTCTGACTGGGGTGCGCTCGGCGGCATTATCGGTGCGCGCTCGGGTTCTTACCGCGAAGTTCCGGTAATCGAGGGCATCGAATCGAATCCGGACTCGGACGAAATGAAACACTTCGGTGCGGCGATGGCGAGCTTTGGTTCGGTGCCACTGTTTCATATGGTCGGTGTAACGCCGGAAGCGCCGACGCTGGAAACGGTCTGTGACCCGGACTCGCCAGCCGACGTCATCGGCGAATCCGACTTCGAGGCATTCTTCGCGCGTTACGGCGGCAAGGGTGAAAAAGTCGACGTGGTCGTATTTTCCGCGCCGCAGTTGTCGTTGCTGGAGATGCAATCACTGGCCGAATTGCTCGACGGTCAAAAGCTTCATCGTGAAACGGACCTGCTCGCGGTGACGAGCCCAGTGGTTGCCGCAGATGCCCGCCGCATGGGTATCGTCGAGCGCATTGAATCCTCGGGTGCCCTGGTGCTCGAGGGCATGTGCTTCTACCAGAGCTATGCCCGCGAAATGGGCGAGGCCAACGGCTGGAAGCGGCTCATGACCAATTCGGTCAAGCTGACCAATATCATCGGTGGTTATGGCTACGAACCTATCCTTTCCAACATGGAAAACTGCGTTGCTTCGGCGATCGCCGGAGAGATTGTCTGATGGCCACGATCGAACTCAAATGTCATGTTGGCGTCGGACCTGAAGTTTCGGGCGAGGCACTCGTGACCGACGATAATTTTTCCGCGCGCTACGATTTAGACCGCATCGCCGGGATTTTTTCACGCCCGCAGCACAAGCTTGCAGGTCTGAGCTATGTTGACAAGATCATGGTGTTCAACACCGCCAAGGGTGGCGTCGCCTCGGCCTGGATGCTGCACGAAATGAAATCACGCGGGATCGCGCCGAAAGCGATCCTGTTCAATAATGTCAACCCGATCCTGGCGCAGGGTGCGGCGCTTGCTAACATGGCGCTGTGCGACCGCTTCGATGATGGCGATGTCACGCAACTGATCAAAACCGGCGACCATGTCGCTGTGAATCCAAAAGCCGGTCTGGTGACGATTCAGCGGGACTGAGCGGTGTCGCCTGTTGCCGGTAAATGCTGCCCAGAAAATTTGCGGCACTGGTACAATAGCGGTTCACGGCAAGCGGCTGAAATTTTTGTTTACGCCTTTATAGAAGTCCTATGACACTGTTAATTTTCTACCTGGCGATTGCGATCGGTGTGTCCTTCCTGTGCTCGATTCTTGAAGCCGTACTGCTGTCGGCCACACCCAGCTATGTCGAAACGCTGAAATCCGAAAGGCCACGTGCCGGCGCGGCAGTGAACCTGGTCAAGGACCGGGTCGACGAATCGCTGGCCGCGATCCTGATCCTGAATACCTTTGCCCATACCATGGGTGCGTTCGGTGTCGGTGCGCAGGCGCTCACGGTGTTCGGCCCACAATGGGAAACGCTGATCGCGGTATTGCTGACGCTCGCGATCCTGTACTTTTCAGAGATCATCCCGAAAACCCTCGGAGCTACCTTCTGGCGTACGCTGATCATACCCGCCTCGTTTCTGATCCTGTGGCTGGTCAAGCTGGTGTACCCGCTGGTCTGGATTTCCTCGCACCTGACGAAGTTGTTTGGCCGCAACTCAGAAACCGACATTACGCGCGAGGAAATTATCGCGATGGGGACGCTTGGAAAAAAGGGCGGCGCACTGATTGCGCGTGAAAACGAATACCTTTCCAACGTGCTGAGCCTGCGGGAGGTGTCAACCGAGGAGGTGCTGACACCGCGCACCGTGGTGCACATGCTCGACCAGAACATGAGCATCAGCGAAGCGCTCGATGACCCGCGGACGCGACAGTTCTCGCGCATGCCAATTTACGATGGGGATCCTGAAGAGATTACCGGCAAGGTGTTGCGCCACGACTTGTTCATGACAGAACGCAACGGGCATGGCGGCGAGCCGGTCAAGAAATGTGCCAAGCAGATACTCGGGGTGTCCGAAAAACTGCCGGTGGTGCATTTACTCGAGTTGATGCTGAAAAACCGCGTACACCTGTGCCTGGTCGAAGACGAGTTTGGCCAGACCTCTGGCATCGTCACGCTCGAGGATGCAATCGAAACCCTGCTCGGGCGCGAAATCGTCGACGAAAGCGATACCGTCGAAGACATGCAGGAGCTGGCTCGCGACAAGTACCGCAAACGCCTGCGCGACAACAAGAATAAACCAGAATCGCGCACCTGACAGTGAGCCATTATTTCCGCGCCAGTCCGAGTGGCTTCAGGCCATGCTGGTTACGGTGATTTTTTGTATCATTTCGATTTTGCCCAGCGACCGACAGTATTCCGAACAAAGCTTGACTCAGGTATCCGAATCTTCTTAGATAAGCGCAATGTACAAACCGAGTCATTGATCGAACGAGATTGAATCGATGGGCGTTCCCTATCTCGACTGCAGCAGCGAAACCAGCGAAATCCTTGAGCCGGCCGGCGACAGGCTGGTCTGGCTTGCCAGCGACATTAATCCCGACGACTATCGGGTCACCCTGAACGATGCAGCGCTTGCTGAAATCGAACAGCTAGCTCAATTCTTTACTGATAATCCGCTACCGCTATTGCAACGCAAGCTCGAGGAATTGGAGCTACCGAGCTGTCGGACGTTAATGGCGCAGATGAAATCGATCCTCGACGATGGCGTCGGTTTTGCGGTGCTCGATCGCTTACCCGTGGACGACTACCCGATCGACACGCTGCTCGAGGTTTACTGGGTGCTCGGCCAGTGCATCGGTCGCCCGGTGGCGCAGAAATGGAACGGCGAGATGATTTACAACGTTTCCGACACGGGTGCCAATTACGCCTACGGCACACGCGGTTCGTATACGTCGGTCGAACTCAATTTTCACACCGACAACGCCTTCGCGCGCATGGTGCCTGATTACGTCGGCCTGTTCTGTCGTCACCCGTCAAAGAGCGGTGGCGTCAGTCGCTTCTGCAGTCTTTACTCGGTGCATCAGCGCATGCTCGAGCAGTATCCCGAAGCACTCGCTCGCCTCTACCAGCCGGTGTTGTTCGATCGTCAGAAAGAACATCGCGAGGGTGCCGAACCGGTTTGTCTCGCACCCTACTTCAGCTGGCGCAATGAGCGCATGTTCGCACGTGCCAACGCATCGCTGATCCGCAAGGGTTATGAAGTTGCCGGAGAACCGATGGATAAAGCGTTAGTGCGGGCGCTCGACGCGATCGATGAAGTCTGTGCATCAGAAGACCTGTGGTTCGAGGCGCCGCTGCAACGTGGCCAGATCCAGTACCTTAATAATCACGAAGTCGGCCATTACCGCAGCGCCTTCGAGGACTTCGACGAGCCAGAACGCAAGCGTCATCTATACCGACTCTGGCACCGCGAGGCCGGCAGCAGCAGTTACGACGGTCAATATCTTTAATGTCATTGCGCCCCCGATCCCATCGTCGTCATTGCGGCCTTCCATTTACGTCATCCCGTGGTATGACAAAGCTGCGTTACCTTATGCAGCCCACTTAGCGACCGTCCGAGGTATCGGATGACCTTGAAACCGATCTAGCCGCGGTATCCAAACAGCCGGTTTTGGATAATTTCCTCGGCAACGCCTTCGGGAACGCATTCTTCCCATTGTCCCCGGCCGTTTTGCAGTTGCTTTAGGACATTGCGAGAAAAAATATTGAACAATTCGTGATCGCTCGATTCGATCCCGAAAATAAAATTGTTCTCCAGCAAGTGTTGGTAGAGGTGCTTCAGGTTTTCCGCCAGCTTTATGTTGTTGAAATCGGTATATTCGCCCGCTTGATCGACTTCCGGGTAGACCAGCAGGCGAGTATTGTCCGGAAACAGTTTGCCGAAACCTTCCAGGATTCCACCTTCAACCCCGCGGTAGCTGCTTTCATCAAAGATTTGGCGAATGTTGACAATGCCGACGACGATACCAATCTGCAGCTTGGTGAACTGCCTGAAATAAGCGCGCATCGAGAAATAGCGCGTGTAATCGGTAATCATGACGCTGTAACCAAGCGAGTTCAGTAACCGTACGCTGGCAATCAGATCCTCTTCCGACACACCCAGGTCGTTACCATGCACGTCATTGAGTGATATTTCGGCCAGGGCAACACTGTTTTTTTCAGTCACCCCCTCCAGTTTGCAGAAGAACTTCAGACCCTGCTCGATCATGTCGACATTGAGGCGCGTCACCGGCCTGAAGGTACCGCGTATAGTCAGCACATTTTTCTTGTACAGCATTTCCGCGGGGATCACGACCGAACCGTCCGGCTTGAACATGATGGCACGGGTTTTCCAGCTGCGGATCAGGTGCAGGTTGATGGCGCGGTTATCGACTTCTTCGAAATAGGGTCCGTAAAATTCGATTGAATCGATTTCAATACGCCCCTGGTCGAGATTGTCGGTCAGCGATTCGATGATTGTTTTGGCATTTTCGAAGTAATAGTAAGCGGCATAGATTAAATTAACGCCAAAAATACCCATTGCCTGTTGCTGTCGTTCCGCATTGTCGTCACGCATTCGCACATGAACAACGATTTCGGAAGGTTCGGCGGCAGGATACATCTGTATGCGAATGCCACACCAGGCATGGCATTCGTTGTCGCCCCTGAAACTCCTGGCAGCGATGGTTGCACCGTAAGCAAAAAAGCGTGACGCCTTGGAGCGGGACTTGCCCACCCGCTCGACAACCAGGTCAAATTCCTTTTCCAGCATCGCATGCACCCGTGACTTGCTCACGTAACGGCGATCCTCCTGTACGCCATAAATGGCATCGGAGAATTTCATGTCGTAGGCGGACATGGTTTTGGCGATGGTTCCCGCGGCCGCTCCCGCCTTGAAAAACTGCCGCGCCACTTCCTGGCCGGCACCAATCTCGACAATGGTGCCGTATTTTTTTTCATCAAGGTTTACTCGCAGCGCCTTGTCGGTGGTGGTGCGCTTGCTGGTATTTTTTTCTTCTACGTTTTCATTATTCATGAGGCAAGTTGACTCGTGTGGTTGAATGAGTGCGAAATGGCCGGAACACTGATTATATACCTAGACGTCATAAGTTGAAGAGGCAGTGTCACCACCACGTCCGGTCCAGTTGGTATGAAAGAATTCACCGCGCGGCCGGTCGATACGTTCGTAAGTATGCGCGCCAAAATAATCGCGTTGCGCCTGCAGCAGGTTGGCGGGCAGGCGTTGCGAGCGGTAACCGTCGAAATAGCTCAGTGCGGCCGTCAATGAAGGCGAGGCAATGCCGTGACAAACCGCAGCGGCGACCACGCCTCGCCAGCCTACCTGTGCGCCTTCGACCTTTTCGCGGAAGTAAGGCGATAACAATAAATTTGGCAGGCCCGGGTCTGCATCAAAGGCATCTTTAATGCGGCCCAGGAAAACCGAGCGAATAATACAGCCACCCCGCCACAACAGGGCGATGCCTCCATAGTCCAGGTTCCAGCCGTACAGCCCGGCGGCTTCGCGCATCAGCAGGTAACCCTGTGCATACGAGACGATCTTGGAGGCCAGCAAGGCCTGCCGAATGTCTTCAATGAAGGCCTTCCTGTCACCGTCGAAGTTGCGCTCGGGTCCATTGAGCAGGCGCGATGCCTGCACGCGTTCTTCCTTTTGCGCAGACAAAAAGCGCGCAAACACTGCCTCACCGATCAGGGTCAGGGGAATCCCGAGCTCGAGCGCCGATATACCGGTCCATTTACCGGTTCCTTTCTGGCCTGCCGTATCGAGAATACTTTCAACCAGGGGTTCACCATTTTCTTCATAGGCCAGGATGTCGCGCGTAATCTCGATCAGGTAACTGTCCAGTTCACCCTTGTTCCACTCGGCAAATACCTCGTGCATCTCGCCCGCGGACATGCCCAGCAGCTCTTTCATGATTTGATAGGCTTCACAGATCAACTGCATATCACCATATTCGATGCCGTTGTGGACCATTTTGACAAAGTGACCGGCGCCACCCTCACCGACCCAGTCGCAGCAGGGAGTGCCATCTTCAACCCGGGCCGCGATGCTCTGAAAGATCGGCTTGACCGCTTTCCAGGCGGCGGTCGAACCCCCGGGCATGATAGACGGACCGGTCAACGCACCCTCTTCGCCGCCGGAAACCCCGGTACCGATAAAAAGCAGGCCTTTGTTCTCCAGGTACCGGGTGCGGCGGATACTGTCCTCGAAATGGGCGTTACCACCATCGATGACGATATCGCCAGGATCGAGGTGCGGGACGAGTTGCTCGATAATATCGTCTACCGGTTGCCCGGCCTTGACCATTAACATGATCTTGCGCGGTGACTCGAGGGATGCCACCAGCGCTTCTAGCGAATGCGCTCCGTGAATATTCTTACCCGCGGCACGACCTTTGATAAAGTCGTCGACCTTGTCTATCGAGCGGTTATAAGCGGTCACCGTGTAACCCTTGCTTTCCATGTTCAGGATCAGGTTTTCACCCATTACCGCAAGGCCTACCAGGCCGATGTCAGAAAGTGTCTTCATATTCGAGGAATCGTCGCCGTTAAATCGGGGCATATTACCACCGGCTCGTTCCAACCAATATAAGAGATGATCTTTTGCTGATTATTAAAGTTTAGACAGGCCTCGCAGGATCAAGACAGGCATTCAGCCAGGCATCATGTAAGCCGCAAGCATGGATTCATTTCGGGAATAAAAAACCCGACCGGGGAGATCGGGTAAAATTGGTTCTGAACTAAGGGGTTAGTGCTTATCATCCTAACCAATCACGGTTAAGATTGCGGGGAATTAGTTCACAGGAAAAAGCGCAAAAACTTTACAAAGTAATTAATTGGCCTGCTGTCGAGCGCCCGACAGTGTCAGAATCCGGTGCCAGGAAGCAAAGCCAGGAGCGACCCAACTTCAATGAAGGTTTTTTATTCTGTTCTACTGCTGTTACTGCTAAACGCCTGTGCAAAACCGTTGCAACCGGACAACTACGGCGATCTGATCTCTTCAACCCGGGTGGATCAAGACACTTTCCAGGTGTCCTCCCCCGGCAGCGCGAACAGCGAGGATGAAAAGTCGGTCGACCTCGCGTTGTTGAGGAGCGCGGAGATAACGCTTGAAAACGGTTTCAATTATTTCGTGATAATAGAGAGCGACGGCCAGCAAGATAGCGCATACGAAGCGACCACCTATGGTGACGACACTTACTCACACTCGGATCCCGGCACCACGAACACCATCGTTTGCTTTAAACAAAAACCGCAAGGTTTCGCCTACGTGGCGCTATTCGTCAAAGCCAGCCTGCGCGCCAAGTACAACCTCGACCAAGTTGCTGAATAATCCCGGCGTCATCCCCAAAATCATTACCGTCATTCCCGACCGCATGCGGCCCACTTAGCGGCGCTCCGACGTATCGGAATATTGCAATGACGGCGTGTTAAAAGATCCCCGCTTTCGCCGGGATGACGTAACGAATTATTTTCTAAAGAAGAATTGATCTATGTCGGTAATCTTTCGCCGATAAAGGCATATCCTGATCCATGTCTTGAAAAATTGGGAGGGTGTAGAAATGTCCATATGTGTCGTTGTTGCAGATAGCAGTAAAGCACGAATCCTGGTGGCAGAGAGCGGGAACAGCCCTTTAGCCGATGAAAGAGATTATATTCATCCCGAAAGTCGCCTTAAAGAACAAGACCTGGTTAGCGATGGCACAGGTAGCGAATCGGATTCGGGAGGCTTCGGTAAACATTCGATGGGGCATGAAAAAGCAGCCCATCAGAAGGAGGCAGAAGCTTTTGCACATGAATTACGTGATGAGATCGATAAGCTCCGACGAAACAGTGATCTGCGTCGAATCTACCTGGTCGCATCACCGAAATTTCTTGGATTGCTGCGTTCCAGTATTAATAAGCAGTGTGCAGAGTTACTCTCGGGCGAGGTAGACAAGGACCTGGTCGATCACAGTATTGAAGACATCCGTTCTCATTTACCAAACCGGCTATGACGGATATCGGTCATTCCCGTGCAAGCGGGAATCTCTTAATGTGTCGTTATTTTTCTGGAACTGAATCTGCGATCAGTTCGGGCAGTTTCAGGCGCAAAATCTTGCCCGAGGGCCCCTTCGGCAAATCGTCGAAGAAATAAATGATTTTGGGTGCCTTGTACTTACCAACCCCCGCCTCGCAAAACGCCTTGAGTTCTTCCTCGCTGCATTGGTAACCATCGCGAATTACCACGCAGGCGACCACTTCCTGGCCGTAGTTTTCGTCGTCGACACCGACCGCGGCGGCTTCGAGAATCGCTTCGTGCTTGTAGAGCACGTCGTCGATTTCACGTGGCGCAATGTTTTCACCACCGCGAATGATCAATTCCTTGGAGCGACCGGTGATAAAAATATAGCCTTCCTCGTCTTTCCTGCCGAGATCACCGGTGTAAAACCAGCCATCCCTGATCGACTCCGAGGTCGCTTGCGGATTCTTGTAATAGAGCTCGAGCAGGTTGCTGCCACGAATAATGATTTCGCCGACCGCTTGCGGCGCGCACTCGTCACCCTTGTCATCGACGATGATTATTTCGTTGCCGTAGGGTAATCCGACCGATCCCGGTTTACGGGGTGCCGGCGGCAAGGGATTGCTCGCGACGGTACCCGCGGTTTCGGTCAGGCCGAGGGTTTCGATCATCGGAATCCTGAAAACCTGTTCCCACTGTTGCAGCGTAACCGCCGCCAGCGGGGCTGACGCCGAGCGCGCAAATCTGAAAGCAGCAAGGCGTTCATCGTTACCGAAATCAAACGGCTCCTTCTCAGCGCGATCCAGCAGGTACTTGATGATGGTTGGTACGATACTGCTCCAGGTGCAATGATTTTCGGCGACCAGTCGCCAGTAATCGGTCGCACTGAAACGCCTTGGCATGACCACGCTGCCACCACTGTATAACGGCGCCATCACCGTCACCATGGCACCATTGATGTGATACACCGGCAGCACGCATAACGCACGATCATCTGCTTTCAATTGATGCCCCTCGGTCACGTTGCACCCCCCGCTGGTAACTGCACGATGGCTCAGCATCGCGCCTTTCGGCAGACCGGTCGAGCCGGAGGTATACAGCAACAGCGCGATATCATCTGCCGTTGGCGGTGGCGGGCTGGCCACAGGGGACTCACTGTCTGGCCAGGCCGGTCCAGCTTCGTCGGCAGTTTCGATGACCCGGATCGGACGCTCGATTTGCGTCATGATTTCAGCGAGCTTGTCCCGATATTCGGGCGCCACGAACACGACTTCGGAATCCGAATGATCGAGTACGTGTACCAACTGCACTGTGCCCGCGACGGCGTTGAGTGGCACGATAATGCGGTTGCTCGCAATGACCCCGAGAAACAGGCGCAGCGTCCAGTAACCGTTGTTCAACAAAAATGCGACTTTCGCGCCCTGCGGCAGACCCTGTCGGTCCAGCTGCAGGCCCACGTCGTCAACCGCTGCCTTCAACTGTGCAAAACTGAGTGAATCACCGCTCTCGGGTGCGATCAAAAAAACGCGATCAGGTGATGCATCTGCGTGGTGCTCGATGCAGGCGCGAACCGTATCCATTTTCAGTCTTGCCCGTAGCGGTCGTGGTACGCGCCGAACAGGTCTTCCTCGGAAGGCTTGTCTTCGTCAACTTCCCTGACCAAATGGGTAATATTGATGAAATGCCGATAGTTCAGGTTTTCGCTGATACTGTTGCCACCCCAGGTACCACAGCCCATGCTCAGGGTGAAATTGAGCGCGTTGTTGAAACTGCCGCCGTTGCCGAAAGTGTGCGCCTGGTTGACGAGTACGCGTACCACGTCGAGCTCCTCGGCAAGCCGAACCGGTTGCGCCGGGTTACCGGTATGAATGCCGCAGGAGTGCCCCCTGCCCTGTACGTTCAGAATATCGGACACCAGTTCGACTGCATGATCAAAATCGCGCGCGCGGTAAACCGTCAGCACCAGCGATAGTTTCTCATCGGCAAAACTGGAATTCGGATCGAAGTCTTCCTCTACCATGAAAAAACGCGCCTGCTTAGCCTTATCATCAAGCCCGACGCCGGCGGCGAACACATCGGCATCCCTGGCGATCAGGTCGCGATTGAGATTGCCGTCGACCCAGAGCATGTCGGCTATCAACGACTTTTCGTCGTTGCTGCAGCGGTAACCACCGGCAGCTTCAAGCGCGGCGATCGCATCCTCGTAGACATCGTCGAGAATCACCAGCGAGTTTTCAGAAGAACAGGAAGTGGAATTATCGAAGGTTTTCGAGGCACAGATTTTCCCGGCAGCGTCGGCCAGGTCGGCACTGCTGTCGATGATGACCGGCACATTACCCGCACCGACCCCGATTGCCGGCGTGCCACTGCTGTAGGCCGCGCGCACGTTATTCTGTGAGCCGGTGGCGACGATCAAATCCGCCTGCTCCATTAACAGCCGGGTCATGTTGCGCGATACCGGTTGCGGTAGAATCTGCACCAGGTCTTCAGGGGCGCCTACCTTTGCCAGCGCGGCGCGCATCAGTTCGACCGTCGCATTGGTGCTACTCCAGCCAGCCGGCGACGGTGCGATCACGATTGCATTGGCGCCTTTGAGCGCCATCATGGATTTGTTAACCGGTGTCGCGGCGGGATTGGTCGATGGTGTAATCGCGGCGACCACGCCGACCGGTTTGCCATACTTGACCATACCATTACCGGAATCTTGTTCAATGATACCGACGGTACGCACCCGCATCAGGTCACGCAGGGTACCGAAAGTCTTGCGCTGGTTCTTGATCACCTTGTCGTCGGCGTTGCCGATGCCGGTGTCGGCAACCGCCTGGTCGGCGAGCCGCCTTGCATTCTCAGGTTTGTACACGGACCAGGCAACCGCGGTGACGGCTTCGTCGACACGTGCCTGGTCGGCGCCGGCAAATTGTTGCATTGCGCCGCGTGCGCGCTCGATGAGTTGCGCCACGCTGGTTACTTCATCGTCGCTGGCGTTGCTTACTGCGGACATTGCCGGCTTGGCCATATCAAAACCCCTGACGCTCTAGGAAGAGCGCAAGTTTACCCATAGAGTTACTGAATTCAAATGAATCAACATTGTTATCCCTCGGCTTGACCGCGGGATCCAGAATTCCAGGCAATTTATCTGGCCACACTGGATACCGCGGTCAAGCCGCGGTATGACAGGCTTCCCTGGTTGCGGTATGACGGCAAGCCACGGTATGACAGGATGCCCTGGTAAGCGTCTCTGCGAAAGATAATATCCTTCGCGCGCTCGGGGATGACATCCGCGCTACTTCCCAAAAATTTGCGAGCTGATAAGATGCGGCGCTTGCTTCGAGGACTACCGGTTTGCTAGCAGAATACGGACCCTGGATCCTGGCCTGGTGCTTTTTCGCGCTGTGTTGCGGGGGTTTTATCAAAGGTATGCTTGGTGTCGGCACACCGTTACTGACGGTGCCGATGATGGCGCTGGTGCTGCCGCCGCAGATGGCGATCGCGATCATGGCGATCCCGGTGGTGGTTGCCAACCTGTGGCAATTCGCGCAGTCCGAGCGTAGCACGGCGGTGATAGCGCGCTTCTGGCCAACCTTTATCGCGATACTGTTCGGCACCTGGGCTGGCGTAAAAATCCTGTCGGTAATCGATGAAAAGACGCTGCTGATCCTGGTTGGGATTGCAGTTATCGCGTTTGCGCTGCTGCAGGGTTCGCGCTTTCGCCTGCATCTGCCCGATCGAATGGTGAAACCCGCCGGCATTTTCTTTGGCGGCGCGTCGGGCCTGATCGGCGGGGTTTCATCGTTTTTCGGGCCGATGCTGATCACTTACCTGATTTCAATCCGCGGGCTTGCCAAGCACCAGTTTGTCAGCTCGATCAGTTTCCTCTATGTCAGCGCGGTCGTACCCTGGGCGATTACCCTTTACCTGTATGGCATCTTGGACGATCGACTGCTGCTTTACTCGACCTTTGCCACGCTGCCGGTGACGCTCGGACTGCTTGCCGGGCAACGCATTCGCGGCCATATCAGCGAAGCGAGATTTCAGTACCTGATCATCGTCATACTGGTGATTTCGGGAATCTCGATGCTGTGGCGTGCTTATCACTAGTCGATCGCCAGGCTGGTATGCATCCGCTAAGCTGCCGGACGGGTTGAATTTGGACTCATAATCAATGGACAGCTCCGATTTTTTCGCCAGTCTCCCCGCGTTCGGGATATTTGCCGAGGTTGCCGATACTCGACATTACCGGCTCGCACCCGACGACTGGCATGTCATCATTACCGACGTCAGGGGCTCGACACAGGCTATAGAGCAGGGTCGCTACAAGCAGGTCAACATGGTTGGCGCAGCCTGTATAAACGCGGTCCTCAACGTGACAGAAAAAGGCACGGTTCCCTATGTCTTTGGAGGTGATGGAGCTACGCTGCTGATCCCCCCCGGGTGCCTGGGCCGCTGCACTGAAGCACTCCTTGGCGTGCGTCACCTCGCCGCCACCAAATTCGACCTATCGCTGCGTATCGGATTGGTAGCCGTGGCGGAAATCCACAAGCATGGCCGACGCCGCGTCATGGTTGGGAAATTCCAGCTCAGCCCGGGTAACACGATGGCAACCTTCACCGGTGGCGGCATCGAGCTTGCCGAAAACTGGGTTAAATCCGGTACTGACTGCTTGCTCGATGGCGAACCCCCCAATAAAAATCCTGATCTCGACGGACTTTCCTGTCGCTGGGAACCGCTCGCCTCGCAAAGCGGGACGATGCTCAGCCTGTTGGTACAGGTAGCCGGTGACGACGATACCCAGAAGGCCCGCAATTACCGCGATCTGATCGACGAAATCGGCAAACTCACCGGCGACATCGAGACCACGGGCAAGCCGGTTTGCGACGCCAATATGAAATTTCGCTGGCCGCCGCGCGGCTTGACGAACGAAATTGATATCACCGTCGGTACCCGTAATCGCACTCTGCACGCCTTGCGCCTGTACCTCAGCAGCCTGATCCAGTTTTTCCTGGACCGCTTCGACCTGAACGCCGGCGGTTACCGCGGCAGGCTATACCGCGTCGAGCTGCGCGACAATACCGATTACCGACGTTTTGACGATACGCTGCGCGTGCTTATCGATTGCAGCCCGGCCGAGGCCGATGCAATCGATGCTATGCTGGCGGAGCGCACGCAGCGGGGAGAGTTGAAATATGGACTGCACCGATCGGATTCGGCGCTGATGACCTGTCTCGTGTTCGATCTCGATAAAGGCGAGCATGTCCATTTCGTCGACGGCAGCAACGGTGGCTTTACCGTTGCCGCAAAAAAAATGAAGGCAAAGAATCGGTCTTCGTGACTGTTGTCACGGGAACAGGTCCACGGCAGGGGGCTTTTTCGCGCCAGGTTCTGCTCGCGAATCACTGGCTAGACAGTTTCGGCAAGCTTGTATACCATCGACCCGAGATTATTCTAAGAATTAATCACATCAAAGAACATAATAAACCGGAGGAGTAGCATGAATTTCAAAAGATTATTCGCCGGCGGCGTAGTTGCCGCTGCAACCTTCACCCTGAGCGCCGGAAGCGCACTTGCCGCGGGCCACAGTTGCGCCACCGACGACCTGCCGTCATCGATGGCCAAGCCCGGCGGTTTCCCGGCGCGCGCGCTGTCAATGATCGTGCCCTACGGCCCGGCCGGCGGCTCCGGCCAGGTCGCGCAGGCGATGGCGCAGGCAGTGAGCGATCTGACCGGCGTCTCGATCAACCGCGACCACAAGCCCGGCGGTTCCGGCACGGTCGGCATGACCGCGTACATGGCGGCGCCGGCCGATGGCTACTCTGTACTCGAGCACATCGACGACGCGTCGAGCGCCCACGCGCTCGATTCGAGCCGGCCGAATCCGGCGACCGGCCTGATACCGCTGGTGATCTCGCAGATCACTTTCTCGCAGATCTACATCCGCACCAACGAAACCCGTTTCAACGACTGGGAATCCTTCGTCGAGTGGGTCAACGCGCAAAACGGCCGCGCGACGATCGCCAACGTGTCGAAGGAAGGCTCGATGGAGCGCGTGATGATGAAGTTCATCACCGACGCGACCGGTATGCAGATCCAGCAGATCTCGTTCGACAAGGGCGCCCCGCGTTACGGCGCGCTCGCTGGCGGCCAGGTCGACGCGCTGTTCGAGCAGCCCGGTGACGTGCGCAATTTTCTCGACGCGGGCAAGTTCAAGCCGATCCTGACAATGCTGAAGGAGCGTCCTTCCGCATTCGCCGACGTGCCGAGCCTGGCCGACGCCGCGCTCAACTTCGACCCGCTGTTCCGCTTCCGCGGCTTCTACGTGCACAAGGACGCGCCGGCCGACCGCGTCGAGTGGCTGCAGTGGGCGTTCCAGAAAGCTTACTGCGAGGAAAGCTACCAGAAGTATAACGAGAGCAAGTACATGACGCTGATCGAGAGCTTTCGCGATACCGCGGGCGCACGCGAGTTGATCACGAAGACGATCCAGCAGTATCGCGACGTTTACAAGGCAATGGGGCTCGAGGTCAAGTAAGGCCGATGTCCCGGTCCTCTGCAGACACCGCCCGGGGCACGCCCCGGGCGTTTTTTTCTAAGCGGACCTGAGCCATGGGCAAGCTGCGTCCGGGTCACATGGTCGAAGCCGCCTTCTGGCTCGGCCTGTGCCTGTTCCTGTACGTTTATTCGTTCGAATTCGAACGCGACATCGAGATCTACAAGTTCGGCGCGACCGCATGGCCGCGCGTAATCATCCTGTTGATGGCGCTGGCCGCGATCGGCCAGCTCTTCCACCACTATCTGCGCGGCGACGAGGCCTCGTCGCAGATGATCAGCGCCGCGGTCGACGACGGCGCCGAAGAAGCCGCGCACGAGGCGCACCACGAAGGCGTCAAATGGTACCTGTCGACCTTCGCCCTGTTGTCGATTCCGTTCGTCTATATGCGCGTGCCCGACTGGATCGCGGGCTGGCTCGGTGCCGATCAGACCGGCCTGCATATTACCCGGATCGTCGTCGCCGCGATCCTGATCGCGATCGTCGTCTATTGCGTCCGCCATTACCGGGTGCGCGTCGCGCTGATGCTGCCACTGTTCTTCGCCGCCCTGCTCGAGGATTTCGGCTTTTACGTCGCCGCGCCGTTTTTCATCATAGGCGTCATGTACGTGTTCGGCGAACGTCGTCCGGCACACATGGCCTCGATCATGGCGCTAATCTACGGCATTCTGCTGCTATTGTTCGTCAGTATCCTGTTCGTCGGCTTACCCGTAGGCAATATGAGACCGTTCTACGACATCGGTAGCTGGGTCGTGACGGTGCTGCAGTAGGAATCGCGCGATGGAAACCTTCAACAATTTCCTGCAGGGCTCGATCACGCTGTTCAGCGATCCGATCAACGTCCTGATCTTCCTCGGCGGCGTTATCGGCGGCATGCTGTTCGGCGCGATCCCGGGTGTCAGCATGCTGACGCTGGCGGCGATCCTGCTGCCGTTCACTGCGCACCTGACCGCCGAGCAGGGCATCATGCTGTTTTCGGTGATTTACTGCACCGGCGTCTACGGCGGCGCGATCACCGCGATCCTGTTCAACATTCCGGGCGCACCCGAGAACGCGCCGACCGCGTTCGACGGCTACCCGATGACGCAGAATGGCCAGGCCGGCAAGGCCGTCGGCGCCGCGGTCATCTGCTCGGCCATCGGTGGCGTGGTGTCGACCATCATCATGATGATCGCGACCGCGCCGATCGCCGACTGGGCGATCTCGGCCTTTGGCCCGCCGGAAATTTTCGCGCTGGTGTTTTTCGGCCTCGCGGTCGCGGCGTCGGTCGGCGCCAAGACTTTCTGGAAGGGCTGGCTGTCGATCCTGATCGGGCTGATGGTCGCGGTAGTGGGTCTCGACCCGGTCGGCGGCATCGCGCGTTACGATTTCGAAATGCCCTATTTACTCGCCGGCATTCATTTCATCCCGACGATCCTCGGCTTTTTCGCGGTATCGGAAATCTTCGTGCAGGCCGAGAAAAAGGTACGCGGACGCTACGAGGCGCCCGAGCTTAGCGTGGATTTTCCGTCGCTCGCCGAACTGGTCGCGCACAAGGTCGCCGTGGTGCGCTCGATCGTGATCGGCTTCTTCTGCGGCATCCTGCCTGGCATCGGCGCGACGCTGGCCGCATTCATGGGTTACAACGAGGCGGTGCGCTGGTCGAAAAAGCCGGAAGAGTTCGGCAAGGGCAAGCTCGAGGGCGTGATTTCGTCCGAGACCGCGAATAACGCTGCGACCGGCGCGGCGATGATCCCGCTGCTTGCGCTGGGCCTGCCCGGTGGCGCGCTGACCGCGATGATGGTCGGCGTGTTCCAGATGCACGACATGCAGCCCGGGCCGCTGGTCTTCCTGACCAGCGCCGATCTCGTCTGGGTCGTGTTCGCGGCGATGTTCTACGCCAACGCGTCGATCCTGCTGATCGGCTTTCTCGAGACCAAGACGATCATCAATTTATTACGGATCCCTTTCCAGTTCCTCGCGCCGATGATCCTGCTGCTCGCGACCGTCGGCGCCTACGCCGTGCGCGGGCTCACGATCGACGTCGTCGTCATGTTCCTCGCCGGCGTCGTCGGCTTCTTCCTGCGCCGGTCGGGCTACTCGGTCGCCGGCATCGTGCTTGGCGTCATCCTCGGCAAGATCGGTGAGCAAACCTTCGCCCAGGCGATGCAGATGCTGCACTTCGAATGGAGCGGATTCCTCGATCGCAGGATCGCGCTGGGCCTGCTGATTGCCGGTTTCCTGACATTGGGCGGCAGCATCTACGGTGCGTTTTTCAAAAAGAAACCGTCTGCCGCGGATACGTCTACAAGCTGACCAACGACTTACAGCGACCCGGACTTATCGCGCCTGGCCCGCCTCAACCCGTCCAGGCCACCATCACGGACAAACTCAAACCCCCGGCAAGTACACCTGCGACGAGTCGGCGCCTAAACAGGTAGTAAGCCGCAAATGCAATCGCGACGGCGATTATGCGCGTCGTTAACGATACCGCGGCGAGTTCACTCTCCGGCATGATAATCATGCGGAATACCAAGCCCGCCACCATGGCGTAGGAAACGCAGGTTATCAACTGGAAAAACGCACCGTGGGCGTCGATACGTTTAACCACAACTACGCCAAGTGCCCGCCAGATAAAGGTCGCCGCGGCACAGCCCAGCACGATCAGCCACAGTGATTCAGTCGGCATCACCGGCCTTCCAGAATTTACCGAGCGCGAAACCCAGGCTACCGCCGACCATGCCGGTAATCAGTAAATCGACCGACGGGAAAAGATAGTGTGCAACCGGAATCGTCACGCATCCCAGCAGCATCGAAAATCGCTCCGCCCGTCCCGGCACCGCGGACAGCAGCAGCGCGAAGAACAATGGACTGACGAAAATCAGGCCAAGTACCAGCGCCGCCGGCAGCAACACTGCACCGTGATAACCCAGCAGGGTTCCCGCTACCGCCGCCGCCAGAATTGAACCGGCAAAGGTGACATAGTAGCGATGCCTGAATTCTGGCTCGATGTGCGGAAACTCGCGCAGGCAGACCGCCCAGGAATTGATCGACAGTAACTGCGCATCGAGCAGCATACCCGCTCTCGTCGATCGGCCTCGCGACATGGCCGGCACGAACGACACCACCATCGGTAAAAAGCGCGCATTGGCGAGCGAACAGGCGAACACGATCGCGATAAAACCCTGCCCGGTAGCGGTCAATTCGACCATCGCGAGCTGCCCCGGCAATCCCCAGATCAACAGCGAAGCCACGGCCGCCATCTCGGCACCGAAACCGGCACCGCGCGCGAGCGAGCCGAACCCCATCATCGTAAATAACAGGATAAAGGCCGGCAGCGACAGCGCATCCAGTAGAGCCTTGCGCATTACCGCGCTGTTTCCGCTAATCATTGTCGTCAGCTTTCGAGTAAGGCGTCTTGCAGCACACGCGCAATGTGCCGGGATGCGCGGTGTGCACCATCCTGGATCTGGTGCCGACAGCTGGTACCATTGGCGATGATCAGGGTATCACTTTCGGCGCCACGCACAGCCGGTAGCAAACTGAGCTCTGCCATTTTCATCGACAGGTCATAATGACCGGCCTCGTAACCAAAGGCGCCGGCCATGCCGCAACAGCCGGAATCAATCACTTCAACTTCGAGCTCCGGGATCAGACTTAAGGCCTGTTGCATCGCGGCCATTGTGGCAAACGCCTTCTGATGGCAATGGCCGTGCACCAGTGCCCGTTGGGCTTTTAAAGGCTTTAGTTTGAGCTGCAACTGACCTGCCCGCTGCTGTTGGGCGAGAAATTCTTCTAGCAGCAGCGCCTGCCCCGCCAGCAGGTTCCTGTCCTCAACGGGTAACAGGCTCTGGAATTCGTCGCGCAGCGTCAGCAGGCAGGAAGGTTCCAGGCCGATTATCGGAACACCGCGTTCGACAAAAGGTTTGAGCGCGTCCAGCATGCGCAGCGCTTCGGTGCGTGCCTGCTCCACCATGCCCGTCGCCAGGAAAGTACGTCCGCAACACAGCGGACGATCGCCATCAAGTGCTTGCACCAGCTGTACCCGGTAACCGGCGGCGACCAGCACTGCTTGCGCGGCACGCGCATTGTCGGGTTCAAAGTAGCGATTGAAGGTATCGACCAGCAACACGACTTCGCCCTTGGCACCGGCAGTGCCAGCCGCCACTTCCACGCGCTCGTCAAATCGGTCCGTGCGCCATTGTGGCAGGCTGCGCCGGGCACTTAGCCCGAGGAGTTTATCGCTCAAACCTGCCAGTAGCGTAACTCGATCGCGCAGATTCAGGAAAAAGCTGAAGCGCGCCGCGAGTGGCGCATAGCGCGGCAAATAGGCGATCATTCGGTCCTTAAGCGAGCGTCGATGATGCTGGTGATAATGATGCAGAAACTCCACTTTCATCTTCGCCATATCGACGCCGGTGGGACATTCGCGTTTACATCCCTTGCAGCCGACGCATAAATCCATGGTGTCGTACATCGCATCGGAGACAAACGCGTCGGCGCCGAGTTGACCGCTGATCGCGAGTCGCAGTGTGTTGGCACGGCCGCGCGTCAAATGTTGCTCGTCCCCGGTGACCCGGTAGGAGGGGCACATGACGCCGACGTTCGCCTTGCGGCAGGCGCCGTTGTTATTGCACATCTCGACCGCTGCGCCAAACCCACCCCATTCGGACCAGTCCAGCTCGGTTTTCAACGACTGGACCTGGTAATCCGGCTTAAAGCGAAACAGTGAGCGATCATCCATGCGCGGTGCGCGCACGATCTTGCCCGGATTAAACAGGCCAGCCGGATCGAAAGCATCTTTGACCGCCTCGAATGCCCCCAGCATGCGGCTGCCAAACATGCGTTCATGAAACTCGGAGCGCGCCAGGCCGTCACCGTGCTCGCCTGAATGCGAGCCCTTGTATTCCTGCACAATTTCGAGCGTCTCCTCCATGATCGCGCGCATCTTTTGCGCTCCGCCGGGGTCCTTCATATTGAGTATCGGTCGGACGTGCAGACAGCCAACCGAGGCATGGGCGTACCAGGTCCCCGTGGTTCCGTGTTTCTCGAATACCCGCGTCAGCCGATCGGTATATTCCGCCAGGTCTTCCAGCTGCACCGCACAGTCTTCGACAAAGGACACCGGCTTACCATCGCCTTTCATCGACATCATGATGTTCAGCCCAGCCTTGCGCACCTCCCAGACTGCTGCCTGGAATTCAGGGTCGAGCACTTCGACCACCGCATCCGGAAAACCAAGGTCTGCCATCAACTCGACCAACCGGGCAAGCTGGCTGACCTGTTGTTCACGATCTTCGCCGGCAAACTCGACCAGCAGCAGTGCATCCGGTTCTCCGCGCACAAATCCATCCACGGTCGCGCGAAACATCGGAATCTCGCGTGATAAATCGATCATGGTGCGGTCAACCAGTTCCACTGCGCTCGGATCGAGCTTGACAATATGCTGGGCCGAATCCATCGCCTGGTGAAAAGTCGGGAAGTGACATACCCCCAGAACCTTGTGCGGCGGGATCGGCTGAAGTTGTAGCTGAAGACGGGTGAAAAAAGCCAGTGTCCCCTCAGAGCCAACCAGCAATCTTGCGAGGCTTCCTGATTCGGCACTGACGAGTTCATCGATGTTGTAACCACCAACACGCCGTAACAGCTGCGGAAACCGGCGCGCAATTTCCTCTGCCTCACGCTGACCCAGTTCCGTCAATTTACGCAACAGCTCGGCATGGGAACCGTTCTGGCTGGCGTTCGACAGAGCGCCGAATTGTACGCTGCTGCCATCAGCCAGCAGCGCATCGATGGCGCGCACGTTATGCACCATGTTGCCGTAACGAATCGAGCGCGCACCGCAACTGTTATTGCCGGCCATTCCGCCAAGAGTGGCGCGGTTACCCGTCGACACATCGACCGGGTAGAACAGCCCGTGGGATTTCAACCAGCGATTGAGCTGATCGAGCACCAGCCCGGGTTCAACCCAGATAGAACGCGACTCGGGATCGAACTCACCGACCTGGTTAAAATACTTGCTGTTATCTATGACCAGCGCGGTTCCCACCGTCTGTCCGATCTGCGAGGTGCCGCCACCGCGTGGCAGCACCGGTATACCCTCGTCCGCGGCAATCTGAATCGTGCGCTGGATATCCTGCCGATGGCGCGGCACTACCACCCCAATCGGTTCGATCTGGTAAATCGAGGCATCGGTGCTGTAACGACCACGACTGAATGCGTCGAACAGGACCTCCCCTTCGAGCTCGCCGCGTAACCTGCGTGCCAGGGTGCTGTCGCCGATACGCGCGCCGGCCGCGCTGGAGCTGGATCTTGGGCTGGTATTTGTAGCCAAGGCTTTACTCTGCCGCTGCTGTAAAAGGCAGACTATAAGAGAAAAATGCCCGCCAGTAACGATTAAATTAATCGGCTAACAACATGGTTGTCAAAACGGTCGACCTGGACTCGAGGACGCCAAGGCCGCGCTTGCACTAGGCACCCGGGTCAGGCACGATTCCGGGCCAGAGAAAAATATTTCATCCCAGGAGATCAATATGGCCAATCCCGCTGGACGTCACTTCCTGCAGATTCCAGGACCGAGCAATGTTCCCGATCGAGTATTGCGTGCAATGGATATGCCGACCATGGATCATCGCGGTCCCGATTTTGCCGATCTCACCAGGGACGTATTAAACGGCATGAAGCGGGTTTTCAAGACCGAGGCTGATGTGGTCGTATTCCCCGCCTCCGGAACCGGTGCCTGGGAGTCGGCCCTGGTCAATACCCTGTCCCCGGGGGACCGGGTATTGATGTTCGAAACCGGTCAATTCGCCACGCTGTGGCGGGGCATCGCGCTGGATCTCGGTCTGCAGGTCGATTTCGTCGACGGTGACTGGCGCCACGGGGTCGACCCGGCCGAGGTTGAAGCCCGGTTGAGCGCCGACAAGGCACACGAAATCAAGGCCGTCATGGTCGTTCATAACGAGACTTCCACCGGCGTCACCAGTCGTATACCTGAAATCAGAAAAGCCATAGACGCATGCAGGCATCCAGCCCTGTTCATGGTCGACACTATCTCATCGCTGGCCTCGATCGACTATCGCCACGACGAATGGGCTGTCGATGTTACCGTCGGCGGCTCGCAGAAAGGACTGATGCTGCCGCCCGGCCTCAGCTTCAACGCGATCAGCGCGAAGGCCCTGGAAGCCAGTAACACATCGACACTGCCAGCTGCCTACTGGAACTGGCAGGCGATGATCAAGTCGAACGCAACCGGTTATTTTCCTTATACCCCGGCCACCAATCTGCTTTACGCCTTGCGCGAATCGCTCAAAATGCTGCTTGACGAACAGGGCCTCGATAACGTGTTCGCGCGCCACCAGCGTCATGCCGAGGCAACGCGTCGCGCGGTACGCGCCTGGGGGCTCGAAATCCTGTGCCTTAATCCCGAGGAATACAGCGGCTCGCTGACCGCGATCCTGTTGCCCGAAGGCCAGGATGCCGACCAATTGCGGCAGATTATCCTGGAACGCTACGACATGTCACTCGGTACCGGCCTCGGCAAGGTTCAGGGCCGTGTGTTTCGCATTGGCCATCTCGGCGACTTCAATGACCTGATGCTGGCCGGCACCCTGAGCGGCGTTGAAATGGGCCTCATTGCCGCGGGAATCCCGTTTAAAAGGGGTGGCATCAATGCCGCGCTTGACTATTTGGCGGATAGTCTCTAACTTGAATTTGTTCCAAGCACTCCATGTGGCCGGTTGTTTCCGGCCAAGAATCCCTAGAGTTACAAGTTAATAATCATTAAAACAAACTCGATAAAGACACCAATAGAGAGACACAATTATGAAAATGTTAAGAGTTATCATTCCGGCAGTGATACTGAGTCTGACCACTGCATCACCGGTATTCGCCGCCCCGCTCGAACTCAAATTCGGTCACGTCGGCAAACCCGGATCGCTGTTCGAGGCGTCCGCCAATGAATTCGCGATGCGTGCCAATGCCAAACTGGGCGACAAGGCGAAAGTCGTCGTTTTCGGCTCGAGTCAACTGGGCAAGGACAAGGAGTTATTGAAAAAGCTCAAGCTCGGCACCATAAATTTCGCGCTGCCGTCTTCGGTGATGGCTTCAGTGGCGGATGAATTCGGGCTTTTCGACATGCCCTACCTGGTCAAGGACCGGGAGCATATGGCGCGTATCGAGAAGGAGATCGTATGGCCAACGCTGGAGCCGATTCTGGAACAGAAAGGCTACAAAGTCCTGGCGGTATGGGAGAACGGCTTTCGTAATATCACCAATAACAAGCGCCCCATCAACAAGCCCGAAGACCTGCAGGACCTGAAGCTGAGAACCCCGAAGTCGGTATGGCGGGTGAAGATGTTCAAGGCCTACGGCGCCAACCCGACACCGCTGTCATTTTCCGAGGTATTCGTCGCGCTGCAGACCGGTACCTTTGATGGCCAGGAGAATCCCCTGGCGCAGATTGCCAGCGGTAAGTTTCAGGAGGTGCAAAAGTATCTCTCGATGACCGGTCACGTCTACACGCCAGCCTACGTGACGGTCAGCACCCAGCACTGGAGCAAGCTGCCAGCGGACGTGCGCGAGATTCTGGAGACCACGGCGAAGGAAACCCAGGAGTACGTCTATCAAACTGCGGCCAAAATGGAAATTGATTTGCTGGAGCAGCTCAAGCAGGGCGGAATCAAGGTCAACGACGCGGATAAACCCGCGTTTATCAAGGCCAGCGCGCCAATCTACGAGGAATTCGGTAGCAGCGTACCTAACGGCAAGGCGCTGATCGACAAGGCCCTGGGTCTTGCGAACTAGGATCCCCGGAACCTGCCCCGCGCTCGCGGGGCAGGTTATTTTTTATTGCTATAAAGAATCCTGATTCAAAAGGCGCCCCGGTGAATAGATTAGACGCGGCGCGTTCTATCTTCGAACGCCTGTTAGAGGCGATCACGGTGCTGCTCATTATCAGCCTGGCCGTGGTCGTCGTGCTCGGTGTTATCTTCCGCTGGGCCGGGGAAGCGCTTTCCTGGTATGACGAGGTCGCATCGGTGCAGCTCGCCTGGTTGACCTATTTCGGCGCCTCGCTCGCCGCCCTCAAGCGCGCCCACATCGGGGTGCCAGGATTGATCGCCGCGGTGCGGCCACCGTTGCGCGTGCTGATGGTGATCTGTGCAGAGATCGTCATCATCGGATTTTTCCTGATGCTGGCCTGGTACGGTTACGTGGTGCTGGTAATCCTGGAAGGCGATACTCTGATCAGCCTGCCCTGGGTCGGTACCCAGTTCACGCAGTCGGTGATACCCATCGGCGCCATCCTGTTCGTGATCGCAGAAATCCTGAACCTGCCGCAGATCTGGCGAGAAGCGACCGGGCGGGGTGGGCATGTTCGCCATGAGTAGATACGGGGCGCGGGCAGGATGATCATATTGTGGATGTTCATCGGCCTGCTGGTGCTGGTGCTGATCAATGTGCCGATCGCGGTGGCGCTCGCCGTTGTCGCCAGTGCCGCGATGGTGTACGCGCATGGATTTGACGTCCTGCCGAACGTGGCCCTGGTGATGATGGATGGTGCGACCAACTTCCCGCTGATCGCCATCCCGCTATTCATCCTGGCCGGTGCGATCATGAATTCGACCGGCATTTCGAGACGCCTAATCGCGTTCGCGTCGGCGATTTTCGGATTCGTCAAAGGCGGACTGGCGATGGTCAATATCGGCACCTCGCTGTTTTTCGCCGAGATTTCCGGCTCGGCGGTTGCGGATGTCGCCGCACTTGGCTCGATTCTGATACCAGCGATGAAGAAAAAAGGTTACCCGGGTGCGTTTGCGGCCGCGGTCACTTCCTCGTCGGCGACCCTGGCGGTCATCATCCCGCCGTCGATTCCGATGATCCTTTACGCGGTGATGGCGCAGAGTTCGGTGGTACAGCTATTTGTTGCCGGCATCGTTCCGGGTGTGCTCGGCGGTTTCCTGATGATGGTTGTCGCCCACCGGTTCGCGGTGCGTTACAACTACCCAGTCGAGGAAGTGTTTAACATCAGCCACGTAGTGGCGACGTTCAAGGACGCGGCTCTCGCCTTTACCCTGCCGTTGATCATTCTGGGGGGTATTTTCGGCGGTTTCGTCACCGCCACCGAGGGCGCCGGACTCGCGGTCGTGGCCTCGATGATCATCGGCCTGATCTACCGCGAACTGGACTGGCCGCATTTGAAACAGGCCATGATCGACGGTAGCGTGCAGACCGCGGTGGTGATGCTGTTGGTGGCGTCGTCGGTGCTAATCGGCGAGTACCTCACCGAGGCCCAGGTGCCGCAAACGCTGTCGCGTGGTATCGGTGAATTCACCCAGAACAAGTACATCGTGCTCGCCCTGCTCAATTTGTTTTTCCTGGTCGTGGGATTGTTTCTGCACTCCGCGGCCGCGATTATCCTGGTAGTGCCGATCGTCATGCCGCTGGTGCACCAGGTCGGTATCGATCCGGTGCATTTCGGTATCATCGTGACCCTGAACCTCGGTATCGGCCAGCAGACACCGCCGGTGGCGAGCGTACTGGTGACCGCCTGTTCGGTCGCCAGGGCGGATATCTGGGAGGTCAGCAAGATCAATATTTATTTCGTCGGCGTCTTGTTCACGATGCTGATCATGGTCACCTATATACCGGCCATCCCGATGGCGCTGGTCGAGTATTTTTATCGCTAACTTACAAGGAGATTCAACGATATGAGCGCAGAGTTAATCCTGCTGGAGCGCGATCAGGATATCGCCACGGTTACCCTCAATCGCCCGGAAAAACTGAATGCATTGATCAAGCCAATGTGGCGTCAGTTGGGCGAAACCATACGCGGATTCTCTTCCGATGACAGCTTGCGTTGTATCGTCCTGCGCGGCGCGGGCGACAAGTCCTTTGCCCCCGGCAACGATATTTCAGAATTCAAGGATGCCCGTTCCAATAGCAAAGACGCGAAAGAATATGGTGAAATCCACCATGCGGCGCTAGCGGCGCTCGGCGAGTGTCCTGTCCCACTGGTCGCCCTCATCCAGGGTATCTGCGTCGGTGGAGGTCTCGAGATTGCAAGCCTGTGCGATCTTCGCATTTGCGGCGAAACGAGCCGTTTTGGCATCCCGATCAAACGTCTCGGCCTATGCGCCGGTATTCGTGAGATGCAGGGCCTGTATGAGCTCGTCGGCAAAGCCGTGACCATGGAAATCCTGCTCGAGGGTCGTATTCTGGACGCCGCCGAAGCGCTGCAAAAAGGCCTGGTGACACGTGTCGTCTCGGATGACGAGGTAATCGATGAAGCCTATGCCACTGCGAGGCGGATTGCCGATGGCGCACCGTTAGTGGCGCGCTGGCACAAACAGTTCATGCGCCGTCTCGGTGATCCCGCACCACTAACCGAAGCGGAAAAGGACGCCAGTTACCTGTGTTACGATACCGAGGATTTCCATATCGGCTACCAGTCCTTCCTCGATAAAACCAAACCCGTATTCAAGGGTAAGTAAACATGTCGACATCGGGACCGTTGCTGGGCCTTAAGGTCATCGAACTGGCACATATCATGGCTGGACCGGTATGCGGGCAACTGTTGGCCGACATGGGTGCGGATGTCATCAAGGTCGAAAAGGTTCCGGGCGGCGACGATACCCGGCGCATGGTGCCCCCGGAAGTAGATGGCGAGTCAGCCGCATTCATGATCCTCAATCGCAATAAACGGGGTACCGCCATCAACCTGAAATCCGAAGACGGCAGGTCGGTATTGCGCAGGCTGCTCGCGACTGCCGACGTGGTCATCGAAAATTATCGAGTGGGCACGATGGAAGCCCTCGGCCTGGGTTACGAGACCTTGCGCCAACAGAATCCGGCGCTCATTTATTGTCAGATTACCGGCTTTGGCCGCACTGGCCCTTATGCCGATCGCCCCGGCTTCGATCTGATCGCCCAGGGGATGTCGGGGCTCATGAGTGTCACCGGCGAAGGCGCCGGACGCCCGCCCATCAAGGCCGGGGTTCCGGTCGGTGATATCAGTGCCGGCATGCTGGCCGCTATGGGTGTACTGGCGGCCTATATTCATCGCCTGAAAACTGGCGAAGGCCAGCTGGTCGACACCTCGCTGCTCGAAGGCAGTATTATCAATACGGCCTGGGTATCGGCGATATTTCTGGCTACCGGAGTGTCGCCGCAGGCCATCGGTTCCGCCCATCCAATGGCAGCACCCTACCAGGCGATGCCAACAGCGAACGGCTGGATCAATATCGGTGCGGCTAACCAGGCTAACTGGTTGCGCCTGGTCGAGATCATCGAGATGCCCGACCTCGCGCAGGACGAACGCTTCGTCGACAACGCGCTACGCATGCAAAACCTCCCCGCGCTGGTTGAGATCCTGAGCGAAAGATTAAGACAGCACAACACCGCCGACTGGCTGCGGCAGCTGGAAGCCGCGGGCGTCCCTGCAAGTCCGGTATTGTCCATCGGCGAAATGCTCTCGGACCCCCAGGTCATAGCGCGCGACATGGTGGTCGAGGTCGAGCACAGCCGCCTCGGCCCCACGCGAACCCTGGGCTCCCCGGTGAAATTTTCTGCAACCCCGACACACATATCTCGCGGCGCGCCGCAACTCGGCGAGCACACACGCGAAATTCTCGGCGAATACGGTTACAGCGATAGCGAGATCGAGGCGCTGGTCGCTGCCGGCGACGTTATTGTCGGATGATCTTAGCCGCGAACCGAGGCGGTAATACCTCTTTGATTCATGATGGCACAGCCGTTTTGCGCGCTCGTTCGGCATCGAGCAAGGCTCGTTTGCGTTCCAGGCCCCAGCGATAACCGCCAAGTCCCCCATCTCCGCGTAGAATGCGGTGGCAGGGAACCAGCACCGCGATGCGGTTCGCCCCGCAGGCGGTCGCGGCGGCCCGCACTGCCCTGGGCTTGTCGATCGCCCCGGCCAGTTCGGAATAACTCATGACGTCGCCATCGTCGAGGCTAAGGAGGAACTCCCAGACCTTGATTTGAAACGCGGTCCCTCGCAAATCAAGCGGTAATTCCGGGCGCGGTTGTTTATTCTGGATGTAGGCGTTAAGCGCGTCAATCCATTGCTCGAGTTGCGTCGAAGAATCATCAGTGAATTGCTTTAGCTCGGCCTGTGGGAATTCTCGTTGCAATTGCTGCAACAACTTGTCGCAGCTGTCACCGAACTGGGCGAAGCAAACCCCGCGATCAGTCGCGGCCATCAAGATTGGCCCCAGCACGGTGTCACGGCAGGCCCAGGTCAGGATTTCACCTTTGCCGCCGGCGCGGTAGCGCGCCGGTGTCATGCCGATATTATGCATGGCCTGGCTATAAACACGGCTCGTCGATCCGTAACCTGCCTCGAAAATTGCGTCGGTGATATCGATGCCGGAACGCAATAGGGATTTAAAGCGCTCACTGCGAGCCGCTTGCTGAAATTTCTTCGGTGACACGCCCAAGGTCGATTTAAATACGCGCTGCATTCTCGACGGCGAAAGGTGCACTCGCGCGGCTAGCGTTTCCAGGGTTAGTGATTCGTCCGCGTTGGCGGCAATATAGCGTGCCAACTCAATGAACTTGCTAATCGTTTTATCGCGTTGCTGTGACATGGCTTTAATCATACTCTCAATAGTTGAATATGATCACTATGTTACTGAAGCCGCGTTGCCGAAACTCTCCGTTTATTGCTGATTTGCATTCGCAACGATCGGTCGAGTCGCCGCAATCAAAAATACATCATGCCACCGTCACGATCCAGCTCTTCCTGCTGGTAACTGGCCTTCACCGATCCTGCTTCATTAATCTCGTGCACGAGGCGTAGCGGAATCGCGGGAATGTAAAAAGACGGTATTGGCGGCGATTGTACGTCGGATTTTCGGCTACCGTCCCCGTGAATCCAGCTCAGTTCGATTCCTTGCTGCGGGTATGCACGCTTGCCAAAGTAGTCACTGCAAATGGCATTTTTCACCACCTTTTCACAACTGATGTTTTTTGCAGTCCCGGCAACGCTTGCAGAAACGTCCTCAATGGCTGTACCCGATAGATTAACTACCTGGATCTGATTGAAGGAGTAGGTGGGATTGTAACCCCTGATACAGGCGACACTCAGACAGCTCAGGATCAAAACGATTAGCTTCTTCATTTTCAACGTCGGCAGTTGTTAACAAAGGCTTATACGCTACACCATCATTAATGGATTAAGTTTGGTCGCAGTGCACGCTAATGGATATCGACCCCAGCATCTGCCAGTAACCGGCGCGCATATTCGACCGGGACACCAAAATTGGAACCGCCATATTCTGGAATAATCGCGGTATTGATCGCAATTGCATTACCGTCAATATCGAGCACCGGGCCACCACTACCGCCGTGCGTGGTGTCGGCATCGTAAACCAC
Source organism: uncultured Gammaproteobacteria bacterium (assembly GCA_947259485.1). Classification (GTDB taxonomy): domain Bacteria; phylum Pseudomonadota; class Gammaproteobacteria. The sequence continues at coordinate 58,953 of CAMYLU010000011.1, read as the reverse complement.
GGTTGATTCAGAACGCTGACCGACAATGCCCCGGCTCGCGAGCGGACGAATAAACTGCGCCCGCGACAGACGTTCGGCGACCTCCCAGAAGTCGAGACTTTCATCTGCCTGTAATTCAGCCAGGAAATCATCTCCTGTTTGTGCCAGCATCGAACGCATGCCGGTGGGATATCCCATGACGATAACCTCGTCCCCAGGCGTGGGTAGTCGAGTGCTGAAATCCAGGTACGGCAGGCCATCGACGACTTCACTGCACTGCAGGACAGCGAGGTCGGCCTCGTCGCTGGCCTTGAGTAACTCGACCGGAAACGCGGCCTCGATGCCGGGCAGGTAACCCACGAACTTGATCAATACCGGTTCCATTCCAGCTGCAATCAACGCTTCGTCACTGGTATCTTCTTCCCACGGCAAAGCGACATGTCGGTTGGTTAATAGCGCCCCACTCTTATTGACTGCGAAACCGGTACCGGTGAATCGTCTCTCGGCGATGTCACCCTCGCCTTCCAGGGTCAGCAGCGGTTGACCGCGTAACGTGAACAATGTGTTGCCTTCCGCATCGACCTGGTAACGCAGCATGCGGTCGGTTTCGTTATCACGAAAGCCATAAGCACCCTGTAAAAACACGATTGAACGGGTTGCCTCGGCAATGATGCGGGTGCTTGCTGCAGAGCGCTGTTCCAGCTGCTCAAGCCTTTCGGCGGCGGCGCTCAAAGAGTGACCCAGTTCCTGGCGCAATTGATTAAGATCAGACGGGCGCAGGGCTTCGCGGTTGGTGCGTTTCAAGGCGCGGGCGAAATCTGCAAGCTTGTGCGCACTAGTCTCGGCCTGTTGCTGTAACAGGAGGCCGGAGCGGTACTGCTGGTATACAATCACGGCGAGCGCCACCAGTGCGAGAATCACGCTGGCGCGAAATAAAATCGTTGTCTTGAGTGCAAAGTCCAGGCATAAATCTCGAAACGCTTTTTGCAGGCGCGCAAATCGGGGCTGACGGCTGACGCGGGTGTAATCGATGACATCGTCGAGCATATCGCCGAGTGAACGTCTGACCCGGTCACCCTGGTGGTGAACGCGATAGCGCGAGAGGGGGCCCTTATCACCAAATTCGATCAGGTCACGCTGCTCCAGCTGTTTCGAGTCAACGCGTGTACCGTTTATCCACAGCGCATTTTGTTCGCGCGCTTCGATCTCGTACCCGTCCCCCGAACGATGCAATCGCGCGACAACGCCATCCCGAAGCGGTTCGCTGCCTGCCTCGGCGACACGAATCATGTCCTCCTCGTTCAACGATATATCGAGCGCGGCGCCGCTCAACCAGGACGCGGTGCCACGCGCTGGTCCGGTCAGAATTTCCAGCGAAGCAGGCGCATTGAGTTTATCCTCGGCGCTGTTGTTGTTATCAACCATCGCGTTTATCCATTACAGACTTGAACCGTGAACTGCCATCGCGATTTGCATATACTTAAGTCACCCCGGGTAGAGGACGGGGATCAATTCCTGGCTTAAAAATCCTGCTGCGGAACCATGGCGTCTCCAACCGGCCATACCGCATCGGTCATCCACATGCCATCGAATTCGCCATCGATTTGTTTGCTGAGTCGAAACGCAAACACGATCTCGATGCCATTTTTGCCCTTCAACTGCACCAATTGGTAAGCATCGTTGTCGTCATAGACGATCTTGCTGAAATTGCTCTCGACGTGATCGACCATGATTCCGTAAACGTCGTTTTTGACCATTTGCGTAAACTTGTCCAGCGGACCGGTGTTAACCTTGTTGGCCGGCGAGGCAAATGCGAAAGTTGTGGCAATTCCGGCATCGACAAATGGCTCGTCGTTATTGGCCAGAGCGTTGATCACGATTCTTACGACATCCTGGGGTTCAAGACCTGCCGCGGGTTGAGGAATCGCCGCCTGGTCCGGATTGTTTGATAGCGCCGCTTGCAGAGGCGCTGCGCAAAACCAGACCATAATCAGCGCCGCTATTGACGCAGTTTTATATCCGTACATAGTTGATGACCTCCAGCGCCAAGAATACGCTTTCCTATGGGCGTTGTCAGTTAGGTCGTACCTGGAGACCTGTCGCCATCCGATGCAAAGCACTATACTGCCCCGAAGAGATTCATTCTCGCTTTTTTACAGCGGTTGCCGTTAACGCCGGTTAAGGCGGATATCAATCTCAAAACCACATATCTTTTAACAGCGTTCATTAGCTATCAACTCCCTGCTTGAAAGCGTCAATCCCGAGGTGGGGACTCAAAACAAACACCGGGGTAAAGGTTGGAAACCATTTAACTCGTTCAGCTTTGGTTCATTGATAACCGCTAGACTTGTATCGGCCTGGCAGCGCAGCCGAAAAACTGTTGATTTTGCCGGATAAGACCGCTAAGGTGTTGGGATACCGAAGGTTGCGGACATCGAAAATATAATAAGATCCCGGCCAATAACTAAAACTAGAGTCACGATAAACAGCCGAGAAATTCCTACCATGTCGAGTGATAATTCCCTTGTACGATTCGTCGATATACAAAAAAGTTACGACGGCGTATCGCTGGTTGTGAAAAGCCTCAATCTTGATGTTGCACATGGAGAGTTCCTAACCATGCTCGGGCCATCGGGTTCCGGAAAAACAACTTGCCTGATGATGCTCGCAGGATTTGAACCGGCCACCCACGGTGAAATATACCTTAAGGATAATCCGATAAATCGAGTTCCACCCCACAAACGCGGAATCGGCATGGTGTTCCAGAATTATGCGCTTTTCCCGCATATGACCGTGGCAGAAAACCTTGCCTTCCCACTCCAGGTTCGCAACATGGATAAGTCCGAACAGAAGCAACGGGTCGACCGCGCACTGGATATGGTGCAACTGGGCCCCTTTGGTGATCGGCGTCCGGCACAACTTTCTGGTGGACAACAGCAACGTGTCGCGGTCGCACGATCGCTGGTTTTCGACCCCGACCTGGTGCTTATGGACGAGCCGCTCGGCGCGCTGGATAAAAACCTGCGTGAGCAGATGCAATATGAAATCAAGCACATCAGCGAAAACCTCGGATTGACTGTAGTCTACGTTACCCACGATCAAAGCGAAGCACTAACCATGTCAAACCGCATCGCGGTATTTGATGACGGCATCATCCAGCAATGCGCACCACCCGAAGTATTATACGAAAAACCCGAAAACGCTTTCTGCGCCAATTTTATCGGTGAAAATAACCGCTTTCTGGGCAAGGTTTCAGAAGATAACGGTGATACGGTCAAGGTTGAGATCGACAACAACGCCGGCACCGTCGTTGCCAAGAAAGTTAACGTTGGTGGAGTGGGTGATAGAAGCACATTATCGCTGAGGCCCGAGCGCGTCACGGTTAATCCGGAACCGGGCTCATTACCCAATATTTTCAACGGCGTCGCCGAAGAGTTGATCTACCTCGGAGACCACATCCGTACCCGTTTCACAGTATTGGGGCATGACGATTTTATTGTAAAGATTCCAAATTCAGCCAATCACGCGCAACTTGAAGAAGGTGGCACGGCTAATATCGGCTGGACTGCGGAAGACTGTCGAGCACTGGACCCATCGGATTAGTTTCCGGAGTAACAGGCCATTCGACGAATTTTTCGTTTATTCATAACTAGATACAAGTAAAGAGGAGCATTTTTGATGAACAAGATTTTAACAAAGACCCTGCTAGCGACAGTAGCAGCTGGAATGGTCTCGATCGCCCACGCGGAGATTACGATGGTCGTGGTTTCCTGGGGCGGTGCCTACACGAAAAGCCAGCAGCGCGCTTATCACGAACCTTACATGAAACTGAATCCGGGCGTTACCATAGTTAACGACGATTCCGCTTCGGAAGGAGCCTCAAAACTGAGGGCACAAGTGGAAGCAGGCAACGTAACCTGGGACTTACTCGACGCTGAAGCGCCAAATGCAATAACGCTATGCGACGAAGGCCTGGTCGAAGAAATTAACTTCGACAAGGATCTCGCTCCGGCACCCGATGGGACCCCGGCCAGTGTAGATTTCGGCAAGGCACTCGTATCAGACTGTTTTATTCCGCAGATCGCCTATTCGACCACACTTGGCTATCGTTCCGATATTTTTGATGTCGCGCCCACCAAAATGGCGGATGTTTTCGATCTGAAAAAATTCCCTGGCAAGCGTTCCCTCGAAAAACGTCCCGATCCGAATCTGGAATGGGCCCTGATTGCCGACGGCGTCGCACCTGCAGATGTTTATAAAGTGCTGGATACCGAGGAAGGAGTTGCCAGAGCCTTCGCGAAACTGGACACCATCAAGGACCAGGTTGTCTGGTGGACCAAGGGTTCCCAGCCGATGCAGTTACTCGCCGATGGCGAGGTGGCTTTTGGTTCCGCGTACAACGGCCGGTTGTTCGAAGCAATCGAGGTCAACAAGCAGCCGATTAAGATGCTCTGGGACGCACAAGCAATTCAGTTAGACGGCTGGGTGGTTCCCAAAGGTGCGCCTAATAAGGATGAAGTAATGAAATACCTGCGTTTTGCAACCGACACTCAACGTCTTGCAGACCAGGCAAAATTCATTTCTTATGGCCCATTACGCGCCTCGTCAGCACCGATGGTTGGTAAACATGCAGACCTCGGCATAGATATGGCCCCGCATATGCCAACGGCACCCGAGAATATGAAAGGAGCCATTTTCTATGATTTCGAATGGTGGGCGGATAACAAGGACGATTTGGCCGAACGTTTTGAAGCGTGGCTGGCTAAATAGAGGCTGTTAGAGAGGCTTTAGCAAAAATTAATCCGGGGTTCCGATGAGGACCCCGGATTAAACTACCGAAACGGAACAACATAAAATGGCTACTGTTCAAGCTGAAAATGAAGTGATTACGACCGCCGATGGCGTTCCGTTGAAGGAAAGTCTGAAGAAGGCGCTTTGGCAACGCAAAAAAACAGCGTTGCTGCTGGTGGCGCCACTATTTCTCTTCGTCCTGATTACCTTCCTTATCCCTATCTTCGATATGCTCATTCGCAGTGTCGACAACTCAATTGCTGTCGAACAATTTCCAAATGTCGTCGTAGAAATAAGGGACTGGGAGCTCGATTCAACTGAGTTGCCCGATGAGGCAACGTTTCAGGCGCTGATAGAAGATTTCAAAGTTGGCGCCAAGGAAAAAACCATTAGCCGCCTGGGCCGGCGCCTGAACTATGAACAGTCGGGCATGTCCGGCCTGTTTAGAAAAACCGCGCGCAAGATTAAGAAACTCGAAACTCCGGAATCGGCAACCGAGGCAATGATTGCCATCGACAAGGATTGGGGCGATATCGAAACCTGGAGGCTGATCAAACGGGAAAGTGGTAAATACTCCAGTTCTTACTACCTCTCTGCATTCGATGCCCAAAAGGAAAGCGATGGCTCGATTTCGATGAAACCCGAGGACCAAAAAGTCTATCTTGCCTTATTTTGGCGAACTATCAGGCTAAGTTTCACGATAACCTTTCTTACCATAATTTTGGGTTACCCGATCGCCTACCTGTTATCGACCGTAAAAACCAAGACCAGTAATATGTTAATTATCCTGGTGTTACTGCCATTTTGGACCTCACTCCTGGTCAGAACCTCGTCCTGGATTGCGCTATTACAAAAAGAAGGGGTGATTAACGACATCCTGGTTGGCATCGGAATACTGGGTGACGATAATCGACTGGCGATGATTCATAACGAAACCGGCACCGTTATCGCGATGACCCATATTCTGCTGCCGTTCATGGTTTTGCCGCTATTCAGCGTGATGAAAACCATTCCGCCAAGTTGGGTGCGGGCGGCACGATCGATGGGGGCAACTCCTTTTACCGCGTTTGTGCGCATTTACCTGCCCAATACCGTCGCAGGTATCGGCGCGGGCGGCATCCTGGTTTTTATATTAGCCATTGGTTATTACATCACTCCGGCGCTGGTTGGCGGTACCAAGGGCACCTTGATCAGTAACTTTATCGCCTATCATATTTCAACCTCTCTGAACTGGGGCCTGGCCGCCGCGCTTGGAACCATACTGCTGTTGCTGGTATTGGCCTTGTATATTCTGTACGACAAAGTTGTCGGCATCAATAATATGAAACTGGGGTAGACGATGGCCTTACCGATTCACGCAACACTAGGCGAACGCATCTGGCACTACTGCTTTTTGACCATCTGCGTATTAATATTCTTATTCCTGATATTTCCGATCCTGATTATTTTACCGCTATCGTTCAACGCGCAGCCATTTTTCTCCTTTACTGCGGAAATGCTTCAGCTCCAGCCAGAAGCCTTTACCACCAAGTGGTACGAGGAATTTTTAAACAGCCGCAATTGGCAGGGTGCTGTTAGAAACAGTTTCATCATCGCTTTTTTCTCAACGATCATATCAACTTTCCTGGGCACCCTGGCTGCACTGGGACTGAGCCGACCCGATTTCCCGTTTAAAACCACGATAATGGGCCTACTGATTTCACCCATGGTGGTGCCACTGATCATTTCCGCTGCGGGGATGTTCTTCTTTTACTCGAGAATCGGATTGCAGGGTACGCATGTCGGTGTCATATTGGCACACGCGGCCCTGGCAACACCCTTCGTAGTGATCACAGTCACCGCCACCCTCACCGGCTTTGATCACAGCCTGACTCGCGCCGCCGCCAGCCTGGGCTCATCGCCTACCCATACTTTCTTTCATGTCACCGTGCCGCTGATTATACCCGGTGTCATTTCCGGAGGGCTGTTCGCGTTTATCACCTCGTTCGATGAAGTCGTGGTTGTGTTGTTCGTTGGCAGTTACAACCAGAGAACCATACCCTGGCAAATGTTTTCGGGTATCCGCGAGCAAATCAGTCCTACCATTATGGCTGTCGCTACAATATTGATTTTAATATCGGTATCTTTATTAGTCTTTTTGGAACTGATGCGCAGGCGTACAGAACGTTTACGCGGTATTACACCCCACTAGTTGCCGAGCGAAAATTCCGTTTGGTGAACCACACCAGCGGCTACCAGTTCGTCGATTTCCGGCCACCACATGCCCTCTGGCGGGTGCATGAATATTTTGTCGATAAACTCCGGTGCAACTCCCTGATTTACAAATATCGCCATGTCTTTGGCTTGTTCGTTGTCAACATTGATCGAGGGAATAAGGCTGTAGGTCTTGTACTGATGAAATCCCAGTCTTGCGTTCGTTCCCAGTGAACGAGTAGTGCCGGCAACAAACGCCGTTGTACAAGACGACAGGCATTGTTCCAGGGAGATCGTTTGCAGCTTGTTTTCCCTGATTAATCTTGCCAATCCTCTACCTTCATATATCTGGCCACCCACACTATCTAGAATTATGCCCGTGACTTGCGGATGACGATTAAGTAAATCCGAGACATCGTTAGTGATGCCTATTTCAAACGGACCACTCAAGTGGATGAGGGTATCTTGTTTGATTAGATCAAGTGTGTATTCAGCAATTGGCGGGGCGATTGCCTCGAGCGCCAGCTTGTGTTTATAAATTTGCAGCGACTGGTAGGTCTCTATCGTTGACAGTAGAATTACCCCCAAACTCACGGCCACGGCAAATTGTGCAGCAATTGCCCGCATCCTGCCGGTGTTCAATCTGATACGCGTAGCACAGCAGCGTAAAACGCCAACCACCTGCCATGGATAAATGACCAGCTTTACGACGACGAAGTAAACCAGTACTGCGGTCGTGACGGCTATTTCATCGACAATAAAAGGTGGGAATATTAATCGCTCTAGCAAGCCAAGTGCAAAAAACAACAGCACGAAATTCAACCAAAAGGCCTGGGTTAACGAGAACCGACCCTGCCAATGTTTCTTTATGTAATGTAATAGCTGCGACCTCATTTTTTATATTCGCTCAGAGCCAAAAAACAGTCCCGGTAACTATCCACCAATTCGAGTTGCGGTCGTTTATACTACAGCGAATCGACATAAATGGGAGCCATACATTTTGGTGATAAGTGCGCAACAATTGTTGCTGGTCTCAATAGCCGCTGCCGTATTAAGAACGGCGTACACTGGTTCCATAACGGCAAAGATGTTTTCGGGCACCTGCCGAGCCGTCCATAAGTAATGCCTCGCGCCATTGTTGCTAAACCCGAATGGTGGGCAGACAATGGTAGTGTCGTGGATGAACGTTACACCGCACGAATTAGCTCACTCTGACCACTGTATTAAGGTAGAAAAACCCGGACACTATTCAGATCTGGGCTTCAGGTCTCCACCATCACAGGAATTCACATCTTAATTTTTAAAAATGTTAGTCTTGACGGTATGAATATCGATGACAAGGTGTACTACCTGTACACCGATAAGAACGGCACCCCGATAAAATTCGCTGCCATCGTGCTGGGCCTCGAGACCGACGGTATTCTGATCCGCGTTGGTCGTTATGATGTGCACAGCAAGGAAGTTTCGACCTTTGAATCGGTGGTCTCGGAGGCTGCGCTACAACCACGCTCCGTGCCCTGTAGCTATGAAGGTGAACTGCAGGGCAAGGCATAACACCCGTTGATCACGACCCTCAATGCCATCGCCCCGATCTTCCTGATCATCGCTACCGGTTACCTGCTTTTCAAAACCCGGATCGTCGACGAGTCGGTATGGTCCGCGATCGAGCACATCTGTTTTTACCTGCTGTTCCCGTTTCTGATTATCCGTACGCTGAGCCGCGCCAATCTCGGCAGCGTACCGGTGTTCGATTTCATGGCCGTCATCGTGGTTGCCATCCTCGGTATGTCAGCATTGCTAATCCTGATTCAGGCATTTATCTGGAAACGCTTCCCGCAAAGTGGACCCAGTTTCAGCAGCATTTTCCAGGGCGCAACCCGATTTCACGGCTTCGTCGCGATAGCCGTCATCGGTCCACTCTACGGCGATGACGGGGTAACCCTGGCGGCGCTGGCGCTGGCCATCATGGTGCCATTGCTGAACGTCATTTCAGTCGTAGTGTTATCGGTCTACGGGCACAGCGATACCCGACCCCAGGTAATTGCGGTAGCCAAAAAAATTGTCACCAATCCGCTGATCATCGCCTGCATCGTGGGACTGCTGCTCAACTGGCTTGGCGTACCTGACGTCCTGTTCGACGCTATCGATATCATCGGCGCCGGAGGTCTCGGCCTGGCATTGCTTGCGGTCGGGGCCGGCATGAATTTCGGCCAGGCGGCACAGCACAAGATGCTGCTCACGGTCGGCGTTCTTACCCGCCTGATCGGCATGCCGGCGATCGTCATTGCAATGTCGTGGTTGGTCGGCCTCGATGGTACGGCGCGCACCGTCGCAATCATCGCCGGCGCGGTGCCGACCGCGGCCTCGGCTTATGTCATGGCGCGCAAAATGGGCGGCAACGCGGAGTTGATGTCGAGTATCGTAACCTTCCAGGTCTTTGTCGCCTTCTTTACCCTGCCACTATTCATTTATATCGCCGAACAGCTCTAAAGCAGTCATTCCTTAGGACTGCGGGGGTATCAGGACGAAATTACCGAAATGCTCTTTCTTGAGGAACTCCTGCTGTGCGATCGCGATATCTTCCAGCGCAAAGGTTTTTGCGACCAGCGGGATAATTTCATTGCGCTCGATATAACCGACCAAGTTGGGAAACACCGGTTCATCCCAGGAAGTACAGCCGATGAGCCTCAAATCCTTGAGATAAAAATCGCGCATGTCCATGCTGACCATGGGTCCCGCAATGGCACCGGACGATGCATAGCGACCGCCCCGACTGAGAAGCTTCAGCAACAGCGTAAACCCGTCACCGGCAACGTTATCGATAACCACGTCGACGCTGGATTCACCCAGGTCGGCAATCAAATCGGCGTCGCGCTCGACTATCCTGTCGATATCGAGCTGTGCAACCGCGTCCATCTTGGATTTTCCAACGACCGCGGTTACCTGCGCGCCCCTGCGTTTAGCCAGTTGCACCACGGCCGAGCCTACCCCGCCCGAGGCCCCGGTTACCAGCACGCGATCGCCCGCACCAACGCCAGCACGATGGACCATGTTTTCAGCGGTTCCATAGGCACATGGGATAGTCGCGAGCTCGACATCGCTCCAGTCACAGTCAACCCTGAAAACCTCGCTCGCCGGCACCCTGACATACTGCGCAAAAGCGCCGTCAAAATCGGATGCCATCCAGATATTTTCGAGCGAGTCGAACCCGTTCAGGCGCATGCAGGCCCGCACCAGCACGCGTTGCCCTGACCACGAAGAATCGACATCATCAGCCTGGTCTACCACCTCACCACAGCAATCCGTGCCCTGGATGAATGGAAAGGGTGTGCCGGCATTCCAGCCGCCGTCAGCGAGCTGACCCTTGTCATCATCGCTGCTGGCGAATTGCTCGGTACCGCTGGTGACCGATGATGAGTACCAACCCAGTCGGGTATTGATCTCGGTATTGTTAACCCCGGCAGCAAGTACCTTCAGCAACAGCTCGCCGGGCCCCGCAAGCGGAATCGGCACATCACGATACTCGAGCCGGTCATAATCACCGTTGCCGGTAGTCACTACTGCTTTCATGGTTTTCCGAGAGGAACCCGGCTCGAAGCGATCGGGGTTCAACCGGGTTAAATAACCTAGATCAGGCACTCTGTATTCCTCTCGCTTTAATCGCTTAAATCATAATTGTAATCCGCCGGATTGTCGCATATCGTGGCGTAACCGGGATGATAATTAAAAAACGGGCTTGTGACTTTCATCAATTCGACCTGGTAGCGAAATCAATATAATCACCGTGGTTTTACTAGACTTACCCTATGGGCGAATACTTCGATCTCGGAAAATATAAACGCACGATAACCACCACGGTGGCCGGGGCAAACTCGTGGTTTGTGCGCGGCCTGATCTGGTGCTATGGCTTTAACCAGGAAGAAGCGGTGCGCTGTTTCGAGAAAGTCGTCGAGCTCGACCCGGAGTGTGCAATGGGCTACTGGGGCATCGCCTATGCCGAGGGCCCATTTTACAACAAGCCCTGGGCCTGGTACGGCTTGAAGGAGCGTGATCGGGCAATTGCCCGCTGCCATGAATACGCGTCCAGGGCCTTCCAACTAAAGCAAGGTACAAGCCCGGTTGAGCAGGCGCTGATCGGAGCGATCTGTGCCAAGCACCCTGCTGCACATGCGAAGGACTTTGCCGAGCTGGATAACTGGACACAGGATTACGCGGATGCGATGCGCCAGGTGTACGATGTATTTGACGAGGACCTGGATGTTGTCTGCCTCTGCGCCGAAGCAGTCATGAACCTGACACCCTGGAAGCTGTGGGATTTGCAGCACGGCGTCCCGGCGACAGATGCCTGCACCGAAGAGGCGATCGCTATTCTCGAACATGGCCTGCAGATCGTCGAACGCGACGGGCTCGAGCCACATCCCGGCATTCTGCATTTTTATATTCACCTTTACGAAATGTCACCGACCCCCGAAAAAGCCCTGGCCTGCGCGAATCAATTGCGCAATCTATGCCCCGAGGCCGGGCACCTGGTCCACATGGCGAGTCACATCGATAGCCTTTGCGGACATTGGCAGGATGCCGCCGATGCCAATCGCCGCGCGATCAAGGTTGACAGGAAATATGTCGAACTGCGCGGCAGAAAAGAGTTTTACATGATCTCGGTGGTGCACAACCACGATTTCAACATCTGGGCGTCGATGTTTCTGGGTCAATACCACGAGGCCCTGGAAAGCGCTGACAACATTTGCGACCTGGTTCGGGACGAAAGAAACCTGGGGGACAAGTGGTACCTGGCTTCCACCCTGGACGGCTACTACGCGGGGCGTGCGCACGTGCTGGTACGCTTCGGACGCTGGCAGCAAATTTGTGATGAAGATATGCCCTATAAGCCCGACGAGGTGCCGATTACGACGATTTTTCTGGTGTACGCCAAGGCAATCGCACACTCAGCCCTGGGTGACCTGGAAATGGGCCGAGCCTACCAACAGCAGTTTTATGAGCTCTATCGACAGGTTCCTGAATGGCATGTCATGGCTAACAACCCGAGCCGCGACATTCTCGCGGTCGCGCAGGCGATGATGAATGGTGAAGTCGAGTACCACGCCGGCAATCACGAACTCGGGTTTCGCTATTTACGCGAAGCAATCGTGCTGTGCGATCACCTCGAGTACTCGGAGCCCTGGCCCTGGATGCATCCACCCCGTCATGCGCTCGGTGCACTGTTGCTTGAGCAGGGTCGGGTCGATGAAGCACTGCTTCATTACGAAGACGACCTCGGTATCCAAAATCGGCTGCCGCGCTGCGCCCAACATCCCGACAATATCTGGGGCCTGCACGGTTATCATGAATGCCTGATCCGGCTCGGGCACCTGGATGAAGCCGCGGCTATTAAACCACGTCTCGACGAGCTGACGCGGCAGTCCGATATCGAGATCAAGTCCTCCTGCTGCTGCCGTGGCATGCAAGCCAGCTAAACAAATATTTTATCGACCCTTTACCTGGACTTCGTAGCCGGCTTCCTCGGGTTCGTCATCAATCATCTGCGGCGGAAACCCGGGTGCGAGTACTTCTACGTTTGCAGCTTCCTCGAGGCGCCTGATGATATTGGGTGACAACTCACGCGACCCGAAACGCTCCTGGCCTTCCTCGAAAATCCGCTGCATCATCGAGGCCAGTTCGAGCTCCAGGCCACCCCGTTTGGCGACATCGTTGAACAGGCCGATATCCTTGCACACCAGGTCCATGGTAAAACTGATGTCGCGACTGCCATTCAGGATCACCTGGCTTTCGGTTTCATGCACGAAAGAGTTACCCGAGGAAATTCGAATCGCCTCGTAGGTCGTGTTCAAGTCCATGCCGGCGACTTTAGAGGTAACCAGCGCTTCGCACAGGCTTAACAGGTTCGCCGTCGCCAGATAATTGGTGACAACTTTTAACACCGAGGCCGAACCGAGTTCCCCGGTATGCAGAATTCGCCTTCCCATCTTTGTTAACAGCGGCAGCATGGTTTCGAAGGTCGCGCGTTGGCAGCCGGCGAAGATGGCTATATTGCCAGTGGCAGCACGATGACAGCCACCGGAAACCGGACAATCAACCGGCTCGGCGCCTACCGCCCTGACCTTTTCACCGAGGCGCAGCACCTCGTCCTTGTCAGTGGTACTCATCTCAGCCCAGATCTTGCCCGGACCAAGTCCTGCCAGGGCGCCGTCTTCAGCCTCCATCACCATTGCGCTGGCGGCCGGGCTCGGCAGGCAGGTGATCAGGATGTCGACGTTTTGCGCCATTTCGTGCGGACTATCCGCCCATTCGGCGCCGCCGTCGAGAAACGGTTGTGCAATGTCGGCGTCCAGGTCCCTGACAGTCAAGCTAACACCATTTCGCAACAGGCTGCCGGCAAGCTTGCCGCCAACATTTCCAAGACCAATAAAACCTACTTTAAGCATTTAACTTCACTCCGATCCGGATTCAAGACTGCGCGGAATTCTACGCCCCAAATCAACTTGCGGTAAACATTATTTTTCATACCTCTCGATCGCTAAACATGATGCTGGATTTGCGCCCCGAGCATCTTTATACTCGCGCTGCGTTGAAAGCCCAATTCACTATTCGAGAGCTGTCTGATGGCTAAACTCACAACCGTATACTGGCGCGACATCCCTGCCCAGGTTATCGCCAAGGAGCGCCGCGACACGGCTAAAATCGTGCTCACCGAACGTTTCGCCGAAGCAATCGACAAGGCCGCAATGCGCGCAAAAATGGCCGGCACTGACGCCTACCTGGAACAGTGGCGACGCGAGGTTGTTAACTGTGGCAAGGATTTACAGGCGGTGGTCGATGAGGCCGCCGCAAAACTCGAGCAAGACTTCGACGACGCGCGTCTCAAAACCCTGATCAGCAAAGGTGGCAACGACGACTGATTAAAGCTGCATAGGCGCGCGCAAAAATTTTTTGGCGAGCAAAAAAGTGTTCCGCGCGCTGTAACCAGTGCCAGCACGTTAACAGGGTCAGGATAAGTGGATCTCATAGGCTCAAATCGCGCGATGACAGTTATTAATGTCATTCCGGCGCAAGCCGGAATCCAGTTCAATAATCCCGCCCGCAGTGCGCCTCCTCCTTATTCCAGCGGTTTGATCAGTTCTGGGCCTTCGTTTCGCGAATTGCTTACCGCGCTACTGACCGCGTAGTACTGGTAATCCGGTGCAGTTTCGAGCAGCAACCGATCGGCTGTGTCAGTCTTGTCTGATTTGCAATCCAGCCAGGCGTCGTAGTCAGCCGGCGCTATGGTTACCGGCATACGTTGATGTAATTCCTGCATTGCCCCCCTGGCTTCGGTCGTCAGTACCGCGCAGGATTGAATTTCATTACCCTCGGCGTCCTGCCAGTGTTCCCAGACGCCGGCCATCGAGAACAACTGGTGATCGACATGGCAACAATAGGGCTGCTTACGCCCGTTCTCGAGTCGCCATTCGTAAAATCCGTTGGCTGGCACCAGGCATCGCCGGCGTTTGTAGGCGTTGCGAAAAGAGGGTTTTTCGGCGACGGTTTCAGCACGCGCGTTGAACATGCGGTTACCCATAGTGACATCCTTTGACCAGGACGGTATCAGGCCCCACCGATACAGGTTGAAGCTTGAATCGCTTAGCGCCAGCACCGGGGTTGTCGGGGCAATGTTGTAACGCGCCGTAAACAGGTCAGGAGGTGGTACATTGTAATGCTCGATGATATCGCCCGCCTTGGCGTCCAGAAAAAATCGCCCACACATATCGCCTCCGAATCAACTTTCAAATCCACACGAAAGCCGCATAATAGCGCAGTTTAATTCAACCTAAACAGATGTCGCTGCTGCAGGCTCAAAATCTTCACCACAGCTTTGGTGACCAACCGCTGCTTGATAAAGTCAACCTGGCGCTGGAAGCGGGCGAGCGGGTATGCCTGGTCGGGCGCAACGGCAGTGGTAAATCGACCCTGTTGAAAATTATCGCGGGTGACATCAAGGCCGACGAGGGTGAAATCATCCATGCCGCCGAGTTGCGCATCGCCGAGCTCCGCCAGGAGGTACCGAAAAACTTTGCCGGCAGCGTCTACGACTGCGTCGCCGAGGGTATCGGCGAACTCGCGGGTGTGATCACCAGCTGGCACCATGCGGCCGTAGAATCAGCCACCGACCCCGGTGCCCTGGTGCGCATGCAGAACTACCAGGATCAAATCGAAGCACACAATGCCTGGAACCTGGAAACCCGTATTTCGAGCACCATTTCGCGTCTCTCGCTGCCCGCTGACCAGCCATTCGACGAATTGTCCGGCGGCATGAAGCGCCGGGTTCTGCTCGGCCAGGCGCTGGTGGCTGAACCCGATTTACTGTTACTCGATGAACCTACCAATCACCTCGATATCGATTCGATTCTATGGCTCGAAAACCTGTTGCTGGGATTCAATGGCACGCTGGTATTTATCACCCACGATCGCGGCTTCCTGCAGCGTCTTGCCACTCGCATCATCGATCTCGATCGCGGTCAGCTGACGAGCTGGCCCGGTGACTATCACAAGTACCTCGAGTCTTACGCAGCCCAACTCGAAACCGAGGCTCGACATAATGCGCTGTTCGACAAAAAACTGGCACAGGAAGAAAGCTGGATCCGCCAGGGGATCAAGGCACGTCGCACCCGCAACGAGGGCCGCGTGCGGGCACTGGAAAAAATGCGCGGGCAACGGGCACAACGTCGTGAACGCAGTGGTAGCGCCAGGTTAACCGCACAACAGGCCGACGCCTCGGGCAAGATCGTGATCGAGGCAGAAAGCCTCGGCTTCAGCTGGGATGACAAGCCGATCGTCAGCAATTTCAGCTGCAAGATTCTTCGTGGTGAAAAGATCGGCATCCTCGGTCCCAACGGTTGTGGAAAATCGACCCTGATCCAACTTTTACTCGGTCAGTTGAAACCCCAAACCGGCTGGATCAAAACCGGAACCCGGCTCGAGGTTGCCTATTTCGATCAGCACCGTGAAACACTGGATCCACAGAAATCGGTACGCGACAATCTCGCTGCGGCGGGCGACCAGGTCACGATCAACGGTCGCTCGCGACATGTTGTCGGTTACCTGAAGGATTTTCTGTTTAGCGAGAAATCGATCCATATGCCGGTCAAGGCACTGTCGGGCGGTGAACGCAATCGCCTGCTGCTGGCGCGCCTGTTCACCCGTTCCTTCAATCTACTGGTCATGGACGAGCCGACCAACGATCTCGATATCGAAACCCTCGAATTGCTCGAGACACTGATCATCGACTACAGCGGTACCCTGCTATTGGTCAGCCACGACCGCGAATTCATCGACAACACGGTAACCAGTACACTCGTGTTTGAAGGTCAGGGTTCAGTTAACGAATACGTCGGCGGGTACCAGGACTGGATACGTCAACGTGCACCCCGGGGAACTGCGATCGAGAAATCGACGGCCAAACAAAGGCCCATGCACAGAACCGACAAACACGATTCCGAACAAAAGGAATTGCGCGCCCTGCCCGGCAAGATCGAAAAAATTGAGCAAGCAATTGAAGCCCTGCAGTCAAAATTTGCCACCGAGGACTACTACCAGCAGGGTCAGGAAACGATTCGTGCCGATCAACAACAGTTGAAAACATTGGAATCCAAGTTGCAGGCAATGTATCGGCGCTGGGAGGAGTTGGAGGACGGCTAATTCCGGGTCCGTGCGGCCAGGTCCGGATCTGCCGAAGCGATTATTCCAGGTAGTAACCGGTGGAAATCAGAATTCCCTGGTGAGTATCGGCAATACGCCCCCGCCAGTCGGGATCTTCCGAGGTTATATCGAAACTGAATCGCGTCAGCCCCGCGCCCAGCATGAACCTTTCATTGAAACGGTAACGGATATCGAGCTCGTAATTGGTAAACGAACCCTTGGCATCACTGGTGTCGACAAACAGGACCTCGGACAGGTAATGTAACGACCAGTGTCGATTGATTGCATAGGACATGCGAACGCCGAACATCGGCAGTGGACCACTGGCTTTGGACGTATCCGCGGAGGAACCATCGACGAGTTCGTATTCGAATTCGTAATCGGTCATGCTTATCCCGGCGGTCAAGGCGAGCTCTACTTGCGGCGAATGGTAAAACGAGTAGGCATAACCAAGCTTGAGCACTTCGTAGCTAATATTCGATACCACGGTGTCGCCAACGGTATAGGTCTGATCGCCGACATCAAGGTCGATCGTCAGCAGATTCCTGCCGTCGCGTTCGATGCGAAGCTTGGAAAATTCGATCCTGTGCACATCCTTGAATCGAAAATAGCCGTCAAGCCTGGGAACAGTCACGCGGTCATCGCCCCCCAGGTCGTCGACAAAATTAAAGCCGGTGCCGATCTGGTCGCTCGACAAAACTGTCAAATCGGTATCCGCATCCCGTATTTCGTAGGACGAAAGCCGGATCACGAATTTTTCGGTAAAGGCAGGTTGCGCCGCGGCACTGCCCGCTGACGGTATCAGCAGCGTGATCACGATACCGATGGTTAGTCTGACCAACCAGTCACATCGAGACTCGATACAGCTCATTTTTACTCCCAGGTTTTGGGGCCAGGCAGAACGGATCGGCGCGCTGGTCTGTTAATCGCCATCATGCAAAATAGTGGTGAATTCGAATCTTGTTGATGAGACCATAGTCCGAATTGGCCGCCACGGCAATTTGAATTATAAAATCAAATTGCCTCAGCTCCGGGAGATATCCAGCCACTCACTGTCGGTGATTTGCTGCAACTGCTCGGGATTCATACAAAAAATCGATTCCGGGGTGCCAGCCGCAGCCCAGATTTTACGTTGACGCAACAGCGACCGATCCAGCAGCGTGGTTAAAGCATTGGCATGTGCCACAGGTGGCACCCCGCCAATCGCAAACCCGGTTTGTTGCCTGACGAAATCGGCATCGGCTTTGCCGAGCTCGATCCCGGTTTCAAATTGCACTTTTTGCAGGTCGACGCGGCGATCCCCGGCACACATGACAAGCACCGCCTGGTCACTTGCCAGGTCCCTGAATATCAGCGAATTGGCAATCTGGCCGACCTCGCAGCCGAGTGCATCGGCGGCCAGCCGCGCCGTCCGCACCGCGGCAGGCAGAATCCTGATCTCGAATTCCAGTCCAGCCTGTTGCAGACAGGCCTTCACCTTAAGGTTGGCGGGTTTCATTGAAACTAACACTACTTTCGCGGCCTGAAATGCTATGATGCCGACATTCTACAGGATCAAATAACCGAGTGAAAAACAGAGAGGCGAGCTCAGATAAGTTAATCGTTTTATCCCGAAACCAGCACACTATCTCAAGAAAATCGATATCCGATTCTGCACTCAAAGTGTTATATCGGCTGTCCAAATCAGGCCACAGGGCCTGCCTGGTTGGTGGGGGTGTTCGCGACTTACTGCTCAAGATACAGCCCAAGGATTTTGACGTGGCCACTGATGCCACGCCGGAAGAAGTGCGTGGCCTGTTTAAAAACAGCCGCATTATCGGACGTCGATTTCGCCTGGTTCATATCCGCTTCGGCAGAGACATCATCGAAGTCGCCACCTTTCGTGCTCATGACGAGGATTCGCCGAAAACCGAACTCGATACCCACGGACGCATATTACGCGATAACACCTTTGGTGAAATCGAGGAAGACGCGATGCGCCGTGACTTCACCGTCAATGCGCTTTACTACGACATCCATGACTACGCTGTGCTCGATTATACCGGTGGACTGAAGGATATCGACAACCGACAGTTACGCCTGATCGGTGACGCGGCAACACGCTACCAGGAAGACCCGGTGCGCATGCTGCGCGCGGTGCGATTTGCCGCCAAGCTCGATTTTTCAATCGAAACCTCCTCCGCCAGCGCGATCCATGAATACGGCCACCTGCTGGCGGTGATTCCACCGGCACGCATGTTCGATGAAGTGATCAAGCTGTTTCACTCGGGCAATGCCGTGCGCGTGTTCGAGTTATTGCGCGAATACCGACTGTTAAAGTACCTGGTGCCGGAGCTCGACGAATGGTTGCAACAGGAAGCTAACGAAATGATGCTCGATTTTATCGATCAGGCGCTGGTTAATACCGATAACCGGGTCAACACTGGTCAACCGGTATCACCGGCATTTATTTTTGCAGTGCTGCTGTGGCCGGCGGTACAGGAACAGGCAAGCCGGCTACAACCTGATAAACAGAAATTGATTCCCGCACTGGCCCAGGTCGGCGAAACCGTGATGAAGCGCCAGGTGCGCCATGTCTCGATCCCGCGACGCTTTAGCCAGATGGCCCGTGATATCTGGACTTCGCAGCCTCGCTTCTACCGCACCCAGGGCAAGCAACCACTGCGCATGATAGGGTACCCGGTATTCCGGGCGGCCTATGATTTCATGCTGATACAGTCGATGGTGGGTTTGTTTCCGCACAAACTGAGCCATTGGTGGACCGATTTTCAAAGCCAGCACGAGTTTGCGCCCGAGCCAGCCCGGAAAAGAAAACAGCGACCGCGGCGGCGGCCAAGACGCAATGCCAGTTGAAGAAGTTTTTGTTGCGCTCGGTGGCAATATCGGAGATTCGCAAACCATCGTTACGCAGGCAATGGATGCGCTCGGCAATATCAGTCAGACCAGTCTGCGTGCGAGTTCGTCGCTGTATCGCAGCGAAGCAGTCGGCGATATTCCGCAGGATGACTACACCAACGCTGTTGCCCTGCTGGGAAGTAGTCTTGAACCGACGGCATTACTGCTCGAATTGCAGGCAATCGAACATGCCTATTACCGGCGCCGTGAGCAGGAAGAACGTTGGGCGCCGCGCACCCTGGATCTCGATATCATCCTGTTTGGTGACCGCAGCTTCAATGACAGCCATCTGATCATTCCACACCCGGAATTTGCGCAGCGCTTATTTGTCCTCGAACCGATGTTTGAAATCGGCGGTGATCGTTTTGTTCCCGGATACGGAAGTCTGCGTTATCTTATCGATAATGCACCCGCAATCTCGCTGGAGAAGTTATCCTGACCCAATGAATGAGCAATTTCGTTACATCGTGATTGAAGGCCCGATCGGGGTCGGAAAAACCAGTCTTGCCAGCAAGCTGGCCGATGAATTCGGTAGCGAGTTACTGTTGGAGAAGGCCGAGGAGAATCCGTTTCTCGCCAACTTCTACCAGAACCCCCGGCAATACGCGCTGTCAGCGCAATTGCATTTCCTGCTGCAGCGCGCACAACAGGTTCAGGACTTTCGTCAGGCAGACATGTTCTATGGTTCCTATATCGCCGACTTCATGGTCGACAAGGACCGCCTGTTTGCACAGATGACATTGAATAAGGATGAACTCGCGCTATACGAACAAATTTATACGCACCTGACGCTGGACGCCCCAAAGCCTGACCTGGTGATATACCTGCAGGCGCCGGTCGAGACGCTGCGCGAGCGCATCACGCGCCGTGGTATCGATTACGAGCAACAAATTCGCGACGATTACCTGCTGCGGCTGTCAGAATCCTATACCCGGTTTTTCTACGACTACGATGACGGGGCGCTGCTTACCGTCAATACCCAGTCGACCGACCTGATCAATAATGCCAAAGATTACAGCGCAATACTGGAAAAAATCAGTAATATCCATTCTGGACGTCACTATTTCAATCAGTCATCATTCGCCCTCTGACGGGCCCCGGCATCATGTATATCCCCAAACCACTCGAAGACAAGATCACCATCCCGCACCTGAAGAAGCTGAAACAGCAGGGTGAGAAATTCGCGAGCCTGACCGCTTATGACTATAGTTTTGCGCGCCTGGTCGAGGAATGTGGTGTCGAGGTGGTGCTGGTCGGAGATTCACTGGGCATGGTGATCCAGGGCCACGACACCACCATCCCGGTAACACTCGATGACATTCGTTATCACGGCAAGGCGGTCGCCGCGGGCCTGGAAAACGCGATGCTGATGCTCGACATGCCATTCGGCTCGGTCAATTCGCCGCAACAGGCGCTCGACAACGCGAGTGAACTGATCAAGCAAACTGAAGCCCAGGTGGTGAAACTGGAGGGCTGGGAATCGCAGCTGCAGACCGTGGAAACCCTGGCGCATTTCGGTATTGCAACCTGTGCTCACCTCGGCCTGCAGCCGCAAATGGTCCACAAGATGGGCGGTTACAGCGTACAGGGCAAGGCAAAAAGTGCTGCCGAGCGAATGCTGGCAACCGCAGTCGACCTGCAGGGTGCCGGTGCCGACATTCTGCTGCTCGAATGCGTGCCGGCAAGCCTGGCCACGAAAATCACCGCTGAGCTCGAAATTCCCGTAATCGGCATTGGTGCGGGTCCTGATGTCGACGGGCAAATCCTGGTGTTGCAGGATGTACTCAATGTTACTGTGGGAAAGAAGCCAAAATTCTCCAAGAATTTCATGCAGGGGCAACCGAGTATCCAGAGCGCAATCAGCCGCTACGTACAGGAAGTCAAGCGCGGCAAGTTCCCTGACAAGACACACATATTTTCCTGAGGCCTGAACCATGCACCAGGCCACCAGCGTCACCGAACTGCGCCAGTACGTGCAACACTGGAAAGACCATGCTCAGACGATTGCCTTCATTCCGACCATGGGTAACCTGCATGCCGGGCACATATCGCTGATCGAAAAAGGCCAGTCACTGTCCGATCGCACTATCTGCAGCATTTTCGTCAACCCGATGCAGTTCGGACCCAACGAGGATTGGGACCACTATCCACGTACCCTGGACAAAGACATCGCGCTGCTCGAGGCGAACGGCTGCGACCTGGTCTACTTGCCCTCGGCATCCGAACTCTACCCCGAGGGCCTGGAGCGGATCAGCCATGTGCAGGTTACCGATTTGACCGATGACTACGAAGGAGCGCACCGTCCCGGGCATTTTACCGGGGTCGCGACCGTAGTATTGAAGCTGTTCAACATCGTCAAACCGGATGTATCGGTGTTCGGCAGGAAGGATTATCAGCAGTACCGCGTCATCAGCAAAATGGTTGAAGACTTCAACCTCGATGTGCAGATTATCGGCCAGGAAACCACGCGCGAGGCGTCGGGTCTTGCCACCAGTTCACGTAACCAGTATCTCGATGACGCGCAAAAGCAACAGGCCGCGCTGATTTACCAGGTTCTGCAGCGAACCGCACAGCAAATTGACAAGGGCGAGCGCGACTTCGAAATGCTGCAGGCGCGTGCCACCGGAGAGCTGCAAGAAGCCGGTTTTAAAACCGATTATTTCTGCATCTGTAACGCCGAAAACCTGTTGCCCGCAACAACCGAAGACCGCGACCTAGTCATCCTGGTTACCGCTGCTATCGGTCAGACACGGCTACTCGACAACATCGAAATTTCGCTCTGGTAAGCACTTCAGCTTGTTGCGTATAAAGCCTGCATCGCCTCGATGCGCTGCTCGACCCGCTGACGTAACTCGGACGGCTGCAGTACCTCGACCCCGGACCCGTGCTTGAGAATATCCATGACCAGCTCGGTATCCTGGCTATAGGGCACGCGTAATACATAGTAACCCTGGTCGTCATATTCGCTCTGCTGGTCCGGGTGCCAGGTTTCGCGCGATACCCAGCGCGCGATCTCCGGACTGAAGCGCAGTACCGCTTTTCGAGTCTTTGCGCCGGAAAAAATGCCGTAGCCACTCTCGAGTTCCCGATTCAGCTCCTGGGCGTCAACTTCAATGGCTGCTTCGCTGGTAATATCGAGCGCCTTGATCGCATCGATTGAAAAACTGCGCAAACCACTGCGTAAATGACACCAGGCATCCAGGTACCAGTTATCACGGTAGTAGATCAGCCGTTGCGGTGATACCCGACGCTCGCTGCTACTGTCCGTCGGACGACTGTAGTAAGTCATATCGACGCATTTCCTGGATAGCAATGCCTGGCAAAGATCCTGGAAATATTCACTGGAATAGGCCTTCGCGGCCAGCGGGACGATTCGAATCCGGCGCGCAATCTCATCGACGCTATGATCACCATCGTCGAGCAGCATACGGATACGTGAGCGCAGTGGTTCGATATGGTTGGACAACACGCCGGGTTGAAGGTTTTCCAGCAACGCATCCATGCTCAGCAAGGCCTGGATTTCGCTGGTGTTAAACCAGAGTCCGGGCAGCTGGAACTGTTCACCATCCTCGCCCTGCTCGTAGCAATAACCGCGACGTTCACGATCCCAGACAATCGGCGCCGCGAGCCGGTCGCGCAGGTACTCGAGGTCGCGCTTGAAGGTCGCCGGCGATACCTCGAGCGCGTCGAGAAACTGGGCTCGGGTGACCACGCGCTGGTTGCACAGCATCTGGTCGATCAGGTGAAAACGTTCGGTTCGGTCCATAAATAAAGTATTCTTCTGTAATAGCTCATCTTGTGAGCCACATGCTCCGGGATAATAGCACGATCAAGATGAAGGGGAACGAAATGTCCTGGACCAAATCATTGCTTTACAAGCTATCAGCCTTTTGCCGTTGCCGCGTTATTAACGGGCCTGATCATCAACCCTATCTCGAACGTTACCACCTGCTACGCCTGCCGTTTGGCTACCGGATTTACCTGCATCGCTTTGTTGCCAGCGATCCCGGTCGGGGTTTGCACAATCACCCGTGGAGGCACGCACTTTCATTAGTAATTTGTGGCGCCTACGAAGAGACACGCATGCTCGATGCGCGGTCCGATAACAGGTTGCACAATCGCTGGCTGCGGGCGGGCGATCTTAACTTTATATCCGGTGACGTTTTTCACCGCGTGAATATCATCCCGGGCACTGAATGCTGGAGCCTGTTCATCCATGCCCCCAAGGCCAAGGCCTGGGGTTTTATCCATCAGCAACAATATCACGACCACAACGACATTGTTGTGCAGGCCAGCAATCCTCTGTGGTGGAAACAGGCCCGGCGCCCGATCCACTGCCCGCAGATGCGCCTGCCCTGCTCAATTTAAAGAATGCCGGTTTCTGTTCCTTAACTCTAATGCTATTACAAACAGTTTAATTGTTTTGCGTCGGATTTGGAGCATGTGATAATAAGATTCGCACATGATTCAACATCCAGAGATTTATGACTGATAATCCAGTTTGGCGCTGGTTCGATGACACCTTTCTCGACCTGGGAAGACAATTCCGCTGGTCCTACCTGCCTCCACTCATGGTGTACCTGGCGGCTGGCGTGTCGGGCCTGACCTCGATTGTCGGCACCTTCTTTATCAAGGAGTATCTCGATCTATCCGCGGCCTTTCTCGCCGGCCTGGCGTTCTGGGCGGGCATTCCCTGGACTTTGAAGATGCCCATCGGTCACCTGGTTGACCTGATCTGGCGGCGCAAGGCACTGCTGGTTTACATCGGCGCCAGCCTGATAGCACTCAGTATCTTGATCATGTACGGCGTTATCGCGCATACCGCGATGATGGCCGAGATCATGAGGGTCGAAGCCTGGTTCGTGATTTCCACCATCCTGGCGCCAACCGGTTACGTGGTGCAGGACGTGGTCGCGGATGCGATGACGGTGGAAGCCGTGCCGACCATCGACGAAGACGGCAACCCTTACCCGGAAAGCGATATCAAGACCATGCATACCACGATGCAAACCCTGGGACGGGTTGCGATCATCGGTGGCCTGGTCGCCGTCGCGGCGCTCAATATCACCATGTTCGAAGGCGTAGAGAACATGTCCGAAGAAATGAAGGTTGCGATCTATGCCGACATCTACCTGCTGGCGCTGATCATCCCACTGGTTTCGATCATGGGCGTCATCCTCGGCGGCATTCTGTTACGCCGACGCGCGCGGCAACTGGAAGCACAGGGCCATGATCACAGCAGCATCGACAAGCTGTTGTTCGCCCCCACCGGCGAAACCAGGCCGAACTGGTGGATACTCGGTGGCAGCCTGGTTTTTGCCGTTTTCACCGTAACCATGGGCGTCAGCGATGTACCGTTGGCGCAGGAAATAATTTTCCTCGGTTCAATGACCATTATCTTGTTCCTGATGTATCGATTGCTGCTTGAACTAAAGCCAGAGCAGCGCAACATGCTGGTGGGTACCGCGGTTATCATCTTCGTGTTCCGCGCGGTACCGCTACCCGGCCCGGGCGCTGGCTGGTTCGAAATCGATGTGCTCAAATTTGATCAGCAGTTCTTTTCCGTACTGTCCCTGATCGCTTCCTTGCTCACGCTGGTCGGCATGGTAGTGCTGCGCCCGATGATGGCGAAGCGCTCGATCGCATTTGTCGTCGTGCTGCTGACCATCGCCGCGGGGATCCTGTCGTTACCCAATATCGGTCTCTACTATGGCTTGCACGAATGGACCGCGCCACATACCGGGGGTGTCGTCGATGCGCGCTTTATTGCGATTATCGACACCGCTATTGAATCACCTCTGGGTCAGATCGCGATGATCCCGATGCTGGCCTGGATCGCCAAGAACGCGCCCGCGCACCTAAAGGCCACGTTTTTCGCGGTCATGGCGTCGTTCACCAACCTGGCGCTTTCGGCCGCGAGTCTTGGCACCAAGTACATGAACGAAATATATACTGTCACCCGTGAAGTTCGCGACCGCGTAACAGACGTGATTCAAACCACGGCCGATTACAGCGAACTGGGATGGCTGTTGATTACCGTCGCGACGATCGGCGTGGCGGCGCCGCTGCTGACCGTGGTGTTAATTCAGAATTCGCGCTTGCGGACCCAACAATAGTCAAACCAAGATTCATTAAATTCCCGGGGGAGGAATTGAAATGCAAAACATAATCATCGCGGTGCTGCTGTCACTGCTTGCCGGTCCGGCGCTTGCGCACCATCCGCTCGCGGGAATGCCGGTGACAACATTCGTCCAGGGCCTGATGTCCGGTTTCGGGCATCCGATACTCGGCTTTGATCATTTATTTTTTGTCACCTCGGTGGGTATTATCGCAATCCTCACACGTCATAGAATACTGGCACCACTGGTCTACATCCTCGCCATGCTCGGCGGCTGCCTGGTCACCACTGTGTGGACTTCTCTGCCGGCAACGGAGCTAATGATTGCGCTATCGCTACTGGTGCTTGGTTCAATGTTGCTCAGCGGACATCGATTCAGTTTACCGACTATCCTGTTCGCCTTTGCCGGTTTCGGATTATTTCACGGCGCGGCTTTTGGCCAGTCACTGGCGACGCAGGAGGCCGCTATCGGCATCCACGTGTTAGCGGGTTACCTGCTGGGTCTGGGCGTCACCCAGTTTACGATTGCCCTGGCCGCAGGCCTGGTTTGCGCGACGCTATGGAAAGTTTCGCAGGCGAGCGCAATTCAGCCCCGGCTGGCGGGTGCAATGGTCGCGGGAGCCGGCCTCTACCTGACGCTTGAACATTTCGAAGGCCCGCTGTTGCAGGCTATTTCCAGTTAGGCCTGTGATCCGGTCTTGAGATTTACCGGTTGCCCGTGGGGTGTCGAAAGGTAGGCGTGCTCCCAGTCCCTGCGCTTACCGGCCATTGTCTGTCGATCGATGTCGCTATGGCTGGCTACCAGTCCTTCGAGCGCCTTTAAAACACATTGATAGTAGGTTTCCTGGTTGTCGCTGGCGCCACTGGATTGTGCCTGTCTCAGGGTTTCACCGAGTGCGTCGGACCAGGCGCTCGCACTGAACATGCCGTTTTGTACCAGGGTATCGGCAATCGCCAGCACCTCGGCCTGCCAGGGTTCATCGAAAGCCGGTTGACCGTCGACACTGGCAAGGGGTTTGAGTGACGTCGAATTCGGCTCATCCATGGTCATACCTCGGCCAGGTAAGTTTCAAACAGATCAAGGTAGACCTTGTCCTGGCTCCACTTCGCTTCCGGCCACAGCTTCGCAGCTTCGAACATGATGCTATAGCAGTGTTGATGAATTTCCACGCCTTGCGCTGACAGGTCCGGAAACACGTGCGCGCCATGATAGGCGTGCACCGTTCCCGTTCTATCCCTGGCATACTGCGGCAAGCGCGTATGGCCGCTGTTTCCATGGCGAGACGTCTTCACCTGCTGCCCTACCGCAAATACCGGTGGCGTTTCAATTTCACCATCAAAGCGAACGGCATGGTCGTGATCTTCCTGCAGCACCTGTTTCAGCGTCATCGCGACCGCAGGTTTACCATAATCGGTTTTTTTCGATGGCGATTTGCCGGCGCTTATTTCCTCCTCTGAAAAATAGCCCGCCTCGGCGTATATCGAAAAATCGGTTTGCGCCCAGGAATCGAAATAAGGCCGACCGAGGTAATCCCCGGGCATGATCAGTTCGCGGCAATGGCGCCACCAGTCGATAGTGATCCCGGGAGTTCGCGCGCATTGTGCAATTCCCCATTCACGGCCTTCCCAGTCTTCGTGAAACGGGCTTTCGTCTTCGTCGACTTCGATCGGGCCATAACCTTCCTTGCCGCCGAGATCGTGAATTCCATCCATCAGCCATCGGCCTCGATGTTTTCACCGAGGTCGCGGTCGGTGCCGATCATAGAATTGCGCGTCACCAGCCCGGCCAATTCCTCCTCGCTCATATCCTCGGTGCCCTCCGGACGCTGTGGCAACACCAGGTAACGCAACTCCGCGGTACTGTCCCAGACGTGGACCTCGATATCGACATCTAGGTCGAGACCAAATTCTGCCAGCACACCACGCGGGTCGCGCACCGCGCGGGAACGATAAGCTGCCGCCTTGTACCAGGGAGGTGCGATGCCCAGGATCGAGAATGGATAGCAGGAACACAGCGTGCATACCACCAGGTTGTGTACCTCGTCGGTGTTTTCAACCACCTTGAGATGCGCGGTTGCCTTACCGAGAAAACCCAGCTCATCGATGGCGGAAGGTGCATCGCGTAACAGTCGGGCCTTGTATTCCGGGTCACACCAGGCTTTTGCGACCACCATGGCGCCGCGCCTGGGACCGATTTCCTCGGTATAGGCTTCGATCCAGGCGTCGATGGTTTTTGGATTGACCAGCCCCTTGTCTACCAGCAGCGTCTCCAGTGCCTTGACGCGTAACGCGGATTCGGACGGCAGGTGGCTGTGCAGGTGCTGATGAATTTCAGCGACTTTGCTGGCATCGAAGCCCGGTGCCGGTTTGCTATCAGTGGCCATAAACGACAGTTTACTTAATCTGAACTCGAATATCAGCTAGATAAATTTTCGATATAAATCGCCCTGGATCGATCGTCCTGAAACCGTTATGCAATTACACTGCGCCGATGTTACCGGCTATCAGACGCCCCACCCTTACCGATGTCGCAAAGTTGATCTTTGTCGGTGCCATCTGGGGAGGTGCCTTCATATTCGTTACCATTGCGCTCAATGATTTTGGACCGGTAAGTATCGCCACCTGGCGGGTTTCCCTGGGCGCTGTCGTCATGTTATTCATTGCCATGCTGATCGGTCAGAAATTCCCCCGGGGATTACGCAACTGGCGCAATATATTTGTCGTCGGATGTCTCAATAGCGCAGTTCCATTCTTCTTAATCAGCTGGGGTCAACAATTCATCAGCAGTGCCGAATCAGCCCTGCTGATGGCGATGGGAACCTTTTTTTCGCTGGTCATCTCTCACTTCACCAGCGACGATGAACGTATTAACAAATCCAGGGCGCTCGGAGTTATTATTGGTTTCCTGGGTGTGCTGGTACTGGTCTTATGGGACATGATCGAATCGGGGCTGGGCAGCCTGCACGGACAGCTTGCGGTTATGATTGCCGGCTGTAGTTATGCAACTTCGTCAATCGTTGCGCGCCGACTGACGCATCTTCCGATGATATCTACCTCGGCATCGACCATGCTAAGCGCCTGTCTGTACATGGTACCGCTCGCATTGCTGCTGGAAAATCCACTGCCGGACAACGTCGACAACTCCTCGCTGTTTGCGCTGGTTTACCTGGGTGTGGTTGCAACCGCGCTCGCAATGACCGTACGCTTTTTTATTATTCGCGCCAATGGCGCCGTCTTCATGTCGCTGGTGGGCTACCTGGTGCCGCTGTTTGGCGTGATCTGGAGTGGGCTGTATTTCGCCGATGCGATTAACCTGCAAACCTTGATATCGCTGTCGCTGATCATGCTGGGCATCGCGATTACGCGCCGCGGAAGCTGACGTTCTGGATCGCGAAGGTCGAGCGGCGGGATGACCCTTATTTCAGAAAACCGGCGTGGTAGTCAAAGTGGTCTGCAATGAAACTGGCGATGAAATGATAACTATGATCATAGCCGGGCTGCATACGAACGTTTACCGACTGTCCCGCGGCATCACAGGCAGCCTGAAAATTATCCGGTAGTAGCTGCCCCTCGTGCAGAAACTCGTCGGCATCCCCCTGGTCGATAAGGATATCGTTAACCCGTGCACCGCTTTGTACCAGGCAGGTCGCGTCGTAAGCTTCCCAGGCGGAAGTATCCTCACCCAGGTAGGCCCCGAAACAACCCTGCCCCCAGCCGCAGTTGACCGGGTTTGCAATCGGTGCGAAGGCCGACACGGAGCGATATTCACCCGGATTTTTTAACGCGCAGATCAGCGCACCATGCCCACCCATGGAGTGCCCGGTAACCGATTTAACACCCGGGATCAGCGGCAAATTGGCTTCGATCAAAGCGGGTAATTCACGCGTCACGTAGTCAAACATCTGGTAGTGCGGAGTCCACGGGCTCCGGGTTGCATTGACATAAAAACCCGCGGCCTGGCCCAGATCATAACGTTCGGGTTCGTCAGCGACATCAGCACCGCGCGGGCTGGTGTCAGGAAACACGATGGCAATGCCGTGTTGCGCGGCAAAGCGCTGAAATCCGCCCTTGGTGCGGGCATTATCGTCAGTGCAGGTTAGTCCCGAGAGCCAGTAAAGTGCCGGCACTTTTCCATCTCTCGATTTGGGCGGCAGGTAAACCGAGAATGTCATCTCGCACTGGCAGGCAGGCGACTCGTGGGTATAGCGGTTCAGGTAACCGCCGCTTTCCTTGATACTTTCAATTTCTTTCATGTCGATAGCGCGCTAGAACATGATTACAGATTTAATACTTTTGCCTTCATGCATCAAGTCGAAGGCGGTATTGATCTCTTCCAGTGGCATGGTATGGGTTACCAGGCTGTCGAGCTCGATGGTTCCATCCATGTATTGATCGACCATACCCGGCAGTTCGGTGCGCCCCTTGACACCACCGAACGCAGTGCCGATCCAGCGCCGACCGACAACCAGGTTGAAAGGACGTGTCTTGATTTCTTCACCTGCACCGGCAACACCGATGATGGTTGAAGTTCCCCACCCCATGTGGGTACATTCGAGTGCGTCGCGCATGACATTGACATTGCCGATACATTCGAACGAGTAATCGACCCCACCGCCGGTCATTTCCTGGATGTATTCCGGTAAAGAGCCATCGACCTCTTTGGGATTAACAAAATCAGTGGCACCGAGAGATTTTGCCATTTCCCATTTACCGGGATTGATATCGACCGCGATGATGCGTTCGGCCTTTGCCATTACCGCGCCCATGACTGCTGACAGGCCTACCGTGCCGAGGCCAAACACCGCAACCGATGAGCCGGGCTGGACCCTGGCGGTGTTCAACACCGCACCGATACCGGTGGTTACACCACAACCCAGCAGGCAGGCCTTATCGAGCGGTGCTGCCTTGTTGATCCTGGCGAGCGCAATTTCGGGCACCACGGTGTATTCCGAAAAAGTCGAGCAGCCCATGTAGTGATATAAATCCTTGCCATTATGTGAAAAGCGACGGCTACCGTCGGGCATGAAACCGGTCCACACCGTACCAGCAATCGACTGGCACAGGTTGGTCTTATCCGAGCTGCAGTACGCACAACTGGGTTCACCGCATTCGGGGATATAAAGCGGAATGACATGATCACCGACATCGAGACTGTTAACGCCTGACCCACATTCCACGACCTCGCAGCCACCTTCATGCCCCAGGATCGCCGGAAACGCGCCTTCCGGGTCCTCACCCGAAAGCGTGAACGCATCGGTGTGGCAGACACCACTGGCGTGCACCTTGAGCAAGACCTCACCCTCGCGCGGGCCTTCGACTTCAACTTCTTCAATTTCAAGGGGTTTTTTCGGTTCCCACGCGACCGCGGCCTTTGATTTCATGGTTGCTCCTGAGGTTTTATAGGCTTATTTATGGGTCGCAGACTAATTACAATACCGGGGCTAGTCAAGCCACCACTGACCAGTACGGTTGAGGTAAAATAATTGAATTATTCGGCAAATACTGACTCGAATCTCTATCCACCCGTATCAGGAGGCTGATATGCACTTAATACCGTCAAAGAAGACCGGGATACTGGCACTCACAGGAATTTTGCTGGGGGTCCTGGTGTACAAGTTTGCCATTTCTGCCGGACCTTCAAACGGTTTCGATCTGTCCAATGCCACCCTGCCACGTGAAGAGATTTTGCATGGCGGACCACCGCGTGATGGTATCCCCGCATTATCCAACCCGAGGCTGATTGCCGCGGTGGATGCGAAATACCTTAAACCCACTGACCGGGTTGTCGGAGTTACCCTTAAAGACCAGTCCCGGGCATATCCAATTGCCATCCTCAACTGGCATGAAATCGTTAACGATGAAATTGACGGGCAAAGATTCGCGGTCACCTACTGCCCGCTTTGTGGAACCGCGGTTGCATTCGATGCGACCATCGATGGCAGACCTACTGATTTCGGGGTGTCAGGACTGCTCTATAACAGCGATGTCCTGCTCTACGACCGTGATACCGAATCGCTATGGTCACAAATCTTGAGCGAATCCGTGTCGGGAAAACGGGTCGGTCAAAAATTGACCCCCATACCCATCAGCCATACTACCTGGCGGGGCTGGCTCGAACAGCATCCCGATACGATGGTGCTATCCGACGATACCGGGCATTCTCGTGATTACCAACGTGATCCCTATGCCGGTTACGAAGAGTCCAGGTACACTTATTTCGCGGTTAATAATGAAGCGCCTGATACCTATCATCCCAAGGAAATCGTGGTAGGACTGGAAGTTGACGGAGTCTACAAGGCCTACCCGTTTATCGAACTCGACAAGCAGGGCAAAAGTCAGTTCAGCGACGACATAAACGGTACCCGTTTTGACTTTGCATGGGATACCGAAAACCGCAGTATCACCATCACCGATAACGGGGGCCAGGAAGTTGCCGGCATTCAGGGCTTCTGGTTCGCGTGGTTCGCGTTCCACCCCGATACCGAAATCTTCAAGGGCTCGGGTACATAAGGCGTCAGAACACAATATCGTTAAGCTGGGATTAACCGCAACCGGATAATGTGACAGAATGTAATTATTTTCTGGTTCAACTTGCTGCGCACACGTTATCTCCTATTTGCAGGTCTGATACCTGCACTTTTCGCCCAGGCCGGCTTAGCAGCGGAAGACTGGAGTCTGTGCCGTATTCCATCGTTTAATTTCCTGCAAGCAGAATCCTCCGCGTCAGACGAAACAATCATCGAGGCGCAAACCGTTGTCGGCGAAGACAGCGAGTCAATCCACCTGACAGGTGATGTCAACCTGACCCGGGCGCAGCAGAAAATAATCGCAGACGACATCCGCTTTAACAAATCGACCGAGGCCATCAGCGCCAGAGGAAACGTGGAGTTTGCAGATCCTAACTACCGCATGCAAAGTCAGAGCGTGCAGATCGACAATCAAAACGATAGCGCGACTTTCGAGCAACCTGTCTTCGAATTGTCAGGCCGACACGCGCGCGGTGAGGCCCAGAAAATCGAGAAACTCGATCAGTATCGCAGTCGATTCAGCGAACTTAGCTACACTTCCTGTGACCCGGACGACAGGGACTGGCACCTGCGGGCGGCTGAACTCGAGATCGATGATGAAAGCGGTCGCGGCAGTGCAAAGCACACCACGATCTACTTTAAGGAAGTCCCATTTCTATACCTGCCCTATTTTCAGTTTCCGATAGATGACCGTCGAATGTCGGGTATGC
This sequence comes from uncultured Gammaproteobacteria bacterium, assembly GCA_947259485.1. Taxonomy (GTDB): domain Bacteria; phylum Pseudomonadota; class Gammaproteobacteria. Next base: position 26,047 of record CAMYLU010000011.1, on the reverse strand, counting down.
TTGCGCCGACAATCGGCTACGACGAAACGAATGGCGCCAGTCTTGTGGTTCCGGTTTACTGGAATATCGCGCCAAACTACGACATGACCATTACCCCAGCCTCGTTGGGAAAGCTCGGCTTGCAGCTCAATACTGAAAACCGCTACCTGTTTGAGGCGAATCAGGGGGAACTGGATTTATCCTATCTCGATGATGAGGAACTCGACACGTCGCGCTGGTTTCAGCAATGGCAGCACAGGACATCTTTTGCTTATGATGTCAACGGCGATTTGCTACTGGCTGAAGTCTCGGACCGTGACTTTTTTGACGACTTTGATAGCGTCGCTCCCGAGTACAATGATATTACCCACCTCGAGCGCCACCTCATTTTCACCCGCAGCGGCGAAGTCTGGAATAGCAAACTACTGTGGCAAGACTATCAGACCCCCGACGAAAGTACTGCAATCACGAGCCGCCCTTATCGTCGCCTGCCCAGCCTAACGCTCGACGCAACACCCGAACCATGGATTGGAAAATTGCAAACTCCCGTTAATTTCGAGATTACCAGCTTTGATCGAGATGATAGCGTTACCGGCACCCGCACCCATGTCATAACTTCCCTGCTCTGGAATGCTTCAGATAGCTGGTATTTCTTCGAGCCTGAATTACAGCTCGCTTTCACCGATTATCAACTCGACGACAATCCGGATGATGACTCGATATACAGGGGTTTACCAACCTTGAGCATCGATACCGGACTGATTTTTGAACGCCTGGCCGGCTCAAGAAATCAATGGTCACAAACCCTGGAGCCGCGCCTCTATTTCCTGCATACACCATTCGAGGACCAGGATGATATTCCTGACTTTGATACTGCATTAAGCGCCAGCACCTATAATAATTTATTCAAAAACAATCGTTTCACCGGTGCTGACCGAATCGGAGATGCAAACCAGGTTACCTTCGGCCTGGGGAGTCGAATATTTGATAATGACAGTGGTGACGAACTGATGAATGCACGTATCGGGCAGGCTTTCTACTTCAAGGACCGCCGTGTCAGTCTCGATGGCAGTCGCGCCGAGGAAACCAGTTCCGATGCAATCGCCGAACTCGATCTCTGGCCCAACGCCAGAACGAAAATTGCGGCACGCACGGTGTACGACCAGGAGCAGAGCGAGCTGAGCGATAAGGAACTTTCGATGGGCTACAGTGATAATGGTTTAGTGGCGAACCTGGGTTATTATTTTCGCGAAGATACACTTGAACAAGCCCTGGTTTCGATGGTGTATCCAGTGAACGATCGATGGACCTTGGTCGCCAAGTTTCATCGTTCGCTCAAATTTGAAGAGCCGGTCGAGAATTTGTTAGGGATAAGCTATGAATCCTGCTGCTGGGGGCTTAAAATACTGGCCGGCCAGGTCGGGGATGAAGATGAGGATTTTGCTGAATCTGATAACAGTATTTATTTCGAGATAACATTCAAAGGCTTAAGCCAGGTGGGCCAGGACATCGACCAGCAGCTTAGCAGCGCAATCCCTGGTTATAGCCCTGGTTTCTGAGGTAAGGCAGGCAATCTAATGAACAAATTCCACTTAGTACTCACTCTTGTTGGCACGCTGTTGTTGCTGCAGCCTGCCGTTGCAGCACAGATATCACTCGACTCAATTGTCGCGATCGTCGATGAAAGCGTCATTACCAGGCGTGAGTTAAGCGATCGAATCAAGTTGTTAAAGGCCGAATTCCAGCAGTCAAACCGAAGCTTGCCAAGAGCCGATGTGTTAGAGCGACAGGTGCTTGAAGCCCTGATCAACGACTCACTGTTATTGCAGGAAGCCAGGCGTCGCGGGGTCAAGATTACCGACGGCCAACTCAACCAGACAATGCAGCGATTAGCGCGCCAAAATAAAATGAACCTGTCACAATTTCGTGACGCCGTCATCGCCGATGGGCTGGATTATGACAGCTATCGCGAAACTGTTCGTCGAGAGCTAACCATTACCGCCTTGAGCCGTCAGTATAGCCTGCGCAACGCGACTATTAGCGATAGCGAAGTTGATGATTTCATGAAGCTAAGTGGTGAGGATGAAGTTAATTACGAATACCGTCTGTCACATATTCTTATTGCCTTGCCCGATGCCGCCACTCCCGAGCAGGTTAGCGAGGCACAGCAATTCGTCAGCGAAATTTTGACAGAACTCGATCAGGGTGCCCAATTCGACCAACTCGCCAATACTTACTCGGCCGGTGAAACGGCGTTGCAGGGAGGCGACCTGGGTTGGCGTAAGAAAGCCGAAATTCCAAGCCTGTTCACAACCCAGATACTGGTAATGGAACCGGGCGACCATGCCGGTCCGATTCGCAGTGCCAGCGGGTTTCACATTGTGCATCTCAAGGAACGCCGTAATCTCGAACAAACCATATCCCGGCAGACTCGCACGCGACATATATTAATCAAACCCAATGAATTGATTTCCGATGACGAAGCGCGCGAACGACTGCTTGAATTCCGCAGCAGAATCGAGGCCGGGGAAGACTTTGCGAGGCTGGCTAAACTTTATTCGGTAGATTACAACTCCGGGGCGGATGGGGGCGATATCGGATGGATGGATCCCGGTGCCACCGTCAAGGAATACGAGACCGCGGCGAATCAACTTAAAGAGGGTGAACTCAGCCAGCCCGTCCGCAGTCAATTTGGCTGGCACCTGATTGAAGTTACCGGCCGCCGCGAGGTTGACGAGACCGAGCAGAACAAGCGCAAAAAAATATATTCGCAGTTACTCGAACAGAAGCAGCGAGAGGTGTTTGATCTGTGGAAACGTCGCTTAAGGGACGAAGCCTATATCGTCTTTCCCCAAAAACCTGATGCATGAAGCCAGGATCATAATTACCTCTGGTGAACCCGCGGGTATCGGCCCGGACATTATTGCAGGTCTTAATCCCGCCAGTTTCGATGCGCGGCTGGTTGTTATCGGCGATCGCGAAATGATGCATGCAAGAGCCGATTCGCTGGGATCAAAATTTAGATTCGTCGACTATGATGCGGCTACCAACCCTGCCGATTCTATCGAGATTATCCATCAGCCTCTCGAGCAACCCTGTGTACCAGGAAAACTTGATAGCGCCAACGCAAAATACGTGCTGACACTCCTCGAAACCGCCTGCAAGGCCTGTCTCGACAATCGGTTCGACGCCATGGTAACGGCTCCGGTGCAAAAGGAGGTCATTAATCGCGCCGGAATATCTTTTTCCGGGCACACCGAATACCTGGCCGACATCTGCAAATCGCCCCGACCGGTAATGCTGCTTATTGCCGAAAAGCTTAAAGTCGCATTGGTAACAACACATTTACCGCTACGCCAGGTTGCCGATGCAATCGACGAGCAGTCGATCAGACAGGTAATCGAAATTCTCGACCTTGATTTACGCAACCACTTTGGAATCCGGAATCCGCATATCAAGGTGGCCGGCCTCAATCCCCATGCCGGTGAAAACGGGTACCTTGGACGCGAAGAAATCGAAATAATCATCCCCGTTCTCGATAAGCTGAAGTCCGATGGCATCAACCTGAGCGGGCCCTATCCCGCCGACACTTTATTTACACCCCACATGTTGGCGGATGCCGACGCGGTGGTGGCGATGTATCACGACCAGGGATTACCGGTGCTGAAACATATCGGTTTTCATAACGCGGTTAATACCACCCTGGGATTACCGATCATTCGAACCTCGGTTGACCACGGAACCGCGCTTGACCTGGCAGGAACAACAGCAGCCAGGCCTGATAGCCTGTTCGCGGCAATCAATTCAGCAATATTACAAGTACATAACAAGCAGCAGAATGCCCCAGGCACGTAAACGCTTCGGGCAGCATTTTCTGCATGACCAGAGCATTATCGAATCCATTCTGCGTGCGCTCGATCCACAGCCTGGTGAAAATATAATCGAGATCGGTCCCGGGCGCGGTGCCTTGACTTACCCCTTGCTACAGCGCTGCGAAACCCTGACTGCGATCGAGCTGGACCGGGACCTGGTGTCAATTTTAAAGCAACAGGCATCTCGTTTCGGCAAGCTGGAAGTAATCAATGCCGACATACTTGAATTCGAACTATCAGGTCTCCCGCAGGGGGAAGACTTTCGCCTGGTGGGTAATCTTCCATACAACATTTCTACCCCGCTCATGTTTCACTTGCTCGAGTCGGCACAAAACATTCGGGACATGCATTTCATGGTGCAAAAGGAAGTGGCGTTACGAATCGTTGCCCATCCCGGGGAAGCCAACTACGGCCGCCTTTCAGTGATGCTGCAGTATCGATGCGATTGCCAGTACCTGTTAGACGTTGCTCCATCCTGTTTTAAACCGCCCCCCAAGGTCGATTCCGCGGTCATTCGCCTGGTACCTTTCAGCGAACCCCTGCGGGATGTTGGCGACTACACGAATTTTTCCAGGATTGTGCAATCGGCTTTTGGCCAACGCAGAAAGACTATTGCAAATTCGCTGAAATCAATACTGGATCGTGAAACAATTATTGCCTGCGAGATCGATCCGGGGTTGCGAGCCGAGAACCTTGCAATTTCAGATTTCGCCAAACTCAGCAGAGCCTTTACAGCATGACCAGACTTTCCCTGATCGTCGCAATGGACGATAACCGCCTGATCGGAAATAAAAACAAATTGCCCTGGCACCTGCCGGCCGATCTCGCATTCTTCAAACGCATGACAATGGGCAAGCCAATCGTCATGGGACGTAAAACTTTCCAATCAATCGGCAAACCACTGCCAGGTCGCCGTAATATTGTCATTACCAGGGATACTGCCTTCAGCGCCCCGGGTTGTGTGGTCGCCGGCAGTATCGAGGCCGCGATGGTACTGACCAGGGAAGATGACGAGGTTATGCTGATCGGTGGCGCGAGTTTGTATCAACAAGTCTTAGCCCGGGCAACGCAACTCTACGTTACTCGAATTCATCACAGTTTCGAGGGTGATACCTGGTTTCCGGAAATCAATCTGGACGAATGGAAAGAAGAAAATCGTGAAGACTTTGACGCAGATCACAGCAACCAGTATGCGTATTCGTTCATTAAATATGTGCGAGAATTTTGAATTAATTTAAGGTAGACTGGTTCGCCCGGACGGAGGAGGGACAGCCTGAATGGACAAAGATCCACACGAGGAATTACAGCGCATGGAAAGCCGCACTTATATTATCGGCAGAGAAGGTCATATCTATATCAATGACCCGACCGTTAGTAAGCAACACGCTGAAATACAGGTCGTCAAGGGCGAGGTATACCTGCGCGACCTCGGTTCGACCAACGGCACCTTCCTGATAAAGAACAATCGGCTGGTACCCTTCCACGAGGGTTATGTGCAGATACATCAGCCTATAGTATTGGGTAATCGCCAGTATACGGTTCAAGGGTTGCTGGAAATTGCCGGGGCTTTTGCGGCGCAATACGACGACTCTTAAGGTCTCATTTACTCAGCGATTGTCCTGATACCTGGCGGGCAAACACAAGCCTGGTAACTGCGGCCCTGTCCCAAAAACCAGTCCGGGCTATATTCCGACAGCAAGCAGTAACAGTCCTACTATCCAGATCCATGGGGAACTAGATGACTGCTCCTCCGCCTGGGACTTTGGTATTTCGACTTTATTAAAGCTTTGCACTTCATCCGCGTCTAGGAGCCCTGCAGGTACCGGGGCCTCATCTTCAAGCACCAGTGCCCCTGGTGTTGCCGTTCCATATTCACCCATGGCCATCAGGATTCGAACATCGTCATCCGTAGACACCGAAATCGCCCCGTTGAGTACCACGGCATGTAACTTTGCATCAGGATCGTTACGACTGACGTTCTGGGTGCAGTCATCCTGTTTACACAGCTTGATAACATACTCGGTACCGCGAATACCGATGGTAGCGAACCCGGTTTGAACCTTGTAGTTGGCATGCGAACTTGCACCGATGGAACCGGTTATTTTTCGTAGTCCCCCGCGAATGAGATCTAAAATGCTACTACTTTCCTCACCGTTGCCGGAGCTGATCACGTATTCGCTAATCTTCAGTGCCGAATCTTCCTTTAAGTGAACCTCTGCACCGTCGTCCATCAAAATATACAGGTGGGCGCCTGCCTCTGTCTCCAGGCGATCGCCTTCGAAAATCTGGGAGTTGATTTGCAATTGATGTACCTTGCTATCGACACCCCTGGATGTGGCCCGGCCGATGAGTTGCGCGACATAACCCACCTTGCTTTTTGGCGTCAATTCTTCCTGCTCGTAGACTCGTTTAATATCCACCAATTTCAAACGCAAGCCAGGGATCAAGCGATCAGAATATTGAACAAATGAGTACGGATTAGTTTCGATCAACTTCGCCTTGATCTGCGGCCAGAGATCCTTGTCCCTGGGATAAATTCGTCGAATGATATCGTCGATCGTCATGTCTTCGGAAATTTTCAGAATGACACGCGACGATGGAACCAGTTCCACGTCAGCTGCATTTACCACCGGTTGATAAAAGGCATTCGACAAAAGCAGTAGCAGCAGGGTGAGGACTAGATTCCTGTTCAAGATTCATCACCTTCCATCAAGGTTATATCTTCCGCTTGCAACGCATGGCTAACAAGACCTGTGGAGGCCCGTAAAATTGCGAACTCGTTATCATCAAACCGGTCACAGGACATATTGTTGTTTACCTCGATAAACCCGTAAGTTTCCGCATTGTTAAACAACGGCACACGTATGAGAGCGTTGGTATTAAAACTAACGCTGGTATAGACAAACTATAGTTGTAAACCGACCAATAATGGCGAAAAACGTCGTCTTGAAACGCTATAAGGCGACCAAATGTGAACTAATTTACCAGCAATTACGGGCAGCTAAATACCGCTTTGCAAACTGATTGGGACTCGAAGTAATTATTGATTTCGCGACAATTGGACTCATTTTCGGCGACGTTCGCGACAAGTTAGCTGGTTTTTATCAATTGTTCGTGTTTCTTCATGTATGAATCGACAAAGAACCAGTCCTCGGCGTCAAAATCAACCCGCAACGCCACCAGGTGCCCACCCCAGACACAGCCGCCGTCCAGTGCGAAGTAACGCCCGTAACATCCTACCGGGAGCGTCGACCAGTGCCCGAACATCACGCGAACATCGTCTCTGAGTGTTGCTTCCCACTGAAACCAGGGGATAAGTCCGCTGCGTATGTAACGACGTGGCGTGCGGTTGACCGTGAAGTCCAGTTTCAGCTCCTGATCAAAATATCGCATGCGCGTAAACACATTGGTGATAAAACGCAAACGCTTCCCACCCTCGAGATCATCCGACCAGGCCGTGGGCTTGTTGCCATACATTTTTTTGAAAAACCAGGCGGCATCTTCACTATGGAGTACAGCCTCTACTTCACGGGCGAGTTTCCTGGCCTTGCTAAGACCCCAGGCAGGATGGATGCCGGCATGCACCACCACGGCATTGTGTTCCTTGTCATAATGCAACAGGGGTTGCGATTTCAACCAGTCCATCAGCTCGCCACAATCGGGGCTGTTGAGTATCTTGCGCAAATCCCTGGAAACGCGAATTTTCTTGATGCCGTGATACAGCGCGAGCAAATGCAGGTCATGATTCCCCAGCACGGTAAGCGCGCTGTCGCCCAGAGATTTAACAAGACGCAAGGTCTGCAATGATTCCGGACCGCGGTTTACCAGGTCGCCACAAAACCAGAGTGTATCCTCGGCTGAATCGAAATTGATTTTCTCGAGTAAACGACAGAGCTCGCTATAGCAGCCCTGAATATCACCTATCGCGTATATCGCCACTAGATAACTAATGCAGTACCCGGGGAGTGGACAACACAAACTCCTCGATGGGCGCATCGAAATGGGAACCGTCATCGGCAACCATCTGGTAACTGCCTTTCATGGTGCCGACTGCGGTTTCCAGCATGGTTCCGGAGGTATAGACAAACTGCTCGCCTGGTTTAAGCAAAGGCTGTTCACCGACAACACCATCCCCGCGTACTTCCTGGACCTTTTGATTGGAATCGGTAATGACCCAGTGCCGGGTCATAAGTTGCGCACTTTGCTGGCCCTCGTTCTGGATCGTAATCGTGTAGGCGAAAACGTAGTGGTTCTGCTCGGGATTTGACTGATCCTCGATATATCGGGTTTCGACGTCGACCTTGATATTATTTAAATCTGGCTCATTCATCTAATCTGGTTTCCCGTTGATCATTTTACTTTGCATTATACCGCGACCGCTGCCTTGATGTGTTCGTGGCACCGGTAGTTCTCCAGTTCAAAATCCTCGAAACGAAACGCCAACAAGTCAGTTACTTCCGGGTTCAGCTTCATCCGGGGCAGGGCAAAAGGCGCCCGTTGGAGCTGCAGACCCGCTTGCGGCAAATGATTGGTGTAAAGGTGCGCATCGCCAAGCGTATGCACAAAGTCTCCCGCTTCGAGACCGGTCACCTGGGCCACCATCATTAACAATAGCGCGTAGGATGCGATATTAAACGGCACGCCGAGGAACACATCGGCACTGCGCTGATAGAGCTGGCAGGAAAGGCGCCCTTCAGCGACGTAAAACTGGAAAAAAGCGTGACAGGGCGGTAACGCCATGTTTTCAATTTCACCGACATTCCAGGCACTGACAATCAGGCGACGCGAGTCCGGACTGGTCTTGATATCGTTGACCACCTGTTGAATCTGATCGACCACGTGTCCATCTGCAGCCCGCCAGGAACGCCATTGCGCACCGTATACAGGTCCCAGGTCACCATTTTCATCGGCCCATTCATCCCAGATCCGCACATTGTTCTGCTTGAGATAGCTGATATTGGTGTCGCCTTGCAGAAACCATAACAGCTCGTGGATGATGGAATGCAGATGCAGCTTCTTGGTAGTGATAAGCGGAAATCCCTGGCCCAGGTCGAAGCGCATCTGGTAACCGAAAACCGATCGGGTACCGGTGCCGGTGCGATCCGTTTTTTCGGCACCATACTCGAGCACGTGTTGCATCAGGTCAAGATACTGCCGCATTGTTGCTTTCCCTTTTTGCGAGTGTTAACAGAATAAGGCCAACTATAATCATTGGAATCGATAATACAATGCCCCTGGTAAGCCATTCAGTATTAAACAGATAACCGATATGCGCGTCCGGCAATCGAATGAATTCAACACTGGTACGAGCCAGCCCGTACAACAAAAGAAAGTACCCGGATATGGTCATTACCGCGCGTGGTTTTGACGATATAAACCACAACGCCGCAAACAACAGAATGCCTTCGAGCAACATTTGATAAAGCTGCGTCGGGTGGCGCGCACTGAAACATAAGGGTCCGGCGTAGTCGATATAGCGGTCAGGCGGAAATTGTTCGCAGGACAGTTTCATTGCCCAGGGCACCTTGCCGGGTGCGCCCCAGAGCTCGGCATTGATAAAATTTCCAAACCTGCCGGCAGCGAGTCCGAGCGGCACCAATGGCGCGATAAAATCGGTTAACTCCCAGAATCTGCATCCAAGCTTGCGCCGATAAATCTCCATCGCTACCAGCACCCCGAGAAAACCGCCATGAAAAGACATGCCGCCCTCCCAGATCTTGAACAGGTACAGCGGGTTTTGCAGGAAACTGTCGAAGTTATAAAAAATGACCGAGCCAATGCGCCCGCCGAGCACCGCGCCCAGCGCACCGTAAAAAATGAGGTCGTCTATCTGTTCGGGTTTAACCAGGGATCGATCCTGCCGGGCACGGTACTTGCCGAGCCACCAGGCACTGGCAAAAGCGAGCAGGTACATGAGTCCATACCAGTGCACTTTAACGGGACCTAGAGATATTGCGACGGGATCAATCGAAGGGAAAGCAATCATTGCAGGTAGTTCTGATTCAAACTCATGGGTATGCCTGATCAGGGTGCTATTATCGCACGGAAACAATGCAGAATGTACAAACATGTCGAATGCACTTGCCAGTGAATCGAGTCCGCAAGGTAGATTGCGCAGAAAACGAGGGACCAGGCGGTTAGCTCATAGATTTGTGAAGGCTTTGCTTGGCGTCGACCCGTGCATGATCCTGACAGGTTAATCCAGTTAATCGACGAACAGAACCAGGAACCAGACCGCAACCATTAGAATGATGGCCAGTGCCACCGCGGCGGAAGCCATATCCTTGGCCCGGCCCGAGAGTTCGTGATGCTCGTCGCCGAAACGATCGACAACCGCTTCGAGCGCGGAATTCAGGATCTCGACCAGCGGCAACAACAGCACGCTCGACACCAGCAGGGCTTTTTCGACACCGTTTTCGCCGAGATAAAGTCCGAGGGGAACCATTACGATACACAGCCAGGTTTCCTGGCGAAACGCGGCCTCGTGGCGATAGGCGGCACGTAGCCCCTGCCAGGAATAACCGGTAGCTTTTACGAGCCGTGTAAAACCCTTGTTACCGCTATACGCCATGCCATCTCTCGGATAAAGCGCTTGCATGCCGGCACAAATGCAATTTTGCGATCGTTGCGAGTATCAGCCTCGAGTCTGGCGTGAACATGATATATGGCTTACTAAATGCCGGGTAATCGTGGCAACAGGCACCGTTGACTATTCTTCGTCAGCGATGACTTCCGTGTAGGCTTCAGCATCAAGCAATGATTCGACTTCCTCAGGGTCTTCCATCGCGACCTTGTACATCCAGCCATCGCCATAGGCATCGTGATTGATTCTTTCCGGTGCTCCGTCAAGCTCGTCGTTGACTTCGATGACTTCTCCCGAAACCGGCGCATATATGTCGGAGGCGGCCTTGACCGATTCGATTACCCCGACCGAGTCACCCGCGGCAATGGTACTGCCCTGCTCGGGTAATTCGACGTAGACAAGATCACCCAGCAGCTCCTGGGCATGATCGGACACACCTATGGTTGCAACATTTTCTTCAACCAGGACCCACTCGTGTGAGGACAAAAATTTCAGTTCTACTGGCACTTCACTCATTTATTGTTACCCCCCTTCGGTTAACATGGATTTCCCCTCGCGCACAAAGGGAAGTTTAACAATGATTGCTGCAGGGTCGGTGAATAACTACCCGAAGTAATCTCGCCCTCACCTTGCGCGGTCAACACTTTCAGATGATTTCGCAACACACCCTTGTCTAATAGTAACAGACCGACGAAGCTTTGCTGAACACCTGCTGCTTTTTCCGCCTCAAGCGCCTGGCGACCGATAAAATTGCGCTCATCCGACATCGCCACGGTCCAGCCGAGGCCCGAAACCAGTGGGCTCGTGGTTTCATCCATGTCGGAGCCGTATAGATTCATGCCGGCCTCGAGACGCAAGGTATCGCGGGCGCCGAGACCACAGGGTGCAACCCCGGCCTCGACCAGGCGATCCCAGAGATCGGCAATCTGTTCACTCAACATCAGGATCTCGAAGCCGTCTTCACCGGTATACCCGGTGCGTGCGACGAAACAGTCATCGAATTCAACCCCCTGGAAACGCGATAATTGCTGCAGCGGCGACTGCTGATATTCGGCAAACAGTTTTGTCGCCTTTTCTCTTGCATTGGGTCCCTGGGCCGCCAGCATGGCGACATCGTCACGAAATTTTATCTTGAGATCGGGATAGGACTGCGCCTGCAGGTCGAGCCAGGCAAGATCTTTCTCGCGCGTTGCCGAATTGATCACCACGCGATAAAAGTTATCACGCAGGTAATAGGTGATCAGGTCATCGATGACGCCGCCCTGCTCGTTGAGCATGCAGCTGTAGAGCGCTTTCCCGCTAAGCGTCAGCCTGGCGACGTCATTCGCGAGCAGATGTTGCAGGTAGGCCTTCGCATCGCCCCCGCTGACGTCAACCACGGTCATATGCGAAACATCGAACATGCCGGCATCATTACGCACTGCCTCGTGCTCCGAGATCTGCGAACCATAATTAATGGGCATGTCCCAGCCGGCAAAATCAACAATCTTGGCACCCGCATCGAGATGGCACTGGTAAAGTGGTGTTTTGTTTCCCATCGACAATTTACCTCTCGGATCGGGCGCCACGTCAAGCGCAAACCGTAAAGGATAGAGCCTGACCGAATCGAATAAAAGCCTTATTTACAAGCCAGGCTATACAGCGAACATCCTAGGTGATGTTTTGTATCGCTTTTTCCATGATCGCGCGCTTAAACCACGGGGTTTCATCGACAATCCGCATACCCAGGTTGCGAGCCGCAGTAACCCATTTCTGGTCCAGGCCGTATAGCCATTTTAAGGCTCCGAAACCGGTACCCGCGACCCAGGTTTCGCTTTTGCGCTGGCGCTGGTAACGGCGCAGTTGCTTTTGCGGGATGGTTTCCGCGCACCCACCGATCAATTGTGCGAGTGTCTCGACGTCGCTGAAACCCAGGTTGACTCCCTGCCCGGCGAGTGGATGCACGCTATGGGCGGCGTCGCCGATGAGCAAGACCCGCCCTTTCAGCCAATGCTCGCAGTGATGCCAGCCGAGGGGAAAACTCATGCGTGCGCTGCAGGATTTCACGCGGCCGAGTTTGAATTCAAAAGCCTCGGCGAGCGCGTCACAGAATTCATCATCAGTCGCGTCGATAAGTTGTCCGACCTGGTCGTCATCGCACGACCAGACAATCGAGCTTTGGCCATTTGCAAGCGGCAGAAAAGCCAGCGGGCCGGTGCTGAGAAAGCGCTGCCAGGCGGTAAACTGGTGCGCAAACTCGGTATCGACATTGGCGACGATCGCGGTTTGTCGGTATTGCCCGGACTGCATATCAATGCCGGCCAGGTGGCGAGTCGGCGAATTGCGCCCATCCGCCGCCAGCAACAGTTCGGCGCTAAGACAGAGCCCCGAGTTCAGGCGTAGCTCAACTCCATGTGCGTGATTTTCGAGTAAGACTTCGATGCTGTCCGGCATGAACCACTCGATCTTTACCTCGCGTTCGCAGGCACGATAAAGCGTCTGCTGCAGCAGCCGATTCTCGACAATCGCACCGAGATTGTCACGCGCCAGGTCGACGGAATCAAAAGCGACGCTGGCTTCACCATGCTGATGCCAGATATGCATTTGCTCGTAGTAGCAAACCCGCTCGACGTCGAGTTGCTGCCAGATACCCAGTTGCTCCAGGATCCTACGCGAGCGTGGACTGATGGCCGACACGCGCAAATCATAAGTCTCATCGTTGACCTTTGCGTTTTCGCGTGGCGCCGTTTCGATAACGGCGACGCGAAATCCCTTGCCGGCCAGTGCAAGCGCGGCGCAGGCGCCGACCATTCCGGCGCCGGAGATAACGATATCGAATTTACTGGAACTCACAAATGCCCCCGCAGCAAGCGATTGCCGCCGAAGGTCATGCCCATGCCGGCAAACGCGGCCTGGGTTTTCAACGCCGGCACCAGGTCAAGCAGGCTGAGGCCCGCAGCGCGCAGATGATCAAGCAGCGGCAACTCGTTTGAAAACATCGTAACCAGGCCATCACCGTACCGAATCACCCGTCGCTGCTCCTCGGCCCGCAACCTTTCATAATCGTTTGCAATCTGGCTGAGCTCATCATCAAGCTCGGTCAGATCGTGTTCGCAGAGTAACTCGTGCAGGCAGGCGATATCACGCAGCGACAGATTAAAACTCTGCCCGGCGACCGGATGCAAGGCGTTGGCCGCGTTACCGATTAACAGGCAGCGACCGCAATGCAGCGCATCCGCGCGCGTGCGCTGAATCGGGATCGAGAAACGCTTGCCGACGCGTTCGATCAATCCCAGTCGAAACCCGAAACACGCCTGCAACGCCGCGCTGAATGCTGCGTCATCCTGGCTACATGTTGTGCCTGCCTGTTCCGGATTAAGAGTCCAGACGCAGGCATAACGTTTGCCGCCCAGCGGTAACATTGCCAGCGGTCCCTGCGGGGTAAAACGTTCGTAGGCGGTGTCGACTTTCGGTCGACTGACCTCGACATTACTGATCACAACGGCCTGGCCATAATCGAAGCTCTGGTGCCCAATGCCGAGTACAGCGCGCGCCTGTGAGTTTGCGCCATCGGCAATCAACGCAAGCCTTGCCTGCAGCTTTTGCTTGCGTTTATTTTTACGGTAGCCAATGGTAACGGTCGCGTCCTGGGTGATTGATTCGAACCCGGCATTCTGTTCCAGTTTTATATTGTCCGAGGCCTCAACCGCGTCGAGCAGGCACTGACCGAGCACATGGCTTTCGACGACATAGCCCAGAGCATCGAGCTGATAATCTTCGGCCTGCAGCCGGGTAACGCCCCAGCGCCCGCGCGACGACACGTGAATATGTCGTATCGGTGCGGCCTGCGCTTCGATTTGTCCCCAGATTCCCAGGGCCCTGAAAATCTGCACGCTGCTGGCAGAAAGTGCGATCGAACGTGCGCTCAACCCGTCGCTGCCGGATTGTTCGAGGTTGCCAGCCTCGACGATCGAAACCCGGCGGCCCGGATGCTGCAACGCCAGGCCGGCACACAAACCCACCAGGCCGCCACCGATGATTGCGATATCACGCATTTAGCTCGCCATCAGGGCTTCAATCTCGGTCGCCTTGCGTGGCAGGGCATCCGTCAGGATTTCGTAACCCTGGCGCGTGACCAGCACGTCGTCCTCGATGCGAATCCCGATATCCCACCACTTGCGATGCACCCCGCGGCTGCGTGCCGGGATATAAATTCCGGGCTCAATCGTCATCACCATACCCGCTTCGAGCAACCGCCATTGATCCCCTACCTTGTAGTCACCGACGTCGTGGACATCGAGCCCGAGCCAGTGACCAGTGCGGTGCATGTAAAATTTCCGGTAGGCGCGCTCCTTGATAAGTTTGCTGACAGTGCCCTTGAGCAATTTAAGTTCGACCAGCCCACGCGTAATGACGCGCACGGCGGCGTTATGCGGGTCGTTCCAGTGATTACCCGGTTTGACTTTCTTAACCGCCGCCTGGTGGGCGGCAAGCACGACGTCGTAGATCTCGCGCTGGGCCTTCGAGTATTTGCCATTGATCGGAAAGGTGCGGGTAATGTCCGATGCGTATCCTTCTACTTCGCAGCCGGCATCGATCAACAGCAGCTCACCATCGTTCAATTCGTCGGTGTTCTCGGTGTAGTGGAGGATACAGCCGTTGGCGCCGCCGCCGACAATCGCAGGGTAGGCATGATGGGCATTGTGGGTGCGATACTCGTGATCGAACTCGGCCGCCAGTTGATATTCGTACTTGCCCGGTGCACACAGCTGCAGCGCGCGTTTGTGCGCGCGCACGTTTATGGCCGCGGCCTTGCGCATCAGGCGCAGTTCTTCGCGACTCTTGTAGAGCCGCATGTCATGCAATATGTAATCCAGTGCTACGAATTCAGAAGGCACATGCAGACCGGCACGCGACTGCTCCTTGATGTGACTCACCCAGCCGATCAGGCGCTTGTCGAAATCCGGGTAACGACCCATGACGTTATAGATAGAATCGGTACCTTCGAGCAGGCCCGGCAGGATGTCATCGATATCATCAATCGGAAACGAATCATCCGCACCGTAAGTTTCGATCGCACCCTCCTGGCCGGCGCGGCGGCCGTTCCAGGTCTCCTGCTCCGGATCCTTCTCCCGACAAAACAGGATGTATTCACCGTGCTTGCGCCCCGGCATCAGCACCATGACCGCGTCGGGTTCGTTAAAGCCGGTAAGGTAGAGGAAATCGCTGTCCTGGCGGAACGGGAAATGGGCATCCCGGTTGCGGATAATTTCAGAGGCCGAGGGCAGAATCGCGATCGTATTCTTACCCATCATCTTCATTAACTGGCTGCGACGGCGTTTAAACTCGGTTGGTTTCATCTATTGCTCGTAAATTAAGTCAGTGTACGGTCGACGAGGTTTTGAGCGGGTTCAACGACTCGTTCAAAATCAGCGCCGCGACGCGTACATGCTCGACAATTTCGGCATACTGCTGCTCGGCGTCCTCGCTGGCTTCTTCATCGTGGCTGAGCTTACTAATTTCGAGCAGGTCTGACAAACACTCGCTTGTTTCGTCGTCCAGCGAATCTTCAACGCCAGCCTTGAATACGCCGAAACCGTACAGAAAACCCTGGCACCAGCCTGACAAACCGAGCAGGCGCAGGCCGAAATCCTCTGATTCATCGGGCAAGAGCAGCTCAAAATTCAAATCCTCATCATTAAGCTGTGCGCTGGTATGCTCATACAATTGTTCGAGCAGGCCGAGCTGTTCGATTGCCAGTACATCCCCCTTATCCGGCAATTCATCCAGTGTATGCCCGAGCCAGTTCGCACAGGGCGCGTTGTCAATCAGCAAGGCACAGAGAGTACCGTGCGATTCGGCGGCATCGGCAGTCGAGCCCAGTCGTTCCAGCGCCGATTGCACCTGGTCGAAATCGAGCATTGTAGAAAACCTGCAAATTCGTATAATTTTTGTATTCTAACATTCGAACCCAGCAGCAAAAACAACTGCATGTTGACCTGCGCAGCCTAAGGCCTGATGATTGCACTATGGACTCAGATAAAAACCAGTATACCGAAGATGACCTCCGCCAGCTCGAGCAACGTATCGACGAGCTTATCGATACGGTAGGTCTGCTGAAAAACGAAAATACCAGCTTGCGACAGCAAAAAGACAAGTTGGCGACCGAACGCTCTCAGCTAATCGAAAAAACCGAAATGGCGCGTAGCCGGGTTGAGGCGATGATTTCACGCTTGCGATCACTCGAACTAGGCTCATGACAAACGCTCAACCGATCAACATTTCCATCCTCGATAAAGATTACAAGGTCGCCTGCCCACCGGGCGAGCAATCGGCGCTGCTCGAATCCGCCAAGTTTCTCGATAACAAGATGCGTGAAATTCGTGACAGCGGCAACATCATGGGCTCCGAACGGATTGCGGTCATCACTGCGCTTAACATGGCTAACGATCTACTAAGGACCAGTAACGTAGATAAAGAGATCGGCCAGGAGCTGCCACCACGCCTGAAAGACCTGGAAAATAAAATCTCCCGCGTCCTCGAACAGGCACGCCAATTAGAAATCTAAACCCTATTAGAATTTTAAATTGTACTTTTAGGTGAAATCGAGCCATAGTTAGTTTGATACTGACTACGGTGATCGTTAGCATCCATCATAATCCTTGAGCCTATTTATCAATCTCGGGGACTTCCGTGTAACACTGATGTGCATGCCTGACTAGTCGGGAAGCCTAATGGGTTACCAATCTCCCCACCTGAACCTTTGGTTCAAGGTTGATAGATTTGCGACGACACCGTGGTTGGTATCCTCGATTAGAGATAAACCCCCGAATTCTAAGATAATTTTGTGACCTGCCTCGGCAGCGCCCGTAGCACTGCCTGTCACTTCAGGAATAACTGGTAGGCTTCGTTTTCGGTCTCATCCCAGTAGGGAATCTTGAGGCTCTTGAGAAATGCATTGAAAGCCCTGTTATCTCCCCGGTTGACCTGAAACCCCATCAGGATACGGCCGAAATTCGAGCCATGGTTGCGATAATGAAACAGGCTTATATTCCAGCGATTGCCCACCTTCATCAAAAAATCTAATAACGCGCCCGGTTTTTCCGGAAACTGGAAGCGGTAAAGAAGCTCGGTTGAGACGCTGCTGCCGGGATGCCCGCCAATCATGTAACGAGTATGCAGTTTGGCAACCTCGTTGCCGGTCATGTCTACCACGCCGTAACCCTTCGCACCCAGTTTTTCGATGAGCTTGTTTTTCTCATCAATGCCGTGGGTAAGCTGGATACCGGCAAATACCCGCGCTATCGTATCGTCGGCATAACGATAGTTGAACTCGGTAATCGAGCGATGGCCGATTAACTGGCACAGTTTTTTGAAACTGCCCGGTCGTTCCGGGATTTCAACCGCCAGCAAGGCCTCGCGATCTTCACCGAGCTCGGCACGCTCTGATACATGGCGCAGACGGTCGAAATTCATGTTAGCGCCGCAGTTGATCGCCACCAGCGTTTGCTGCTTGATGCCGTGCATCTCGACATACTTTTTTAACCCTGCAAGCGACAACGCGCCCGCGGGTTCACAGATAGCGCGCGTGTCCTCATAGGTATCCTTGATCGCCGCGCAGATCTGGTCGGTCGAGACCAGCACCACGTCATCGACCAGGTCCCTGATCATCGACCAGTTTTTTTTGCCGACCTGTTTCACAGCGACACCGTCGGCAAAAATTCCGACTTCCTTTAGCCTGACGCGTCGCCCGGCTTTGCGCGCCTCGTAAAAACAGGCGGCATCATCGGGTTCGACGCCGATTATCCGGATTTCCGGTTTGACCGCTTTCAGAAAGCCGGCAATTCCGCCGATTAACCCGCCTCCACCAACGGCCACGAAAATCGCGTCTATCTTGCCCGGGTGTTCACGGATGATTTCATGCGCGATGGTACCCTGGCCGGCCATCACGTCGAAGTCATCATACGGATGGATAAAAGCCAGGCGCTCCTTCTTCGCAAGCTTTAACGAGTAATCCTTGGCGGCGTCAAAGTTTTCTCCGTACAGGACCGCCTTCGCACCGTAAGACCTGACCGCCGTGACCTTGATATCGGGTGTCGTGGTGGGCATGACGATGGTTGCCTTGAGATGAAGTTTTTTCGCGGCTAACGCAACGCCCTGTGCATGGTTTCCGGCGGAGGCGGTTATAACGCCCTTTAATCCGGGATTGGCCTGCAGCTCCTGGTAAATCTTGTTGAATGCACCCCGGCACTTGAAGGAAAATACGGGCTGCAAATCCTCGCGCTTGATATAGACCTGGCTGTCGTAACGCTTCGAAATTCGCGGCATATGATCAAGCGGTGTTTCGCGGGCGACGTCGTAGACCCTCGCGGTAAGCACTTTTTCTAGAAACTTTTCCTTTTGCATAGCCCGATACTAATTTATATGTAGAAATTATTCGCAAAACCGCGCAATCGCTTGCGCGGACTGCAGGTGATTATCATAATTGATTGCACATGAAGCAACAGGTAAATCCATGACGCCCGAAGATAAAAAACGCAATGCGGCAGAGGCGGCGATCGATTATGTCAAACCCGGCTCAACGATTGGAGTCGGTACTGGTTCGACAGTCAATCATTTTATCGACTTGCTCGGCGAAAAAATGCAAGGCAAGGTTAACTCGGCGGTATCCAGTTCCGAGGCTTCCAGCGAACGCCTGCGCAGCCATGGAATCAAGGTCGTCGACCTGAACGAGGTCGGCGAACTCGATCTTTACGTCGACGGCGCCGACGAGTCGAATCACCAGCTGCAATTGATCAAGGGCGGGGGCGGCGCATTAACACGGGAAAAAATCGTTGCAGCAGCAAGCGCCGTGTTTGTCTGTATTGCCGATGAAAGCAAGCTGGTAACCACGCTGGGCGCGTTTCCGCTACCGGTGGAGGTTGTTCCGATGGCTCGCGGACTGGTCATCGGGGCGCTGCAGGGGCTCGGTGGCGACCCACGCCTGCGTGAAGGATTTGTTACCGATAATGGCAATCAGATTCTCGATGTCCATGGCCTGCAGATCGACGACCCGATTGATATGGAAATCCGCATCAACCAGATCGTTGGCGTGGTCTGCGTGGGCCTGTTTGCCCATCGACCAGCCGATGTGCTCATCCTCGGAGGCGAGGACGGCATCAGATCCATACAGGCATAAAAAAAGCCCGCGATTGCAGGCTTTCCTGTTTGCGTTGAGGTGGGCCTAGCGCTTCGAGAACTGAACACCACGGCGAGCCTTGCGCAGGCCAACCTTCTTGCGTTCAACTGCACGTGCATCGCGGGTAACAAAGCCTTCCTTACGCAGTGCTTCACGCAAGGTTTCGTCGTATTGCAGCAGGGCGCGTGTAATGCCGAGACGTATCGCACCCGCCTGTCCACTGGGCCCGCCGCCGGAAACATTCACGTTGATGTCGAATTTATCCAGTACATCGACGGTTTGCAGAGGCTGGCGTACAACCATGCGCGAGGTTTCGCGGCCGAAGTATTCCTCGATGGTTCTGTTATTAACCATGATCGCACCGTTACCGGATTTCAGGTAAACCCGTGCCGACGAGCTCTTGCGCCGACCGGTACCGTAATATTGTTCAACTGCCATAATTTGACCTGTTAGATTTCGAGGGCTTGGGGTTGCTGCGCTGAGTGCTGATGCACATCACCCGCGTATACCTTCAGCTTCTTAAACATTGCCCGACCCAGCGCATTCTTGGGCAGCATGCCCTTGACCGAATGCTGGATGATTCTTTCCGGGTGCTCGCTGCGCAACTTCGACAGGTTAGTTGACTTGAGACTGCCGATGTAACCGGTGTGATGGTGGTACATCTTGTCGGTTTCCTTGTTGCCGGTAACCCGTACCTTTTCCGCGTTAATGACGATGATGTAATCACCGGTATCAACGTGCGGCGTGTACTCAGGCTTGTGCTTACCGCGCAGCCGACGCGCAATTTCAGTCGACAGGCGACCCAACACCTTGTCGCTGGCATCGATTACGTACCAGTCGCGTTTTACCGATTCAGGTTTTGCGCTGAAGGTTTTCATACTAATTCCTGATTTGTGCCGTTAAGGCGTGGACTTCTTCCACAAAGGGCGCGAATACTAACCAATTAACTTGCACTTGACAAGATGTAAAACCCTTGATTTAGCGGGATATTTGGCGACTTGGATTAATATCCCGATTTCGATGATAATAAGCCCTCACGACGTGGAATTTTAAGCCATTCACCCGGATCCAAAATGCGCAATCTAAGCTTCACCGATCGTCTCTTCGTGGAACTGCAGCACGGCCTGAGTACCAGTCATGTGCGGCCCGGCGCGGCCTCGCGTGCCTACCCGGCCGACGACTCGGAACAGGTTGAGTTGTCCGCCCGGGAAAAGGAGCATGTCGCCGGTTTAATGCGGGTTAACAACGCCGGGGAAGTCGCCGCGCAAGGGCTTTACCGTGGCCAGGCCTTTAGCGCACGCAAGCAGGCGCTCAGTCAGGCAATGAACGAGGCCGCCGAAGAAGAAAACGAACACCTGAACTGGTGTCAGCGGCGCCTGGCGGAACTCGATCAACCACGCAGCCTGCTCGATGGTGTCTGGTACTGGGGTTCGTTCACGATCGGAGCCCTGGCGGGCGCTGCCGGTGACAAGTGGAGCCTCGGCTTCGTCAAGGAAACCGAGCAACAGGTCTGTGCCCATCTCGACCGGCACCTCGAACAGCTACCCGAACAGGACCAGCGCAGTCGATCGATCATCGAGACCATGCGTGCAGACGAGTTGCGCCATGCCGAAAACGCGGCCGCTGCCGGTGCCGCTGAACTACCGCAACCGGTCAAAACCGCAATGACCCTGGTCAGTAAAATCATGACCTTCACCGCCTACCGCATCTAAACCCAATCATTCCGGTACCAAATTACAATCCAGTAACGGCGCGGCCATGGGTATTCTTTTGCGGGATCGCCGTACCGATGCGTCGGACCGATACATCCATGTAGGCTCGCGCCCGGAGTGCCGTATCACAACATCCCTGTTGCGCAGCGTCCCGCAAAGATATTCCCATGTCCCCACCTCAGTAACTGCTAGCCACATAGGGTGGATGCTCCCAAAAGTGACGCCTTAGGGCGTCATCCCGGAATGTGCGAAGCACATATCCGGGATCTTGTGATGGCGCCATGATTTCAAGATTCCCGCTTACGCGGGAATGACATAAAAAGGGCATTCACCCTAGGTGGCCAGGCGGAGGGATGCAGCTCAAGGGTGGTAT
Source organism: uncultured Gammaproteobacteria bacterium (assembly GCA_947259485.1). GTDB lineage: Bacteria > Pseudomonadota > Gammaproteobacteria. The sequence goes on along the minus strand of CAMYLU010000011.1, from coordinate 4,371 downwards.
TGAGAGTTGTCTGGATTTAGTCGGGGTTGACGATTTCGAAGTCGTGGGTGATTGCGGCGGTCTTTTCGAGTATGCGTGAGGCCGAGCAGTACTTGTCGGCCGAGAGGTCTATTGCCTTGGCGACCTTGTCCTTATCGAGGTCGCGGCCCGAAACGATGAAGTGCAGATGGATTTTGGTGAACACTTTGGGAATGCTGTCGGCGCGCTCGGCTTCGATTTCGACTTCACAATCAACCAGTTGCTGACGCGACTTGTGCAAAATCGACACTACGTCGAACGAGGTACAGCCACCAAGCCCCAGTAACAGCATCTCCATGGGGCGCACCCCGAGATCACGCCCGCCGGCATCGGGGGCCCCGTCCATCACCACCGAGTGACCACTGCCGGATTCGCCGACAAAAGACATGTGTTCCAGCCACTTGATCCTGCACCTCATAGTTAATACCTATTGCTGTTGAATTGATCTTTTTGTGCTATCTTTAGCACTTGCGCGAAACAGATAATTACAATCATGTCAGTTAACCCGATCACAAAAGTTATACCCCGGCAAAATGCCGCGCTGGACAATTTTCTGCATCATTGTCATACAAAGAAATACGCGACACGCAGTACTATTATCCATGCGGGAGACGAATCCGAGACGCTTTACTATATCATCGACGGTTCGGTGAGCGTAGTCATCGAGGACGAGGACTGTAATGAAATCGTACTCGCCTATCTCAACCCGGGCGATTTCTTTGGTGAAATGGGTTTATTCGAAGAAGACACCAAGCGCAGCGCCTGGGTTATCACGCGCACCGCGTGCGAGGTAGCGGAAATTCATTACAACCAGTTCATGCAGTTGGCCAAGGACACGCCCGAGATCCTGTTTCAATTGTCTTCGCAGCTGGCCAGTCGTCTGCGCAATACCAGCCGCAAGGTAAGTAATCTTGCGTTTATGGATGTCACCGGGCGGGTCGCCCGCACCCTGCTCGACCTGGCACGCGAACCCGATGCAATAACTCATCCCGATGGCATGCAAATCAAGATTACGCGCCAGGAAATCGCCAAAATTGTCGGTTGTTCGCGCGAAATGGCCGGACGCGTCATGAAAACGCTCGAAGAAGACGGCCTGATCACCGCGCATGGTAAAACCATAGTCGTCTTCGGCACCCGCTAAGACTTGCCCGCGGAGATAGCGGGCTAGTAGAAAAGTTCGCGCAGTCCCTGGCCTGGATCCGGCACCCGCATAAAGGCTTCACCCACGAGAAAAGCGTTGACCTCGTGCCGGCGCATTAAAGCAACGTCCTCACGACTATGAATCCCGCTCTCGGTAACGACCAGGCAACCCGCGGGGATCAGCTCAAGCAAATTAATCGTGGTATCCAGGCTGGTGTCAAAAGTACGCAAATCGCGATTGTTGATCCCGACCAGCTCGAGTTCGAGTTTAAGTGCGCGTTCGAGCTCTTCGCGGTTGTGCACCTCGACCAGTACATCCATGCCGAGTGTGCGCGCTTCATGATGAAGGCCTGCCATGGTTTCATCGTCAAGCGCCGCGACTATAAGCAGGATGCAGTCAGCGCCGATTGCCCGCGATTCGACCACCTGGTAGGGGTCGACAATAAAATCCTTACGAATGACCGGTAGCTGGCAGGCAGAACGCGCGGCAACCAGGAAATCCTCGTGCCCCTGGAAGAAATCCTGATCGGTCAGCACCGACAGGCAGCTGGCGCCACCCGCTTCATAGGATCGGGCGATTTCAACCACGTCGAAGTTTTCGCGAATCACGCCTTTACTGGGCGAGGCCTTCTTGATTTCCGCGATCACCGCGGAATCACCCTGCTCGACGCGCCGCTTTAACGCGGCAACAAATCCCCGCGGTGCCGATGCCTCATGCGCCTGTTGTTGCAAGCTGTCGAGCGACGCCGTTTGCCGACGCGCGCTAATCTCCTGTTGCTTGCGCGCAAGAATACGATTCAGAATATCCGGCCGCGCGCCGCTCATCAGGCGTTGGACCTGGCCACCAGGTTTTGCAGCACTTCGGCAGCCTTGCCGCTGCTGATGGCGACTTTCGCGGCTTCGACACCGGCTGCCAGAGTATCGGCACAACCCGATACATAGATTGCAGCACCGGCATTGAGGCAGACAATATCGTGCGCGGGACCGGCATTGTCTGCCAGCACCGCGCGTATCATGTTCAGGCTTTGCTCGGGAGAATTGACCCGAAGCTCGTCGAGGGAAGCCGAATCCATGCCGAAATCAGACGGTTTAATGTTATAACTGCTCACCTTACCGTCCTTGAGTTCGGCAACATGGGTGGGCGCAGAAATACTGATTTCATCCATTCCGTCCTCGGCGTGCACCACCATGACATGATGGCTTTCAAGCTGGTTCAAAACGTTTGCCATCAGTTCTACCAGCTCGTCGTGAAATACGCCGATAATTTGGTTCGGCGCGCCGGCGGGATTGGTTAGAGGTCCGAGCACGTTGAATATGGTTCTTACCGCCATTTCCTTGCGCGGACCGATGGCATGCTTCATCGCACCGTGATGTGCCGGCGCAAACATGAACCCAACACCGACCTGCTCGACGCATTCGGCGACCTGCTGCGGCGAAATATCCAGTTTTACGCCGGCCGCCTCTAGCACATCGGCGCTACCCGAGTTACTGGTCATGGAACGATTACCGTGCTTGGCGACGCTGGCGCCTGCTGCAGCCGCTACGATTGCACTCGCGGTTGAAATATTGAAACTACCCGAGGAATCGCCACCCGTACCCGCGGTATCGACCAGGTGATCGGCGTTTACTTCTACCCGGGTCGACAGCTCGCGCATAACCCGGGCAGCCGCGGAAATCTCGTCGACGGTTTCGCCTTTCATATGCAGCCCGACCAGGAAACCGCCAATCTGGGATGCCGTGCATTCTCCGGTCATGATTTGCTGCATCACCGAATTCATTTCATCGCTGCTCAGATCCTGGCGCGCGATTACCGCCTTAATAGCCGCTTGTATATCCATCGCACTCCTCGCTTAATTGATACTTTGTTGAAGAAAATTTCGCAACAGGGCGTGACCATGCTCGGTCAGAATCGATTCCGGATGGAATTGAACCCCTTCTATCGCAAGTTCGCGGTGCCGCACACCCATGATTTCATCGACACTGCCGTCTGCATTTTCGGTCCAGGCGGTGACTTCGAGACAGTCGGGAACATTGTCCTTAGCGATCACCAGTGAGTGGTAACGCGTTGCAATGAATGGACTGGCAAGACCTTTGAATACCCCTACGCCGGTATGAATCACCGGCGATGTCTTGCCGTGCATAATCTCACGCGCATGCACAATTTCTCCGCCGTAGACCTGCCCGATGCTCTGGTGCCCGAGACATACGCCGAGAATGGGTTTGTGCCCGGCCAGCGCCTCGATTGCGGCCATCGATATCCCGGCCTCGTTCGGGGTACAGGGGCCGGGTGACACCATGATATGACTGCTGCCCGAGTTTAGGATTTCATCGACCCCGACCTGGTCGTTACGCACCACGTCGACATCGGCTTTCAGTTCACCGAGGTACTGCACCAGGTTATAGGTAAACGAATCATAATTATCGATCATCAGGACTTTCATGATTCCTCTCCACCGGCTTCACGGTCGCAGGGATCACGCGACGGCAATCCCGCCTCGGCCAGGGCCACGGCACGAAAAATAGCGCGCCCCTTGTTCATCGTTTCCGCCCATTCATTTGCCGGAACCGAATCATAAACGATTCCGGCACCGGCCTGAATATAGAGTGTCTCATCCTTGATCACCGCGGTACGAATCGCGATCGCGGTATCCATGTTACCGCTCCAGGATATATACCCTACCGCACCTGAATAAATACCCCGTTTTACCGGTTCCAGTTCATCGATAATTTCCATCGCCCTGATCTTGGGTGCCCCCGAAACCGTGCCTGCCGGGAAGGTGGCGCGCAATACGTCAAAAGCCGACATGTCAGGCTTGATCCGTCCCTCGACGTTGGAAACGATATGCATCACGTGTGAATAGTGCTCCACGATCATCTTCTCGGTCAGGTGCACGCTGCCTACCTGGCTGACCCTGCCGGCATCGTTACGCCCGAGATCGATCAGCATCAGGTGCTCGGCGAGTTCCTTGGGGTCATTCAGCAGTTCCTGTTCGAGCGCGAGATCCTGTTCCGGAGTTCTGCCGCGTGGACGGGTACCGGCGATCGGCCTGACCGTGACTGCCTCGTCCTCGAGACGCACCAGTATTTCGGGAGATGATCCGACCACGTGATGGTCACCGAGATTCAGGTAATACAGGTACGGCGACGGATTGAGGCCCCGTAACGCCCGGTATAAATCGATTGGTGCGGACTTGTAAGGAATCGAGAGACGTT
>CAMYLU010000010.1:151724-153301 GCA_947259485.1 uncultured Gammaproteobacteria bacterium | reverse complement strand
ACCAGTCATTACGCTCGCTTGCCGGAATTGATATGAATCCTGGCGTGTCGGGAATTTTCCCGTTTGCGGAACAGGTGCTACCCATATTCGCCTAACCGTTTTGGTTAGTGCCCTTCGAGAAACAGCTTATGATGCAAAAAATACACAAAACCAGTCTCATTGTTGCGTTAATGGTTTTCAGTTTTTTACCGGGGTCAGCCTATTCAGTAGAGGTTGATCAGAAGGCGCCAAAATTTTCGGTGCAAAACCTGCTTGACGGCGAGCATGTCTCGCTAGAGCAACTTAAGGGCAAAGTCGTATATCTCGATTTCTGGGCTTCATGGTGCCCGCCCTGCATGAAGTCTTTTCCTTTTATGGAGGAGTTAAAGCAAAAGTACAGCAAACGAGGGCTGGTGATAATTGCTGTCGGCCTGGATGAAAATTTTGAGGATGCATGGGTTTTTCTGAATCAAACCCAGGCGAGCTTTGTTATTGCACATAATAATCGAGGTGATATTGCGACACTGTATGATGTGCAAGCCATGCCCAGTAGTTACCTGATTGGCCGTGACGGCAAAATAAAACTGCGTCATTTAGGCTTCAATGCCGGTGATAAGGATAAGTTACAGAGAAAAATTGAAAGTGTTCTCTAGCTATTAAATCCTGTCGACTATCTAGAATTAAATTAATAATATCCAGACCCTTTACAGCGCACCATTCGTGAACAGGTCGTGACCAGCAAGGAATCTTCGTCGGGCGGCTTCAGTGTTGTCGGGGGTGGCTGTGGCTGCAACTGAGCAATATCTAAAAAGCTTGATGACAGCAGCCCTGGCATTACCTGGAATTGCCATGGGGGCTACTTTGCTTGATGGCGGTGATATCCCCGTTACTTACAAGCGTCTCAGCTACGAAGAAGATAACTTGATGGAGGTAGATGCTGATTATATTAACCTGGGTATTCCGATTAATCCTAAAAATGATCTGCTGGTGGCACTGGAATATGAAACCATGTCTGGCGCCTCACCCATATTTTATACCCCGGGACCCGGTGACGAGATAATCGAGGTAACCAGCGGTGCCTCGATTACGGACGAACGCACGGCAGTCTCGTTCAATTTCCGTCACTTAACGGACAACGGGATGCTTTCTATTACCCCTGCTAGTTCCGACGAAAACGATTACGAGTCCTTTTCCGTTACAACTGAATATCAATGGAATCGCAATAATAACAATACTACTTATTCGGTTGGTGCCGGCTATGCAGACGATAACGTCAGTGCAACCGGACAAGACTTGAACGAAGATAAAGAAGGTACCAGTTTGTTTTTCGGCGTTACACAGGTGCTTGATTCTCACTCCCTGTTACAACTGAATCTGTCTTTGGCCGAGGAATCCGGATATCTTAGCGATCCCTATAAACTTGTCCTGGTCGATACCGCCATTGTTTCTGACAATCGACCCGAGGACCGTGGGCAAACTGCATTCCTGTTGCGATATATTAATTACATCGAAGAAGATGCTTCGCTGCATTTGGCGTATCGTTATTTTGATGACGACTGGGGAATTAAAGGGCATACACTGGAAACTGCCTGGAACCA
>CAMYLU010000010.1:0-151691 GCA_947259485.1 uncultured Gammaproteobacteria bacterium | reverse complement strand
TAGTTTCATACAATTTTCGTTACTACCAGCAAGACAAGGCTGAATTTTATGCGCCATTTTTCTCTGCTCCAAGATCCGATGGTATCTATTCAAGTGACTATCGACTGGCAAGCTATGGTTCCGTTTTAGTTGGCTTCAAACTCGAAAAAACTTTCAGTAGCAACACCAGCCTGGATGTTAGTCTCGAGTATTATACGCGTCGTGGAGATCTAAAAATAAGCGGTGACTATTCAACCGATCCTGAATCTCTGACAAGTACTATGGTTACATTTGGTATAAGCCATACGTTTTAAGATAAAACGATGGCGACGCAACTTCACCGTTTCTCCTTTAAGGCGATGGCATGCCTGAATGAGATCAGCCTGTACTGCAATAACAAGAAATCTGCACGCGAAATCTCCGACCAGGCGATCGCAATGGTCAATAGGCTTGAACAAAGGTATAGCCGTTACCTGGCCGACAGCATACTGAGCAAGATCAATGCATCGGCAGGCCAGCCCGGCACTAGTGTTGACGTCGAAACTACCGCGCTACTCGATTACGCGCAGGCCTGTTACCGGCAAAGCAACGGATTGTTTGACGTTACCTCCGGGGTATTACGCAATGTCTGGGATTTTAAAAGTTATAAATTACCTGAACAGCAGGATGTCGAAGCAGTTCAACAATTAATCGGCTGGGATAAGCTTGACTGGACACCACCCTGTATAACTTTACCCCTAGCGGGCATGGAACTAGATTTAGGCGGTATCGTAAAAGAGTATGCCGCTGACGGTTGTGCCAACCTTTGTCGCAGCCTGGGCGTTAAATCCGGCATGGTAAATATGGGAGGCGATATTCATGTAATTGGCCCCCACCCGGATGGCAGTCCCTGGATTATAGGTATTCAGGATCCGGGTAATCCAGATAATGTTATTACCAGCATCGAACTGAAACAGGGCGGCCTGGCCAGCAGTGGTGATTACCAGCGCAGCATGGTGATTAATGACAAACGCTACAGCCATATTCTTAATCCACTAACCGGTTGGCCGGTGCAGGGTTTGCGTGCCGTGAGCGTGGTTGCACCCCATTGCCTGATAGCGGGCAGTACCAGCACTATCGCCATGCTTAAAGGTGAGGACGGAAAGCGATGGCTGGATTCAACCGGTTTGTCCTACCTCTGGATTGATGATCAAGGTAAATGTTTCGGACATCTATTCTAGGCCTTTACCTGGCTCTACTTTTAAACAGGTATCCGATATTCATCATTATTCGCTCAATCGTGTGGTGCTAAGCCGCTCGCAGCAGTAGTGGCTGATTTTGCCTGACCAGGGGTTCGATCTGCGCCTTGATGTCATCGGCTGAAGCGAACAGCACGTCTTCGACTTCAATCCTGTTTTCTTGCATCCAGTCCGCAATCACACTAAGGGGTAGTTTGTGCCTGATGCCGGGGAGAGATTCGAGTGAATTCGAGACTGCGATTGTAGCGGCGAGGTGTTGGTAACATTGCATGTCTATTTTCTCCATCTGTTGAGGGGTCGCCGTTTCATATTCGGCTGCTAATCCCCTGCCTGAATACTAACGAGTCGACCCTGACATGCAAATTTGCGCCCTAAATATAAAAGTTTGATTTCATTTGGTGCAATATCTGCGTCCAAATGGTGCGCTAGAGGTGAGCCTGGTTAACTTCCCCGTTAACAGGCACTCAAGCTTCCGATTTACCAGTTAGCTGCAAAAAAAGCTTGGTGATCAGCAGTAACCACGGTGTTCCATGGAGCAATAAATCAAAAATGTCGAGGAGTTCGGTGAGTTCACCCGCAGCCAACATCTTGAGTTTTTCCCATAGATGCGGTTCAGGTGTGAAAGGAGCCAATCCCAGCGTGAGAGATAGCACGATCAATAAAGACAGGGGTATTCGCTTAAACAAGTTATGCATCGTGGACATAGGTGGTGATTTTAATCCACATTTCAATATTCACGACGGGGGGGTTGGGTTTTATTTTCCGCACCTCCTGTTTTTTAAATACGCGGAGAATCCCGGCGTAGTGAAGTGCTCGAGCCATCAGCCATCGCGGTGATGGCCCGAGCTTATTCCACGAGATTACTTCCTCAGCAGATCGCGGATCTCGCCCAACAGGACTTCTTCGGTACTGGGAGCCGGATCTGGTTCCGGTGCCGGTGCTTCTTCAGGCTTCTTCATCGAATTCATCGCCTTGACGACCAGGAAGATCGCAAACGCGATAATGACGAAGTCGACAACCGTCTGAATAAACGATCCGTACTTGATCATCACCGGTGCCGTTTCACCAACGGCATCTTTCAGCATGATTGCCAGGTCACTAAAATTAACGCCGCCCATCAACAAGCCAATGGGTGGCATCAGCACATCGGCAACAAAGGAAGACACGATTTTGCCGAAGGCGCCGCCGATGACGATACCCACCGCCATGTCGACCACGTTACCGCGCATCGCAAAATCTTTAAATTCACTCATCATACTCATTTCTATTCCCCTTTTAGTTACAATCGCTGGTTGCGGCCTCCTGCAAAAATGCAAACGACCGCAACCAGCAAAATGGCTTATTGATTCTGATTAATATTTAATCTTCAGTGCTTCAACCAGTTCGATAGTCAACTGGCCATCACCAGGAATTTGGATATCGCGCTGGTATTTTTGAACCGCCCGGGTTGTCCGTGCACCATAGATACCATCGACCGGTCCCGCCTCGTAGCCTTTATTATTCAGTGCTTGTTGAAGCTGGCTGACAATGTCACCGGTTACATTGGTTTCACATAAAATCGGTGCCCATTTCAGGTAGCCATCACTGACTTTGTAGCTTGTGCTCACGGTCTCAAAAACTGGAGGCTTACTGATTTTCGATGTGCTTGCCGCCTTGACCAGCTTCTGTACCGATACGGTATCGTAGACTGCGGGAACTTTCCTGGTTACGGTACGGGCGGGCTCTTTAACAACACGTGTTTTGACCGTCTTGTAAACGGCCTTCTTGGTGACAACCGGTTTTGTGGTTTCCGCTGTTTTCAGAACACGTTTCTTGACCGTTTTGTATTCAGCGGGAATATCTACCAGGCACATGATTTCACCAGTGGTCTCATCGATTTTGGTGATAGGCCCCGTGCCCTTTTTCCAGACCGAGTGCGCAGGCTTAACGAGAACCCGCTCTTCAACCGTTTCATAAACTGCCGGCACGATTTTTAACTCGGTAATTTCCGGACTGACCAGCACCTTTTCCTCTTTCCAGCCATACACAGCAGGTATGATCTCCAGGGCTTCTGTTTCTTCTTTAACCAAAACCGTTTTGGGCTCCGAACGATAGACTGCGGGTGTAATGATTACCTCGTCGTAGCCATCTGCTTTAAGAATTTTTTCGGTTCCGGCTTTATACGAGGGTGGAGTGTAGACACGCGCAAAACATTGACCGGCTTTGGCCTTTGGTGGCAACAAGCTGGTTTTCATGAGCGCACCGGATTGACTTGCCTGCTCGGAATCAGTGCTGGCAGGTGCCATAGACGCCTGCTGGCTTTGATCCAGCTGCATTTTTAACTCGGCGATTTCCTGGTTACGTGCATTAAGCTCGCGGTTGCGCGCTTCGAGTTCCTTGTTGCGTGCGTCGAGCTCTTTATTACGCGCATTAATTTCTGCCGCGTATTCGCTCTGGTTGCCGCCAAACTGCTCACTCGAAGAGCTGCAGCCCGCAACTAATGTGATCGAATATACTGCTACAACTATAAATAACTTGTTCATTTTTAAACCTTTGATTAATTAAGTTAACGCTATCATACCAAGCTCGAAGATCCGGATTGTTAAACCCGTGTTAAATCTCCCCGGCCCGTGAGCCATCTTTGATCAAGACATCTAGTGGTGGTTTAACACAACACTTCGCGTTGACGCTTTGATGCGTGTCACGCTTCTTGAAGAATAACAAAAACACGAATTTTACCGTTTATTTTCAATTACCCGCGAAGCCCAGTTATCCGCAACGGCCTTAGCCGCGTCTTTTCCACCGAGGCCGAATGCGAGTGCTGTTGCAACCGCAATACCACCGATGGTGAATCCGAAAGCCATATTTACGATGTGATCAGCTAGTCCCATGGATTTAAGTCCCATTGCCAGTACCAGTCCCAATATCGCAAAGCGTGCGATGTTTGCAACTGCAGGGCTGGTATTTGCGGCGAGTTTCGAGTACGCCAGGTTGCTCAGGAAATAACCCACAAAGAGAATAATACTGCCGATAAGGATGCCGCCACCGAACTCGATAACCTTGGCAAAGATTGCTGAGATTACATCGATACCCAGCAGGTTGATGGCTGCTGTCGATGCTGACAGCATCGCAAAAAACATGATAGCCGCTCCGATAAGACGTGTTACCGTAAATGATTCGCTGAACATGTTTTGAACACCGATTTTTTCCGGTAATGCGTTGACGTGCATGCCCTCGAGAAGCGTGTTCAACATATGTATGACAAACTTGGTTACCAGGTAGGCAACCAGCAGAATGATAGCGGCGCCAATGATATTTGGTACCGCGGTCATCAGTTTTTCGATCATTGCAGATGCCGGTACTGATATCGCCGGGATATTCAATACTCCCAGCGCGGAGACAATGATGGGTAGTAAAATCGCGATCAATACAAGCGCGCCGCCAAAGGCAGAAACTTTTATGTCATCGTTGCCGGTTTTTTCGGCTAGTTTCTCATCAAATTTCCCAAGCGCGACGGTGACCAGCTGAGATACGATTTTCGCAATAATCCAGCCGGCATACATAATGATTCCTGCCCCGATAATATTGGGTAATGCGCCGGTTATTTCAGTCACCAGATCCTTTAAGGGCGCCAATACATCGGTCAGCCCGAAATGTTCCAGCACAAGCATCAGAATGAAGATTGTCAATATCGCTTTGATTAAAGATGCGATGGGTGATGCCATATCAGTAACCGAACCATCGGTATTGGTGCGATATAACAAATCGACTTTTTTAAGCATTCGCGTAACCATCCCGGCAACGATTTTAACTATGAAAAGCCCGACTATAAGAATCAATAGTCCGATCAGGGCATGACCCAGTTTTCCTGACGCTGCTGGTCCAAGCATTTCTGTGAAGTTATTTATGTATTCGTTCATTACGGATCCCCCCTGGTTTTGTAAACCGGTATTCCCCCTCGGAAAGCCGGTTGGTTTGCGATGATTTAGTGAAGCCCGGCCTGTAAAACCTGGGCCTCACCAATGCAATCGCGTGCGCAGCGAATAAATATCCACTGCATTACACTTCGCAACCAAACTAATAAGTCACCATCGGCGCCATTTTTTTCGCCTGGGCTACCCACTTGGTTACCGTTTTTGTGCCGGGTGATACCTTGCAAAGACGCTTCTTTTTATTCACTTCAGCCATCTTTTCAGCAAGATTATCGGCATTGCGATTACGCAGTTCTTTTACCGTATCAACACCGGCACCCTCGAGAAGCTCTGCGAACTGGCCGGCAACACCCTTGACGCGGAACAGGTCGGCCATGTTCACCCACTTCAGAATGTTTTTCTCGTTGATAGAGGTTCTCTCTGCCAGTGACCTGCGGCCGGCGCGGTTGCCACCCGTTTCGAGCAACTTGCCCGTTGTTCTGACGCCTGCCTGGTTTAGCAGCTTTGCATACTTCGGACCGATTCCTTCTATATCCTGGATACTTCTAGACATTTTTGTCTCTCCCATAATGTTAAGTAAAATTTTAAAAAGTAAGCAATTTCGAACTGAATCAGCCGAATTGCCTGTACAACCCCGGTGCTAAAAAAGTCATCGAAGCAAAATTCATCGAACCGAACATGCTATTGCTTTTTTGTGACAGCGCTTGAGCCAGGACAGGTGTAATAACTGCAAGACCTTTTGTCACCTGGTCAGAAGACATGCCCAGTTTCCGGGCTATTACTGCCACATTGACTGAACTTAAAAACTGGGATGGAGCACCCGTCATCAGTTTTTCGGTTATCTGATCTACGCCGCTACCCCGGGTAGAATCTAAAATACCTGATGCTGCCTCGGGCAGAAATTTCCAGGCTCGATAGGATGAAAAACCTGCATCTTTCAGCTGCTCGACAAGCGCACTGTCGTGTTCGTTGAAACATTCGTTTATAAAGTCCATCTGACTTTCCCGCGATTAATAATAAGGACACAAAGCAAGCAGAGCTTGTTGTCTCGCGGGCACTATAGGAAAGGCAAAAACAATAGACAATGCCTGCAAACCATAATTAACAATTGGTTACATTTGAACGCGATGAGCGATTTGTTAAATGTTTGTTAAATCTGGACCGGTCTTCAAATGTCGCGCCAAATTCAGGTACTATGCCCGCAATTGGAGCAGATGCATTCAAGTGAATGTGGCTCAAAAACTTTAATATCGAATTTTAAGAAGGGACAAAGAATGTCAAGCAATACAAATACGAGATGGACTGGCCTGGCTGCTGGAACCTGGTGGTTCATCACTTTATCCGGGCTGGCGCTGCTCTGTTTGCTTATGGTTTTCTCTGAGCAGAAATCAATAGAATCAGATATAGAGGCCCGAGTGATCGAGTACATGAATGCCGAGAATATTGACTGGATATCGGTCGAGCTGGCCGGAAGGGGTCGCGATGTTTTGCTGACCGGAAATGCGCCATCTGCGGAATCACGTCATCTTGCAATCGAAATGGTTGAGGGCGTTTACGGTGTTCGCGTGGTACATGATCAAATCGATATTAATCCGTCTTCATTATCATCAGAGCTTTCGATAAAGCAACGTAATGGAAGAATTTCGCTTGGCGGACGACTGGAGTCGCAGGCATCTATCGATACGGTTGTTAACGCTGCCAGTGAAACCTACGGCAATGATAACGTCATCAATGAGCTAATCTTAAGTGGCGAGGTAAAAACGGCAAACTGGCTCGATGCCACCACCGGGTTCTTACCCAGGCTGGTAAGTACGAAGTCTGCGCACCTCAAAGTATCTGACCACGAGAGCCAGTTAATTGCTGAAGTCGAATCACATGGAGACCGATTGAAACTGGTCAACGGGGCCAGAAAACTGTTGGGTAGTTATCTTGATGTCAAGGTTGCGGTAGTTGAGCCGGGGAGTACAGCTAAATCGCAGCTAATTAACTTCCCCGAAGATGCCGAGTACAAGGCCTGCCAATCGAAGCTTGATAGCGAGATGAAAGATAAAAGGATCCTCTTCGCTTCCAATACTGCTGAACTGCAGGCGGGCAGTCATTCCTTACTAAATCAAATTATTATCCTCCTCGAAGAAGACTGTAACGAGGTGGTTACAGACAATGGGTTAACCATCGCCGGACACACAGACAGCGTAGGTGATGATCGATATAACCTGGCTCTAAGCCAAAAGAGAGCGGATGCCGTCAAGGCCTATTTTGTTAAGGCCGATGTCGATCTGGGATTGATTAGTAGTGTTGGCTATGGCGAGAGCCAACCGGTTGCATCTAACGATACTGACAAAGGCAGAACGCAGAATCGTAGAATCGAATTTAAACTAGAACACAAATAACTTAGGAGTAGAGACAATGACTTATTTATTTTCAAAACTGTTTATCTGGCTGGTACTGGCGTTTCTATTTGGAATGGTCATGGGCTTTTCATCTAACGTTCGGAAGGGAGAAACGTCGTGAGCATCTTCCTCTTGCAATCCATATTTTTACTACTGCTGTGTTTCGTAGTCGGTTACTTAATCGCCAGGTTTATAAAGCGGAAATTATACAACCGGGCAGTTCTTAAGACCGCTTCGAATGTCAGCGACAATGAAGGTCGGACGCAACCCGTTTCAACCGCTACGCCAGCGATTGGCAGCAGTAATGAAGCGGAGTTTTATACCAGCATCAAGCCTGATAATTTGCAGATTATCGAAGGCATCGGTCCAAAAATGGAATCGGTATTAAATGAAAATGGAATCTCAACCTGGTCGCAATTAGCCACTAAAACCGTACCGGAGTTGCAGGCCATTCTGGGTAAGTACGGCAACAGGTACCAAATCATCGATCCGACAATCTGGCTCGAGCAGGTAAAGTTGGCGGCTGCAGGCAAAGTAGACGATCTCATCAATTTGCAAAAGATTGATGGTGTATCCAAGCTGGAAAACATGATGTACCAGGGCAGGAGAAGCGGCTTTGCTAAATACAAGCAGGATGATCTTAAAATCGTGGAAGGCATCGGTCCCAAGATCGAAGTGTTGTTAGGTAACGCAGGAATCGATACCTGGCAACAGCTTTCGGTAGCCGAGCTATCGTCGATTAAGGCTATTCTTCAGGCGGCGGGTCCGCGATACCGCCTGGCGACTCCCGAAAGTTGGTCATTACAGGCGAGACTTGCGAACAATGGCGAATGGAGCAAGCTTAAGGAAATCCAGGATAAGTTGCGTTATGTTCGGCCGAATCAGGTCGAACCAGAAACAGCGGAGGCCTAAGGGCCTGGTAATTATTTCTGTGTAACTGGCCGGGCTGGTAACAGGGAGCTACACAGATTTAATTACCTGAACTTGCTCACTCTTCCTCGTTCAGGTCATCAACCAGTTCCAGTTTTGGAATTTTCAAACAAAAGCTGGAACCCTGGCCGAGCTCGCTTTCCACATCCACGTATCCTGAATGACGCCGGGCTACTGCATCGACAAAAGCCAAACCGAGCCCGATACCATATTTACGTTCAACGCCGCTGCCCCGGGTTCGCCTGAACATCTCGAACAGGTGCGGCAGTTCATTGCCGGGAATACCTGAACCCTGATCGATAACGCAACAGCAGATCCTGTTTTCTTTAAGTTTCACCGTGACCCTGACACTGCCACCGGCAGTGCTATGTTTTATTGCGTTGGACAACAAGTTTAGTACTGCGCGCTCCAGCAAATCAGGTTCGGCATGTGTCCATAATTCGTCATGGTCAAATTCGTGGGTGATGGTAACTTTCGCCTTGTTCGACAGGGCCCAGATCTGGTCGATTGCATTCAATACCACGCTGTTAAAATCAATGTCGTAGAAATTAATATGCTCGCTGGTATTGGCACGTGATAGTTGCAAAAACTGCTCGGCAAGGTGTAGCGTTTTATGCGTAGTTGTATCCATGCTTTCCAGCATGGAATGCATTTCGTCGACACTGCTTTTGTTTTTTGCCAGCTCAATCAGTGCAATCATTGATGACAGCGGTGAGCGCAGGTCGTGCGACAGGAAATTAAGCGCCTCGTTGCGCTTCTCTTCGCTGGCTTTCAACAAGCTGATATCCGAGAAATTGACAACAAAACCATCAAACACATCGCCGATAATTTTCAGCGGGCTTATCTCTATCATAAGCTCGCGCCCGGTTTCATGCCGTGCATGTGCGAGTACGCGTTCGTACCTGAACATAACCTGTTGCAATAAGGACGTCCAGCTCGCCCCTTGTTTCAGGCGGATATGTTTTACTGCATGAATCAACGATTCGCCATTAATATTGGCATTGTCGTCATCATACAAATACCATCCGGCCCGATGGTTGGATAGCATTACCTGGCCACGACTACTGCATATGAGCAAACCATCGGCCATGCCGGATAAGCTGTCATCAATGATGCGTCTGAGCTCTTCATATTCTCCGCCCAGGGCCTGCACCTGCTTAATTTTCGACTGCAGAACGTCCCCGGCGTAAGAGCTTTGCGGTGCTTCAGCTTCCCAGGGTGCACTTATCAGGCTGTCTAACAACCGCATCTCATCATTGGTAATCAACACATCTGACCCGATACTCAACCCCAGCCTGCAGAGCTTGTTCTGGTAGCGTACCTGGGCCCAGTAGTTGCTGCCATCGAGGGTCCAGCCCTCGGGTGCTAAATGACTCAAATTACAAAAGGGTGGCAAGCCCTCGGCGATAAGAATCGAGCCATTTTCGTCTTGCAACACCCAACTATCGAGCGGAATGAACAGGTTAATAAACCTCATCTCATCGCTAAGATTCCGTTCGCCGCGCATGCTCAATGCTTTCTGCGTGGCTGAAAGCCGGTTTAACTCGACATTAATGTGACGCATTGCGAGCACCAGTCTGCGCCAGCTCCACAATGGGTAGGTGAAAAACTGGAAAAGCAGTATCGTGGATACCGGAATCCATATCTTGAAAAGCCACAATAACAGTGCCACCAGGACCAGGGTGCTGACGACAATGCCGAACAAAGCCAGTAAAGTGCTGGCCGGGTTCAGGTAAGGATAGATCAGCATGGGCAGGGCCACGAAAAAGGCCGTGATCAATATCAACCAGGGTGTTTCCAGCTCGATAATACGTAAATTGTTTAGTATTGAATCGATGATGTTTGCAATAATTTCGACCCCGGGCATACGCCCGCTATCCCCCGACAGGGGTGTCGGCAGGGCATCGCTCAAACCCTTTGCCGTGGTTCCGATTAATACAATTTTGTCCTTGAACAGTCCTGGCGCGAATTGCCCGGACATGACCTGCGAATAACCGATCTGGCGAAAATGTCCCGGTGGGCCGGCGAACGGTATCAGGAATGGGTATTCTCTATACCATTGCATTGACGAATACTGCTCCTGTTGCTCGGTAATATTGACTTCAAGCTCGAGCTCGGCGGCAGCATCGGTAATACTCAACAATGCCAGGCTGAAGTGCTTCCAGTAAGGTTCACCAATTCCCTCGCGCAGGTATACCCTGCGTGCAATACCATCAGCACCGATATCCAGGTGAACATGACCAAGTGCCGCGGCACTGTCGGCAAACTCGGGTAAGGGTAACGCTTCTATCGGAAACGAATTATTGCTTTTCCGGGACATGAAAACCGGCAGCACAACTTTACCGCTCGCACGTAGCGCTCGCGCGAGCAATACATCGGCCTCCGGGTTGCCGGCATCAGGCTCACTGAATATTATATCCAGCCCGATAGCGCGGGGTGATTCGAGTTCGAGTTTTTCAATCAGGCTTGCATGGATTGACCTTGACCAGGGCCAGCGTCCCAGCTCACGCAGGCTTTCGTCATCGATGGCGATAATGATGATTTCATCAGAAACTGACCGGGTCCAGAATGACAACTGGGCGTCGTACAAAAGGTTATCCCAACGCCACAGCAAACTATTATGAATAAACAGGCCGGAAACAAATGCCAGCAACGCAACCAGCACGAAGTGTTCGAGTACGCCCGAGTGACTGCCACTGGTTTTTAACAGGTTCACAGGCCGATTAATAAGAGCCCAACCGGTATTATGATGCTCCAGATGCTGAATTCCTTGACGACAGCCTGCTGAATTACAAAGCTTCCAATTGTCGAGTCCAACCCTTCCAATTCGTACTGATCTACCCCTCTGACCCGCAGGAAATATTGCCTGGGTGACAGCTCATCGAGGCGGATTTCACTATTCTCGGTGCTGCCGTCGACGACGACCTGGTCAAATTTCTCATCGGTTGCCAACTGATAACGATAGAATTCGGCACCTTTCAGGCTCAACCATGATACATGCAGCTTACTCTTGTCTAAGGACAGGTTGTCGCTGATCCCGGGGGGCGCGAGCAATTTTACCGGTTCCGGTAGCGGCTTGTCCTTTTCGGCGACAATCCCGAAACCATCTCTGATATCTTTCTCCGTATCGCCAGCGGATACGGCGACATTACCTTCTATAACCTCGGTTCTGCCAATCTGGCTGTCATCGGATGATATTCGGAAAGTAGTGCCCCTGACAGCCGTTATCGCGGCAGGTGTTTTAATTTCATAGCGATTGCCCGGTTTTTGTTTTTCCACCCAGGTGTTAACACGGCCTGAATTCAGTCGTATGCGTGTGTCGACCATGCCGGTTTGCTCAAATTGACTGAGCTTGTCGAGTATTACTTCACTGTTGGGTAGCACCTGTAATTCCGAATTGTCTGCAAACTGCATACGCAGGCTTTGCCCGTCGCCGGTAATCACTCGATCGCCATTGAATAATTTTACGCCAACGGCTATCTCAGACTCTTCTCCATCGGCGCGCACGACGGAGACGGCACCACTTACCGCGATTACCAGTGCAGGCGCCGGCTGCTGCTTCAACATTGATATCGGAATCGAGATGCGGGTGCCCGGGAGAATGGTTCGATCTTCTGCCTCTTCGATACTGTTTATTCTCAGCAGTTCTCCCCAGTTATTTATCGATGTCGTATATTTTTCAGCAACTTTCCAGAGGCTGTCACCGGGCCTGAAGGTATACTCCCAGTACTCTTCCGCGGCCACTACCGGGTTGGGCAAACAGATTGCAAGTGCTAAAAGCAATGTAAGCAGTGAACGAAACATAAGGCGTTATTCTTTTGCCACCCTGAACAAACGATAGCCGCGTTGATAAATACTGCTGAGCTGCCACCCGACCGCGGGATTGATACCCAGCTTCGAGCGAATTCGGCTGACGTGGGTATCCACGGTGCGCGTATTGAGATCAGCCCGTGTGCCCCAGATAAACTCGAGTAAATATTCACGTGAAACCAGGCAGCCTGCATTCTGAAATAGGTATACCGCCAGTTCAAATTCTTTATTGGTGAGCTTTATGGCTTCGCCGTTCACCGAGATACGGCGCTCTGATTCGTTGACTTCAAATGGATCAAAGGTTTCAACCTCGGGGTTGTCGTTAACGCCGGGCTGCTGGCTTTCAGTAATGCCTCTGATTTTGTTCCGACGCTGTAGCGCTTTAATCCGGGCCAGCGTGACACTTTTCCTTACCGGCTTGACCATGTAATCATCGGCGCCGTGATCGAGTGCTTCAACCACGCTTTCTTCACTATCGCGGCTGGTAATGAAAATGACCGGGGTGCTGGAGGCTTGCTCATCGCGCAACCAGTCGAGCTCCTCGATGCCCGTGGTATCGGGAAGATGCCAGTCAAGAACCAGCAGGTCGAAGTTTTCCCGGCTCATTGCCTCACGGAAACTTTTACCCGTTGTGTAAGACTGCAACTGGTCGCCAGCCTCGTCAGCCCACAGGCTGATCAGTTCAATTTGACTTAAATCGTCTTCCAGTAATCCAATGCGCACAAGTGGTCCCCTAAGAGCTTAAATTTCCGCAAATGTTGCCACATCTAGCCTGACAATAAAGGCACAAGATCGTTAACAAATGTAAATTTACACGCTACAGCAAAAATGCAAAAGTATCTGGTTCACAATGCGGGCCATTACCAGTTGAATTATGAACAATTGTTAAATGTTTCTGCTGGCCGTCTTTTAGAGATAACCGCTAAATCCTTGATTTGAAATACTTTACAGTAATTGACTAGCAAAATCACCGTTCGAATGATTGATCATACGGTTACATCGGTCCGCTTTTTCAAGTAAATTCCGACTTTCTTTTAATCAACAGCTGGTGGAAATTATGACTGTAGCAAGAGTGACTGAAATAACCGCGACATCCAGGAAAAGTTTTGATGATGCAATTAAGCGAGGCATCAAGCGCGCCGACGATACCATTGATGGGATCACCAGCGCGTGGGTAGCAGACCAGCAAGTCTCGGTCAAAAATGGCGCTGTTGCAGAATACACTGTGCGTATGAAAGTTACCTTCGTACTTAAAGCCAGGCGCGCCAAAGCCCGTAAAAAGTAGCTTGAGTTATCAGCCCCGTAACCGATGCGGGCGGGTGCTGCATGAAACGCAATTACCAGGGCAACTGTAACCAAAGCGAGGCCTTCGTTAAACCAAACCTACGTCGGCCTCGAACAAATATTTTTCAAGAGGATAAAAATTATGGGCTTATTTGATTTCGCCAAAGATATGGGTAAAAAGATATTCGGTGGCGGGGATGACCCGGCTGAGAAAATTAAGGAAAGCATTGAAGAGAACAACCCCGGAATTACCGATCTCGGCGTTGGCTATGACGAGGGCCTCGTTGACCTGAGTGGCAAGGCCGACTCTGCGGATGCTGTTGAAAAAGCAGTACTGCTCGCGGGCAACGTGAAGGGTGTAACCGAGGTTAATATAGATAACATGGAAGCACCTGAACCCGCTCCCGAAGTCGAGTACTACACGATTGTAAGCGGGGACAGCCTCTCCAGGATCGCCAAGAAATTTTACGGCAATGCGATGGACTATCCAAAGTTGTTCGATGCCAATCGCGAGGTTATTAAGGACCCGGACCTGATCTACCCGGGACAGAAAATACGAATCCCGCCAAAATCCTGGTAGGTTCTTATCTCGAAAAAATCAGCCGGTACGAGTATTGATCGAGGTCAGGGCTGATAATTTTGCCCTGGCCTCCTTACTCCTGGTTGCGGCCTGAATACCTGTTAGGGGATCAGGGGTTAGATACTGGTAATCGACGAAACAACGGTAAATGTTAAGAACTGTTAAACATCGTCACAAGCTATTGTCGTTCGAGCCAAAACTCATTACTGTCGCGTTATTGAGTGACTCAGTCTGATTGGCTCATAAACATTTAAATAAATTGTCGCCGGAGGAAAACATGAAAACGGCTAAAAAAGGTAAATCTATGGGAATTTTGAAAAGACTGGCGTGTCTGTTAGCGCTGACCGGTATATTTCATGCCCCGCTGCAGGCTCACGAGGGACAGGCTCACGACGGATATGTCACCAACCAAAATGGTGGGTTTGTCCACAATAGCACTGGAAGATGTGTAAAAACTCTTCGCTGGACAGCCGAATTGGCGATACCGGAGTGTGAAGGTATCGAGGCAGCAAAAGTGACTGATGCCGATCAGGATGGCATTGCCGATAGTAGCGATAAATGTCCCGCTACTGCGGCTGGCGTCATGGTCGATGCGACGGGCTGCGCAAAGGATTCGGATAAGGACGGGATCATCGATTCAGCTGACAATTGTCCCGGTACAGCATCCGGTGTGGCGGTAGATAGTTCAGGCTGTAAATTAGTTATAGCCGCAACTGCACCTAAAGATACCGACAATGACGGTATTGCAGACCTGAAAGATCAATGCCCCAATACAAAAGCGGGCGCAAGTGTCGATTCCAGCGGATGTGAGCTGAAGAAATCATTCGTGCTTCAAGGCGTCAATTTTGTAACCGGCTCAGATGAAATAACCGGGGACTCCAAGAACGCGCTAGACCAGGTTGCTGAAACGCTGAAAAGGAACGGTGAAATCAATGTGGAAGTGGCAGGATATACCGACGACAGAGGCAATGCCGATTTCAACCAGTCCTTGTCTCAAAAACGGGCTGAGTCTGTTAAGGCCTACCTGCGGTCGGCCGGTGTGGCAGCTAATCGCATGAAAGCTAAAGGTTATGGCGAAGATAGCCCGATTGGTAGTAATTCGACCACGGCAGGACGTGCCATGAACCGACGCGTGGAACTGCATATAATCGAGTAGTCTATGACATGGATCAATGGTGCCGGGGTGCTTTAATATACCCTGGCACTATTAATTTGGGTGCGCCTATTTTCAATAAATTCGGTTAGATAAAGAACCTGTCGTTCAGGCAGGTTGTTCGTCAATTATGAGCTTCCCCTAATAGCGGGGTAAATATTTTCACCGGGTAGAACGGTATGAATATCAATATCAAGGATTTTCGTGTGCCACCAGATGGGGGTGTGAAGCTGGATGAATGGCCAACCCGGGTGGAGCCGCTTTACCAGTCGAAGCATGAATACAAGAAACTTCTTAAAGCGCAGATTGCCGAACTTAGCGAACAACAACAACTTCACTATGCGGACGATCGTCATGCATTGCTGCTTATTTTCCAGGCCATGGACGCAGCCGGCAAGGATGGCGCAATCAAGCACGTGATGTCGGGTATTAACCCGCAGGGTTGCCAGGTATTCAGCTTCAAACGCCCGAGTGCAAAAGAGCTTGATCACGACTTTCTCTGGCGTACTACGCAGTGTTTGCCGGAACGCGGACGTATCGGCATCTTCAATCGATCCTATTACGAAGAAGTTCTCGTGGTGCGGGTGCACCCGGAAATTCTGCGCAACCAGAAGATACCGGACGACCTGGTTGATCCGGATACGATCTGGCAACAGCGTTATCGCTCTATTGCTGACCTGGAAGACCATCTGCATCGCAACGGTACCCGCGTGGTTAAATTTTTCCTGCACCTGTCAGAAGAAGAACAGTGCAAGCGTTTCCTCGCGCGTATCGACGACCCCGGCAAAAACTGGAAATTCAGTGCTGCCGATATCGAGGAGAGAAAATTCTGGCCACAATACATGCAAGCCTACGAAGCCTGCCTGAATGCGACGAGCACGGCCACGGCCCCGTGGTTTGTTGTGCCCGCCGATGACAAGAAGAACGCACGCTTACTCATATCCAGCATTATTCTTGATACGTATAAATCACTCCAAATGAACTACCCCGTTACGGATGCGCAACGTCGCGCGGAACTGCTGCTAATCCGTGAGCAGTTGCTGGCAGAAGAGTAAACAGGAAACAGTGAAATCTGATGGGAATTTTTACCAAACTCTATGCCGAAAAAGAGTCTGTTTTTGTACAGGGCAATGGGCAATACAATTTAGAAGTGATCGGTGAACCACGTCGCCAAAAATATCTTGAAACGCTATGTGGGGGCTACTCGATAAAAGGTAGCAAACAGGAAGTAATGGCAAAGTTACATTATGAAAATGGTAATCCTTCCGATAAATATGCGATAAGGGTTGTAGTGAACGGCGGAACGGTCGGTTACCTGCTTCCTGACAAGGCACGCTTATACAGGAAGAAGATTGAAAAAGCGGGACAGGACGGAATAATTGTCTCCTGCAGAGCCAGAATTGTTGGTGGTAAGAAAGCCTGGCTTATCAAAAAAACAAATTTTAATGTCTGGATTGATTTACCAATCGAGAAATTGTAGAAAACGATTGCGGGGACAGACTGCGGTTAAAGGTTCTTCTGTTTAAACTAGTACCATGACAGGTTTGCCGATGTCGTCTGCTGTGCTCGCATCCCTCAACTATCCACGGAAATATTCAGAAATTCGGCATTCTGCGATCAGTTTTTACCAGGGAATATTATTACCGTCATACTCGATGAAACGGCCGCTTTGTGCGAGCCCTGCCGTCTGAAGAATACCTTTTAACCCGGCGACACTCTGATCCGTGCTGATTTCCGCGTTGGGACCACCCATCTCTGTTTGCACCCAGCCCGGGTGCAGGCTTATGACGCTGATGCCACGATCGGCGAGGTCAATCGAAAGACTCTTGACGACCTGGTTTACGGCCGTCTTGGAGCTGCGGTAGATGTAGCTGCCGCCGCTGCTGTTGTCTGCAATACTGCCGACCTTGCTGCTGATAACCGCCACCAGTTTTTGCTGGCTGGCCGCCACCTGTTTCACGAACGCCTGTACCAGCATGAGCGGTGCGATCGTATTGACCTCGAGCACCTGCCGCCACTCCTGCGCGTCGATATCGCCAAAACCAACCCCCTTGGAACCATAGATGCCCGCATTGCTTAGCAGGATATCGATCGGCCTGTTACCAAGCTGGTCTGCCAGGGCTGCCATCTGTTCGTAATTGGTGACATCGAGTGCCATTATCTCAACCGCCAGGCCTCGTTCACCGAGTGCCTGCAATTCCCCGGCATCGGCAGGGTTTCGACAACAGGCGAGCACCTGCCATCCATCTTCTGCAAATTGCTCGCTTAACTTAAGTCCAATGCCGCGATTGGCACCGGTGATCAAAATGGTTGGATTTGTCATTTAGGTGTCCCCTGCCTTATATGATTTATCGCGAATACTGTTCCCGCAATTGTGATACCGGGTGCCAACGATTTTCAGGTTGGCCGTCTAACCGGTATACTGTGCCAAAAATTACCCAAATAACAATAACATTGGGTAATTGCAAAAGATTATAAAGGTCGATCAGTCGGGGTAGGAGCAGCGTTATGAAATTGATTAGCACTTTAGTATCCATTTTGTTTTTTCCCGCAATTTCCTCGGTGTTTGCGGCCGACGAGGTCAAAACCGTGAACATAGGTGCCGCCGAGGTATTCTACGAATATCAGCCGACTGAAACGGATGTGGCCACACTGACGCTGATCGCGCAGGTTGCTGAAACCAACGATTCACTGCGGGGATTGAAAAATACCGATCGGCGCCGCTTGCGCAAGCTCGGGCAATTGATCTACCAGTGTAAACTGGTGCTTTACAAGTCCGGTAAAAGCAAACTCACGGCTGACGGCAAGGCCCCGGTCCTGATCTCCAAGAACTACAGCCTGTTTACCGGCGTGGATCTGCCTCTGGCCGCCGATGAACGCGTGGGCATTCAGGCCGAGGCACTGCAAGCTGTCGATGTTGACAGCCTGTTCAGCCCCAGTCTGGGGGGCAAGGATACGCTCAAGAAGACCTGGGAAACCCTGGGTCAGGATTCAGCACTCAACCTGAAGCAGTTTAATGTCAATGTTTTGCAGGAGACCGATTTTATCGAGACCTCCGAAAGTGTCGATATCATTGCCCGCTTCCCCGTATTCCAGGTGGAAAAACCCGTGTCCCAATGGATTTATAACTTTTACCTGAAAGACTTCAAACAGGCGATTCACCATATCGATGAAAACTGTACACCGCTCAAATTCAGGGAGATGATCGAGCAGAAAACCTAGCAGTTGACCTGTGGGTGCCTGTTAGACCACGCGGTTCGTCCTCGATTATTTGAACCTGTCGATATTTCCGATTTTCCCTGCTGAAAAACTGCGTAAAGCGGTTGAAGACCTGGGAATTGAGCACGCCTACGGCGATGTCGCTGCCTGCCTCGCGATCACTATCGGCATGGAAATACATCAGTGTAATGGCTCGCAACCAGCAGATACGGACCTGATATACCGGTTAGCGGACGATGCCCTTTACCCGGCCGAGGAAAGTGGTCGAAACCGGGTGGCGAGTAGCTGTATGGAAGACTGGCAAGCCACAATTAACGAATAAGAGTCTGCCGTCCGGGCGATAGACAATAAGGCAATAAACGGGTTACTACGAGATTGATGCGGCCCGAAAGTCGGTATGACTCGGAATTATCAAGCAAAAAGAAAAATTTCCTGTACATAATCAATCATGTACTACACTATATTGAGAATTCAGGTTAAGTTGCCCTGGGGTGAGAACGCTAATCGTCGCAGCTATTCTCAACGATTTTAATTTAGGAGTTTGATATGACGAAATATATCGCTATTGCTGTTTTGTCTTTGGCATTGTTAATACCTGCTACGAGTAATGCGAGCCGGTATGATTTTGGAGATGAACGATCAGGAGCATTGATTCCTGGCAAGGTATATCTCGGAGTCCAAATAGGGCAATTATCAATCGAAGCAGATACGTCGGGCTCCGAACCAGTAGAAATGGATCATGTCGGGTTTAGTTTTGGCGGTGATATAAATCAATATCTTGGGCTGGAATTTGCCTATACCCAAACGGTTTCGGATGAGAGGGAGGGTGTTGAGAGGGGGTCAACCAATACTATGGGGCTGTTTTTAGTGGGTAGAACCCAGGACGATGTCTATTTCAAGGGAAGAGCAGGATATACCATAGTAAACCAGGAGTTCGATCTCGTGGCCACGAGCTTCGACGATAATGTCTACGGCCTCGCTTATGGCTTAGGGGCGGGTATAAAATTTGGGAATACACTCGCTTTAGAAATCGAATATACGGTTTTCCCAGAAACTGACGAATACGACGCGCTAGGCAGTTTTTTTGGTGTCGATTTTGACACTGAATTTGTTACCCTCGGATTGGTGTGGGCAATCGAATAGTAGCCAGGTTTTAAGTTCTCCCGATCCAGAAGCTATGTTGCACTGGGTCATTACTGTTAAGCGCGATTAGATGCATGACACTGCGCTCATCCCGAGACAGTTCCTCCAGTCGCTGAATACCGGGTCGACCGATGACCCCGGATAACCAGGTCACCGGGTTGCCACGGAAGCACATAGACCAGTTCCGATTCAATCGCTGCCTCATTGATCACACGCAGTCCATCATAACTGTTGATGCGATCTTCACCATGTAATCGAAATAAATTTAGCGCCCGGTTAAATGGTTAGTGGCGGTTCAATTTGGATCGCTGAAGTTTGTTTTGTGAACAATGACTCTTTAAAATATCTGCAAGCCTGAGATACTTGGCCTTTGCTAATGCATCAAAACGACCTCAGTATTACAGGTGGAGCAAAAAGCAGATGTTTAGCGAGTCACATAAAGCCTGCCTCCCCGGTATGCTTCTTCTATGTGGTGCTTTCACAAGCCCTGACTCTGTCGGGCGTGATGCCGACTTAAATTACGCCTGCAAGAAAGGTGGCGTTACGCGCTATGTCGAGGTGGTAGCAGAACCCGGATTCGCCTGTCGCGTTAAGTATACCAAGCCTTCTGTTACGACCTTCCCCTGGAATGCCCGCAATGACGCAGATTATTGTGAACCCAGGGCCGTCGGACTGGTTGAAAAACTGGGTGTTGCGGGATGGCAGTGCGATGCGATCGAGGAAGAAAGTGCAAACCAGTCGACCGGGGATGTCGTACCAATACAGTCGACCGGGGATGTCGAACCGATTCTACCTGGCGATGATGCAGAGCCGATACCGCCGACCGTGGCGGCAGAGCTCGTAACACCGGCCGAGGACCCGGCGTTAAAATTATCGGCCGAGGACCTGAGATCAATATTGCAGGCGCAAATTGAACGCTACGGTCGTTATATCGAAAGCTACCAGGTGGTCGGCAAGACTTGCTACTTCTATCCAACCGAAGCTCAATTCGGCAACCTGTGTGGCGACGCGCGCGAGGAAGCGGCTATCGTTTACACCTGTGAAGTTGACACTGGCGGGTGGGATCAAAACCTGGCCGTTTTTCTTGAAATCGAGGCGGAGCCGCTGGTCACTGAGGTGGGTCGCAGCGGGTTTCGACAAGTGAGTTCCTATCATATTGAAAAAGACCAGCTAATGATGGAAACGGAAAAGATCGATCCCTTTGATCGCTCAACAGATGCCCAGTATCCGGTGAAGAAATCGGCGATACAGTGTCGATATTCGGGTGCTTCCGATTGGGAATTATTCGAGCAACAGTAAAACTATTGTCGGCAATCCCGACTACTGTCAGAGTCGACGGTCCTGTCCCTTGCGCCGGTCTGGCAGAATTGCGCTGTTGCGGACCTGGGCGCGGCGCAGGCTTACTGAGCGTCGATCCACCTTCAGGCGGCGGGATGGAGTCTCTGCCTGGGCGACCGCGTCATTTTCGGCTAGTAGATAGGTTGAAACACCGGCGCCAGCCAGGGCCTGTTTGAAGGAATCGGCCGTCGCGGCGTCCATACTCTTACCCAGCATGACGGCTTGCCCGCTGTTTAATTCGGCCTGGATGTCGTCGTCGAACTCGAACAGGCTCTCGAGCGTGCGATGCGCCTCTTCCTGGTCGTAGCCGGGTTCTATTTCACCCTCGAAGATTAGATTGAAACGTGTTGTGCTCATTCGTTTATCTCTAAATTCATCGTTTATTAATAGCATATTCTGGGATAACCGCTAGTCATTTACCGGGGGACGGATATCACCCTCGTAGCGCCGGTGCTGTCAGACTTGGCGATAAAATAGTGGTCAAACCTGGTATAACGAACGACATTCGCTTAACGCTCAAGCGAATTCCTCGAAGGCGTCGATCGCGGTGCGATCGTAGCCGAGGCTCGCGGTCAGCAGCTGCTGCGTATAAGGCATGGTCGAACTGTGCTCGCGCAATTGTTGCACGCTCATGGTTTCGACGACCGACCCGTTTTGCATTACCGAAAGGGATTCACACATGTGTGCTACCACGGCGAGGTTGTGACTCACCAGGATGTAGGTCAGGCCATGCTCACGCTTCAGGCGCATCAGCAGGTTGAGCACTTCGGCCTGCACCGAAACATCCAGTGCCGAGGTGGGTTCATCGAGCAGGATAATTTCAGGCCCGGTGATCAGCGCACGCGCTACCGAAACCCGCTGGCGCTGCCCACCTGATATCTGGTGCGGATAGCGAAATCGGAACGAGGCATCAAGCCCGACTTCTTCGAGTGCATGCACCACGCGCTGCTCGATCCGGTCAAGTTTATGCACCCGGGCCGGTTCGCTTAAAATCGTATCGACGGTGTGGCGCGGATGCAGGGAACCGAACGGGTCCTGGAAAACCATTTGTACCCGTCGCCTGAACGATTGTGAGCGATGCCGCAGCTGGGTTTCTTCGGCGACAGTCATATCGCCGCTGACCCGGGCCACTCGCTCGAGTATCCCGGCCAGCGCCCGCAGCACGGTCGTCTTGCCCGAGCCGGACTCTCCGACCAGGCCGAAGGATTGGCCTTTTTCCACCCTGAGCGAAACGTCACGCACGGCGTGAAACGAGTTCTTGCCATGGCCGAAGACCACGTCCAGACCCTCGATATTGATCATCGTGTCGCTCCAGGTGTCGTCAACCAGGACGGGTCGCGTTTTAAAACAGGTAGCTCATCCTGCCCGCCATCCAGGCGCGGCAGACAATTGACCAACCCCCGGGTGTAGGGGTGTTGGGCCTGCTCGAGTTCGGCCGCGTTGCATTCTTCGACCACCCGTCCGTCGTACATAATCAGGATGCGGTCGCAGAAAGACGCAATCAGGTTTAAATCATGACTAATAAAAATAAGACCCATGCCGCGTTCATTGATCATATCGTCGAGTACCGCCAGTACCTGCAATTGCACGGTGACATCAAGCGCAGAAGTGGGTTCATCGGCAATGATGATGTCGGGCTCGGGTATCATCATCATCGCGATCATGATGCGCTGACCCATGCCCCCGGAGACCTCGTGTGGATAGGTCTTGTACACCCGCTCCGGCTCACGGATCTTTACCGCGCGCAGCATCTCGTAGGTGCGCTCACGTGCCACGCGCTTCGAGGTGCGATTGTGAATTAGCAGCGCCTCTTCGATCTGGGAGCCAACCGTCATAACCGGGTTCAGCGAATACTTCGGGTCCTGCATGATCATCGAGATGCCGCCGCCGCGGATCTGGCGCATGGTGCGCTCACTCGCGTTCAGCAGGTTGGTGCCCTTGAATGCCAGGCGCCGGGCACCAACCGTTCCACCGGTTGCGGTCAGGCCTAGAATTGCGCGCCCGGTTTGCGATTTACCGGAGCCGGATTCGCCGACGATACCCAGCTTTTCGTGCCCCAGTTCGAAGCTGACGCCGCTCACCGCTCGCACCAGTCCGGTGGGGGTGTTATAGGTAACGTGCAGGTCTTCAACGATTAGCAGTTTTGAATCGGACATTTGCTAGTTCCCGCTCTTGGGATCGAACACGTCCCGGAGGCCGTCACCGAGCAGGTTGAAGCCCAGGCTTACCACCAGAATGGCGATCCCGGGAATGGTTGGCACCCACCACTGGTCGATCAGGTATTGCCGACCGAGCGAAATCATCGCACCCCATTCAGGGGTCGGTGGCTGCGCCCCGAGGCCGAGAAATCCGAGCCCGGCCGCGGTCAGGATGATGCCGGCCATGTCCAGCGTAAGGCGAACGGTGACCGAGGACATGCACAGCGGGGTGACATGGCGGGCGAGAATGCCGACAGTGCTGATGCCCTGCATCTGCGCGGCGAGGATGAATTCGCTGTTGCGAATCGTTAACGCCTCGGCGCGGGCGATGCGTGCAAACGGCGACCAGGTCGTCAGTGCTATCGCCAGCACCGCATTTTCGAGACCGCGACCCAGTACGGCCACCAGCGCCATCGCCAGGATCAGGCGCGGGAAGGCGAGGAAGATATCGGTCAGGCGCATTAAAACAGTATCCACCCAGCCGCCCATGTAACCGGCGACGGTGCCAATCAGCAGCCCGATCGGAACCACGATGATCGATACCAGCGCAACGATATACAGCGTAATCCGCGAGCCCCAGATAATCCGGTCAAAAATATCGCGCCCGAGCTCATCGGTGCCAAACCAGTGTTCGCTGCTGGGTGGCTTTAAACGATCAGCGAGATGCAGCTCGAGCCCGTCGGAGGTGGTGATCCAGGGCGCCAGCGCGGCGATGACTACCAGGCCCAGGATAATCAAAAATCCAATCATGGCGATAGGATTACGCTTGAAGTCGAGCCAGCCGATAAAGATGCGCTGGCACCGGGCCTGCCATTTCGATGTCGGGATCTCGGCCAGCAACCAGCCGCGCAGTGTCGCTTCGGTCGTCATTTGCGAATTCTCGGATCAACGAGGCGATAAAGCAGGTCGGACAGCATGTTGATACCGACGAAACAGGCGCCGACCACGATGGTGCCACCCAGTACCGCGTTCATGTCGTTGTTAAACAATGAATTGGTAATGTACTGGCCGATGCCGGGCCACGAGAAAACCGTTTCGGTCAGCACCGAGCCTTCCAGCAGCGAGGCATAGGTCAAGCCGATGATGGTGATGAGTTGCACCAGCACGTTACGAAACGCGTGTCCCCAGATCACCTTGCGTTCGGGCATGCCCTTGACCCTTGCGGTCAGGATGTATTCCTGGTTGAGCTGGTCGAGCATGAAGCTGCGCGTCATACGCGCGATGTAGGCTAGCGCGAAGGTGCCGAGGATGGTGGCGGGCAGGACCAGGTGAGAGAGTGCGTTGTGAAAAATATCCCATTCGCCGGACATGGCGGCATCGATCATCAGGATACCGGTGGTCGGCTCCACGATGCCATCGTAGAAAACGTCGAGCCGGCCGGGGCCGGCAACCCAGCCAAGATTGGCATAGAAAATCAGCAAAGCTACCATGCCGAGCCAGAAGATCGGCGCCGAATATCCGATCAGGCTGATCACGCGCACGATGTGATCCGGCCATCGACCCTGGTGTACTGCCGCCAGCACGCCCATCGGGATGCCGACAAATATGCCCAGCAGGGTAGCGACAGTGGCGAGTTCGAGGGTCGCTGGGAAGAACCGGATAATATCGTCCATCACCGGCTGCGCGGTCATGATTGAAGTGCCGAGGTCTCCCTCGAGCAGTTGTTCGAGATAACGCAGGTACTGGATATAAACCGGCTTGTCGAGCCCGAGCTGCAGGTAAACCTGGTCGTAAACCTCCTGTGAGGCGCGATCGCCGACGATCGCGAGTACCGGGTCGGCCGGCATCATGCGGCCGATTACGAAGGTGATTGCGGTCAGGCCGATGAAGGTCAGCAGCAGGCTGGTAAGAACTCCGAGGATACTGGCCAACTTCGACCGCAGGGCCTGGCCTGGCCCTGCAGTCGGTTGACCGCCGGCAGCGGATGCCACTACTGCTTGATTACATTGCGGTAAAACACGAGGTCAAAGTTTGAACCCGAAACAAAACCCTGCAGGTTTTTACGGCGAGCCACCTGCTCGTTTTGCTGAAACATGATCACGAACGGGCCTGTCTTTTGCAGCATGGCCTGCAGTTCGAGGTACTGCTCTTTGCGCTTGTTCAAATCGAGCTCGTTGCGTGCCTTGACGGCCAGCATGTTGCTTGATTCATCTGCCCAGGCGTTGCGCCAGGTCAGGTGGCCGGTGAGCTTCGCTTCCAGGCGATTATCCGGGTTGTTCGCAAAGGCATCGGCGTTGGAATGGGGATCGACATAATCCGGTGACCAGCGGGCGAGGATAATGTCGTGCTCGCGGGCGCGGTATTTCGGCCACAGGGTCTTGCCTTCGAGGGTCACGATATTAGCCTTGATGCCAGCCTGCGCGAGGTTGGCCTGAACCGCCTGGGCAATCTCCGGGAACGGGGAGTTGGTCAGGGTATGAATCGTCAATTCGAAGCCATCACCATGGCCGGCTGACTGCAGCAACGATTTGGCCTTGGCGATATCCTGCTGGTAAGGCGTTTCTTCGAGCGCGCCCCACAAGCCGCCCGGCCAGAATGCCTGGTGTACGACAAATTGCCCGGCGAGGAACGAATTGGCCATGCTTTCGTAGTCGACCAGGTTACGTATTGCCTGGACCACCTCGGTTTTGCCGAGAATCGGGTGCCCCGCATTGGCGGCCATGTAGACGATGGTGCCCTTGGGATGACCGTCGATCGAAATATCGGAATTACCCATTACGCCTTTAACCTGGTCCGGGGTCAGGTTACGCGCCATGTCGATATCGGCTTTCTCCAGCAGCAGTCGTTGCGAAGAAGGTTCCGATACGTGGCGCAGGATAACGCGTTTCATTCCCGGTGCGCCGTGGCGGTAGTTCGCGTTGGCTTCGAGCGTGACGATCTCGTTGGCCTTCCAGGTCTTCAGGCTGAAGGCACCGGAACCGGCGCTGTTGGACTTGAGCCATTCGTAGCCGAGGTCGCCATCCTTTTCGTGGCTCATGACCAGTTCCTTGTCGACCACGGAAGCGATGCCGGCGGACATCGCGTTCAGCACCAGGCCCGGGGAAAACTCCTCGGTGATGGTGATCTGCAGGTGGTTGTTATCGGTGGCCTTGACCAGATCATCGACGTTATCGGCGGTCCAGCCGAACTGGGTGATGATAAAAGAAGGGGTTTTTTTGAGCTTGACCACCCGCTGCAGCGACCAGGCGACATCTTCCGCCGTTACCGGGTTGCCCGAATGAAACTTGAGGCCGGGACGAATCTTGAAGGTGATGGTGCTGCCCTTGTTGCTGACCTCCCAGCTCTCGGCCACGCCGCCGACCAGGGTTTGCAGGTCTTCTGGCTCGAACATCATGATTCGGTCATAGATGTTGGCGATAATCTCACCGGTGGTGAGCTCGAATACTTCGGCTGGATCCATGGTGATGATATCGGCGATGTCCTTGGCCATAACAAAGGTATTATCCGGCGTTGCCGCCTGCGATGAACCCATGCCGAACGCGGCCAGGACGGTAAGACTTAGTAGTAATTTTTTTAATCTTGTCACAACAGCCTCCTCGATGGTTGTATCGATGATTATTTTATTGTCCAGCAACCCGCCAGGCGGCGGGCAGTGCAAAAAATAGTACCACAAAAGGAATTCTGTCGGGATAATAGTGAAGACATGGGATGGTGCGGTCTGTTAACCCTCATTTATGGTTGCAGGTCAATAAACCACCCCTGACTGGAGAACGACATGTTGAAGTCAAGCCGATTACTTTTAGTGCACCTGCTGGTCTGGTTTATTGTCAGCGGCTGCGCGACGATGCCATCAGATTTCAAGGAACCGGGAGTCTCGGTCGTATCGGTGACACCGAGGGTACTGAATGGCGTTGCTCCGGAGTTCGACATCGTGCTGCACGTTACCAATCCAAACCGCAGTGCGCTGGATATCGCCGGGCTTTCCTACACGGTTAACCTGTCTGGCAGCCAGGTAATCGAAGGGGTTGCCAACGACCTGCCAGAAATAGCGCCCTATGGTGAAGCGGAGGTTAAACTTAGCGCCACCGCCGATTTGTTCGGCAGTCTCCGGGTGCTTACCGGTTTACTTGCCGATCCGACCAGTCCGGTCGAATTCGAGTTCAATGCCGAGATCGATGTCGGCACTTTTTACCCGATGATCAACGTCAACCGGGCTGGCGTGATTTCACTACAGTAAAGCGCCCGGGGTGAGGCCCCAGCGGTTGCAGGAATTTTCAATTAGAGAGCGAAGAAAAATGGAAATCCTCGACTTTCAGCGCCGGCATTGCCATCGATATAAATTCACCCGTAGCCACAGGCCGGCCGCTGGCGACGACATTGTCGAGCACCCTCAGTACTGATTCGTTCCAGCGCATATCCACCACCGGGTGCGTGACTTCGCCATTCTCGATGCGATAGGTACCGTCGCGGGTCATGCCGGTGAACCCCAGTGTCCTGGCATCGGTCGAGCGG
Source organism: uncultured Gammaproteobacteria bacterium (assembly GCA_947259485.1). Lineage (GTDB taxonomy): Bacteria > Pseudomonadota > Gammaproteobacteria. The sequence continues at coordinate 124,066 of CAMYLU010000010.1, read as the reverse complement.
ATGTACCAGAAACGCGTTACCAGGATGCCGTCGTCGGTGCTGCGAATGAGCTCATCCAGCGATGTACCGTCCCCGGACAGTACGAGGTTGTTGGGAGCGGGTTTTACCGCAAGCCCGTTTTTGTTGGCCCAGTAGCGGTTGGTGAATAGCTGTTGCAATTTGCCCTCATCGAGCCAGACCGATTTAGCGAGGGCCTGGCCATCGCCGGAAAATGCTATTGTCGGAAACGCCGCTTCGGCCGGGTCCGAGTAAAACGAAAGTCGGCCGAGCGTCGCATCAAAATCGGAAAAGGGCGAGCGACCTTCGTCTTTAGCGCGTTGATCAAAACCGTACCAGAACGCCATCGCCATCAGGTCGCCCACGGCCTGCGGTTCCAGGATCACCGTAACCGGCCTGGGTTCAAACACCGTGGGATCCTGGGCCCCGGCGCATTTTTCGATGGCGCGGCGAGTGACCGCCATGACATCGTTTTGAGCAATGGATACGCCCTGGTGTTCGGCCCATCCGCTGCCGTTAGTGCCTGTGGCGGTGACATGGTAGTCGCTACGATGATAACGCTCGTGGGCAAATCCCCCCGCGCTGTCGCCGTAGGCGGTAAACATTTTTGCATGCGCGAGCAGACCTGCCAGGTCAATTCCTGCTGCCGCACCTGAGCTGCAGGCTTCCGCCGCCCAGGCACCGACGGTTTCGATTTCGATGGCGTCGGACTCGGCACTAAAGGCATATTCCAGGCCTGGGAGAACTTCACCCGGCGCCGGCATGACTTCCTCGTCGTCGGGCATATGCCGACAGGTGGCAAACACCTGTTCGATGCTGCGTTTGATTAATTCCCGGTCATCCAGAGCATTGATGCTGACCGAGGTTTTCTTCTGTTCGAGACGGGCACTCAAGGTTAAGGTCGCCTGCTGCTTGAGCACGTTTTGTGATATCGCGCAATCGTTAAACCGCGTGCCCAGGCGTTCGACGCCGTTAATCAGCACCTGCAGTTCACCTTCATGAGGAATTTCGAGAATACCTGCGATCAGATCCTGGGATTGCTGACGGTTCATGAATCACGCCCCCGGCAGATGCGTATATTCCTGAAGCGGGTAGGCGCCGCGCCGTGCGTCATTTGTGCGATTTGCATCGGGTCGCCCTTGCCGCAGTTCGTGACCCCATGTGGCTGCCAGTAATTTTCGTCGCAAGTCGCGTCGCAGGCATTCCAGAAGGTCGGGGTGCGACTCTGGTAGAGAGCGGCCTTGAGCATACCGGCTTTTTTACCGTTTTTAATCTCCCACACCGCGTTGCCTCCGAACTGGAAGTTGAGACGCCACTGGTCGATCGAAAAACTATCCATGCCCTCGAAATAAAGCCCGTGCTTGACGTCGGCCATCAATTCGTCCGGGGACAGCGGCGTTTTGCCCGGCATCAGGAACAGGTTGGGAATGCGCACGATGGGAATGCTCGACCAGTGGTCGGCGCGACAGGAGCCGCGGCTGCGTTCTTCACCGATGTAATGCGCGAATTCACGGCCGCTGCTGTAGGTTTGAAAAATCCCGTCCCTGACGATCTCCCAGCGCTGGCCGGGCACGCCGTCATCATCGAAACCCTGGGTGGCTAAGCCGTTTTCCAGCGTGTTATCGGCCATCAGCGTAACCTGGTCGCTGCCGTATCGAAAATCGCCCTGTTTATCACGGGTCACAAACGACGAACCCGCCATCGATACCTCGTAACCCATGACGCGGTCGAGCTCGGTCGCATGCCCGACCGATTCGTGAATCGTCAGCGACAGGTTTTCCGAGTCGGTAATAATATCGAAATTACCCTCGGGTGAGAGCCTGGCCGAGAGTTTCTCTTCGGCCTCGGCGGCGACACGCTCAGCCTGGTTAAGGAATTCTTGCTTACGGTAACATTCGAAACCCTGGTTGCTCGCCGGCGCCTGCCAGTTGCGTTCCTGGAAATCGTCATTGCCGACAGCAATTGCCGAGATCGCGGACTCCGACGACGTGACGTCGCTGTGGAGCACGGCACCCTCGGTATTCACATACCAGCGCTGTACCCGCTTGAACGACAGGAAGCCCTGGGCGCGTTTGATGGACTTATTCTTCAGCATCACCTCGTTGGCAGCAATCAGCAGATCGGCCTTGTCTTCCAGTGCGACAGCAAACGGGTCTTGCCTGCAGGTCGATTTAAAGTCGAGCGTGAGTGCGGGTTCCGGCGCCCATTTCACCCCGTCCTCGCGCAAGGCCATTGCCGAGGCCCGCGCAATGCGCATTGCCTGGGCGACGACTTTCTCGATTTCGTCGGCGGTATAGGTCGGCGACGAAGCAAATCCCCAGGCGCCCTGGTAAAGCACCCGCACGCCAAAGCCGCGGTCGTCACCATCGCTGCAGCTGGACAGGGCATGATCGCGCGATACGACACGCTGTTTGCGAATCGACAGGTAACGTGCGTCTGCAAACTGGCAGCCCGCCTTGCTGGCGGCATTACAGGCAAGTTTCAGCCGGTCAAACATGGTTGGTCATCGTCCTGGACTCAGATTGAAAGGACCCAATTGAAACGCTCTAATGACTTGTTGCGGATAATCGCGTATTGAAAGCAGTTCGATAGGATACCGATTGATTAGTTCAGAATTGTGTAGCCGCGGTTGCGCAGACAGTTCTTAACCACCTGCGATTTTTCGCGCTCGGTCGCGCCTGCGCCCTTGGCGCCTCCGAGGACTCCGCCGACCCCCGCCGAGCGTGCCACCTGGTCGCTATCGCCAACGATCGCACCAATCAGTCCGCCGACGACGGCACCGCCGACCGCGCCCGAACCGGCCTTTTGTTCTACCTGTTCAGCAATCTGCTCACATTCTGCCAGGTCGTACTGGTATAGCTCCATGTCGACACTGTCGGGATCGATGATGGGTTTGGAGCGATTCGTGGCACAACCGGCGGCAAAAGTAATCGCAACTATCGTGATACAGTAAATAATGCTTTTCATGGATATCTCGGGAACTTTCAAATTGCGGGAACAGGGGTTTGACGGTAATGCACCAGGCGTGTGCAAAGCTTGAAACTGTTTAACTTCCATTGACTCGATCACCGTTATTGCGGGGGATATATAGTCCAGGGCATTCTATACCAGTAATCCCGGCTAATTGTGCCAAAAATCGAAATTAATGTGATCTGGGCCATGTTTTTGACATCTGCGTCATGCTTTCATGGTCGTTGGATTGTCCCGTTTGTACCCGTTTAACCGAAAGCCGTGCGAACTTGATTCGTCAGAAAAATGATTTTCCGGAAATTTGGTTAAAGGTCGATTCAGGGATGAAATATAGTATATTATTCGCTTTCCCGAAAATATACTGAACCCGTCAACATAAGAATAAAGAATGCTTGATCTAGGAGGCTCGCCGAATTTGACGATAGAATCAATAGAATTGGTTCGGTTGCCCAGTCCCCCACATCTGCTCAGCAGGCTGCTCGATGTTTGTCATGACCCCGACAGTACAATCGATGAGCTGGCCGACTTAATCGGCACCGATGCGGCCTTAACCGGGAAATTAATCATGGCCGTTAACTCCGCGGCGTTTGAGATTAAACAACCCATCGAGAATTTGAGCCATGCCGTGGCATTACTGGGCCATGAGCTTGTCAAAACCATGATGCTGACATCATCGATGCAGCAACTGTTTGCCGGTTTGATCAATACGCAAAAAGAGTTTGTCTGTAATGCCTGGCTGGAATCGCTCTATTGTGCCGTGATATCCAAGGATTTCGCCCATTCCTTAAATTATGATCATCCTCAAGATGCCTACCTGGCTGGTCTGCTGCATCATTTCGGGCAAATCGTATTTGATGCCAAGTTCCACGACCAGTATGTTGATATTATGAATTCGCCGACCGAGGCTGAGGTAATCAGCAAGGAAATCAAGAAGTTCGGCACCAGCCATACTGAGCTGGGCGCCTGCCTGATCGAGCAGTGGGCCAGCCTTAGTCCCGCGATTGCCGATGCCGTGCGCTTCCACCACGAAGAAGAAGAACTGTTGCAAGGCGGTGACATTCTATGCCAGATCGTTGCCGAGGCGAGCGAGATGGCCCGGCATTTGAGCCGCTTTGGCAGACCCGATACCAATTGGCAATCGGCGCTGGTCGATGAAAAAGAACTGAAGCTGATCTACATCCACGTGCAGGATAAATTGTCGCAGGTGGCTGCTTCGTTTGGTATTCCTTACCCCAAGTCGGGCAGCCTGACACAGGTGCAATTTACCCAGGATATCGAGAGAGAAACCATCAGGCTTGCGCGAAAAATCAGGGATGCCTCGTTAGTCAAAGTAATTACCTCTGAAGATATTGATTCAACCAACATCAATACGCCTAAAAATCTGCTGTTGAAAATTGCCCGGGAAATGCAGTTATTGTTCTCCATTTCCGATGTCGCCATGTTGTTCCCCGATTCGCAAAACCGCTCGCAACTGGCGCTGTATGAAGTTAACCAGGTTCGAGCAGTCAGCAAGTTCTCGATTGAAAACAGCAAGAGCCAGATCATTAGAAGTTATCTCGAGAAACGCAACATCTGGATCGAACCCGAGAAGGCGCTCGATGAAATTTCACCCATATCCGATCGCCAGATCATTCGAAGACTGAACCATGAGATCGCATTCTGTTTGCCCCTGGGTCATGGGGACAAGGTTATCGGCGCGATAGTTGTGGGTTCGAACAAGGATCAGAAGAAATCTCTCGAGAACCTGGCAGGATTTATTTCCGATTACCTCAAGATTAATGCCGAGTTATGGTTGAAAAATAACCAGGAACTGAAACAGCGGGCTTTCGAAGACAGTGTGAAAAAGGAACAGGAACATAAGGATGTCGACAAGCTGATTCATGAAATCAGCAATCCGCTGAGCGTCATCGCAAACTATATCGATATTATCCAGGGAAACTCAAAATCAAGCGATGCCAGTAATGATCAAGAAATACAGATACTGAAGGAAGAGGTTCAAAGAATCGGGAGTATCGTTGTAAATTTCAAGGAAGAGAAAGAGTCTGAACCGGCGACCGTTCTGTTGAACGAAGAATTGAAAATGTCCGTTCCGCTCTACGTGAAGTCGATCAGTAACGGTAAAAAGGTTGAAATCAAGTGGGCTCTCGACGAGTCAGACTCTGAAATAGAAATAACCCGGGATGCGTTGCGCCAGGTTATCCTGAACCTGGTCAAGAATGGGATTGAAGCACAGATCCGTGATGCAGAGATCCTGGTTTCAAGCCGCCATTTCGTGAATATTGACGGGGCGACCTATGCTCAATTCTCCATCGCGGACCGCGGCCGGGGCATCGATCCCATCACCCGACAACTGCTGTTTGCACCCCTGGCCAGTGCAAAGGACGGCGCCATCCGGGGCCTTGGACTTTCTGTGACAGCGGATATCGTTGCGCGCTACAATGGGCAGATTAAATATATGGAAAATGAAGTAGGTGGCTCTTCATTTGAAATTTTGATTCCCTTGCGTTCGAAAAGGTAACCCCATATTTCCCCCCGATGGATAATTTATTGATCAGTTTTGAAAAAAAGGCACGACGGTTTAAGAGGCCTACCTCGTTTCTGGTGGTGGATGACGAGCAACGTGCACGCGAAAGTCTTGTCAAGCTACTGAAGCGACAATGGTCCGATATCACCGAGGCGGAAGACGGGGAGGAGGCGATCTCGCTGATTCAGCAACGCCAGTTCAACCTGGTAATTCTCGATCTCAATATGCCTAAAAAATCGGGTGACCAGGTATTAGCCTTCATCAGGGATAAAAAAATAAATACAACGGTAATCGTGCTGAGTGGTGAAACCTCCATCAACAAGGTTACCGAAGCGGTTCGACTGGGCGCCTATGATATTTTCAAGAAGCCCTACAGTTTTGATGAGCTCGAGCATTCGATCCGCAATGCCCTGGACAAACTGCATGTCGAGGATGAAAAGGCTCAAATTCAAAACCGGTTGGCTCACTCGGAACGACTCCACCGCTACATGGTCGATAATTCGCCGGATTTAATTTACATTTTGAACCTGGCCGGGGAATTCAGCTTTGTCAACGATAGCGTTACCAAGCTGTTGGGCTATGACAAGGCCGACATGATAGGCAAGCACTACAGCGAGTTTATCGCCGACGAAGATCGTCTGAAGGCTGAATACCTGTTTAATGAACGACGTCGGGCAAGCCGTTCCAACCGTACCATTGAGCTTGGTTTGAAATGTAATACCAAGGATCCCACGAAACCATTTGACGTCACCACGTGCCCGATCGAACTTAATTCCATGGGCATATACGCGGTCGATTCGAAAGATCCTAAAAAACTCAGTACCTACCAGGGCACCTACGGTGTGGCGCGCGATATTTCCAGTCGCAAGAAAGCGGAAAAACTGATTACCTTCCAGGCTTATCATGACCTGCTCACCAAGCTACCTAACCGGGCGATGCTGCATGATCGCCTCGATCTCGCAATCAGGCAGGCGGAAAGATCCGGCGAAACATTGATCATCATGTTTCTTGATCTGGACAGGTTTAAATTGATAAACGACAGTTTCGGACACGTGGTCGGCGATCAATTGCTGGTCGAGGTAGCAGAGCGGCTCAAAGCAGAAATCCGGACCGGTGATACCCTGGCCAGGCTCGGCGGTGATGAATTCATGCTGTTATTGCCACAGCCTACCTCGAGGGAACAGGCTGAAAAAGTTGCGCAAAAGTTAATCGCCAGTTTGCAGCAGCCTTTCTATCTGAAAGGCAAGGAAGTCTATATCAACATCAGTATCGGCATCTCGGTATTTCCCGTCGATTCAAGCGATATCAATACGCTGATTAAAAATGCCGATATGGCCATGTACGACGTCAAGGCAACCGGCAAGAATGGCTATACCTTTTACGACTCCAAGATCGAACACGCGGCCGCTGAAAAGATTTCCATCGAAAGCGGGCTTAGAAACGCCCTGAAAAATGATGAGCTGGAAATTTTCTATCAGCCTCAGATCGACGTGGAAACCAGGAAAATTGTGGGTGTTGAAGCACTGCTCAGGTGGAATCATCCCCAGCTTGGACTGCGCCGTCCAAGCTATTTCATGGAACAGGCCGAAGAATCCCGCATCATTGAGCAGCTGAGTGACTGGGTGTTACACCGGGTTGCCAGCGATTTGTTCGGCAGCCAGGAATTTGTAAACAGCCAGATCAGGGTCAGCATTAACCTGTCTGCAACCGATATCAAGCAAAAAGATTTTCCCGAAAATCTGGTTTCTTTTACCGATGTCTACGGTATCGAGCCAGGGCGACTGGAAATTGAAATAACCGAAAACATGTTTATGGGCGATATCCAGGCCAGCACCCATAAATTACAGGTTTTGGCCAACAAGGGGATTTCTATTGCGATCGATGATTTCGGTACCGGCTATTCTTCACTGAACTACCTGCGTGAGCTGCCGGTGCACACGGTAAAAATTGATTACTCTTTTATATCTGAAATCGAGCATTCCAAGAAAGGCGCCGCACTGGTCGCGGCAATTATCGGCATGGCCCAGGGTCTCGGCATTCAAACCATTGCCGAAGGCGTCGAAAACACCCAGCAGTCAGATTACCTGGAAGGCCTGGGTTGTCACCTGATGCAGGGCTATCTATTCGGTGAACCGGTCAAGATAGGCCATTTCCTGGAATCGGTAACCGCTCAAAACAGTAATGTTTCAAGCTTGTCCAATGCTTGATCGCTAGAAGATTCGGGCATTGATGTAAACAATCACCCCGGGAATCCGCATGTCGTATACGCCACAAAACATTGCCGAGTTGAATGTGCTGATGCTGTTCAAATCCCCATCGGGCCTGGAAGGCGTCAAGATTCACAAAACTGCCGAGGCTGCGGTGATATCGGCCGCCCAACACCTGTACGAGGGTGGTTTTTTAACCCAGGTCGATGGCGGTTATCTTACCCCGCTTGGCATCCAGGCCGCCGAGCATGCACATTCGCTTTATGACATGTTGAATTCGGGTGGCAATGAATAGGTTTGTTGGTCTCGCACGCTAGCCGGAGATTGGCAGACATCGCATGAAAGTTGTGTTTTCACATGGAAAGGAAAGTGGTCCCTGGGGATTTAAAATAAAACGACTCGCCGAGATTGCACGGCAGCAGGGATGTGACGTCGACAGTATCGATTACACTAACCTTAAGGACCCGGATATTCGTGTCGAGCGCCTGTTGGCCGAGCTGGAAAAAGAAGTTGACGATTTTATCCTGGTTGGCTCCAGCATGGGTGGCTACGTGGCACTGGCGGCGTCAGAGGTCGTCACCGCGAAAGCGGTTTTCCTGATGGCGCCGGCGCTTTACATGCCGGGCTTTAAAAAACAGCAGCATGCTTCGAAATCGCCTCACATCGAAATCGTGCACGCCTGGTCTGATGGCGTGATTCCCGCAGAAAACTCGATTAAATATGCGCAGCAGGCAGACTGTACCCTGCACCTGGTTAGCGGGGACCACGCCCTGAACGATGTTATAGAAACGGTCGAGAATCTGTTCGACCAGTTTCTTACACGCGCTTTAACCACATAGTAAAACCGGGTCTGTCCCTTGTTGATTGAATTAATTTGCCCTGGTATTGATACAGGTCAATTGATTTGATGTGAAACAGTTTGAAGATAAAGAATTGCAAATTACAGGTTTGCTAGGGGGTTAACAATGACAACAGCAATTACTGATATTCCGGGTATCGGCCCGAGTACAGCAAAAATCTTGATCAAGAACGGATTCAAGACCGTGGGGGAAATCGCGGGCACTACGATCGAAAAACTGTCCAGGGTCCCCGGGTTTGGAACGGTGCGAGCAAGCTCAGTTATTAAAGCGGCAAACGGACCGCTCCCCACGTCTCGCGCCGGGAGGGCCAAAACTGCAATTAGTCGAACACGATCAACCGCCAAGAAAGCCTCCCCCTATAAAAAGTACGTGAAAAAGAAGCGACCGATAAGCGAGAAGCAGAAGAAAGAGAAGCAAAGCAAGGAGAAACTGCGCAAAGAGAAACTGCGCAAGGCGAAGCAGCGCAAGGAGAAACTGCGCAAGGAGAAACTGCGCAAGGAGAAGCAGCGCAAGGAGAAGCAGCGCAAGGAGAAACTGCGCAAGGCGAAGCAGCGCAAGGAGAAACTGCGCAAGGAGAAGCAGCGCAAGGAGAAACTGCGCAAGGCGAAGCAGCGTAAAGAGAAACTGCGTAAAGAGAAACTGCGCAAGGCGAAGCAGCGTAAAGAGAAACTGCGTAAAGAGAAACTGCGTAAGCAAAAACAACGCAAGCAGAAACCGCGTAAGGAAAAGATGAAGAAGGAGAAATCGCGGAGGAAGAAGCCGCCTCAAAAACGCAAAAAATAGTCAATATTCGGTTGGCGACTAATTATTTAATCGGGGGCAGTTCGGTAACTGTCCTAACCAGGTAATCTGTTGATGCGGCAAAACTCTCGAATCTTCTCTGAATTTGTTGCAGCGCCTGATCAGTATGCACCGGGCCGGCGGTGATGTGCTCGATCCCTTTTATAAAAATCCCCAATTTATAGTTACCTGAAATGACGAGGCTTACCTGATATGACTACAAAAAGCATCATGAAATCCGGTCTGTTCACGTTAAAGCCATCGGACACCGTCGCCCATGCCATGACCCTCATGCATGAACATCACGTTCGCAATCTCCCCGTCGTGGATGAAGAAGGCTCGTTTATCGGACTGTTTGGCCTGCGCCGTTTGAGTCACCTGCTGTTGCCCAGGGTGGCACTGGACCTTGGCAAGCACAGTGTTTCCAGTCTCCATTTTCTGCCAGACGAAGTGGTCCAGATGGGAGACCGCTGGCATAAGATAGCTGACCAACCAGTAGAAAATTTCCTGGAGAAGCAAAGCAAACTGCTCTTTTGTAAACCAGGAACGGCTTTTCCGGAGCTAATTGCATTGCTCGATGAAAGCAAGGATGCAAGCCTGCCGGTTATTGTCATCAAGGGTAAAAGCAAAAAGCTGGTCGGGATGGTATCAGCCTGGGATGTTCTCGAGGGGATCATCATGGGAAGGCTGATAAACCCCAATGATGAGGACGACGTCGCAGAGTAAGGCAAGTAATCCAAAAACTCCTGACAAAAACTATGACAATCTTTGGAGTAAGTAAAAAAAATGCACGGTGAAAGCGAACTTGCCGCCCAGGTGATTTTCGGCTGGGACCCGCTGTGGGTTTCGTCGATCCTGTTTGTAGCAACCTACGTACTCATTATCTCGGAGAAGGTCAACCGTGCGATCGTGGCCGGGATGGGTGCAGGGCTGATGGTCGTGCTGGGAGTCCTGAATCAGGAAACCGCCATCTCGGGTATTGATTTCAATACGCTGGGACTCTTGACCGGAATGATGGTAATCGTCGCCATTACCCGGGGTAGCGGTATCTTCCAGTATGTTGCGGTCTGGTCGGCCAAGAAGGTCAATGCCAGCCCCTGGGGTATATTGTTCATGCTTTCGCTGGTTACAGCGCTATTTTCCGCACTGCTCGATAATGTCACCACCGTGCTGCTGATCGCTCCGGTGACACTCCTGATCAGCCATGAACTCAAGATCGATCCCTATCCTTTCCTTTTCGCCGAGATTTTTGCCTCGAATATCGGCGGCACCGCCACCCTGATCGGTGATCCGCCCAACATCATGATTGGTTCGGCGGTTGGGCTGTCATTCAATCAATTCATTATAAACCTCGCACCTATAATCCCTTTGATCTTCGCGGTCACGCTGGGAATTATTTACCTGGTCTGGGGGCGCAGTATGCACGCCGCCGCGGACGCGCGTGAGCGAATTATGAGGTTTAAGGAAAAGGACGCGATAACGGATGTGAGGCTGTTGAAACAGTCGATGTTTGTGTTGACCCTGGTAATTTCGGGCTTTGTGCTGGCGCACCCGCTGCGGCTTGAACCCGCTACTATCGCCATGTTCGGTGCGGCCCTGTTGCTGCTGTTGTCCAATTTTAAGAACGATGCCGAGGAGCAGTCGGAGGAGGTCAACAAGACCTTCGCCGGGGTCGAATGGATCACCATTTTCTTCTTCATCGGCCTGTTTATCGCGGTTAAGGGGATCGAGGAAGCCGGTGTATTGCGAATTCTTGCGGACATTGTCATCAACTTTACTGACGGAGATCTTACCGTTACGGCCCTGACCATACTGTGGGTTTCGGCTATCGCGTCGGCGGTCGTGGATAACATACCGTTCGTGGCGACTATGATTCCGGTTATCAAATCCATGGCGCCGACATTTGGCGGAGCCGAATACCTGATGCCGCTGTGGTGGTCGCTGGCTCTGGGTGCTTGCCTGGGTGGTAATGGCTCCCTCGTCGGGGCAAGTGCCAACCTTATCGTTGCCGGTTTTGCCGAGCGCGCTGGCCACCGCATCCGGTTCCTGACCTTTATGCTGATGGCTTTTCCAATGATGTTACTAAGTATTGGTATTGCCAGTTTTTACGTCTATTTCCGGTACCTCTAAACCATGACGACAGGTAAATCTCCATGAACGTAGAGCAGGTGCTGATTTCCACCAGGGTCGCAAAAGCAGGGATGACCGTACGCGAGCTTTTTGATGAATGTGACCGCGCGAATACACCCGGCCTTCCATTTTGCGATGTTAGCGGCCGAATAATCGGGCGGGTCACGTTGAAGAATGTTCTAAAGCATGGCTGTCTTCCAGATTATGTCGTGGAAACGGCTCACATTCTGGGTGAGCAGTTTTCCAACCTGCAGGATATACAGGCCGAGGTAGAGCTGTTACTCAACAATACGGTTGACCAATATAAACAGGAGCCACATTTATCGATTACGCCCACCTCCTCGGCGGTCAAGGCACTGGCCATGATGGAACGGGAGGATACCAGCTATATCTTTGTCGTTGACGAGGGGAGATACAAGGGCACGGTAACGATTCATCACCTTGCCAGTATGCTCGCTCGTTGCGGTGATCCGCTCACGTAAAACTAACGAGCCAGTAGTTTATGTGTCTGCGCATTGGTGGGTTTGAATTCGCGAGCCCGGGAGCAAGACTTGTGATAGCCTTTATGGCTGCGGCTTCTCCGCACAAGATATAGATTAGATCACCTGGTACCTGTTATGAGTCTGCAAGGCATAAACCATCTCGCTTTCATCACTGACGACATGGTCACAACCATTCGTTTTTACCGTGATCTACTGGGCCTGAAACTGAGTGCCGGAATTGGCCACGATGGCTATCGGCATTACTTTTTTCAGCTTGCCGATGGCGCCACTCATGTTGCATTTTTCGAATACGATGGTGCGACTGTGATGAATCGAAAATTTCCCGGCGATCGCACCACCCTGCCGCTGGGCTTTGATCACGTGTCGTTCACGGTGGAGTCGCGGGAAGCATTATTTGCGCTCAAGGATCGGGTCGAGGCAGCCGGGATCGAGGTTGAGGGTGCGGTCGATCACGGTATATTCTGGTCAATCTATTTTTACGATCCGCACAATAATATACCGCTGGAGGCGACCTGGCAGTTCATGGATCTCGAGCAAACGCCGGCAATCAGCGAAGACGATCCACTTGATATCGCTGCCGAGGGGTCCGAGCTCCAGCCGGACCATTGGCCGTCAGTCCAGCAGCCTACCCCAGAATCGGAAATGCGGGCCCTGACCGGGAATGGCCGGCCAATGCGCGACCATTTTCTCAAACATGGCCTGGCCAGTTATTCTGTCGATGTGCCGCCTGGCTTTCAGGAGTCGCTAGCGGCGGACGACGACAGCTGACGTTCTCAGTCCTGCGGTCGACTCATCACGAAAGGATTTTCAACCGCGCTGTATTGCATGTATCCCAGTCGTGCAAGCGGTTCGATTTTTGACAGGTCGACCATGCCGTCGGTGAGTACCTCGTCCTTGATATGTACTCCAAGCACGTGGCCGATAATCATGGTGTTGATACTGTCCTCCAGGGTGCAGGGCAGCTTGATTTCCTGGTGCAAGGCGCATTCCAGGTGAATGGGTGCCTCCTTGACGCGCGGCGGTTTTACCAGTGCCGAATCCTCGGTAGTTAACCCGGCAAGCTCCAGTTCGTCGACCTCGTGCGCCACCGCTGCGGTGGTCACATTCATCACCTCCTTGAGCGCTCGCGGTACCATGTTGGCGACGAATTCACCGCTCGATTTTATGTTGGCCAGGGTGTCCTTTTCGCCACCATGCTCGTGGTAGCCGTTGAAAGAAATCATCACCATTGGCGGATCGCTCGCAACCGCGTTGAAAAAACTGTAGGGCGCGAGGTTCACGATGCCGTTGGGATCGATCGAACTCACCCAGGCAATGGGTCTTGGCGCCACGCAACTTTTGAAAGGATTATGTGGTAAACCATGGGGTTCGCTGGTTTTGTAAAACATGTTGCACTCGTCGGCCAATCAAACAGCGAAAGTAGCATTATTGATCGCAACCAGTAAACCTTGAGGCAGCGTTTTATTGCCTGATTTTATAGGGTATTCCGGCTTGCTTGGCCTGGTACATATTCTGATCGGCTACATTTATCAGATCTTGCTCGTTGTCGCCGTCTCGGGGAAACGTGGCTCCGCCGATATTGACACCGACAGTACCGGACAGGTCGCCAATATGAAAGCGACGTGCCACGCTATCGGCAACGGTTGTCGCGCGTTGTTCGAGTATCCCGCTGTCGACCAGGCCGTCAAGATACAGCACGAATTCATCCCCGCCCACGCGAACTGCCAGGTCCTCGGAACGGACGAGTGCCTTAAGCCGCCTGGCGACAATTTGAAGTACCTTGTCGCCGACCTCGTGCCCGTAGTTGTCATTGAACGGTTTGAATTTTTCCAGGTCAAGATAGAGCAGGCTGAAAGGACATGATTTATCGATTTTGGTTTGCAACACCTGTGACAGCCGCAAACGGTTTCCGATTCCGGTTAGCAGGTCGCTCTCGGCCCTGGACGTAACCTGGGTGATCTCCGATTGTATCTCGCCGCTATCGTGCATAACTGCAATCGAAAATCGCTCGCCATCGAGATCAAGATTCGCTATGGACACCGATATCGGAATTTCGTTACCGGATTTATCAAGCCCATATATCAGCGGCCGATCACCCATGGCCATCGCTTGCCCGTGTTCCCGAAACCTCGCTATATGGACCTTATGCTGCGCTCGATACTGCTCCGGTATCAAGCGCTCAAGCGGCTGTTTTTCGAGCTCGCGAGGGGTATATCCCAACAGCCCCTCGATATGCCTGTTGGCGAACGTGATGCGGCCATTGCAGTCGACAATGACGACGGCGTCAGGCAGCATATTCAACAGGTCACTCAATGCCAACAGCGTATCTTTCATATCTCGACATCTACCCTGGTGTAATCAGCAGCTAGCTGAATTGTCGCAATGCTACCTGTTTACAGCCGGCAGGATTTGAGGCAGGTCATCTTAAAATGAATTATTCTGCCGATCGCAGTGACCGCTTTATCCAGGGTTGCTGCACTAATTAAGGGCATATTATTTGCTGAATTTGTTCGGCTACCAGCAAGCCAAATTGGGCGAATAATCACGCGTTCACTAGTATCGACACGGCCCCAAATGTATCTTTTTTCCATTAACCGGGTACCATTGGGCGGTTTACTGGCCGTAAAGCGACGCATTCGGTACAGTATTTCGATTACTAATCGCAACTATCGACATCGACCACTCTCAGCATAAGTGTCCATATTATGAATTCGCCTAACAATACCCGTTTTGTCAGCCGTCTTACGCGCCAGACGCTGGCCCTGGTGCTTGCGGGAGGTCGCGGTTCGCGACTTTACGAATTGACCGACTGGCGCGCTAAACCCGCGGTGCCGTTCGGTGGTAAATTTCGTATTGTCGACTTCCCGTTATCGAACTGCATCAACACCGGCATACGCCGTATTGGTGTGTTAACCCAGTACAAGGCGCATTCGCTGATCCGTCACCTAATACACGGCTGGACCCGGTTTGATAGTGAACTCGACGAATTCGTCGAAATCCTCCCCGCCTCGCAGCGTGCCGGCGGCGAGTGGTACCAGGGCACCGCGGACGCGGTCTATCAAAACCTCGATATTCTGCGCACCCACAAACCCGAGTACGTGCTGATTTTATCGGGCGATCATATCTACAAGATGGACTACGGTGAAATGATAGCCACGCACGTGGAAAGCAAGGCCGACATGACCATTGCCTGTCTCGAAGTTCCGCTCGAGGAGGCTGCCGGTGCGTTTGGCGTAATGACTGCCGATGAATCGGGTCGTATCGTCGAGTTCAATGAAAAGCCCGCAAACCCGGCGCCGATACCCGGTCAACCGGACATTTGCCTGGCTTCAATGGGCAATTATCTGTTCAACACCGAGTTTCTCTACGAACAGCTGATTAAGGATGCTGATGATCCCGGGTCAAGCCACGATTTCGGCAAGGACATCATCCCATCCATCATAGACAAGTACCAGGTCTACGCGTACCCGTTCCGGGATATGGATACCGGGGAGCGCGCCTACTGGCGTGACGTCGGTACGCTGGATGCCTTCTGGGAAGCCAACATGGAACTCGTCAACGTTTCACCGGAATTGAATCTTTACGACGATAGGTGGCCCATTCTGACCCACCAGGCTCAATTACCGCCCGCCAAGTTCGTCTTCGACCGCGAAGACCGCCGCGGTATGGCAATTGACTCGATGGTTTCAGGTGGATGCGTGATTTCGGGTTCATTGGTCAAGCGTTCGCTGCTATTTTCCAACGTCAGGGTCCATTCCTACTGTGAGATAGTCGACAGCGTGATCCTGCCCGATGTCGAAATCGGGCGTAATGCCCGCATCAAAAAGGCCATTATCGATCGTGGATGCACCATCGAACCCGGCATGGTGATCGGCGAAGACCTGGAACAGGATAAGCAGCGTGGTTTCCGGGTTACCGAAAAAGGCGTGGTGCTGGTGACGCCCGACATGCTCAACCAGACGACACACGAACAAAGGTAAGCGTCGTGACGAGCCGTAAAACGATTGCCACACACCCGTTTGGCGATCAGAAGCCGGGAACCTCGGGCCTACGCAAAAAGGTAAGCGTGTTTCAGCAAGCGCATTACCTGGAAAACTTTGTGCAATCGATTTTCGATTCCATCGCAAGCGGTGATCAAACCTTTTCCGACAAAACCCTGGTAGTCGGTGGCGATGGCCGTTTCTATAACAGCGAGGCCTTGCAGGCAATCATCAAGATGGCTGCCGCCAACGGATTTAAGCGCGTGATTGCCGGACAAGACGGCCTCCTGTCGACACCGGCAGCGTCCTGCATTATCCGTAAATACCGGGCCTTTGGCGGGATTATATTGTCCGCCAGTCATAATCCCGGTGGCCCCGATGCCGATTTCGGCATTAAATTTAATGCTGCCAACGGCGGGCCCGCCAATGAAGAACTGACTGACGCAATCTTTCAGCAAAGCCGGGAAATTGAGCAATATCATATTCTCGAATCGGCAGACACCGATCTTGGTCGAAACGGAATCCAGTGGCTGGGTGACATGCAGGTCGAAGTAATTGACCCGGTTACCGATTACGCCGAGCTGATGGAGCAATTGTTTGATTTCCAGCGAATCCGCGAACTGCTGATCGGTGGCTCTTTCAGATTGCAGTTTGATGCCATGAATGCAATTACCGGCCCTTATGCCCACAGGATCCTGGAACAACAACTTGGAGCACCGGAAGGCAGCGTCATGCGCGGTCTGCCGATGCAGGATTTCGGGGGTGGTCATCCGGACCCCAACCTCGCCCATGCAACGGAATTACAGCGTCGAATGAGCGGTAATTCTGCAGCCGACTTTGGCGCTGCCTCCGATGGTGACGGGGATCGCAACATGATTCTCGGCGCGAATTTTTACGTCACCCCGAGTGATAGCCTCGCAATACTGGCGGCTAACGCATCGTTGGTACCGGGTTATCGCGACGGGCTCGTGGGCGTGGCCCGTTCGATGCCGACCAGCCGGGCGGTAGATCGCGTCGCGGCCGGACTCAAGATTCCCTGCTTTGAGACACCGACCGGCTGGAAGTTTTTCGGCAACCTGCTGGATGCCGGTAAGATCACGCTTTGCGGTGAAGAATCTTTCGGTACCGGTTCCGATCATTTGCGCGAGAAAGACGGGCTCTGGGCGGTGCTGTTCTGGCTCAACGTGCTTGCTGTCAGGGGTGAATCGGTTGCCGAAATTGTGCAACAGCACTGGCGCCAGTATGGGCGCGACTACTATACCCGGCACGACTACGAGGCCGTCGCAAGCGAAGCGGCACAATCGTTGATCGAAGCGCTGCGGCAGCAGGTTGATTCGTTAACCGGACAGCGACTGGGTCGCTTCGAGGTCGAGCTCGCCGACGATTTCAGTTATACCGATCCGGTTGACGGCAGCACCAGTCGGCAACAGGGTCTGCGTATCCTGATGCGCGATGGTGCCCGCATCATCTATCGCCTGTCGGGCACCGGCACCGAAGGCGCCACCTTGCGGGTCTATATCGAAGGCCACGAAACCGATCCTGCAAAACAAGTGCAGGATGCGCAAACGGCGTTGAGTGAATTAATCGGTCTCGCCGCACAACTCGCGCAGATCGAACATTACACCGGCCGCAGTAACCCGGACGTGGTGACCTGATGACGCATATCCTGATGGTTGCCGCGGAAAACGGTGCCTTGCCGGGGGGTAAGGTCGGCGGTATAGGCGACGTCGTGCGCGATATCCCCGCCGCACTGGCGCACCGTAACTGCACGGTTTCCGTTGTTACTCCAGCCTACGGCGTATTCGATAGCCTGGATGGCGCAAGGCAATTGCAGGTACTCAGGGTCAAGTTCGGCGGTCGCACCGAGTCGCTTAAACTTTTCCAGCTGGAACAGATCGGTGACGATAAGGTTCATCACTACGTGATCGAGCATCCGTTGTTCAGCAGTTGTGGCGCGGGTCGAATCTATTGTGACGATCCCCCGGGCCAACCGTTCAAAACCGACGCCAGCAAGTTTGCGCTGTTTTGCCTGGGCGTTGCCGAGGCGATCAAAAAAGGCGTCTTTGCCGAGCTGGAAGTTTTGCACCTGCACGACTGGCATGCGGCTTTCCTGTGCATCCTGCGTCGTTACGACAAAAGTTATCGCTCACTGCAGGATCTGCGCTGCGTTTACAGCATCCATAACCTGGCGGTCCAGGGGGTTCGACCATTCACTAACGATGATTCTTCGCTCGAGCAGTGGTACCCGGGCCTGGTCTACGAGCGCAGACAACTGGCGGACCCGCGCTGGTCCGACTGCGTTAATCCGATGGCCAGCGCAATTCGACTGGCCGATGCGGTGCACACGGTATCGCCGAGTTATGCCGGGGAGATCCTGCTGCCTGGGGATCCCGATCACGGTAAGCATGGGGGTGAGGGTCTCGATCCGGATCTGCGCGAGGCCAGCGATGAGAAACGCTTGTTCGGTATCCTCAACGGTTGCGATTACTCGCAGAAGGCCGTGTTGGCTTTGGCCGACTGGCCGTCATTGTTGCTGCGCATGCGAGAGCTGGTATTGTTGTGGGCCAGCCGCGAAGCTGAGCTCGCCAGCTCGCATTTCATTGCCCATCACTCGCTCGGTCTGCTCGACGATCAACGTCCCAAAATGCTGCTCACCAGCATCGGTCGAATAACCGATCAAAAGGTTGGCTTGATGCGCCAGCCGACGAGCCAGGGGCAGGCGGCCCTGCATGTGGCACTGGAGGCTATGGGTGACGAGGGCATGTTGATCATGGTTGGTACCGGTGATCCGGATTACGAGCAATTTCTATCTGAGACCGCGGCAATTCATCGAAATTTTGTCTACCTGCGCGGTTTTTCAGAGGAACTGGCGGAAACGCTGTATCAGCAGGGGGACCTGTTCTTCATGCCCAGTGCGTTCGAACCCTGCGGCATCAGCCAGATGCTGGCGCTGCGTGCGGGCCAACCCTGCCTGGTGCATCACGTGGGTGGCTTGCGTGATACGGTCAAGGACGGCAAAACGGGTTTTGCTTTTACTGGTGATAATCCAACCGCGCAGGCCGACGCGCTGGTCTCGACGGTGCAACGCGCGCTAATCCAGTTCCAGAAAAAATCCACCAGGTGGAAGGCCATGCGTAAAGCGGCAGCGGCGGCGAGATTCGAATGGGCCGACAGTATCGATGCGTACATAAAGCATCTTTATCAGAAATCGTGATTTGCTGAAGTCATGGCAACGCTGAAATCCAGTTACGAATCGATCGCGCGCGGGCAGCACGGTGACCCGTTCAAGATCCTGGGGCCACACAGCGCAACCAAGAACTGGACGGTGCGCAGCTTTCAACCGCAGGCGCAGGCGGTGGAACTCGTTGACATCAACGATGAACTGCTGATCAAGATGCGATCGGTTCACCAGGACGGTCTGTTTGAAGCAAAACTGCCGTTACCCATCACCAGTTATCGGCTGCTTCTGCACGAAAAAGATCACAGTTACACCCTCGATGACCCGTATCGTTTTGAGTCCCCCTTCGGAGATCTCGATCGTCACCTGATGCGAGAGGGCAAGCTGAAAAATCTTGCGGATAAGCTCGGTGCCCATGTAACCGAAATTGACGACGTCAAGGGTGTGCATTTTGCGGTTTGGGCGCCCGGTGCCAGCCGCGTCAGCGTGATCGGGTTGTTCAACGGCTGGGATGGTCGTCGCCACCCGATGCGACGTCACCCCACCGGCGGCGTCTGGGACATCTTTATCCCGGGCCTTTGCACCGGCGACTACTACAAGTACGAGATACTCGACGCCAATGGAAAATTACTGCCGCTGAAGGCCGATCCGTTTGCGCGGCAAATGGAACTGGCACCGGGTAATGCATCGATTGTGCACTCCGATGACTATCAATGGCAGGACATTGAATGGCTGGAGACCAGGCGCGCCTCCAGTACGCTCGATCAACCCATGGCAGTTTACGAGGTGCATCTCGGTTCGTGGCGCCGGCAGGCTGATGACAACCGGGTGTTGAGCTACCGCGAGCTTGCTGCAAGCCTGGTCGCTTACGTCAGGGATATGGGTTACACCCACATCGAGTTACTCCCGGTCAGCGAGCATCCATTCGATGGTTCCTGGGGCTATCAACCGGTTGGATTATTCGCACCGACATCCCGTTTCGGTAACCCGGAGGATTTCAAATTTTTCGTCGACAGCTGCCATCAGCAGGATATCGGCGTGATCATGGACTGGGTTCCGGCCCATTTCCCGCGCGACGATTTCGGCCTCGGCCAATTCGACGGCAGCAATCTTTACGAGCATGCCGACCCGCGTCAGGGCGCGCATCCGGACTGGGGTACGCTGATTTTCAACTTCGGCCGTGCGGAAGTCGTCAACTACCTGATCGCCAATGCACTGTTCTGGGTCGAGGAATACCACATCGACGCGTTGCGCGTCGACGCGGTCGCCTCCATGTTGTATCTCGACTACTCGCGCAAGCGCGGTGAATGGGTACCCAATCAATACGGCGGCAATGAAAACCTCGAGGCGGTCGAGTTCCTGCGCCAGATGAACGAACAGGTGCACGCGACCGGCGCGGTCACCATCGCCGAGGAATCAACCGCCTGGCCGGGCGTTTCACACCCGGTTTACACCGGTGGTCTGGGCTTCAGCTACAAGTGGAACATGGGCTGGATGCACGATAGCCTGGGCTACTTCGGCGAGGACCCGGTGCATCGTCGTTACCATCACGACAAGCTCACGTTCGGGTTGCTCTACGCCTTCAGTGAAAACTTCATCCTGCCGCTGTCGCACGACGAGGTGGTGCATGGCAAGGGCTCGATGATCCAGCGCATGCCCGGCGACGACTGGCAGGCATTTTCCAACCTGAGACTTTACTACGCCTTCATGTACGCCCACCCCGGCAAGAAACTGCTGTTCATGGGTGGCGAATTCGCGCAACAGCGCGAATGGAACCACGACGGTTCGCTCGACTGGCACCTGCTCGACCAGCCCGCGCACGCCGGCATCCAGCAGCTGGTTCGAGACCTGAACCATTTCTACCGCAACACGGCAGCGCTGTACCAGGTCGATTTCAGTGCCGAAGGCTTCGAATGGATCGACTGCAGCGATAACGAGCAGGGCGTGATTTCCTTCATACGTTACGGCTCGAATCCGGGCGAAATGGTCATTACGGTGTGTAACATGACGCCGGTAATACGCCGCGGTTATCGTGTCGGCGTGCCTTCGGCGGGTTGCTACCGGGAAAAAATCAACAGCGACGCCAGCATCTACGGTGGCAGTGGCGTGGGTAACCTCGGCAAAGTCTATGCTGACGAAGTTGCCGTCCACGGACGCGACTACTCGTTGAATTTGACCTTGCCGCCGCTAGCGACTTTAATCCTGTCATTCGAATGACCGATAACGAGAACTGACTGATACAACATGAAAACGCGTAACAACAAAGAAATCGCCGCGCTGGCACCCCCGGGCCGTGACAGCGAGAGCCTGGTGCACGACTTCCGGCGTTATTTCAATCACACCCTGGGTCGCAATCATTACCAGAGTTCGCCGCATTACGAGTATGTTGCGCTGGCAATGACGCTGCGTGATCGCCTCATGGACGGCATTAACAATACCCGTCATAGTTACGAAAAGCAGGATAGCCGCCGGGTCTGTTACCTGTCGATGGAATACCTGCTCGGTCGAAGCCTGCGCAACGCATCGCTAAATCTCGATCTCGGCGATGAACTGACTGCGGCACTGAACCAGCTCGGACTCGACGAGGAAGAGCTGGTCGAACAGGAGCACGATGCCGGGCTCGGTAACGGTGGCCTGGGCCGGCTGGCCGCCTGCTTTCTCGATAGCTGCGCGACGCTGGGCTTGCCGGTGATCGGTTACGGCATCCGCTACCAGTACGGCATGTTTCGCCAGAATATTGTAGAGGGTCACCAGGTCGAGGAACCCGATCCGTGGCTGCGCGGCGGTCACCCCTGGGAAATCGAACACGCCGAGTACGAACAGGCGGTGCAATTCGGTGGGCGCGTCGAACACTATCTCGACGATGATGGTCGCAGCCATGCGCGCTGGGTGGATACCTACGACGTGCTGGCGATTCCTTTCGATATTCCGGTGCCCGGCTACCAGAACGGCACCGTCAACATCTTGCGGCTATGGTCGGCGATTGCCACCAATGAATTCGACCTCGACGAGTTTAACGCCGGAAGCTATACCGAGGCGGTGGCGGGCCGAACAGCGGCGGAAAACATCACCATGGTTTTATATCCTAACGATGCCAGCGAGAACGGCAAGGAACTGCGCTTGCGGCAACAGTATTTTCTCGCCTCGGCCAGCCTCAAGGATGTATTCCGCCAGTGGGTCAATCGCCATGGAGAAGACTTTACCCGGTTCGCTGAAAAACACTGCTTCCAGTTAAACGACACCCACCCGAGCATCGCCGTGGCCGAGTTGATGCGCCTGCTGATCGATGTGCATGGTCTCAAATGGGACGCGGCCTGGAAAATCACCACCAGCTGCCTGGCCTATACCAACCACACCCTGTTACCGGAGGCGCTGGAGCGCTGGCCGGTCAGCCTGTTGCAGCAACTGGTGCCGCGGGTGATGGACATCGTGCGCGAGATTAACAGTCGCTTCGTCGCCGAAATTACCGAACGCTGGCCGAAGGACGTGAAACGACGCGAACGCATGGCCATCATCGAGGAAGGCCCCGAGCCCATGGTGCGCATGGCGCATCTCGCCATCGTCGGCAGCTACTCGGTGAATGGCGTCGCCGAGCTTCATTCGAACCTGTTGAAGCAGGGCCTGTTCCAGGATTTTCATCAACTCTGGCCAACCCGGCTTAACAACAAGACCAACGGTGTCACGCAGCGACGCTGGCTCAAGGCCTGCAACCCCGGGCTGTCGCAATTGATAACCGACAGCATAGGCCATGGCTGGGTTACCGACCTGGACCAGCTCGAGAAGCTGGTTCCGCTGGCGCAGCAAGCCGCGTTTCGCGAATCCTGGCAGGCGGTCAAGCAGGCCAACAAGTTAAAGGTTGTGGAGTTGGTGAAACAGGCCTGTGATGTCGATCTTTACCCCGAAGCCATATTTGACGTGCAGGTAAAACGCGTGCACGAATACAAACGCCAGCTGCTCAACGTATTGCACGTCATTCATTTATTGCAACGGATTCACCGCGGCGACACGACCGACTGGACCCCGCGTTGCGTACTCATCGGCGGCAAGGCTGCGCCCGGTTACTTCATGGCCAAGCTGATCATCAAACTGATCAATAATGTCGCCCATGTTGTTAACTCGGATCCCAGAACAAAAGGCCTGTTACGCCTGGTGTTTCTGCCTAATTACAATGTCAGTACCATGGAGATCATCTGCCCGGGTTGCGATCTCTCCGAGCAGATATCGACCGCGGGAAAGGAGGCTTCCGGTACCGGTAACATGAAATTCATGATTAACGGCGCGCTCACGATCGGTACCCTGGACGGGGCCAATATCGAGATTCGTGAAGCCGTCGGCGCGGAGAATTTTTTCCTCTGCGGGATGAGTGCCGAGGAAGTCGCACAGGCGCGTCCGCAATACGATCCGGCTGCGATTGTTGCCGCAGACGCTGACCTGCGCGAGGTCATGGAAGTATTGCAGAGCAACCAGTTCAGCCTTTCGGAACCCGGTATTTTCGATCCGATCATCGAAGGCATATTGAGCCCGCAGGACACGTGGATGACAGCCGCGGACTTTGCCAGTTTCATTGCCGCGCAGCGGGTTGCGGCAAGCACCTTCCAGGATCTGGACCGCTGGACGCAGATGAGCATTTTCAATACCGCGGCCAGCGGACGCTTCTCTTCCGATCGAACCATTCGCGAATACAACGATGGCATCTGGCAGCTGCAGCCGGTGGCAACGGTCACGGATAAAACGCAGTCACCATGAAACACGAGCAGCTGCGCGGAACGCCACGGCCGCTCGGAGCTAACTGGGACGGCCACGGGGTTAATTTTGCGCTGTTTTCTGCGCATGCGACCCGGGTCGAGCTGTGCCTGTTTAACGCCAGAACCGGGCGCGAGACCGAGCGCTTCGAACTCGAAGTCAGCGACCAGGTCTGGCACGCGTACCTGCCGGCTTGCGGGCCGGGCACTAATTACGGCTACCGTGTGCATGGACCGCATCAACCGCAGCGCGGCCACCGCTTCAATCCAGACAAGTTACTGCTCGATCCTTATGCCAGGCAGATCAGCGGTCAATTGAGCTGGGACGATGCCGTCTATGGCTTTGATTTTAACGACCCGGAACTGGACCTGAGTTTAAGCAGCAGCGACAGTGCCGGGTATGTGCCGAGGGCCGTGGTTGTCGACGAGGCTTTCGACTGGGGTAACGATCAACCACCGCGGGTGCCGTGGCCGTGCACGATCGTTTACGAAGCCCACGTGCGTGGCTTTACCATGCTGAATCCGGAAATAGACGAGAATCAGCGTGGCAGTTTTGCCGGGCTGGCATCGGAAAGCGTGATTTCCTACCTCAAGTCACTCGGCGTAACCACGCTCGAATTGATGCCGATCCACGCGTTTGTCGACGATCACTTCCTGGTGAAAAAGAACCTTGCCAATTACTGGGGCTACAACAGCATCGGATTCTTCGCCGTCGAACCGCGCTACCTTTCAAATGGTGATCGTAACGAATTCAAGGCCATGGTGCGGCGTCTGCACCAGGCCGGTATCGAAGTCATCCTCGATGTCGTCTACAACCACACCGCCGAGGGTGACCAGACGGGGCCGACGCTTTGTTTTCGCGGCATCGATAATGCCAGTTATTACCGGCTTTCAGACGAGGATAAACGCTTTTATATCAACGACAGCGGCTGTGGCAATACCCTCAACCTGAATCACCCGCAGGTTTTGCAAATGGTCATCGATAGTCTGCGATACTGGGTGACGGAGATGCATGTTGACGGCTTTCGCTTCGACCTTGCCGTCAGTCTGGCCCGCGAAGCGCACGGTTTCGATAGCGAGGGCGCGTTTTTCAGGGCAATTCATGAAGATCCCGTGCTTTCCGGGGTGAAACTCATCGCCGAACCCTGGGATATCGGTCCGGGCGGCTACCAGCTGGGTGCTTTTCCACCCGGTTGGGCGGAGTGGAACGATCGTTTTCGTGATAGCGTGCGACGTTACTGGCGCGGCGACCACGGGGTTTTGCCTGAACTCGCGCGCAGCCTGCATGGCTCGAGTGATCTGTTCGAGCATAACGGCCGGCGACCCTCGGCCAGTATTAACCTGGTTACCAGTCACGATGGCTTCACGCTCAACGACCTGGTCAGTTACATCGAGCGCCATAACGAGGCCAACGGTGAAAACAACCAGGATGGCCATAACGCTAACTTCAGCAGCAACTATGGTGTCGAAGGCGTGAGCGATGATGCGCAAATTAATGAGTTGCGACTGCGCCAGCGGCGCAACTTCCTGGCAACCCTGTTGCTCGCGCAGGGAACCCCGATGCTGCTCGCCGGGGATGAATTAGGGCATAGTCAGCAGGGCAATAACAACGCTTATTGCCAGGATAACGAGATCACCTGGCTGGACTGGTCTGCGCTTCAGCAGGAACAAGGAATGCTCGATTTTGTGCGCACCCTGGTGCGGATTCGAAGTGAATACCTGCTGCTGCATCGAGATCGGTTTGTGCATGGACAGGAGCAGTTTGAACCCAGTGGTTTTTCCGATATTCAATGGCTTCGCGCTGACGGTGAGGCGATGGACGACGCCGACTGGCATAATGGCAGCAACTTTCTCGCCATGCTGTTGGCGGTTGAAGCGATGCCTGCCAGGGATCCGCGCTTCGATGACGAAAAAGAGTCGGCACTGCTGGTCGTATTCAATGCCGACACGACAAAGGTGGACTTCGTGCTACCGAAGACCGAGTTTCACTGGCAGTGTATCCTCACCACCGCCGATGCCGAACCAAAAATTAACGCCAACAGCTCCGTTGAGATCGAGCCGCGTTCGCTGCAGTTGTTTGAATTACTGATGTAACATTCCGATGGCACAATAGGCCCGCAACAGTGACGACTTCAAATCCAGAACGCAGCCAGGATTCACCGGCAGTCCAGACAGAATAGAAATCCGATGCCGATAACCGACCATGAGGGACTCGACGCGCTATGCGCGAGTTGTGGCATTGCGCTTGACTACCGCGATATCCGTGGCCAACGACATGAGCCCGGCATTGAAGTGAAACAATCTCTGCTGGCAGCGCTGCAGCTGCCGGTGAATAGTGATGACGATATTCGGCAAAGACTGGAGCAAGTGCAATCAAGCAAATGGTCTCATCTCATCGCTCCGGTCGTGGTACGCCGACAAAACGAGGTGCCCATGCGCCTGCCCCTGAGGCTAGCTGATAACCAGGTCGACGGGGCGATAAAATGGGAGCTTTATACAGAGAGCGGTCAACTTCGGCAGGGTGAATGGAAGATCAGCACCCAGGATTCTGTCGACGAAGCGGTGGTTAACGGGGCCCGGCTGAGGCAATTCGAAGTCGTCTTGCCGGATTTCGAGGCAATCGGTTATCACCGGCTAATCGTCAAACTGGAGGACGGAACCGAATCACCGACAACTCTAATCGTCGCGCCTGAAACCTGTTATCAACCGCCCGCGCTCGCAAACGACAGGAAAATCTGGGGCATCAGCCTGCAACTGTTTTCGCTGCGGTCGAAACGTAACTGGGGTATCGGTGATTTTACCGACCTGCAGTCAGTGATCCATATACTCGCTCCACTAGGAATTAACCTGCTGGGTCTCAATCCACTGCATGCGCTGTTCCCGCATTTACCCGATAACCCAAGCCCTTACAGTCCCTCGAGTCGTGACTTTCTCAACCCCGTTTACCTCGATGTCGAGGCGATCGATGAGTTTAAACATGATCCTGGAGTGATGGCGCAGGTTAAAAGCGAGCAGTTCCAGGCCCACCTGCAGGCGTTGCGAGAACTCGAGTTGATCGATTACCCCGGGGTCTGGGGCCTCAAGTTACAGGTACTGGGATTACTTTATCAGGTGTTTAAGCAACGGCATCACGATACTGATTCGACACGGCTCGAGGCGTTTCGCCAATTCCAGCTAAACGGTGGCGAGGATTTGTTTAAATTCGCCCTGTTCGAGGCATTGCAGGCGTCTTTTCACCGAGACGATGCCGCTATCGAGCAATGGCAGCAATGGCCTGAAGCCTACCGGGATCCCGCATCGGAGACGGTAACAAGATGGGCCGAAGAGCATGCCGACGATATCGGGTTTCACCAGTACCTGCAGTGGAACGCCGAGCAGCAGTTATCCGCGGCTCAAGAAAATTGCAAAAGACACGACATGTGCGTTGGCATCTATCGCGATCTCGCGGTTGGCGATGCCAGGTCTTCGGCACAGTGCTGGGCTGAACAGGCAGATTACGCGCTCGAAATTGGTATCGGTGCCCCGCCTGACGATTTTAATGCAAACGGGCAGGACTGGGCTCTGCCGCCGCTAACACCGCAGTCGCTTCGCGAGCAGGCTTATCGACCGTTCATAAGGACCTTGCGCGCCAACATGCGTCACGCGGGCGCGCTTCGCATCGACCACATCATGGGCTTGATGCGGCTGTTCTGGGTGCCGCCGAACGGCTCGCCCAGGCAAGGTACCTATGTTTCTTATCCCTTTGCGGACCTGATGGGCATTCTCGCACTCGAGAGTCATCGTCATCATTGCCTGCTTATTGGTGAAGACCTCGGCACCGTCCCGGACGAGGTTCGCCACGCCCTCGATACCAATAAAATGCTCTCTTTTCGCATTCTTAATTTCGAGAAAGACTGGCACCACGGAACGATCAGGCTGCCGCAAGAATACCCGCGTTACGCACTGTGCACCTCGGGATCACACGACCTGCCAACATTGCGAGGCTTCT
Source organism: uncultured Gammaproteobacteria bacterium (assembly GCA_947259485.1). GTDB lineage: Bacteria > Pseudomonadota > Gammaproteobacteria. The sequence goes on along the minus strand of CAMYLU010000010.1, from coordinate 96,207 downwards.
GGCAGGAAGTGGATCTGGAACTACGCGAACAACTCGGTTTATATCCGTCAGACGAGTCCAGGGACCAACAGCGACAGGTTCGCCGGCAGGATCGACTCGAAATTCTAACGGCGTTGGCCCGGGAAAACCTGGTTGCCGAGGAGGCAATTAACGAGACGAACGCGTCTAAAAACCTGGGCAGCGAACTGGCCCGGTCGATACAGCGCTACCTGGCACGAGCCCGGTCAATGCTGTTTATGGTGCAGCTTGAAGACCTGTTGCTGCAAACACGCCAGGTGAACCTGCCAGGCACAATCGATGAATACCCGAACTGGCGGAGTAGGTTAAGCGTTGATCTGGAGGACTGGCACGAACAGGTCGACCTAGAGGGTTTTGCGCGTGCGGTTAATATCGAGCGCGATGCCTGAGTAACACGCGTTGGTCCGAAGTTCAGTTTTGATTTTAGAGCGCTGAAATCGCACCATAAAAGCGGGTGTAAATATTTCCCATTAATAATGTTGCACTGCACAAAAAACCTGCTAGCCTACTTCTCAATAAATTCTTTTGAACAACAAGTTAAAGGCTGAATCATGGAACAGGATAGTGCATTAGACATTAAAAACGATGGCAAAATCGAAGCCGGCATTGAACGTCGCCCAGACATCGTGGCGACCTCGAGCCTGCAACATTTCTCGAGGCGCCTGAAGCATTTGAAACTCTGGCTGAACGCGAAACTGGATGCGCATCACCAAAGAACCTTGTCGCTTCGCGTACACAGACAAAACAGAACCGATTAAGTCGGCAGTGCCGGGCATTAACTGAATCCGTTTATTTCCGGGCGAGGGAGTTAATGACGGCCCCGGCGGTTGGCGCAAGCGTTGTGACCAGACGGCAGCTGGTAGATCAGTTGCTGAATCGCGGGCAGCAGGTCAGGGCAATTGTGCGCTCGCTTGAAGCACTGCCCAAAGTCCTCGAGGAGCATGGCAACCTGTCCCTGGTAGAGGCAAGTGTTTTGGATCTTAGTGACATCGATTTCCTGAGAAACTTTTGACGGCGGTCAAACCGCTTAAAAATAAAATTAACAAAAGACCGACACTGCCTCCGCTGCTAGAAGAGCCGCCTGAACTTACGTTGGTCGTGTTGGTGGTATTGGTCGTATTTTGAGACCCGTTTTTCAGGATCTTGACGTTATCAAGTCGAAAAACCGCACCGTCACCGGTTCCAAATTCAGGAAACACCAGCACCACATCGATTGCGCTTAAATCCAGGGTCTGGGTATCCAGGTCGGACAGGTTAAAACTGTAGTGCTGCCATTGATCCTGCACTGGCGCGGCATGGCCTTCGATGCTCGTCGTCAGGCTAACCTCTGTACTTTGTGCGGGATCCCCTGCGCTCTCAACCTTAAGTTTCCAGTCGGAGGCACCGGCCGTTGGCGGGGTAGTCATCTTCAGGTCGAATTCCAGCGTGCCGGTGGTGACGATTGCGGAGGCGTCATAGGGTATTCCACCAACAGCAAATGGTGCCCGGGTGGTAAATCCCGTTACCGTGCTGCCGATGATGTTGAATTCCATCGCCTCGGCATAGGTCATATCGCCGTCGATGACCACCGCCGGCATGGTGCCGCCAGCGCTATCCCAGGCGACCCAGTCTGTTCTTTCGGCAGTTTCGAAAATGATCAAATCCGAGACAATACCGGGAGTGCTCTGGTTGCATCGAGTCGCAGTGTTGGAATTTGTCGGACTGCAATGGGCAACGTAGTCGACTTCCATCCGGGCCTGGGTCAGGGTTGGATCGACAAGGCCGCCAAGGGTTCCACCGATGGCGACGTTGAGCAACACGAACATCGGCTCCTCGTACTGTCCGCAGCTGAAAAGACTCTGGGTTCGCACCAGGATGTCGTCAATATAAAAGCGCGCCACGTCTGCGTCCCATTCGATTGCGTAATCGTGCCAGTTCTGTACGTCAAGTACGCCGTTGGGATAGGTATAACGAACATCGTTGCCGCTGGTGCAGCCGGGGCTGGCATTGTAAAAATTGGTGATGTAGCGATTGGCGTCGTTGGAAAACCATTCCCAGACGTCGATTTCGCCGGCGCCGGGCGCAGGCCAGTTACTAAAGTCGTTGTCATTGGCAATGGGCTGTTCTGCAATCCGGTTTTCGAGCATCCAGAAGGCCGGCCAGGAACCTCCCCCGGTGTCGAGGATCCTGATCCTCGATTCGAGGCGACCGTACTGGAATTCGCGCTTGTCCTTGCTGTTCAGTCTGCCCGAGCTCCAGTCCCTGATTTCGGGCAGGCCAGGGCAATTGATCAGCTGGCGCCGGGCAACAATAGTCAGGGTACCGCCGGAAACGTCATAGTTTCTGTTTGCAGAGCTGTCGTCGGCGGTATAGCACTGCACCTCGGCATTGTAGTTCGCCTCGGTTTGCGCGGTCCAGTTGTTCCAGTCGACACCGGTGCCGTCGAACGAGTCGATCCACTGCATTTCCCATCCCGCCTGAGCAGGCAGGGTGAAATTGCCGAGCGCAAACGCAGCCACAAGGACGCAGCGGGTAATTGTCCTGCCAGAGGATTGTGCTCGTAAACGCGTTCTTGATGAAACTGGATACATTTATTTTATGACCTGAAACCAGGCCTACACTCTTCGATTTGGATTGAAGCCACTAGCTTGTGTTAAATTCTGCTATATAGCAGATTACTCGATACCCGTTTACCTGGCAAGCTACTTTGAACGGATGAGGTTAAATTGATTAAGCACAGGATCTCGCCTGCCGTGCCGGGCTCTATTATCCAACCTGTAATTTTGGGATAATTCGTTGGTGCTGCAAATCTCGCGTAATGTTTCCATCCCCGACGACGAAATTGAACTGTCTGCAATCCGGGCCCAGGGTGCGGGAGGGCAGAATGTAAACAAGGTTGCTTCGGCGATTCATCTTCGCTTTGATGTGAGGGCGTCATCACTACCCGATTTTTACAAGCAACGCCTGTTAAAACTGCGTGACCAGCGCATCAGCAAGGAAGGCATCGTGATTATCAAGGCGCAGCAATATCGCACCCAGGATAAAAACCGGCAGGCTGCGCTGGCACGATTACAGGAATTGATTAAAACAGTGGCGGTAGTGCAAAAAGCAAGAAAGCCGACTAAACCAACTAAAAATTCGCAACGCAAGCGTCTCGACAGCAAAACGCAACGCGGCAAGACCAAGCTGCTGCGTCGCAAGGTATCCGAGCAGTAATTCAGTTTGTCGCCAGAGCCGGCTCGATCGAGCACGCGGTATCCCACTGCCATGCCTTGGGAAATTCGTTCACAGCACAGGACAGCGAGATATTATCGAGTCGAATGCGGGCAGTAGAACTGCCCGTTGCCTCGATCACAACCAGGTTCGCGATGTTACCCAGGTCTATACCTTTGCCGCCGTCGAGTGGATTGGCGAGTAAATCAGAGACACGAATTGCAACATGGGTCCATTTTCCAACGGCCGGGGTCTCAATCACGTATTGCCCCAGGTCCGGATAGCCGCTATCAAGCTTGGCCACTAACGCGGTATCAGCATCAATGCTCTCTATAAAAAGATCGAACTCGAGCGTTCCATGGTTGCTCCAGGCGGAGCCACCGACCAGGCGGAAGCCGTTTGCAAAAACTTCATCATCACTCATGTCGGCAGAAGAGAAGAAAACATTGCCGGGTCCGGAGAAGCTGACATCCAGTACCTTGTCGTGCTCGCCGCCAATGTCCGGTGCAGTGATTACGACATTACCGGCGGATTTCATCCAGCTGTTGATAGCCGGGGTATTTGTGATTGTCCGGTCACCGGCCTTGAAGGTAAGTGTTTCCGGACCGTCCCGAAAAATTGGAAAACGGTTAACCCGTGGTGCACCGGCATCCGGGACGACTTCGATCGAGGCATCAACCGGCGCATCGGGCGCCGAGGCGCATCCCGTGCCGTCGCTTTTGCCAGAGTCGCACTGATACACGCGAACATAATCGACCAGGAATTCACGATCGCTCTCCCAGTTCCTGTCCGGCTGACCGGGCCAGTGCCCACCCACCGCCAGGTTTAGCAGCAGGTGAAATTCCTGGTCGTAGGGTGCCCGCGGATTAGCAACGCTAAAACCTTTTTCCTGGCCTTTCCAGATATAGTTGAACCAGTTAGCCGAGCTTTGTGTCGCGTAGTGCACGCCGTCGACAAACCAGCGTATTTCGTCAGCTTCCCATTCGATCATGTAGTCGTGGAACTCCCGGGTAAAACTTCTGGGGGACTCAAAGTTTCTACCGTGGGCCGACCACTGCGGCCATTTCATACCGTAATTCATTGAACCGTGTATCTCGTTTGTCGCGCCCGCCGTGTCGAGGCTGACCGCCTCCATGATATCGATCTCGCCGCTGGACGGCCATCCACCGTATACCCAGTCGGTCGGTAGCATCCAGATCGCCGGCCACATGCCCTGACCGCCGGCCAGCCTGGCACGGACCTCGACTCTTCCATATTTAAAGTCGAACAGGTTTTTGGTGCGTAAACGTGCCGAAGTGTACGACTTGGTCACCGAGGCGTCGGTTGCCTCGTATTCCCCGTGATCAGGCGAATGCGCTGGGCCGCTGAACTTCTCTTCCCTGGCGACGATATGAAGAATGCCTTTATTATCTACAAACGAATTCTCTGTGCGGTTGGTGTAACACTGCGCCTCGTTGTTACCGTGGTCGGTGCAGTCGAGCGAGTGCTCCCATTTAGTGGGGTCAATGACACCTTGATCGAACTCGTCGCTCCAGACTTTTACCCAGGATGAAGAAGGTGGCGCTGTTGGCATTGATTTAGTGGTATCGAGACCAGCGCAGGAAACTGTTAAGAATAAAATTGCCAACAATGCTATCGCTGGTTTAGGGGCGTTTGTAATTAAATTTTGCATTGTAAGTGGTGCCTGAGAGATTGTAATTGTTACTGGTTGCTATTTTTTCCAGGTGTGCAAGCAGGGATCAAGGCCTCTCGCTATGACCCCGGGCGTAATCTCCGCCCCGCAATCAATGTCAGTGAGTGAAAAACCGCGTCAAAGCAAAACGTTTATGCCGTGATTAATCCGACTCGAAGACTGATCTGGCATCCTGCAAACCTATTTTTTTCTTGCCACGGGCCTGGCTTTAGTGCTATATAGCATCCAGCAGGTCTTATTTGCTGTCAAGGAAATACGCCTGTTTTATTTGAATTAAGAATAGGCGCCCTTGCAAGGTCAGGCTTAAGAGAGCGCTTATATATATCAATAAATCGAACAGTTTCTTGCGCTGTTCCCAAAAGTAACAGGGCTGACACAATGAACCACAAAGTATCGAAAATTTTAATCATCGTCGCAGTGTCATTTGGAATGCTGGCATGTACCGTAGCAGGCAGCAAACTCGAGAAACAACTTATCTCAGAAGGGGCTACCCGTTTGAATCCCGCGCAGGTCACCGATTATCTCTCCGGGAATACCCAGGTATTCACTACTCCTAGTAGTGGTGCCTACTTTCTTCCGGACGGCACGGTATATGTTAAGTTTGCAGGTAGAACTTACCCTCTCAGAACCTGGACTGTAGATAACAATGGAAAGGTCTGTATCGCCTTCCCCAATGGTTTCGTTTCAAGTTGCTCCGTTTACTACTATAAGGGCGATAAAGTGCATTACGTAACCCTGGAAATCATGGGTGAAGCGCAGACGTCAGATGGCGGTCCCGATAACATCCTGAAAGGAAACAAGCTTTCTGAAATTTGAGCGGTAAAATCGGGTAAAAGAATGAGAAATTCATGATCTCGGGTTTCAGGTACCTATCTATTGCCGCCCTGATTTTTCTGGTTGCATGCAGTTCGGTCCCGCCAGCAAAATTAGATGCTTCCGTCGCAAGCGCCTCGCTTGTTAAAAGAGATTTTCAACCGACCATCGATGGTAAATGGATCGGCAACGGCATTTCCTACGGAGCCTATCGTGATGGCGAAGGACCGGGCAAGGGATTAACCTCGAAAGCGAATATCCTCGAAGACATGCAGATTATGATGCAACGCTGGAACCTGATTCGCCTGTACGGATCGGACCCGCAGTCGGAGAGGATCCTGGAGGTCATTCGGGATAATGACATCCCCATGCGTGTCATGCTGGGTGCCTGGCTGGATGGCCACAAGTCGGTGGAGGAAAACAATGAACAGGTCGGGCGCTTGATCGAGTTGGCCAACCGCTTTCCCGAGATCGTTGTCGCCGCGAATGTGGGTAACGAGATATTCGTCTACTGGTCCTGGCACAAGATCGATGATGTGGACTGGGTCATCGACCATATCCGCAATGTGCGGTCTTCGATCGAGCAACCGGTGACCGTCAGCGATGATTACAATTTCTGGAACAAGCCTGAATCTCAAAAAGTGGCTGCTGAACTCGACTTTATCTGCCTACATGGTTATGCACTTTGGAACAGCCAGCAACTGTCGAACGGAATAGGCTGGACCGTTGAGACCTATAACGATATCCAGAGCCATCACCCCGACCACAAGATTGCCTTTTGTGAAACCGGCTGGGCCACCAGCAAGGTGGACGGCGATGGTAGTGATGAGGATGTACTGGTCATCGGCGCGGTGGGTCAGGACGAGCAGGAAATATTCTTTGACCAGTACGACCAGTGGGTCAACGATAATCAGGTCATCTCGTTTTACTTTTCATCCTTTGATGAACAGTGGAAGGGTGGTTTCGACGGCGCCAACGCGATGGATAAGATGGAAAAGCACTGGGGTCTCTACAAGTCGGACCGCAGTCCCAAGAAGGCCATGCAGTAAAACCTGATTCGGTTCGGCCCCGCGTTGCTTGACCTGAACCAGTTCTAGGCGGCCCAGTAAACCTCGAGCGGCGTCTGCTGCTGATGGATCATGAGGCCGATTGGTCGATCAGCCGTGGGACTGTTGTCCCGTGCCTGCTGGTAAACTTCCCACTTGTCAGCCCCGGTAATTAACAAAATCAATCTGCGGCTTTGCAGGATACTCCAGGGCGTCATCGTCATGCGTTCGAGGTTGTCGCCGGTAACCCCGGATTTAACAGCGCGAATGCCAGCGCAGTAATGAGCAGAATCGAGCGCCGCGCCAAGTCCCTCGGCATTCGGAAACAGCGAAGCAGTATGAGCGTCCGGCCCCATGCCGAGCAGGCAAATCGTCCAGGGTGACGGTAAAGTGGCATAGCGAGTGTTGCATTCGGCCTCGCCGTCAAACGGGGTTCGGTGATCGTTTTTCATGCCCGTGAAGTTTGCGCTTTGCGCCTTGTTGATGAGCATGGTTTCGCGCAACAAGCGTTCATTGCTGGCGGCGCTATCCGCATCCACCCAGCGCTCGTCGACGAGTGCAACGTTGATCTGGCTCCAGTTTAAATCGGCTGTTGATAGCTGCCGATAAAATGGGGCCGGAGTCGAGCCACCGGAAAGCAGCAACGTTGCCGACGCATGTTGATCCAGTGCCTGTTGCAGGTCCGCGGTAAAAACCTGGTACAGGGCCTCGATTAATTCAGCGCGATCGGTAAATTCATGTTCGATAGAAGGCATTGTTCAGATTCTTGTGATGACCTTATTCGAGTGCACTACGGACGTCGGCTGCCAGCTGTGAGATTTGATCCCAGTCCTGGTTCTGGACTGCGTTCGCCGGGCATACCCATGATCCGCCGACGCAGGCGACATTAGGTAATTTCAGGAAGTCGATAAAATTCTCCGCGCCGATACCCCCGGTAGGACAGAACTTTATCTCTGGCAATGGTCCATGCATCGCCTTGAGCATACCGATACCACCTGCCTGCTGCGCGGGAAACAGCTTGAGCGCTTTAAATCCATGCTCGTGCGCGCGCATGACTTCGCTGGGGCTAAACACGCCCGGAAGAAACGGCAGGTCGGCTGTTCTGCTTGCGGCTAATAGGGTATCGGTTAGCCCGGGACTGACCGCAAACCGGGCACCGGCTTCGATCGATTGCTGGAACTGTTCGGCCCGGGTAACGGTGCCAACGCCGACAATGGCACCCGTTACCGCTTGCGAAATTTCATGAATTGCCTGCATCGCGACGTCGGTGCGCAAAGTCACCTCGAGCACCGGCAGGCCGCCATCGACGAGCGCCTGTGCCAGCGGCACCGCCTGCTCGAGCTGGTCGATCACGATCACCGGGACGACCGGTGACTGGTTTAAAATTTCATCAATTTTCATGGACTAAGACCGGTTCGGATTCGTCTGAGGGTGAAGGGTCCTCGGTAAAGATACTCATCGCGCCCTGTTCGGCGCCGGTGACGCGCTGGCGAAAGCCATCGAACAACTCCCGACCCATGCCCCACTGCTGTTTGCAATGATCCGCGCTCGCGGCTGGACGTGATTTTAATTCTTCATCGGCGACATTAACACTGAGAATGCCACGAGTCGCGTCGAGCAGAATTTCATCGCCATCCCGTACACGCGAGATAAGCCCGCCGGCCTGGCTTTCTGGGGTCAGGTGGATCGCCGCCGGTACCTTCCCGGATGCGCCCGACATGCGCCCGTCGGTGATCAGTGCCACTTTAAAACCCCGGTTCTGTAACACGCCAAGTGGCGGTGTCAGCTTGTGCAATTCCGGCATGCCGTTGGCACGTGGACCCTGGTCTCGAATCACGGCAACGAAGTCCTTGTCCAGCTCACCGGCATCGAACGCAGCCATAACCTGCTCCTGGGTGTCGAACACTACTGCCGGCGCCTGCACTACCTGGTGTTCGGGTTCAACCGCTGAAATCTTGATCATCGCCCGGCCCAGGTTACCTTCCAGCAATTGCAGTCCACCGGTCTCCGAAAAAGCCTGCGGCAGCTTGCGCAGAATATCTTCATCTCCGCTATTTTGCGGGGCGGGTCGCCAGCTCAGGTTACCCTGGTCGATCCAGGGCTCCTCGCAGTAATGTTCGAGTCCGGAACCCATCACGGTTTTGACATCGTTATGCAACAGGCCGGCATCGATGAGTTCGCGAATCAGGAAGCCCATACCCCCGGCCGCATGAAACTGGTTGATGTCTGCCTTGCCGTTCGGATAGACACGGGTCAGTAACGGCACGATGGCAGACAGTTCGCTGAAATCGTTCCAGTCGATGGTAATGCCCGCGATGCGCGCGATGGCGACCAGGTGCAGGGTGTGATTGGTAGAGCCGCCGGTAGCCAGCAATCCGACGATCGCGTTGACGATGGTTTTTTCATCGACCATTTTGCCGATCGGCGTAAATTCATCGCCGAGGTGGGTGATTGCTGCCGCCCGCTGCGCCGCTGCGCGAGTCAGTTTTTCCCTGAGCGGCGTATCGGGATTGATGAAGGCGGAGCCCGGCAGATGCAGACCCATGACTTCCATCAGCATCTGGTTGCTGTTGGCGGTGCCGTAGAAGGTGCAGGTACCGGGGCCGTGGTAGGAACGTAATTCGGCGGCGAGTAATTCGTCGCGGCCGATCTTGCCCTCGGCAAACACCTGGCGAATCCGGGCTTTTTCATCGTTTGGCATGCCGGATGTCATCGGCCCTGCAGGGATGAAGATAGCCGGCAGGTGACCAAAACTAAGCGCTGCCATCAGCAGCCCGGGTACGATCTTGTCGCAGACGCCGAGAAACAGCGCGGCATCGAAAGTATTGTGCGACAGCGCAACCGCGGCCGACAACGCGATAGTGTCGCGACTGAACAGCGATATCTCCATGCCGGTCTGCCCCTGGGTAACGCCGTCACACATCGCGGGTACCCCACCCGCGAATTGAGCCACGGCATTGACCTCGCGCGCAGCCTGCTTGATGATCTCGGGAAACTGCTGCAACGGCTGATGCGCCGAAAGCATGTCGTTATAGGCGGAAATGATTGCAATACTGGGTTGGCGCATTTCGATCAGGATATTTTTATCGAGCTCCGGGAAGGCGGCAAACGCGTGTGCCTGGTTGGTGCAGGACAGCGCTTTGCGCACCGGCCCGTTGTCGATGGCGGCGTCGATTCGCTGCAGGTAATGACTGCGGGTAGCGGTGCTGCGCCTGCGGATCTTATCGGTTACGTCAGCTATGGTCGGGTGTAGTTCAGGCAATGCGGTCTAATCCTTAAAGCGTGTGAAACGACAGAAATGTAGCAAAACTACATAATAACCGCAAATAAATGTTTGCTGGTCAGACAGGTTAAATATACATTTTTTAGCCAATAGTGTAATAAAAACAATAAGAAAAAGGCTATATTTGCCTGATACTGCATAAAATATGCAATACTGCTATTTCATAAAATGTAAATTTACTAGATAATTCGTTATACAATTTGAAGATTCCTGTGGGAGAATAAATTTGAATGCGGTTAATCCATTCGATCTTGTGATATTCGGCGGAACCGGTGATCTTACCGCGCGCAAACTGATCCCGGCCCTTTATCACCGCCATTGTGCGGGACAGCTTCCCGAACAGGCCAGGATTATTACGCTCGGACGCAGGGATTTGTCGCGCGACGATTATCTTGCTTCGATTTCCGAGAAGAGCCACGCCCAGATTTCTGAAAAGTACTTCGATGCCGAACAGTGGCAGGCTTTCAGCAGCAGGATCGAATACCGCAAACTGGACGCCAATTCGGATGATGATTTCAATAACCTGGCCGATTATCTGCAGGGCACGCAGGACCGGATTCGTATCTTTTATCTTTCGACCTCGCCGGACTTGTTTGCCGGTATCTGTCAGCGGCTTGCGCGTAGTGACCTGGCGCATGAGAATTCGCGCGTGGTGCTGGAGAAGCCGCTCGGTCGTGATCTCGAAAGTGCGGATGCAATCAACGCATGTGTCGAGTCCGTGTTTGATGAAAAACGGATCTACCGCATCGATCACTATCTCGGTAAGGAAGCGGTGCAAAACCTGATGGCGCTGCGTTTCGGTAATTCCATTTTCGAACCGTTGTGGAGTCACGGCAAGATCAGGGATGTGCAAATCACGCTGGCCGAAGATATCGGGGTCGAAGGTCGCGGCGAATTTTACGATGCAACCGGTACGCTGCGCGATATGTTACAGAATCACCTGATGCAACTGTTGTGCATTGTTGCGATGGAGCCACCGATCAGCATGGATGCGGATAACGTGCGCGACGAAAAACTCAAGGTCATCCGTTCGCTCGAAGCCTTCACGCCGGAGACGGTGAAAGTCAACGCCGTCCGTGGACAGTACCAGGCCGGTATTGTCAACGACGAGAAGGTGCCGGCTTATCGTGACGAACCGGGCATTAGCGAGGACAGTTGTACCGAGACCTTTATCGCACTGAAGGCAAGAATCAACAACTGGCGCTGGTCGGGTGTGCCGTTTTACCTGCGCACCGGCAAACGCATGCACGAGCAGGTCAGCGAAGTCGTGATCAATTTCTATTCTTTACCCCACGCGATTTATCCTGCCTCGGAGCAGGGCGAAAGCGTCAATCGACTCGATATCAGGCTGCAGCCCCAGGAGAGCGTCGAGCTGCACCTGATGGCGAAACAGGCCGGCGATGAAAATGTGTTGAAGCCGGTCAAACTGGACCTCGACCTTACCGGGTCCGGCGAGCGCCACCTCGATGCTTATGAACGCTTGTTGATGGACGTGGTGCGCGGTAACCAGACGCTATTCGTGCGCCGCGATGAATTGAATGCCGCCTGGGAGTGGGTCGAGCCGATCATGAAGACCTGGGAGACGTCGGAAAAGCCGCCCCAGTTTTATCCCGCCGGAACTCCCGGTCCCCATGCGGCGCGTGACCTGATCGTTCGTGATGGCAGGCACTGGATCGATGATGACTGATCCGGGTAGTTGTGCATGCTGAGTGAAATTGAAACAGCGGTAAAAAGCATGACGCGCGCGGAAAAGAAAGTCGCGCGCATCGTACTGGCGAGCCCCTACCGGATATTGCGTAAATCGATCGGCTTGCTCGCGGGTGAGGCCGGGGTCAGCGAGCCCAGCGTCATTCGATTCTGCCGTGCGATGAACTGCGAGGGTTTCCAGGACTTCAAACTGCAACTGGCGCAGGACCTGGCAACCGGTGCGCATTTCAGTGGAACCAGTTTGTCGATCGACGAGACGACACCCGATTTAATTACCAAGGTTATCGACAGCAGTATCTCCTCGTTGATCAAGGTACGGGACTCGCTGCCGCCGGATGCAGTGCAGGCCGCGGTCGAGATGCTGGCTGATGCCGAGCGTATCGAGATCTACGGTCTCGGTGGTTCGGGAATCGTGGCCCAGGATGCGCAGCACAAGTTCTTTCGCCTTGGCGTGCCGGTGGTCGCATATTCCGATCCGACGGTGCATTCGGTTTCCGCGTCACTACTCGCGCCTGGCTGCGTAATCGTCGCGATTTCACAAAGTGGTATGACACAGGACGTCATTACCAGCGTGGAAATCGGGCTCGCGGCCGGTGCGAAAGCTATAACGATTACCGCGGCGGGTTCGCCGCTGGCGCGTCTGGCCTCGGTTTGTTTGCCGATGAATTCGCTCGAGGACGAAGATTTCTACGCGCCCATCAAATCCCGCATGGCGCATCTTGCGATCGTCGATGTACTCGCGGTCGGCGTGGCCTTGAGCCGGGGACCCGATTTCCAGGTGGCGATCAAGCAGGCGAATAAAACCCGGCTTCGTTGCGTACCGATATAGTGTCCGATACGGCCTTAACCCCGATTTACTTGTCATTAGATTGCTTATAACATGCGCGGCTTTTCTCGAGGAGATGCATCAGAATGAAGGCAAAGCAATACAGCCTGGTCGCTGACATTGGTGGTACCAATGCGCGCTTTGCCCTGGTCGCCGACGGAGACAAGACGCCGATTGAGCCGCGCAACCTCGCTGTTGCCGACTATGCCGATATCGTCCAGGCGATTCATGCCTACCTCGAACTGGTCGATCTCGGTCAACCTTACCAGGCGGCAATTTCGGTTGCTTCTCCGGTCACCGGCGATCAGTTGAACATGACCAATCATACCTGGAGTTTCAGCGTGCGCGAAACTCGTGCGGCGCTTGGTCTGCTCCATCTCAAGGTATTGAACGATTACACCGCGCTGGCGCTGGCCTTGCCGGTGTTTAGCGAGTCGCAATGCCGCAGGATCGGGGGTGGCGAGGCCTTGGCCGGTTATCCGATGGCGGTTATCGGACCCGGCACCGGTCTCGGCGTCTCGGGTGCGGTGCACGCGGGCAAACACTGGATTCCACTGGAAAGCGAGGGCGGGCATGTTTCTTACGGCCCGGTGAATGCGCGCGAACTGCAGATTATCGAGCGCTTACGTGAAAGCCATGAGCATGTCTCGGCCGAATTACTGGTCTCCGGTTCCGGGCTGTCGCTGATTTACCAAATGATTTGCCGGATCGAGCGCGGCGAGGCGATAAAGCTGAGTCCGGGCGAGGTGTCGAGCCTGGCGCTTGGGGGCGATGATAGCCTGGCGACCGAAGCGCTCGAAATATTTTGCGGCATTCTCGGCACCGTTGCCGGCAACCTCGCCTTGACAATGGGCGCCCGCGGTGGCATTTACATCGGGGGTGGCATCGTGCCCAGGATCATCGATTATTTTGCCGCGTCGAGTTTTCGCGGTCGTTTCGAGCGACATGGTCGCTTGACCGCATACCTGCGCGAGATCCCGACCTATGTCATCGATACTGCCTACCCGGCGTTTATCGGTGCGATGGTCGCGCTCGATCCGGTATACGAAAACGTGGGCGTGGTCAGCCACGAGACCCGCTAACCAGATAACTAACCAGAGATGAAGGTTTAACCGTGTCAAAAAACGAAAATGATTCATATGAAGTCCGTTCCCGCTCGAGCGCCAATGTCTACCAGCGGGCCGCCGAGTTGCAGGTAGCGCCGATTCGCGGTATCGATTTTTCGCATTTGTCGCAAGCCGACAAGCTTGCGCTGCTGCAGCAGATTCTCAAGCGCAAGATCCACGGCATTTCGTTTAGTCCCTATCTCGACGGGCAGTCGCCGGGCATTCATATCAGCGAACAGCAAATCCGCGAGCGGTTGACAATCATCCAGCCTTATACTCGCTGGATTCGAAGCTTTTCCTGTATCGACGGTAACCAGGAAACCCCGCGCATCGCTCATGAAATGGGACTGAAGACGATGGTAGGTGTCGACCTCGGCGAGGACCTGGAGGAAAACGAAGCCGGACTGGCCAACGGTATCGCGCTTGCGCAGGCCGGGCATGCCGACATTTTTGTTGTCGGCAACGAAAACCTGCTGCGCCAGGATCTGACCGAGCAGCAGCTGCTCGAGTATATTGGCCGCGCCAAGGAAGCGGTGCCGGACGTGCCGGTCAGTTTCGTCGACGCCTATTTCCTGTTCGAAAACCATCCTGCCGTCGCCGAGGCGGTCGACGTTCTGCTGGTCAATTGTTACCCGTTCTGGGAGAGTTGCGCGCTGGAGTACTCGTTGGTGTACATGAAAGAAATGTACCGTCGCGCGCAACGCGTCGCCAACGGCAAGCCGGTCATCATCAGCGAGACCGGTTGGCCGACCACCGGCACCCCTTTCGGCAGCGCGGTGCCATCCTACGATAATGCGCTGGAGTATTTCATCAATACCTACCAGTGGGCCGATGAGGAAGGGATCGAAATATTCTATTTTTCGTCTTTCGACGAATCCTGGAAAGTCGGCGCCGAGGGCGATGTCGGTGCCTACTGGGGACTGTGGGACAAGGACGGTAACCTGAAATATGCTTGAGGGTGGATTAATGAAACAACCTGCATTGGATATCGAGTTCGGTAACGCGATCTGCTATTCCGGTTATCGTGAAGAGCAGTCACCGATGAGCCGGACTTATCCGTCTTACGAAGAGATCTGTGAAGACCTGCGTATCCTCGATCATAACTGGCAGTACCTGAGACTCTATGACTGCAGCCGGCACGCCGAACTGGTGCTGCAGGTCATCAGCAACGAGGGGCTCGACTTCAAGGTTATGCTCGGCGTTGACATGCGCGCCGAGGTGAGCAATCCCGGGTGCCCGTGGGGAGCTGACTTCGCCGAGGAAAGACTGGTTGTAAACCGGGAAGCCAACAGTGCCGAAATCGATCGCATGATTTACCTGGCGAATCATTACCAGGATATCGTGTTTGCGGTATCGGTGGGTAACGAGGCGACCGTCGAATGGACCGATCACATGGTGCCGGTCGAAAACCTGGTTGCCTATGTTCGCCGCATCAAGCAGACGGTAAAACAACCGGTTACATTCTGCGAAAATTACGTGCCGTGGACGCAAAAACTCGAGCCGCTCGCGGCAGAGCTTGATTTTCTCTCGCTACATACCTACCCGGTGTGGGAATACCACACCATCGAGGGCGCGATCGAATACACGCGGCAAAATTACCGCAGCGTCGCCGATCACTACCCGGATAAACCGGTGGTGATTACAGAGGCCGGCTGGACCACCAACTCGAACGGCCGCGGTATCGAACCCTGGAACGCGACGCAGGAGTTCCAGGCGCACTACTACAGCCAGATTATTGACTGGAGCAATGAGCACCAGGTGCTTACATTTATTTTCGAAGCATTTGATGAACCCTGGAAGGGCTCACCCGATCCCATGGAACCCGAGAAACACTGGGGGATATTTACCGTGGATCGCAAGCCCAAGCTGGTCATGCAGGAGCTTTACGCGCACCTGTGGCCACATCACCCGGGGGAAAACGCGGGATAATTCCCGGCATTCCGGGGTAAGAAAACTATCTAGGCAGTTACTAGTTCAGCCGCAACTTCGGCGCTGGTTCCCCTCGGAACGAGGTGCGCAGCCAGCGCAATATGCCTGTTTTCCAGCGGCTTGCCGTCGATGAGGCACTGCAGCATGTTGAAAGCGCATGCAGCAATTTCGTTTATCGGCACAAATATAGTCGTCAGCGGAGGCGTAATTTGACTCGCGACATTGATGTCATCGAAACCGATAATACTGATGTCTTCAGGTACTTCCAGTCCCAGTTGGTGCAGCTTGCTGATCGCGCCCAACGCCATTGAGTCGTTGGCGCACATGATCGCGCTCGGCCTTTGCTCGAGCGAAAGGAAATAGTCAACACCGCTCACGCCTGAGCCAAAGGTGTAATTGCCGCGAAATACTAATTCCGGTTCGACAGCGATACCGTTTTTTTGCAACCCGCTTTTATAACCCTCATATCTATTCTTGCCGACATCGGAATCTTCCAGCCCGGTAATAAATCCGATGCGTTCGTGTCCGAGCGAACACAGGTAATCTACCGATTCGACCTGGGCGCTAAAATTATCGAGGATGACAGAAGGTATGGTTTTATCGGCCGCACTATTGTCAATCACCACGACCGGCACGACGGCCTTGAGTTCCTGGATAAAGCCCTCAACGCGCGGAAAGCAGGTTGATATGACGCCATCAAGCTTTTTCAATGTCCGCTGCAGGTCTGATTCGTTGGTATCGGTAAAATAGATCAACGAATAGCCCTCTCGTGCGGTCGCTTTCTGCAGCGCATCAAAAATCTGCGAATAGTACGGACTGGAGAGACCACCGGCGATTCTGCTGTCGAGAAAGTATCCAATGGTGCCGGTTTTCGTTTTTTGCGTCTTGCGATCGGCGACATAGGTGCCCTTGGTCGGAACCTTGTAGAGCAGGCCCTCGTCAACCAGGTTTTCGATGGCCTTGCGAATCGTCATGTAGGAATAGCCAAGCTCGGCGGCCAGCTGGCGCTCGCCAGGCAGCTTGTCGATTATTTTGCGCTGCTTGATCTGCTGCCTGATATGGTCTTCAACCAACAGGTATTTCGGTATTGTTGTGTCCAAAGTCAATGTCCTTGATATAAGTACTCAGGGTTGGTGAGGACCGCTTTCGTTGATCCTGTAACACCGCTAGTAGGTCGTTATTTTTTTATAATTTCTTGGTTTTTCGTTATCGACTAGCTGTAGCAGTATAGCATCTGCTACATAGCTTTACCCGAAAAATTTGAATAGCACGATTTATCAGGGTCGTCAAAATTGTCATTGAATCGCCATTAACCGCGCCAAAATAGGGCTTGACAGGACCAAGTCGGCGCGTTTAAAGTGCTATATAGCATAATTATTATAACAAGCAGGTTACAACAATTTCAGTTAGTTATCTATCGCCCCTTGCGTTAACCGTACGCGGCAGTTGTAGACGACTTTAGTAACAAACTAATCAGAGTCTTAAGGACCGTTAGTTAACCAAAAACCGGAGGATTCGCAATGCGTTTCTACAGAATTCCACAGGCGCTTCGTTTGTTAACGGCGGCACTTTTTTCTATTTTACTGGTCAGCTGTGGCCAGGGCGACGGGCCCGAAGAGGTTGTTGATCCCCTGTTTGCAGAATGCAAAGGCTGTCCCATTGGCGGTCCCATCGGCGGTCCTCCGGCTGCATCCGGATTACCGGTTGATTTTGAAGATGCTGGCGGACCCTATACGTTTGGAGATTTCGGTGGTGGAGCTACTTCGATCATCGACAATCCGGATATGACCGGAAATCCCAGTGCCAAGGTGGTGCAGCATCAGAAGTTCATGGATCAGACCTTTGGTGGCACCACGGTGACACTGGATGGACCGATCGATTTCTCCAGCAGTGAAGTCATCACCATGAAGGTATGGTCGACGCGCGTTGCGGACGTAACACTCAAGATTGAAGATGGTGGTGATACGACTTCAATAGTGCCTACCACCGCGCCTGGCGGGGGTGGTTGGGAAACGCTGACTTTTGATTTCACCGGTAGAACCAGCGCAGGAATAACTGCGGTTTCGATATTCTTTGATAACGGCATCCTGGGTGATGCCGCAGGTAACCCGAATGACTGGACATTCTACCTGGATGATATTGAGATATTGGGTGCGCCACCCCCTCCACCCCCTCCACCCCCTGCAGCGGGATTGCCGGTTGATTTTGAAGATGCTGGCGGACCCTATACGTTTGGAGATTTCGGTGGTGGAGCTACCTCGATCATCGACAATCCGGATATGACCGGCAACCCAAGTGCCAAGGTTGCGCAGCATCAGAAGTTCATGGATCAGACCTTTGGTGGCACCACGCTGACCCTGGATGGACCGATTGATTTCTCCAGCAGTGAAATCATCACCATGAAGGTCTGGTCGTCTCGTGTTGCTGATGTAACTTTCAAGATTGAAGATGGCGGTGATACGACCTCAATTGTACCTACTACCGCTCCTGGTGGCGGTGGTTGGGAAACCCTGACTTTTGATTTCACCGGTAGAACCAGTGCTGGAATTACTGCAGTCTCGATATTTTTCGACAATGGAACCCTGGGTGACGCCGGTGGCGATCCGAACAACTGGACCTTCTACCTGGATGATATTGAACTGGGTACTGCCCCGCCGCCCCCGGCTGGTGGCGAATTGCTCACCAACGGTACCTTTGAAACTGGTGATACTTCTGGTTGGAGTCTTGTTGCTAACAACGGCACATTTACGGCAACCATGGATCAGGCAGCTTCAGGAGCCTGGTCGGGTAACCTCGTGGCTAGCGTCCCTGGCGGCGGTGGCCCGGCATCATTTCCCGTGGCTTCGCAAAACAACTTTGCTATGGGTACAGTTACATCAGGGCAATCTGTTACCGTTTCATTTGACATGTGTGGCGAGATTACTGGTGCAGGTGGCGTTGTGCAGACAGCGCTACTGTCCGAGATGGCCGGGGGTGGTGCCTCTGCAACGGATGCTCTCTTCGGTAATATTACTCCAACGGATACCTGGGTTAACTATACGATGACCACCCTCTCCGGTCCTGATGTGTCCGGGGGACTGTCTCTGCAGTTGAAGTCTGATTGTGGCGGTAACCCAGGTTGTACAGTTAATGCCTACTTCGACAACGTCTCGGTTGTTCTGGATAGCGATGTCGGCAATCCCAGCAATGCTGGTGGTGCATGTCCTGCTGCGCCGCCACCACCTGCACCAGACGGGCTACCGGTTGATTTTGAAGATGCTGGCGGACCCTATACGTTTGGAGATTTCGGAGGTGGAGCTACGTCTATCATCGACAATCCGGATATGACCGGCAATCCAAGTGCCAAAGTAGCACAGCATCAGAAGTTTATGGATCAGACCTTTGGTGGCACCACGCATGGATCAGACCTTTGGTGGCACCACGCTGACACTGGATGGGCCGATCGATTTCTCCAGCAGTGAAATCATCACCATGAAGGTATGGTCGAATCGAGTAGCAGCGGTGACCTTTAAAATTGAGGATGGTGGTGATACCACTTCGATCGTCAATACTGCGGGCACCGGATGGGAAACCCTGTCCTTTGATTTCACGGGCCGAACCAGTGCGGGAATTACCGCGGTTTCGATATTCTTCGATAACGGAACCCTGGGTGATGCGGCAGGTAATCCGGGTTTCTGGACTTTCTACCTGGATGATATTCAGCTGGGCATGGCACCACCGCCCCCGAGCGGCGGCAATCTCGCCACCAACGGTGATGTGGAGGCCGGAGATCTGAGCGGTTGGGATCTTTTCCCGAGTACCAGCGGGGTCCAGGAGGCTTCGACCTCCAATCCCAATAACGGCACCTACTCGGCCCGGATTCAGAACACGCAGCCGGGATCCGCTTCAATCATCAAGCAGGCCAATCTTGGTGTGGGTACGGTGAGCGCGGGGCAGACCGTTTACATCACCTTTTCCGCACGAGGGTCTCTGGTCGACGGTGGTGTCGCTTTTGCCGAATTCTTCTGTGAGCTCACCGGTGGCGGAACCGACTGTGCCCAGATCCTGGGTAACGCGCCGCTCGGGCTTGATCCGAATCCGGATGTGTGGACTGACTTCAGTTTCACTTATGATATCGCACCTGGAACCGATGTTTCGGGGGGCATAACGCTGCAGTTGACCGCAACAACCGGTGGTGCCGGGACGAGTCTGGCGGATGTCTATTATGACGACATCTGCATAGCCACCACGATGGGGGTTTGTCCTTAGCAGTCGAGGCGGTTCGTTTGTCAACGGGGGATTTCCAGTTAGACTGGGAATCCTCCGTTCGACTCTAGAAGTAAACGCGCCAAGCGAAAATGAATATTCACCAGAATCGGGGGGTTCAGGTAATGATCGACAAAGACGAGGGCCAGGGTATGTCGGTAAACCGGAAGGTTGCGGCAGGGCCGGTCAGCGTCGATTCAAATTCCGACATTACCCACCTGGATAATAAACAGCGGCGGGGTAGCCGCTACACATAACGAGGGGGTAAGGCCATGGCAACCAGCGAAACCGATGACAATTCCGGCGTATCCATGTCACGCTCGATGGAGCCCGACGAGCTGGCGGCCAAGAAGCACTTCGAAACCAAACCGGAAGACCGGATCTCGCTGATTCATAAGATCATTTACGGCTTCGGCGCTTTCGTCAACAACCTGCTGGCGGCGGCGATCGGTGGCATGGTCATCGTGCTCAACCTCGGCCTCGGCATGAACCCGGCACTGGTCGGTTTACTGGGCGCGCTGCCTCGACTGACTGACGCGATTACCGACCCGCTGATGGGTTACATCTCGGATAACACGCGCTCGCGCTGGGGTCGACGTCGCCCCTATATCTTCGTTGGCGCGATCGCGGCCGGCTTGATATTCGCCCTGCTTTGGCAATTGCCGGCAGGCAAGTCGGAGAGCTTTTACTTCTGGTACTTCTTGATCGGCTCGCTGGTCTTCTATCTCGGATACACCGTTTTCGCCACGCCCTGGGTAGCGCTCGGTTACGAGCTGACGCCCGATTATCACGAGCGCACGCGCCTGATGGGGGTGCAGAATTTCATGGGGCAGCTGGCTTACGTCGTTGCACCCTGGTTCCTGTTGATCATGCAGGCGGAAATGTTCGACGGCATGGTCGACGGTGCTTCTTACCTGGCCATCGCGATCGGCGCGCTGGCCATCGCGATCGGTGTTATGCCGGCGATTTTTCTGCGTGAGCGCTTCAGCCACCCGGAATTAACCGAAGAGCAACTGGCTGAAAAGCAGGTAAAGAGATCGCTCGGGGAGGCGGTAAAGAAGAACATGACGGAATTCTTTGCTGGTTTCGTGATGACGCTCAAGGTCGGGCCCTTTCTGAAACTGTGCGCGGCGACCTTCCTCGTGTTCAACGGCTTCATGCTGATTTCGTCGTTCCAGTTTTACGTCATCATTTACTACGTGTTTGGTGGAAATACCGAGCTCGGCGCGGAATACGCGGGATGGTCCGGTACGATAGGCGCAATTTCAACGTTTATCGTCATCGGCATCGTTACCTGGATGTCGACCCAATTCGGTAAGCGCAAGGCTTTCTTTATCGCGATCGGTATTTCTATCGTCGGTTACGGCATGAAATGGTTTTGTTACAACCCTGAAATCCCCTGGTTGTTGCTGGTCCCCGCGCCGCTGATGGCGTTCGGTCTTGGCGGACTGTTTACGCTGATGGGTTCAATGATCGCGGATGTCTGTGATTATGACGAACTGAATTCCTATGAGCGACGCGAAGGCATGTTCGGCTCCATTTTCTGGTGGGTGGTCAAGCTCGGCATGGCGCTGGCCCTGGCCGGGGGCGGTTTTCTGCTGAATGCGACCGGCTTCGACGTGGCGCTGGAAGGCAATCAGACCGAGCAGGCTATATTCCTGATGCGCTTTTTTGATGTGCTGGTCCCAATCGCAACCTCGCTGCTGGCGATGTGGGCGGTCGCGGCATTCGATATCACCGAGGAAAGGGCGCACGAAATCCGCGATGAGCTCGAGCAAAGACGCGGTGCCGCTGCTGCCGACCCAGCCTAAGTTGTTCGATAAACTTGTTTAGTGTTGCGGTTTAATCTGGCGTCACCATGTCCGATGCAAGCGCGCCCAACTACGGCCTGACATCATCCTCGGAAGTGCTGCTGACTTCCGAGGCGGGTGACAAGCTGGCACGCAAAGACAATATCAATTTTTATTGCGGCGCCGTGGACACCGGAAATATCATCCGCGTGCGGCCGGATGTCATCAAGCAAACTCTGCACGGAATCGGCTCGTCATTCACCGAAGCCTCGGCATTTGTACTCGCACATCTCGATGAGAAAAAAAGGGCCGAGGTAATGAACCGTGTTTACGGGGAACAGGGCGCCAATTTCTCGCTCGCACGAACTCCCATCGGTTCGACCGATTTCTCGGTCGAGGGAAAGTATTCCTATGCCGAGGTTAAAGACGATACGACCCTGTCGCATTTCAGCATTGCAGTTGACCAGGATGGGTTTAGCGTGGACAGGTACCCGGGGATCAAGGATACGGGTTTCGACCTCTTGCCGATGATCCGGCAGGCGCTCGAGATCAAGCAGGGTCAGCAGGATGACGATTTTAGAATTGTCGCCTCTGCCTGGACTGCACCACCGTGGATGAAGGACATTGAGGACTGGTACCAGCCAGGCACGGCGGAAACCACCCACGACGGTATCGGCGGTTCACTCAAACCCGAGTATGTCGAAACCTATGCCGACTATCTCGTCAGGTACCTCGATGCCTACAGGCAGCAGGGCGTGAATCTCTGGGGACTGACACCGGTTAACGAGCCGTACGGTAATAACGGCAACTGGGAAAGCATGCACTTTACGCCCGAATCGCAGCGTGACTTGATCAAGCGCTACCTGGGACCAAAGTTGCAGCAGGGTGGTTACCGGGACATTGAGCTTTTCATGCTCGATCATGGCCGCACGGATCTCGAACAGTGGGCAGATGTGATTTATGCTGACCCGGATAGTGCAAAGTACGTCAGCGGCGCCGCGGTGCATTGGTACGAAAGCACCTTCAAGGTCTACGAAGACATTCTTGAACGGGTACATGACAAGTATCCACAGCATTCGATCATCCATACCGAGGGTTGTATCGACGACCTCGGCAAAGACGCACCGCCGGGTGTGCTGGACCCTGAAGGTTACAAGGAATCCGGCTGGTTCGATAATGATGATTTCTGGTGGAACGATAACGCCAGCGACTGGGCCTATAGCGCAACCTGGGATGGCGTTGTCGCCGCAGATCACCCGATGTACGCGCCCGTGCATCGTTATGCCAGGAATATCATCGTCAGTCTGAATCACTGGGTTTCAGGCTGGATCGACTGGAACGTGGTCCTCGACGCGCGTGGCGGCCCCAATCATGTCGGTAATTATTGCGGCGCGCCGATCATGATCGATACCTCGACGGGATACGTGTATTACACACCTGTTTACCATGTGCTGGCACAGCTCAGTAAAACGATTCGGCCGGGTGATCGCGCGGTGCAAGCCGACAAAAATATCATCACCCTCGACGACGATGCGATTCATGCCAGTGCGTCGATCGATGACGCAGGTTTTTTGAGTATCCAGGTGTTGAATACGACTAAGAGGCCAATTCATTACGCGCTGCAGCTGGGTGCGCAGTATGCCGAGGTAGTTATCGAACCGAACGCGTTGCAGACCCTGCGCGTTCCGTTGAAATAAGCCGGATGCTATAGAGCTTATTTCGACTGGGTCATTTATAGCCAATCGCGCCGTGAGATTGAATTTTTCAGGAGAAATAGACTATTCAGCCTGTGATAGGCAGTTTATTTTGTTGACAATGGAATTCTAATTGTGCAGACTGCTATATAGCATAAATAGCCATCTCGATTGTCGAGACCAAGACTGGCAGGGGTAATAGTCGGCAGGCTATTAATAAAAAATATTCCGAAGAGGACAGCCGTGAGCAGGGCCTGTGAAAACCAGGCATTCAATCTGATGTGATCAATCGTCATTGGTTCCAGCTCTTCCGCTTCGTGAATTTGGATATTAGCCATATTAAACATATAAACCGAGGGGTGGAGTTATGGCGAAGTTGAGTTGTGTCGCTTCTGCAAAGAAGATCGGTGGCGTTTTTATCGCCGCGAGTTTGATGCTTTTTGCGCTAACCGGCCAGGCACAGGCTGCCGCCGACAAAGTAACCACGTATAAAGACGACAAGGGCTGGAAGCTCATGGTCAATGGCGAAGACTTCTACGTCAAGGGTTTCGTCTGGGATTACAAGCCCGTCGGCACCAATTATACCTACGATCTTTATGGACAGTCTGAGGAGTTCATCAAGAACCTGATCGATCATGAATTCGGGTTGATGGCAAAGGCCGGCGTCACCGCAACCCGTTCCTTCGTCAGGGTTCCACCCAAGTGGGTCACCTATATCTGGGAAACCTACGGCATAATGACCGTGGTCAATCCCCTGATGGGCCGTTACGGTGCCGTTATCGATGGTGTCTTTGTTCCGACTACCGACTATTCCGATCCCAAGACGCGCGAAGCTCTGAAACAGCAGGTACTCGAGTTCGTCGAGATGTACAAGGATGTTCCGGGCGTGCTGATGATTGCGCTCGGTAACGAGAGCAACTACGGACTTTCCTGGTCGAGCTTTGAAATCGAAAACCTGCCGGTCGGCGAGCAGAACCGCGAAAAAGCGAAGTTCCTCTACAGCCTGTTTGACGAAGTTATTCAGGCGAGTAGAGAAGTTGATCCGGAGCGGATATTTACCATCGTTAACGGCGATATCCAGTATATCGACCTGATCGCAGAATATGGTAAAGACTGGGACCTGATCGGCATTAACGCCTATCGTGGTATCAGCTTTGAAGATAAAGAAAACAACGTTTCGCTGTGGCGTGATGTCAAGGAAAAGCTTGATTTACCGATCGTCTTCATGGAATTCGGTAGTGATGCCTTCAACGCGCGGGATTTTGCCGAGGACCAGGAAGGCCAGGCCAGTTACCTGAGGGGATTATGGCAGGAAATTTACAGTAAAAGTTATGGTAATGGCGCGGAAGGCAATGCCCTGGGTGGCTTTGTTTTCGAGTGGCGTGACGAATGGTGGAAATATCGCCAGACCGAGAACCTCGATATCCAGGACCGCACCGCTTCATGGGCAAACGGCGGCTATAAATTTGACTATGTCGAAGGCCAGAACAACATGAACGAAGAGTGGTTTGGCGTCGCCCGGATCGGCGATCTCAGCGACGAGGGAATTTACCTGGCTGAGCCCCGTATGGCCTACGACGTGTTGAGAGAAATCTGGCGCAACAATCCCTACAGCATGGGCAAACCCGCCATCGACCAGGCCATTAACGAATTAGACATGGAACTTTACTCGCTTAAGGGCGTCATCCGTGAACTCAACAAGTCGAAGCGGGATAGTGAGAAATTCAGACTTGAAGGTGGCAGTTTCAAGGGCGAGTACCTGATCCAGGGGTTTGATGAAGATATCTCTGAAGATGGAGAAGATGGCCTGGAGTTTGTTGATGGGCAGATGCTGGATCTCGATTT
Organism: uncultured Gammaproteobacteria bacterium; assembly: GCA_947259485.1. GTDB lineage: Bacteria > Pseudomonadota > Gammaproteobacteria. The sequence goes on along the minus strand of CAMYLU010000010.1, from coordinate 71,020 downwards.
TGCGTTTCAACCCACGAGCCGTATCAAGGGCGACTTTACGATCAACATCCTTGCCAACGTGGCGGAAAGTAATTTCGAACAACGCTACGGCGATCGCGGTTTTCCGATTACGGTTGAGAAACTGGAAGACGGCGAATTTGGCGTCGTGGCCAGTGATGAAACACTCGAAGACCGCGAGCGTGTCGAAATTTATGATTTCCAGGCCACCTATACAGCCGACGATTACGATCTTGAAGCGTTTTACCACGTGCCACGCTACCACTGGGGTTTCGAGGGTGACTTCTTCGGCTTGTTACGCGAGACCACCGACATGGAAGGCCAGGATATCTGGAATGCCAAGGCGCCCTATGGCTTTGAGTTTGCCGGTAAGAAGGACCTGTTAGGACTGAAAATCCTAGCCGGACCTGAAGTTTACTGGGGTGCCAATCCACTCGCGATGGTCAAATACGAATTCGGCGGTGGTGCGACAAGCACCCTGGGTCAAAAGTACGCGGTTATGTTCTCTGAAGATATTGCGCAGCGCAGTGATTCTTCGTCGGATAGCGAGGCCACAGTAAGACAGTCGAGGCAGGCAACCATTTACTCCAGGACCGATTTTGCCAACGGCGCCAGGCTTGAGCTGGGCGGTATTATCGCCGGCACCGAAAAAGAGGGCGACGAGTATGATCGGATCGAAGGTGACGATATCGTCGTTGATGAAATCGAATTCGAAGATACGCTCGGTTTCAAGGCCAAGCTGGCATTTGGACCTGATGATCGGCGCGCTTACGTGGCAATGAACTATGCCGGGCTGGTGGCCGACGGGGGTGATCCGCTGGCAGAATTTGACTCCGAGCTACCCTATTCGGCCCTCGGTAACAAGCAGGAAGTTGAGGCCGGCATCATGTTGTATTCGAATCCCTACATGCTCTATCCGCGCATCCTGTATCGGGAAAACCTGGTCGACTCCAACCCGCTCATCGCACCAGTTACCGTAGGTCCAAACCTGAGCAACGGTATCGATCCCCGTAACCGGGATGAAGATCCTTTCGCGGTGCTCGATAATCGGGAAGCGTCGTCTGCAGAAGTATTCTTTACCTACGACCCGACCCCGGGCAGCTGGTTTTACGATTGGGATATCGACATGAAAGAAGATGCCCCGTTTGCCTTTAACATCGGACTCACCGGGACCCGGTACGGTACCGATACCGACGCCAACCAGTTCTTCGAAAATGGGGTCAACAACTCATTTGGCGCGGGTCTCGCTGAAGAAGACGTATGGCTGATAAAGAGTAAAATGATCTTTAATCCGCGCCCGGGGCTTAGAACCATTTTGAATTTGTACACCGGTACCAAGCAGTCCAGCGGTAAGCCTGGCGAGGAAACGCTGGAATTCTTCAGCATTGACGGCAAGATGATTGTCGACCAGAAGCACATCTACGGGGCTGATATCAAGGTGGACGATTTCGGGCCTTACGATTTCCAGGAGCAGTTCAACCTCGTATACCCACTGCAGGTGAAGTTCGAGTACGCGCGCCTGCTTGACCAGTTGTTGAGTGAAGAGCGTTCAAGCCGATGGGGGGTCAAGTTTTTCTACCGCGAGCTCGACGAGCTGTCAGATCCGGCAGATGGATTCAAGGACGGTGACAACGAATACATGATGGAAGTTCAAACCTATTTCGAACTCAAATTCTAAACATTGAGCATACCAGTCGAGGTAATTATCATGATTAAACCATTCAGAATAAATGCTCAGTCGTCAGGGGTCAGAATCGGACGTCTTGCGATCGTTTGCTCGCTGTTGATTATTGCCACCGGTTGCGGCAAGGATAGCGATGACGGAGACGTGACTAACACGCTGGCAATACCGACCGACATTGTCCTTAACCTGTTTTGCGATGATATTGGCATTGCTACAGAAACCTGCGTGCTGGACGACCCGGACAATCCCTATGCCAACGTGCCATTTGCGACCGCTAATCCGCCTCCTGACGATGAACCAGGCGAAGACTTCAACAGAGCCAAGTTTGCGCTTGCGGCCGCCGTCGCCGGCAATCCAAAAGCGACTTTTTACGTGTATGCGACGGCACAGGCCAGAGCACCATCCGGTGAAAACCAGTGGTACACTGCCCGCGCTTTACACGAACTGTATACCGCTACCGTTGCTGCCGCGCCTCCCGGTAGTGAATTGATCAGGGAGCAGACGATCAGGGCTTATCGCTCGGCCCTCGATAACTATTTTGATTCGGCTACCTTTTTCATCGCCGGCTTCCTGCCTGCGCCGCCGCCCGGGGGCGTAGCCTACCCGGTAATGTTGCGTGAACTGACGGCATCCGACCTGGCGATGACACCCGGTGCGTTTACCCCGCTGTTCGATCCTGCCGATGTGGGCAACAATGAATTTATCGCTCGAGAAACCATGGGGGGATGGGGTTATACCTGGGTTGGCATGCTGGACGGCCCGGCCGGGCCGCTTACGCTGCCGGGTCCCGTTTACAGGAATTAGGCCTGCCCGGGTTTGGCATTTCAAAATTTGTATGGCAGCAACGGATTAGTCTCCCGGGATGATTGAGAATGAAGTTCCCACAGGATTTCGTCTGGGGCGCGGCTACCTCTAGCTACCAGATCGAGGGTTCTGCCTACCGCGATGGCGGCGGCCGTTCGGTCTGGGATATGCTCGGACAACACGAGGGTAAGATTATCGGTGGCGATACCGGCAGAGTCGCCTGCGATCATTTACATCGCTACCGCGAAGATGTCGGTTTAATGTCCGATATCGGCCTGCAGGCCTACCGATTTTCGGTCAGCTGGCCGCGGGTACTGCCTGCTGGCGTCGGCAGGATCAACCAGGAGGGCCTGGATTTCTACAGCAATCTTGTCGACGAGCTGCTGGAACACAATATCACGCCATGGCTCACCCTGTTTCACTGGGATTTCCCCTACGAACTTTATTGTCGCGGCGGATGGTTGAATCGCGACAGCGCCGACTGGTTTGCCGATTACACTGCGCTCATCGTCGACCGGCTTTCTGACCGGGTGACGAACTGGTGCACGCTCAACGAACCCCAGGTTTATATTGGCCAGGGTCATCAACAGGGCACGCATGCGCCCGGACTCGAGATGGGTTTTGCTGAGGTTTTGCGCGCCGCGCATCATACCCTGCTGGCCCATGGCAAGGCGGTGCAGGCCATCAGTGCAGGGGCCAAGAAAGACCCGTTTATCAGTGCCTCCAACACCGGCAACTTTTTCATGCCCGATACCGATCTCGAGCAGGATATCGAGGCGGCAAGGGCGCGCAACTTTGCGATCCTGGAAAAGAATGTTTTCAATAACACCTGGTTCTCCGATCCGATGGTGCTGGGTCAATATCCCGGGGACGGGAGGGAACTGTTCGCTAACGACATGCCCGATATTAAGGCTGGTGACCTCGAGACGATTTGCCAACCTCTCGATTACTTCGGCACCAATATCTACTGGGGTAGTTATGTGCGTGCCAGTGACGAAACCGGTTTTGAAATTGTCGACAGGGAAGGTCTTGCGCACACCGACATGGGCTGGCCGGTGACGCCCGAAGTCATGTACTGGGCACCGAAATTTTATAACGATCGTTACCAGTTGCCGCTGGTGGTCACCGAGAGCGGAATGGCCAATGCCGATTCCGTACACGAGGGTGCGGTCGATGACGAGGAACGCATCGAGTTTCACCGCCGTTACCTCGCTGAATATGGTCGCGCAATCGAGGATGGCGTGCCCGGTATCGGCTATGCACTATGGTCGCTGATGGATAACTTTGAATGGGCCGAGGGCTATTCGAAGCGCTTCGGCATCATTCATGTCGATTACGAATCCCAGCAGCGTACCCTGAAAAATTCCGCGTACTGGTATAGCCACGTTATCGCGGCGAACGAGATTCCGTCGGGCAGGCCCCGAATGTTAGCGAAAGCAATCGCCTGAGCGAATCCGGCTCACGATGGTAGCTGGATTACTGCGACTGTTTTTATGAAGAAACTGATTATTGCCATCTGGATGTTGACGCAAAGTATGTACGTTTTCGCCGCCATGGATTATCCGAAAGTCGAACTGGATAATGGTTTTATCCAGGTTTCGATTTACCTGCCCGATGCCGCGCATGGCTATTACCGCGGTACCCGCTTCGACTGGTCGGGAATCATCGAACGTGTCGATTATGCAGGCCACCGTTTCTACGCTCCCCTGCACGTCGAACATAATCCATTGGGTCATGACTCGGTCAGCGGTCCTGCCGAGGAATTTGCGATGTTCAACCCGATGGGATTTGCCGAGGCTGAAACGGGCGAGTCCTTCGTCAAGATCGGGGTTGGGATGTTGGCAAAAGGTGACTCGGACGAGTACCAGTTTCACGGAAATTACCGTCTTATCCGCGCGGGTGAATGGGATATCGAACACGGCCCTGACTGGGTGAGCTTTGAGCAGGATCTCGAGGGTGAACGCGGTTGGGCCTATCGCTACCGAAAAACCATTCGCCTGGCAGCCGACCAGGCCGCGTTTGTCATCGAGCATCGTCTCGAGAACAGCGGTACGAAAACCATCGATATCAACAACTACAACCATAACTTCACGCTCATCGACGACGTCCCCTATGGCCCCGATTACCGGGTCGAGTTTCCGTTTTCTACCGATGAATCCGTGGCGATCAATAACCTGGCCTGGTTTCGTGGCAACGCAATCGAGGTGGATGAACCGCTGCGACAGGAATCACTGTGGATTCCGGTATTCGAGGGTGCTGATCCCGGTGATTACAATGCTGCGCTGGTACGCAATAATAAAACCGGCGCCGCGGTCGAGTTCCGCGGCGACGCGCCGATTTCGCGCATGGTGTTCTGGGCGGTCGAGCGTGCTGCCTGTCCTGAACCGTTTATTCGCATTAACCTGGCCCCGGGGCAGGTCCAGCAATGGTCCAGTCGCTATCGCTTTCTCGTCGACGAGAAATAATCAGGCCAGCGAAAATATTGCCAGCCCAACCACAACCACCATCGCCAGGGCCATCGCACAGTTGATTAGAAAATGGGTCTGCGGGCTCAGGTCGAGCTGGTTGACGGCATTGCCGGCGAAAAGCCATAACAGGTGAATGGGAATCCAGATCAGGTTGATCACCAGGAATTTAACCAGTGTTTCGGTGACCAGCGAGCCTGGGAACAGCACGAACCCGGTAAACCAGGTCATGTTGACGGCGTAGGCTTTTGGATTGATAAATTGCAGCAGCAGGCCGGCACGAATCCCGGGTTTTTCGTCAGCATGTATGAACGCAATCTTTTTGCCGGCAAAGGCGATACGCGCGGCGAGATACAGCAGGTAACAAGCCGAGGCCACCAGCAACGTATTCCTTGCCCAGGGCGTGGCGAGGATAATCGCCGCCAGCCCCGAGACCACGATCAGCGCCACCAGGTTGGTGCCGATACAAAGACCGGTGACATAGCGCAGGCCGGCGTTAAATCCAAACGCGGCGCCAACCCCGGCCGTCGACAACACACCGGGTCCGGGCGTGACCAGTAACAGCAATACCGCAAGACAGAAAGCAGCCATGACTCGGAATTCTACCCGATGTGCGGTTTTATTGGACTAGACCTGTGTTACTCACGCAAAATATATCGATGCAGTTCCAGTTTATTTTTATCGGGTTGTTGTTAATCTCCAACAGCGCAATGGCAAACGAATGGCAAGCCCGGCGTTTGTTGGAGTTCGCGACGGCGACCTGCCGTGACTGGAAAACTACCGCCGAACCCGCACCGGGATTTACAACCGGGGCGATCGTTAAATCCGAGATCAGGTTTCGCGAAAAGTTAGTTGGTACCCGGAATCGCATCGATGTTGATGATAAGGGCCTCGTGGAACTCGATGTCATCGAACGCGCGGGCCAGCCGGTTCGGTTTGTCAGCTCACTGTTTGGCGAGTTTGGTGACCCCCTGGTGTTGCTGTCGCTAAGTGCCGATTGCAGCCTGCAGGTCGCGCGCAAGATTAACTATACCGCGCAGGGGCAGGCGATAAGTATCGTTACGCTGGATACGGAGCTTGAGCCAAAAGGCGATCCCGACTGGTTGAACCCGCCTCTGGAATTTATCGAACGGGACCCCGCAAAACCGCTAAAACATCCCGGTGAGAACACGCCTGTACGTGTAGGCATGGTGGACTCAGGAGTTAACTATCGCTTACCCGAAATCAACCTCCGCCTTGCCCGGGACAGCGACGGGCAACTGGTCGGCTACGATTTCTGGGATATGGATGACTTGCCCTATGACGCCCACCCGGTCAATTCCGGGTTCTTCCTGCAGCGCCATGGCACGCGCACCGCGTCGCTGTTGCTGCGCGAGGCCCCGGCTATCGAACTGGTCCCCTATCGCTATCCAAGGCCTGATATGTCGCGCATGCAGGCGTTGGTCGAGCACGCCGCGGACAACCAGGTGACTATTCTCGGTATGCCGCTCGGCAGCAACCGGCTGGAAGACTGGGGCAGTTTCGAGCGTGCCGCGAGTGCTCATCCGCAAATGCTGTTTATTGTCTCGGCCGGTAACGACGGGCGAGACATCGATGAACGACCGGTATACCCGGCGGCGCTCGATCTTGCCAACGTAATCGTGGTGACATCGGCGGACGACTTCGTGCAACCCGCCGAGCGTACCAACTGGGGCAGGGTGTCGGTCGATTACCTGGTGCCGGCGGAGCGGGTGACGGCGCTCGACTATTCCGGTTCCGAGACCCGGGTTTCGGGTTCGAGCTATGCCGTATCCCGGGTAACCGCGCTTGCTGCCCGGCTCAAAATGGCGCGCCCGCAATGGGATGCGGCCGACATCGCCGGTGAACTCCGTAATCGCTACGGCAACAGCAGCCCGGGTGCTCGCGACTGGGTTAGCAGCGGTTATATTGCCGACCCGCTCGCCGGCGCCGGGGTGATTAAACAGCCGCTTCCCGGTCTCGACCTGGGGCCGCCGCAATTCGATAACGGATTCCGCTTGCCGCTTGACATCCTGGTGCTCGATTCACGCTGGACGCATCAACGGGTCGAGCAGGCCGTGCAGCAGGCTTACGAGATACTCGCACAGTGTTCGATCATCGCCGGCAAGGTGTTGATACATGCCATCGACGCTGAAGATTACCTGCGCGACCTGTCTACCGGTAGCGCGCACACGTTGCTCAAAGCTGCCGGCACTGCGAACGCGACAGTAGTATTCGCGCGCGATACCCGCATGCAGGCCGCATTTGATGGCGAGGCTTTTGGCCTGGGTAATACCCGTATGCGGCCCTGGCTCGCGTCGAGCGTGTGGCTGATGCTGGGTGTCGATGACCCCGGGGTCGCGCTTGCGCATGAGCTTTACCACGTAATTGCCAACAGCGGCGAACACGTCGTCGGTGTTGCCAACCTGATGCAGGGACGTACCCGCCCCGAAAGCCAGCAGTTAACTCCCGCCCAGTGTCAGCTTGCCCGGGCTAACGGCGTCGCCAATCGCCTGCTGCAGGATTGAGTCGCGATACAGTAAGATATCGTTCAATTCGAAACTGACAGCGAGCCTCGACATGTCTGAAGAAAATTCCAATAGAACACCTGCAGATGCGGCCAGTCGGCGCGCAGCAGCTCCAATTGTTTGCTACCAAGTTGATCAGCTACCATCGTCTAATCTCGCCCTGTATCAACAGGCGCGCGAGGGTATGAACAAGGTAGACGAGATTACCGTGCCGCCGCGCGATGGCGCGACCTTCGAGGTTGCGGCAGGTTCGTTTTTCCGTATTGTCAGTGTCGAGGGTTCGCAGGTGGGCGATCTGAACCTGTGGAATGCGCATGACCTATCCGAGCGCTTCTTCAGCGGCAAGACCCGCCAGCTGCACGCGACCCATGTCAGCACCGGTGATCGCCTGTGGAGCACGCTGCCGGGGCTGCGGCCGATGGCGACCATTACCCACGATACCCTGGACTGGTACGGCTGGGATGAGGATGGCGGTGGTGTGCATGACGTGATCGGCACGCGCTGTGATCCCTACACCAATTACATGCTGAAGGGTGTCGATTACCATCATTGCTGCCATTCAAACCTGACGCGTGCGCTCGTTGCGGGGAGGAACCTGCCGCCCGGTGAGGCCGAGTTGCACGTGCATGACGTCATGAACGTATTCATGTGCACCGGTTTCACGCGCGATACCCATCAATATTTCATGAAGGCGAGCCCGGTGCGACCGGGTGATTTCATCGAGTTTTTTGCCGAGATCGATTTACTCGGCGCGCTGTCTACCTGTCCCGGTGGGGACTGCGGCAGCAGTCATTCCGACGACAGCACGCCCTGTTTCCCGCTCAAGGTCGAGATTTATAAACCGGCTGATGGATCGTTAAACGACTGGACGTCGCCCGGCCGCAGTGGTTACTCGGGCACGCACGGACTCTAGCAACAAGGCAACTCGGGCTTGCGGTATCGAATATCTAAAGTGCACCTGCGGCGAAAGTGTCGCAGGCCTTTAATGTGCCTTCTGACAAACCCTTTTTAAACCAGGCCACGCGTTGTTCGGAACTGCCGTGGGTGAAGGAGTCCGGCGTAACATAACCCCGTGCCTGCTTCTGCAGGCGGTCGTCACCGATTGCACTGGCCGCGGCCAGGCCTTCCTCGATGTCACCCGCTTCCAGCACCTGCCGTGAACGCCTGGCGTCATGTGCCCAGATTCCCGCATAGCAATCGGCTTGCAGTTCCTGTTTGACCGATAGCCGGTTAGCCTCTACCTGGCTTAAAGATTGTTTAGCCTTATGAACCTTTGCCGAGATACCGGCCAGGGTTTGCACGTGATGGCCGATCTCGTGCGCGATGACGTAGGCCTGTGCAAAATCCCCGGGCGCCCCATGCCGCCTTTTTAGTTCGTCAAAAAAACTGAGATCGAGATAAACCTTTTGATCGGCCGGGCAATAAAAAGGCCCGATTTGTGCCGAACCTGTGCCACAGGCGGTCGCGACCGCCTCGCGAAATAAAACCAGCCGTGGTTCGCGGTAACTTTGGCCTGCCTGCCTGAATAATTCGTTCCAGCTGTCCTCGGTATCGGCGAGTACCGTGGATACGAACTCGACCAGTTGTTTTTCTGCTTCGCTTTGTTTTACCGGCTGGTTGGTCGAACTGGGTTGACTGCTCGCCATTCCGCCGTCATCCAGAAAACGCTGCAAATCACCACTGAAATAGGTGTATCCAACAACCAGAACGATTGCGATCAGCGTCCCTTTGAAGCCCAGAACTCGAAACGCGAGCGGCAGCAGGCGCATGATACCGCCACCGCCGGCACCGAGACGCGCCATTCGGGGCATACGCGTTCCGCGCTTGTCTACAACATTGCTACTCTGTCTTCGGCCACGCCAACGCATGCCTATTACCCACATTCCGATAAGTTCTCGGAATTTACGTCTTTTCCAGCCGATTTGGAAGCCCCCGGGAACACTTGTAAAATTAGTTGCAATTAGAGACTATAGCGGCCCCAAACAACTTAACAATCCAGGGAGATGACATGGCTGGGAAATTTGAAGTTTATAGAGATAAATCTGGTGGACATCGCTTCCGTCTGAAGGCGGGTAATGGCGAAATTATTCTCTCCAGCGAGGGATACAGTGCCAAGGCGGGATGTGCGAATGGTATTGAATCGGTGCGTAAGAATTCGGCCGACGCGGCAAACTTCGAAAAAAAGGAGACCGCTTCCGGTAAATTCAGGTTCAATCTAAAGGCCAGGAACAAGCAGGTAATCGGCACCAGCCAGTCCTATAGCAGCGCTTCCGGCCGTGACAACGGTATCGCGTCGGTGCAGAAGAATGCGCCCGACGCCAAGGTGGTTGAAGCCTAGCTCGACCCAACCCCGGGGTAGATTTAGCCCGGGGGCAGGTAGGGCACGCCCTGTGCAAGGTCGGTATCGTCGATCACGTAAAAATTGCTTTCGGTTCCGGCCTGGCGTGCCTGCGCAAATGGTGCGTAATCCGGGTCGTTTACAAAGGCCTTGCACGCCTCTACTGTCGGGAATTCGATCAGGGCAATAACGGTAACGTCGGGTAGTTCACCTTCGATCGGGGTTAAATTGCCGCTGCGCGACAGGTACTTACCACCGTGCTTATGCACGATATCGTGTACTTTTTGTGCATATTCTGGAATCCAGGAATCGTCGTTTACTTTGACATTGGCAATCAGGTAAGCGCTCATGGTTCTCTCCTCGTGCGTGGATTGACAAAACATGATAACACGAACCGATCGTGATAAATTGAGCGCTTTGGAAAGCGGTGGATATAGACTTTTTATAACCTGGAAAATCCCCATCTAGGGCACTGGTGCATTACTGACTATCTCTGGCAATTGAATTATATGAAACAAGACAACGAGACCCCGCTAATCGTGGACGCGGTCCGCGACTTTATGAAACTGGAATCGGCAGGGGGTATCCTGTTGCTGCTCGCGGCCATCGTCGCGTTACTGGTTGCCAATTCTCCGCTGGCAGTTTTCTACAGTGAACTGCTGGATACAACGGTGGCGGTGCAGATCGGTGCGCTGTCAATCAACAAACCGCTGCTGCTTTGGATCAACGATGGTTTAATGGCCATATTCTTTTTCCTGATTGGACTCGAAATCAAGCGAGAAGTCATGGAAGGGGAGCTGTCATCGTTTAAGCAAGTCGTATTGCCGGGTATGGGGGCACTCGGCGGTATGGTCGTGCCTGCAGCAATCTATGCCTGGCTCAACTGGGGCGATGCTGTCGCACTCGACGGATGGGCCATTCCGGTGGCGACCGATATTGCGTTTGCGCTGGCCTTGCTCGGCGTCTTCGGTTCCCGGGTGCCGACATCGCTCAAGGTTTTCCTGCTGACGCTGGCAATATTTGATGATCTGGCCGCCATCGTTATTATCGCGTTGTTCTATTCCGGGGACCTGGCAGTGTCATCGCTGCTGGTTGCTGCCGTGGCCCTGGTTATCGGTGTAGTCATGAACAGGATGGGTGTGACGCGCACCTCGAGTTATATTCTACTTGGCATCGTGCTCTGGATTGCGGTGTTGAAATCGGGTGTACATGCAACATTGGCCGGGGTATTAATTGCATTTTGCGTGCCGATGCGTGATCGCGAAGGACAATCACCATTACGCACGCTGGAGCACGATTTGCATGGTCCGGTAGCGTTTGCAATTTTACCGATATTTGCGTTCGCAAATGCCGGGCTTGAGCTGGGGGGCATGTCGATGGCCGACCTGGCACACCCGGTGACACTGGGGGTAATCCTGGGTTTACTCGTCGGCAAACCGCTGGGGATCCTGGCTTTTGTTGGTATCGGCGTGGCACTGCGTTTTGTTCAGCTCCCCAACAATGTCAGCTGGATGCAAATTGTCGGTGTCTCGTTCGCCTGTGGTATCGGCTTTACGATGAGTCTCTTTATCGCGGGTCTGGCGTTTGAACACGGCAGCGGGGACTACTTTAGCGGAGATCGGCTGGGTATCCTGGTGGGTTCTATCCTGTCCGCACTGGCAGCTTACGCGCTGTTGCACCTGAGCCTGCCGAAAATGGCGCGCAAGGATTGAAAACAAACTATCTGGTTGATCCGGTACCTGACTTCAATGCTAATCAGTGTCTGATTTGAGGAACGAACATGAGTTACCAGGCCGCAAATGAACCAACCTGTACCCGTTGCGGTGGCAAGGTCGAACTGATTATCGAACCTCATTCGAGGGACCTGGGCGGCTTCAGCGTGCGGCGCGTGCTGCCTTCGGGCCGGCGACGAATGGTCGGCCCCTTCGTTTTCTTCGATCACATGGGGCCTGCCGAATTCCCGCCGGGTGAAGGGATCCAGGTGCGCCCGCACCCGCATATCGGACTTTCCACGGTTACTTACCTTTTCGAAGGCGAAATCATGCATCGCGACAGCCTCGGGGTGGTTCAGCCAATCCGGGCGGAAGCGGTAAACCTGATGACGGCGGGGCGCGGCATCGTGCATTCGGAACGCGCCGGCGACGACCTGAACAGCGCCTCGCGCCTGCACGGCATCCAGTCCTGGATGGCCTTGCCGGACGACCAACAGGAATGTGATCCGGATTTCGTGCATTACCCGGCGGCAGAATTGCCGGGATTCGAGCAGGATGAGGTATCAATCCGCCTGATCATGGGTCAGGCTTACGGTTACGAATCTCCCGTCACGCAATATGCGCCGACGCTTTACATGGAATGTCGCTTTCCTGGTGGAGCCAGTCTTGCCTTGCCGGACGGCTACGATGAAGTGGCCGCTTACGTTGTCGCGGGCGACATCCGTGTTGATGCCTATACCCTGGGAGAAGGCCAGATGGCAGTCGCCTGTCCGGGTAATACCTTACATCTCGACGCCACCAGCGAGAGCCATGTCATGGTGATCGGTGGCACAAATCTCGGTAAGCGTCATATCTGGTGGAACTTTGTCTCCAATTCGAAGCAGCGCATCGAGCAGGCTGGGGACGACTGGCGCGAAGGCCGTTTCGAAAAAGTACCGGGTGAAACCGAATTCATACCACTGCCAGACTGAAATCAGCCTCACCCGCCTGTACACTCGCCTTGATTAATCCGAAGCATCGGGTCTAGCGTTTTTAATTTTAGATTGATTTAGAATGCACCGGGTTAAAAATACGGGCCTGGTTGCGGGTAATCTAATAGTATTGATGCCACTGGATAAAGTTGACAGACTGACATTGCAAGACTTAACGAAAAGAGGAGAACCAGATGTTTGATTTGAGCAAGCAGAACTGTGAAGCCTGTCGTGCCGATGCACCTAAAATCAGCGACGAGGACCTCAAAACGCTAATGCCGAATATTCCCGATTGGAGCATTCTTGTCGTCGATGGCGTAATGCAACTGTCGCGTGAGTTTGCGTTCAAGAATTTTGAGCAGGCGATGGCATTCACCAACCGGGTTGGAGAGATCGCCGAGGCCGAAGATCATCATCCCGCGATATTAACCGAATGGGGCAAGGTCACCGTGACCTGGTGGAGCCACAAGATCAAGGGCCTGCATCGCAACGATTTGATCATGGCGGCGCGCACGGACGAGGTCTATGCGGATTAGCAGCAAGGCGCTGATCTCGATCTTAATCGTTGCGCTGGTTGCACTTTCAAGCACCCGGGTGCTGGATGACTACGTCGATGATTACACCACCGAATCGATAACCAATGCGGCCCTAACCTACGCTACCGCCCGCGGTATCAACGCGTTGGTATCGATGGTGCAGAGCAGTGAAGTCGAGGCCGGTATTGGTGTTGTTTCGGGTTCTATAACAGTAGGTGAATTACTCGATCCGCTGAATGACATGATCGAGCGCTTTTCGACCGTCATGACCTGGGTGCTGGCGTCGCTCGCGGCACAGAAGGTGTTGTTATTACTTGCCTCGCACGAGCTGTTCCTCTACCTGGTCGCGGTGCTTGGCGTATCCACGTTGCTGTTGCTTTTTTATGGCCAGCCGCGGGCGCAGAACCTGTTTTTCAAATCATTCCTGGTGGTGGTTTTTATTCGCTTCGCGCTGGGCCTGGCGGTCGCGCTCAACAGCGGTGTCGACTACCTGTTTATCGATCAGCAGCGACAGGTCAATGACGGCGAGATCAAGAATTTCCAGTCCAGCATCATGAGTATCGAAGCCGACAAGGAATTCGATACCGACAGCATCAAGGACTCGACAATTGCGTTCTGGCAGGGGCTCAGTTTCGACGAACTTGACCGCAAGATCAGCCGCGGCATCGAAAATTTTATCAACCTGGTCGCGATTTACCTGCTCAAGTCGATCCTGTTTCCGCTGGGTTTTTTCTATGCTGCAGTTTTTATTATTAAACGATTGTGGCGAATCAGGTTAAATCCCGACCAGCAGCTTTAGTAAACCGGCAGGGCTACAATCTCAAGCCACCGTCGAGCTCGAGGATGCGACCGCTGTAATAGTCGTTCTCGATGATGAACTGGACCGCGTGCGCGAGTTCCTCGACGCTGCCGGTGCGGTTCAGTGGCACCGCGCTGGTGATGCGTTCATGCGCTTCGGGTTTAAGCGAGGCTACCATCTCGGTTTCGAATACCCCCGGCGCGATTGCGGCGCTGCGTATCTTGTAACGCGCCAGCTCACGTGCCCAGGTGGTAGACAATGCGGCCACTCCGGCCTTGGCGGCGGCATAATTCGATTGCCCGATATTACCGGCGCGACTGATGCTGGATATATTAACAATGACCCCGCCGTTGTCGTTGCGAATCATGCTGGTCGCGGCTTCACGCCCGCACAGGAAGACCCCGGTTAAATTGATGTCGATGACCTGTTGCCATTGTTCGAGCGACAGCCGATCGACGATTTCACCATCCCTGACCTTGACCAGCATGCCGTCGCGCAAGATGCCGGCATTGTTGACCAGGCCGGAAATGGGCCCGAGGTGTTCTTCGATCGACGCAAAACAGCGTCGCACGCCGGTTTCGTCGGCGACATCGCAGGTAAAAGCGTAACTGTCTGAGCCCTCATGCTTGCAGGCGGTCAGTGTCTGGTCGAGACGCTCGGCGTTGACATCAAGCAGGGCGAGTTTCGCTCCGCGCCTGGCGAGCGAGACACTGATGGCTTCACCCAGCCCCTGTGCGGCCCCGGTGATCACAAAGGTATTATTTTTGATTTGCAAGATAGTCTTCCTTAAGTTCGTTTTTAAGGGTTTTGCCGGCGACGTTACGCGGCATCTGGTTAATAACTACCACATCCGAGATTTTCTGGAAACGGGCTTCGACGCGGCTATTGATCCATTTCCGCAGGTCGTCTGGGCCGATTTCAGCTTCGGCCTGCAGCACCACCGCGGCCACCGGGGTTTCTCCCCATTTTTCGGAGTCGACACCGAATACGGCGACTTCCAGTATCAGCTCATGTGCGCTGGCGATCTCCTCGATATCCTGCGGATAAACATTAACACCCCCGGAAATAATCAGCTCCTTTTTTCTGCCGGCCAGGTACAGAAAACCGGCTTCGTCCAGATAGCCGAGATCTCCGCTGTAGAGCCAACCGTCGCGAAAAGTTTCGCGGGTCAATGCCGCTTGCTTGTAGTAGCCGGGCGACAGCGCGGGTCCACGGCCGACGATTTCACCGATTTCACCGGGTCCGAGATCCCGACCGTCTTCGCCGACAATGCGCATATCGTAGCCCGGCGGCGGGCAGCCGACGGAGCCGGGCTGCTGGTTGAAATCGTCACGGTCGAGAATCGTGACAAAGCCCTCGGTCAGCCCGTAGAGTTCATAAAAACGACCCGGTATAACATCGTTGACCGCCTCCTTGTAGTGCTGCTGCAAGGGTGCGCCAATGGTCAGCAGCATTTCCAGCGACTGCATCTTTTGCGGGCTGAAATCAGGGCTCTGCAACAGCGCGATGATTTGCGCAGGCACCATCATGATGTGGGTGACTTTTTCGCTGTGGACGGTTTCGATCATCGCTTCGACGTCAAAATGCGGATGCAGGATATAGCGTGCACCGAGAAAAAAGCAGGGCATCAGCGTGACAAAGGCACCGTTGAAGACGATGGAACCAGAATGCAGCACCACGCTTTCCGGCGTCATGCGAAACGATGCGGCAAAGTGACTGCCATAGTGCGAGCGCACCAGGTGGCTGTGCATTATGCCCTTGGGTAGGCCGGTGGTGCCGCTGCTGTAAATGATATTGAACAGGTCATCCTGCTGCATTGGCGGAAACGACGGTGGGCTGGATAAGTGGCCCGATACGAAACTGGAATAACTCGAATTTTCGTTTTGCCCGCTGCCGACCTGGATATAGTTCTCGGTCGATATGTTTTTTATCTCGTCACCGCGATCGCTAATTTCATCCACCAGCGCGGCGGTTAAAAACAGTAACCTGACGTCGGCATTGTTGAGTAAATTGATTAACCCACCTGCCTTCAGCAACGGACTCAGCGGCACCAGTACCGCACCGATTGAAACCGTAGCCCAGTAGATGACGAGCAGTTCCATGCTATTGGGCAGCGCTGTCGCAACCTTGTCATCCTTATCGATGCCCCGGTCCTGCAGTGCGTTGGCAAGCTGACTGACGCGCGCATTGAACTCGGTCCAGTTCAGTCGCTGGTCATCAAATATTACCGCCAGGCGATCGCCGCGATAGCGCGCGTGATGATCTATCAGTTTTTCCAGTGTTATCGGCAAGCTGTGAAACCCTTTGTCCAGGACCTGATTCTATGCGACACCGAGCGGCATTTCACGATCAATTCCCGGGCCTTTGATTTGTATCAATACAACAGGGGTGTTGCCGAATAACATGATAGCGCGAGGGTGATTGTGACGACGATGAAAAAAATACTGGTGATCAACGGTTCCTACCGCGACGATGGCATCACCGACCAGGCGGTTGCAGTCGCGGTCGAGGCATTGAAGGGTTCGGGTGCCGAAACCGAAATCATCAACCTGCGCGACTACCCGATAGAATTTTGCCTGAACTGTCGTGAATGCGCCCTGCAGCCCGGCGAAAGCCCGGGGAAATGTGTTCTCGATGATGGCATGCACGCCTTGATCGAAAAAATTGAAGCCGCGCAGGGATTTATCCTCGCGGCACCCACTAACTTCGGCTCGGTGACGGCGATTTTCAAACGCTTTATGGAGCGCCTCATCGCCTATGCCTACTGGCCATGGGACAAGCGCTACCCCCAGTTTAGAAAGGCGAAAGCGCCGCTCAAGAAGGCAATGTTGATTTCGTCCAGCGCCGCGCCCGCCTTGATGGGTCGCTGGTTGTTCGGTTCCAGCAAGCAGCTCAGGATGGCTGCGCAAACCATTGGCGCGGAACCTGTCGGCACGCTGTTTACCGGGATGATCAGTACTGAAAAGCACCAGCAGCTACCGCAGAAAAACGTGGCCAAAGCGAGAGCAATGGCGATAAAGCTGCTGACTGCCTGATCGAGGGCGGCTCCACTGGGCCACTCGAACCGCCGGTGTGCTTCGAGCGGCAAATTCAATTAAAATAGGCGGCCGTGTTTGCAAATTATGAAACTCGATGCGTTTCCTCACACCTGTACTGCTTGTCGTCCTGCTGGGGGGCATTTTAATGAGTGTCTCCGGGCGCAGTGACTGGCGCACTGCGAGCCGCGAATCGGCGGGAATTGCACCCGATCCCGCGGACACCAGCGAAGCGGTTTTACACGTTTACGGCGCCGATGCCTGGGGTTGGCGCGGATGGTTTGCGATTCATACCTGGATTGCAGCCAAGCGCAAGGACGAGGAGCATTACACCCTGTATGACGTGGTCGGTTGGCGCGGATACAGCGGGCGACAGGTTATGGGGATCCATCGCGATGTTCCCGACCGGCACTGGTATGGTGCCAGGCCGCGTCTGCTCAAAGAGCACCGGGGCGTAACTGCAGAATCGTTGATTGATGCCGTCGATGCCGCGGCCCGGCTTTATCCTTGGAAAAGTACCTACCGCGCCTTTCCCGGACCCAACAGCAATACTTTCATCGCCTGGATTGCGCAACAGGTGCCTGAACTCGAGCTGGAGTTGCCGTTCTCGGCGATTGGCAGCGGTTTTGTCGAGCAGGCCGAAAGACTGTAAGTTCGGTCGAGCTGGTTTCTCAGACCTGAATACCTGCAGTTTTATGATTCGAAAGCTCCTATGTTTCAGGAAGCTTTAACTTCCAGTTTTTTGATCAATCCGCTTTCATCAAACTCGATTCGCTCTATTCCCTGTCGCTGGAGGTGTTCACCGCTCGACGTCGCGTTCGCCTGCATGCTGAAATCGAAAGTGACCCGGTTGTTTTCAAAGCGATAGTTTTCTGTTAACCAGAAAACGTCCGGATAGCTGGTAAAAAATCCTCGCATCATTTTCTCGATTTCGTCCGACCCCGTGAATTCACCTACCGCGGAAGAAGTGTAAACCGCGGTGGCGGAAAACATTGGCGCAATCAGTTCAACCCGGTGAGCGTTGGAAAGTGCAACGTATGCCCTGGCAAGTTCGATTGTTTCGATTTCAGTCATCGGAAGGTTGCTTCATGTCCTGATAGTGCGGAAGGTCAGGTTGACGCGTGGTCCACAGGGACGTCTTTCCTTGTTAATTCCGTGGCGCCAGTATTGTTGTGTATCACCCTGCATTAACAGCAGGCTATCCGGGGGTAAGGTCAGCTTCACTGTTTGCAGATCTTTGCGGGTTTTGTGTTTAAGCAGGAAGGTTCGTTCGTCGCCGAGGCTCAATGACGCGATCGCCGGTTTTGGACCGAGCTCGCGCTCATCGTCGCTATGCATGCCCATACTGTCATTCTGATCTCGATAATAATTGAGCAGAACGCTGTTGAATTCGTGTCCGGTCAGGGCTTCCACGTGGGCCTTGAGGTCAAGTAGGGTCGGAGTCCACGGCAGGGGCTCGAGCCTGATTCCGGAATAGCTGTAAGACAGGTCGCCGTGCCAGGCGCTCAGGCGCGGCTGCAGGTAAGACTTGCCGTAGACGGTGATTTCCTCCTGGCGCCAGTCTGTAGAGACGATTAATTCCTGCAGCAACGAATCGTGCGCTCGACCCAGATCGACCTGCCGCCAGAATAATAGGTCGGCATCGGGTAATGACAGTTGTTCAATTTCAAAATCTGACAGGAGATCATGCATGGTTAAATGAGGTTTAGGTGCGTTGTGCGACCAGTTTCTGTTTTTCCTGACGCGACAGCTTCTTAATCTCCATCTCACGCCGGCTGGCGCTGCTGCGGGAGTGTCCATCCTCGCGATACACGATCCGAACCGGCCTGCGCCCATTGAAATACTTGGCGCCTTTCTGGCAATTCAGGTGTTCCTCGAAGCGGCGGTCAACATCAGTCGTTATGCCGGTGTAGAGCGAAGCATCGCTGGCTTCGATAATATATAGCGACCAGTTCGGATTGGCTGCTTTCATTAATCTTTTCAGGGTCTTATCTGTACAATCCCGACGGGCCCGGTGAAGCCTTTCAGTATTTCTTCGCGTTCATGCCGCTCGTAATCGGTCAGGATAGCACTAACTGCCGGGTCATTGGCAAAGGTTTTTGACATCGTGATATCGCCCTCAACACCCAGGCCCTCGAGGCGTGCCGCGAGATTAACCGCCTCGCCATAGTAATCCAGACGATCATTAAGCGTAACCGAGATGCTGCTGCCGCTATGCAGTCCGACACGTATCGAAACATCGTCCGTGCCGAAGCGCTGGTTGAATGCGGGCATCGCCTGCTGCATCTCGACTGACGCGCGCAGGGCATCGTCGGGGGTAAGGAAGGCAGCGTGGATGCCATCTCCCGCTGTTTTAACAATATTCCCCATATTACGGCGTACGATTTCACCCAGTTCGGAAAAATGCTCGCGCACCAGGTGATAGGCCTCGGCATCGCCCATGCGCGAGAACAGCGCCGATGAGCCGACCAGGTCGGTAAACGCGAAACTGATATTGCGAATGCTGACTTCGTCCCCGGGGCGCAACACCTGGTCGGAAAAGAGATCACGAAATGCCTGCATCGTGGTCGCGCGTTCCGCGGTAAGCACATCGCGCAGCCAGCTCTGTTCTTCGATGACGATGGTTCTGTGCACCTTGCCGTTGTTGACCATCCGGATTTCGGCTTCGGGGGAGTCGCCCGCTATCTTGACCGCGCTATCCTGAACATGGATCTCCGGGAATCGCCCCTGTTCCCAGGTCAATTCGAGTTCTTCACCCGCTTCGAGCGTGCGCACGCGGTAATCGCCAACAGGTAATGCCAGTGGCAGGCTGCGGCTGGCACCCGGCGGCAGTGAGCACTGGCCTTTAATATGCGGCGTAACGCCGGGACCGGAACGGCAGTAATGACCATATTCCACTCCTCGAATCGATGGGCTGGGACTGAAGCTCAACTCCACGTTGCTGGCAAAATCGGACTGAAAATCGATATTGCAGGCGTCGCAGTGTACGCCTTGTGGCAACTCACCCATATTGGAAGCTGTCGATTTGGAAACACGGCAGCGCGGGCATAATATATCCCAGCGTGATTCCAGTAATCCTGCTCGTACCGACTGCAGAAACAGTTCGATTGCTTCGCGGGTCTTTGTGTTCCAGCGGCGCGCAATCGCGATCGGGCGCATCGCCCATAGATCGACGTCCTGGTTTTGGTTGATGTAGTCCACCAGTTTTGCTGCCAATCCGTGGCCGTAGGGCGAGGCCTCAATCTGTTCGCACAGTTTCGCGGCGCGCTCGAGCGAAGACCGGGAGGGCTGGTAACTGGACACAAACAGGTCGGGTTCTTCGGCCCGGATGAGGTGGTCGGCGTTGGCTAACAAGGCGCCTACTTTATCCTCGAATGCTGCCACCATGCGTTTTGCCAAAATGGTTCCGACCAGGTTGCGGGTTTCGAAAATCAGTTCGAGGTCGAGGGCGCTGGTCGGACCTTTATCCTCGAGGGTGGCGACCGTGGTCATGCTGATCATTGGTCCCTTGATAAAAAGGCGCTGTTGTTCGAACCAGCGATCGGCGATCCAGTTAACCGGTGGCTCTTCCCAGCGGATAGTCATGCCCGCCATTTCAATTTTGCCGAATACCTTGACCGTGCCATCAGCCTGAAGCTGCTCGCTGACCTGGTACTTCGGGAATCCAGAGGCTTCACCCCACCTGGGGGTGTCGGATACCACGGCCCAGAGCTTGTCTACCGGGTGGTCAAAATCGAAATGATAGGTCCTGGAAACTAGCACGCTATGCCTCGTATGCTGCCTGTGCCAAAGTTCGCCGGGCCGCGGCAGGTCAGTTGCGCGGCCATGGCATTGAGAATGGCTAACTATACGTTGTGGCGCCGCAATCCGATCAGTTAACGCCTGTATGGCCAGTTGGTCTTATGCTCCGAGAGCGGGGCAAAGTTTACCCGGGCATTTCGGGATGCCTGCGAATATCAGGTATGGCCGAAGGAGAGCATTGCTTCAGCCACTTTGACAAATCCCGCTATATTGGCGCCGGCGAGGTAGTTGATATGGCCCGCTTCGTTGCCGTACTCGACACAACTATCGTGAATTCGAAGCATTGTTTGCTTGAGAAGATTGTCCAGGTCATCCTCTTCCCATGATATCCGACTGCTGTTCTGGCTCATCTCGAGACCTGAAACCGCGACACCACCGGCGTTGGCGGCCTTGCTCGGCGCATACAGGATTTTCGAGTGCTGAAAGGCATCGATGCCGGCCAGTTCGGTGGGCATGTTGGCGCCCTCGGAAACACCGATACAGCCGTTCTTGAGCAGGGTTTTGGCCTCTTCCTCGTTAATTTCGTTCTGGGTTGCACAGGGCAGGGCGAGAGCACAGGGAACACTCCAGGGCCTGCCTTCATGGAAAGTGGCCGAGTTAAATTCGTCGGCGTATTCCTTGATACGCCCGCGACGCACATTTTTGAGATCGAGGACATATTCCAGTTTGTTAGCGTCGATGCCTTCCGGGTCATGCACAAAACCGGAAGAATCTGACAGCGTGACCACCTTGCCGCCGAGGTGATTTATTTTTTCAACGGCATAGGTGGCGACATTCCCGGAGCCCGAAACCGCTACCGTTTTTCCGTCGATACTGTCGCCGACGCGATGCAGCATGTTTTCCATGAAGTATACGGCGCCGTAACCGGTCGCCTCGGTGCGGATCTTGCTGCCACCAAATTCGATGCCCTTGCCGGTGAGTACGCCGACAAATCGATTTTCGATACGCTTGTACTGGCCAAACAGGTAGCCGATTTCACGCGCGCCAACGCCAATATCGCCTGCCGGCACATCGGTATCCTCACCAATGTGGCGGTGCAATTCGACCATGAACGATTGACAAAAACGCATTACCTCGTTGTCAGTCTTGCCCTTGGGATTGAAATCGGAGCCGCCCTTGGCACCCCCCATGGGCAGCCCGGTAAGACTGTTTTTGAAGGTCTGCTCATAGCCGAGAAACTTGAGAACGCTCAGGTTGACCGAAGGATGAAATCGCAGGCCCCCCTTGTAAGGGCCAATCGAATTGTTGAACTGCACGCGGTAACCACGTTGATTTCGAATATTGCCCTTGTCATCGGTCCAGGGCACGCGAAACATGATGACCCGGTCAGGTTCCGCCATGCGTTCCATGATTTGCATTTTATGGTAGATGGGTTTATCCGCGATGTAAGGAAAAATAGTACTCGCGACCTCGGATACTGCCTGGTGAAATTCTGTTTCTCCAGGATTACGTTTTTTAACCCCATTCAGGAAACGCTCAAGATATTCTGCAGTTTTGTTCATGCTTCCCCCTCTTCGTGGCTGAACACTATTATTCTGAAAATTCTTGCACCGGCGGCCGCGAGCAAAGTTCCAGCAGCGGATACAGTTTCAGGTAATCATTATTGCGCGGATAATAACATTTGTTTCGCCGGTCGTGCGTCGATTTATCCTGATCGCAGGGAAACAAGCAAATCAAGATTCTCAGTTTTCGAGGCGCCGCAGCGTGATCTGGACTTCGTCATACCGGCTACGCAGGCGGTGCATCAATTCCTGTTTCTGGTAGCCCTGCGCGTATGTTGTGATGCGATATTCGCCGCTACCGAGATTGCTAAAGGTAAATCGACCATCGATGTCGGTGGCTTGCGAGCGGTATTGATGATACCTGATCTGGCCATCGAGCAAGGTTTGATCCAGCGTCACCATCGCGCGTCTGGGTACAATGCCGTTTTCTCCCTTGATCCACCCGGTCAGGTTTTGGTTACCCCTGTCGATTGTCAATAGCAGATTCCGGTACTCGTTGTCGGTCAATACCAGGCCGGTAATTTCATAGATATCGGAACCGCGGGTTGCCAGGCTGATTTCACCTACAGGGAACTGCTTGAGCGAAAAAAATCCGGAAGAGTCGCTGACGATTTTGCCGGAGTGCACCCCGGTCGTAACATTGCTGACATAGATCTCAAAGTCGGCTACCGGGGCGGCTTCCCGATTCATTATCATGCCGTCGATATCGACAAACTTGAGAGACTTAAGCTCGATGTTAAGCGGTTGTGGATTGAGACTGACACTGAAATCGGAGTCCAGGAAAACGGGATACTCGGGCGCCAGGTTTACCGATAGCCTGTATTTTTCCGCAACCCGAACACCGTCAAGTTGAAAATTACCCCGCGGATCTGAAAACACGGTCAGGTAAAAATTTTCCCCGTTAAACACTTTCTGCGCGGTGAGTTCGACTCGCGCGCCCTCGAGTGCAACGCCGAGCTCGTTGCCAACCCAGCCCGATAGTTTGACCGTGTCGGGATTATCCTCAAGTATGACGTTGAGCTCGTATGATTGTTTTTGTTGTAATAGATCCTTTGTAAGCTTGATGCGTTTGCCATTGAACTTGTGGCGCAGAAAATTGAGCGTTGGATAGCGATGCTGGGGCAAGTTCAATGAGATCCTGTAATTGCCCTCCGCGTCACTGCGCGTATTGAAGAAATAGCGTTCTTCGGTAATGAAAACGTCGTCGACAGGTTGCAGTTCCCGGTCCAGTACGCGTCCGAATATTTCGACTAGTTTCGAGCCCCCCCGGCGGCCACTGTCTTCGCTAATACGCGTGGCATTGGTGGCAGGTTCAACTGCAGCGGTTACGACTGGTTCGAATTCGGTTTTTACGACTTCTGCCGAGTTCGTGGAGGTATCGGGTGAGGAGGTAGTATCAGGCGGGTCCAGCAGTAGTCGCGATGCAACCAACCAGTACAACGCAAGCGTCAACAGGGTAACGATTGCAATCGGCAGGATGAGTCGCTTCAAGGTCATTAAACTATAGGGTCATTGTCAATTACCCCACGTTCACCTTAACATGGGCTTCGATATGGAGGTAGAAAATGATTAAATTCAGGTGCTTAAGATGGACTTAAATGCGCATATCCGCGGCGCGAGCCAACCACTTTTCAGGGGTGAAAAATCAATGTTTCGATTGCGCACGGGAATAGCCTATAATCCATGTCAAATAAGCGCGATTATTCGTAGATAACTACAATAACCAACAACTGGAACCCTGGGCATGGGAAATGCATCACAAGCAGGGGCGCAGTCAGGCGAGTCGGGAGTTGGTAATCTCACCGTTTACGCCGATTTTAACTGTCCTTTCTGTTACGCGTTAAATGAACGTCTACATGCGATGGACCTGGAAGACCGGGTTGATTTTCGCAGCATTCAGCATGCCCCATCCGTTTCCAGCAAACAGGCGGGTTTCAAAGTCCTTAGCGAACTCGTGACCGAGGTCGCCGAGGTACGCCGCAAGGCGCCGTCAACCCGGATTAACGTCCCCATGTTTCGCCCCAACTCGGAGGCCGCGTCGACGCTGGTCTACACGGTTAATAAAAGTGATCCCGCCAGGGCAAGCCAGTTGCGCCGACGCATATATCGCGCCTTGTGGATCGACGGCCAGGATATTTCTGATCCGGATCTGCTCATCGCGCTAGTTAAAGAACTGGGTATCGAGCCGCCCCCGGAAGACGCCCGCCAGGATGAAGAACTGGCTAAATGGCAAGCCCAGTGGGATGGTAACCGTGAATTTGACCACAATATACCCGTCGTTATAAGCGACCAGGGTGAACTGGTCATCGGCTTTCCGCTGGAATCCGAACTGGATGCATTTCTGAAAACCGGCTCGATGATCTCCGACGACAGCTCGAAAGCTGTCTGCGAGCAGTCCGCGATGCAGCGGATGCTGGTGCTCGATGACGATGTGCAGAGTCTGCAAATGATCATAGAGCAAATGCGCGATGTCCAGGTGGAAGTCGCCGCGAATTTCAAAGGGCTCGTGGCTTCGGCGTTAGATCACGGGATGCCGGACCTGGTGCTGGTGAATACGGCATTAATCGGTGGCATCGAAAGCACCGACTGGTGGCGTAATTCGACCGATTCTGATCTTGATACGGTGGTTCCGGTCGTTTTTATTTCCGATGACAAAACCACCGAGGCCGAAGTGCAGGCGTTCGAGGCAGGTGCCGCCGATTTCATTGCCCGGCCGTTTCATCCCAGGGTGTTGCGGGCACGATTGAACATGCATTTGCAGGCCCGGCGATCGCAGCAGGAACTTAACAATATTGCCCGAGTCGATGCGTTGACATCGATTTGTAATCGACGCGAATTTGATGTCCGACTGATGGCTGAATGGAGTCGCAGCGCCCGCGCCGAACAGTCATTGGCATTGCTGATGATCGATGTTGATAAATTCAAGGAATACAATGACCACCACGGTCACTTGCGTGGCGATGAGTGCCTGGTCGCGGTGGCGAAAATTCTGAGTGATTGCATGCAGCGTACAGGTGATCTGATTGCGCGATACGGTGGCGAGGAATTTATCGCCTTGCTGCCTGCGGCTGACTTAGAAGGTGCAATAAAGGTTGCTGAAGAATGCCTAGGCGCGGTCGAGGATGCAAAATTGCCACACGTTACCTCGAGCGTTTCGCCCTATGTAACCGTCAGTATCGGCGTAGCGGCTATGTTGCCGATCTACGATAAAAGCAGCACCTTGTTGATAGAGCAGGCGGATATTGCCCTTTACCAGGCAAAGCAAAGCGGGCGTAACCGGATTTGCAGTTTTGACACTTACTCCTGATACACCGCGATCAAGTTAAAACCGACGTCTGCCGGCATTTCCCGGCTCGCCTAACGCAATCGATCCAGCAGGTAATCCGCAATCCAGCTACCCAGTCGCGGCTGCGCCAGGTAACCATAGGACTTGTGCGGGTTGCGTTTTTCCCGTTTGCGATTCCCGGAGTGAGTCACGACTTCGAATGGATTGTGTAAATCGACATAATCGATGGTACGAAATTTGGGTTTTTTCGGGAATAACTTCAACTTGCGCATCGGTTCATAAAATTGGTTATCGAAATTTCTCTGATGCGAGACCACGTCACCAAGGCAGGCGTAGTTGTGCCAAAAATCAATATTGGTTGGATACCATCGCGGGCTATAAGACTTGTGATGTTTGGCGAACAGCAAATCCCGCACCACCGAATCACCGAGCGGTGAGCCCATCGTGATAAACATTTTCACCCGTTTTTTATTGTAGATTTTAAAGCCGGCAGTTTTACGATGCGAAAATCGCCACAGCACGTCATAGCCGATAAAGCTGCCCATGCTGTGTGCAACGACGACGGGTTCGCGTCCTTCATCCCAGGCACGGCGTAGCGCATTTTCGAGCGGTGCGCGCATTTGATCGGCAATATACTGGTCCGTGTCGTAGAGCTCGGTCTCGCGCAGAAAATTGTTCATGACGTTGTCTTTGACCGTCAATGCACCGGCCAGCAACTTCACCAGGTCGACGCCGCGATCCTTGAAAAATCCGGATACTTTTTCACCCATGCCTACATGGAATTTGTCTTTGATTTTGCGCCGTTCGGCGATGACCTTGTCTACCTGTAGCTGCAGTTTTTTGGTGTAGCCGGCATCGTCGGGAATATGGTGCGGTACCACGTCGGCCCAGTAAGCGGACTCGAACACCTCGGGATTGGCGTCGAGGCTGCGCGCGAGTCGGCGATGACTGACGCGGATATTTTCGGTCAGGGTACGGCGCCATAACTGGTGCGTTTGATTCCGCGGTGGCTTGGAGGCCAGGCCGTGAATCATGATTATCTTCTTGTTAGTGAGATCTATCGGCATATGAATTCCCTGGTATTCGTTTGAACGGCTCCAGATTGCTGGTTAACCGGCTTGTAATACAAAGTCAGATTGTCCCCGCTGCCGTGCACATGTTTTTCAGCTTGGCCATTGCCAGGTCGCGATCCAGCATCATCAGGCCGCAGTCGGGCGCCGCCAGTAGCCGATCCGCATCGATGTGCTGCAGCGCAAGCTCGAGGCGTTGCTGAATAGTTTCAATGCTTTCGATGCTGCTGTTTGCGATCGTGACCACGCCGAGGATCACGGCGGTGTCGGCAAAGTTCTCGAGTAGTTTCAGATCGTTGAGGCAATGAGCGTCCTCGATCGAAACCTGGTGGATACCGGTCTTGTCAATTTTTTTGGCCAGTTGAAAATAGCATTCGGGATCGGCTTTTATATAGTCTTCGTCGTCGATGTGACCCGGGTAGCCGCAACACATGTGCACCACCCGTGTGACGTGCCCGGGTATGCCATCGAAGCAGCGATCCAGACACTCGGTGCCGAAGGCTAAAGCGTCGTCGACTTTACGCACAAACAGGGGTTCGTCGACCTGTATATACTGACAGCCTGCGGCGGCGAGCGCCCGAATTTCAAAATTAAGCGCGTCTGCCAGGTCGAAAGCGAGTTCGTGCTCGCTGCGGTAATAAACGTTTGCAGTCGTGTCGATGATCGACAGGGGACCCGGCACGGTAATCTTGATCGGGCGGTCACTGTAATCCTGCGCGACCTGGAAATCCCGATCGAGGAAATGATCACCGCCGGGCTCGATCCTGGCACTAATGGTCGGCAGATCGGCCACGGCCGCACCGTTACGATGCACCTTGTTGCTAAGGTTTTCGAAATCGATACCGTCGAGATGACGGCAGTGATAGTGAATATAATTCTCACGCCGCTGTTCTCCGTCGGTCGGGATATCGATGCCGCAATCGATCTGGTCCTGGATCGCCTCGCGAGTTGCCCTGCTCAGCAATTCCTCGGGCACCTTGTCGGCGTTGTCCTGGGTATAGGTGAAGGCGCGCGTCACGCTGTCATCCTGCTCCGCGGTTTCGGCGAAGTTGCCGATCTCGATATAGTCGGGTTTCGGGTAAGCACCGATGCAGGTTGTGCGGATGGCCATCAGCTCATAATAATGGAAGAAGGGTAGCGGATAAAAGCGCTAATCAACCCTTCGAGCCTGTTAAACTGGTGCGCATGTCTTCATTGCTATCCGATTTTATCACTGACCACGAGCGCATCTTCGTGCTTACCGGTGCCGGGGTCAGCACCGCGTCCGGTATTCCCGACTACCGTGATGACAGTGGCAACTGGAAGCACCAGAAACCGATCGAGTATGGTGAATTCGTCGAACAGCACGAGGCCAGGCAGCGATACTGGGCACGTTCTTTTATCGGCTGGCAGCGGTTTTGCCTTGCCGCGCCCAACCAGGCCCACCAGGCACTGGCGCGCCTCGAACAACTGGGCCGGCTCGCAACTACCGTCACCCAAAATGTCGATGGCCTGCATCAGCGCGCTGGCAGCAGGCAGGTTACCGAGTTACATGGCTCGCTGGCCAGGGTGGTTTGCCTCGACTGCGGGGTTACCATCGAGCGTGCGGCGATGCAGCAGCGGTTGCTCGACACCAATTCTGTGCTGATAGATCTATCGGCTAAAAGCGCTCCGGACGGCGATGCATTGCTTAACGATTTCGATCACTGCGCGATCGATGTGCCCGCTTGCGAATCTTGTGGCGGGGTATTGAAACCGCAGGTTGTGTTTTTTGGTGAAACCGTACCCCGGGTGCGGGTGCAGGAATGTTTCGATGCGCTTGCGTCAGCCGATGCCATGCTGGTTGTTGGATCCTCGTTAATGTTGTACTCGGGGTTTCGCTTTATACGCGAGGCGCAACGAGCGGGAATTCCAATTGCGGCAATAAATCGTGGTAAAACCCGCGCCGATGAATTGCTGCAACTGAAAGTTGAACAAGATTGTGGCATGGCGCTAAACGCGGTACTGGATTATATCGATCCGGATTGAGCGAATTACGCTAAAACCCGATTGTGACGCACTGCCCAAATAAATTTTGACTTCGGTCACAGCCTTGTTCTATGAGGCCTGTGGCAGTGAATAAATTCACAGTTGGAGCGGAATTTGAGTCACAGCCAAGCGCCGCTTGCAGTCCTATATATCCTCTTCAAATTTATGTTGAGGTATGCCATGAGTCAGGTAAATATCCATATCGATCCGCTGTCGACGCAATGTGTTTTGAAAAACATGGGTCTCGCGATCGACGAAATCAAGCTGGTACGATCGATTGACAGTATTAGACAACAAGTCGGAACGAGTAATGCATCGCAGCTCGAATCCGGACGTAAGCGTTACCTGATATCGGAGCTGCGCTTTTTGAACAAGCGCTTGAGATCGGTTCGCGAGAAAGCGATTGCCAGTTAAGTAGAAATTCTCCCTGTTTTGACTTCCCCTTTCTGCCATGGATGGCGGACTGCTCCCAACACCGATTGACGCCAACACGAGTTGGTTTTATTAACCTTTAATTCTGCTTAATCATATAAATTAGAGACTTATTCTATTAAAGTTCCCGGATGCCTCTTGTAACTACGCGCATCTCGATTAGGGCACTTTTTATAATGCTGGCGACCAGTGATTTCGACCCGCAACTATTCTGGGTCGACGGAAAAGGCAGGGTTAGCTGTTACGAAAGCGCCCGCGACCTTACTCCTGTACCGGTCAGCCTGTCTTACCCGGTGCCCTGCCGTGACCTGATCTGGCAACAGTGATGCACCTGCGTTACCAGCTGGAACGTGTTGCTCAGCATATTGTCGATATCTGCTTCATGACCATTCCCCGACCACGACCTTCTCATCAGGCCTTGCTTGAAGGCAAGATTATTTCGCATCGTGGTGAACACGATAATCTTCAGGTTAAAGAAAATACCATTGCGGCCTTTGCGCGGGTTGCCGAAGCAGGGGCCTGGGGGATTGAGTTCGACGTGCGCTGGACCCGTGACCTGGAGCCGGTGGTGATTCACGATACCGATACTCGACGTGTGTTCGATGTCGAGCTGACCGTGGCTGAAACGAGTTTAAGCGAGTTAAGACAAAGGGTGCCTGAAATCCCGACGCTGT
This sequence comes from uncultured Gammaproteobacteria bacterium, assembly GCA_947259485.1. Taxonomy (GTDB): domain Bacteria; phylum Pseudomonadota; class Gammaproteobacteria. Next base: position 41,382 of record CAMYLU010000010.1, on the reverse strand, counting down.
CAGAAGTTGTAGAACGTTTTGCTGGAGTCTGTCATTTAATGGTCGAACTGAAACATGACGGTTTGGGGGCAGAGGACGCCAGGGAAAACCGACTGCAGGAAATCTTTACCCCGCTTAGCGCCGGCGATGACTATCATTTCCTGGCGTTACAATGCGATCTGTTCAACCTGGTCAAATTTGCGGGTACAGTGGCCTGCCTGCCGGTAGCCGAGCTTGATATGGGGAGAGTCAGTCGCGAAGCATTGTTGCACGATTTTGCGGGTGCCTGTGGTCACTACTTGTTATTGAATAAGGGCATGATCAAGCACCATCATCGGCAGGGACAGAAAGTAGGCACAGGTTTCATTACATCGCGTTTTAGTTTGTACCGTGAATTGAACCGGGGCGTGGACTGGGTTTTCACCAACCACGCACTAAGGCTAACGGCTATTCGACAACAGCTATTGCGCCGGAAGTGAGCCCGGTAGGGTTGAAAAAACCGGTGCGAGTCAACCGGTTTCATGTCAATATTCTGCTCTGGTTAAAGGTTGAACCTGGCAGGGACTTAGATTGGATTCCAAAGGTATACTCGAAGCGCTGAGCACGTCACACCTGTTTTCAGGGCTGACGGAAGCTCAAATGGACCGCGTGCGCCGTCATTCCCATGTCACCGACATGATTGAGGGAGAATCGCTATTTTTCCAGGGCGACAAAGCCACTAGTTTCTATCTTGTGCTGTCAGGGCGGATCAAGTTGTTTCGCGTGTCGCCCGAAGGCAAGGAAAAGGTTGTAGAAATAATGGAGGACGGTGCAACCTTTGCCGAAGCCCTGATGTTTATGGATGAACCACATTACCCGGTTACTGCAACAGCACTCTCGCCGAGCAGGGTGATTGGCATTAACTGCAAGGATTTTAAGGCGATGTTGCGCGAATCAATGGATACCTGTTTTCTGCTGCTGGGTAAGATGAGTTTTCGCTTGCGTGGGTTGATTCGGGAAATTGACGCGCTCAGCCTGGATACCGGCACCGTGCGCACGGTTGCCTACCTGTTGCACCATTCTGCGGCCGACAAAGATAGCTTTGAGCTCAAGATCGCCAAGAGCGTCATAGCGTCGAGGTTATCGGTCAAACCCGAAACCTTTTCACGGATTCTGAAAAACCTGCACGAACAGGAAATTGTGTCGATCGACGGCCGCAATGTCACGATTCACGATCGCGAAGCGATGATTAGCCTTTGTTCGGGATAGTGCAGCAGCTGCTGCTCTTAGGTGTGCAATTCCTTTTCAGCTTCCTGCTTGCGCCGGTAGGGTGTCAATTCGACTCGTTGCGGCATATTCACTACGCCAATTTCGTCGTCGCTCAGGTAACAACCCGGATCCTCTGCCCACGGATTACCGGTTAACTGCCAGGCGCGGGTGCGCGAATTACCGCCGCAGATGGCGAGGTGCTGGCACTTTGCACAACGCCCTTCGAGCGGACGTTGCGCGGCTTTCAAGCCCGCCATCAGGGGGTCAGAGCTGTCCTGCCAGATTTCCGAAAAAGGCCTTTCTCTGACGTTGCCGATACTGTAGTCCCACCACATGGTATCCGGGTGCACGGTGCCGAGATTATCAATGTTGGCGATGTTGACACCGGATGAATTACCACCCCAGCGTAATAGCTGCTTGCGCAATGCCTCGACGTGTTCGGGAATATGCCGGGCAGCCCATTGCAGCAGGTATACGCCATCGGCGTCGTTGTTACCGGTAACGAATTCGCGTTTTACGCCGTCCTTGACGTCCTGCCAGCAGGTTTCGAACAACAGGTCCATGGCGCTGCGCGTCATCCGGTGGTGCAGGTCACTGGCACGGTTGCGATTGCCACGTCCAGCGTAATTAAGGTGTGACAGGTAAAACTTGTCGATATCTTCAGCCTGCATTAATTGCAGCAGGTGCGGAAGTTCGTGGGCATTGTCCTGGGTCAAGGTAAAACGTAGTCCCACCTTGATCCCGGCGTCATGGCATAAACGGATGCCCCTCAAGGAATCATCAAATGCGCCCTGTTTGCGACGGAAACAGTCATGGGTTTCACGCATACCATCGAGGCTGACCCCGACATAGTCATAGCCGATGCGTTCGATATCGGAGATATTTTTCTCGGTGATCAAAGTGCCGTTACTGGAGAGACCGACGTAGAATCCCATCTCCCTGGCGCGAGCGGAAACCTCGAAGATATCCGGACGCAGTAGTGGTTCGCCACCCGACAGGATCAGCACCGATACCCCGAATGACTTCAGATCCTGCATCACCGAAAACACTTCTTCGGTGCTGAGTTCGCCCTCGAAATCGATGTCCGCAGAGGTTGCATAGCAATGCTTACAGGCCAGGTTGCAGCGCCGGATCAGGTTCCAGATCACCACCGGTCCGCTACCCATCATAACGGGTTTGGGTGTGGGCGAAACACTCTGTCCACTTGCGAGTGCGTGCATATATCGGCTTATTCGAAACATCAGGCGACTAGCCTCAATCCGGTTTTTTTAAGGATACGGGTGCTAAAGAGCACGTCATACTGCTTGCATGAGCTACCCAGGAGTTCGGCGATCTGCTCAACTTTGGAGCTTACTTCATCGCGATCATGACCGTGCACCATTGCAAACAGGTTATAGGGCCATAGTGGTAAATGACGCGGCCTTTCATAACTGTGACTGACAAAATCCAGCCGGCCGACCCGGGCGCCAAGTTCCGGCAGTTTTTCGTCTTTGACATCCCAGACTGACATGCCGTTAGCGCTCAAGCCTAAACGATAGTGATTGGGTATCGCGCCGATGCGTCGAATGACACCGCGATCGAGCATACGACGCATGCGCTGCATCACGGTTTCCGTATCGCAGTCGCAAGCTCCGGCAACCTCGGTATAGGGTGCTGTCTGCAGCGGCAGGCCTTCCTGGGTTGCCTGCACGATTTTGCGGTCGAGCTCATCGATTATCATGCCACCTTGCTTCAGTGGGCCTGGCAGGGGTTGCGTGCTAACCCCACCCGAGTCATCGAGCAGTAACCACAGCCCGAGGTAAAAGGTTTGCAACTTGGGGAAGTTGTACACCGGCAAGTTGGCGGCCTGCTCGATTCGGTCTATGGTTTGTTGCAGTAGTTCGGGGGTTTCAGTGGCGATAACAAACCACATATTCAGTTCGTGTTCGCGGTGGTAGTTATGCGCAACCTCGGTCATCGCATTTACCAGTTCCGTGACCTCGTCGAACCTGTCATCCGGCACCGACAACGCGGCCAGGGTCAGGCTGCCGCCCATACTGGAAGCGTCATACAGTGGACCAAAACGACTTAATTCACCGTCATCCAGTAATTCCCGGATTATGTCAATAAGCGTGGCGCTGTCAGTTCCGAGCTCGCTGGCAACGCTGGCAAAAGGCTGTTCCTCGATCGGGAAACCACCCTGGTAGCGATTGATAAACTGGCGGCTCAATTCATTCACTGAGCACCATTCCGGGCAGGTTCGGGTCTTGTTTGCGCAGGTAGCTTGCACCACGCTGTTTGAAGCAGCGGTTGCTGAACAGGATTTCATGCTTGATGTCGCGTAATCCGCATTGCCGTACGATGAACTTAACTTGCTCGATGACCGCGTCCCGGTCTTGCCCGTGGATCATGCTGAACAGGTTATAGGGCCAATCGGGTAGTCGCCTGGGGCGTTGATAACAAAGCGTAACGAAAGAATATTGCCCGATGCAGTGGCCAATTTCGGTAACGCGCGCATCCGCAATGTCCCATACCACCATACCGTTTGCGCGGTAACCCAGCTTGCGGTGGCGAACGACGACACCGAAACGTTTCATGTCGCCACGCATCATGATTCGATTAATGCCTTCGATGACTCGTGTCTCGCTGCAGCCGAGCTGCTCAGCGATCGCTGCATACGGATGGCTGACCAGCGGTAAACCCTGGCTGATCACCTCTATCAGCGCATTCTCAAAGCTGGAATCCTTTCTCATGTCCATTTCAGATCAAATCCCAGGTCGATGAAGTGTTCATTTAGTAATGGCAGGTCGAGCACCGGGTATCCGCAACGTTCCTCGATTTCAGCCAGGACCTTGTCCAGCCGTTCCTCGTCGCTGGCGACCACTACGAACCACAGGTTGAAGCGGTGCTCGCGTTCGTAGTTGTGATTGACTTCGTCGAATCCATTGACGATCGCGGCGACGTTTTCGAGTTCCGTTGCGGGCACCGCCATTGCCGCCAGGGTACTAGCACCAATTCGGTTGGGGCGAAAAACCGCACCCACTCGACTGACCACGCCCTCTGTCTGCAGCCGTTTCAGGGTTTCAAGCACCGTGGTTTCATAGACGCCAAGTTGTTTGGCAATATCGGCGTAAGGGGTCGAGGTCAGCGGCATACCCTGCTGGAATTCGTTCAGCAGGCGTTGCTCGAGTTTGGAATACTGCCTCATAGCCCTATCCGGTGCGCACGCGCGGTAAAGAAAATGCCACTGGGCTTGGTCGCCGGCAGCGAGGTTTTGCGCTCGAACGTCCTGGTGTCGTAAACCTCGACGCGGTTTTCGTCACGCACCGACAACCAGACTTCCTCGCCGCGCGGTTCGAATTCCATATGTAAAACGCCCTTGCCCGGTTTGAGTTTTCGTATAACTGCAAGTGTCTGCGTATCGATCACCTGGATCGTATCGTTGTCGGGTAACGCAAAATTAACCCAGACCTGGCGACCATCAGGGCGGGCCATGACAAAAATAGGCTGACCATGCACCTTGATGCGGCCAGCTTCCTTCCAGTTGCGCATATTGATCACGAGCACCTCGTGGTGGCCCACGGCAGGCACGAACGCGAAGTCTCCGGCGACCGCCCAACCCTCGAGGTGGGGCATCTTGTAGACCGGTAATTTTTGTTCACCCTTACCGTAATTCGGCAGTATGCGGGTAACACCCGACTCGAGGTTCCACAGGTCGAGCATGGCCATCCCGTCTTCACCGAACAGGCCGGCAAGGTAATAGCGACCGTCGGAAGTGATCAAGGCGTCATAGGGGTTGCGACCGATGTCGCGAAATTTCTCGATTTGCGGACTGGAAGGGTTCGACATATCGAGGACCCAGATTTCGTCCCCATCCCAGAGTGAAAACACGAACTTGTGTTCGGGTGCGTCGACCAGACCGATGACCTTGGAGCGTTGCCGATTATCGCCGAACGTGGCCGGGATATCGGCGATCAGTGCGAGCGTGTCGGCGTCAAACACCTTGACGCCACCGGGCTCATAGTTCGAAACCGCGACCAGTCGACCGTCCTGCGAGATCGCGCCGCCGATACTGTTACCAGACTGCAGGATACGCGCGCTGATTTCAGCGTTTAGAATATCAATTTTGCTCAAGCCCCCGTCACGCCCGAAAACGTAGGCATAACGAGTATCACGCGAATAAACCACTGATGCATGAGACAAATCACCGAGTTCGCTGACACGGCCGATGCTGGTATTGGTGCTGGTTTCAATAATTTGGGCGCTGCTGCTGGCGCGCTCAATGAAAAGTCCAAGGTCGCCGGTGCCACGTGCGGCCGCTGGCGAACCTGTGAGCGCTAGCAGTAACAGGCAAATCGCAATCCTGCTCACTGTACATCTCCCTGTAACAGCTGGTTTGCCATCCAGCGGGCTTCGGCGGGAGACAATAACGAGCGCCAGGCTGGCATAGCCGTGCCGGGCCGACCATTTAAAATCACCATGCTGAGATACTCGATGGATTTCCCCGTCAGCCTGTCGGGCACCAGTGCCGGCCCCAGTCCGCCGTGCATTGTCAGACCATGGCAGGAACCACAGTCCTGGATCAGGACATTACGCAGCTCCTGCTGGCGATCGCCGGAAAGTTGATCGCTTGCGGCAAGGGGAGCCGCAACCAAGAAGCTAAGCGCGAGCCAGGTTAAACGAGTCATATGCCATGACCCTCTCGTCTTGCTGGTAGCCAGGCTGAAACCAGTCGAGCTCATCGCTGAGCGTGACAACCTCGCCGATGATTGTGGTGACCGGTGATTTCAATCCCGCCGTGACTACCGCATCAGCCAGGTCCGATAAAGTCGCGATGACTTTCTGCTGGTTCACGGTTGTGCCGCCGTGCACCGCGGCGGCCGGCGTCGATATGGGCAGGCCTGCGCGCACCAGCTCGGCGCAGATTGTCTGCAAATTTGCGAGTCCCATGTAAATCACCAGGGTGCAGTCGGGATCGGCCACCTTGTGCCAGTCGATATCTAGGGTTTCATCGTTCTTTTGATGCCCGGTGATAAAGCGCACGCCGTGGTTGAGTCCCCGATGTGTCAGCGGAATGCCGCTGTAGCTGCTACATCCTGCCGCGGCGGTAACCCCGGGGACGACTTCGAAAGGGATGCCGTGTTGACGCAGTACCAGGGCCTCTTCGCCACCGCGCCCGAAGATGTACGGATCTCCTCCCTTGAGGCGCACCACGCGTCGACTCGATAATGCCAGGCTGACGATGATTTCATTGATTTGATCCTGTGGTACGCAGTGTTTGCCGGGAGACTTGCCGACCGAAATCTGGCTTACACCATGCGGAATCAGGTTCAGGATTTCAGCGCTGACCAGGCGGTCGAAAACCACGACGTCGGCCTGCTGTATCAATCTGAGCGCTTTTACGGTGAGTAATTCGGGATCCCCTGGCCCGGAGCCTACCAGTGAAACAAAGCCTTTAGTCGTCATAGATGGTACCTGTCGCTGTGGCCTGGTTTTCAGGGCCTTTACGTGTTTGTTTTACCTGTTATCGAGGCTGCGAATCGATGACATCATTATTAATAGGGAGCCGGTTTTTGTATTTGATAAATGTCAACCGCGGACGCAGGGCCCTGCGGCCCGGCTGCCGGTTTTCGCGGTGGCGGATTCCTACCGCTTTGGGTATGACGTTTTAATGTGTGGTAGAGTAAGTGCCTGAAGCTTGATTTCTTTGCAGACCCGGGTTTTCAAAGAAATGGTTTATGGGGAGAAACTTAAGAAAATCAATAAGATACGCTTCCATAATAAAAGACTTCGCGCAGTATCTTTAGGTAAAGCGGCAATTTAAGCCAGCGTAGGGGGAGATCGCGATGCTGAAAAAAACAATACTACCAACCATTCTGCTGATACTGGCCTATGGATTCTGGGTAAGCCCTGACTTCAAGGAAATCGCTGCCGGTGTTTCGATATTTCTATTTGGCATGCTTTTCCTCGAAGATGGATTCAAGGCCTTTACCGGCGGCGTGCTGGAAAAACTGCTGCAGAAAACCACCGATAAAACCTGGAAGAGCCTGTTATTCGGGGTTGTTTCGACATCGATCATGCAATCGAGCTCGCTGGTGTCGGTGATCACCATTTCCTTCATCAGTGCAGGGCTGGTTACGCTGGTGGCCGGGATTGGAATTATTTTCGGTGCCAATATCGGCACCACGACCGGAGCCTGGCTGGTCGCGGCTTTTGGACTCAAGGTAAAAATCTCTGCCTACGCGATGCCGATGCTGGTGTTCGGCATCGTGTTGTCGTTCCAGAAGTCCAAGTACCTGAAGGGTGCCGGCGCCGTCCTTGCCGGATTAGGATTCCTGTTTCTGGGCATTCACTACATGAAGGAAGGGTTCGAAGCCTTTAAAGACAGTTTTGACCTCGCGTCACTGGCGGTTGCGGGCTATCCCGGGTTGTTCCTGTTTGCCGCGATCGGTGCCGCTGCGACCGTCGTCATGCAATCCAGCCACGCGACGCTGGTGTTGATTCTGACCGCGCTGGCGGCATCGCAGATTACCTATGATAACGGACTGGCGCTTGCGATTGGTGCCAATGTCGGCACCACGATAACGGCGATCATCGGGTCATTGAGTGCAAATATTCAGGGCAGGCGGCTGGCGGGCGCGCACCTGATATTTAATGTCGTCACCGGCGTGATCGCAATCGCTTTCATCAGCCAGTTTATCTGGGCGGTTGATGCCGTCAGTAATAGCGTCGGTATAGCGGCCGATAATTACACGATGAAGCTGGCAGTGTTCCATACCCTTTTCAATCTTGCCGGCGTGCTGATCATGGTGCCCCTGATCCATCGACTGTCAGATTTTCTGATCAAGTCACTTCCCGAGAAAGCAAAGGATCTTGCTGAACCGCTGTACCTGAGTGAGGCCGCGATCGAATTTCCCGAAACTGTGCTGAAGTCATTGAAGAAAGAGGTCTGGCATCTGTTCGATTCAGCCTTCGAGCTTATGGCCCACGGGATTAACCTGCATCGTACCCAGATACTGACATCCGAGGACCTTGAAAAAACTATCGATAATGACAGGGAGGTGCACGATTTTGATATGGACGAGTTGTACGAGAGCAAGGTCAAGGTCCTGTACAGCGCGATCGTGGATTTCATTTCAAACGCCCAGGCGCACATGTCCAGCGATTTTTCCGAGGAAATGTACCGTCTGCGCAGGGCAGCGGGTGAAATCGTCGAATGCGTCAAGCACATCAAGCATTTGCGCAAGAACACAACCAAGTACATGCTTTCGGACAACGAGCACATTCGCGACGAATACAACAAACTCAGGTACCAGATCGCGATGATTCTGCGGGAAATTTATCGCCTGCGCGGTGAAGAAGATATTGATCATGCGATTGCGATACTGGAGATGGACGAGCTAAAGGCGGAAATACAGTCTGCGCACGCGGATCTTGACGTACGGGTCACCGGGATACTGAGAGACGATCGGATTACGCCGATCATGGCAACCTCGCTGCTCAACGACTTCAATTACGTGGACGAAACTTCGCGCCATCTGCTCGACACGGCCCAGGCGCTACTGTTTTCACACTCCGATCTCGTGGCTGAAGCGGCGCAGGAAGTCGTGCTGGATGAAGACGAGATTGAAAAAGCGTCCGCGGCCTGAACGCGGTTGAGAAAAGCCGGTATATTTCGCGGCACAATCCTAAATTAACGAGGGGTACGAATGAAATTTTCTGAGCTGGTTGAAAAAGCTGAAAAACTTGTCGCTAAACATGAGAAGGGTAAACGGATCAAACCCAAGAAACTGGATAAGCTCCAGCAAGTGCTAAGCGAAAAAAAATCTCGTTACGAGGCGAAACTTGCCGAAACCGATGATCCCGGTAAACGTCACAAACTCGAAACACGATTAAGGGTTGTCAGCGCACAGCTGGAAAAAGCACGGCAGTTACAGGCAGCCGACTGACATCGCCAGCAGGGCTTCCGAGAAAGGCCGGGATCGGACGTTCAAATACAAAAAAAATCAATCTAGATTGGCCCTTTTTATTCCCCCAGGCAAGAAACTGCGAGCATCGGCCAGCATTACAGCGAATACCGGCAGGTCGCCGGGTACTGTGGATTTAACTAGAAAGAATAATCCGAACTGGACAGGGTGTCGTATGGCTCACCCGAGATTGAAGCCAGGAATAAAACGATTGGGCTAGGGTCGGTTCCTGCCGTAACACTCTGGGAGTATCGGAATAAGCAATAGATGAGCGCTGTGCCGAATAACCAGATGGCTATCTGGATGGGGACGATCGAAACTAAATCAGTTTGAAAGATTGAAGCAAACATTACTGGGCTAGCTTAAACCAGGCACTGACAGCTAGCAGCGACATATTTCACAATTTAATATCTATATGAGGTTTAAGCCATAAATCATTGAAAATATTATTATTACGGATGGCCCTCGGAGTCGAATCCTTGACGTTCAGCAGAAAATTCAAAACCCCGCAGGTGTGCGTATTTCTGTAAAGCGGACACTGGCAAGCGTTTCTGGTGGGGCAGAGAACGGCCAGAAACAGACCCCCGGCAAGAGTATCGGCAAAAATTTCGGCTGTATTATCGCGAAATCACGGGAAAACGAATTCGATTGCCGGTGAATTGTAATTTTTACTCCGGCAATGGATCCTGATTCCATCGTTGGCATGGATTACCGATAAAGATAGGAATTTTCCCGATAGCCCGTAATCGATCACCGCTTTATGATTGGGCCGTTCGCAAGTATCATCGCCGATGAGATATTTCTTCGGGCAATAATTACTTGGGCGAATCCGTCATACTGGTTTTACTGCTGATTTTGTCTGGCGTTTTTTCCGGCTCTGAGACTGCGTTGGTGGCGATTTCGATGGCCCGGGTCGATTCGCTGGTCAACGATGGCCGCCGCGGTGCCAGAGCGCTGGCCCGGCTCAAACGGGATCCGTCGCGCATGCTGACCACGATCCTGATCGGCAATAATGTAGTTAATATCGGCGCGTCGGTAATGGCCACCGTGATCGCCACACGATTGTTCGGCGCGTCGGGTCCCGGTATCGCGGTCGGCGTGCTGACACTGGTGATCCTGGTGTTTGGCGAAATCACGCCGAAAAGCCTGGCCACGCGCTTCTCCGAGCGTATCTCGCTGTTCATTGCTTTGCCGCTACTCGGTTTCATGCGCCTGATTTATCCGTTGGTGTGGATATTCGGACATTTCACAAACTGGGTGCACCGGGTTACCGGCGGCGTCGCGGACCCCATGGTAACCGAATCGGAATTGATCAGCATGCTGGATTACGGCGAGCGAGAAGGCGCCATCGAGCACGAGGAGCGCGAAATCATCGAGCGTGTATTCAGTTTTAACGATTTGCTCGTACGGGATGTCATGACGCCGAATGACCATATTTTTGCGCTAGACGGCGAACTCATCATCGACGCGGCCTTGTCCGAGGTGACACGCGGGACTTTTTCCCGCATCCCGCTATACGAAAACAATGCCGCAAATTTGAAGAAGGTCCTGTTCCTGCGTGATTTGCTCGAAGCGATCGCCGCGGGAAAAACCAGGATGCGGCTGATCGATATCGCCCACGACCTGATGTACGTACCGCAACAGCAAAAAATCAGCGAATTGTTTCAGCATTTCCGCGAGTCGAACCGCCAGTTTGCCAGCGTGGTTGATGAGTACGGCACCGTACGCGGTGTCGTCACGATGGAAGATCTGATGGAGGAACTGGTGGGTGAAATTTACGACGAGTCCGACGCCGAGCCGGTTAAAATGGTGGTTATCTCCGACGATGAGATCAGTGTCGATGGCATCGCCGAGATTCGCACGGTCGAGGAGTTTTTCGGGATCGACCTGCCGGGTAAACCTACTGACGCGGTCAGTTTCTGGGTGCTTTCCCATGTCGAGTACATACCGCGGGAGCGTGAAGTGTTTACGATCAATGGACTCGAGGTCGAAATCATCAAGGCTTCGAGCCGGCGCATCGACGGCGTGTCAATCCGCCGCCCGGTGAGCATGGATTGAGTCATTAAGGTAGAACCGTCAAAGAGGCGTGATTCGATGTTTTCCGAAGTATAGATAGAACTAATACGCTGTTTTCCTTATTCCACCAATTGAAGAAAGAGTTTCACCGCACCGTACGACCTTGGACCATCTGAAATCTGACTGATTTTCGCGGACTCACTTAATATTGCCCCTTCCAGCCACCCGGCATACCGGCTACCTGCGGTGGTTCTTGTAAATTGACCTGAGCTCAAGTGTCTCCTTCGAGTCGTTAACAGCCTCTGGTGGTTGACTTCTCAGTGTCTGCTTTCGGGGGTGAATGCAGAGATGGTTTCTATTAGTTGGCTGAAATCTTGTAAATCGAATTGGAGACTCGCATTGCGGTCCCTGGTTTGATGAGATGCGATTAGCCTACACGCTGACGACGCTCCCGCCCCGGCGTGCGTCGGCAATCCCGTGTAAGCCCTCCTGGTGTGATCCGAATACCGCCTGTACGCCGCCAAAGTACATTGATGGTTCGCTGAATGGCCTTGGTTCCAGCCCCTGCATCGATACTACTGGCAGCCCGGGCTCAAAAGCTATGGTGCCAGGGTCCGCTGCTAGTTCAACATGTAATCGAGGATGGTTGATGGCATCCAGAAGGTTCATATTCCTGCTGGCGAAGTTCACCAGTACCTGGGCGATTGCCGTGGTGATGCGCGATGCACCCGGCGAGCCAATTGCAACAACGGCTCCGTCACTGCCCCGTTTTGCAATGGTGGGCGCCATGTTGGAAGCGAGTCGGGTACCTGGCGTCAGGCCGCTCAAGCCTTTTGTCAGCAGGTCGAGCTCGCCGAGCGAATTGTTAAGCCAGAAACCGGTGCCCTCGATCATGGCGCCTGACCCATAACCGGCTGAGGCCGTGATAGCACATGCCAGTCCGTCAGAGTCGACGACCGAGATGTGGCTCGTAGAAGGCGCGCTGAGCAGGGTGGGATCGGCGAGGTCGGCGAGCCTGAGCAGCCTTTCCACCTCGTCCGGCAGTGCTTCGTGTGCACCGTCGAAGTGTTCAGCCCGGAAACCGAGTACTGCGCGCTGAGCAGTAACCATGTGTCTTACCGACTCTTCCAGGCTGTTGCCCTGTCCCAGCCGTTCGAGTAAGAGCAGTATTGCGGCCAGGCAAGACCCACCGACCGCCGGAGGCGGATTAGTGGCAACCTCCCAGTCGCCGATAGTTGTTCTAACCGGTATGCGCTCCACTGCCTCGTAAGCCTGCAAGTCCTCGATACCGAGCAGTCCCCCGTTCGCTCTTACGCCGTCCGCGATGTGCTGTCCCAGCTCGCCACCGTAGAAAGAAGCCGGGTCTCGCGCGATTGTCCTCAGGGTGTCGGCCAGGTGTGGGATACGTACAATGTCGCCCTCACTCAGCGGACTGCCATCCTCGTGGTGTAATATCCGGTAGCTGTCCGGGTGCCAGGAATAGATCGCGGCATGGGTAAAGCCGAGGTATTCCGCTGCGCCACCCGTGAGCGGAAAACCACGTTCTATCCATTCGATAGCCGGCTCAAACAGGCTGCTCCAGGGTAGTTGTCCGAATCTTTGCGAAGCGTGCGCCAGCCCTGCCAACCCCCCCGGGGTCGCGATCGTGCCATAGCCGACGCGCTGGTGAGTTTCGCCGCCGTAATCGAATACGACCTCGTGCGTGGCATCGCCAAGGTGTTTACCTTCGAGCCCGCGGCCGGGCATCTCTGAATAGCCGTCAATAACGACGGGTTCATCACCGGGTGGCCAGATAGTGATGAAACCACCGCAACCGGGGGACATGATCCCGGTGTCGGTGCAGATAGAAACGACAGCGGCCGCAATCGCGGCATCGACTGCGTTTCCACCCTGTTGTGCAACTTTCGCACCGGCTTCAGCGGTTATCTGGCTGCCGGCGGCAATCGTGACCTTACTCATGGTTTGAATTCGGTACCTGTCGCAAAGATTATTATCCTAATTTTATCGGGTTCAGTATGGTGGTGCGGGTGGCATACCGCGTTGATCTGGCTCAATTCCATGTTGAATCAGGATGTTAAGCTATTCAAATGGGCGAACACCGGGTGCATGACACGTCGGACGAGCAACGCACGCGGAGATTTGTTCGCGCGATGCTCAATGACATACGGGCGCTGGAGGTTATGATTGAGCAAGACCTCATCGAGCGTGATACGCATCGCGTGGGTGTCGAGCAGGAAATGTATATCGTCGACGCCGAGGGATATCCAGCGCCCATCTCCGACCAGTTACTTAAAGGTCTTGCCGACGATCGATTTACGACCGAACTGGCACGTTTCAATCTCGAGGCGAATCTCGATCCAGAACCGATCGGTGGCGATTTTCTGCGGGCCATGAAACGTGGCCTTGACGACGTGCTGTTGCAGGCAAGTAGTGTGGCCAATGACATTGGTGCTCACATCGTCCTTACCGGAATCCTGCCTACCCTCAACGAAGAACATGTCTCAATCGATAACCTGACACCTGAAGTTCGCTATCAGTGTCTCAACGACACCTGTATGGCGGCGCACGGTGATACGATCAAGCTGGAGATTGACGGCGTGGACCACTTCGAATTCAGCCACGATTGTGCCGTCATCGAGGGTGCCAACACCAGTTTTCAGTTCCATTTGCAAGTGGCGCCCGACGAGGCAGGGGCGCTGTACAATCTCGCTCAGCTAATCACCGCGCCGTTGCTTGCGGTAGCCGCAAATGCTCCGGTGCTCCTCAACCGACGCGTCTGGCACGAAACCCGGGTGGCGTTGTTCGAGCGCACCTTTGAATATCGTTCGACACCGGAGCTTGCGCGTAATGTTCCGACCCGTGTTGGATTTGGGGAAACCTGGATTGGTGACTCGGTGCTGGATATTTTTCGTGAAAATGCAATGCGTCATCATGTCATCATGGTAAGTGATCCAATCGACGATCCCTTGCAGATACTACGCGAGGGAGGTATTCCGGAATTGAGTGCACTGTCGTTGCACAACGGTACCGTGTGGCGCTGGAACCGACTCTGCTACGGGATCACCGATGGTAAGCCGCACCTGCGCATCGAGAATCGAGCGCTACCGGCCGGACCGACAATCGTTGACGAGGTTGCCAACGTCGCTCTTTTCTACGGGTTGATGCAGGGACTCGGGACGGATGCGGACAAGATTCCACGGCGTATCGCCTTCGAGGATGCCAGGCTTAATTTATTCTCTGCAGCCCGGCATGGGCTCGATGCCCGGTTTAGTTGGCTTGACGGACGTCGGCTGGGCGCACGCGAACTGCTGTTGCAAGAGCTGATTCCGATCGCGCGTAGTGGGCTCGAAGCACTGCAGGTGCCGAGCACAGATATCGACTACTACCTCGGTGTCATCGAAGCTCGCATCAAAAGTGGACGCACTGGTGCCCGGTGGTTGCTGGACAGCCTGGAAAATGTGCCAGTGGAGGAGCGTGAGGACGTGTGTAGAGTTGCAGTGAAATTAATGTGCGAACGCCAGGGTCGTGACATTCCCGTACACGACTGGGAACTGGTTGTGCCAGGCATTGGAGGTGACGAAATGAAGGGTAACAAAAGGGTGAGTGATGTAATGACGACAAACCTGTTCACCGCACGTCCCGAAGATCTGGTGGACCTGGCCACCAGCACGATGGAGTGGCGACACGTACGCCATGTCCCGGTTGAGAGTGCCGCTGGCGAACTGGTTGGCTTACTGTCGACACGTGAACTGCTGCGCCTGCATTCTGCTGATGCCGGAACACCGGATCAACCGATTCCGGTCTCGACAGTGATGCAGCCCGATCCGCTCACCATTTCACCAGATGCGCCGCTGGAGGAAGCGTTTGTGAGAATGCTCGAAACTGATAGCGGCTGTTTGCTGGTTGTCGCTCGTGGTCAGTTACTGGGTATTGTCACCGAGCGGGATTTGCTCGAGGCCGCGGTGGAGCTCGTTACCGGTGATAGAAAAAATAGTTAATGGCGCGGGCTGGCACTTGTCAGCAAATGCAGATTTCTATGGTTCCCGAGTAAGCTTTGGGCCGGGTTTCATCGCGAGGTACATCAGCACCAGGAACATGATTCCGCCGATGATCGAAACCAGACCGCCGAATCCCATCAATCCCATACCCGCAATCTGTTCGATGCCGCGCTCGGCGCCGGTTGATTTGCGTGCCACGTTATATCCACCGGACCAGGCCAGGCCGATGATATGCAGTAGCTGCCCGGTGCCGTAAATTCCTGGCTGCCAGCGGGCGATCCTGCCCTCGACTTTTCTGAATCCCAGCTGTGGCAGCAAGTGATAGCTGATGCCCATAAACGCAATGGTTATGCCGACGATGGAACCGTGGTAGTGCGCGGGGACAGTGACGGTACTACCGCTGATCATGAAACCGATCGAGCCCCCGACGCCGAACAGTAAAACCGAGAACAACAGCGCGTTTCTCTCGACCTCAAATCCCGGGGTCGCGCGCCATTGTTCGAAGATCGCAAGCGTCGTTGCCACGCCGATCGGTACCGCGGCAATCGCGCCGCCGTATTTCATCAACTGGATAAACCAGAACAGGTGGTCACCCGAGCTGACGTCAAAGGCGAGGTATATCACCGGTGCTGCCAGCACGGGTTGCAGCCCGAGCAGGAACAAAAACAGCGTCACGCGCGGTGAAATACGCAGGTAGCCGCCGCTGACCGTGGCCAGCCATAACCACGCGACCAGCATGAGCTGGGTATGGCTGAACTGGATAATATGGCCGCTGCCCCAGAACAGGCGATCGTAGTAGGCGAGACCTTCGAAGCCCTCGTCAATCCCAAGATACGATAACAGTAGCGCAGCCAGCGCAAACAGCGACGCCACCACTGCGACAAACAGTCCAAAGCGCAGGCTGGTCTCGCCGCTGGTCTGGTTGTCACTGTCAAATGAAGTGAAACAACTACGTATTACCAGCAGCCAGAATCCGCTTCCGAAGACGCCGAGTCCAATGAAGAATACCGGGTTCTGTAGCACCGGTACGTAGTTGTTCATCAACGGGTGGCTTTCACCGGTAAACGGGGAGATGACGATGATAAGGGTTCCGAGGCTGGCCAATACGAGCGCGACCCAGCCGAGGCGCAGGCAGCGCTTCGAATCGGTGTAACTCCAGAAAACACCGGCAAAGGCGAGGAACCAGACCAGTACCGTGAGATTGACGTGAACCACGAGCGCGGTGCGGAAGAAATCGACCCAGGGCACAATTTCCTGGAAGAACGGGGTGCGCGACAACACGATCAAAATGGTATACAAACCACCGATGACAAGCGCCGCAAGCCCCAATAACAGCCAGCCCGTGGTTAACTTGCGAGCGTTACTACCCGGCGCCGGTAGCGTAAACTGGTTTACTAGCATGGATAAACTTCATCGACCACAGTGAACGATAAACTTACCACCTCTACCGAACAACCGATAGTTGCTTCACCGCCTGAGCAGGGTGGTCCCTCGATAGGGTTTTTTGGTATCGGTATCGCCATCAACCTGTTATTGATTGCGGCCTATTTCATTTGGGCCTTTCGGCAATCGAAGAAAACCAGGGATCGGGAGGAGTAGTGTTTTCTGTGCGACAGTCATCTAGCCGCTACCCGAAAAATAGTCGGTGATTTTCCTGTGCTGGGATAACAGGGTAGGCGCATAGTGAGGCTGTGAGAAAGTCGCCACCAGCCGGCCCAGCGGATCGACCAGGAAAATAGCGCTGGTATGAGTAACCAGGTATTGCCCGGTTGCGGTTTCTGCTTCGAGAATGTAACCCGCCCCGAATTGTTTTGTTAATCGGTCGATTGCGCCTTTACCCGCGGTCGCACCGATGAATTTTTTGTTAAAGTGGTCGACATAGCGGGCCAGGTTTTCGGTACTGTCGCGGCCGGGATCGACCGAAACAAAGATCACTTGCAGGTCCTCGGGTTCTACCCCGGTTTCATCTTTCAGTAATGTCCGAAATCGATTCAACTCGTGCAGGGTGTTGGGGCAGACGTCCGGGCATGACAGGTAACCAAAGAAAATATAACTCCATTTGCCACGTAAATCCTTTTCGCTTAGCGGGCCTCGATTGTGGCTTTGTAACTGGAAAGAAGCCACCTGTCGGAAATCTGGACGTAATACACCTTCAAGTTCGGAAGGCGGCGAGGGTGGCTTTACCAGCAGGTGGGTAATCAACATCACCAGTCCGAAAACCAGACCAATCACCAGGGTGCCGATTGGTACGATCCGCTTTTTATTCATCGATGAAACCACTCAGCCGATGACAGGTTCTGCATCAGGGGGTGGCAACATGGCTGTACCTGATGATGTGTTCGTTGATGACGCCGGGTTTGATCAATTCGAGAAAACCGTCGCCCAGTTTTATGGTACAGGGTGACAGCGAACCGCATTCGAAAACGATGCGATCCTCCAGATATCCATAGCGCTCAATCTGAATCGTTGCGGCTTCAGACAATAGTTCGTATTTACCCCTCAAGAAAGCGGCGCTCGAGGCCTGTTTTCGTGCCGCTTTAAAAACTTTGGTGATGACCGGTACATCGACCTCGATCGCGTAGGGATAGGGAACGAACATCATGCCAAGCCAGCGGTCTTCGAAAAACTTGATATAAATATTATTGCCGGCGGCCTTCGCGGGGCTGCCGTTGTTGCCATCCCGGGAATAGAATCCGGAAAGGTTTTCCCTGGTTTCCGCCTGCTGTGCAGGCCAGGCTGCTCCGGGGAGCGTGACGGCAGCGAGCATCAGGCTAAACAGAAGGCTCTTAGTGCTGCTGGACCCGGCGCTGCAATAGTTTGTCTTTTGCATTTTGAATCAGTGTTTTCAAGGTTGATTGGCTGACCGGATCATGCGACCGCATTCCGGCAAGATTGTGTAATCGGGAATCGTGGGTTTTGAAATGCAGCTGGAACCAGTCTGCCAGTTTCTGTTTGAATTCGGGTTCATCCAGCCTGGCCGACCTTTCGAACTCTTCGGTAATGTCACGAATATCATCCAGCAGGCGTTCATGATCTGCCTTGTGCTCGAGATAGTGGTCGTAGTGATGCCTTTGCATCATTTGTTCTTCGAGCGCGAAGTGGGCCGAGATGCTACCGTAGATTTCGCCCAGGCTGTCGATCACCAGGCTCTTGTCAGCCTGGTCCGTGATTAACGCGTGCACGGCATTGATTTGACCAATAAGTTGTTCGTGCTCGTAGTCGACCCCTTTAATCCCGGTGCAATACTCTTCGCGCCATTCAATCAATGCCATCAACAGGCTCCCTAATGTTTATTCGCTATTCAGATGCGCCAAGCTATCACGATCATTGTTGTTGCTAATTGATGAAAGTCAAACCTCAAACCGCCGTTTGCCAAGCAGGGATGGGGTGATTGCCGTTTTCAATTTGACTTTTATCAAATCATTTTTGCCATCGCTTGAGTAACCTGACATTTGCCGAAACTGTCACTAATCGCAGGCCGGTTGTCAGTTCCATTCGTAACCTGGGCGGGTTTGAATGAGTAGCTGCGAGTAGTGATCTTCGAGGCTTAACTAAATAAACCGAGGTTAGCCATGTCAGAAGAATCCGATCTACCCAAACCCGAACACATTCCCTTTTTCCAGCGAGTACTTGAAAACCCTTTCCTGTTGCTGTTCCTGGGGATCGTGATGCCGACCGTGTTCTACATCCTGTGGGGCATTATGGAAATTGCCACTATTCCAGTAGCACCATAACAACCTTAGGGAGAACTTCGTAATGAGCTCATTCTTACCCCCATCGGAACGTAACTGGTGGAGCACGCCGGTTGGTAAACAGGAAGTCATCTGGATTGGAATTGCACTGGTCTGGTGTTTGATCATGTTCCTGATGATGCCTTACTGGCATATCTACGGAAAACAGAATCTTTCCAACGAGGCCTACCAGACCACTCCGGAACGATTTCAGTCGAGAGTCGATGAAATGGTCACGCAATACAAGGTCGGCGAACAGGCCGGGATACCGATTGTAAAACCACCAGCTGGTAGTGACGTTTACATGCTCGGCAGGCTGTGGCAGTGGTACCCGATACTCGAGCTCGAAAAAGACCAGAGTTATCGCCTGCACCTGTCATCGATGGACTGGAACCATGGGTTTTCGCTGCAGCCGGTCAATATCAACCTGCAGATTATTCCCGGCTATGAAATGGTGATAACGGTAGCCCCTGACAAGGCGGGCGAGTTCACGGTGGTGTGTAACGAGTTCTGCGGCATCGGGCATCACCTGATGCTCGGTAAAATCTTCGTGAGGGAGAATTAAAATGGCACAGTTTAGAGTCTGCCCGGATTCGGGATTCTATTTTGACAAATCCGCCGAGAGCCTGATGAAGGCGAACGCGGTTGCCGGTGCTGTTTCATTGCTGATCGCGGGCATCCTGGCGCTGGGCGTTATTTTGACACGCTGGCAGGAAATTCATTTGCTACCAGCCGACGTGTTTTACCAGGCGCTGACAGGGCATGGCATCAACGCGTTGATTTTCTGGATTATCTTCTTTGAAATGGCGATCCTGTACTTTGCCTCGTCGACGCTGTTACGCACCCGCCTGGCGGCTCCGCGCTGGGCCTGGGCCGGGTTTGCGCTGATGATTATCGGCATGGTCATGAACAACATTGCGGTGTTGCAGGGTAACTCCAGTGTCATGATGACGTCCTACGCACCGATGCAGGCAGAGCCGCATTTTTATCTTGGCCTGATACTGTTTGCTGTCGGTGCACTGATCGGCTGCTTCGTGTTCCTGGGTACGCTGGTGATCGCGAAAGATGATCGCACTTACGAGGGTTCGATTCCGTTGGTAACCTTCGGCGCACTGACTGCATGTATTATCGCGATCTTTACCATTGCCTGCGGTGCTATCATCCTGGTGCCGACCTTCCTGTGGTCGATCGGTTACATCGGTCACATCGATGCAGCAATGTACCGTGTCATCTGGTGGGGTCTGGGGCACTCGTCACAACAAATTAACGTCGCCGCGCATGTCTCGGTGTGGTACCTGATCGTTGGTGTGTTGTTTAACGCCCGCCCGATGTCGGAGAAAGTGAGCCGCAGCGCATTCCTGCTTTATATCCTGTTCCTGCAGTTGGCGAGCGCGCACCACATCCTTGTCGATCCCGGTATCAGCTCCGAATGGAAGGTATTCAATACCAGTTACGCGATGTACCTGGCAGTGTTGGCGAGCATGATTCACGGCCTCACCGTGCCGGGCTCGATGGAGGTCGCGCAACGCGCCAAGGGACTGACCAAGGGCATGTTCGAATGGTTGCGCAAGGCGCCCTGGGGTAACCCGGTGTTCTCGGGTTTCTTCTTCTCCTTGCTAATCTTCGGCTTCCTCGGTGGTATAACCGGCGTGGTCATGGGAACCGAGCAGATCAACATCATCATTCATAACACTATTTACGTACCGGCGCATTTCCATGCAACGGTTGCAGTGGGTACCACGCTGACCTTCATGGCGCTGACTTACCTGCTGATTCCGGTGTTGTTCAGGCGTGCGCTATTCCTGCCCTGGGTTGCGAAGTGGCAACCCTACGTGTTCTCGGCGGGCATGACCCTGATGATCCTGTTCATGCTGGGTGCCGGAACGTTGGGTGTTTCGAGGCGTCACTGGGATATGGATTTTACCGGTGCCATGCTGGGCTTTGAGTATCCTGGAACTGCATACACGATGATGACAGTGGCCGGTATCGGCGGCGTACTCGGTGTACTCGGCGGCGCGATGTACCTGGTGGTAACTGTCGGCTCATTGCTGTTCGGCAAAAAGCTCGATGCGTCTGCCGGCCTGTTCCAGGGTTTTGGTGTACCGCTGGCGGCTTCGGTCTACAACGTCTCCCAACCTGAGCGTCTACCGATGGCGCCCAAACTCGCGGTAGAAGAACACGGTTCCGCCGGATTCGAAGCGCCGGGCACCTTTGCGCTCGCGATGGCGCTGCTGATTTGTTTCGTCGTGTATTACTTTATTAACTGGGATTACCTGGCCTCGGTCTGGCCACTAAGCTAATGGCGATGCTGAATTCACTCGGGACAAACGGAATGTCCCCACCTGAGACTGAACCCAGTTCTCGTGGGCAGACGAGGGTGACCCCCGGCGAACTGTGTAGCCAGATATCAAATGTTCTCAAGTTGAGAATCGGTGTTGTGATGATGCTGACAGCGCTGGTGGGCATGGTGATAACACCCGGTCGACAACCCAGTGCACTCGAGATACTGGTGCTCGCGTTTGCAATACTGATTTCGGCCGGCAGCGCGGGCGCCTTCAACCAGTATTTTGAAGTCGAACTGGATCGCAAGGTGCCACGCACCTGCAATCGGCCCTTCGTCACCGGCTATTTCCACAGGGGCCCGATGTGGATCGCGATTATCCTGTTGTTACTGGTCGCCGGGGTTGGTTCCGCGGCGCTGGTGTTAAACGCGCCAGCGGCAACTTATATTTTTCTCGGCGCGTTTTTCTACGCAATTGTCTATACCGTTTGGCTGAAGCGCCGTTCCTGGACCAACATTATTATCGGCGGTGCATCGGGCAGCTTTGCAGTACTCGCGGGTGCAGCCGCGGTCGACCCGAATTTAGGCCCGGTGCCGATCATGCTCGCACTGGTACTGTTCTTCTGGACGCCTTCCCATTTCTGGAGCCTGGCGATCGCCAAGAACAAGGATTACACCCGCACCGGGGTGCCAATGCTACCGGTTATTATTGGTAATCGCCGTTGTGCAGAAGTGGTATTGATCAACACGCTGATGCTGGTTGCGATTGCTATCCTGCCATTTTTCTATGGTATGAACTGGATCTACCTTGTCGCGGCGGCGGGTGGTGGCGGCTATTTCATATATCACAACTGGTTGATGATCAAGGATCCATCCCCGCGCGTCGCGATGAAGAGTTTTTTCGCATCGCTGGTGCAGCTGGTAACGCTGCTTGTCGGCGCCGTGCTCGACGTCTGGATACTCGGTTAGGTTTCGGCCAGGCTGATTCGCATGCGATTCAAGTTGCTGATATGTAGTTTTCTGCTGCATATGATGCTGCCGTCGGTCGCCTGGGCAATATCGCAATCAACATCGACCGGCGAGAGTCTCGGGAAGACAACCCCGGCGTTTGACTATGACCAGGCACTATCCACCAGCCAGGCGGCGCTCGGATCCCAGGTTGGTGAATACCGGTTTATTGATACCGACGGCAAGGTTTTCACACTCGGACAGTTACGTGGTAAGCCATTGGTGCTAAGCATGGTTTACACCAGCTGCTACCAGATTTGTCCGATGACCACGCGGCACCTGTCGAAGATTGTACAAAAGGCGCGGGCAGCGCTTGGCGATGACAGTTTCACCGTCGCCGTCGTGGGTTTTGATACCGCGGTCGATACTCCCGATGCGATGCGATACTTTGGTGCCAAACAGGGCGTCAGTGACCAGGACTGGAAGCTGTTGAGTACCGACCCGCAAACGATCAAGGAGCTGTCACAGGACCTGGGGTTCCTCTATTACCCGTCTTCCAACGGCTTTGATCACCTGATCCAGGCGACCGTTATCGATGCCGGGGGCCGGGTCTACCGACAGGTCTACGGGCAGGTCTTCGATACGCCGATGCTGGTCGATCCGTTGATTGAACTCGTGCTTGGCCGCAAGGCGCCCGAGCAACCGCTGCTGGCCAACCTGGTCAGCAAGATCAAGCTTTTTTGCACCACCTACGACCCGGTACGCGACGGTTACTACTTCGACTATTCGTTGTTTCTGGGCATGTTGATCGGTGCTACCATCATTCTCTTCGCCGGCACCGTGGTTGTGCGCGGCTGGCACAGAAATTAGCAGCTGCCTGAATTGACTTTAATCAGATCGACTTTAACGCCTTTCGGGTACGGTTTTGAATCTGATTTTTATTTTTTGAGAATTCGAACAGGTGATAATCAATCCGTTAAAGCGAGTCTATCTCGCGCTTGAGTCGTGGTTCAACATTTCCTTCGGCACCGAGTGGAATCCGTTGTACCACCTCGGCACTCTGTCGTTCTTCCTGTTCTGGATAATCCTGGTAAGTGGAATTTATCTGTTCATCCCGTTTCATGGCAGCCTCGACGGAGCGCATGCCTCGGTAGAATACATGACCCATGACCAATGGTACGCGGCGGGCGTTATGCGCAGCCTGCATCGCTATGCTTCGGACGCGGTTATCATCACGATCCTGCTGCATTTGTTCAAGGAATTCGCATCGGGACGTTATCGCGGATTCCGCTGGTTTTCGTGGGTGACCGGGATACCCAACCTGTGGATGGTGGTGACGCTTGGCATCACCGGCTACTGGTTGGTGTGGGATGAATTGGCGCAGTATGTCGCGGTCGGCTCGGCGCAGTTAATGGATGCCCTGCCGATGTTTTCCGGGGCGATGACGCGCAATTTCGTGTCAGGAGGAATGACCGATCGATTCTTTATCCTGATCGAGTTCCTGCATCTACTGGGTCAGCCAATGCTATTGCTGTTCATGTTGTGGTTGCATGTCAAACGCCTTTCCAACGTCAACATCAATCCGCCGCGAGGACTTGCCGCGGGGACTTTTCTCGCGCTGCTGGCATTGTCCCTGTATGCACCGGCGGTCAGCCATGCGCCCGCCAACCTTGGTATGGTGCCGCGGGAGATTCACATTGACTGGTTTTACCTGAACGTATACCCGCTGCTCGAATACTGGCCAGCCGGGCGGGTCTGGATTCTGACCACGAGTGTGACCCTGCTGTTGATGATGTTGCCGTGGCTACTGCCGAGAAAAGATGGCCCCAAGGCGGTTGTCAATCTCGATCACTGTAACGGCTGTGGGCTCTGCTTCGATGATTGCCCCTTCGATGCCATTTCAGTGCAGGCACGTACCGATGGCGCACGCTACGAGCATGAAGTGGTGGTCAATCCGGCACTTTGCGGAGCCTGTGGAATTTGTGCCGGTTCCTGCCCGGCTTCCAATCCGTTTCGGACGCCACGCGGTGAATTAAAGACGGGTATCGATATGCCGCAATTACCGGTCGACGAAATGCGCCGGCTGACCCGCGAAACCATCGAGGCGATGACGGGGGACCTGAAAATTATTGTTTTCGGCTGCGAACACGGGTTGAACGTCAGGCGCCTGGATTGTGATGATACCCGCGGCATAAAATTGATCTGCAGCGGCATGCTGCCGCCGACGCTGGTTGAGTATGCGCTCAAGCAGGGTGCCGATGGCGTCATGGTGACGGGCTGTCGTCACAATGACTGTTATTTCCGCTTCGGTAATCGCTGGACCAAAATGCGCTTTGATGGCGAGCGTAAACCGAGCCTGCGGGCCAGGGCCGAACATGAGCGTATACGTTTGCACGGTGCTGCCGAGCCGGACAGGCGTGAGATCGACCAGGACCTGGATGATTTCCGCCAGCAGCTGCGAATACTCAACCAGGCTGTGGCGGTTGCTATAGTCGAGACAGACTGAGGCATGCTTCTTGGCTGATATCAAAAACAAACCATTGCGATTCCTGTTGCAGGCGATCAACTACAGCGTGTTCATGGGGCTGATCTGGTATTTTGCGAGCTCGCCGTCGGTACGCCTGATTGCTGATGACGAAGCCAAGATCACGATTGCGTTTGCCCATGCCGGCGAATTGCGCGAGCCCTGCCGCATGTTGAGCCAGGAGGAATTAAACCAGCTGGCGCCCAACATGCGAAAAATCGACGATTGCCCGCGGGAGCGTTCCCCGGTGACGTTCGAGGCCATGCTCGACGGTGAGCCGTTTTACAGTGAGACGTTGAAACCCGCGGGGCTGTATGAGGATGGCGGTGTCGACCTGTTTTACAGCGCTAAAATTCCCGCGGGAACACATCGCTTAAGCCTGAAAATGAACGACAGTGTGCGCGTCGAGGGTTTTAATCACAGCTTTGAACGACAGGTTAGCATCGACCCGGCCCAGATCCTGCTAGTGGGCTTCGACTCAAGGCAGGGCTTTGTAATCAGCGGTACTCAGAACTAGCGCCGCGCATCGCTAGGCGACCTGCCGGCAACGCGTCTCACGTAGAAATAATGCGGCAATCAAAGCCATCAGGTTAGTTACCAGTAAACTGCTAAGCGCCACCGTGTAGTTGCCCGCCGAGTAAACGCGCGCCCCTGCAAGCATTTCACCACTCCAGTTGAGATCGAGCAGCCAGCCAATGAGAGGCTGCATTACGGCGCCGGAGCCGACAATACACATATTCATCAGACCGAGCGAGGTGCTGCTGTAATTCGCGTCATTCAGCTCCTTGACCGAGCCGAAACATACTGTCATCGCACTGCCACTTGCGCCCATGACAAAGATCAGCAGCATCAGTAACGGCGTGTTAACCGGGGTATAGAAAATCAGCAAGGTCAGTGCAACCAGGGCAGTTATCGAACCTGCCAGTAAAATGATATTGCGACGCCCCATCCGGTCCGAGGCCCAGCCGCAAAGGGGCGAGAATATGGCCCAGCCGACAAACAGCATCGAGGTTACGGCCGCCGCCTCGGTGGTTGTATAACCGTGTACGTTATTCAGCCATGGCACACCCCACAGGCCACCGAAAGCGAGCATGGCCGATGCCATACCGAATCCGATTATCGAACAGATCCAGGTTTGCGGGTTAATGGTTACTGCTTTTAACCCCTGCATAATTCCATGCTGGGTACGGAGCTGCTTTTGCTCGCTTGAACGCAGCGGAACCAGCCGGAACAACAGTACCGCGATTACCAGGGCTACCAGTGCCAGCACCAGGATCGTGCCGCGCCAGCCCAGGGATTCGACCATCTGGCGTAACGGCGCCTGCCCGAAAATAGCGCCACTCATACCCACCGTCTGCAACAGTCCTGCCAGCAGCGCATATTGTGCAGGTTTGAACCAGTATCCTGCAATGGCAAGCGTGCCGACAAAACCAAATGCGACGGTGCCGCCGATCAGGGCGCGACCCAGCGAAGCGGTGAGCAACGAATCGCTGAACGCAAATCCGATCGAGGCGAGGGCACAGAGTGCCGCCGCGAAGCTCATTAGTTTGCGCGGCCCGAAATGATCGGTCAGCATACCCACCGGCAGCTGGATCGAGGCGTAGGCATAAAAGTAAAACGCCGACAGCGAGCCTAATGC
The DNA here is from genome assembly GCA_947259485.1 of uncultured Gammaproteobacteria bacterium. GTDB lineage: Bacteria > Pseudomonadota > Gammaproteobacteria. The sequence continues at coordinate 15,072 of CAMYLU010000010.1, read as the reverse complement.
CGCGCCACCCACCGCGAAGTCACTCATTAACTCGCTGGTCATAACGCTGGGCGATACGCGCTGCACGAAGGCATAGCCAAAAAACAGCGTGCCCAGGGAAAAGGCGACGATCGCCTGGCGGCGACTTACGGTTTGAGCTTGTGGTTCGGGCATTGCAGAGCGTTGATTATCGTGCAGCTTGCTAAACTAACAGGTTCCAGGGCAAAGCCAAGCAATCATTCCACGAATCACTTTCGAGCAGCTAGGGATTTACCAACAGCTCGATCGCTTTGAAGGTGCCCACCGCGAGTACCATGATAATAACCAGGAACACGAGCGAACGCTGTTGCTCGAACTGCTTGCCGCGTTTCTTTTCGATCATGACCAGTATCCAGTCGGATAAAAAGTAAAGAAGGATTGCGGCAATGGTGTAATAAACATATTGCATCGTTATTCCACGGTTACATTTCGTGGGGGTAAACGTGGAACCCGAGGAGGTAAATCACGACCCCGGAAACCGATACGTAAAGCCACAACGGCAGGGTCCAGCGCGCGAGCCGAGGATGCCTGTTGAAGTCAGCTTTAATGGCAAAATAAACCGTGGTTAACACCAGCGGCACGATAACCGCGGCAAGAATCACGTGCGACGCCAGCAAGGTGAAATAAAACGGCCGAATGATGCCCTGCCCGGCGAACGGCATGTACCCGACATGGGCGTGATAGGTCAGGTAGGAAACCATGAACACGCTCGAGATCACCAATGCAGTAGCCATGCAGTTGCGATGCAGGTCAGGTTTTGCACCCCTGATGAAGTAATAACCCGATGCCAGCAGCAATGTCGCCGCGGTATTAAGCAACGCCTGAAAATGTGGCAGGTAGGGGATGATTTCGTCCAGTGTCATGCGCCGCGTTGCCCGGTAATACTGAGTGATTGCATGGGATTAGTGACTGGTCCCTTCTGAACGATTGATCTTATTGTATACGTTGTACTTACCGACCGGCTTATTCATGGGGATGCGCCTGACCTCTTCGAGGGTTTCGCCATCGTAGACGATCACCGCGCCGTCCGGGTCCCAGATACTCAGCAACGCGTACTTGCCATCGCGGGTGAACTCCACGTGGGCCGAGGTTTTACCTGGCACCGGGCGCAGGGTCTTGACGATTTCCAGGCTCTGCTTATCGATAACGTGCACCGCATCCTTGTTGGGTCCGAAGAAAACATCGACCCAGGCGTAGCGCGAAGCTTCGTGGCTACGCATGAAAAAACCCGGCCCGAGCGTGTCTAACTGCCTGATAACCTGCCAGTTACTCATGTCGATGATGCTCACTGTGCCGGTGCGTAAATTGGGGGAGGCCATGACCTGGCGACCCTGGTACCGCCAGCTGATTCCCGATCCCAGGTGCGGCATCCCGGCCAGCTCTATGCTAGCTATCTTGCGGCCCACCAGCAGGTTGACCACCTGTCCCTTGCGATCGCTGCGCGACGCACCGATCAGGTGTTGATAACTCTGGTCGAAAAAGAAATCGTCGAGGTAATCATCAAGCATGATACGCCGCACCGGAAACCGGCCTTGTTCGGCGACTCCCTCTCCGCTGCGGTAATCGTGCACATAGCCGTTATATACCGTTGGTGGATCATCGAGGTAGCTGATCTCCCAGACTTCCGTGAAGTCTTTGAGCGCGACGATAAAACTGTTGCGTGGTGCGGCGGTATAGACTGCGCTGACCCGTGATGTCAATTCCTTGTTGCGATCGGTCACCGCGATAATCTTGACCAGGCTCAAATCATGCGCATCGAGTACAACCAGCGTGTGGGGCAGGTAGTTACCAACCAGCACGTAACGATCATCCGCCGAGACTGCGGCGTTACGTGTATTAATGCCGGCGCGCACCTCCGCGACTTTTTGCAGACGGTACATATCGAACTTGGTTATCCAGCCATCGCGCGAGGCGAAATAGACATAGCGACCATCGGACGAGTACTTGGGGCCACCGTGCAGCGCATGTCGTGATTTGAAACGATGCAGGCGTTCGAAGGTATCGCCGTCGAGTACCGATACGTGGTGATCACCGGCTTCCACGACGAGGAACAGGTTGAGGCGGTCGGCGCGATAAACCGGTGCTAGTTCAGCGGCTTCGGGTTCCAGCAGATCCGGATTTAGAATGCGGTGGCTTGATTGAATCTCCGTTTCATCCCAGGTCGGCGTCCGCGCGGGCGGTGTATAGATATAGTCAACCAGCGAACTAATTTGTGCCGAGTCCAACTGCTGACCGAAAGCAGGCATTTGCGTCGCCGGTAGCCCGTTGCTAATCGCTACCTGTGCTTGTGACTTCTTGAGTCGCTTTAGATTTCCGGGCAGTAGCGCAGGGCCACTCAAGCCGAGGCGCTCTGCACCATGACACGCGGCACAATGCTGTTGAAACTGTTGCTCAGCAGTCTGGGCGTAGGTGCTCGACCACGCAAGCGCAACTACCACTAACAATAGTGTCCTAACAGGTAACTTCGACATCAGCAGGCTCGAGTTTGAGGATGTTTTCCAATGCTATCAGACCGGGGCTATTTTCGTATGGGGTGGATGTATTTGCCAGGTTTGTCGTCGCGGAGATAACCGGCTGGATGCGACGGCCAGAGACTGCAGGGAGAATAGGAAAACATCATCCGTTGCTGCTGACAGAAACCAGGTTCCTGCTGGTTCCGTGGGCGGGCACGTCCCTGGTGCCCACCCACCTTCTAACCGGCTTAGTAAATATCGTTAACCGTGTTGTAAACGTTGAATTTACCGGTCGGTGTGACAAGGAGGTTATTTTTGATGACCTTTTTCAACTTCAGGGTCTTGTCATCAACGATAACGAGTGCGGATTCCTGCTCCTTACCGCTCCACACTGAGAACCAGACTTCGTCGCCAGCCTTGTTATATTCGGGCTGTACCACTCGTTTCGGTCCTTCGCCAAGGTCGGCCCAGTCGGCGATGGGTAACACCTTGTATCCCTTGTCCAGGTTATCAGTATTGAACACCGCGATTGACTGGCTTATTTTCTCACCGGGATTGAGCGGGGTATCCACGTACAGATTCTTGGACTTGGGGTGGGTTTTGATAAACAGCGAGCCACCGCCCTGACCCTTGAGCACCTCGACCACCTTCCATGCACTGTCCGGGTGACCTACGGGATCGGTGCCGATCAGCGTAATCTTGTCATTGCCCAAAGCACTGGTTGCCCAAACCGGGCCAAACTTGGCGTGCACGAAGTTGGCACCGCGACCCGGATGCGGGATCTTGTCGACATCGATCAAAGCCGTGAGCTTGCGCTCCTTGGAATCGACAACCGCTACCTTGTCAGATTTATTCGCGGCAGTAAGAAAGTAGCGATGAGTGCTGTCCCAGCCACCGTCGTGCAGGAAGCGCGCAGCGGGAATAGTGGTCACGGTAAGGCTTTCGATATCCTCGTAGTTGACCAGCAGGATTTTGCCTGTTTCCTTGACGTTGACGATAAATTCCGGGTGCTCGTGTGAGGCCACGATCGCCGCGACCCGAGGTTCAGGGTGGAACTCCTTGGTGTCCGTGGTCATACCGCGCGTCGAGACAATTGTCTGAGGCTCCAGCGTGTCACCGTCCATGATCACGTATTGTGGTGGCCAGTAAGAACCGGCAATCGCATACTTGTCTTCGAAACCCTTGTACTTCGAGGTCTCGACCGAGCGCGCTTCCATGCCAACCTTGATCTCGGCAACGGTATCCGGTTTTTCCATCCACATGTCGATCAGGTTGATCCTGGCATCTCGACCGACCACGAACAGGTAGCGACCAGAAGCCGACATGCGTGAGATATGCACCGCGTAACCGGTATCGACAATATTAATAATTTCCTTGCTATTGCCATCGATCAACGCAACCTGGCCGGCATCACGCAGGGTGACCGAAAACAGGTTGTCGATATCGTACTTGTTCATTTTTTTGCTGGGGCGATCTCCCGGCGCTACCACGAGTTTCCAACTGCCGCGCATTTCCGCCATGCCCCACTCGGGTGGTTGGGGTGGTTCATGTTGCAGGTAACGCGCCATCAAATCGACCTCGGCCTCGCTCATTTCGCCTGACGATCCCCAGTTAGGCATGCCCGCTGGCGAGCCGAAAGTGATAAAGGTTTTAAGATAAACGCTACCGCGTGCCCGCGTAATATCGGTCGTCAGCGGTTTACCAGTGGCGCCTTTACGTAATACGCCATGACAACCTGCGCAGCGTTCGAAATAGACCTGCTTGGCGGCCTTGAATTCATCGACCGTCATCGGTGGTCCTTCCGAGTCGATCATATCCTCAGTCAAGGATGGATCGATACCCGATGGGGCTCCCTCGTAACGGGTTTCAGCGTCGCCTACCTCTTTTGCAAAGGCATACGGCATTGCCAATACCGATATTGCCAGCATAAAGGAAAGATAGGTTTTCAGGTGTTTTCTTGTTTGCGATATCACGGCGTTCACCCCAGTGTTTAAATGGTGAAGCCAGTATATCTGGAGGTAATTTGGGGACTCCTTGATTTTTGTCAAATCCCGCAATCTGTGAAGGAGTTTGTTGTCCCGGGTCGACCACGATTGGAAAAATCGCAGCAGGAGGGATCTTAAGTGGGCAATAAGCCTTTCCACCAGGGCGACCGCTAGTACGCCCTGGCGGAAGTTTTGCTGGTGAGTTTTACTGTCCCATGCTGGCGTAGTAAGCAGCGAGGTCGTCGATGTCTGCGTCGGAAAGCGGTGCCGCCATCGGCGCCATCATTGGATTAGCACGTTGGCCGTCACGAAACGCTTTCATTTGAGCCACCAGGTAACCTGCTTTTTGCCCCGCCAGGTTGGGCCACATATCGTTGGGGCTTATTCCATTTTGGCCATGACAGGCAGCGCAGGTCGCGGATTTGCCTTTGCCTGCGGCGGCGTCGCCGGCAAAAACGGCGGCGGCGTTTACACTGAGTAAGGCAGCCGTAATTAGTAACAAGATTTTTCTCATTTTTTCATCCTCTCTGGATTTCGGTTATAACCAACAATAAATCGTAAATTGTTATATTCGGGAACGCCTTGACTTATATCAGAACCGCTCCGTTTAGTCGATCGGGGCAGTCGAATTTTTTTCGGAATTGCCTTTCTGCGACTGGTGGTTGATGTTTTCTGGTATCGGCAGCGGAATAGTTTCTCGCTGACACTCGAGGACAGGAGCAGTCCAACATACTATCTAGAGCAGTGGTTGGGAGGTCGGGATGAAACCGGGATATAGCTTTGTTACTGCGGGATAGTCGATGAAAAAGGCTTTTGCTCTTTATCGATCTCTGGCTCCGAAGATAACTGCTCCTTAACGCGTGCGATGAAAGCATTGGTGGAATCTTTCGCAGCTTCGTTACTGGATGCCCCAGCATTAGGCGGGATTATGACCGTGCTTTCGAAGTCATCTTCCTCGGGCTGGTCCTTGTCTTCAAGTACTTCAACTTCTGAACCGAGGTCAAAATCAACCGGTGGTTTGGGTGGAATCACCTTGGAGACACCCGGTTCACTCGGCGGAATTGGCGCTGATCCCAATGGTGCAGCAGGCGGCTGGGCAGGACTTGGCTCGGCCGCAGGTTCTGCAGTCGACATCGGAGGAATCGGTGCCGATCCCAGGGGTGTCGTGGGCATCGGCGAAGGATTGGACTCAGCTGCGGTTTCTGAACCTGACATCGGAGGAATCGGTGCTGATCCCAGCGATGATACCCTGGCTGCAGGTCGAGGTGATTCCGCTTCTGCTTCTTCCGCTTGCGGCGCGGGTGCAGAGGCAAACGGTGAGGGCTTGTCAAAGACTCCTGATGACGCTGCAGGTGCAGAGTCCGGGGTAGACTCTTGCGCTGCTGATGGAGTTGGTGCAGAAGCAAACGGTGAGGGCTTGTCAAAGACTCCTGAGGCCGCCGCAGGTGCTGTTTCTTTCGGAGCCGGTTTTGGTTCCGGGGCCGCGCTCACTGGAGCTGCTTCTTTCGGAGCGGGCTTTGGTTCCGTGGCCACATCCACTGGAGCTGCTTCTTTCGGGGTCGGCTTTAGTTCCGGGGCCGCGCTGACTGGGGCTGCTTCTTTCGGAGCGGGCTTTGGTTCCGGGGCCGCATCCACTGGAGCTGCTTCTTTCGGGGTCGGCTTTAGTTCCGGGGGCGCGCTGACTGGAGCTGCTTCTTTCGGAGCGGGTTTTGGTTCCGGGGCCGCGCTCACTGGAGCTGCTTCTTTCGGAGCCGGTTTTGGTTCCGGGGCCGTGTTCACGGGAGCTTTTTCTTTCAGGACCTTCGGTAGCTTCGGTTTTGCGGATTTCGGAGCCTTCTTAGATAGTGCCGCTGCGATCGGGGTATGATCTCTGGCGGGCTCGAAACGCATTGTGTCGCGTGCGGGCTTCATGTTTTCCATTTCGTAAACATTGCCGACGCCGATTTCAAACTTCGGCCCTGAAAATTGGCTTAAGTACTTGCTCAGGTTTGGTTTCAATCCATATCCGTCAGCAGTTATATGCAAGCGCCTGTTAAGCAAGTACAGTAATTGCAGTACGATTAGCCTGATCGGCGCTTCGTCGTTACCGATACCCAGCATTTCTCGATTGCTCAAGGCCAGCGGGGCGGCATTACGCCAGGCAAAACAACCCTGGGTAGCAATCACGGCAGGCAGGGCTTTCATCGGAGTCGAGATCCCATCTTTTTGTCGATGGTCGATCCAGAGATCGATATTCTCCTGTAATTGTCGGTAGCTGTTCTTGATGCCGCTAAAACCGTATACGAATCCCGGCGGTCTGCCGATCAGGTCAAAACGCGCGGTGCGCAGCGGATCTTCGTGAATGAATTTCTTATTGGGGCCTGGTTTTAAACCGTTTTTCTTGGCCAGCCTGATCAACACTGTCTTGTCCATGTTGGTTTCGAGCTGGGCAAGCGAAGCGCAGGCGTCGAGTGATTGAAAAAATGTTTTGCGAATAAATTTGGCTCTGACTGAAAAAGTTGCGAGTACCGATTCGTAGAGGTAAGCATCCTGGATGCCAGGCATTCCGATACGCGGGAAGTCACGGTTGTAAACGATGACTTCAAGGTGATCCGAATAGTTTCCAAAGGCATCGACAATTCGACCCGAACCTATCCCGTAATTTTCAGGTAAGAAAGGTTCCAGAACGGTACGTACAAATGCGTCCTTTGCCGCCGAATCTTCCAGTTCGTCTTTTTCGATTGCGGCAATTAAATCGGCTTCGCCTTTTAATTTTTTTGCAACCAGTATTGCCCAGTCTTCGTAATTGTTCATGGTACCTACCGCAAGAAGCGCTTCTATCAGATTATTTTTAGCAGAATGGAGGGAAAATTCTACATTATTATCAGTGCTTTAATATATTTTTATAGAATAATCCTAGGTTATAGCCCCGATATCCGATTATCACAACTTTTCACGCGGGCATCTGCCTGTATTTCAGAATATTCCCGGAACATTGATTTTCAAGTGATTGATTGAGCAAGTACCTGAGAGATAAGCCAAAAAAGCCTCCTCCAACCAGCCCAGGCGTCGTTTGCTTCATTTATGAAATCGCCTGGACCGGGGCATCCTTGCCTCGCTACACTTTTGCGAGCCATCCCCCGAGTTAGTTCCATTATTTATAGAATGTTTTAACGAAATGGCCGTGCCGGCGATGAAATGATCGTTAAGGTGGAGGGTGGAGGAGGTTGTGGTGGCCGAGGTTTTGCAGCAGGCGCTCGCCGCACAGGGCCATTGTGGTATCCAGTTCGCGGTAGATAATGTCGAGTGCCTGGTCGACGCCGGCTTCGCCGCTGGCACCGAGGCCATAGATGAAGGCCCGCCCGATATAGGTGCTTTTGGCGCCCAGGCAGATTGCCTTCAGTACGTCCTGTCCCGAGCGGATGCCCCCGTCGAAATGAACCTCGATGTCGTTGCCGACCGCATCGACGATTTCGGGCAGCGCACTGATCGAGGAACGTGCGCCGTCAAGTTGGCGACCACCATGGTTGGAAACGACGATCGCATCAGCACCGACCTTCGCCGCCATGCGGGCGTCTTCCGGATCGAGAATGCCCTTGATAATTAGTTTTCCACCCCAGCGTTCCTTGATCCAGTCGATATCCTTCCAGGAAAGCTTCGGATCAAACTGCTCGGCGGTCCACGACGACAGCGAAGAAAGGTCGCCGACGCCCTTGGCGTGGCCGACGATGTTCCTGAAAGAATGGCGCCTGGTTGTAAGCATGTTCAGGCACCAGCGTGGCCGGCTGATGACTTGCAACGCGGCATTAAGTGAGGGTGAGGGTGGCGCGCTTAACCCATTGCGGATGTCCTTGTGTCGCTGGCCGAGGATTTGCAGGTCGAGCGTCAACATCAGTGCGCTGCAACCGGCTTCTTTGGCGCGATCGATCAAACGCCCGATGAAATCACGATCCTTCATAACGTAGAGTTGAAACCAGAAGGGTTTGCTGGTGTGCTCGGCGACGTCTTCAATGGAGCAGATGCTCATGGTTGACAGGGTAAACGGTACACCGAACTTTTCTGCTGCGCGCGCCGCCTTGATTTCGCCATCCGGGTGGTGCATGCCGGTCAAACCGACCGGTGCCAGTGCCACCGGCATGGATATCGTCTGTCCTATCATCTCGGTTTTTACCGAGCGATCGGTAATGTCCACGGCAACCCGTTGCCGCAGCTTGATATCCTGGAAGTCGGTTTCATTGGACCGGTAAGTCGACTCGGTCCACGAACCCGAATCCGCATAATCGTAAAACATACGCGGTACACGCCTGCGCGCCAGTTTCTGCAAATCTTTGATGTCGCATATCGCTGTCATGAATTCCCTCTGTGTGCAGGCCAAGTTTACTTGAATCCGTTTGCAAATCCATCAGCGGGTCTAAAACGTAATATTAAGTATTGCGGGCTGATAATTTCGGTTAGCATCTTCGCCATGCTTTCAATCAAAAACCTGTGCAAGTCATACCATTACGCCGAGGTCAGGCAAGATGTTCTGCATCAGCTCGAGTTTGAAATGCGTTCTGCGTCATCGGTGGCCCTGCTCGGTGAAAGCGGTAGCGGCAAGTCCACGCTGCTGCATTTGATCGCGGGACTCGACCGGCCGGACAGCGGTGAGATCAATTTTGCCGGGTATCCGATTCACTCGGAGCGGGAATCGATCCTGGCCGAGCTGCGGCGGTCGCAGATGAGCCTGGTGTTTCAGCAGTTCCACCTGATCCCCACGCTATCGATCCTGGATAATATCCGTTTCCAGGCGGCACTTTGCCAACGCTTCGACAACCATTATGAGACGGAATTGATCGAGCGCCTGGGTCTGGTCGGCCAGCTCGATAAGTACCCGCACCAGTTGTCGCGTGGTCAGCAGCAGCGTGTCGCCATCGCCCGATCGCTGCTGCACAAGCCGCAACTGGTGCTGGCCGATGAACCTACCGGCAATCTTGATGAGAATTCCAGTCTCGAAGTGATGGGATTGTTCAGTGACCTGGTCAAACAGGCCGGTAGCAGTCTGTTAATGGTGACTCATAGCCAGGCAATGGCGGAGTTTATGGATCGACGCGTTTGGCTGCATAACGGCAAGCTGGCAGAAACCGGGTGAATACCGGGTTTTATTGGATATTGAAGGCGTTGCTGAGCCACTACTGGCGGCATCCCTGGCAAACCCTGTTCCTGACGATCGGCCTGGTCGCCGGTGTAGGCCTTTGGTCGGCGGTGCAAATCATCAACCAGCATGCCGAGGCGAGCTATCAACAGGCACAGAGTTTACTCGGCGCGCAGGCAAGTCACTGGATCCGCAGTCGCCGTGACGAGGGTATCGACCAGTCAACCTATATCGAGTTGCGGCGTGCCGGTTTTCGCCAGCTGATCCCGGTTATTGAGCTCGAAGTCAGCAACGCGGCCGGGGTGTCGATTAGCATTATTGCGACCGATTTGCTGGCTTTACCGGAAACGGTATTTGATGGCGAGCAGTCAAACCAGGATTTCTCCAAAACCTGGCTCGATTTCGTACAACCGCCTTATCGAGCCTGGGTGCCCGCGGTGCTTGCCGCTGAACTCGATCTCGAAGAGGGCGCGCAGCTTGAGTTGCGCGATGGTCGTAAGTTGCCACCTGCATTGATCCAGGCACGCGAGCAGCAGGGTCGCCGTGTACTGGTCGATATCGGGGCAGCGATATCCCTATCAGGTTCGAACCGCTTCAGCTACCTCAGCGTCGGTGAAATTACGCCAGCAGAATATGTCCGGCTTGTAGCGAACCTGCCGGGGAGTCTCGAGTTAATCGAAAATCAGCAACATCTGGATTTGCAGCAACTGACCGCGAGCCTGCACAGTCACCTGACCGCGATGAGTCTGTTGTCATTTGCGGTGGGACTTTTTATCGTATTCAACGCGGTGCGTTTTTCTCTCTGGTACCGCCGCGCCACGCTACTGGACCTGCGCCTGATGGGTTGTGATCTGCGGCATTTGATGAGCGCGATCCTGTTAGAGACATTGGTATGGAGTCTGATTGGAACAGCACTGGGCTTCGTACTCGGGGTGGCCCTGGCCCAGGTACTGCTCCCCGGGCTCGGTGCCAGCCTGCAGAGTCTCTACGGTGCTACCGTGGACGCCGAGCTTGGGCTCAGCGCGTGGACACTGCTGCAGGCCTGGAGTATTACCCTGATCGGCCTCCTGTGGGCGCTCGCCTGGCCGCTTTACCGGCAGTTGCAGCGTTCCAGTCTCGAGGCGGGCAGTACCGACGTGATGCTCGCCGACGAAACCATTGCACGTCGTCGCCTTGCCTTCGCTGCCCTGCTGCTAGCCTGCCTGGCGTGGGTAGCCTATACGCAGATTGAAACCGTTACCCAGGGTTTCGCAGTGCTCGGCATAATCCTGTTTGCCGCGGCCTGGATACTGCCGTTTTTACTGGCCCGGGCTTTAAGCCTGGTCGACTCCCTGTTGCCGCAACGGCATCTGCTGGCGCGCTGGATGATAAGCGACGGTTGGTCCCAGCTGCCGGCTTTACGCAGTGCAATGATGGCGCTGCTACTGGCATTAACTGCGAACCTCGGTGTGGGTAGCCTGGTCGACAGTTTCCGTGATGCCTTTGTCGGTTGGCTGGAGGTGCGTCAGAGTGCCGATATCTACTTACGCACCCCGAACCTGGACTATCAGGCACTTGAAACTTCGGCAGGCAACGCAAGCTGGCTCGCCGACAGTCATCATCGCATCGGTGTCAGTGCGCGCTGGCGTGATCGCCCGGCGCTGATCCGGGGGATCGATCCGCGGGCAACGGATAGCCTGGTATTGCCGTTGTCCAGATGGCAGGGCGAATCCGCCGCATCGGCACGGCAAGCCTGGCGCGAACAACCGGCAAGGGTACTGGTTAACGAACAGGTGCACTTTCTTGCCGGGGTAGAGATTGGCGAAAGCATTGCATTACAAACCGACAATGGCTTGCGGGAATTTGAAGTGGTCGGCGTTTTCTATGACTACGGTAATCCTTACTTCCAGTTCTATCTGCCCGATGATGTGGTAGCGAGTAACTGGAGTCATCATTACTCGCGCGGCATTGCGCTGTGGTTGAACCCACAAAACAAGAGTGCAATGCAACAAGCCGAGTCCAGCCTGAAGGCGATGGGTGCGCAACCGGGTGACTGGATTTCGCAGGCGCAAATTCGCCGACTTTCAGTCGGCATCTTTGACCGCACCTTTGCCATAACCGCGGCGATGAATCTATTGACCATGATTGTTGCCGCCATCGCACTGCTGGCCTCGTTGCTCGCAATTTTACATGAGCGCATGCCGCAGTTTGCGCAATGGCGCGCGCTCGGATTGCGCCAGTCGGAACAACTTCTGCTGGTTGCCATACCGTTACTGGTGTTTTGTGCGATTGTCTGGCTGCTGTCGATTCCGCTGGGTGCATTGTTGAGCTGGATCCTGATTCATAAGCTCAACATCATCAGTTTTGGCTGGAGTATGCCACTGGTTTGGGAAATTGGACCAGCCTTGCAGCTTGCCGTGGTGGTTTTGCTGATTTGTGCGGCAACCTTGCTGTCGGTCTCTTTCCAGTGGCGCCGCCAGATGCCACAGGCCCTGGCGCAACTTGGGGAAACAGTTTGATGCGCCTGTTATTCCTGGTCTGTGCGGCGCTGTTTGGATTTTCGGTCCAGGCCCAGGACGTGCTCGGGGACCTGCGTGACCAGGGGCTGGGTTTTGCCCAGGTGACACCCGGCAAGGTACTGGAGTTCCCGCGAGATCATGGTGCCCACCCGGAGTACCGTATCGAGTGGTGGTACCTGACCGCGAACCTCAGCGACAGCGAGGGCCGTCACTGGGGCATGCAATGGACCCTGTTTCGCCAGGCGTTGAGTCCGGAACCGGTAGCTGAGGGCTGGCAGAGTAACCAGATCTGGATGGCGCATGCCGCCATAACGACGCCCGACGGCCATTTCCATGCGCAGCGTTTCGCGCGTGGTGGTATTGGCCAGGCCGGTGTTACCCGCATCAGCCGTGATGGTTACTTCAATGCCTGGATGGATGACTGGCAGTGGCGCTCCAACGGCGCTGCGCTATTCCCGGCCGAACTCAGCTTCACCATTGGCGAGCGCGAGATAATATTGACGCTCGAGACCACCGGCGCGTTAGTCGAGAACGGTATCAATGGTTATAGCCAGAAATCGGCGCAGGGACAGGCCAGTTATTACTATAGCCAGCCACATATTCAGGTTAGCGGATTTGTAACGCAGGATTCCGACAAGACCGACCTGAGTGGGCAGGGCTGGCTCGACCGCGAGTGGAGTTCACAGGCACTGGCCGAAAACCAGCAGGGCTGGGACTGGTTCTCACTGCATTTGAACGACGGTCACAAGGTCATGGTTTACCAGTTGCGACACGATGATGGAAATCATTGGCTCAGCGGCAACTGGATTACCCCTAATGGCGAAAAGCAGCTACTTGACCGTAACGCGATCAGCTTGAGCTCAACCCGCACCAGCGCTATCGAAACCGGTGCCAACCAGGTACGTGATTTACCGTTGGATTGGCAACTGTCCCTAGTGAACCAAAAACGCAGCTGGCGTATCCGACCACTCTACGACCAGCAATGGATGGACACGAGTATTCCCTACTGGGAGGGCGTGGTGCTGGTCGAAGACGAGCAGGGCAACCCCGCCGGCGTCGGCTACATGGAACTCACCGGCTATCAGTAGTTTCTGGTTAGTCTACTAACCGCAGAAATCCAGCTTACTCGACTTTGACGATATACTGCTGCTTGCGGTTGGTATCCAGGTCGAACTGTGAGCGACTGGTGTGATTGATATGACGACCGTAGGTATGCACTGACAAGGTCATGTTATCGGTTTCATTGGTAACCTTATGAATGCCGCCCGTTTTCATACAAACCAGCTCACCCTCGGCCGCATCAAATTCATGCTTGATTTCGAGCTCAGCATAATCGGACTTGCTGCCATCATCGAGACGCCGGTAACCGATGTTGTGCTCAGTTCCCTCTACGCCAACCACCACGGCCCAGGTACCATGATCATGCGGGGGCGTGCCCTTGCCGGGTAGCCAGTTTATCGCCAATACCGCAAGCGAATGATCCGGCTCTTCGTGCAGCAGGTGGACACCGAAGCCCTGTTCCTGGTCCGTTTCATAGTGTTTCGGCTGCAACCATGATCGATCTGCAACAAAGCGTTGCGCAAGCGGCCCCACACGGTTGAGGATCTCGTCTTCGTCGCTCGACTCGGCGGTAATGGCACGCAAATCGGCCACATAATTATCCAGGCTATAGTTTTCGGTAGTCATGCTCGCCCCACTGATTCTGAATCGGCATTGAATTTCGGGAGTTATGATAGCATTTCGCGTAACGCAAAGCAGACGCTCAGAAACGATCGATGGGCGACTGCTTACGACTGCGGTTTCAATTGATCGACGCAACACATTCACTAAACTTCTCTGCCGGAGAATAATAACCTAAAGTCTTCCTCGGTCGCTCGTTGAGCTGTCGAGCAACCGCATTGAGTCGGTTCTGGTGTATGTTCGACAGATCCATTCCCTTCGGGAAGTACTGCCGTAATAATCCGTTGGTATTCTCGTTCGAGCCACGTTGCCAGGGCTGCTGTGGATCGCAGAAGTACACCTGGATATCGGTAGCAAGTGAAAAGCGCTGATGGTCAGCCATCTCGGTGCCTCGATCCCAGGTGAGCGAACGGTAAAGTTCTCGCGGTAACTTGTTTGCCTGCTTGATCAGTGCGTTGATCACGGTCTCGCTGTCCTTGCTCTCCACTCGGGCCAGCATGACATAACGCGTGTGGCGCTCGACCAGAGTTGCAATCTGGCTGTTGTTGCTGCCGAACACCAGATCGCCTTCCCAGTGACCCGGCACGGCGCGGTCCTCGGCTTCCGCGGGTCGCTCCCGGATCGATACGGTGTTGGTGATCTTTCCCAGCCCTTCACCCTTGAGCGTCTTATGACGTGAGCGACGCATGGCACGCGTCTTCCTCAAGTGCTGCAACAGCTCTTTCTTCAAGGCCCCGCGGGCCTGGATGAACAGGCTCTTGTAGATTGTCTCGTGTGATACCTGCATGCTCTCGTCGTCCGGGTAAGTGCGCTTGAGCCAGCCCGCGATCTGTTCGGGCGCCCACAGCTTACAGAGCTTATTCTCCACGATACGCGCTAACGCACAATTCTGGACCAGTTTACAGGTCTTCGGCCGTCGCGACCGATCCCACGCGGCCTGATCTGCCTCGTTGGCTCTGTAGCGTCGTCGATCACCATTACGTCGGATCTCTCGACTGATCGTTGATGGGGCTCGCCCCAACTGCGAGGCAATCGCACGGATTGAGTGCCCGGCGAACATACCACGGGAAATCTCCTCACGTTCAGCGAGTGTCAGTGCGAGACGGGATCGTCGTCGCTTCGCAGGACGAATCCCACCACTTCTTGCCAATGCGCCCTGGATCGTTGAATGCCTTCGATCCAGGCTACGCGCTATCGCATTAAGGGACTCGCCCTTCTGCCACCGATCCCAGACTAACGACATCTCGGAATCGGTAAAATATCTTCTCGGCCTCTGCTTCATTTACAACATCCTCCTCTCTATGGTTAGAGATTAGGTGTTGCACTGA
>CAMYLU010000009.1:7584-100540 GCA_947259485.1 uncultured Gammaproteobacteria bacterium | reverse complement strand
GGTCAATGTCGTCTTACCGTGATCAACGTGACCGATGGTGCCCACGTTTACATGGGGTTTGGTTCTCTCAAATTTTGCTTTTGACATCGTCTTCTCTCATTTTATCCGGCCAGTCACGGCCATTACTATCCAAAAATATGGTGCTCATAACTGGAATCGAACCAGTGACCTCTTCCTTACCAAGGAAGTGCTCTACCGCCTGAGCTATATGAGCTTAAATCCTGCAGCTCAAAATCAAGTCTGGAGCGGGTGGCGGGAATCGAACCCGCGTCATCAGCTTGGAAGGCTGAGGTAATAGCCACTATACGACACCCGCGAAATTCAAAAATCTACCGTCACTTACGACACCTTATATATACCCCCGTGATCTACAAAGTAGACTTTACGGGGGTGGATTGCGATTTACATCCATGTAAATCGCCCCTCCGGTCGGCCTTTGGCCGCCCTGCGGGGCCGCGCTAACGCGCGTCCAAAATCGCTCCCGGCGATTTTGTCGAACCAGTGGTTCTAATCCTGACCTCCTGCCACCATCTTTCTATGCGGGCACAGGCCCGCTGGAGGGGGGTGGATTCGAACCACCGAAGGCAGTGCCAACAGATTTACAGTCTGTCCCCTTTGGCCACTCGGGAACCCCTCCAGCAAGGTGCGTATTCTGTACACGCCCCCAGGTCATGTCAATAGCGATGAATCGTAATTCACCCAACAACATCAACAACTTAGTTACTTTGCTGCACGTCTTTCATTAACTTCCTTGATAACTTCCTCGGCAACATTGCGCGGACACGGCATATAGTGCTCGAATTCCATCGAAAACTGTCCACGACCCGAGGTCATGGTGCGCAAATCACCGATATAGCCGAACATATCCGATAACGGTACGTTGGCCTTGACGCGAACGCCTGTAGTGGTCGGTTCCTGCGACTTGATCATGCCACGGCGGCGGTTAAGATCACCGATAACGTCACCGACATGATCCTCGGGGACAAACACGTCAACCTTCATAATCGGTTCCATCAGCTGTGGCGAGGCTTTAGGAATAGTCTGGCGATAGGCTGACCGGGCCGCAATCTCAAATGCAACTGCGGAAGAATCCACCGCATGGAAAGCACCATCAAATAACGTGACCTTGACATCGAGTAACGGAAATCCGGCCAATACACCCTCTTCCATGCAGCTGGCAAATCCCTTCTCGATCGCCGGCCAAAATTCCCGCGGCACATTACCACCGGTTACCGTGGACTCAAACTGGTAGCCGCTGCCGGTCTCGCCGGGCTCGACAATATAGTCGATCTTGCCAAACTGGCCTGAACCACCGGTTTGCTTCTTGTGCGTGTAACTGTCTTCGATACGTTGCGTAATGGTTTCACGGTAGGCAACCTGCGGCTTACCCACCTCGACATCGACCATGTGCGTGCGACGCAAAATATCAACCTTGATATCGAGATGCAGCTCGCCCATGCCCTTGATAATGGTTTCGCCGCTCTCTTCATCGGTTTCAACATAAAAAGAGGGATCTTCCTTGACCATCTTGCCAATCGCAATGCTCATTTTCTCGGAGGCAGCCTGGTCCTTGGGCTTGACCGCGATCGAGATTACCGGATCCGGGAATACCATCGGCTCCAGCGTAGCCGGATTCTTGACATCCGCGAGCGTGTGACCGGTCTGTACATTCTTCAAACCCACCAGGGCGACGATATCACCGGCTTCCGCAGAATCGAGTTCGATGCGATCATCGGCATGCATTTCAACGATACGCCCGATACGCTCGGTCTTGCCGGTGTAGGTGTTTACTACAGTATCACCCTTGGACAACTTGCCCGAGTAAATCCGGGTAAAGGTCAGCGCACCGAAACGGTCGTCCATGATCTTGAAAGCCAGTGCTCGCAGAGGTCTTGCAGGATCGACAGTTGCGACTTCGCCGGTTTCGTTACCTTCCAGATCAATTTCCGGCTGGGGCGTGACCTCGGTCGGATTCGGCAGATAATCTACGACCGCGTCCAGTACCAGCTGGATACCCTTGTTCTTGAAGGCCGAACCACAGTAAGTCGGGAAAAAATCGAGCGCGATAGTACCCTTGCGAATGCAACCCTTGATCGCATCGAGCTCCGGTTCTTCGCCTTCGAGATACATTTCCAGCAAGTCATCGTCCTGCTCGAGTGCGAGTTCGATCATTTTTTCGCGGTACTCTTCGATCAGGTCTGCCATATCCTCGGGCGGATCCTGAACTTCGTATTTGGTCGGATCGCCGGAATCATCCCAGACCCAGGCTTTACGCGTCAGCAAATCGACGACACCGATAAAATTTTCTTCGGTGCCGATCGGCAGGGTCATGACTAACGGGTTCGCACCAAGCACATCCTTTATCTGTTTGACCACGCGATAGAAATCAGCACCCAGGCGATCGAGTTTGTTGACAAAAATGATACGCGCAACTTCAGAGTCGTTGGCATAACGCCAGTTGGTTTCCGACTGCGGTTCGACACCACCTGATCCACAGAAAACACCAACACCACCATCGAGAACCTTGAGCGAACGATAGACTTCGATTGTAAAGTCGACGTGCCCGGGAGTGTCAATGATGTTGAGACGATGTTCGTTCCACTCACAGCTGGTCGCCGCGGACTGGATTGTGATCCCGCGCTCCTGCTCCTGATCCATAAAGTCGGTTGTGGCTGCGCCATCGTGCACTTCGCCGATTTTGTGAATCTTGCCGGTGAGTTTCAAAATGCGTTCGGTGGTCGTGGTTTTACCGGCGTCGACATGCGCAAAAATGCCGATGTTCCGATAACTATTCAGGTCTGCCATGGTGGTATCCACTTAAGTAAAAAAAATCGTAAAGTAAAAATTCTGTCTGCTGCGGAGCCATAACCCCGTTATTCCCAACAAAAAAACACCCCGTCTTTACTGCATTTAAAGACGCTAAAGCTACTGTAAATTATTGATTTACAAAGAAAAATTTTGAGGCCAGGTTTCTGCCGGCGCATATTCTAACACACTGTCACGAAACTGATAGTGCCGAACCCGATTTTATCCAGGGAAAAGATAATATAGTTCCGTCCTGGCTAATTTCAACGGTGTTTGAATTGCGGACTGCGCTTTTCCACAAATGCGGCCATACCCTCTTTCTGGTCATCCAGCGCAAAGGTCGACTTGAACATCCGACGTTCGGACTTTATGCCCTGCGTCAGAGTGGTTTCGAGCGCCATGTCGACCGCCTCCCTGGCCATTGATACCACCGGGCGGGAGAAGCTCGCGATCCTCGCTGCCGCATCCAGGGCCACAGCAAGATAGGAATCCAAGGCCTCGACCCGCGCAGCAAGACCGCTGCGCTCGGCTTCGGCAGCATCCATCATGCGTCCCGTCAGGCACATATCCATGGCCTTTGATTTACCAACCAGTTGGGTGAGCCGCTGTGATCCACCAAAACCCGGCATCGTGCCGATGGTGATTTCCGGTTGACCGAACTTCGCATTATCGGCAGCGATAATAAAATCACACATCATCGCCAGCTCGCAACCACCACCCAGTGCGTAGCCCCCAACCGCGGCGATGATGGGTTTTTGGCAACTGGCAATACTGTCGCAGTGCCGCGTGAGGCCACCATGTTCGAGCATGTATTGATAGCTCACGTCTTTCATTTCAGTGATATCGGCACCGGCCGCAAAGGCCTTGTCGTTGCCGGTAAGGACAATCACCGCAACCGCATCGTCGGTATCGAGGTCGATTAAGGTTTGCGCGAGTTCCTCCATCAATCCCATGCACAAGGCGTTGAGGACTTCGGGCCGATTCAGCCTGACCAGTGCCACCGCATCATGCCTTTCGACTTCCAGGTACTGTAATTTACTCATGATTCGATCCCCTCGAACTGTTTAATGATTTCCGCTCGCCCGGCGGGATTACTGTGCTCTGATTATCGCGCTGGTTAAACCGGGCGCAGGCGGCCTTTGCCTTTGAGTAGGGTTCATCTTGGCCGGGCATAAAAATAACCGCGTCGGAATTAAAGACTGACTAAAATTTATCCACTTCAATTGCCATCACGCTAGCGGAGCCAGCCTTGACCATCAACGCCTGCGCCTCGCTGCGCGGCAGGATATGTTCGGCAAAAAACAATGCCGTGTTGATCTTGTCGGAATAGAAATGATCGCTGCTGCCGTTATCGATATGTGCTTGCGCTACCATCGCTGATTTACCCATCAACCAGGCGCAAGCGACATTACCGGCGAGCATCAGATAATCAACACCCACGGCGCTGCCAAGATCCGGATCGTCAGTAACGTTTTGCAGGTACCAGTTAGTCGCGTCTTCGAGCGCGGCCAGCGCAGCCGTAAAACGCGCGGCGAGCGCACCGATATTTCCCTTGGCGTCGTCCAGCTGACGGCCGAAGACTTTCAATTCTTCGATCAATTCGGCCATCGCCTGTCCCTTGTCACGCAACATTTTTCGACCCATTAAATCAAGTGCCTGGATGCCGGTCGTGCCTTCGTAAATGGTCAGGATCCTGGCATCGCGCATGTACTGGGCCGCTCCGGTTTCCTCGACGAACCCCATGCCACCATGCACCTGCACGCCGAGGGAAGTGGCTTCCTGCGCCATCTCGGTACACCAGCCCTTGACGATGGGAATAATCAAGTCGACGCGGCGCTGATGGGAGGCTTTATCCTCCGCGGATTCGGCATGATGGGCAAGGTCGGTCTGGGCAGAAGCGTAATAGGCCAAGGCCCTGCCCGCCTGGCTGATGGCGCGCATTTGCATCAACATTCGGCGTACGTCCGGGTGATGGATAATCGCGCTGCGCTGGGTATGTCCACGCGCAACGCCCTGCACCCGCTCCCTGGCGAACAATACCGCTCTCTGGTAAGCACGTTCGGAAATTGCCACACCCTGCATACCCACCTCGAGGCGCGCGTTGTTCATCATTGTGAACATGCAGGCAAGGCCATGGTGCTCTTCGCCAACGAGGTAACCGATAGCACCTTCATTGTCGCCATAGGACATGACGCAGGTGGGCGATGAATGGATGCCCATCTTCGATTCCACCGACACCACCTTGAGATCGTTTCGCTCTCCTTTGGAACCGTCTTCGTTGACCAGGTATTTGGGCACCAGGAACAGTGAAATCCCTTTCACACCCGCTGGTGCGTCGGGCAGGCGCGCCAATACCAGGTGCACGATATTATCGCTCATCTCGTGCTCGCCCCAGGTGATGTATATCTTCTGCCCATAAATCAGGTAACTGTCGCCTTCACGTTCAGCACGGGTCCTGATCGCAGCCAGGTCGGTGCCTGCCTGGGGTTCGGTCAGGTTCATCGTACCGGTCCACTCACCGCTGATCATTTTCGGCAGGTAAAGCGCTTGCAGCCCGGGATCGGCATGCATTTCGATTGCTTCGATCGCGCCCGACGTTAGCAGCGGACACAGCGCAAACGCCATGTTCGACGCATACCACATTTCCGCCACTGCAGAATGCACCAGGAAAGGAAGGCCCTGGCCATCGATTGCCGACGATTTGCCAATGCCCTGCCAGCCGTTATCGACAAACTGCCGATAAGCCTCCGCATAGCCAGGCGGGCTTACCACGGCACCGTTTTCGATGCGGGTTCCATGTTCATCACCGGGTTGATTCAGTGGCGAGAAAACTTCGTTGGCCAGTACCCCGGCCTGTTCGAGCACGGCCTCGACCAGGTCGGGCGTGGCATCCTCGAAGGCGGGTAGCCTGGAAATGGAGCCAAGGCTGGCAATCTCATCAATGACAAATTGCATATCCTTAATCGGGGCATAATAGTCTGACATATAGCTAACCTATCTGTGAAATTGAAGCACTTCCCCGAGCCTGGAACGCTCGGGAACAATGCTGAACGCGAAATGATAGTGGTCACGGCATCCGCACGCAACCAGTGCCAGTATTGAGTGATCGCCCATGGTGCGATTCTACGTATCCGCGAAGAATTTTAGCTGATGGGGCGAGTGCCCCGCGAAAAATAGGTTAAACTTGCGGCAACCAGAACATGCAGGAAAGGCGAAGTGAGCGAAGAAGTCGAATCCAGAATTATCAAAAAATACCCCAATCGTCGCTTGTACGATACCGAGGAGAGTAAATACATCACCTTGCAACAGATACGTGACCTGGTGCTGGCCGAGGTACCCTTTATCGTGATCGACCAGAAAAGCGAGGAAGACATCACCCGCAGTATCCTGTTGCAGATTATTTTTGAGCAGGAATCGGAAACCAACCCGCTGTTTTCGAACGACAACCTGGAGCGCTTCATCCGTTTCTACAATGCCGGGACGCATATGGGATTCTCTGATTTCATCGGCCAGGGGATGAATTTTTTCCAGCAGCAGCAGCGCGAATTCGGCAAGGCAATGGAAGGCATGACACGCAGTAATCCGATGACATTCTGGACCGATATGACCCAGAAAAACATCGATGCCTGGCGTCAAATGATGGGCCTGGGGCCAGAAAAAGACGACTCTAATAAAAGCTAAATATCTGATTTAATTAAATTATTTAAGAATTTTACGCTCCTGACTTGACAGTCAGCGGCTAAAGCAATATTTTGTGCACTGCAATATAATGCTGCAATGCAGCACTTTTATTTGAAATGACGGAGATGACATGAATATGAATAATCAGAAAATTGCACTCGTCACTGGAGGAACCGGTGGGATTGGTACCGCGATCTGCTTGGCACTGGCCGACCAGGGCCGCAAGGTCATCGCAGGATACTTCCCTCCGGAAAAAGAACTGGCTGAAACCTGGCAGCAAAAACACAAGCTGGACGGTTATGATTTTGAAATCGTTGCCTGCGATGTCAGCGATTTCGAATCCAGCCAGAAAATGTTGCACGATGTCGAAAACACCATTGGTGCAGTCGACATCCTGGTCAATTGCGCCGGCATTACCCGCGATAAAACCCTGCGCCAGATGACACCCGATCAATGGGACTCGGTATTACGCACGAATCTTGACTCGGCTTTTAATGTCACCCGGCACGTGGTCGAAAGCATGTCGCAAAACGGCTTCGGTCGTATCGTCAATATTTCTTCGGTCAATGGACAAAAGGGTCAGTTTGGCCAGGCCAACTATTCCGCAGCAAAAGCCGGATTGCATGGTTTCACCAAGGCCGTAGCCCAGGAACTGGCGGCCAAGGGTGTCACGGTTAACTCGGTTTCTCCGGGTTATGTCAAAACCGACATGACCGATGCCATTCCGGAAGACGTGCGTGACGCCATCATCCAGCAGGTGCCGATGGGACGCATGGCATTACCGGATGAAATCGCCTATGTCGTCAGTTTCCTGACCGACGATCGAAATACCTACATGACCGGGGCCAACCTGCCTGTGAACGGCGGCATGTACATGACCTAGCAACATGTTTTAAAAGCTTCAGGCGGCACGATACCGCGTTGGAAAAACGGGCAATATGCCCTTTCTTGTTGCTCGCCAGTCCTATTTGAAAGCATTTTTGTTGCACTGCACAATAATCTGTGCTAAGGTCGAATTCTTTATAAATTTGAATGAGTTACCCGACATGAGCGAAGACAATTCGTGGGCCGATCAATGGTTCAAGGCACAGCAGCAGTTTGTCGATACCTGGAGCAATATGGCTAAAACTGGCGGTGGAGACAACGCCAGTCAGGCTGAACTGTGGGCACAAAGCTTCGATCTGTGGCGCCAGGCCTGCGAAGGCAAGACGCAACCCGATATGGAGCTGGCCATGCGCAAATGTATGGATATGGGCAAGGAATATTTCGCCATGGCCGAGCAGGTCAGCAAGGGTCTCACCAACGGATCCAATCCTGTCGAAGCGATCAATCAATGGCTGGAGCAGATGAAACAATCGCTGCAACAGTTTGGCGCGATGCCCGGGTTCAACGGTGCCGGCGTCAGCGACTTTATGAAACAGTGGTTTGCTCCAAATGCCAGCTGGCAGGAAATGGTAGCCGGACTAACGCCGATGAACCAGGCGATGTGGCAAATGCCTGGTATGAACACTTCGGTCTTCAACCTGGGTGAAGCCATCGACCCGCTCGGCAAAGTACTGGAAGCACCCGGGATTGGTTATTTTCGTGAGCCCCAGGAGAAGCAGCAAAAAGGCCTGCAACTGGCACTTGAATACCAGGAAGCGAATTTTAAATTCAACCAGGCCTTCCTGCGCGTTGCGCTCGAATCGATCCAGGGGTTTCAGAACCGACTGCTGGGTCTCGACGGGGACAAGGTGCCGAAATCTCTGCGCGAACTTTACGACCTCTGGGTCGAAATCAGCGAAGAACACTACGCCGAATTCGCGATGAGTGAAGAGTACCAGGCGCTTTACGGCGACATGGTCAACCGCCTGATGATCATGCGCCGCCACTACGGCGAAATTACCGACGATTTCCTGCGCGCGATCAACTTGCCGAATACCCGCGAAATCGACACCATGCAGGAGCGTTTGCAGCAAGTACGCCGTGAAAACTTCGCCTTGAAAAAGGAGATCAAGGAAATCAGGACGATGCTGGCGCAAATGAATACCGCAAGCTCACCGACCGTGAAGAAAGTACCCGCAGCCAGGGCGGCGTCAACCCGCAAGAAAGCGGCAGCTAAGAAAGCCGCAACCAGAAAAGCGCCCGCGGCCAAAAAAAACGTGTCCAAAAGGACCAAAGTAACCAAAGCAGGAGCCTGATCAGATGAATAATATCCCGTTTCGTTCCGAACAGGTGGTCGAAGAACTGGTGCAGTTCAACGAGAATCTCAGCAAGGGCGTTAAAAATCTGCTCGATGCCGACGAGATTTCCGCCGGCGTTACCCCGCGTGAAGAAATTTATGCCGAGGACAAGCTCAAGCTGTATCGCTACCAGCCGTCGATCGGTGTCGTGCAAAACAAAGTCCCTACCCTGATCGTCTACGCACTGGTTAACCGTCCTTACATGGCCGATATCCAGGAAAATCGCTCCACTATCAAGGGGCTGCTGAATACAGGGCAGGACGTCTACCTGGTCGACTGGGGTTACCCGGATCGCGCCGACAAGTACCTGACACTCGACGACTATATCAATGGCTACCTCGATCGCTGCGTAGATGTTATCCGCGAGCGCCATGGTATCGACAAGATCAATATCCTCGGCATTTGCCAGGGCGGCGTTTTCAGCCTTTGTTACAGCACGCTGCACCAGGACAAGGTGGCCAACCTGGTAACCATGGTTACGCCAGTCGACTGCAAGACCCCGGACAACATGCTGAGTCACTGGGTACAAAAAATGGACATCGACGCAATCGTCGACGCGATGGGCAACCTGCCCGGTGAAATGCTGAACTGGACCTTTTTGAACCTGAAACCGTTCCAGTTAATGGGACAAAAGTACGTCTCCATGGTCGATATCATCAGCGATGAAAAAAATGTCAAAAACTTCATGCGTATGGAAAAATGGATCTTCGACAGCCCGGACCAGGCGGGTGAAGCATTTCGCCAGTTCATCAAGGACTTCTTCCAGCAAAACAAGTTGGTCGAAGGCGGGTTGAAAATCGGCGAGCATGCCGTCGATCTCAAGGATTTAAAAATTCCGGTGCTGAATATATACGCCGAGCAGGATCACCTGGTACCACCCGCAGCGTCGAAAGCCCTGAGAAAGTTGATCGGCAGCAAGGATTACACCGAACTGGCTTTTCCCGGCGGCCATATTGGCATCTACGTGAGCGGCAAGGCCCAGGCAACGGTAACTCCGGCCATATCTGACTGGCTCAACAAACGTAACTGATCCGCGGTCAGGCCGCGGGATGACAATCCATGAGCAAGGTCACAACCGAGAAGTTCAACGCGATAATACAGACAGAGTTACCCTCGGCCGCAGAAACCGGTATCTACCTGCGTGCAATCGAAGCAGGCAAGGCCGAGCTGGTTCTACCCTATAATGAAATCTCGCTTCGCCCTGGAGGGACTATTGCCGGTCCCTTCATGATGATGCTCGCGGACGTCTGTATGTTCGCCGTGGTGCTGAGCCTGCTCGGGGAAATAAAGCTCGCGGTGACCACCAGCCTCAACATCAACTTCCTGCGCAAACCGAGCGAATGCGACCTGGTTGCGAGAGGCAATATCATAAAGCTCGGCAAACGACTCGCGGTCGTCGAGGTATCAATTTATAGTGCCGAGGATATCGTCGCGCACGCCACCGGCACCTACTCGATTCCCCCGCAAACATAACGCCCGCCAGGCGATCACCCGAAGCGAACCGAGGTTACTTTGGACAATCCGTTGCAGGATTCTGTTCGCCAGTATTGCTAACCTTCCGCGGTAACGGGGTCAATCATCTTCCGAACTTCAGTTACCTTCGTCGCAGGAAAGCCACTCCTTTCGGCGTGTTCATTCACCAGTGCCTCGCTATCGGCTATGTAGATACAGAAGGTCTTGTCGCCAGCCACGTAGGAATGTTCCCATTGGACATTCTTCTGCTCCGCCTTCATCGCGGCAAGGGTGCTATTGGATTTTTCTGCCGCTGCACGCAGATCTTCGCGCTCGGCCGAGCCGATGTCCGGGATGTCGCGTTCGATTACATATCTTGGCATGGTATTGCCTCCGTTTGCTGAAGTTTAGAAAGGCTGTAGCGCCAATTCTTATTCATTCTTTGGCGTAAGTCTCGGCGGCAGTATTGTCAAATTCATACATGACAACGGGATCATCCCCAACAACCCAACCGTCGTGTCCCGGTTCAATCACGTAGGCGTCGCCAGCCTTGATATCGACCTCGGTTCCATCGTCATGGCGCACTCTCATTCGACCGGAAACACAGGTACCTACATGGTGGACCTGGCAGCTCTCACCACCAACTACCGGTTTAACGCAGTTGGACCAACTCCATCCTGGCTGCACTGTGAGTTGCGCAACTTTAACCGAGCCAAGATCCAGGACCGCAACATTAGTTTTATCGGGGGTGCGGGTCTCGTCCGGAGATGAGAAGCTTTTCTTACGGATTACAGACATTAGTTTTCTCCTTATCACATGATTTTAAATCAGGCTTACGGCGCGGTACCTTCCTCAGACCCCAATTGAATCTGCTGACGGGCACGGCAGTGAAAACAAGGCAATTTTGTTATTTAGATTCAACTTATTCGTACCTTCCGAGCTTCTTCCCGTGCAGTACCTTTTATGCCGATCGTTCAGCTTATGCTGTTAACTATTCGTATACCAATCGAATAATTGTATTCGTCCAGACCCGGGATAACGTTTATTGATCCCTGCGTGACTAATAAAATGATACAAAAATCGCCGTCCAGTCGAGACAAGCTTAATTATTTGTGCGCTCTTTTCCTATCCAGGTATCCGAGATGCCCAGTTTACCAACCACGGAGTTGGAAAAGTCTTTCGCTGACTGCCGGGATTCGAAACCCGAGACAGCGACGCGGTAACGTATCGAGGGCTCCTTCCCTTTGGTGATAATTTTCGATTTATGGCCTGCTTTTTGGAATCTCTGGTTAGCCTCGTTGGCGACATCCTCGGAGCCTGTCGAAAACAGGTAAACCGTGTAAATATAATTATTTTGGGCCTCTTCAGGCTCCGGGTCTGACGCATTCGTTGCCGTATCTTCAGTAGCAGCGATGCCCTCCTCAGTGTCAGGTGGGGTTTCGGTAAAACTCGACGTTTCCATATCATCCTCGTCAATAGACGATACATTCTGACGATCTTTGCCTATCCAGGTATCCGAAATGCCCAGTCTACCAATCATGGAGCTAGAAAAATCCTGCGCTGACTGCCGGGTTTCGAAACCCGAGACAGCGACGCGGTAACGTATGGAGGGTTCTTTGCCGCTGGTGATAATTTTCGATTTATGGCCTGCTTTCTGGAATCTCTGGTTAGCCTCATTCGCGGCCTCTACAGAGCGTGTCGAAAACAGGTAAACCGTGTAAATGTAGCCCGATGTATTTTCAGGAGTCACAGGTTCTGATTCATTTTTGACATTTTCTTTGGCGACGACAATTTCATCTTCAACGGCCGTGGAGATCTCGATCGGGGTTGCTAAATTGATATCGGTTTCAGTGATAAACGGCTTATCATCTTCAGGAATTATTGAATCTGCGGCCCCGGGTTTAAGTAACTCAAAGGAACCGTCGTCTTTGACGCGCAATTCTGTACCGGATTCACTGAGGATAATCATGCTTGGATCGATAGCGTGACTAACCTGGACACTGCCGTCACGCAAATTAACAAAGGACCAACCATCCTCTCGTAGCACGCAAATATAACTGCGATGATGCGTCACGGTAACGATCGTTTTGCCAATGTTGAGTTCAAATTTATTCTGCGTACCTGACTGCGGTTTGTAATCGACACAAACCTTTCCTTTGTGAACATAGAGCAACGGATCATTATCGCGCGTATTCAAATCGGTATTACTTTTTGCCTGCAATCTGATTTCAGAGTTTGTGTAAAGGCGTAAGGTGGCATTAGACTGGAACTGCATCTCGACTCGACCAGTATCGCCGGTAATAATATGGTCACCGATCTCAATATCGCTGTTACTTCCAAGTGTGGTTTTATTATTCTCCTGTTCCACCCAGGCTGACGATTGTAAGGCAGTCACCCTGGCAACAGAGGCTGCATCTGCAGTCGAGAAGCAGACGAGGCAACCGAGGGCAACCAGGCTAAGAAGTGTCTTTTGCATGCGCACAAAGATTAGTTAGTAAACGATTTTCAATATCATACTGACTATCTAAAAAATATGATATTCGGCGTTAGCCAAAACTCGTTACTTAAACTGTCTCGGTTACAACAAGCAATTTTTCATAAGGTAAAAAAAAGCCGAAGCTCTGTTGAACTCCGGCTTTTTAACAGCGCGAGGCACTGCTTTAGTACATATGTTGTCCGCCATTGATTGACAGGGTGGATCCGGTGATGAATCCAGCATCGTCTGACGTCAAAAACACCACGCCACGCGCAATTTCACTGGCTTCACCCAGTCGACCTACGGGGATACGCTGGACAATCTTCTCCAGCACATTCTCGGGAACCGCTCGCACCATTTCAGTTGCGATATAGCCTGGCGCAATGGCGTTGACGGTAATACCCCTGGCTGCACCTTCCTGTGCCAGGGCCTTGGTGAATCCGTGAATACCCGACTTGGCCGCGGCATAGTTGACCTGCCCGTACTGCCCGGCCTGGCCGTTGACCGAACCGATGTTTACGATTCGCCCGAAACCCCGGTCGCGCATGCCGTTCAGCACGCCGTGACACATGTTGAAACAGGATGTCAGATTAGTCTGGATGACCGCATTCCACTGTTCAAAGTTCATCTTGTGCATGGTGCCGTCACGCGTGATACCGGCATTATTGATCAATATATCAACCGGTCCGACTTCGGCTTCTATTTTTGCAACCTCGGCCTGGCAGACATCATAGTCGCCAACGTCGAACTTGTAGATCGGGATATCGTTTTCGCTGCTGAACTTTTGCGCTGCCTCGTCGTTACCAGCATAAGTCGCGACAACGGTGCATCCGGCATCTTTCAATGCCACGCAAATGGCTTCACCGATACCCCGGGTACCACCTGTTACTAGAGCTACTCGACTCATTGTTTACCTCCTTCTTGTTATATTCAAAAATTAATCTACCTTTCAACCGCAAGCGCTACGCCCTGACCACCGCCAATGCACAGCGTCGCCAGGCCCCGCTTGGCGTCGGTGCGCTTCATGCCGTGCAGCAAGGTTACCAGTACACGGGCCCCAGAAGCACCAATTGGGTGCCCCAGCGCTATTGCGCCGCCGCTAATGTTGACCTTACTGATATCCCAGCCCATTTCGCCATTCACCGACATGGACTGCGCGGCAAAGGCTTCGTTGGATTCGATCAAATCGAGATCGTCGGTTGACCAGCCGGCTTTATCCAGGCATTTCCGTGACGCCGGGATCGGGCCGGTGCCCATAATCGCCGGGTCGACACCCGCACTGGCGTAGGACTTGATGGTTGCCATCGGGGTGAGCCCGAGTTCCTGGGCCTTATCTTCACTCATAATCAACAGTGCCGCGGCGCCGTCGTTAATACCCGAGGCGTTTCCAGCGGTTACCGTGCCCTCACGATCGAATGCCGGGCGAAGGCTGGAAAGGCCTTCAACAGTAATGCCAGCCTTGGGATACTCGTCGCTATCAAAAACGACCGGGTCGCCCCGGCGTTGCGGGATTTCGACCTTGACAATCTCGTTGGCGAACACATCATCGGCCTGCGCCTGTTCGGTCTTCTGTTGCGAAGCCGCCGCAAAAGCGTCCTGGTCGGCGCGGCTGATGCCGAACTTCTTGGCGATATTCTCAGCGGTTACGCCCATGTGATAATCGTTAAACGCATCCATCAAACCGTCAATCAGCATGGTGTCCTTGAGTTGCCAGTCTCCCATACGCTGACCGTCACGGGATTTTGGCAACGCGTGCGGTGCCAGGCTCATGTTTTCCTGTCCGCCGGCAATAATGATATCGGCATCGCCGCATTTGATTGCCTGCGCAGCGAGATGAACCGACTTGAGGCCGCTGCCGCACAGCTTGTTGATTGTCATTGACGGGCATTCCTGCGGAAGCCCTGCTTCCATCGCCGCCTGGCGCGCCGGATTCTGTCCGGTAGCCGTGGTCAATATCTGTCCCATGATTACTTCGTCAACCTGGTCTGGAGCAACACCGTTGCGCTCCAGCAGGGATTTGATAACGATTGCGCCTAGCTTGCTCGCCGGCGTGCTTGCGAGCGCGCCGCCAAACGCGCCTATCGGGGTACGTACCCCGTCAACTATCACTACGTTTGTCATATTTGCATACCTGTAAAAAAAAAGGCCCGGGTCATTATAACGCCGGGCCTGAAAATTGGAGGAGAAATTTCGGGATCGCCTTGACGGGGGTCAACGCGACTCCAAATAAAGCGATACTAAGCTGCTGCTTTCTTGCCCGCCTTGGCGATTTCCTTTTCGATGTTTTGGGCAGTCTTCTTGGCCTGCGCCTGAACTTCGGCTATAGAACCTTCAAAGATTTTGCCCGCTTCGGTGATCGCGGCTTCGATGACAGCAGCATTTTCCTTGGCAGCGGCCATCAGCTTTTCGTTCAGAGCTTCGACATACTTCTGCTGCATTTCAACGGCTGCGTTCATGTCTTTGGTTTCGACCAGCGCCTGCACGTGTGCCAGGTTGCTTTGCATCATTTCAGCAGCTGATTCAGCCTGTGCATGCATCAACTTGACGGCCATGGCAGTGTTATTCTCAGCCATTTTCATTACGGGCTTCATGCTTTCCTGAGCCATTTTCATGAAATCTTCGTACATTTTCGTTTCCTCGGTAACATTAATAAACTGGGTTAAAGGTTTATGTTGCACTGCAACAATACCGATAATATAGGGATTGGGAAGGGATAAGTCAAGTTTTTTGTTGCAGCGCAACAAAATAATTCTAACTCTCTATATATTACTGATTTTTATGAACTTATTTGCTGCTGCAGTTCATCAAGGCCGTGTATGACCAGCGTCGGCTCAATTCCCCAGGGGTCGTATACGACGCTTTGTGAACGCTGCAACCATGCCGCCTTCATGCCGGCAGATACCGCACCGATTACATCGAACCCGTTGCTCGAAACCAGCCAGCAGTTTTCCGGGGCAGTGTCGGCCACTTCAACGAAATGTCGATAAACCTGCGGATCGGGCTTAAAAGTCTGCAGCGCGTCGACGCTGACCACACCGGAAAAATACCGCTCGATCCCGGCGTGCTCGAGCAGTCCGACAATCGCTTCCTCGACGCCGTTGGAAAAACCGAACAGGCGGAAGCCTGCATCTGCCAGCGCCTGCAGGCTAGCAGGAACATCGTCGTAGGCGGGCAACACTCTATAGACCTGCATCAGGGCAGCTTTTGCCGACTCGTCGAGATCGGTCTGCAAAAGCGTATCGGTATAATCCAGCGCCTGCCGGGTACAGACCGGGAAATTCTGGTAACGCTGCATCAATGCACGACGCCAGGTATATTCGAGCTGCTTGTCGCGCCAGATATTCGAAAACTCCTGCGCACGATCTCCCAATTGCTGCGAAAGTTCATCCACGACCCCGTGCGGGTCGATCAGCGTACCATATATATCGAAAGCCAGGGCAACGCTCATTTTTTTGACTCCTCGCGAGGTTGAGGGGCGTAGAACCCGGGCCAGAGAGTCCTGACCACCTCACCGCTGCGCAGGTGGCCCTCGCAATCGATCTTGCGATGAAATTTGTTTTCACAGCTGACTGATTCAGGTAATCCCATCGCGCTATCCCGCTTGTTTGCGAAGCAACGCGGTCGCGGCCCGTGAAACCGGTTCACGCCCGAGAAAATCGCTGATGAAGCGGCCAGCCTCGAGCAACTTGTCCATATCGACCCCGCTTTCAATGCCCATGCCGTTGAGCATGTAAACCACGTCTTCGGTGGCGACGTTACCGGTGGCGCCCTTCGCATACGGGCAACCGCCAAGGCCCGCGACCGAGCTGTCAATCACGGAAATTCCGCACTGCATGACCGCATGAATATTGGCCAGTGCCTGGCCGTAAGTATCGTGAAAATGCGCCGCCAGATGTTGAATCGGCACCTGTCGACTCAGTTTCTCGACCAGGTCTCTCGCCTGGCCCGCGGTACCGACACCGATGGTGTCGCCGAGCGAAACTTCGTAGCAACCCTGGTCAAACAACTTCTGTGCCAGCATCAAAACCGTATCGGACGAGACCTCGCCCTCGTAGGGGCAGCCCAGCACGCAGGATATATAGCCACGAATCTTGATGCCCAGCGCCTGGGCTTCAACAATCACCGCGTTGAATCGATCGATGCTGTCGGCAATCGAGCAATTGGTATTCTTCTGCGAAAAGGTTTCGGAGGCCGCGGCAAACAGGGCTATCTCCTGCACCCCTGCTGCATGTGCAAGCTCCAGGCCCTTGAGGTTCGGCACCAGCACCGGATAGGAAATCCCGGTACGCTTATTGATCTGCTCGAAAACCTCGGCGCTGGTAGCCATTTGCGGCACCCACTTCGGTGATACGAAGGCCCCTGACTCAACCACCGGCAGGCCGGCATCAACCAGCATTTCGATCAGCTTCACCTTGATCTCGGTGGGTACTGTTTCAGGCTCGTTCTGCAATCCGTCGCGGGGACCCACCTCGACTATTTTAACGCGCTGCGGAAAATTCATCGGACTATTCAACCTCCAGTAAAACCTGGTTTTCACCTTCATCGACCCGGTCACCCATCGGGGTACGGGCGGCGCCGGCAATGACAATATTTTCGTTCATGGTATCGCGCGTAAGTTTGTGGAATTAAACTGGGTGAGGGTAGCCCCGCTTTCCATGAAGACTTCTAGTGACGTTTCCCGCCTTTGCGCTTCGATGGCGTCGGCGCGTTTTTGGCCACATAGCGGTGGCTTTCCACCAGTTTGAGCAGGTCGAACGCGCTCAAAATGCCAACAACTTTCTGCTCGTGCGTTACTACCACGTGATGGATCTTATGATTTCGCATAATCCGTGCGGCGATGCTGGTGTCGTCATACTGTGGCACCGTGTAAACCTTCTCGGTCATTATCTGGCTGATCGGCGCAGCAGGCTTAAGTTCCTGGACCAGGTCGGTCGACGAGACGATACCGATCGGATGACCATCGCTGTTGACTACCGGCACCGAGCTGATCGAATTTCTTTCTAACATTTTTCGAACGTGCTCCACACTTTGATGCGGTTGCGCGGTGATGACCGACTTCGTCATCAATTCCTCAACGTTAACGCTCATCTAATCCCCCTGGATCCTCGTGCGGTTTAAATATAGAGACTGCCATGTGGTCTCGTGCATACAAAATATTGCAAAGCCAGAGGTGATGCAAGCTACTGCCAACATGCTTGTCAACGGGTCCCGACGAAACCAGAACGACGGGACCGATTAGCCACGTCCGACATAAGGCATTTTGGTCGCCATGATTGTCATAAAC
Organism: uncultured Gammaproteobacteria bacterium; assembly: GCA_947259485.1. Taxonomy (GTDB): domain Bacteria; phylum Pseudomonadota; class Gammaproteobacteria. The sequence goes on along the minus strand of CAMYLU010000009.1, from coordinate 82,620 downwards.
TGCACGTTCGTTTCAAGCGGCAACGAAGCCATTTGCAGTACCGCCTGTGCCACGTGTTCGACATCCATGACTGGCTCGGCTGCGCGTTCGCCATTGGCCTGTGGCACTCCTTTCGGCATGGCTTTGGTCATGGGGGTCGCGGCATTACCGATGTCGATCTGGCTGCAGGCGATATTATCGTTACGACAATCGAGCGAGATGGATTTGGTCAAACCGGTTATCGCGTGCTTGGTCGATGTGTAGGGCGCCGAAAAAGGTCGCGGTGCATGCGCAGAGATTGAACCATTATTGATTATGCGCCCACCACCGGGAGATTGTGCCTTCATGATTCGAATCGCCTGCTGGGCACACAGGAACGGTCCCGTTAAATTAACGTCAACGGTGTTCTGCCATTGTTGGTAACTCAATTCCTCCATGGGTATACCCGGTGTAGCACTGCCCGCGTTGTTGAACAGTAAATCGAGTCGGCCGAAGGCCTGCTCGGCTCGCGTGAACAGATCTTTAACCTGGTCGGGTTTGCCCACATCGGTGGGCACACACAGGGTAAGCGCAGGGTCGACCCTGGCGAGCTCAACGGTTTCCTGCAGCGGTTCGAGTCGCCTGCCAGCCAGCACCACTGCATAGCCGTCATTTAACAAGACATGGCAAACCGCCCTGCCGATCCCGCTTCCGGCTCCAGTCACCAGTGCAACCTTTGTTCGTGCATTCATATTCTCGTCCTCAGTAGTCAATAGGCACGCTGTAGGCAGGATCATCGTGCAGGGCCCAATAAGCGGCATTCAGTTGTGCCGTTAAGGCACCCGGCTTGCCGTCACCAACCGGTTTCCCCGAGATTCGGGTAACCGGCATGACGCCACCCGCGGTGCTGGTAATAAACACCTCGTCGGCCGCTCGCGCCGTAGCCGCAGGTAACAGAGCCTGCTCTACCTCCAGGTTCTCCCGGACCAGCAATTCCAGAATCGTTTCCCGGGTCACGCCTTCGAGCACGCCTCGCGACGGGGTCATTACGGTATTTCCATGGCGCACGAATACATTGAATCCCGGGCCCTCCACGAGGTTGCCTTCGGCATCGACAAGCACGGCACTATCGGCGTCATGGTCGTAGGCTTCGAACAGGGCCATAACCATATCGAGCCAGTGATAATTCTTGATACGGGGATCGATGGACTCCGGCGGGATGCGTTGTTGGCTGCTGATTAAAAGATTGAGCCCGGTTTCACGCAGTTCGTCACTGGCAATCCAGACGAAGGGAATCGCGAATGCCAGAAATCGGTTTTCGCAGCTGCGCGGGTCGCGTGAACCCGGCGCGGGCAAACCGCGGGTGCAGACAATTTCGACATAGGCATCGCGCAGTCCGCTGCGCTTGACCAGCTCGAACATGATTGAGCGAATCTGTTCACGGCTATAAGGTACCGACATGCGCAGCCTCTCCATGCTGGCATGAAAACGATCCAGATAGTCATCGATGCGGAAGAACCTGCCATGCCATGCATGAGCGACATCGTAAGTAGCATCGGAATGCAGGAATCCCCAGTCCAGCACCGGGATCCTGGCATCGGCAACCGGCACATATTCATCATCGATAAATGCGGCGCCCTGTGAAAAATCGGTCATGGACCTGCTATCCCCCTATTCAACTTCAGACTGGGGCTTGTCAACGAAAGTCCGGAACCCTCGCGCCCGTCGGCCGAAGCTGCGCATCGTGACACCAGTTGACTCTCGAGCTCCATCTGTGCCTCCAGGTTATTACCCGGGCATGCGAGTAGCAGTTCTAGGTTTGCCTGGCGTGAAGACCGGCGATAGCCATATCGAAAGCGTCCAATGATTCGGATTCGCGATTGCTCACATCCGGATCAGCGCCTCGCAGGTCATTATGCTCTGACTTGTTCCACAGGATCTCTGAAGCCGAGTTAAATGCGTCGACAATTTCAACATAGGTGTTGGTCGGCGACAGCAGGGTATTCATAAAACTCATGATGATCGACAACACGATGCCTAGAATCGAGGTACTCAGCGCGAACGAGATCTTGATCAGGAAGTTGTCAATAACAATCTTGCTGGCTTCGGCGTTGGTGATATCCATCGCGGTCAGTTCGGGCAACGCCCTCATGATACCGAGAAAAGTTCCGAATATACCGCCGACGATAAAGATACTGGGCAGGATGTTGAGCACGTCATTGGTTCGGCTTAACGGGAATATCCCCAGCACCCGGTTGAATATAGGGTTTGAGCCCATCACGCTATTCGAGATTTCGTGAAAATCGGGCTGGTGACCGGATTCCTTGCGCAGGTACCTGATGTGTTGCAAATAATCATCGATCAGGCGAATGATGCCATCCTGAATCAAAAATACGCGATCGCCGACCGTCATGATATGGTCTTCGTTACGGCGTTTATAGCGTGCGCGTAACTCGAAATTTTCAAAATAGGTGCGCGTCATTGCCCTTTTGACATGACTGTAAAAGGAACCCCGGGGCTCGGGCCTCGCCATAATGTCTTCATGCACGCGTTTGCAAAATTCCTTAACGAAGCGTCTCTGCCGGTGAATCGTCACCGTAATCAGCAAGCGCATGATAACGGCGAGAATAAAGGCGAATAGCAAAATCGGCATCAGGAAATCGGTGGCATATTGCACCACGACGTTAATTAAATCGACGATAGCTGCGTTCATTAGGTGTTCCTTTTCTCAATTAGTCCAAACTTGATAATTACGCGTTGGGATTCATAGCAATTATAAAGTTGGCAAAATTCTCTTCGTGAAAGGTTGCCGGTATCACTTGGGTCCACCTGTTCGGTGAAGAAGCTTCTACCGGTTACCTTGATCAGCGGTAACATGTCATCCTGGTGTTTGAACTTGATCTTACCGGTATCGAAAACAAATTCGAATATCGACCTGGCGCGCGCGTAACTCAAGTCCAGGTTGTAGTTAACCGCCTTGCGATTTGTTGCCGATAACGAGTTCGGGTTGACCGGCTTTCCGCCGTAGGTCGGGGAGGCAAATCCAATAATCTCGACTGAAGAAATATCTGCAGTTTCTGATTCGCTGTCGAACAGGCTCTTGGCGTAAATCGGAATCGCCCGGCGGATGGTTTTACGCATGCCCGGCTTCAACTTGTAACTGTCGGTATCGAAATAATCGTCGCCGAAATCCAGGATCACGTCACCGGTGCTCTTATCAACCTCGGCGATAATACCCGCCTTGCCAAAATCATCCTTGATGCGCTGTGCAACGTCCTGGCGGCTCTTTGCCAATTCCAGAGCCTTTTGCAACTCCTTGGAGGTTGTATCCAGATCGGATTCAGCCTTGCTCAGATTTTGCGCAGTGTCCTCCAGGTTCTCTTTCGCACCGCTCAGATCCTCCTGCAACCGCGCAACTTCAGCCTGGTTGGCTTCATAGGCATCCTCGAGGCCCTTGAACTTGTCTTCGAGTTCCTTGAGTTGTCCCTGGTGCTCTTCCTCGAGACCCGCGATCTCTGCCCTGCCCGCCTCGATATTATCTTCTAACGACGCAAGTTCAGTTCGCTTGTCATCGTAGTCGCCCTGCAGTTTTTCATACTTATCCGCCAGGTCAGCCAGTTCCGCGGCGCTCGCATTTTTCATCGCGAACTTCTCGGCAGCCTGCTGGCTCAACTGATTTTCGAGAGCTTCCAGTTCGGCTTGACTTTGACCCTGTTTTTGTGAGAGTTCTTCAATCTTGCCTTCGAGATTTTGAGTTTGCGCGGCAAGCGAACTTTCCAGGGCGGCCTTCTCGGCGGCTTCCTTGGCCAGGGTTTGCGCCAGCGCGGCGAGTTGTATCTCGCTTTGGTTTCGTTGTGCGGCTAATTCGGATATCTTGCCCTCAAGATATTCGGTTTGGGTAATCAAGGTTGCTTCCAGTGCCTGCTTCTCGGCAGCACGCTGCTGCAACTGCTGCTCTAGAGTCGCAAGCTTGGTCTGGTTCTTGCCGTACTCGCTGGCCAACTGTTTCAATTGATCTTGCAGGCCCTCGGTTTGCTTCGAGTAGGCATCCTCGAGAGCCGCCTTTTCCAGGGTCTCCTGTTCTATCTGGCCTTCTAGAGAAGCCAGGTTGTTTAAACTCTGATCAAACTCGGTTTTCAGTGATACGAATTTTTGCTCTAACGCCTCGGTTTGCTGCGCATGCAGTTTTTCCAGGCGCTCCTTTGCCGCCGCTTCTGCGCTCAGGGTTTCCTCCAACGTAGCGACCTGGCTTTGACCCTGTTCGTTTTGTGCTTTTAGCTCTTCGTATTTGCTGGCGAGTTTTTCCGCTTCCGTGGCATGCGCCTTCTTCAAGGCTTCACGTTCCTCTGCCTCGGTTCGAATAAACTCTTCTAATTCCGCAACCTTGGCTTGATCTTGTTCGAACCTGGATCTCAGGGATTCAATTTTTTGTTCCTGCTGTTCGGTTTCAGCAGCAAATTGCTTTTGTAACTCGGCAAGTTCCGTCTTTTCCTGCTGCAATTTCTGTTGCAGCGACTCAAGTTCCGTACTGCGTTCCGCAATCGTTTGCTGAAGCTCCAGGTTTTGTTGCTTTTGCGATGACATTTGCCTGGCTGCCTCGGCCTTGGCAACCGTGTTGGCGTTCATCATCGTTACAATCATCTGCTGGTACTGATTAAGCTCGGATTCGCGTTCTTCCTGCTCTTGGGATTCTTGTGCCAGTTTTTTCTTTTTTGCTGTCGCCTCGTCTTCGAGCAGCGCAATCTGTTCGATGATTTCCTGGTATATTTTTTTCTCCTGTGCGTTGGTGCGCTCAGTCAAGTATTGATCCCTGGTGGTTTCGTATAATTCGAGTTCCTGTTTGACTTCCTTGATCTTGGCGTGGGAGGTCACCGAGATCATGCCAGTGCGCAGGCTCGACACCATGTACATGAGTAGAAAAATGAAGGCGAGTACCATAAACAGGTCGCTATACGAAGCCCACTGGGTTCCGCTGGCATTTTGACTTGCACGAATTGCCTTATAGTCGAAGCTCACAACCTGTCCTTATATACTGTTAAAGTACGTATGGACGCTTAAGATTAGCATGGATGCACCTGTTTTGTTAATTGAACTAGGTTCCAGTTTTTGAATTAAAGTAAGCGTTTTTTATAGAATAAGCCCCCCACAGGGGCTTAAGGGGGCCAGATTGCAATCCTTGATGCAGGTTATCGGCGGTGTCGGTGTTTTTCTGCTCGGTATGGTAGTCATGACCGAGGGCTTAAAAGCACTCGCCGGGGCACGCATTAGCCAGTGGTTGGCGGACGCCACACGCAGCCCGTGGAGCGGCGCCATGACTGGCACCATCAGTACCGCAATCCTGCAATCATCGAGTGCAACCACCGTGGCTGCGGTTGGATTTGTCGGTGCAGGGCTGCTTACCTTTTCACAATCGCTCGGTATCATCTTCGGCGCTAATATCGGTACCACCATCACCGGCTGGATGGTCGCGCTACTGGGATTTAAATTAAACCTCGGAAGCCTGCTGCTACCGTTGATCTTTGTCGGGGTAATGCTACGCATTTTTGCATCGGGCAGAATCGCCCAGGTCGGGTTCTCACTGGCCGGGTTCGGACTAATCTTTCTGGGTATCGATTTGTTACAGCAGGCGGCTGCCGGTTACTCGGACATGGTGAACCTGGATTTACTACCTGCTGACAGTCTGACTGGTCGACTAAAGTTGCTGCTGCTGGGCGCCGTGATCACGATTCTTACCCAGTCTTCGAGCGCCGGTGTCGCCGCAGCGCTGGTTGCAATCAATGCCGGCGCGATCAATTTTGAACAGGCCGCGGCACTGGTAATCGGCATGGATGTCGGTACCACGGTTACTGCCGCGATAGCAACGATCGGAGGAACTGCCGGGACTCGGCGCACCGGCTTTTCACATGTTATCTACAACTGTTTTACCGCGATAGGCGCACTCATTTTAATCACACCCTTCGTTTATTTCTGGGAAGCAATAATTGAAATCGAGATACTGGGCAATCCCGAAATTGCACTGGTGGCTTTTCACACCACTTTTAATGCAATCGGGGCCCTGCTGGTACTTCCGTTCACGCAACAGTTTGCGGCGATGATGGAAAAACTGATCCCGGATACCCAGCCGCGCTACACGCGCAGCCTCGACAAGGCGCTGCTGAAGGAACCCGACGTTGCCCTGATGGCGGCGCAAAAAATTATTATCACTGAGTTTCTGACATTAATGGTCAATATCAACCTGATACTCGAACAGGAGGAACATGAAATTCGTGCGGATATGCCGAAGTTGCAAACCATCCTCGATGAAACTCACGACTTCCTCGATCAGATTAACCTTCGCAATCCACAAAGCCGGGAAGCGCAAAAATTAATCGCATTGATTCATGCAACCGATCATATGCAACGCCTGCACGAGCGCTGTGACGAAGATCTGAATCGTGCGATCACCGCCAGCCAGCGACATGAATTGACCGAGGTTGAAATTGTCATGGATAGCCAGATCGACGAAATTATCGATGCCGTTGAAGCACAGCAGCTTGAGCGGGCCTGCGAGCTTGCCGAGCAATCCTATCAGCGCACCCTCGGCATGGAAGATCCGCAGCGTGAAAAAATTTACCAGGCGGTAGCCCGCGGGGAAATCGATATCCGCTACGCCACCGAGTCTGCCGAGGCGCTACGCTGGTTAACCCGCGTGAGCCGCCACGTCAGTCGTATTTGTCATTACCTGCACAAGGCACAACAACAATAGCTACTGCAGCCTCCGGGTTAAGCATCCGGCTAATCGAATTGCAGTTGCCGAATTTGTGCGGTATGCAGATGATCCAGTTGTCGATGTGATGACCCATCCATCCTGGCAAAAGCAGTTTGCAAAATCTGCAGCGCGTCCCCGTGAGACACCAGCAGTATCGTCGCGCCGCTATAACGGTCCTCATACTCTGTGACTACCGAGGTTACCCGGCTCATTACCTGGTTTACGCTTTCGACTCCTCTCGGTTGGCTGTCCGGATCCTTTGCGTCCTGTTGCCAGACTTCCACGTAGCCACTATCGGGGGTTAACTCAAGTTCACCAAAATTACGCTCGCGTAAGCGTGAATCGAGGTTGATTGACCCGTTGCCATTAAGTAGCGCGTTCGCGATATCAGCCGATTCTCGAGCGCGGCAAAAATCCGAGCTGACAATGATCGTATTGACGTCAAGTAACCCGAAGTTTTGCAGGCTTTGCTTTACCTGCTCACGTCCCAGTTCGCTTAAACCGAAGCGGTCGCGTCCATTGTCAGGATGACTGACAATGATTCCCTGCTGGTTAGCAATACTGCGCCCATGCCGCATCGCAAGGTAGCGGTTACGCAAGTGATTGATTTCAAGCAGGTAATTCAAACCGGTTCTCTCCGACGCTGTACCCTTGACGACACCCTGCTGACCGGGCAAAAGTTGCATCACCCGTATCAAAGGAGAATAATGCAGCCGTAGCGGGGGAACTGTAATAATTGTTTGCGATAATAATAGCCCGCCTAACAAAACAAGCCGAGGAGTAATTTCATGAAAAAGTCGATATCGATCTGGACCCAGCTGTCCGGACTGTTTTTAATTTTCTGTTTTTCCAGCGTTGTGCTAGCCGAAGACTGCTTCCGCGGCACCCTGGATGACCAATACTGCGACCGCGACCATGACCTTGTCGCCGACCTGCCAATTGACCCGTCCGAATGGATTAATCCCGATACGATCATCTTTTCTTATACCCCGGTCGAGGATCCCGCTATCTACGCCAAGGTATGGGATGGCTTCATCAAGCACATGTCGGAAGTAACCGGCAAAAAAGTCGTGTTCTTCCCAGTGCAATCCTATGCCGCCCAGTACGAAGCGATGCGCTCCGGACGCCTGCATATTGCGGGTGTTAATACCGGTGGCAACCCGGTCGCGGTTTCCTGCGCCGGCCTGGTGCCATTTGCAATGATGGCTTCGAAGGACGGTTCCTACGGTTACGAGATGGAAATCATCGTGCCCAAGGGAAGCGCTATAAAATCACCGTCCGACATCAAGGGGCGCACGCTGGCGTTTACCTCGCCGACATCCAACTCGGGCAACAAGGCGCCTTCAGCACTGCTTAAATCCGAGTTCGGCCTGGTCAAGGATGTCGATTTCAAAACCGTTTTCTCAGGCAAGCACGACAATTCGGTGCTCGGAATCGCCAACAAGGATTACGAGGTTGCCGCAGTGGCCAACTCGGTTATGAATCGCATGATCGATCGCAAGGTTATCGATCCAGCTAATATCACATCAATCTACAAATCCGCGACCTTCCCCACCACAGGATACGGTCATGCACACAATTTGCACCCGGAAGTAGCGGCCAGGATCAAGCAGGCCTTTTTTACCTTCAACTGGGAAGGTTCCGACCTGCAGAAAGAGTTCAAAAAAGAAGGTCGTTTCGTCGCGATACACCACAAGTCCGACTGGGACGTGATCCGCAAGATCGACACCGCCAACGGTGTCAGCTACGACTGCAAGTAACAGTTTGAGCCATGCATAAAGATGAGCCACGATGCCAAATCGTGGCTCATCCTTTAATCTGCCGGAGTTCCCGGCAGATTTAAGAATCTATACATCGGGTACAACAAATGCTTCGCATCGAACATCTCGACAAGCAATACAAAACCGGGGATCACGCGCTCAAGGACGTTAACCTGGAAATCCCCAAGGGACAGGTGATGGCCCTGATCGGACCGTCCGGAGCCGGCAAAAGCACGCTGATTCGCTGCGTCAACCGGTTGGTTGAACCGTCCTCCGGTAGAATATTTCTCGGTGATCTCGAGCTGGCGCACCTGGGTTCATCCGAGTTGCGCCGGGCACGCACGCGCATGGGCATGATCTTTCAGGAATACGCGCTGGTTGAGCGATTGAGCGTAATGGAAAACGTACTCTCCGGACGCCTCGGTTACGTCGGCTTCTGGCGCAGCTTTTTTCGCAAGTTTCCACAATCAGACATCGATGAAGCCTTTAACCTGCTGCAACGGGTCGGGCTCGATCACATGGCGGACAAACGCGCCGACGAATTGTCCGGCGGACAGCGCCAGCGCGTAGGCATCTGCCGTGCGCTAATCCAGAACCCAGATTTGCTGCTGGTTGACGAACCCACTGCCAGCCTCGATCCGAAAACCTCGCGCCAGATCATGCGCCTGATCTGCGAGTTGTGCGAAGAACGCCAGCTGGCCGCGATTATCAATATTCACGACGTGCTGCTGGCGCAAATGTTTGCCCGACGTATCGTCGGTCTGCAGCTTGGCAGCATCGTCTACGACGGCCCGCCCGAGAATCTCAATGCGGAAGTGTTGACGCAAATCTACGGCGAGGAAGACTGGGAAGCCACCATCGAAAAGGTCGAGGAAGAAGACGAGGAACTCGATACCGCCGCACTGCTCAATATCGCCAAGGTACACCCACCGTCATGACTCAAAACGCCACAAGTCGACGCTGGAAGCGCCCGCCGTTCATCCAGAATCCGACGCTGCGCTGGGGATTGTGGGTCGGTGCCGCGATTTACCTGGCACTTGCCTTCGGTACCATGGAGGTTAACTGGGACCGGGTCGCCGAGGGCGCGACGCGCGGTCAGCGTTTCGTGGCCGCATTCTTTCCCCCGGACTTCGTATCGCGCTGGGACTCGATCCAGGACGGCATCCTCGAAAGCCTGTGGATGACGATCACCTCGACCGTGATCGGCATCATCCTGTCGGTACCGGTCGGGCTCGGCGCTGCACGCAACCTGGCATACAGGCCGGTTTACCTGTTTTGTCGCGGTATTCTCGCCGTGTCGCGCACCTTCCCCGAAATCATCCTCGCCATCTTTTTCGTCAAACTGTTCGGTTTCGGTCCGTTTGCCGGCTTTCTGGCACTCAGCGTCGGCACCATTGGTTTTTACGGTAAGCTGCTGGCCGAGGATATCGAGGATATGGATCCGGTGCAGGCGGAGGCTATCAAGTCGGTCGGCGCCGGCTGGCTGCAATGGCTGAATTATTCGGTGCAGCCGCAAGTCATGCCGCGCATGATCGGGCTCGGCATTTATCGCCTCGACATCAATTTCCGTGAATCCGCAGTAGTCGGTATCGTCGGAGGCGGTGGTATCGGCGCAACGCTGCTGACCTCCTTCGATCGTTACGAGTTCGATTCCGCGGCGGCGATTCTGCTGGTCATCATCGGCATCGTCATGGTGCTGGAGTACAGTTCCGGCTATATCCGCAGGTGGGTGCAATAATGCCGGTCAGGCAACAGGCAGATACGAAAATCTGGAAGCGCCGCACGACTAAAGCGCAATTCGCGGTCTGGTTCGGCTGGTTAGTCGGGGTCGCGATTTTCGTCTACTGCTGGCGCCTGATCTCCGAAAAGACCATCTGGTTTTTCGTCACCGACGCGCCCAAGCAGGCCGCGGACATGGCCGAACGTATGGTACCGCCGAAATGGTCTTACATGGAAGTTCTGTGGGCGCCGGTGTGGGATACGATTAACATCGCCACGCTCGGCACCATGATCGCGATCGTGATCGCGGTGCCGGTGGCGTTTTGCGCCGCGCGTAACACCACGCCGAGCGTACACTTCGTGCGCCCGGTGGCGCTGTTCATCATCGTATCTTCGCGTTCGATCAATTCGCTGATCTGGGCGTTGATGCTGGTAACGCTTATCGGACCCGGCGTGCTCGCCGGCGTTATCGCTATCGGCCTGCGCTCAATCGGTTTTTGCGCCAAGCTGCTGTACGAGGCGATCGAGGAAATCGATCATAACCAGGTGGAGGCCGTCATCGCCACCGGCGCGGCGCGCAGCCAGCAGCTGAGCTTTGGCATTGTGCCTCAAATCATGCCCGCATTTGCCGGGATCTCAGTGTTTCGCTGGGACATCAATATCCGCGAATCCACCGTGCTGGGGCTGGTCGGTGCCGGTGGCATCGGCCTGCAGCTCGACTCATCGATTTCGACCCTGGCCTGGACCCAGGTTTCATTGATACTGCTGGTCATTCTCGCAACAGTTATTGTCAGCGAATGGGTCTCCGCGAAAATCCGTCACGCCATTATTTAATCGGAAAGTGCTGCAAAAAAACATCCCTACCGCTTAATGCTGAAATCAAATACCCAGGTACCTGGCCTTCAGCGCCGCATCTCCGGTCAGTGCCCCCGAATCGCCCTGCCAGACCACCTGACCTTTTTCGACAATGAAATGCCGGTCGGAGATATCGGCGAATTCATCGATATTCTTATCGATCAGCAAAATGGTAAGCCCTGACTGCTTCAACTGTGCGAGCCGAACCCAGATTTCCTGGCGGATCAGTGGTGCCAGTCCTTCGGTGGCCTCGTCGAGTATTAGCAGGCGCGGATTCAACATCAGCGCCCTTCCGATTGCCAGCATTTGCTGCTCGCCACCCGAGAGCTGGCTCCCCTGGTTATGCAAGCGTTTTTGCAAAAGCGGGAAAAACTCGAGCACCTTTTCGAGCGTCCAGGGATCGTCGCTTGCATTGTAATTGGCGGCCGTCGCAATCAAATTTTCGCGCACGCTGAGGTTGGGAAATATCTGCCGGCCTTCCGGAACCAGGCCGATGCCGAGCTGCGCAACTTCATAGGCCGGCAGGCCGTCGATCACTTCGCCATCGAAACGAATCTCGCCACTACGACCGGGCAACGTGCCGATGATCGAACCCACGGTGGTAGTCTTGCCCATGCCATTGCGACCAATCAGCGTCGTAACCTGCCCCTCTTCACAACGCAGGTTCATACCGAACAAGACCTGCATGCTGCCGTAAAAAGCTTCGACGCGGTTCAGCTCAAGCATGGCCATCACCCAGGTAGGCCTTTTGCACTTCCTTGTTAGCGCGGATATTTTCCACCGTATCGGTGGCAATAACATGGCCATTTACCATAACCGATAACCGGTCCGCCAGGCTGAACACCGCATCCATATCATGCTCAATCAGCAGGATGGTCATGTCGCCCCTGAGACGCTTCAGGATATCAATCATCATTGCACCCTCTTCCTTGCCCATACCCGCCATCGGTTCATCGAGCAACAACAAGCGTGGTTTCATCGCAAGTGCCATCGCCACTTCGAGTTGGCGTTGTTCGCCATGAGACACATTGGCGGCAGTGCGCCTGGCACGATCCTCAAGTCCAACCTCGGCCAGGCTGGACATTGCCGCAGTTTCCATCGCTCGATCCCGATGCACCGGTGACCAGAAACCGAAGGAATGGCCGCTACCACCCTGTACCGCGAGCATGACATTTTCCAGCAGTGTCATCGGCATGACGACACTGGTGATCTGGAAAGATCGGGCTATTCCCATACGCGCGCGCGTGGCCACGCTGTCGTTGATAATGCTGCGACCATCGAATTCGATATTACCGCTATCCGGTTTTAGCTGACCGGACAATTGTGCAATCAGGGTTGTCTTACCGGCACCATTGGGACCGATGACGGCATGAATAGTACCTCGCTCAACGGATAGATTGACGTTTTCGGTGGCGAAAATGCCGCCGAAATGCTTGTTTAAGCCGTTAATTTCAAGTAACTGATCAGCCATAGTCTGCGTCCTTGCGATCCCAGCTACTCAACCAGCCGTGAATACCACCCTTGCCGAATAACACCAGCGCGACCAGCATGACGCCGAAAATCAGGTGCCAGTAGACCGTAATCGCAGACAGAAATTCTTCCAGCAGGACGAACACGATGGTGCCCACAAGGGGGCCGAAAAAGGTGGCGACTCCACCGATGATCACCATGAAAATCAGTTCTCCGGAACGCGTCCAGCCCATAATGTCCGGGCTGATGAAACCAGCGAAATTACCGAATAACATCCCGGCAACGCTGCACATCATCGCCGAAATCACGTAGCAGGTCAGGCGGTAACGATAAGTGTTAAAGCCCAGTGCCTGCATGCGTTGTTCGTTAAACCTGGAACCAACGATAACCCGGCCAAAACGTGCGTGTACCAGTCGATGCGTGAACATCAGGGACAGTAGTAACATTGCGAATACCCAGTAATAAAGACTCACGCCGCTGTCCATGCTCAGCCATTCGGGGAACTCGCTGCGCGAGTAAATAACCAGGCCGTCGTCCGCACCGTATTCCTCCATGCTGAGGAAGGTGAAGAAAACCATTTGGCTGAAAGCCATGGTGATCATAATGAAATATACCCCTTTGGTGCGCAGGCTGATGGCCCCGGTTACCAGCGCAAAAATGGCGCTCACCGACAGCGCCAGTGCCAGGTGCAGCCAGCCGCTGTAATAATCGTAGTAAGACGGGATGCCGACGCAGTAGGCACCGATGCCGATATAGGCCGCGTGGCCCAGGCTGATCATGCCGCCGAAGCCGAGGATCAGGTTCAGGCTGATCGCCGCGATACCGAGAATCAATGCACGGCTCAAAAGATCGAGATAAAAGGGCTGATTGGCCCACTCGAGTATGAAAGGCGCAAGCGCCAATATCGCCAACAGCAAGGCATAGCTTCTGCCGGATAGGTTAGCAGGCAAGCGGAACATTATTTCATGCCTGCAATGGGAAACAGGCCCTGTGGGCGGAACGCGAGTACCGCGGCCATGAGGATATAAATCAACATTGCCGACAGCGCCGGCGCCGCGGTTTCAGCGTAGTTATCGGGCATCGTAAGCGTCAACAGCTGGTCGAGATAGGAACGGCTCAGGGTATCAATCAAACCAATGATCAGGGCCGCGTAAAAGGCCCCTTTTACCGAGCCGATTCCACCCACGATAACGACCACGAAAGCAACGATAATAATATCGTTGCCCATGCCGATGCTGGCCTCGGTTATCGGCGCGATCAACATTCCGGCAAGCCCGGCCATCGCGGCACCGAGCGCGAACACGACCAGGAACAGGCGATCTATGTTGACTCCAAGCGCCTCCACCATGGTGCGATTGGATGCCCCGGCTCTAACCAGCATACCGAGACGGGTTTTGGTAACCAGGATGAACAGGACAGCTGCAACCAGCAGCCCGGCGACAATAATCAGCAGGCGATAGGTCGGCAGCACCAGGCCAGCAAAGCTCAACTGACCGTTCAACACGTCGGGTAACGGGATCGCCATACCGGACGCGCCCCATAGCAGGTGAACCAGGGTATCGAAAATTAAAATCAGGCCAAAGGTTACCAGCACATGGTCGAGATGATCCTTGCGGTAAAGCTTGCGGGCAATCAGCCATTCAACCAGCGCACCAACCGCAAACACGCCGATTAGCCCGACAATTACCCCGGTAATAAACGAACCGCTTTTAGCGACAACCGTACCGCAGAAATAGGCCCCGATCATGTAAAACGACCCGTGCGACAGGTTGATGAAGTCCATGATGCCGAAAATCAGGGTCAATCCAGAAGCCAACAGGAACAATAGCAGCCCCAGTTGCAGACCATTCATCAACTGCGTGACGAGCAGATTCCAGTCCATAACTATAAACGTTTCGGATTGTGGGTTGATACCCGGTTCCCTGGTTTACAGGGAACCGGGCGTTTGCAAAGCGCTTGTTACATCTTGCACTTTGAAGCGTGCAAGTCCTGGTGGTTTTCGTAAACGGTTTTTACGATTTTCGTAGTCCAGCGACCTTCGGCGTCTTCAACCACTTCGCGCAGGTAGAAGTTCTGGATCGGCATATGGTTGTTGCCATAGGTGTAGCGGCCGCGCACCGAATCATAATCGGCGGCCATCAGCGCCTTACGCAACGCATCCTTGTCTTTCAGATTGCCACCGGTTGCCTCGACCGCGCTCTTGATCAGCATAATCGCGTCATAAGATTGCGCACCGTAGAATGACGGGTACCTGCCGTGCTGCTTTAGGTAATCAGATACAAAACGCTTGTTGGCGGCGTTGTCCATGTCCGGCGACCATTGCTGGGCCATTTTCGAACCCAGAACACCCTCCAGTTTACCTGCCTGCAGTTTCGGCAAGGCGATTGAATCTACCGTAAACGCAGTATACAGGGGTAACTTGCCTTGCAGGCCAGCCTGCTGGTATTGCTTGATGAAAGCACCTCCGGCTTTACCCGGGTAAAAGACATACAGCGCTTCGGCACCCGAGGCCCTGGCTTTCGCCAACTCGGCAGAAAAATCGAGCTGCGCATCCGCACCCCACTTGGTCAGGTCCTTTCCCTTTATTTCACCTTTAAAAACACTTTCAACACCTGCTGCCATATCCTTACCAG
Source organism: uncultured Gammaproteobacteria bacterium (assembly GCA_947259485.1). Taxonomy (GTDB): domain Bacteria; phylum Pseudomonadota; class Gammaproteobacteria. Next base: position 67,477 of record CAMYLU010000009.1, on the reverse strand, counting down.
CCGCATAGTTGGGCGCCATGATATAAATCGACTTGACCCCTTCCTGGTTGAGGTATTCGCCAAGCGCCATGGGAGTCTGGTCATTTTGCCAGGAAGTTGAGAAAAAATTAGGATGGCAGCGCTTACCCGCAATCTGGGACGGGCCTGCGTTGGCACTGATCAGGAACTTGTCAGCCCCGGTGACCGAATTCATCGATGCCAGTAGTACATGCGACCAGATATAGCCGGCGACAAAATCGACATCATCCTGCTTCACCAGCTTATCGGTTTTCTGCTTGCCGATATCGGGCTTGAAACCATCGTCTTCCATGATTAATTCGACGTCGAGATTGCCCATCTTGTTTCCAATATGATCAAGCGCAAGCATGACCGAATTTTTCATGTCCTCGCCAATGACACCGGCTGGAGTGGTCAGGGTAGTGACGAATCCGATTTTAACACTGTCAGCCTGGGCGATACCGGTGACGGTTATCGCGCCGGCGATCAAAACGGTACGTATAATTCTAAATAACATTGTGCTCTCCTGTGATATTTTCCTGCTAATCGATGACCATTGTCACCGCTTTCTCACATTGGCATTAACATGCCTTATTATGTAATCGCTTAACCCGGGATATTCTAAGTATTAATCACTCTCGAGTCATTCTATGATTTCGATTTGCTTAATCCGGCATGTAATACCATTAATTCGCCCAAGAGTACCATATTCACCAGCCAGTTGATGTCGACTGCTTCCGCTTGAACCAATCGCGGTTCAGATCGACATGATCACCGTATCCGGTTTAACATCGAGCCCGACCAAATTGCTACTCCGGCAATCGGCGATCGTATTTTGCCGCCTGTCGAGCGGGTTTAAAAATTGCTGTCTGCTAGTCCGGAATCTTACTGTCAATGAACGAAACCCACTGGCCCAGGGTCTGGATCGCTTTCCTCGCAGGTTGTATCGGCGCTTTTCAGATCGGTAAAACCTTTGCATCGCTAACGCTGATTATCGACGAGTTGGCCCTCAGCCTGGTTCAGGCCGGTCTGATCCTGTCACTATTCAGCCTGATCGCAGCCTTCGCCGGGGCCGGCTTCGGACTGCTATCCGACCGGGTCGGACATTTGTACATGGCGCTGACCGGAATGCTGTTATCAGCCGGTGGCGCTTTCCTCGGCGCGATGGCCGGCGGAATCGAAATATTACTAGTGTCCCGCCTGGTCGAAGGACTTGGATTCATTCTTGCCATCGTGGCCCTGCCCTCATTGATCAGCCGCTCAACCTCTGATCGCAGCAGACCCCTGGCAATGGGTATCTGGGGCGCCTTTATGCCGGCGGGAATCGGCATGTCAATGTTGATCACACCACCCCTGCTGGAATGGCATGGATGGCGTGGCCTGTGGAACGATGTCGGATTCATTATCCTTATCTGGAGTGCAGTCCTGTGTATCGCTTTCCGCGGTAGCACGAGCAAATCCCCCACTCATTTAAGTACCGCTGATTTTATTATCAGCATCCTGCGCCTTGGCCCGCTGCTTGTGGTGGCAGGTTTCGTCTGCTATTCCAGCCTCTATCAATCGCTAACCGCTTTTCTGCCGACCATCCTGGTAACCGACTACAGCGTACCTCTGGGGCAGGCCGCCCGGTTCGGTGCCCTGGTCGTGGTCGGCAACATAATTGGTAACGTTTCGGCAGGCTGGATGATCGGCCGGGGCATCGCACCCTGGAAATTGCTGACGGTTTCATTCATTGTCATGGGACTGTGTGCGACCCTGGTGTTTGCCAGCTTCAGCGAACCTGTCGTTAAGACCATTGCCGGCTTCCTGTTCTCCGCCTTTGGTGGGCTGTTTCCCGGCACCGCCTTCGCACTCGCCGCACGCTACTCGATCAGTCCTGCATACATGGCACTGATGGCTGGATTGATGCTACAGGGCGCCGGTATCGGTCAGACCATCGGACCGATGATGGTGAGTTCAATCGTCGAATTTTCGGGCAGCTGGAGCTCAGCCAACCTGGTCGTGGTCGGTATGGCAGCAATCGGACTGATCAGCGCAGCTTTACTGCGCAGCAGGAGCTGAAGGACTCGCTCAACGGTGAGATACCAGCAGAGGCGGTATCCCTGCGCGTTACCCTCGAAGGCGCGTTTGAGAGGCTGGAATGAGCCCGTGGCCAGCTTGGCCGTTTGCATTAGCTTGTTACGAAGCGTCTGTACTGTATCTCAGGCCGATGGCGTCGGGGCAGATTCTTTTTGAGCCTCGGCTTTTGCAGACAGGTTTTCCTTTAAAGCCTCGCTACCGTTGCCTTTTTCAGGTTTTGCCGCGGCTAAGCCATCATCAAGATCTGCATCGAGTTTATCGACGTTAATGACGGGATCTTTGTTTTTACCCTGCTCCGCCAGCAACTCCGAAGCATCCTCAGCTTCTGCTTCAGCCTCGACATTTTCTTTACTGTCAGCACTATCTTCCTGCGCAACCTTTTCATTGCCCGGTTCCGCCGAAGCCGGTGGAGATTCCTGTGCCGCCTGGGTATCAGCTGGTACTTCGCTGACCACCGAATCCTGCACGTTTTCTCCGCCATCAACCGAAATCAGGACTTTACCCTGGTGCTGTTCCAGCACATTGGTGAAATCCCTGCCATCGCCGAGGGCCTGCGCACCTTCCGCGAGATGCTTGTAAACCTTGACATAGTCCTGGGTCAGTTCGTTAACCAGTTCCGCGGTTTTATCGAAGTGACTGTTGACGCTGGTTTTATAACCTTCCATCTCTTGCCGTGCTTCATCCAGCTCGGCCTTGAGACTGTCGGCTTGCTTTATGTTTGGTGTCAGGTTGCGGTAAACAATGGCACCAATGATTGCACCACCCACCACTGCGCCGCATGCGAACAGCCAGATTAAATAGACAGGATCCATGGGAACCCCCTGGGATTCTCGATTTTCGATGTGTACCCTGGATTGTAAAGTATCCGATTCCTTAATAACAGGAACGAAATTTTGAAATCCGCTTTGCTAGCGATCTTCGCAGGACTGTTTAAGGCGATCGACATCTACGATAATCATTTCGACCGTTTCCCTGAGTAAATCCAGTTCGTCGACAGACAGGTCTTCGAACGGCTGTTAGCGACTAAAACGAGATATCGTCTTCAATCGCCGCAATTCCAGCTGCAGCGCAGAGATCATCGGCAGTGCCATTAGGTGCACCGGATACCCCGATTGCGCCCACACCCGAGCCAGCTGCATCAATCAGCATACCGCCGCCCAGCATGAGCGCACCCGTTACATGCCGCACCCCGGATTGTGCTTTTCCAGCCTGGGTGGGTTCGACCAGATCGGTGGTGTTGGCACGAAAACTGGCAGCCGTCCATGCCTTTCTTCTGGCGGTTTCCGGGGAGTGCGCACCGGCAAAACGGTCGCGAAGTAAAGCCTGCAGATTACCCATGCGGTCGACTACCGCGACGGATACCTGGTATCCCTCGGCGCGGCATTTGTCCATTGCTGCGGTTACCGCCTTGAGTGCAGTTTCGGGCGTTAATGATTGTGTCGTGAACAGAGCGTGTTCATCAGCATTGGCTGAACCCAGGCATATCGCGCAACCGAACAGGGTTGCAGACAACAGTTTGAAAAGCTTCATCAGTACTTCCTCGTATAAAAATCTACCAGGTAAGATTACACCTTCCGACGCTAAATGATGAGCCTGTAAACGCGTTTCGTTGATCCAAATCAAGCCCGGGCATACTCAGCGGGAATGCCACTCCGAACCTGCTAATTAATTCCGCAAAATAAGGCCTTTAACTGGCTTTGCGCATCCGGTTTTGCTGTAAGCGAAACTCGACCGTATCGACGATTTTATCGATGGCGGGGTCATGCAGACCCTTTTGCCGAGCGACATTTCTTACCAGCAAATCGACGCGCTCAATAAAGTGTACACCGTTGTCGAGCGCCCGCGCGGCTGACGAGGGTTTCAACAATCCTTCAGCAGCATTGGCGTACTTCTCGAATGGCACCAGGTCGTTTCGATCCGCACCCAGGGTTACGCAAAGGTCGGCGACCCAGTTATAAATCCTCGCCGATTCGGCAACATCGGTATGCACGGCATCGCGGATCGCAATCATCTCCTCACGCTGAATACAGCGGTAGTTTCCAGTCAACAGCATGCTCCATTTCGCCATCGGCACGAATATAGATTCGTGCACTCGAAGCTTCACCGGGAGTACGATCTCTGCGCCCGCTACTGGAAAAGTCGATGCGAGAATATCCTGCTCCAGCTGTCGCAGCAGCGCGGTGTGTTCGTCACTCTCGAAGCGGGCCGCCTTGAAATTGGTTGGCAGCGTCACCTGCAACACGTTGGACGGTTCATCCGCAGGCCTGAAGGCCTGTGGATCAGGGCTGCACAGGGTTACCAACGCTGGGTCCAGCAGGTCCCAAACGCTTGCGTCGGCGTAGCATTCACGCAGTGCATCACAATCAAGCCCTGGTATACGTTTCAGGTAAGGCAGTGGCGGCATGTTCATTATCGACATACACGGAATGGCCGCTCCCCCAATGCGCTCGAGCAAGGCACGTATTTCGTCGAGCCGATACTGCGGTTCTTGCATCGCTAGTGCTACCAGGTCAAAGCGCTCCACTTCCGCCGAGAGCGGACCACCGGCGGTTATCTTGCCACGGAGTTTTTTCGAATCGATGATGACAGGCTCGGACTGGCCCCTGACAGGCATGCGAATTTCAACCCCGTCGGCATTGATCGCATCAGCCTCTTGCGGCAGGCAGATCAGGTGGACGTTATGACCTGCGAGCGCGATTTTGCTGCCTAACAGCGATCCATAGGAAGCGCCAAGTACAAGTATTTCGAGAGTTTTATTCATGGTTTCTCCGATAAGAGAGTATGCTGCTACGAGTGTGCTGCACCCGCAGATCAATCCTTAATCCGATTATACGCAGGATTAATACGTTTGGTTCACTGTTAAATTTTGGTTATGATCCACGGACGGGCGTGGCCCGATAAAACAACAAGCCAGTTCAGATTTGCCTGACAGATAACAACAAGACCCAGGGGGAGCCAGGCCAGTGCCCAAGTTCATCGTCAACTACGTCAAGGTAATAGACTACCTGTCGACCAAGTTTGGGCGCCTTGCCATGTACCTGATCTTTGTCATGATCGCCACCCTGCTGATCAACGCCTTCACGCGCAATATTATCAACCTGCCCTTGTCGTGGTGCATCGAAATGGCGCAGTTCACGATGACGGCCTACTACATCGTCGGCGGCCCCTACTCGATGCAGCTCGACAGCCATGTCAGGATGGATCTACTTTACTCAATGTTCAGTCGCAAAAACCAGGCGCGCCTCGACAGTTTTACCGCTATTTTCCTGATTATTTACCTCGTCTGCCTGCTAATCGGGGCAATCTCGAGCACGATGTATGCGATTGAGTACGATCAGCGTAAATTCTCACAATGGAATCCATCGATGATTCCAATCAAGATCATCATGGTAGTCGGCATTTTCCTGATGCTGCTGCAGGCCATTTCCACCTTTTTCAAGGATCTGGCCAAATCAAGGGGCATTGAGCTGTCATGAGTTACGAAGCCATTGCCATTTTCATGTTTGTATCGATGTTATTGATGCTGCTGACCGGGCAACGTGTGTTCGCGGCAATCGGTATCGTTTCGTCAGTCGCTGCGCTGCTACTGTGGGGTGAAGGGGGTGTTGAAATGCCGTTTAACGCGGCGTTCAAACTGTTTAACTGGTACCCGCTGCTGACACTGCCGCTATTTGTTTACATGGGCTACGTACTCGCTGAATCAGGCATAGCAGATGACCTCTATGCCATGTTTCACGTCTGGTTTGGCGGCCTCAAAGGCGGCCTTGCCGTTGGCACGATATTACTAATGGTGGTTATTTCCGCGATGAACGGACTGAGCGTGGCAGGCATGGCCATCGGCGCCACGATCGCGCTGCCGGAAATGCTGAAGCGGGGTTATGACAAGATTATGATCACCGGGGTCGTGCAGGCAGGCAGTTCGCTCGGCATCCTGGTGCCACCGAGCGTCGTACTGGTACTGTATGGCATGATCGCTCGCCAACCGGTAGGACAACTCTGGCTGGCCGGGGCAATTCCCGGTCTGATGATGGCATCCCTGTTTATTATCTACATCGTCGTACGCTGCCATCTCCAGCCACACCTCGGGCCGACCGTCGATAAGGCGGAACGTGACATGCCGATGTCGGAAAAACTGAAACTATTACGCGCAGGCATTACCCCGTTCCTGATCTTCTTTTTCATGACCGGCCTGTTCATCATGGGGATTACCAGTCTCGTGGAAAGCTCAGCCGTCGGCGCAACCGCTGCAACCATAGCGGCCTTGGCACGCAAGCGCCTGAACCGCAAGGTAATGGAAGAAACTATCCGCAAAACCCTGGCAATATCCTGCATGTTCATGTGGGTGATCCTGGCTGCGCTAGGTTTTGGTGCAGTATTCGACGGCATCGGCGCCGCGCGGGCGATCGAATCCCTGTTTATAACCAACTGGAATTTAACCCCCTGGGAAGTGCTGATCATGATGCAGCTTTCCTACCTGGTGATGGGCATGTTCCTCGACGATACCGCGATGCTGGTCATCGTCGCACCGCTCTATGTACCGCTGGTTAAACTGCTGGGGTTTGACCCGATCTGGTACGGTGTGCTTTACACGATCACCTGCCAGATTGCATACATGACGCCTCCATTTGGATACAATCTGTTCCTGATGCGCGCGATGGCACCACCGGAAATTACATTGATGGATATTTATCGATCGATTATACCTTTTGTCATGGTCATGACCTTCGCACTGGTCCTGGTCATGGCTTTTCCACAGATCGCCCTCTGGTTGCCCGAATACGTGTATTCGAAGTGACGTGAAAGGAGTTTTCCAGAGGGGATTCCGTGAAAAAATAACCGAAGCCTAAACCTTAGGAGCCTTAAAAAATGAAACAAGATAAAAAAGCATCCAAACCGGACGCAACCGAACTACAAGACAACAGCAGACGAAGTTTCGTCAAGAAAGTAGGTGCCGGAACAGCAGGTATCCTGGCGGCGGGCACCGCACCCTATGCCTATTCCGCGACGAACCCGATCAAGTGGCGCCTGCAAACCTACTCCGGCGCACCGCTCGGCGCGCACGTTATCAAGCCGCAAATCGAGGAATTCAACAAGGCGGCGCATGGGCGGATGGAAATCGAACTCTATTACGCTGACCAGCTGGTGCCGACCGACGAACTGTTTCGCGCAATGCAAAACGGCACCATCGATGCGGTTCAAAGCGACGATGCGACCATGGCGTCACCGGTAGATATCAGTGTATTTGGCGGTTATTTCCCGTTCTCGACTCGTTACAGCCTCGACCTGCCGGTACTGTTCAAGTATTACGGCCTCGACGAAATCTGGGCGGAAGCATACGGTGAAGTCAAGAACGTCGAATGGATTAGCGCCGGCGCCTGGGATCCGCTGCATATATTCACCAAGGATCCGATCCGCTCGATTGCCGACATGAAGGGCAAGCGTGTTTTCGGCGTACCGACTGCCGGTAAGTTCCTGTCGCGTTACGGCCTGGTGCCGGTCACCCTGCCATGGGACGATATCGAAGTTGCGATCCAGACCGGCGAACTCGACGGGGTTGCCTGGTGCGGCTTCACCGAAGCCTACGAAGTGGGCTGGGCCGATGTCTGTAACTATGCGCTATTGAATAACGTTACCGGCGCCTGGTGTGGCTCCTACTTCGCCAACTCGAAGAGCTGGGGCAAGCTGACACCGGATTTGCAGGCACTGTTCCGCATGTCCTGTAACGATTCGCACTACTATCGCCAGGTCTGGTACTGGGGTGGAGAAGCTGATCTGCGCGTCAACGGCGACAAGATGGAACTGACCACGATCCCGGCCGATGAATGGGATACCGTGGTGGCTGATTCGGCTGAATTCTGGGAAGAGCTGGCATCGATCAGCCCACGTACCAAGAAGGTCGTCGACGCTTTCAAAAAGTATAAGGCGGTCATGGAGAAAACCGGCGTGCCCTATCGCTACAGCTAACCAAGAGTATTACTCGATCCAGTTTAACGGTGGTGCTCCGGCATCACCGTTTTTTTTGTGCTCGTGCTCGTGAATTGGTTCAGAATTCGAGCCGGGGTCGCTCAGGCCGGCGGGATCAACACCAGTTTGCCGGTGAACTTCTTTTGCAGAAACACTTGCTGTGCTTCCGCTATATCGGCAAGCGCAAAAGTTTTTGCGACCAGCGGTCGAACTTCACCACGTTCAATATACTGGACGAGATTTTCAAACACGACATCTTCCTGGAAGGTACATCCAATTAATGTCAGGTCCTTGAGATACAGCGTACGCACGTCCAGTTCAACCAGGGGACCGGCTATCGCGCCTGCGGTCACATAGCGCCCACCGCGCTTGAGTACATCGAGCAATAAGGGCCAGCTTTCGCCGGCAACCAGGTCGACAACGACATCGACACTTTCACAACCGAGCTCTGCGACCAGGTCGGTACTACGATCGATAACCTCATCAGCACCCAGGCGCCTCAAGTCATCCATCTTGGCAGCGCTGGCAATCGCAATAACATGAGCACCGCGGCGTTTGGCGAGCTGTACCGCGGCCGAGCCGACTCCGCCCGACGCCCCCGTGACCAGCACTCGCTCGGCACCGACGGCGGCACGGTGCAGCATGTTTTCGGCGGTCGAGTAGGCACAGGGAATCGAAGCGAGTTCAGCGTCCGACCAGTCGCAATCAACAGCGTAGGTTTCGCGCGCCGGTGCTCGCGTGTACTGTGCAAAAGCACCGTCGCACTCCGAGCCCAGCGTCCAGCATTCGAAGGGCCGGTAATCGACGTAACTGCGAAGCATGTTGCGCACCAGCACCCTTTGTCCAATTCTGCTGTCATCGACACCTTCACCGACCGCGACAATGCTCCCGCAGCAGTCCGCGCCCTGTATGCGCGGAAATTCCATCGGCACGCCAGACCAGGTTGCATCTGCGTCATCCACCTCTTCGAAACCTTCTGCGCCACCGGTATTGGTGGCATCAACGACTTTCTTCGAATACCAGCCGATGCGGGTATTGATATCAGTATTATTGACACCCGCTGCCGCCACCCTGATCAAAACCCCTCCCGGTCCTGGAACCGGCACCGGGATGTCGTCACGATACTCCAGGGTTTCGATACCGCCGTGGCCGGTCAGGTAAACCGCAGTCATTTGTATCGGGATTTCTGTATTCATCTGTCTCTATCTTGATGTTTCAGCGCAGAGCTCATTAAAAGGCCGTCTTGTCAGCCTAACTGGCTTCCCCACGGGCTAATGCATCGGCAACGGCGGCGATTTCCGCATCGCTCATACCGTACTCGGTTTTGGCGACTTCCTCAGAAATGTAGCCACGCACCAGGTCCCTGCGCACCAGCGCGGCATCCCTTGCCGCCGGATCACCGTATCCAGCGCCGCCCGGCATCGCCAGCATCACGCGTCGACCGGCGGCAACAAACTGCTTGCCCTTGCCCTTCATCGCGCTACCGTCATCCCTGGCAATCGTCATCGGAGCGCCGTTTTTACCGCCCTGCCGACCCCTTGCCGGGTGATCGACGCGATCGAACATCGCCGAAAAATCAAACTCGTGGTCTGCGCTCGCACCGACCTCCATAAATTGCCCGAGGCCACCGCGATACTTGCCGGCACCACCACTGTCGGGGCGTAACTCCTTGCGCCAGATGATCACCGGGCCGGTGTGTTCGGTGGCTTCGACCGGCATCGTCATGACACCCGACGGAAAAGCGGTTGCATTCAAACCGTCCGAAGTCGGGCGTGCACCCGAGCCACCGGAGTTGAAAGTCAGGACTTCTGCCCTGGTCGCCTGCGCGGGTGCTGTAATATCGGTTCTCGGCCGCAACGAAAGCTGGAAATTGCACAGCGTGCCAGCGCCTTCTGCCGGGACCGTGTCAGGCAGAATCTGGTCCAGCGCGGCGTAGACGGCATCAGGAATCATGTGACCAATGACATGCCTGAGCGCAACCGGGGCCGGATGCACCGCGTTGACAATAGTATTTTCAGGTGCCGTTATTTCGAACGGGGCGAGCGATGCCGCATTGTTGGGAATTTCCGGAGCGATGGCACATTTGAGAGCAAAACAGGCGTAGGCCTTGGTATAGACCAACGGCACGTTAATTCCCTTACGGTCCAGTCCCGAGGTGCCGGCAAAATCACACAGAATTCGATCAGACTGGATATCGAGTGAAACTTTTAACTCGACGGGATGACTATAACCATCGATCGTCATCGATCCCGAAGCCTTTGCGCGCGGCAACGCGGCGATACATTCAAGCGTTGCACGTCGTGAGTTTTCCAGGATAAAGGCCGCGATCTCGTTCAGGTCCGATAAATCGAACTCGTTCATCATGTCGGTCAGGCGTCGGTGACCGATCTCGTTACAGGTTGCCAGCGCGTAAACATCGCCGACCGCCTGGTCCGGCTCGCGCACATTGCCACGCACAATCCTGATAAGGGTCTTGTCGACTTCGCCCCTTTCGGCAAATTTCATAATCGGGATATAGAGGCCCTCCTCGTAAATCGAGTTGGCGTCGGCACCAAATCCACGACCACCGATATCGACAATATGAGCGGTACAGCCGAGGAAACCAACATGCTGACCCTGATGAAAAGACGGTGTGACAACCGTTATATCGTGAAGATGCCCGGTGCCTTCCCAGGGATCATTGGTGATATAAACATCACCTTCAAACATGTTTTCATAGCCAATTCTGCGAATGAAATGGGCGACCGCATCGGCCATCGCGTTGACATGACCGGGGGTTCCGGTGACAGCCTGGGCCAGCATCCGCCCCCGGGTATCATAAACCCCGGCCGACAGGTCTCCAGCTTCGCGCACCGAGGCCGAAAATGCGGTGCGGATAAGCGCCTGGGCCTGCTCTTCGACCACGGAAATTAATCGGTTCCACATTACCTGGTTGGACACGCTCGAAGTTTTTCGGGTCATGACAGTTCCTGTGCCTGTTGCACGACGTCGATACAGCCATCAGACTGGCGCACCGCCTGGCGGCTTCGTGGCAGGATAATGGTGGTTTCGTCTTCAGTGATCGCCGCCGGTCCCGGCACCAGGTCCCCGGGACTCAAACCGGCGCGCAACACAACCGAAGATTCCAGCGATTGACCTTGTGCGGGGTCGAAAATACTTCGTTGTCCGTTTGCCGGTATCTTCGCGCCTGCCGGCAAGGTCTGCACCGGCGCAATTTTTTCTGCATGCGTGGTGGCATTAACAGACCAGACCGTGATCTCGATATCCATGCCTTCAACGGCTCGACCAAACAGCGTTATGTAATCCTGTTCAAATAACTGCTGGAAGGTTGCCGCATCCGGCTGCGTCGCCTGATCGGCAGTCAGTACGACCGGAATTTCCTCACCTTGTCCGGTGTAGCGCATATAGGCTTTAAATTCAGCCTCGATATCGGCGTTGGCATCACAGGAACGCACAAACCCGGTGGCTTCAGTTTCAAGGTCCGCCAACAGGTCTCGTATCGTGTCTGGGCGGAAATCGGTCAAGCGCATATACACGCTGCGGTTTGCCTCAAAGCTAAACGGGGCTCGCAGGAAACCAATCGCAGAGCCGACGCCCGCACCCGGCGGCACCAGCAGGCGATCCACACCCAGTTTTTCACACAGGCGCCCGGCATGCAGCGGTGCCGCGCCGCCAAAGGCAATCATGGTGTACTCCGACAGGTCCTCACCGTTTTCGACCGCATGCACGCGCGCGGCATTTGCCATATTTTCATCGACCACTTCACTCAGACCGTAGGCCGAGGTCAGGGCATCCATGTCGAGCGATTTACCCAGGGTATCGAGTAATGCATCGGCGGCGCGTTGACTGTCGAGCGTAATCGAGCCCCCGGCAAAATTATTCGGGTCCAGCTTGCCCAGCATGAGATCGGCATCGGTTACCGCCGGACTGGTGCCGCCGAGACCGTAACAGGCCGGACCCGGTTCCGAGCCCGCAGACTCGGGACCGACTCGAATTTGACGCATCGCATCAACACGGGCCAGTGAACCACCGCCAGCCCCGATCTCGACCATATCGATAACCGGTATGGAGATCGGCATGCCTGATCCTTTTTTAAAGCGATAGGTACGGGCAACTTCGAACACGCGGCTGGTCTTTGGCGCCTGGTTGTTAATCAGGCATATCTTGGCAGTGGTACCTCCCATGTCGAATGAGAGGACCTTATCGAGGTCATACCGGGCGGCGATATGAGCCGCGAAAACGGCGCCACCCGCGGGACCCGATTCGACCAGCCTGACCGGGAATTCCGCTGCACTTTCAATTGAAATGATTCCACCCCCGGAATGCATCAGGAAAATTTTGCAGGTAACGCCTTCCTGTTGCAGCTGTCCACCCAGCCTGTCGAGGTAACTTTTCATCATCGGCTTGATGTAGGCATTGGCCACGACCGTATTGAAACGCTCATACTCTCGCATCTGGGGTGATACCTCGGATGACAGCGAAACCGAAACGCCGGGCATTTTTTCGGCCAATACCTCGCGCACCATTTTTTCATGGCTATCATTCAGGTAGGAATGCATCAGTCCTACCGCGATGCTTTCGTAACCTGCCGATTCGATCTGTTCGACCAGCGCTTCGACTTCAGAACGTTGCAAAGGGATGAGGACATCGCCACTCGCACCGATACGTTCTTTCACGGTGTAGCGCTGCTGGCGCGGTAACAGTGGCTCGGGTAACGTCAGGTTGAGGTCGTACTGCTCAAACCGCGATTCGCTGCGCATTTCGATCACGTCGCGAAAACCATGAGTCGTAATGAACGCCGTTCTGGCACCGCGCCGCTCGATTAAGGCATTAGTGGCCAGAGTGGTGCCGTGGATAATCTGCTGAATGCTGGCGGGTTTTATATCGGCCTGATCACAGACCTGCTTCAACCCGGTGATGATCGCATCCTCGGGTGCAAGGTAAGTGGTCAGTACCTTGGCCGAATATTGCTGTGCGCCAACTTCGAGCACGACATCGGTAAAAGTCCCACCGATATCGATGCCCATACGTATTGACGTTTGATCCATTTTTTACACTACCTTCGATTGCATAACCATTCCAGGCGCCAAGTGTAAAACGGGATAATGTGTAAGTGCTAATTATTTGATCGTATTGTTTCCACTTCAGCCCACAGCATTGGCTTTTGACCCTGTGCGCTGCGGGTGTTACGCGAGGTAGCTCTCTGCGACAGGCTGGTAACCATCCAGCTCCGCACCATTAATTGTTGATCTGATTTCACCCAGCGCCTGATCGCTATAGGGGCGTGCCGGAAACCTCCCCCAGATCGGGGTTGGCCAGGCAGGATCAGTGGTAAAACGGACAATGTGGTGCAAATGTAACTGCGGAACCTGGTTTCCCAACGCCGCCACATTGAGTTTCTCGCCCTCGAACACGTTCATGATGAACTCTGACAGCCGGCAGGACTCATCCATCAATTGCGCGCGATCAGCCGTATCGAGCTGGTAAATCTCACGAATGTCGTCACGATCGGGCACCAGGATAAACCAGGGATAGTTGGAATCATTCATCAACAGTAGATGACATAACGAAAATCGCCCCAGGGCGATGCAATCCGCGCTTAACTGAGAGTGTATTGCAGCCATTAAAAGCTCCTTTTAAATTTCGATTTGACCATGCTGACGTTGGCGTCTATTCGCAACACCGGAGCGAGGTACGATTTCGAGCCTCGGGCTATCAAGATCGAGGAACCCTTTTTGGCCCGACCGTTTGTAATCAGCCAGCAGCGAACTTCGAACCAGGTCCGGTCGAAGCATCAACTGTTCAGTCAGTGCGATAAACAGTAAAGAAAACAATCGACGCAGCGAAATTTTCCAGCTGCTGCCGGCAAGCTCGTACAGGCAGTCGCTTAACTCGAGAAAGTTTTCAAATGGACGCTGCCCCAATATCTGCGGTAGCGTATTTCCGAAACGACCTGAATTTGCAATCATGTCCCAGAACCTGGCAAACCGATTGACCCGCTGCATGGTTGCAAAATCGATATCCCGGGTGCTCAGAATATTGTAGGGCGCGGCAGGATTGTAACGCAGCTGGTATGCATCGTTATGTCGGTTAATCGGGGCACCGCGCAGACGCTTTAGAATTCCAAGCTGGATTTCCTGTGGCTTCAATGACACCAGCTGGTTAAAACTGTCGGCAAAGTTATCCAGTGAATCCCCGGGTAAGCCGAAGATCAGATCAGCGTGAATATGTGCACCGGTATTTTCTCGCAACCAACGCAAGTTATCGCAGGTGTTATCATTGTTTTGCCTGCGACTGATTGTCTGCTGAATCTCGGAATCAAAAGTCTGCACTCCGATTTCGAACTGCAGTGCGTCGGCCGGAAAGCGTGCTAACACCCGCTTGAGTTTTTCTGGCAGGTAATCCGGAACGACTTCAAAATGCAGGTACAGGTCATCGTCCATACGTTGCAGGAAAAACTCCAGTATCGCGATGCTGGTGCTGATTTTTAAATTGAAGGTACGATCGATAAACTTGAAATTGCGCGCACCGCGCTGATACAAATCATCCATCGCATCAAGAAAGCGATCCAGCTCGAAAGGTTTAGCGGTTTTGTCCAGCGAAGACAGGCAAAATTCGCACTTGAACGGACAGCCGCGGGAAGCCTCAACATAAATCAAACGGTTACGAATATCGTCAGCGTTGTAGTGGACATAGGGCAGTTCGAGCTCATCGAGGCTGGCCGTTTTGCCGGCAATGATGTTTGACGCAACCGGTTTATTTGCCAGCAAATTTTTGCACAGTTGACGAAAACTGATTTCCCCCGGGCCCGTAATGATGTAATCCACCTGGGTAGCGAGATCCGGTAAATCGTCTGCAAAACTCACCTCTGGACCGCCCGCAACAATAATTGTCTGCGGTGAAATCTGCTTTATTAGCGCGATGACTGCGCCGGTTTCACTCACGTTCCAGATGTAAATACTGAAAGCGATTATCTTCGGTCGTTGCGAGAGCAATTGCTCGGCAATATCGATTGGCCGTTGTTGAATCGTGAACTCCCTGATTTGGGCATCCGCCTTCAATTCCCCCAGGTTCGCCAACAAATAACGCAGTCCGAATGCGCAGTGCATGTAGCGCGCATTAAGTGTTGTTAGAGTAATCTGGTTCTTCATCCGGTTGATTCAGCGGTGTTCGGAATCAGCAATGGTACCTTGAATCGCACTAATAACATCAGTATATCGACGAACGCAGTAGTATTAGAAAATTATCGTGCGCAAGGGATGATTTCAGGAAAAAGTGGTGGGGCGTGGGCGGCTCGAACGCCCGACCACCTGATTAAAAGTCAGATGCTCTACCAACTGAGCTAACGCCCCCCGGAAAGGTCTGGCATAATACCTATCCCCAGACTGAATTCAAGTGAATTCTAACAAGCGACAGGCTTAGTGTCCCTCCTTGCGAATTCGATCCAGGCGCTTGGTAGCCAGGCGCGATGCAGTGGTCTTGGGAAACCGTTCGCGCAGGTCCTGCAGTATCGCCTTGGCCTGATCAAATTGCTTGCGTTCGTAAAAGGTATAGCCAAGCTTCAACATCGCATCCGGCACCTTGTTGCTAGTCGGGTAGGTTTTAAGCACTTTCTCGAATTCGACAACACCCTGGTCGAAATTGCGCGTCACGTAATGCGCCTCGCCGAGCCAGTACTGGGCGTTACCGGAAAAGCTGCTATTGGGATACTTGTCCAGGAAGGTCTTGAGTTCGGTCTTGGCCTGCTTGTATCGCCCTTCCTTGAGTGTATCGAAAGCTGCCTGGTAGGCCTCTTTTTCAGCACTCTGGGTAACCGATGGGGTCTGCGAGGCAGATGCGGTCGTCGATGTCGCAGGCTCAGGTGTCGTTGGTTCTACCGAAGGCGTTTGCTGACCGGTGGTAGCAGTCCCGGCCGATGCCGTGGTGCTCACCTGGGGAACACTTATCTGACCGGCTGGAGCCTGCGTAGTAGCACCGCTTTCAAGGTCGCGCAGGCGTCGATCGATATCGAGGTACAATTCGCGCTGTCGCTTTTTGATATCATTGATATCGTTACCCTGCACTTCGATCTCACCGCGTAGTAAACCGATATCTTCCGATACCTCGTCAACCTGCTGAATCATGTCAAGCACCGCCCGGTTATCGATGAGTCGGCCCTGGCGAGACATTTCTTCAGACAGTTTCTTCAACTGCCCCTGAACCGCGGATAACTTGGCCTCGGAACGCTGAGATAATTCGGTCAGGCGCTCTACCCGCAGCGATAGCTGTTCCGGGGTTAGCGTACTTTGTGCAAATACGCTGGTGCTGACTGAAGCTGCGAGCACAATCCCTGGCAGGATAATATTGCGAATCGAATAAATCGACACCTTCATATCAATTCACCGTATAAATCAATTCAACGCGACGGTTCTTGGCCCAGGCTTCCTCGGTATGACCTTGCATTGCCGGTTCTTCCTCTCCATAACTTACGGTTTCAACCTGGTCAGCCGATGCACCCTGGAACAGCAACACCCGCCTTACAGACTGGGCACGTCGGTCACCGAGTGCAATGTTGTATTCACGACTGCCGCGTTCGTCGGCATGCCCTTCGAGGCGCACACTGACTTCACCGTTTCCAGCGACAAAACTGCCGTGGGTTTCCAGGATCTGGATTGACTCACTGGTGAGTTTGGCGCTGTCGAACTCGAAGTAAATGGTGCGGTTGGCCAGTGCACCCTCGGTTTGTTGGAGCCTGCTGATTGCGTCCATATCGCTAATAGCCATTCCGTCGCCTCCGTCGGCACCATCAAGCCCGGTAGCATCCGCGCCACCACTGCTACCATCATCGACCATACCGGTCTGTGCCTGATCGTCGATTGGCGCGCCATCACCGTCAATCATTTCTTCCTGCGTGGTAGCACAGGCGGTAACGACGACGGCTACTAATCCGGCGATTATCCATGTTTTCATTGCGTTATATAGTTTCATTTCATTCCTGCTCCACTCGTATGTGATGATTATTTACTTTCAAAGGGACCCCAGACCGGTTCGCGTATGTCACCGGCCTGATCGGATAATTTATGTTTGGCACGCCCGTCGATCGAGACCGCGTAAAGGAAACCGTTGTTTCCGCGTGTCGACGCATAGAGCACCATCTTGCCATTCGGGGAAAACGATGGTGATTCATCGAGCGAGCTATCGGTGAGTACGGTCAAGTTTCCTGTCTCACGTTCATACTGCGCTATTTTATATTGTCCCCGCTCGCCGTGCACCAT
Organism: uncultured Gammaproteobacteria bacterium; assembly: GCA_947259485.1. GTDB lineage: Bacteria > Pseudomonadota > Gammaproteobacteria. The sequence continues at coordinate 50,183 of CAMYLU010000009.1, read as the reverse complement.
GGCAATGAACTTGCCGTCAGGGGACAAACTGGCCGCGGTATTGTAGCGGCCCTCAAAGGTAACGCGTTTGGGTTTCCCCCCGCCGACGTCGATACGGTAAAGTTGCGGTGAGCCCGCACGATCGGAAGTAAAAATTATTGTCCTGCCATCGCTGGACCAAACCGGTTCAGTATCTATGCTGCGATGGGTAGTCAGCCGCTTGAGGCGCTTGGTGGCGGTGTTTAAGGTATAGATGTCGGGGCTACCATCCTTGGACAGGACCAGCGCCAGGAATTTACCATCGGGCGACCAGCTTGGTGCGCTATTCAAACCTCTGAAGCCCGCGACCTTGGAACGCCTTGCAGTTGCGAGGTGCTGAATGAATATTTCCGGGCGTTCGTTTTCAAATGAAACATAGGCCAGGGATTTACCATCGGGTGACCAGCTTGGAGACATGATCGGCTCATCGGATTCCAGCACATTCTGGGCGTTGAACCCGTCCGTGTCGGCGACCTGCAGTACATACTTGCGCGCGGCATCCTTCTGCGCACGTACGAAAGCGATACGGGTATTGAATGCACCGCGTGTGCCGGTGATTTGTTCGTAAATGAAATCACTGATTTGATGAGCCCGCGAACGCAGATTACGTTTTTTTGCAGGCATGCTACGACCCAGCAGCTGCTTTTGCTTAAGCACGTCAAGCAACTGGAATTCGATGTTGTAAAGTCCCGGGGATTTCTCCAACACCCTGCCAACTACCAGGTAATCCTGCCCGGCGGTGCGCCAGCGCGCATATTGCACCTGATTGCTGTAATGCGGATTGGCGGGCAGCCTGGTCCTTTCCATGGATTTCAGTACGCCACTGCGATTCAGGTCACTGGCGACAATCCCGGCTATATCAACCGGCAGCTTGCTGCTCAGGCGAGAGGTATCAAACGGTACCACTGCAATTGGCAATGCGCCCTCAACCCCTCCGGTAATTTCTATGGTCAGCGCAGCATTAGCTAACACTGGCATAATCCAAAGGAGGCCAGCTAACAGGTATATTATTAGTTGTTTCATTTAGTTATAGATCTTACTCGGGCTTGAAATTAAAGTTCAACTCTCGCTCGAACAAGGACGGATCCCCTGGTTTCGGCAGGGGTTCTGCCTTGTAAACTGCATTTTCGATCGAAGCGCGATATGTGTTGGTACTGCCTTTACAGGTGCCGAAGGTGACATCGAGAATAATTCCACCCGGCCCTTGTAGTACTCGAACCCAGCACTCCGGTATTTTCTCACTTCCGGCCGGTCTAATCCAATTCCGCTTAACCTTTTGAAAAATGGCCAGTTTATAAGCTTCCTGCAATGAATTGAGCCGACGCTGGTTTTCCTCGGCGAGCAGTTTCGCCTTAAGCTCCGCCTCCTTGCGTTTTTGCTCCTCTTCGGCAAGGCGGCGTTCCTCGGCCTCCTTGCGTTTGCGTTCTTCCTCCGCGCGCTTGGCCTCCTCGGCTTTGCGCTTTTCCTCAGCAATGCGCGCTTCCTCGGCCTTGCGCTTTTCCTCGGCAATGCGCGCTTCCTCGGCCTTGCGCTTTTCCTCGGCGGCTTTAGCAGCGTCCGCTTTGCGCTGCTCTTCAGCCTTGCGTTTTTCTTCCGCCTTGCGCTTTTCGGTAGCCTTGCGTTCTGCCTCTTGCTTACGTTTTTGTTCGGCTTCTTTTTTACGCTTTAGTTCAGCTTTTTTCTTGTCTTCAGCCTTGCGTTTCTTTTCGGCCTCTTTTTTCTTTTTATCTGCCAGTTTTTTAGCCTCGAGATCTTTCTTCTTTTTCTCGGCTTCCCGTTTACGTTTCTCCTCTAGCTGCTTTTGCTTTTCCTTCGCATCGAGCTGTTGCTGATTGACCACCTCGGCCTGGACGGTCTTGGCAACAGGTCCGACCTTGATGTCCTGCAGTTTATCGACAGAACTGAGATTGAAAACCATCAGGCCTATGAGTAACGCGTGCAAAGCAAGCGAAACCAGCAACGCCAGGGGATGTTTGCGAAACTCTGAAAGCACTAGAGTTTTTCCTCGGGATCGGTCACCAGTCCAACCGATCCAACATTCGCCTGCTGCAGCAGTACCAGTGTCTGCACAACATTCTGGTATGGCCCATTCGCGTCGCCACGTACCATCACCGGTCGCTTTGGTTCCCTCGACAATGCTGCTTTTACCTGCTTTACCAGTGCCTCGGCACTGATTTCACCATCGGGATTCAGGGCAATGTTGAGATATATCTTGCCGGCCTTATCGACTGTAATCACGATGGGCTCGGGGCTTTCCGCATCCAGTGGATTAGCCGGTGCGGTAGGCAGGTCAACGTCGACCCCCTGCTTCAACAGCGGGGCCGTTACCATAAAGATAATCAACAGCACCAACATCACATCGATGTAAGGTACTACATTGATTTCGGAAACCGAGCGTCGCTTCTTCACTGTTGCAATCTCTAGTTCGGTGACTGGGCCTGGCGCTGCAGGATACCGGTGAATTCCTCGAGAAAATTTTCGTAACGCACGATCATCGCATCGATTTCACTGGTGAACTTGTTGTAGGCAACGACCGCCGGAATCGCCGCCAGCAAGCCCATCGCGGTAGCGATCAGGGCTTCTGAAATTCCGGGTGCAACCATCGCCAGCGTCGCCTGCTGCACCCCGGCAAGCGCACGAAACGACTCCATAATGCCCCATACCGTACCGAACAAGCCAACATAGGGGCTAACTGAGCCGACGGTTGCAAGAAACGGCAGGTTATTCTCGAGCAACTCGATTTCGCGTGACATCGAAACTTTCATCGCACGATGCGCCGAGCGCACGACTTCACTATTGTTCAGGTCAGCCTTGCGGGCACGTGCAAACTCGCGAAAACCGTTTTCGAATATGGCCTCCAGGCCAAAACGTCGTTCCTGGCGCACGCTCAGCTGTGCAAATAAATCACTCAAATTTATTCCGGACCAGAAACGGCCCTCAAAGGTTTTGGCCTCGACCTGCGATTGGCGGATATAACCTCGCTTGACATACATGAGTGCCCAGGAAAAAACCGAGGCTACAAGCAGTATTACCATTACCAGCTGTACCGGTATACTGGCATTAATGACAAGCGTTAACAGTGAATCATTATTCATAGTGTTTATTCGTCTGGTTTATACAAGTTAGTTGCAGGGCCTGGCTACAATTCGATTTCACCCTGTTTTGAATGTTCAAATCCGAAATGCGAGTACGCGCGCGATGTTACCACACGCCCACGCGGGGTTCGCATCATGTAACCCTGCTGTATCAGGTAAGGTTCAATGACGTCCTCGATGGTGCCGCGCTCTTCGCCGATCGCGGCCGCCAGGCTTTCCACACCGACCGGCCCGCCATCAAATTTATCAATCATTGTCAGAACCAGGCGTCGATCCATATGGTCGAGTCCGGACTTATCAACCTTGAGCATGTCCAGAGCCGCGCAGGCGACCTCGGCACTGATAACGCCGTCGACCTTGACCTCGGCGTAATCGCGCGCGCGTCGCAATAGTCGGTTGGCGATACGCGGAGTACCGCGCGATCGGCTGGCAATTTCACGTGCCCCTTCCGCTTCAAGCTCAATCCCGAGTAAACCCGCCGAGCGCATAATAATTCGACCCAGTTCCTCGGCGCTGTAAAACTCGAGACGATGCACGATCCCGAAACGATCGCGTAAGGGCGAGGTTAGCAGTCCCGCACGCGTGGTTGCACCCACCAGTGTAAACGGCGGCAGATCAAGCTTGATCGAACGTGCCGCAGGTCCCTCGCCAATCATGATATCGAGTTGAAAGTCTTCCAGGGCCGGGTACAGAATTTCCTCTACCACCGGACTCAGCCGATGAATTTCATCGATAAACAGCACATCATGCGGTTCAAGGTTAGTCAGTATTGCCGCAAGATCGCCCGCTTTCTCCAGTACCGGTCCAGAGGTCTGGCGCAGGTTAACCTGCATTTCGTTGGCGATGATATGCGACAGGGTTGTTTTGCCAAGACCCGGTGGACCGAATATCAATACGTGGTCAAGCGCTTCCTGACGTTTTATTGCAGCCAGGACGAATATTTCCATCTGTTCGCGAACTTCATCCTGGCCGACGTAATCACTGAGTAGCTTGGGACGCAGCGCTCGGTCCAGCGACAACTCTTCTGCAATCGCATCCGGATCGATCAGTCGTTCTTCGCTCATACCTTAACCGACGCCTGCAGCGCCTGTTTAATTAACTCCGAGGCACTGCTTTGAGCCTTACCCTGCTGTTGCGCTCGACTGATCATTTTTTCGGCATCTATCGGCCTGTAGCCCAGGGCCTGCAGGGCTTCAATGGCTTCACTTACCATCGAATGTCCAGTCGCTAAAACCTCGCGCGTGGGCGTGTCGCTTACCAGGCTGTCGATCTTGTCACGCATCTCGATAACCAGGCGTTCGGCAGTTTTCTTGCCGACACCCGGTAGCCTGGTCAGCATCGCCACATCGTTATTAACAATGCAAAGCGCAAATTGCTGATCGTCGATGCCAGATAAAATTGTTAACGCCATTTTTGGACCAACACCATTAATTCGAATCAGTTGGCGGAACAGCTTGCGTTCCTGCTCGTCATTGAACCCGATCAGGCTGTGTGAATCGTCTTTAACCAGCAAATGGGTCCAGATGGAGATGCGCTCGCCTACTTCGGGTAGCTGGTAAAACGTCGTCATCGACACATCTGCTTCGTAACCCACTCCATTGCAATCTATCAGTACTTGCGGGGCGCGCTTGGCGGCCAGTATACCTGTCAGTCGGCTGATCATCTGCGGCTGCTTCTCCTGCGCTTTAACAAACCGGGGTCGATACCCGTTTTCTGCCGCGTAGCATAAAATTGTGCGTGGCAGATAGCAATCGCGAGGCCATCCGCCTCGTCGGCTTGCAGATCCTGCCTGATTCCAAGCAAACGTTTTACCATATGCTGAACCTGTTCCTTGTTGGCTGCACCCGTACCGACAATGGCCTGCTTGATTTCGCGCGGCGCATACTCGGCTATTTCAAGCCCGGCCTGGTAGGCCGCACAAATAGCCGCACCGCGAGCCTGTCCCAGCTTCAATGCCGAATCAGGGTTGCGTGCCATGAACACGTTTTCGATGCTCATCTGTTCAGGCCCGTGCTTTTGTATCACGCTTTCGATTTCTTTAAAAATACAACCCAGGCGCTGTGGCAGGCTATCCCCGCTGACCCTGATCTTGCCACTGGTGACATACTCGATGCGGCTAGCTTGATTATCGATGAGGCCAAAACCGGTAATGCGCGATCCAGGGTCAATCCCCAGGATAATCATTAAGCCTGGGCCTCGTACGCTTCCTGTGGAATTTCAGCGTTGTAATACACATCCTGCACATCATCAGAGCTTTCCAGCAAGTCGACCAGGCGCAGGACTTTCTGGGCGTCATCGAGATCGAGCTCGGCATTGGTGGACGCGCGCATGGTTAACTCCGAGTCTTCCGGTTCTAGGCCTGCGTCGGTCATCGACTGTTTCACCGCAACATAATTTTCGGCTGTCGTCAGAACCTCGATACTGCCGTCGTCGGCGACGATAATATCCTCGGCACCTGCGTCAACTGCGGCTTCCATAACACTGTCTTCATCATGCTCAGGCGAATAAAGCAGCACGCCAATATTGTTGAACATGTATGCCACCGAACCACTTTGTCCGAGGTTGCCACCGGCCTTGGTGAAAGCGTGGCGAACTTCGGCGACAGTGCGATTACGATTATCTGAAAGGCATTCGACTATCACCGCGACTCCCGCGGGTCCATATCCCTCGTAGCGAATTTCCTCGTAATCAGAACCATCAAGTTCGCCGGCGCCACGCTTTACCGCGCGCTCGATTGCATCCTTGGGTACTGATTGTGACTTGGCCTTGTCGACTGCCGTACGCAACGAGGCATTGGCATCGAGATCCGACCCCCCTGCCTTGGCGGCAACGACAATTTCTTTTATCAGACGGGTGAACAACTTTCCGCGTTTCGCATCCTGTGCCTTCTTACGGTGTTGTATGTTTGCCCATTTGCTGTGACCCGCCACTGTTTCAACCTCGGTGAAAATGGCGCTATGTTATCACTTTTTTAGCGAAGCTTTACCAGCCGGGAGGGAGTTTCTTCTCGATTGTGATATGTTTACCTTCTATCGAGATATAACCACCTGTTTTCAGTTCTTTAAGAATGCGATGCACCATTTCGCGGGTCGCACCAACCCGACTGGCGATGTCCTGCTGGGTTAATTTCTCGGTTACCAATTTCTCGCCAACGGCGTCGGCGTGCTTGTAGAGAACCCGCACCACCCGGTTGTAAACATCCTCGAGCGCGAGACTACTGACTTCCTCGGTCAAATCCTGAATCCGGTGGATCAGTAAATCGATAATCTGCATGCTGATGGTGGGTTTTTTCAACAAGGTATCCATGAATACCTGGCGCGAAATGACGCCAAAGGTAGAATCTTCGGTAGTAATGATACTGGCCTGGCGCGGGATTCCGCCCAGCGGCGCAAGTTCACCGAAGGCTTCACGTTCAGCGAGCGTGTTGATGATGATTTCCTTACCCTTGTCATTGTGCAGGAAAACATCGACCTTGCCTTGCAGGATGACATAGAACGAATCGGTTTCATCACCCTGGCTGACAATTACGGTGTTTTTCGGAAACTGGCGTATAACCGTCTGCGATGCGACACTCTCGATGTCATCCTCGCTCATACCTCGAAACAGCGTAATTTCTTCGAGAGTTTCGTTTAGGGTTGCCATGTTTATTATTTAATCGCGCACTACTTAATCTGTAATCATCACTAAATTTGCACAGGTAATCAAGGTTATTTCGCGAGGCTATCACTAATGACCGATCTTCCGGTCATCGCCACGGGTTGCGGAATACCCATTAACTGCAGTACGGTCGGCGCTATTGCGGACAGGTTTCCACCCTGTTCGAGGGTGTTTACGTCGCTATCGATAACCAGGCACGGCACTGGATGATTGGAGTGCTGGGTATGCGGCTTACCCGTCTCCGGATCCACCATCTCATCGCAATTACCATGGTCGGCGGTCAAAACGACCGCGTAGTTACTCGCAATAGCGGCTTCAATTACCCGCCCGACTTCGCGGTCCAGCGCTTCCACGGCCTTGATAATCGCATCGCGTATCGCGGTATGCCCAACCATATCGCCGTTGGCAAAATTGACTACGATAAAGTCATAGCTGCCAGATTGCATTGCCTCGATAACCCGATCCGCCACTTCGGGCGCGCTCATTTCAGGTTGCAGGTCATAGGTGGCGACCCGCGGTGACTGGATCAAGCTGCGCTCTTCACCCGGATACGGCTCCTCGCGGCCGCCGTTAAAGAAAAACGTAACATGCGCGTATTTCTCGGTTTCGGCGCAATGTAACTGTGTCAGGCCGGCGTCACTGATAACGCTACCCAGGGTTGTTTCTGGTTGAGTCGGCGCAAACGCGACCGGAGACTCGAGCCGGGAATCGTAATGTGTCATGCAGGTAACCGTGATCGGGCGATAACCCGGACCGCGCTCAAATTCATCAAACTCGACTAACGTAAGGGCGGCACAGATCTGGCGCACACGGTCATTGCGAAAATTAAAGAAAATCATTTCGTCTCCGGGTTGCAGGGTCTGCAAGCCCGGTAAATGAGTCGGCAGGATAAATTCATCATTTTTGCCGTTATCATAACTTTGCTGGATAGCCGCCTGTGCCGATTTGGCGCCAATACCCTTGCCATGCACGATATTGTTCCAGGCAAGCTCAACGCGATCCCAGCGTTGATCACGATCCATCGCGTAATAACGTCCCGATACCGTTCCGATATGGCCGCCGCATTGTTCCAGTAATGTCTCGAGATCGGGCAAGTAGGATAACGCCGCCTGGGGTGCGGTATCACGTCCATCGGTGATCATGTGTACCTGAGGCACGACCGCATTTTGATGACATAGTCTTATCAGTGCGCACAGGTGATCGATATGGCTGTGTACGCCACCGTCTGAAACCAGGCCAACGAGATGCAGCGGTCGATTAGCAGCTTTCGCGGTTTGCACCGCGCCGAGTAAGGCGGGATTCTCAAAGAAACTGCCGTCCTCGATGGCATCGTCTATGCGCACCAGGTCCTGCTTGACGATAGTACCGCTACCGATAGTCATGTGCCCGACCTCAGAATTACCCATCTGACCGACAGGCAGGCCCACACCACGTCCGGATGCTTCCAGGGTAGTCATCGGGTAGGCGGAAAAATAATGATCGAAATTGGGCGTGCTGGCCTGAATGATCGCATTATGCGTAGGGTCGGCATTAATCCCGAATCCATCCAGGATGCACAGCAGAGTCGGACGGCGCAGCGTCCCGGGTTTGGTCGTCATTGAGATAATCGAAACTACGGTCTGGACAGGGTTGAATCATACCGTAAAACCCGATTCGGGTTAACAATCCTGTTACTTGTATTTTGACTCTCAGTTGTTTAAACCTTGATATCGATGATTGTTCCAAGCGCCTGGTTGGAGGCTTCCAGCGACCTGGCGTTGGCGCGCACGGCCTGCACGATTTCATTCTGCTCAACCAGCGCACGGTCACGTGAACCCGGTGCAAAGGCGTCGCTGTTCTCGTCCTGGGCAACTTCGGCTACGTTTTGGTCGAGGCGCTCAAGCTGCTCGCGAATTCCTTCGACCGCGCTGCGGGCGGCATCGGAATTAGTATATTGAGGCCTTGCTGAATCAGTTACATTCATAACTTCACCATCGTCAGGTAAACAGGTTAAGTCTAGCCAAATTAACTGTTTTCGCCCGGATATCGAAAGCAGCAGGGACTAACGGTTCAAAAACCGCGACCAACGGTACCTAGTAAAAGGAAACTTCCCCAGCGATAGCTTCAGTCTGGACCTTATAGGCGGATCGTTCGGCAAGCAAATCGGCCATATTAGCGGGATTAATGTAGCTCAGTCGGGACTTATGATTTCGCCAGTCACTGCTAAGCTCAATGTCGATTCCATCACGTTGCCAACGGTACTTGCGGTCGGATATAAAGCTTCCCTCGATAATTTCGGCGGCACCATACTTAGCGCTCAAATTGCTCAATAATTGCCTCGAAATCAAATTCCCGAATTCGTATTCGGCAAAGGCGAAACGCAGATCCTGTTTGACAAAACCGAGGTAGAGCCGAGACGATCCGGCGAGCGCCCTCGAACTGTCATAAACATCAAACCAGTTCTCCTTACCACCTTCACGAATCAACACCACGCCGGCTGCCTTGACAGCGCTGCGCAGTTCAGATCGGTTGGTGGACTGGAGGCTGACACCGAACAGCTCCAATGCCATGGCGGGCTGAATTGATGCCACAATAAGGCACAGCAAAGCCGCTATGTTAGAACATCTGCTCATACCGGGGTTATCGGACAGTGAGGCGATTTATTAAGTTATGACTTGTCGACCCGCGCTTCGTCGGCTTCCGCCTGGTCGAGTTCAGCTTCCATTTCCTCGTCAGTCAGGGGCTGATGATCGGGCACAGCAGAGTTTTCATCTTCCAGGTCCCCATCTTCATCGTCTTCCTCGTCGAAATCACGATCCTTGAAAATAATCCTCGATGCAATCAAACCCGCCTCGAACAACACCCAAACTGGCAAGGCCAGTAACACTTGCGATATCACGTCGGGTGGCGTTAACAACATGCCGAGGATAAAAGCGCCGACTATTACAAATGGACGCTTTTCGCTGAGCTTTTTTGGGGTTGTAAAACCAATCGCGACCAGGATTATGGTCGCAATCGGAACCTCAAAGGCAAGCCCGAAGCCAAAAAACAGCGCCAGCACGAAATCGAGGTAACGCCCGATGTCGGTCGAAATATTGACCATCTCGGGGCCAATGCTGGTAAAAAACGCGAATACCAGCGGGAACACAATGAAGTAGGCGAAAGACACCCCGGCATAAAATAGCAGGATGCTGGATACCAGCAGTGGTCCGGCAATGCGTTTTTCGTTGGCATAAAGTCCCGGCGCCACGAACGACCAGCACTGATAGAGAATCACCGGCATCGCCAGGAAAACCGATAGCATTAACACCAGCTTGAAAGGGGTCAGGAAAGGCGAAGCGACCTCGATCGCGATCATGTTGGCGCCTTCGGGTAAATGCCGCGTCAACGGCTCCGCCAGGTAAACGTAAATATCGTTGGCCCAGTAAAACAGGCCCAGGAAAATCACCAGGATCGCAACCACCATCCGCACCACGCGATCGCGCAGCTCTACCAGGTGTGACATCAGGCTGCCGCTGGCACTTTGCTCCGGATTATCTTCTTCAGTCATGATTTGACATCATCGGCCTGGTCTTTCGGAACTGACTTCGGCTTTTTTTTCCTGGGGGTTGATTCAGGTTCGACCGTGTCTGCTGCGCTGTTTTGCTCGGAGGTTGAAGGGGTTGCGTCGAGGCTTTCCGCAAGCGACTCTCCGGCAGCACTGACGTCGTTGACTTCTTTTTCGAATGCCTTGCCCGCGACATTCATCGAGTCTTTTATGGTATCGAGCTCGCGTTGCTGATCTGCAAGAATCTGGCGTAATTCATCGGCGCGCAATTCCTGTTCGACATCCGCCTTTACACTGGTCATGAATCGCTTCAGCCGACCAAAATACTTACCCGCAGTGCGCGCTACTCCGGGCAGACGTTCGGGACCAATGACAATTAGCGCGACGATGCCAATCAGCATCATCTCGGTGAAGCCCATGTCAAACATTTTATTTTTTGTCAGTTCGAATAAGAAGAAACCAGCTCAAAAGTGGCTTAAACCTTGTCTTCTTCTTTCACCTTGCCTTCGATAATCTGGCTCTCGGATTCCGTCTCGTCTTTCCCGACTTCCTCGTCTTTAACCGATTTTTTGAAACTCCTGATTGCGCCACCCAGATCTCCGCCGACATTGCGCAGTTTCTTGGTGCCAAACAACAGGATCACGATCGCCAGGATCAATAACAGCGACCAGATACTAATTCCACCAAAACCCATGTTTCACCTCATTTACTCTGTTCACGTGCGGCTTTTTCTTCGATACCTGAAACGCCGAAGCGACGCTCCAGTTCTTCAAGTACCAGCCTAGCATCTAAATTCTGTTGTGCCAGCATCACCATGCAATGGAACCAAAGGTCCGCAGTCTCATAAACAATTTGCTGTTTATCGCCTGATTTTGCGGCAATGATTGTTTCAGCTGACTCTTCACCGATTTTTTTCAATATGGAATCGAGTCCTTGATCATACAAACCCGCTACGTACGAAGATTCGGGGTCCGCGTCTTTTCTCGATGCCAGTACTGTCATCAGGCGCAGGAGTATATCATCACTCATCGATAAATCTCGTCGGGATTTTTGATAATTTCTTCATCGATTTGCCACTCTCCATCCTTTAAAACACGAAAGAAACAGCGCCGCCGACCCGTATGGCAGGCAATTCCTCCAATCTGTTCGACCTGCATCAACACCACATCGGCATCGCAATCGACACGGATTTCGCGTAATCGCTGGTCGTGTCCGGACTCTTCGCCCTTAAACCACAGCTTTTGGCGCGATCTCGACCAGTATACCGCGCGACCCTGCTCACTGCTCAGTTGCAACGCTTCACGGTTCATCCAGGCCAGCATCAATACTTCGCCAGTTTGATAATCCTGGGCAATTGCAGGGACCAGGCCATCGCTATTCCAGTCGAGCTTGTCAATCCAGTCAGTCATCCCGCACCTCGATTCCCCGGGCTCGCATAAACGCCTTGGCTTCGCTGATACGATATTCGCCAAAATGAAAAATACTTGCAGCGAGGACCGCGTCGGCTTTTCCTTGCAGAATACCGTCGGCCAGGTGCTGCAAATTACCGACGCCGCCCGATGCAATCACAGGAACTCTCACCACTTCTGACACCTGCCGGGTTAACTCGTTATCAAAGCCTATTTTAGTGCCATCACGGTCCATACTGGTCAAAAGAATTTCACCGGCACCGTAAGCATCCATTTTTTGCACCCATTCAAGCGTATCGATGCCGGTCGGTTTACGACCACCGTGGGTAAAAATCTCCCAGCGTCCTGGTTCATCCTCGGCGCTGACCCGTTTTGCATCGACCGCGACCACGATACATTGGGAGCCGAACTTGTCTGCCGCGGCGGCAACAAACTCGGGATTGAACACTGCCGCGGTATTGATGCTGACCTTGTCGGCGCCGGCGTTCAGCATGCGCCGGATATCCGCTAACTCGCGGATGCCACCACCCACCGTCAGCGGGATGAAAACTTCACGCGCTACATCCTCGACCACGTGCACCATGGTATCGCGGTCGTCCGAACTCGCGGTGATATCGAGAAAAGTTAATTCATCGGCCCCTTCAAGGTTATAGCGACGTGCATTTTCAACCGGATCGCCGGCATCACGGATATCGACAAACTTGACGCCCTTGACCACACGGCCGTTGTCAACATCAAGACAGGGGATAATGCGTTTTGCTAGCGACATTTGAGCAGGATCAGACTAATTCTGATCAATATAGGCCTGCGCCTCGGTAAGGCTGATGGTACGCTCATACAGGGCACGACCAATGATGACACCCTGTATGCCTGAATCCTTGACAGCGTTGAGTTCGACAATGCATTCCATATCGGTAACACCTCCCGAGGCGATGACCGGAACGCCGACCGATTCGGCCAGCTGGCGCGTGGCTTCGACATTAACACCCTGCATCATGCCATCGCGGTTGATATCAGTATAAACAATGGCAGCGACGCCCTGGTCCTCGAAGCGTAACGCCAATTCCTGCGCACTGTGATCCGAGTTCTCGGCCCAGCCATGGACTGCCACCATGCCATCCTTGGCATCGATACCAACGATCACGTTGCCCGGAAACTCGGCACATAGCTGGGTAATGAATTCAGGGCGTTTTACCGCCATGGTGCCGATAATGACATATTTGACACCGGCTTCGAGATATGACTCAACGGTAGCAGTATTGCGAATGCCCCCACCAATTTGAATCGGCAAATCGGGAAAGGAGTTACAGATCTCCTCAATGACATCCGCATTAACCGGCTCACCTTCGAAGGCGCCATCAAGATCGACCAGGTGCAGTCGACTGCAACCCTGGTCCACCCATTTGCCTGCCATTGCCACCGGATCCTCGGAAAACACGGTACTGTCGTCCATGTTGCCCTGGCGCAGTCGCACGCAGTGACCTTGCTTTAGATCAATCGCCGGAATCAAAATCATGGCCGACCATCCCAGTTGACAAAATTTCGCAGCAACTGCAGACCTGCATCCGCACTTTTTTCAGGGTGACATTGCAACGCGAACAGGTTATCCCGTGCGATCGCACTGGTAAAACTGAAACCATAATCGGTGACACCTGCCAGCAGGTCCGGCGTTTCAACCTCGAGATAATAACTGTGCACGAAGTAAAATCTGCTGTCATCAGCTATCGAATGCCAAAGCGGATGTGATTGGGTTTGTGTCACGCGATTCCAGCCCATGTGCGGAACTTTTAGTTTAACGCCGCTTTGGTCCTTATGGCCATCACCAAAATACTTTACCTGGCCTTTGAAAATCCCCAGGCATGCAGTGCCCTGGTTTTCTTCGCTATGTTCTATCAGCACCTGCAAACCCATGCAGATTCCGAGAAAGGGGCGTTGCTGCGCGGCAACCGTGATTGATTCACGCAGCCCGTATTCATCGATGGCACGCATACAGTCCCCGGCGGCACCCTGCCCCGGGAACACGACGCGGTCTGCTTGCAGTACCTGCGCCGGGTCAGAGGTTAAAATTACCTGGTCACGATCATCCGCAACGACTTGCAGCGCGTTAACGACCGAGCGGAGATTACCCATGCCGTAATCGACAACGGCAATTGTCTGCATGAGCTAGAGCGATCCCTTGGTCGAAGGAATCACACCCCGCATGCGTTCGTCCCTGGAAACGGCATAGCGCAACGCGCGACCAAAAGCCTTGAACATGGTCTCTGCAATGTGGTGTGCATTTTGGCCGGCGAGGTTATCGATGTGCAGTGTCGCCGGCGCATGATTGACAAAACCCTGGAAGAACTCGTGAATGAGGTCGACATCGAACCGGCCGATACGGGGTCGAGAGAATTTTACCCGGTACTCAATCCCGGGACGGCCTGAAAAATCGATTACGACCCGCGACAAGGCTTCATCTAATGGCACGTAGGCATGGCCGTAACGCATGATCCCCTTTTTATCCGCAAGCGCCTTGTTAAATGCCTGGCCGAGGGTTATGCCGATATCCTCGACGGTATGATGGTCATCGATATCCAGGTCTCCAGTGGCAGATATTGCCAGGTCAAACGAGCCATGACGGGCTATTTGCTCAAGCATATGCTCGAGGAACGGAATTCCGGTATCGAAATTCGAGTTTCCCTGTCCGTCGAGGTTGAGCTCAACACTGATCTGGGTTTCCAGTGTTTTGCGGCTGACTTTTGCACTACGGTCTGACATCTTTAACCCATTCAGGCAGGTGTTGAGAGGCTGCTGATGATAATCGACATCGTAGGTAAATTCGAGCCTTAATCGGTAACCTTCTGCACTGTCTCAATCGAGGATAAAAGTTACCGGGCCATCATTGACCAGATGAACCCTCATATCGGCACCAAACTGTCCGCAGGCAACCTGCTGATAACCCGCTCGCGCATAGTCGATCATGATATCGAAGATTCGTTTACCATGTTGCGGGCTTGCGGCGGAGGTAAAACTCGGGCGCCGCCCCTTCTTGGTATTGGCTGCCAGGGTAAACTGGGGCACCAGCAACAACCCGCCTTCGATATCGATCAACGACAGGTTCATCTTGCCGTCAGAGTCTGCAAAGACACGGTAATTTAGCATTCGATCGATGAAATAGCGGGCGCGCGACTCGTCGTCATCCGCCTGTATTCCGACCAGCACCAGGATGCCCCGACCAACCCGGGCTATTGTTGCCTCGGCAACATCAACCCGCGCTTCGCTGACACGCTGCAGCAGGGTAATCAATCCAGGATTT
Organism: uncultured Gammaproteobacteria bacterium; assembly: GCA_947259485.1. Lineage (GTDB taxonomy): Bacteria > Pseudomonadota > Gammaproteobacteria. Next base: position 35,183 of record CAMYLU010000009.1, on the reverse strand, counting down.
CCAGCATCGAATTACAGCTTTCAACCAGTGCATTCGCTATCCCTTTCTCGGTTACCGCGTGACCGGCATCATCGATAACCCTGAGCCTGGCTTCTTCCCAGTGTTGCTTCAGCAGAAAAGCCTGATCGATCGGGCATACCATGTCGTAACGCCCATGCACGATGTATCCGGGAACATGACTGATACTCGCCATGTCTGCAATCAACTGGTTAGGCTCCAGAAAACAGTTGTTACAAAAATAATGGCATTCAATCCGGGCAATACTGAGTGCAATATGCGGGTCGCTAAAATGGTCAACAACGTTTTTATCCGGCAGTAAAGTCACCGAAGACCCTTCCCAGATTGACCAGGCCTTGGCAGCACCCATGCGCACAATTTCATTGTTGCTGGTAAGTCGCTGGTAGTAGGCCGCGATAATATCTCCCCGTTCCTGCGCCGGAATCGGCTCGATGAAATGTTCCCAGGCCTCCGGGAAAATACGCGCGGCCTCGCCATTAAAGAACCAGCTCACATCTTCTTGCCGACCTAAAAATATACCGCGTAAAATTAATCCCAACACCTGTTTCGGATGTGATTGGGCATAGGCCAGGGCCAGGGTCGAACCCCACGAACCTCCAAACACAACCCACCTGTCGATTTCCAGGAAATCACGAATTTTCTCCAGGTCGGCGACGAGGTCCCAGGTGGTATTGTCCTCGAGGCTGGCGTGGGGTCTCGATTTTCCACTGCCGCGTTGATCAAAAAGTACGATTCGGTAAGCCTCGGGATTAAAGAAACGTCGATGCCCGGGTTCGCATGAACCACCAGGGCCCCCGTGCAGGAAAACTATCGGCACGCCGTCAGGGTTACCACATTCTTCTATATATAAGGTGTGCAGATCAGAAACTGGAAAACGGCAGGTTTTATAGGGCTGTATGGCAGGGTATAACATCCGCGTTGCGAATCTCCGGTTGATTGATGTAGGACTAGTCCTACACGAATGAGAGCTCAATGCTGACAACTGCACAGCCTGACCAGGGTTTCAGTCCAGCGCCTGTCGTGACAATATACTATCACGACAATGGGAGTGGTCGACAGACAGGCAAGACATCCACGGCGCGACAATGCTCTAACAGGGAACACCGAATTAATCGAGCTGGTTTTTCTCTCCTCGAGGTACCCTAGGCCTGGTTAGAAATTAGCCGGGTCTCTTTTTTTCTGCCCTCCAGGCAGCATTTGATAAGGGCTTCCGTCGGCCGGGATCAATCGTCGGACTGCTTCAAGTTTTGAAAATCAAAAAGGTCGCCATCGAGTAAATGCGAAGCTGTTACCTTGCACAGCGAAGTGACGATATTGTCAACACGCCCCGGATAAGCATCATCCCATTGCAGCAGCATGGATTTAATCGTCTGGCGCTGTAAACCGGTTTGAGAGCCGCACAGGTTGCAGGGAATTATGGGGAATTCACGCAGCGCGGCATACTGTTTTATCAGCTTCTCACGCACATAAACCAGCGGGCGTATCACCACGTTTCGTTGATCGTCGCTCTTAAGCTTTGCCGGCATCGCCTTTAAGCGGCTGTTAAAAAACATGTTTAGAAACAGGGTTTCGACTATGTCGTCTGCATGGTGACCGAGTGCTATCTTGCTGGCACCCAGTTCAGCCGCCACGTTATAAAGTACACCGCGGCGCAATCTCGAGCACAGCGAGCAAGTGGTCTTGCCCTCGGGAACCAGGCGCTTGACGACACTATAGGTATCCTCCTCGACGATCCTGAACTCGACGCCCAAAGCGTCCAGGTAATCCGGTAACACCGATTCGGGAAAACCAGGTTGTTTCTGATCCAGGTTTACCGCTATCAGTTCGAACTGAATCGGCGCCGATTTTTGCAAGGTCAGTAAAATATCGAGCAAACTGTAACTATCGGCGCCGCCCGAGAGGCATACCATGATGCGATCACCGTCTTCGATCATGTTGAAATCGCTGATCGCCCGGCCCACGTTGCCACGGATCTTGCGTTCAATTTTTTCCAGGCCGGGCTGCTCCAGGGCGCTGATATCGATGTCATGGCTATTCTGGTTCATCATCGACTTACTTTTTCCAGAACGCGGGCGTGAACAAAACCAGCAGGGTGAAAATTTCAAGTCGCCCGAGCAGCATCGCCAGGCAAAGAATCCATTTCGCGGGATCATTAATCGACGAAAAATTTCTGCCGACATCACCGAGGCCGGGACCCAGATTGTTAAGACAGGCAGCAACCGCGGAGAACGCGGTTTCCTGGTTCAAACCGGTCGCCATCAGCAACAGGATCATCAGCGCAGAAATCGCGAAATAGGCAGCAAAAAAACCCCATACCGCTTCGATGACCTTCTCGGGCATCGCTTTTTTACCAATCTTGACCGGGAATTCGGCATTCGGGTGCACCAGGCGCCTTAACTCTCGAACACCCTGCTTAACCAGCAGCAGGATACGAATAACCTTGATGCCACCCCCGGTAGATCCCGAGCAACCGCCGATAAAGCTGACATAGAGCAGCAAAACAGGCAGAAAGCCAGGCCAACTATAATATTCAGCCGTGGTAAAACCGGTCGTTGTGCCGATCGAGACGACCTGAAACAATCCCTCGATAATCGATTCAGCGGTCGAATCGAAAGTGTGCATAAACTGCAGATAACCAACGGTAATGATGCTGACAACAAACAGCACCAGGATGTAGGTGCGAAATTCGGCGTCCCGTTGGTAGGGTTTCAACGAGCGGTGCCGGAATGCAATGAAATGTATTGCGAAATTAATACCCGAAAGCAACATGAAAACAATTGCGATGAATTGAATGGCGGTGCTGTCGAAATAGCCGATGCTGGCATCATGGGTGGAAAATCCACCGATCGCGACCGTCGAGAAGGAATGCGACATCGCGTCAAAAAATGACATGCCCGCAAGCCAGTATGCCAGGCAACAGGCCACCGTGAGGCCGAGATAGATATACCACAACGCCTTTGCAGTTTCGGTGATACGCGGGGTCAGCTTGGTATCCTTTACCGGGCCAGGGGTTTCAGCGCGAAACAACTGCATACCTCCGACCCCGAGCATCGGTAACACTGCAACCGCCAGCACGATAATACCCATACCACCGAGCCACTGGAGTTCCTGGCGGTACAGTAATAGCGAGTGCGGCAAATCATCGATGCCGACGATGACCGTGGCGCCGGTCGTGGTGATCCCCGAAATCGATTCGAAAACCGCATCGGTAACCGAAATATCGTAGATCCCGGACAGGTATATTGGCAGGCCACCGGCAACCCCTAAAACGGTCCAGAATAACACCACCACCAGGAAACCGTCACGCAGACGCAATTCTTTTTTCTGATTCCGTACCGGAAGATACAGTAAAAACCCGAAAACCAGGGTTAACGCAAAAGCTTCTACAAATGGCAGAACCGCACCATCACCATAAATCAGACCGGCAACTATCGGCGGCATCAAGGCGATACTGAATACCATCACCAGTAAACCGAAAATGCGTTGTATAACCAGAAGCTGCATTTAAATGACCAGCCAGCGTTTAAAAATAGGTGATACCGACCTGGAACAGCTTTTCCACGGCCGCGATCTTCTTTTTATCAGTCACGAACAGGATGACGTGATCCTCGGATTCAATGACGGTGTCGTGGTGGGCAATAATGACTTCTTCACCGCGTACGATGGCACTTATGCGGGCACCCTCGGGCAAGTTGATTTCCTCGATCGGCCGACCTACGACCCGCGACGAGGTCTTGTCACCGTGCGCAATAGCCTCAATGGCCTCGGCCGAACCACGTCGCAATGCGTGCACTGCTACCACGTCACCACGACGTATGTGCGCAAGCAGGGCTCCAATGGTGACCTGGTGTGGTGATATCGCGATATCGATCAATCCGCTTTCGACCAGGTCAACATAGGCTGCCCGATTGATCAACGACATAACCTTCTTGGCACCCATACGTTTGGCCAGCATCGAGGACAGGATATTGGCCTCGTCATCATTGGTTAGCGCACAGAAAACATCCATGCATTCGATGTTTTCTTCGATCAGCAGATCCGGGTTGGCGGCATCTCCCAGCAACACGATAGTTGAATCCAGTGATGCTGATAATTGGCGCGTGCGTGCCGGATTGGCCTCGATCACCTTGACCTGGTAATTTCTTTCCATCAGTGCCGCTAGTTGACCACCAATATTACCGCCACCGGCAAGCATGATACGCTTGTTAGGTTTTTCAAGTTTGCGCATTTCCGAGATAACGGTCGGTATATGTTCACGCGCAGCCAGCAGAAACACTTCGTCATTTGCCTCGATCACGCACTCGGCGGACGGCTGAATCGACTCACCACCACGAAATATTGCCGCTACCCGCATATCGACACCGGGCACGACATCATTCATGGTTTTCAGCTCACGTCCCACCATCAAACCATCATCATAGGCTTTCACCGCGACCAGTTGCGCCCTGCCCCCGGCAAAATCGAGCACCTGCAAGGCACTTGGATGTTCGATCAAGTGGTAGATATATTCCGTGACCAGCGATTCGGGACTGATCATGAAATCGACCGGAATCGAGTCCTCGGAAAACAAGCCGGGCCGACGCAGGTACTCTGGCGAACGAATACGTGCAATCTTGGTAGGTGTATGGAAAAGCGAGGACGCCACCTGGCAGCCAATCATGTTGATTTCATCGCTATTGGTCAGCGCTATCAGCATGTCAGCATCGTCGGCACCCGCATCTTCGAGTAACCCCGGGTAAGCACCGTTACCACAAATGGTGCGCAGATCGAGTCGTTCCTGTAATTCAGAGAGAATCTGCTGATTGGTGTCGATGACCGTGATTTCGTTGCTCTCTTCCTTGGCGAGTTCAGTCGCTACCGTCGAACCTACCTGTCCGGCACCTAAGATGATTATATTCATGGTTTGTTATTGTTTTTTGGTTTGTAGTCCCAATGATTTCAACTTGCGATACAGGTGCGTTCTCTCCTGCCCGACCCGGCGTGCCAGCTCTGACATATTATTGTCACTGAGCGCCAGGTGCCGGGACAGGTATTCGCGTTCAAACGCTTCTCTCGCTTCCCTTAGATCAAGATTCATATCGATTGTTATCTGCATTTTGTTATCCGGATCCTGGTCAGCGTTCGTTGTAACCTGGTGCAGCGTATCTTCGATTTCCGGCAGATCAATATTCTCGGTATCGTCATTTTCCAGAATTGCCTTTACAAACCGTTTAAGCTGATTGATATCCCCGGACCAATGATGATTGCGCAACAGGTTTTGTGCCGCAACATCAAAATGCCGATAGGGTAATTGTTCATGATCACTATACCAATTGACATAGTATTCCAGCAGTTCGGGAATATCCTCGATATGATCGTCCAGAGACGGTATTACAATTGCATCCATCCACATAGCCGCCATACGCGGATCCACCTGGGCATTGTTTTTCAGCTCCTGGTAATCAAATCGACATGAGATAATGAATCGGAATCTCGAATCTCGATTCGTCAACTCGATGGCGTCGTGAAGTTTGGCCTGCTGTTCGAGACTGAGATCACAGATATCCTCGATGTAGAGGTTGGCTTTTAAGGGCAGATAATTGCGCAGTTCCCGGTTGGTATCGAAAACATCCATGCCGCCCGCGGACGCGCTGAGATAATCGGCCCAGATACGCCTGCCACTGCCGTAAGGGCCGCTTAAGAAGACCGCCTGATTTGAACTGCCTAAATCCAGCATGCTCTGTTTCAGATGCTGCACCACCCGGCTGTTCCCGACCGGTTCCTCACGCCTGCGATTATTTTCCTGTCGCGGGTCATGCGAACTGTTCGCCAGGGCTGACTTTACCGTGCTTATCAACTTGGCCATGGAAAGAGGTTTTTCCACGAAATCAATCGCGCCGTAGCGGGTAGCCTCGACCGCGGTTTCAACCGTGCCGTGGCCTGACATCATCACCACCGGGCAGTGGTCCTGACCGGAAGACTTCCATTGTTTCAACAGCGTTACACCGTCGACTTCGGGCATCCAGATATCCAGCAGTACAAGGTCAGGATCCGAAACACGCTTGATTTCATTAGCAGCTTTCGCATGCTCCGCCACGTCAACCAGGTAACCTTCATCCTCAAGAATATCCTTTAGCAGGAAACGAATATCGGGTTCATCATCAACCACCAGGATTCGGGCGTTCATGGCATTACCTTCTTTTTCATTGGCTCAACCGCAGGACTGGCCTCTGCCTCGTTTGCTGCGACGGGTACGGGCAGACGGATGGTAAATATTGCACCACCCCGGCTTGACTTGTCGACACGCACGGAACCACCGTGTTCATCGACGATCTTTTGCACGATAGCAAGACCAAGCCCGCTGCCCGAGGTCTTGGTCGTCACGTAAGGATCGAACAAATTATCAGCAACCTCGGTCGCAATACCCTGGCCACTGTCTTCAACAGCGAATTCGATCCAGCTGTGATTCGGTTTCTCGATATATTCTGTCTTCAATTCTATCCAGCCTTCGCCTTCCAGGGTTTCAAGGCTGTTTTTGACCAGGTTGTGAATTAGTTGGCGCAGGCGCACGTCATCTGCCTCAACCACCGGCAGCGATTTATCGAGTTTCAATTCGATCTCGACAGCCGTGTTATCCGCGTGATAAAGCACTGCAATTTCTTCGAGCATCGCATTTACATCGACCCACTGCGGTTTCTGGGTCGGCGCCCGTGCGTATTCGGTAAAGGCGTTGACCATGGATTTCATCGCCTCGACCTGCTGTACGATGGTATGCGTGTAGCGATCCAGCAACGACTGTTTTTCAGCGCTGACCTCACCGCTTAACTTGCGATGCAGACGTTCGGCCGAAAGCTGTATCGGCGTTAACGGGTTTTTAATCTCGTGTGCCAGTCGGCGCGCCATTTCGCTCCATGCTGATTCCTTTTGTGCCTGGATTAATTCGGTCAAATCATCAACCACGATGACCTGCTCCTTGCGATCATCATTTTGCGATAGCAGCGTAGTGCCACGAACTCGCAGCATTTTCCTGCCTCCCTGGATAAATATAACAATTTCCTCCTGCCATTCCTGATGATTGTTCATTTGTGACTGAACGGCATCAAAAAATGGTTCCATCATCGGATACTGGCGCACAACATCGGCAATATAGAGCTCGGTGAAAAAGTGATTTTCAATATCAAAAATCAGGCAGGCAGCCGGATTAACACTTTTTATGAACCCGGTTTCATCGATCGTCAGTACACCGGAGGTAATATGCTCCATTACCGATTCCAGGTAATTTTTCTGCAGGGCCTCCATGCGCTGACTCTGCTCGGCAACTGCGCGACTGCGCGAGATCTTGCGAGTCATGGTGTTGAAAGAGCGCAGCAGAAATCCGAGTTCATCGCTGCCTGACAGGTTCAACTGCTTTTCGTAATCACCCGCCGCAACCGCCTTGGTGCCTTCAACCAGGTCATTGATGGGTGATACCAGTTTGCGCGCAGCGACAAAAGCCAGCCAGATCGCCGAGAACACGCTTAACAGCCAGATGACTGACAGCGCCATTGTGAAACTGGTTTTCAACGGGTCACGCAATAGCGCAAGTTCCTTGTAGCGGTCGTAGGCTTTCTGTACGCCCACGGTAAGTTCATTGAGCCGATCGGTAAAAGGGTATTGTGCTTGCAGCGTTTTTGCCGGCTCGGTCGCATCCAGGCTTTGCACCAGGATGACAATTTGTATCGCCAGACCATAGACCGGGTCTTCAACCAGTTTCAGGTAGGGCCTGTCGATATCGAGATCACCTATGTCGGCTAACGGCAAGGCTTCGGGTAACTCGGTGGAATCGATACTGCTGGAAGCGATGATGGAGTTCACGTGATCGTACAGCGTTACTTCGTTGGCACCATACTGCTCACGAACTTCGTCGAGATAAACTACCAGTATTTCGTTATCCAGTTCAACGATTTCGCCCGCGATGTCGCGCGTCTTGTTAAGGGCATCACGCTTACGCAGGTCGACTGCACTTCGACCGAGTTGTAAAGAGTCTTCAAGGGCAACCTCGATGCCGACATCAAACCAGCTATCGATGCCACGATGCAAAAAACTAAGTGAAAAGTAGTAAACCACGCTTACCGGGATAATGGTCAATAATACGAACACCCCGATCATGCGCGCGGTCAGATGCGAACCAATCGTTTTCAAACGATACTGTACGATCAGCTTGTAAACGTTGTAAACGATCAGACCCAACAGGGCCACCAGGCCGATCGCATTAAAAAATATCAGCCAGTTGTAATACTTACCAAAGGTAGCCGCCTGCGAGGTAGCATCGCTAATCGCATAAAGCGACCCCATCAGCAACAGAACCAGGGCCAGAATCGAGGCTGTATTACGAAATGTACTATTCATGATTCGGGACGCCTAACCTCCCATTCATACCATTCACTTTGCAAGTCCCAGTCATTATCCCACAACGAGCTCGACTTCAAAGGCAACGGCAATTCATCTGTATCAATGCCAAATCGCACACGGGCATAATACTCCTTATCAGCCGCCAGGTTGTTGATATTGAGCATAGGGTAATTGTAAACCACTTCCAGGTATCGCACCGCTGCTTTACGATTATCAAAATAGTGCCGCTCGGAGTTGTTGACATCGAGTACCACGAAAGAATCCAGCATCGGCAGGTGATGCAGCAGGTATTGTTGTTTCAATGAAACGACCCTGTCGTCGAACCAGTAACGCTTTGCGGAACGAATTTCGACCTCGAACATGATCGGTACTGCAAAACCTTGCTCGAGCGCGATCGAAATATAATCGGGAATTTCACTTTCCACCACCATGTCGAGCATCAGCAATTCCTTATCCAGTGAAAAATCCGCGGTTTCCACGATGAACGCATCTTTGTCCTGTGCCTTTGCGCTGGAAGCCAATACAGTCAGTACTACCAGGCACGTCATAACCAAAGCACGAAATCCAGTTGATGCACAAAGTTTCATTCGCCACCCAACCTGGTCAGTAGCCCGTAGTAGAAGCCATCCATGTTATCGCTACCCGTCAATATCTGGCGTCCATGGGGTCGAGGTTCACCCCATTCGGCATTATTTATCTTCATCTCCGCACAGTCCGGATGACGCTGTAGAAACTTTGCTACCTGAACTTCATTCTCATCCCTGAAAACAGAACAGGTGCTGTACAGCATTTTCCCTCCAGGCTTCAATAGACGCCACAATGCGTCCAGAATTTTCCGCTGTTGCGCGAGCAGCGGCATTATATCGCTTTCACGGCGCAATAGTTTGATATCCGGGTGCCTGCGCATAACACCACTGGCCGAACAGGGCACATCAGCCAGGATGCAATCGTAGTTATTGCCGTCATACCAGGTCTCTGGGCTGGCGGCATCGCCAATTAGAATTCGCGCAGACTTGTTAATACGCTGTAAGTTCTGACGCAATCTTTCAAGCCGGACTTCACTGCTATCGAGCGCGTCGAGTTCAATATTTTCGTATTGCTGCAGCAGCTGTGCCGTCTTTCCGCCAGGCGCTGCACAGGCATCGAGCACACGTACTCCCGCTTTGCAGTCCAGCAACGATGCGGCAATCTGCGCCGCGGCATCCTGTACGCTCAGAATGCCCTGTTCAAATCCTGGTAGCTGGCTGACCTCGCAGGGGGACGATAGCTCGACCGCGGTTGCAACGGCAACGTGCTGGCTGGCCTCTATTCCTGCAGAGCCTAACATGGCTATGACATTATCGATCGATGTTTGCCGGGTATCGACACGCAGCGTCATCGGTGGGCGATTGTTGCCCTCGATTAACACCCGTTCAGCCTGCTCCCCCCAATCGCGCCGAATTCGGGACATGATCCAGTCCGGGTAAGCTTGCGTCGGCGAGCTGCTATCCAATTCGACCCTGTCACGAACAACACCACGCAGTAGCGCGTTAACCAGGCCTCGTGCCCAGGATTTTTTTTGCGCCAACGCGAGCTTGACGGTTTCATTTACCGCCGCGTGAGGCTCGGTACTCATGACTAACAGTTGGTAAAGACCCAGTATCAGGATAACCTCGATATCGCGATCGCGCGCCCGAAGCGGCTTTTGCAGCCGGCTGGCAAGAAGCGTTGACAGCGCGAAATACCAACGACAAAAACCAAACACGAGTTCGCGGCTTAGCGCGAGGTCTCGTTTTTCAAGCGTCAGCGACTGGTACCAATCACTGTTGAATACTTCGTCAAGGGAACGACCCTGATCAAGAACCTGCAGGATAGCCTGGACTGCTATCCAGCGTGGATTGGTGGAATTTGTCACGGCTTACCCAACGAACATCCGCTCAGATTCCTGGCATTTAATGCCTGCGCTGCGCTGCATTTATTGCGCCCTGAAAACTGCAGCTCGGTCAGCTGCAGCACTCCCTGACCACAACTGATGTAAATACCATCTGCATCATGTGCAACCACATAACCCGGTGTTCCCGGCTCGAAATCCGCATTTATCCTGGCAGACCAGAGCCGCAGATTTTCATTGTCGAGAAAGGTATAACTCACCGGCCACGGATTGAAGGCGCGAATCTCCCTTAGCAACTCCTGCGCAGGCTTGTTCCAGTCAACCTCCGCCTGCTGTTTTGTCAGGCGGGGAGCATAGGTGGCTAGCGAATCGTCCTGATCCTGTGCCTGCTGCAATGCCTGCTCGGTGTTGTCGAGTGACTCCAGCAACAGTTCGGCGCCCAGGGGTGCCAGTGCATCATGCAGATCCGACGCATTCCAGGAGGGATCGATTGCGACGGCTCGACTCGCAATCATTGCACCGGTATCCAGTCCCTGGTCCATCTTCATCAGGGTCACCCCACTGTTTTCATCGCCGGCCAAAATAGCCTGCTGTATCGGCGACGCACCACGCCAACGGGGTAACAGTGAAGCGTGTATATTGATACAACCCAGGCGTGGAGTCTCAAGCACGACCGGCGGCAATAGAAGACCGTAGGCTGCGACTACCATCAAGTCGGCGTTCAGTGCGCGCAAATCGTCGAGCGCGCTGCCCTCGCTGAAACTGCTCGGTTGAAAAACAGGCAGGTCATGCTCAAGCGCGAATTTCTTGACCGGGCTTTGCTGCATTTTTCGGCCGCGTCCTGCGGGACGATCCGGCTGGCTGTAGACCGCTACAATCCGATGCTCACTGCGCAGCAGTGATTCCAGTGCCGGAACTGCAAATTCCGGAGTACCCGCGTAGATTATCCTGAGCATTAAACGAGGGAAGCTAGTTTGCCTGCTGCTTCAGGGATTTAACCAGTTTGCTGCGAATACGGTTACGTTTGAGGTTGGAAAGGTAGTCGACAAAAAGCTTGCCTTCGAGATGGTCCATCTCGTGCTGAATGCAAACCGCTTCGATCCCGTCGGCCTCAAATTCTGCAACCTCGCCATTTTCATTATATGCCCGCACTCTAATATGTTCGGCACGCCGGACCTTTTCATAGAACCCGGGCACCGACAGGCAGCCTTCATCGGTTTCCTCTTCACCATCCGCCTCCAGTATTTCCGGATTGATCAGGCACCTGGGCTGGTTACGCCCTTCAGAGACATCCATCACCAGCAGGCGGATGTGCCGATCGACCTGGGTTGCAGCGAGCCCGATACCCGGTGCTTCATACATGGTTTCGAACATATTGCTGACTAAAAGCCTGAGCTCATCATCGAATTTGGTAACCGCTTTGGCGACTGTTCTAAGACGAGGATCGGGGAAATGTAAAATATTTAATAAGGCCATAGTGAAATACTTCAAGAAAAGTTATAGCTAGTTGTTCCAAGTTAATGATTATATTAGTTTCTTCCCATCTAAAAAGCTTGTAGTCGGTTTTTTTTAGTCTACAATCCATCAATCAATACCGCATTTTCAGGGGTTTCTATGCCTATTATCAACAATAGACAGCTTGTAAAGGGAATAATTCTGCTCTCGGGTATGTTGCTAATAGCCGCCTGCGTCAAACAGCCCGAGCCCTACGCGGTTGTTTACCAGGAAGAAAAAGCTCCCGAAGTTATCACGGTCAAAGCTGATATTCCGGAGCCCATCGCCGAGCCGGTAGCAGAACCGGCAGAAACTGTCGTATATGAAGCGGAATTTCCAGAAACCTACATTGTACAGGAAGGCGATACGCTATGGGACATCTCAACGGTATTCCTGCGCGATCCCTGGTTCTGGCCGGAAATCTGGTTTAAAAATCCACAGGTGGAAAACCCGCATCTGATTTACCCCGGCGACACCCTGGCAATTATCTACGTTGGCGGCCAGCGTAAAGTTCAAATCCTTTCTCGTGGTGAAGATGGATCGGTGCTATCGCAAACCTCCGACGGGCTCAAGATTGTCAAAATCAATCCCAGGATTCGCTCACAATCTATCGATGCCACGATTCCCTCGATTCCGGTTGATTCAATTCGCCACCTGATCGAGCGCCCGCTAATCGTCGACGCAGACACGCTGAATAAATCCGCGTACGTTTTAACCAGTTTTGATGACCACCTGATCAACAGCATCAACGATAAACTCTACGTACGTAATCTCGATACTTCAAACGGCATCGGCCGTTATCAGATTTATCGACCCAACCGCCCGCTGTTTGACCCGATTACCGACGAGCTACTGGGTTACGAGGCACTATATGTCGGCGAATCCAAGCTGTTACTGCGTGGCGACCCGGCCACGGTACGGGTGACGAATTCGGACCGCGAAATTCTTCGCGACGACCGCATTATGCCAATGGATAACACCAATTTTGAGCGTGATTTCTACCCCAGGCCACCCAGCACCGAAGTGAGTGGTAAGATCGTTTCGCTGCTGGATGCGATATCACAAACCGGCGTCTACCAGACGATTGCAATCAACCTCGGGCAACGAGATGGCCTCGAAAGTGGAAATATCCTGCGCATACGCAGGGCCGGTGAGATCGTCCGTGACCTCAACGAAGAAGATCCCAGATTTCGTGTCAAACTGCCCGACGAATCAGTCGGCATGGCGATGGTTATTCGCTCGTTCGAGAAAATCAGCTATGCGCTGATTATGGAAGCCGACATCCCGATCAACATCAGGGATTACGTCGAATCTCCATAGCCGGGTAATCCTGTCCACACTTGCTGGCACCAGGCATACGCCTGGTGCTATAGTGTTCGGGTCTGCAAAAGGAAAATGGAGACCCAAATGCAAAAGGATTTGCTGGCCGATTATCTGCACCTCTACCATAGCTTCGGAACGCGACGCAAATGCCTGTTGGCTTTGCTTGCACAATTCGCAGGAAACCCTGCACGGATTCGCCGCAGCAGCATCAGCTCACTCATGGCGGCAGGTTTAAACCACGACACAATCAGTAAAGTCAGAGCTGGGCAGCATCCCCAGGTCGCGCGGGATCTGGACTGGGCCGAATCTCACCACAATCACCTGGTCTGTTTCGACGACGGCGCCTACCCCGAGTTACTGCGTCAAATCAATGATCCTCCGGCGCTACTTTACGCCAGTGGCGATATAAACCTGCTGCATGAACCACAGATCGCGATCGTTGGCAGTCGTCACTGCACGCCAGGTGGTGCTCAAAACGCCTATGATTTCTCTGCGCAGCTTGCCGCGGCCGGCTTCACCATCACCAGCGGTATGGCGCTTGGCATTGATTCAGCAGCCCATCGTGGCTCCCTGGATTGTACTGGCAAAACCATCGCCGTAACCGGGACCGGGATTGACCTGACTTATCCCAGGCAAAACCAGGAACTTGCCCGGGATATTCTCGGGCATGGTTTGATCGTGTCAGAATTTACCCTGGGTACCCATGCACGACCCGCAAATTTTCCGCAACGCAATCGCATTATCAGTGGTCTTGCGCTGGCAACACTGGTCGTTGAAGCAGCCCGGCGCAGCGGCTCGCTAATCACGGCACGTCTTGCGGCCGAACAGGGACGCGAAGTGCTGGCGGTTCCCGGATCGATCCACAATCCGCAAAGCGGCGGCTGTCACCAACTGATTCGCGATGGTGCCGCAATTGTTGAAACCCCGGGAGACGTTACTGCAGAGCTTACCGGGCTAGCCGGCTTCATTATTGACCAACAAACTATGATATCGGTTGATCACGACACCCGGCTCGATCTCGAGCATGGAAACCTGCTTGAATTGATCGGATACGACCCTGTGAACTGTGACATACTTGTGCAACGCAGTGGCTTGACCATCGACAAGCTTTCATCCATGCTACTGGTACTCGAAATTAATGATTTCATTCAATCGGCACCTGGCGGCTGCTTTGTCAGGATCTAAACTGAGGTACTCATGAAAGAAGGCGTTATAGACGTGCTGATGTACATATTCTCAAGCTATGCGGACCAGGATGAAAACCTGCCTGAAGATCGTGATGGCATTGATGCTGATTTACGTGCCGCGGGCTTCGAGCCACTGGAAATCGAAAAGGCTTTCGAATGGCTGGATGGCCTGGCACAGGTCGAGGACGACACTGCCATGGACCAATCCGAAGTTGCCACCCGGGTACTGGCCCAGGAAGAATGTGCGCGCCTCGCCTACAACGCCCAGGGATTTTTACTGTTCCTCGAGCAATCGGGTGTGCTTACTCCGCGACTGCGTGAAATGGTCATCAATCGCGTCATGGCACTCGAGTCTGATTCTGAAGTAGATATCGAGGAATTGAAGTGGATAGTAATGATGGTGTTATTCAATAGTTCAGAAGAGCAGGATGAAAACGCTTTGATGCACTATGAAGATATCGTATTTGCGGATCAACCCGCCGTATTTCACTGAGTACGGATTTTGTCAATCATAGTAGCGGACCAGTATCACTAAATGGCCAGCCACCTAGTCATCGTAGAATCTCCGGCTAAAGCAAGAACCATTGAAAAATACCTCGGTAAAGACTTCAAGGTTCTGGCTTCGTATGGACATGTGCGGGATTTAATCCCCAAGGAAGGCGCTGTCGAAACCGACAATGGCTTCAAAATGAATTACACGCCGGTCGAGCGCAATCAGAAGCACATTGCCAGCATAAAGAAAGAGCTGAAAAAAGCGGATTCACTTTACCTGGCAACTGACCCGGACCGCGAAGGTGAGGCTATTTCATGGCATTTGTACGAGTTGCTCAACGAAAAGAACCTGATGAAGAACAAGCGCGCCTACCGGGTCGCTTTCTACGAGATTACCAAGCAGGCGGTTTCCGAAGCAATTGCGCATCCGCGTGAAATTACCATGGACCTGGTAAACGCGCAGCAGGCACGACGGGCACTCGACTACCTGGTGGGATTCAACCTGTCGCCGCTGCTGTGGCGTAAAATTCGACGTGGATTGTCGGCAGGACGAGTACAAAGCCCGGCCCTGCGCATGATCGTAGAGCGTGAGCTCGAAATCGAAGCATTCAACCCCCAGGAATACTGGAGCATCGAATCGGACAACAGTTTTGAAGGTGAGGGTTTCAGCGCCAGGCTTAACCTGTTGGCCGGCGAAAAGGTCAAGCAGTTCACCATCACCAATGCTGACCAGGCAAACGACGCATACCGCAAGCTCAACGACGCCGCACAGGGCAAGTTGCGCGTTGATAAGGTTGAAAAGAAACAACGTAAGCGCAACCCGGCAGCGCCCTTTACGACTTCCACGCTACAACAGGAAGCGGCACGCAAACTGGGGTTTGGCGCACAACGTACCATGCGTACCGCACAGAAGCTTTACGAAGGCATCGATATCGGCGCCGGCCAGGTTGGTCTTATTTCCTACATGCGTACCGATTCGGTATCGCTTTCGCAAGACGCACTGCTTGAAATCCGCGAGTTTATCGCTGATAAATTTGGCGAGAACAACCTGCCGGAAACACCGCGTGAGTATAAAACCAAGTCCAAGAATGCCCAGGAAGCGCATGAAGCGATTCGCCCCACCAGCGCACGTAACGAACCTTTCAAGATCAAGGAGCATCTCGGCGACGATGAATTCCGTCTTTATAGCCTGATTTGGAAACGCACCATGGCTTGCCAGATGATTCACGCAACGCTGGACACCGTATCGGTCGATCTCGGCTGTGGCAGCGACAACACTTTCAGGGCGAATGGTTCAACAATTCGCGATCCGGGTTTCATGCGGGTTTATATCGAGGACAAGGACGAGCCCAAGAAGGACGACAACAAGGAGAACTTGTTACCACCACTTGCAGAGGGTGATCTGGTTGATTTGCATGAAATCAGGCTGGAACAGCATTTCACCGAGCCGCCACCTCGTTTCAGCGAAGCCTCGTTGGTTAAAACACTGGAAGAATATGGCATCGGTCGGCCGTCGACCTATGCGTCGATTATCACCACCCTGCTCGACCGGGAATATGTCGAACTGGAAAGCAAGCGTTTTCATCCGACCGACGTCGGTCGTGTAGTGGCGCGATTCCTGACCCAGCATTTCACGCGCTACGTCGATTACGATTTTACCGCGCAGCTTGAAGATACGCTCGATGAAATCTCGCGTGGTGAAGCGGAGTGGTTGCCGCTGATGGAAGAATTCTGGACGCAATTCAAGCAGCAGGTCGATGACAAGATGGAAAATGTCAGCCGCGACGAGGCTATCCAGGCACGCCAACTCGGGGTAGATGAAAAATCAGGCAAGCCGATTTCAGTACGCATGGGGCGCTACGGACCTTTTGTACAAATCGGTACCCGTGAGGATGAAGAGAAACCCCGCTTTGCCGGGCTCAGACCAGGCCAGAAAATGGATTCGATTACGCTCGAGGAAGCGCTGGAGTTGTTCAAACTGCCGCGTGAGCTAGGCGAATCGCCGGAAGGTGAACAAATCAGTGCCAATATTGGTCGCTTCGGTCCCTATATCAAATACGATAACAAGTTTGTCTCGCTCAAGGCGAGTGAAGGCGATGACCCTTACACGGTCACCTTAGAACGGGCGCTGGTGCTGGTAGCAGAAAAGAAGGAATTTGATGCCAACCGCGAAATCAAGGTGTTCGAAGGCACCGATATCAAAATCCTGCGTGGTCGTTACGGGCCTTACATTACTGATGGCAACAAAAATGCGCGCATGCCCAAGGACGTTGAAGATCCGGCTAGCCTCGATCTTAAAACTTGCGAGGAGCTGATCGAAAAAGCACCGTTACCCAAATCAAGACGTAAGAAAGCAGCCGCCAAGAAGAAATCCGCACCCAAGAAAGCTGCTAAGAAAAAGTCTGCGAAGAAAAAAGCTGCCAAGAAAAAGGCCACCGCTGACGCCGGCTAGAAAAAGCTCGACATGAGTCCCTGGGCACTAAATCGCTTCGTCCATGCAATATCCCGCGGCGCCATATTCGGTTATCCAACAGATACCGTTTGGGGTCTTGGCTGTCATCCATTAATCGCCAGCAGCGTGTCGCGCATCCTGCAAATTAAAAATCGTAGCCCCGATAAGGGCCTGATCCTGTTGTCATCCCGAATCGAATACTGCCTGGACTACCTGGGAGTGGGGACCGATGAGCTGGGGTCAATTCGCTTACCGGGCGAGCAACCAACCACCTGGCTGGTAGCGGCGAGCGAATTTTGTCCACCCTGGATTCACGGCATTTATCCGACTGTTGGAATCCGGATTACCAGCCATCCACTGATTCAGTCCATCTGTGACGGCCTGCAAGCACCCATTGTTTCAACCAGTGCCAATCGGAGCGGCAAGGCAACCGCGCGCACTTCGTTCCAGATGCGCAAGCAATTCGGCTCTGAACTCGATTTTATCGTCAACGGCTTCACCACCGGCAGCCATCAACCAAGTGAGATAAAATCACTTACCAGTGGAACAATCCTGAGGACCCGTAGCTGATGGATATCGACATTGAACGCGTGAACAGTTACCTGCAACGCCTGCAGAAAACGATTACCGGCGAGTTACAGCAGATAGACGCCGGGGCCGAATTTGAAACCGACACCTGGCAACGCGATGCGGGCGGTGGCGGGCTCAGCATGGTACTGCGTGATGGCGCCGTGTTCGAGCAGGCGGGTGTCAACTATTCGGAAGTCTACGGTGAAAACCTGCCGGCCTCGGCAACCGCACATCGTCCCGAACTTGCCGGACGACAGTTTCGTGCAATGGGCATATCCCTGGTGATTCATCCCGACAATCCGTATATCCCGACCTCGCACGCCAACGTACGCTTTTTTGTTGCCGAAAAACCGGGTGAAGAACCGATATGGTGGTTCGGCGGGGGTTTCGATCTAACCCCGTATTATGGATTCGAAGAGGATTGCAAACACTGGCATCAAATAGCCAAACAGGCCTGCGACCCCTATGGAGCCGAGCGTTACGCCGATTACAAGAAATGGTGCGATGAATATTTCTATGTTAAACATCGCGGCGAGGCCCGTGGCATCGGTGGTTTATTTTTTGATGATTTGAACGAACCCGACTTCGAACAGGCGTTTGCCTTCATGCGCAGTGTCGGCGACCACTATTTGCCAGCCTACACGCCTATCGTCGAACGCCACAGGAACGATGCCTACGGCGAACGTGAGAAAAAATTTCAACTGTATCGCCGTGGCCGCTATGTAGAATTCAACCTGGTTTATGATCGTGGTACCCTGTTTGGCCTGCAGTCCGGTGGGCGCACCGAATCCATACTGATGTCACTGCCACCGGAAGTAAACTGGCGCTATAATTATCAACCTGAAGCGGGTAGCGCCGAGGCGGAACTGACCGATTATTACCTTGAAGCCCGCGACTGGCTGGCACAAAATTAGTCATGGATAACGAATTTCCCGAAATCGAGATTAGCAGCGACACCAACGGTTACAGTAAATGCGATCTCTGTACCAATTCGAAGTGTTGCACCTATGTTACCCAGCAAATCGATACCCCTCGCTCCAAGTACGATTTCGAAGTTTTACTATGGCAGGTGTCGCATGGCGGCGTCGGCGCCTACAAGGATGACGATGGATGGTTCGTGATTTTCGAGGCACGCTGCCAGCATTTACTCGGTGGCGGGCGCTGCAATATATACGAAATCCGCCCGACCATCTGTCGATCCCACAGCAACGATTACTGCGAGTACGACGCCCCTGCCGAAGACGGTTTTGATCTACACTTTCCAGACTACGATTCGCTACTGCAGTACTGCAAGAAAAAATTCAAGCGCTGGACAACCGGTAATCCCCCACCCTCCTAGTCGTAAAATTCACGATGGACGTTACCAGCAAATACCGTATCCTTATCGGGATCAGCGTGGTTGCACTGGTGGCGGCGATTCTTGCACCGCAGATCGCACAGGACCCCCTCTATCACCAGTTTGCCGATCAAAACGCTTTCCTGTCGATTCCAAACGCGCTGAACGTACTGACGAACCTGTTTTTTGCCTGGATAGGCATCGAGGGTCTTTACCGTCTGTTACGGCAGGAATCTTTACCTATTGTTAACGAGGTGTATCCAGTCTACCTGTGTTTTTTTGCTGCCTTGATTCTGATTGCTGCAGGATCCGGTTACTACCACTGGATGCCCGACAACCAGACTTTGGTCTGGGATCGTTTACCGATGACGATCGCTTTCATGTCATTTTTTACGATAATGCTGGCCGAACGTATTTCGGATTCATTCGCACGAATGATGTTCCCAATGCTTATTGGCATCGGTATCGCGAGCATTGTTTACTGGTATTTGAGCGAACAAAACGGCCAGGGTGACTTGCGTCCATACGTACTAATCCAGTTCCTGCCGATGTTATTAATCCCGTCGATCCTGTTGCTTTTCACTTCGAGCTACACGCGCAGCAGCGATATCTGGTGGTTTCTCGCCTGGTACCTGATCGCCAAGGTTTGCGAAGCCTTCGATGCCGAATTATTAAACTGGCTGAAACTGCTGAGTGGTCACAGTCTGAAGCATATAGCGGCGAGTATCGGTTGCCTGGTGTTCCTGCGACACCTTCGTTTCAGGGAGACAGTTGACCCATGAAAAAAATACTGGTCAGCGCGTGTTTGCTCGGTGACCCGGTTCGTTACGATGGCAGATCGAAATCGCTGGATAATAGTGATTTAGACGCACTACTGGCGCAGGACCGGATTATAAGCTTTTGTCCCGAGGTTGCAGGTGGTTTAGCGGTGCCCCGTGCCGCAGCCGAAATTCAAGCCGGTGATGGCGATACAGTTGTTGCCGGGCAGGCACGGGTAAAAACCAGGGATGGAAGCGATGTGACCGATTATTTCCTGGCCGGCGCACGGCAAGCGTTGGCGCTGTGCCGCAAACACGATATAGCCGTCGCGGTGTTGACCGAGTCGAGCCCTTCCTGCGGAAGCAGCCAGGTTTACGATGGCAGTTTCAAGCGCATCGCGGTTCCGGGCAGTGGCGTCACCACCGCCCTGTTGCGACAACATGGCATCACGGTATTCAATCAGCACCAGTTCGAAGCGGCTTGCAGAAAGTTAGAGAACAACTAGTTGCGGGTAACCTCGATGACGCAGGAATCGTCGTAATATCGATTTACTCCGACCAGTTCTTGATTCAGAATTAGCCGCTAACCTACTCGTTTGTGGAGTAAGAAATTGTCTACCCAGGACCAGCAACCTGACCAGATCATCGACTTCATCCTGAATTTGTTTGCCCAGCGCGGGGCCCAGGAATACATGGGCGAGGCAGTCACGATGTCTCAACACATGGAACAAAGCGCGGCCTGTGCCGTTGCCGATGGCGCCCCGGACAGCCTCGTGATCGCCGCTCTGCTGCATGATATTGGCCATTTCATCGGCGAGCATCCGATCGAAGCCCTGGAAAACGGGATCGACAATGTTCACGAAGAAGCGGGGGCGCGTTACCTTGAACCCTTTTTCCCGGCATCGATAACCGAGCCCATACGTCTGCACGTGGCAGCCAAGCGCTACCTTTGCGCAACCGATAAAGACTATTTCGGCGAACTGTCAGATGCCTCGGTCAATTCGCTCAAGGTCCAGGGAGGCCCGATGAGTCCAGCAGAAGTCGAACGGTTCGAAAGCAACCCTTATCACAAGCAAGCGGTTAAGCTTCGACTTTATGATGACGATGGCAAGATCGCCGGTCTCGAGATCAAACCGGTAACCGAGTATCGCGCCACGCTCGAAGCACTCGTGACAAACTGACATGAATCAGATCAAGGTATTTTCCTACAACGCAGCAGAATTGAAGATTGTCTGGGAGGATACCAGCGAGAGCCAGCTTCAGGCCATCTGGTTACGTGATCACTGCCAGATGCCTGCCAGCCGCAACCCGGATAACGGACAACGCCTGCTGAATATCACCGATATTCCCGAGAATATTGCGATAGAAAAAGTAAGCCTCGAAGACAGGCGTTTAATCGTCCAGTTTACACCGGACGGACATTGCTCTGAATTCGACCTCGACTGGCTGTATGACAACTGTTACAACCTTAATCCGCACAGCGATGATCGCAGTGAGGTGGGTAAGATTCTGTGGTCGGGTAAATCTTTCGAACAGGGCGTGCCACGCTACTCTTACACCACGTTTTGCGAACAGCCCAAAAGCAGGCTTGCTGCGCTGCAGGTCGTCAAGGACTACGGCTTTGTTCTGCTCGACGCGGTGCCTAACAGAGCCGGTCAGCTGCTAAAGGTAATCGAGCAATTTGGTTTTGTGCGTGAAACCAACTATGGCCCTTATTTCGAAGTGCAGACTAAAATCGATCCAAGCAATCTCGCTTACACCAACCTGGGTCTGGGTTGCCACCTCGACAATCCCTACCGCGATCCCGTTCCGGGAATTCAGCTATTGCATTGTCTCGAGTCTTCGACCGAGGGAGGCGAATCGGTATTGCAGGATGGTTTCATGGCGGCAAGAATTCTGCGCGATGAAGACTCGGATCATTTCGCGCTGCTGAGTCAAAACTGGGTCAATTTTCGTTTTCAGGATAGCACGGCCGATTTGCAGGCCCGGGCACCCCTGATCGAGGTTAACGATATCGACGAAGTTATAAAAGTGCGCTTTAACAATCGTTCGATCGATACCATAAAGCTGCCACCGGCAATCATGCAACAATTCTATGCGGCTTACCGACACTACGCAGAGATTCTCGAACGCGAGGAGCAGCAGGTCGTCTTCAAGCTGGAGCCGGGCGAACTGATACTGTTCGACAACACCCGAATTTTACATGCGCGTAAAGCCTATTCAGCGGCCGGTACCCGGCATTTACAAGGTGCTTACAGCGATCTCGATGGCCTCTACAGCAGCCTGCGCAAGCTCCAGGCGAATACGTGAAATATCGCGGTATTGTTTTCGACAAGGACGGTACCCTGCTCGATTTTAACCGCACCTGGTTGCCGGTTTATCGTTATGCCGCAAAGGAATTCGCCGCAGGTGATGCGGAACTGGAAGACCTGTTACTGACACAGCATGGCTACGAGCCTGACCGAAACCGTTTTGTTGGCGGTAGTCTGCTCGCCGCGGGTAATAACCAGCAGATCGCAAATGCATGGGCTCGACAAATCGATAAACCCGACCAGGTCGAAGGCATCAGCTGCCGGCTTCACGAGATCTTTAACGACCAGGGATCTTTGCATGCAACCCCGGTCAAGCGTCTTGCAAGTACACTGAAAACACTCAGGCAATCCGGCAGAAAACTTGGCGTGGCAACCGCCGATAGTCACCAGGGCATTATCAATACGCTGCAGTCTTTCGATGTGCTGCATGAATTCGACTATCTCGCCGGGTATGACAGCGGTCATGGAGTCAAGCCCGAGGCGGGTATGGTACTTGCGTTTTGTGAACAACTGGCACTTGATGTCGCAACCGTTGTCGTGGTCGGTGACAATCGCCATGATATCGAGATGGGCAGAAATGCGAATGCCGGGCTCTGCATCGGTGTACTTACCGGCACCAGCGATCGCGGCGACCTGGAATCGATCGCCGACTTTGTGCTCGAGGATATCAGCGAACTACCGGATGTGATCTAGCCTGTCACGACCGGCAACTCGCCGGGTAGTCCCCATTCACACCAGGAACCATCGTATATCACGAGATTCTGGTAACCACTATAGTGCGCTGCAAACGCGATAACACAGGCAGTCACACCGGAACCGCAGGTGCAGATTGTGCGTTGACTGTCGGCGATCAGCGGCGTCATTATCTCCCGCAGCTCTTTTTTTGACTTTAACAGGCCGTGTTCGAACATGTCCGCGAAGGGTAAATTTAAAGCACCCGGCATATGTCCGCGGCGCAGCCCCGGGCGCGGCTCCTCGGCTTCACCACTGAACCGCGGTGCAGGGCGTGCATCCAGCACACAGATCGAATCATCATCGAGCGCGTCAACAACAGTCGCCGCATCGGCAACCAGCTCAGGGTTCATATCCGCTACAAAATCGCCAGCCTCGTATTCAGGAATAGTGGACACACTCTCGATCGGGTACCCGGCCTCGTACCAGGCTACCAACCCACCGTCGAGCAAGGCCACGTCATCGCAACCCATCGCACGCAGCATCCACCAGGCGCGCGGGCTGGAAAACATGCCCATCGAATCGTAAACCACGACCACGCTATCCTGATTCAAACCCAGTGCCCTTATCTCACGTGTAAATATCGTCTCGTCCGGCAACATGTGGGGTAATTCCGAGTTGGGAGCACAGATCCTGTTATCGAAATCAAAGAACCTTGCCCCGGGGATATGCGCCTGTTGCCACTCCTCCAGGCCATCGCGCCCGGTCGCGGGCATGTGCCAGCTGGCATCGAAAATAACCAGGTCGTCGGCGTCAAGATGCTGTTTTAACCAGTCAACGCTGACCAGGGCATCGGGTAGTTTCAAAGTTGTCATAAAATAATCAACAGGTCGTCCTGGCGCGCAACATATCCAATTGCACCACAACTGGCAAGCTGCAAGCCGTGTCGCTATAGTGCCAGCGCCATGAATGATCCGTCTAAACGCAAAGGGGTGATATACGCACTGGTCACTGCCTGCGGCCTCGGCGCTATTACCACGCTCGCAAAAATCTTTTATGCGGACGGTGGCAATGCCTTAACCCTGATGTTGACACGAACCCTGGCTTCGACCCTGGTTTTCGGGTTGCTGCTGCTGGTAAAGCGGAGCAGCTTTAAGGTCGAACCGGGGCAGCGCATACCGTTGATCGCACTCGGAGTATTCTGGTCGGGCGGAATGATTTGCTACCTGGTCGCGGTAGAAACCATGAGCGTAAGTCTTGCCGTGCTGATATTCTACTTTTACCCGTTACTGGTGCTGGCCTACTCGATTGTCAATCGCCAGCTGGCAGCATCGGTCCCGCTGATCAGTCTGTTCCTCGGTGCCTTCATCGGTCTTTACCTGGCCTTGTCCGGCGGTGAAGTCAGCGTTGATATCGATGGCATCCTGTTCGCTGCCCTGGCGAGTTGCGGAGCGGCCTTCACCTTTATCTGTGGCGCCCGCGTGGCCCCCGTCCTGTCTCCATTGCTAATGACTTTCTGGATCAACGCGATCGGTTTACTGTTGATACTGCCGTTGATACTGGACACGCTGGCCAAACCCGAATCATGGCAGGGAATTATCGCGCTCGGTACGGCTACATTGTGTTACCTGGTCGCCATCCTGAGCCAGTTCCAGGCACTGGCGCGGTTACCCGCCGCGCGTGCCGCCTTCCTGTTAAACCTGGAGCCCGTAGTCTCGATACTGCTGGCCTACCTGGTGCTAAGCGAGACCCTCAGCATCCTGCAAGCCTGTGGTGTGGTGCTGGTACTCACCGCAATCATCCTTTCGCTCCGATTCAAACCGGCCAGCGCTTGATCCGCAGGCCAGAATCAGGCAAGGTCGCCTTAAATTTAATGGAGACCCGACATGACCAAGGCAATTCGAATTCACGAGACTGGTGGCCCGGAAGTATTAAGCTGGGAAGAAATCGAGGTCGGTGATCCCGGGCAGGGCCAGGTTCGATTGCGGCAGTCGGCCTGTGGTTTGAATTACATCGACGTTTATGGTCGCAGCGGTATGTACCCGGTTGGCGATCTGCCTGCGGTTATCGGCATGGAAGCCTCGGGTGTGGTTGAAGCCGTTGGCGGCGGCGTCGATGGTCTTGTCACAGGAGATCGCGTTGCCTACCCGATGACGCTGGGTTCCTATGCCGAGGCGCGCCTGATCGACGCCGACAAAGTGATTAAAATTCCGCACGCAATCAGCGATGAGACCGCGGCAGCCATGATGCTCAAGGGGCTGACAGCACATTACCTGCTGTTCAGGACCTACCCGGTAAAGGCCGGGGATAGCATATTGGTTTACGCAGCCGCCGGCGGCGTCGGCCTGATTCTGTGCCAGTGGGCCAACCAGTTAGGGGCTAACGTGATTGGATGCGTCGGCTCGGAAGAAAAAGCGCAACTGGCAAGGGATCATGGTTGCCATCACACTATTCTTTACCGGGACGAGGATATCCCCAGCCGGGTCCGGGAAATTACAGCGGGTGTCGGTGTTGCCGCGGCCTATGACTCGATTGGAAAAGCGACCTTTGAGAAGTCGCTGGATTCACTACGCCCATTCGGTGTACTCGCCACTTATGGCAACGCAAGCGGGCCGGTCGACCCCTTCAGCCCGCAGATACTTGCCGGCAAGGGCTCTTTATATGTAACCCGACCCACGCTGGCGACGCATATCTCTACCCGCGAATTGCTCGAGGAAGGTGCCCAGCGGTTGTTTAGTGCGGTTGAAAGCGGCCAGGTCAGGATAAGCATCAACCAGACCCTGCCCCTGGCCGACTGCGCCGAAGCACATCGCCAGCTCGAAGCTCGTGAAACAACGGGTTCAACGGTACTCAAAATCTAGTTAAAAACTGTTCGACCGATACAGTTTTACAATAGATTCATTTTTAACTTAAATCTCCAGCCCTGCGATTCTGGGCCTGTCTTATAGTGACTACATTTCGGTCATTTTTTATCAAATTTATCCTATATTTATCAATTACTTATTTGATTGTTTTAATACACCCTCGAAACCGTAATAAATGCGTCGTGACGGGTAACACAGTTTACCTGTGAACTAGTTCACAGGTCCCTGAATTGGTAAATTCTGTTACGGTAAACTGTTATGTATATATTTCAATTAAACTGAATCTGTTACTACTCCGGTTGCTGCCTATAATTCCCGTCATTGATTAACAACGCTGACGGATAAGGATCCATCGGCTTCATTACAGGAGCAACACCATGAGCACATTAAAAGCAAAGCACTTCAACCTTATCGAAGATATGGACATCTCCGCACTGACTTTCGCCGCCATTGAGCGTGTCGAGGCATTCGGAGTCGCAACAGCCAAAGTGGTTCAGACCTGGATTCGTCGCTCACAAGAGCGTCGCATGTTGCTGAAAATGAGCGCGCATATGCTTGACGACATCGGCCTGACACCCGGCGACGTTGCCAACGAAAGCACCAAGTTCTTCTGGCAGAAATAGGCTACTTGCAGGAATAACGAATCGCCGGTGTGGGTTTCAGGACCCACACCGGCTTTTTTATTTTGCGGCATTACAAAAAAAGAAATGGCTGCCGCTTTCCCCGGCCGGAACTACTGCTTCAAACGGTAACCGGTTTTAAACATCCACCACACCAAGACCAGGCAGATCCCGAGGAACAGACAGATCATCGCCAGGCTGACACCCACACTGACGTCCGCCACTTCGAAAAAGCTCCAACGAAATCCGCTGATCAGGTAGAGCACCGGGTTGAACAGCGTAACGGTTTGCCACACCGGTGGCAGCATGCTGACCGAGTAAAAGCTGCCACCCAGAAACACCAGCGGTGTAATTACCAGCATTGGAATCAGTTGCAGCTTTTCAAAATTGGTTGCCCATAGCCCGATAATAAAGCCAAACAGGGCGAAAGAGATACAGGTCAGCACCAGGAACAGCACCATCACGAACGGATGGGCGATATCCAGATCGACAAACAGGTTTGCGGTAATCAGGATAATCGTGCCGAGTATCAGCGATTTGCTCGCCGCTGCCCCCACATAACCGACCACGATTTCAACAAATGATATGGGTGCCGACATTACCTCGTAGATCGTACCGTTAAATTTAGGGAAGAAGATGCCAAACGATGCGTTAGAAATGCTCTGCGTCAGCAGCGACAGCATTACCAGTCCCGGTACGATAAAGACACCGTAAGATACACCGTCGATTTCTTCGATTCGCGAACCAATCGCAGCGCCGAATACAACAAAGTAAAGCGATGTTGAAATCACCGGCGAAGCAATGGTTTGCAACAGGGTGTGCCATGCACGCAACATTTCGTACTTGTAAATGACCTTGATCGCCTGAAAATTGATCATCGCGAATTCACCAGTCTGACAAATATTTCCTCCAGCGAACTCTCGCTTGTTTGCAAATCCTTCAGTGATATTCCGACCTCGTTCAGGCTCTGCAACAAGGCAGTTATACCGGTTCTTTCCACGTCGGGATCGTAGGTGTAGGTCAATTGGCTCCCATCTTCCGAAGGCTCCAGGTTATAGGCGCCGAGCGCATCGGGAATCCGATCGATCGCCTGCTTGAGTTCGATACGCAGAGTTTTCTTGCCCAGTTTCTGCATCAGGCATTGCTTGTCATCAACCAGAAGCAGCTCTCCATCGTTGATGATGCCAACGCGGTCGGCAATCTCTTCGGCCTCTTCGATATAGTGCGTGGTTAATATGATGGTGACGCCGGAATCGTTCAA
>CAMYLU010000009.1:0-7547 GCA_947259485.1 uncultured Gammaproteobacteria bacterium | reverse complement strand
GCAACTCGACATCGACACCGGCGGTGGGTTCGTCAAGAAACAGAATACGCGGTTCATGTGACAAGGCCTTGGCAATCAACACGCGGCGCTTCATACCACCCGAAAGTTCTCGCAGTTCGCTGTCCTTCTTATCCCATAGTGACAGGTCCTTGAGCAATTGCTCGAGGTAGGCGGGGTTCGCTTTTTTACCGAACAGGCCACGGCTGAAATTGACTGTATTCCATACCGTGTCAAAAGCACCCAGCGTTAACTCCTGCGGAACCAGCCCGATCAGGTCCCGGGTGACCCGGTAATCCTTTACGATGTCGTGGCCGGCGACACTCACCGAACCACCAGTTGCCGAGACGAGACCACAGATGATTGAAATCAACGTCGTTTTGCCCGCCCCGTTAGGACCCAGTAAAGCGAGAATCTCGCCTTCCTTGATCTCGAGATCGACCGTACTCAGTGCCTGGTGCCCGCTATCGTATATTTTGGACAGCGCATTAATACTGACTAGGGATTTTTGCATCGCGCGATTCTACTATCAGATCCCCGCGTTGAATATCAGAATATGTCGCAGCGGCGGGCTCAACTTTCAACCCGGCTTTGAAAAATCTATACTGCGTCGAACCAGCAAGCGGAAACAGCCATGAATAAATACCGGTTTCATTCAGAACCACTGCAAGACAGCTGGCTCGATGCCTACGGACATCTCAATGAAGCCTATTACCTGGTTCCGTTCAGCAACACCACCTGGCTGATGCAGGATCATTTCGGTATCGGCACCGATTACTTCGACGCAACCGGCTGCGCGATTTACACCGTCGAAACCCACTTGCGCTATTTAAGCGACGTGCGCACAGGAGCGACCATGGATATTGAAACCCTGATACTCGGTAGCGACGCGAAAAAAATCTGGTTCGCCCATCAAATGCTGGTCAATGACGAGCTCTGCGCCACTGCGGAATTCATGACCCTGCACTTTAACACGCGTGAAGGGCGCACCATGGAGATGCCCGAAGCGATCCAGGCCAAGCTGAAAGCGGCCGAGGTCGAGGAATTACCGGATTGGGTTGGCCGTCAGATCAGCCTGGTCAAGAAATAGCCGCCTGTAAGGGAACATTCAGGAAAACACCGAATTCCTGCGCGATGTTACAACTGACACGTGCATGCACCCTGCCCTGTCGATCCCGAAACGATTGTGCCGGGGTCGCCGGGAAAACGCCTTCATGCCAGATGCCTGGATGAATATAAAGTCCCTGGCTGCCGTCACACCACAGGGCGATGATTTTCCCCAGCGCCAGGTCATCGCCCGCCAAGGCCACCGGCACTACAAATGGCTCATTATCCATCGGATAAAACAATTGCCCGCCGTCGGGGTGGTAATTCAAATGCCATAACAACACCCGCTCGGGCTTAGGTAAATTAGCATCCGCGCTGGCGTTTCCGGGATTGTCTGACCAGCCGAGAATATAGTTACCGTTAACCGCATCATTGCGGCCATGCAGCACCTCGCCCTGCCATTCGCTATGAAAAATACCTTCGACAACACCGCCTTCATCACCGGTTCCGGCATCAACCGGACGCCAGCCCTGCGCGGGCCATTGCACGATTTCGATTTCAAATTCATCAGGGTTATCGACCAGGGCACCGTACTCCCTGACGCTTTTGTCGCTGGCGACAACCAACGGCACGTCATGCCAGGGTAATTGATCCGGCACATCGGGTGCCAGATAGTCGACCGGCTGCAACACGCTAGAAATTCTCGACCCAGGGGCGCAGGTCAATTTCATGCGTCCACGCACTGCGATGCTGTTTCAACACCGCCATATAGGTTTGCGCAATCGCGTCGGGTTCGAGCTCGGCATCGTTGCTGTTGCTTGCGGGGTCTTCACTACCCAGATCCCGTCCCGGGGAGGCGATCCCACCGTCGATGATGAAATGCGCCACGTGAATATTCTCTGGACCAAGTTCTCGTGCCAGGCTTTGCGCCAGGCCTCGCAAGGCAAACTTACCCATCGCAAAAGGTGCGAAATTGGGAAAGCCCTTGACGCTGGCGGTCGCACCGGTGAAGAAAAGCGCACCACCACCAAGCTGCTTCATACCGATTGCCGCCTGTTGCGCAACCAGGAAAGCGCCGTAAGCCGTCTGCATTAGTGAATCCAGCACCAGCTCGGGGTCGAGGTTGGTAATTGAACCGGCGGTATAGGCGCTGGCGTTATAGAGCACGACATCGGCGGTACCGATCGCCTGCTGCATCGAATCGAACAAATCGCGCACCGAATCGACCGAGGTCGCATCGCAGCTAATCGCATGCGCATCAATCTGTGAACACAATGAATCGAGTTTCGTAATATTTCGCGCGGCCAGCACAACCTTGTATTCGTCTGCGGCAAGCGCACGTGCAAACGCGGCACTGTTGCCACTTCCAGCGCCAACGATAAGAGCAATTTTTGACATTTCACCACCCGCTGCCGTGTAGTTATCGAGGCGTTATTAAAACGCCGGGGCGGTCATTTGTATAGCTGAATTTAAAACAAGACTTTTTTGAGGAAACTGAGTGATATCAGCAGACCCAGTACCAGGAACCCGGTAGTCGGGGCTAACGTGTTCCAAAACTCAGTTGCGATTGAAATTAAAGCTTCCATAATTACCTCGTATTTCTCCAAACAAGATTAACTATGGCTCTTAAGTATATGTTAAATAACGTTATTATCAATACTGTTTTTCAAATACATCAACCACGGCTTAATCCATCTAACTTCGATGCAAGCTGATCCAGGCCGATCAAACAGTTTTGCTATCCAGTCCCCGATATTGCTTCCATATCAAACAGACCGATTCGGTCAGGTTCGGATCATGATCCGCAACCCGTCGATCCATGGCTGCAGGACTAATCCACCTGCCATCGTCAATCTCTTCCGGATGCAACTCCATCGGACCATCGTAAGCGTAACGATATACCATGCAATGCTCGTTACCGGTGAGCAGTGATGCCGGCAATTTAAACAGTTGTTCGAGGGATTGATCGACCTGGATTCCCAGTTCTTCAGCGATTTCCCGCTTGGCACAATCATCGTAATCCTCACCGCTGTCGAGATGACCCGCCGCCGAGGAATCCCATTTTCCCGGCTGCTCGTCCTTGGTGAGCGAACGCTTCTGCAGAAACAGCTCACCGTCGCTATTGAAAACGAGGATATGGACCGCGCGGTGCATCAAGCCCCGGGCATGAATTTCGCCACGGGTCTTGACCGTAACAACATTGTCGTTTTCATCAACGACATCTAGCAGTTCGTGGCTGACTGACACCAGCTCTCTCCGGCAAATTGAATTGACGTGAAGTCTATCCTGATTGACCGAAAAATCGAATTGCCTTTGTATCGGCAATGATGAATGATTAACCTGTTATCACAATTGCCCAGCGAAATTCCAGGATCCACGTCGCTGGATGACCTTCAGAAAAGACTAACAGGGTGTAACTCATCGAACTGCAATTGTTTGTTTCGTTTGTACTGTTCGGTGTAATCGCAGCGATTACACCCGGACCCAACAACGTGATGTTAACCACGACCGGACTAAATTTTGGCGTGCGTCGCGGCGTGCCGCACCTGCTCGGCATCTGTATCGGCTTCCCGGTGATGCTGGCGTTGATCGGGCTGGGATTTGGTACCCTGTTCCAGCTCTACCCGATTCTGCACGAAGTCATCAAGGTCATAGGCGTCATCTACCTGCTTTACCTAGCGTGGAAAATTGCCACTACCCGGGGTGGTGTCAGCGAAATCAGTCAATCAAAACCGATCAACTTCTGGCAGGCCGCAGCATTCCAGTGGGTCAATCCCAAGGCCTGGATCATGGGTAGTAGTGCGCTTGCGGCCTATACTTCGCTGGACGACAACTTTTTTATCCAGGTATTGATAATCTGCCTGACCTTCGTGGTAATCACGATCCCCTGCGCCGGCGTATGGCTCGTATTCGGTGCCGGCTTGCAGCGCTATCTGAAGGATCCGAAACACCTGCAACTATTTAACATCGTCATGGCACTACTGCTGATTGCATCGATCCTGCCAGTAGTCTCGGAAATGTTAGCCTGACCGGGGTTCCGACAGGCTTACATTCAGCCTTCCATTCAAATCCAGCGATACACCCTAAGGTTTTATGTACGAGTATCCCATGGCCTGTAGCTTGGCTACCTCGGCCACACCGCTGGGAACTATATCTTCGCTGGAAACATCGTAGAGATCGGATTCCACGTCGACCTTGCGGCCTCGAACTGTATTGGCACAAACGTGAAAATCCACGCCCTGTCCTTTAAGGTCGGTAACTTTCGCGGTCATCTTGTCGTCTGCATTGGCATGCTTGAACTTTTTCAACTTGTCCAGCGAATCAGGCTCCAGCAACAATGCCAGTCCATTACCATGCAGTACAACCTTGAGATCGAGGTTTTCGGCGCCGACAGCATTGATATGATTCTGGATGTTGCGCAGCGCACCTGCCTGCGCCTTTGGATTGTCATAATTGATGTGATAAACAACTTTCTGCTTGCCGTAACCCTCTGCGGCTAGCGCCTGACCTGCTACCCAGTAGCTGGAAACCAGCAGCGTCGCTATCACCAGTTTTGTAATTGCTTTCATAACTCCTCCTACAGCACTCGGCTGTGACCCTTGAGACTACGCCTGTCAGGCCCACTTATCAAATAGGAAAAATTTATTTCGTCGATTTATAAAGATTTCGGCCTGAATTCCGGTTCTATCTCCGGGGACGCAGGCAATTTACAGGCGCGAGACCAATGGGTGGGGAGTTAAGAGAGGCGGAGGATACTCTCGGAGAAGTATCCTCCGCTTTGTATGATTATCAGTGATTAGCGAACTGGCGCATCAGGCTGCTGAAGAGGTTACCGTGTGAATCCTGCTTGTTGGCAAGGCGCTTCAGGCGATCTGATTCCTGGTAATCGCTTTGAGCCGGATGATACATCGGATCGCTGATCAGGCTTTCAACGCCCTGGGCAAACATGACGGCCGGATTTTCAACGTGGAGGTTGTTTTTGACTTTTCTCATTTCGGATGCCTCGTTACGGGTTTGTTGTTGCGACGATGATCATTCTCGTCATGCCCCGTTAAATCCCTTGCCGAATCGCGTTAAATAACCCAAAATGATCATTAAATAATCATTAAATTTTATAACTATATGATTTTAAACGTATTTTAACCAACTAATTTTTTGAAATTTGCTTCCGGGGAAGCCAGATGTCGAAGTTGGAACTCATATTGCTGGGCCAATTCGAATGTTTGCTGCCATCAGGCACGCGAATTTCGCTGTCGATGCGCAAGGCCGAGGTCCTGCTAGCCTATCTCGCCCTGACCCCTGGATTACGTCACCCGCGCGAACGCCTGATCAACCTGTTGTGGAGCGATCGCAGCGAGGAGCAGGCACGCAACTCGCTGCGCCAATGCCTGAGCGCGATCAGGAAATCACTCGGCGACGTGGCCGACATGGTGCTGCAGGTCGATCGCACCACGGTCAGCCTGATAGCGGAATTGATCGATATCGACGTGCACGAGTTCGAACGCCTCGCCACCGAAGGCGATTACGAATCCCTGACCACCGCGGCCGATCTCTACCAGGGGGAGTTTCTCGAGGGCATTTCGATCCGCGACGCGTCATGCCAGGAATGGCTGGACAGCGAACGTGGCCGCTTTAAACGCCAGTTCATCGAAATACTATCGGAGCTGGCCGAAACCCAACTGCTCAGCCACGATTTCGGTAACGCGATTAAATCTTCGGAACGATTGGTCAAGCAGGACCCGCTCGGCGAATCAGGCTGGCGCCTGCTGATGCGTGCTTACTTCGACAATGGCGATCGCAGCCACGCACTGCAGGCTTTCAAACGCTGCCAGCAGGCTTTGCGAGAAGAACTCGACATCGAACCCGAATCGGCGACGATCGAACTGCGCGACCGTATTGCCGGTGGAGAAAAACGCAGCAAAGCCGATCCTCCTGCAACCTCGGCCCCATCCGCACCAGCTGAAGTACCGGCACTGGATTCGCCTTCGTCGACCGACCATAGCATCGCGGTGCTGCCATTCGACAACCTGTCGGGCGATCCGGAACAGGAATATTTCAGCGACGGTATCACCGAAAGCATCATTTTAAATCTATTTGCATTCCCGGATCTGCAGGTTAAATCGCGCATCTCCAGCTTCGCATTCAAGCAGCAAATAAAGAGCCTGGGTGAAATATCGCAGGAACTCAAAGTCGATTACATCGTCGAGGGCAGTATACGTAAGTCCACGGATCGGATTCGTATCACCGTGCAATTGATCGAGGCCGCTTCCGGCAACCAGGTCTGGGGAAAGCGTTATGACGCCGAGATCGGCAACCTGTTTGATCTAGAAGAAGAGCTAAGCCGTAGCATCGCCGCCACGGTCACCGGCCGGATCGAATCCGACCTGCAGCGCATCGCGCTCGCCAAGGGTGCCGCGGGTCAGGAATCCTACGACTTGCTGTTGAGCGGTGCCTATCATATGCATCAAGCCAACTGGGAAAGTTTTGCAATTGCGATCGATCAGTTGAACCGCTGCCTGACCCTCGACCCTGGCAACGTAAGAGCTCATGCCATTCTTTACCAATGCCACATCATGACCTGGATGGACCGACTGATCGAGGATTATGAGCCGTCGTTTGAAATAGCTGGAGAGCACGCCCGTAAAGCACTCGAACTGGGGCCGGAACATGTTCAAGCACTTCTTGCTAATGCTGATTTCCAGTTGTTCAGCCGCAATAATAAAAGCGCCGAGCAGTATCTCGACAAGGCGCAGGCAATCAATCCCAATGACCCGGATAGCCTGACTACCAGGGTAATGAATTTATCGATGCAGGGCCGCTTCGAGGATGCGCTCGAAACGGCCAAAAAGGCACATAATCTGGATCCGTACAACTGGTGGATTGGCTGGAACCTGGCCGAGGCCCAATATCTTTGCGGGCGTTACGAGGACGCCTTTGAAACAATCGATCACTTGAAAAACGCGCCAAATTTTATCCGTATCTATAGCACCGCTGCGCTTGTGAAACTGGGAAAGATGGAGCAAGCAAGAAAAACGTTGCAAATATTTCTGCGCGAATGTAGCCATTCAATGGCAGCCATGCCGCAGACGCTGGACGAATGGCTGCGTTATTCCATGGATACGGCGCCATTCAAGGATCCGACCATCAATCACGAAATTCTCGATTGCCTGGTCCTGGCGGGTCTCGAGGATGAATTGGCGCCACGATCGCCAGCCCTGGATTCTGACGACATGCCGTCGATCGCTGTGTTGCCATTTGAAAACATGAGCGGCGATCCGGAGCAGGAACATTTCAGTGACGGATTAACAGCAGACATTATCGCGACGCTGTCCAAATTCAGGCATATGCGCACCGTCGCGCGTTACTCGATTTTACAGTACAAGGGTCAGAAATCCTCGATCGCCGAAATTGCCGAGCAACAAAAGGTGCGATACATCCTCGAAGGCAGCGTGCGCAAGAGCGGCGAGCACATCCGGGTCAGTGCCGAACTGATCGATGCGCAT
>CAMYLU010000008.1 GCA_947259485.1 uncultured Gammaproteobacteria bacterium | reverse complement strand
AGATATAGTCTTCCCAATAAACGTCATCATCTCTACCTATGATATAAGTATGACCGTCTATGAGTCCGAAATTCTTGCTCAAACAGTTACTCATTTAAGTCTTTCTCCAATGCCGTCCTGTGGTCCCCAAAAAAGGATACCTTCCACGAGAGGTGAAGCAATATATCTCGAATGCCGGTGTCTCGAAGCCTAACGTTTTACGATTGATTGAGTGACAGGTCCAAAGCTAACGCTCAATCAGCTGGGCTAGGAGGCAATCTCTGGCCAAAAACGGGCTCTCGGCTCTAATCAATGATCATCCCAACATTCACCAATCATTAAGCAAACCAGTTAATCTTTGTAAGCGCCCTTCTGCAGCTTTTTAAGCTTGCTGAATCGACCAATCGAGTGCAGATAAACCTGTTCACGTTTTCCCGGTTTAATCTGCCCTTTGGCCTCGGTTTCTGTCATATCCTGTCTTGTTTCAGGTTGGCTATCATTAACTGCCGACTTTGTTATTGGTACCAACGTGGTTGTGGCGTATCTCAGGATTGATTCGTCGTAATTTTTGTTTTTGATGAGTTTGTTTTTCATCTTCATTCCCCTTCTTGGTAATTAGCCACGACCTCAATTTGCGGTTCCTGTACTGCGACCTTGTCGTCCTGATCTGGCGTGACGGCATAGGCAAATGTGCCGAATAGGGCTAACACCGCCAGTGAAAAACCTAAATCAAAAAATCCCAGTTGATGCTTTGCTGTATTGCGCTTTTTCATCGTATTGTTCCCTCTTGGTTTATGGCAATCTTCAATTGCCGATTGGTCATTGAGTGGAAGCCCTGGTGAGCCGGTAATTCCTGAATCCGTTTCACCGTGATTTCCGTTTCGTGTTGAGCGCAATTGTAGGTAAGGGGGATAAATTATCCTGTTACCGATTACCCTGGAATTTGTGAAAAATTACCCGAGTCGGCATGGAGTAAATCGCCAATTTAATGGGTAGTTTTACTATCGATACAACCAAGTCGTATTCTGTGATGTTTCTCCAAACCGGAAATTGGAGTCGTTGATGGGTGACTTGACGGCAAGCCTTTTGGCTTACCAATTGGCAGGCAGGTTCTTGTTGATCACGTAGTGCTTATCGGTTATCGAAATATAACTACCGTTCTCGAGATCCTTAAGAATCTTGCTGACCATTTCGCGCGAGGATCCTATCATGCCTGCTATTTCCCGGTGGGTAAATCTGGGGACTAACCGACGATCGTCAGCCTCAACGGCATATTTTTCAAAAATATGGATAATGCGCCCATACACATCACACAACGCGATGCTGCCGAGTTCCTCAGTGGTATCACGCACTATTTTGGCCAGGGCTTTAGCGAGTGCAAGCGCAATTTCTGGATGCTGTTTCAGAAAAGACAGGTACTTTTCTCGTGAGAACGCCGCTACGACAGTATCAGTTATCGTTACGACACTGGCGGTTCTGGGGAAGTCTCCGATCAGCGCAACCTCGCCAAAGGAATCGCCGGGTTTGAGTATTCGGACTGTTAACTGCTTTCCCTCCTCGTCTTCGACATAAACCCGCATTTCCCCCTCGATTAATATGAACATTGTATTGGTATCATCACCCTGCTGGATGATTACCATATTCTTCTTGTAGCTCCGCCGAATAGCGATGTCCGCAAGCGACTGAAGGCCTTGTTGATCGAGAGTGTTGTAAGGAGTTACCGTCCCCAAAAAATTCAGCATAGCCCTGTTTGCCTTATTACTACAGGGGCCAAATTAGATTATTCTATGCGAATATACAAATTGGGATTTTCTATTTCAGCTCAAGAATAAATCCGACCTCCGAGTGCGCGGGACAAGCCTGCTTATCGTTATTCAGCAGACTTAAGGATTAGTCCAAACCGTCGTCGGTAATCAATACTACACCGGTCTCGGAGTCTGCTTTTGACGCCAGGCTTTAGCGGCTTAGATTAAAATTTCTTGTGGCTGGGCACACGCCGCAATTCGTCAAACACCTTCACCTCCCAGGGCCTGATCGCCATTATAAAACTGCAGCCAAAACGATCCTCCAACGGAACGGATTCAGAATCGAGTCTCAGTTCGTGCGCATCGACTGCAAGTTGTTTAATCTTTTTGATTATTTCAGCATTTGCGGCGCGCGAAAAAACACCCGAGATATAGATGCGAAACTCACCGTTACCATCAAACGACGAATCAAAGAACTCGGCCTGGACTTCACGTTCATAAAAGCGCTCGATCGGACCACCCGGAAGAAACCTGAAGTTTTTTGAAATCATCAGCTTCACCCGGTTGCCCGGCTGCAGTTCTATTAGCTTCATGCGATCCAGTTTCGCCAACAGGCGTATGCCTTCGGTCTCAGAAATATCGTAGATCCTGATAATGTCTTCGAAATCGAGCTTGCTCATGAGGAAATACGCCACCAGCAGCAGCTTGATATCCGACACCAGTTCCGTTTCCTGCTCGAGAGTTAACTGATCGGTGAGCTCGATATCTTTTTCCATCTGGTGAATCAGGTCGGAAAACTCGAGGTTTAACAGCTCACAAACCTGTGCCAGTCGGGTCAGGGTAAACGACCGCTCGGCAAACAGTCTTTTAACGCTGGCTTCAGACAACTCAAGTTTTTCTGCAACTTCTTTGTACCTTATCCCCTGCTTACGAAGTTCCCGCTTCAGTGTTTCAACAATCAGATTGGTTTGTCGCATAGTATTAACCAGTGCTACTGTAAGTTCCAGATGCCGCTACTATGCGATAGTTGGTTGCGCAATACAATTCCTGGCAGCAGTCTACGCTTCCTGGCCCGGAATCATGTAAGGTGGAGATATGAAGCTGAGAAAGATTGACCACCAATCAATGCCTGCCATTGTTTTTGTCGTGTGTTTCCTGTTTACCTGCGGCACATCAGTCTATGCCAGCGAATCGGATCCCTGGACCTATGCACATATTCCTCTCGAGGATTCGAAGGTGCTGGTTAACGCGCAGTTGGCAAATGCGATTCAGGTAGTTATCGACACAATCAACTCTGCACCAGTCGCAGAGCTGAAATCTCTTGGCGATACGGCACTCGAGTTTGCCTTTTTTACCAGCTTCAGATCCCAGCATATTCGCGACGTGACCTGGGGTATGTTCGAGAAATGCATCGGCACTAACAACTGCAAAGATTGGCCCCGGTTTGAACGCATCCAGATGTACCCCGAGGAAAGTGTCTACCATGCCGCTCGCTGGCGTTTCATACCGTCAAGATTTCATCTGGCATCGATAATCCAGGTCTGCGGAGTACGCATGGGAGCCGACAAGCTGACCCATTTTTTTGACGATGGTTTTCACTATTTCAACGCGCTGCGCAGCAAGCGCATGCATCTCGACCCTGAAGATATCAGGCAACTATCGATGGTCTTTGAAAAAAGCTACATGGGCACTCGCCTTACCGGAATTGTCAGTCGGGCGGACATTGAAGCTAACCTGGCCGGGGTGCAGTTTTACAGCGATTTCTTCGTCGGAGACTCACCCATGATCGGTCGGGATCGTAACGGTCGCCTGCTAATGCTGCGAAAACCCGACATTTGCGATTATGTCACTGCCCAGTATGACGAACGCATCTTACCCAATGAATACACCTATAGCCTGATGGAAACATCGCGCGCCCGGCAGCGTGCGCAAGACCTGCAAAATACCATCAAACTGCGCGTAAACCATTCTGCAACACAGGCGCAGAAACTGCGCCAGGAAGAATTGAGCGCTCAAAGAAAAACGATTCTGGCTCGGCGCATACCGATGACACACTGGCAGAGTGAGTTTCCAAAAATACGCCTGGTCGGACATGCAGCCGGTATGGCAAGCCAGTGGGTGTTTGATCCGGGCTTTCGCCGCGTGTCGAACCTGTTCGGGTTTGATCCACTGAAACCGGGCAAGCTTGATGACCGAATACCCATCACCATTCGACAAGTCGACTCGGCTGACTCGGCGGAATGAAAAACAAACTAGCGGGTAATAGCTTCCTGCTTTCGTGGCGTTCCTGAGGTATCGGCATAACGATGATGCCGCGGGCGGAATCCTCTACCTGACGTAACCAATCACCGAAACAAAGTGGCAGGCGGAACCGGCCAGTACAAAAAAATGCCAGATGCCGTGGGCATGGACCAGCCGATCCATCATGTCAAGGATATAGAACACCACGCCCCCGGTGTAAGCAAGACCGCCGGCCGTCAGCCACCACAGGCCTGCTCCGGGAAGCACAGCTTGAAGGCTGACGAAATCAAATGCGCATGCCCATCCCATACCGAGGTAGATCAGCATTTGCCCCACTTTAACCACCCATCCGGATAAAAATACCTCGCTCAAGGTACCCGCCATGGCGAGTGCCCAGATGATGCCGAGAATCAGGAAACCATTACCGTCGCGCAGGCTAACCAGCATATAGGGTGTGTAGGTGCCAGCGATCAAAAGGTAAATTGCGACGTGGTCGAGCAGCTGGAACAGGTCCTTGAGCTTCGGTGGATGAAAACTGTGATACAGCGTCGACATGGTATAGAGCAATACCAGGGTAACGCCGAAAACGCTAAAGCTCGAAATGATCCACGGATCGCCTGACTGTATTCCAATGGTGAGTAATGCACCCAATCCAACCAGTGCCAGTACGGCACCGACCAGGTGGCTGATACTATTGAGTTTCTCGCCGTAGTACATGGTTAAACCGAAAATCTGGCAGTAAAAAGTTCCGTTTCAGGCAACGGCTACTCGAAAGCGATCGCGGCCTCCTGCAACCACAACAGCAGGTAATCCGCAAAGCTGCGACGGATAATGACCTCGAAACCGGAATTATCGGGCAGCGGCGACAGCGTCATTCCGGCCTTGGCAAGCCGCGTCTGCGCGCACTGTCCATGCTTGAATTCACGCGGATGCAAATCGAGCGGACAGTCGGTCGCAAGCAATGCCGCTGCATGCTCACCGTTGACATGGATCATGGTTAGTCCGCTTGAATTATCTACAACAGAACAAAATGCGCCCTTCATCGCCGACAGCAGTTCAGCCTTTAACTGCCCCTGTCTGCCTGCCGGTGTCACGATCAACCATTCGTCCGGACCCAGCCAGTAAATTCGATAGTCGCCCGATTCAATCACGGTGTTGGCGGTTGTCGGCGGCTCGCAGCCAAGCACTTTCAAAGCTCCAGCCAGGAACTTGGTATTGTCGAAGCGACCGCGCAGGTTAACGTAACCCAGGAAAGGTTTTTCTTCGATCAATGGGGCACTCCCAACCGTCTCGCCCAGTTCAATCTGGACCAGCGGGCTCTCCTGTTGGAAAAGGTCAGACATTCTGCTGCGCTCCTTCCTTATCGTAAAACACGGGATCGGTGATCTCGGCCTTGATCACACGACCATTGGAGAGTGGCGCGTACACGGTTTCGCCCATGCGCTGGTGACCGCCCTTCACCAGCGCCAGTGCGATCGAATGACCGCAACAGGCGCTGAAGTAACTCGAACTCACGTGACCTGTCATCGGCACCGGCACCGGCGCCCCAGGGTCGTTCACCAGTTGCGCACCTTCGGGAATCACCGTTTGAGGATCTTCGGTGATCAGGCCGACCAGTTGCTTGCGGTCTTTACGTACCGTGTCCGGTCGACTCAGCGAGCGTTTACCGATGAAGTCGTCCTTGGTTTTCGATAACGCCCAGCCAAGCCCCAGGTCTTCAACCGTAACCGAGCCATCCGTATCCTGCCCGACGATCACGTAGCCTTTTTCAGCCCGCAGCACGTGCATGGTTTCGGTGCCATAGGGGGTGATATCGAATGGCTCCCCTGCCTGCATCAGCTGTTCCCACATGAAGCGGCCATGATTCGCCGGGATGTTGACTTCGTAGGCGAGTTCACCGGAGAAACTGATACGATTCACGCGGCATTCGATGTCACTGATAGTCCCGGTTTTCGAGGCCATAAATGGAAATGCTGCTGCTGAAAAATCGATGCCCTCGCAGACCGCCGCGACGACATCGCGACTCTTCGGGCCCACCACGGCCGCCGTCGCCCAGTGATCGGTCACCGAAGTCAGAAAAACTTCCATCTGCGGCCATTCGGTCTGCAGCCAGCGCTCCATCCACGCCAGTACACCCGCGGCGCCGCCGGTAGTCGTGTGCATGAAGAAATGATCCTTGGCGATGCGTATGGTAACGCCGTCGTCCATGACCATACCGTCTTCACCGAGCATGAAACCGTAGCGTCCCTTGTCGTTCTCGAGCTTCATCCAGTTATTGGTGTAAATCATTTCCAGAAATTTCGCGGAATCGGGCCCCTTGATTTCGATCTTGCCGAGCGTCGATGCATCGAGAATACCGACGCTTGCGCGCACCGCGAGGCATTCACGATTAACCGCGGCGTACAGGTCTTCGTCCGCTTTCGGGTAATACCAGGGACGCTTCCACTGGCCGACATCCTCGAACCTGGCGCCATTTTCTTCGTGCCAGGCATGCATCGCCGTCTTGCGTACCGGATCAAATAGCCTGTCACCCAGGTTATGCCCGGCAAACGCACCGAAACTGATCGGCGTATAGTTCGGTCGGTAGGTCGTGGTGCCGGTAGCGGCGATACTCTGTCCCATGGTTTCGGCGAGGATGGCCATACCATTGATATTGCCGAGCTTGCCCTGGTCGGTACCGAAGCCCATCGCGGTGTAACGCTTGACGTGCTCGACAGACTGAAAACCTTCCCGTACTGCAAGCTGGATATCAGCCGCACCAACATCGTTTTGCATGTCGATGAAAGCCTTTGGTCCCCGGCCCCGAGTGTAGGGTGAAGGTGCGGTCCAAAGCGGCAATATTACCTCGCTGTCGACCGTATCGGCAGACGGGGCTTTCATCGTTTCATCGAAACCGCAAGCCGCAGCAGCATCGTTACCGGCCTCGGTGCCCTGTTGCAGGCATCCCGCCAGGTCGAGCCTGCCGTTTGCAGCGCCGACCGAGAACTGGGGTTGTGTCGGTGTACCGGGCAGAAACATCGCCTTGGCGTCATCCCATTCCGGCCTGGCCCCGGATTGGGCATTCAGGTGCACCACCGGACTCCAGCCACCTGAGACGGCGAGGAGATCACAGCCGAGCGATTTGACATTACCACTCACCGACGAACCATCCGCAGACAGGCGCATGACCTGCACCGAGCGCAGCCGTTTGCGACCCGTGGTATCGACAACAAGGCTGCCATTGATCACCTGGATGCCGGCACTGCGCACCGTGTTGGCGATTTCACTGGCCGAATCGGTACGCACGTCGACCACGGCAACGACTTCGACGCCGGCAGCATTTAGATCGAGTGCAGCTTGATAAGCGCTATCGTTGTTGGTGAACACGACGGCCTGTTTGCCTGGTTTTACCGCATAGCGAGTCGCGTAGGTTGATACCGCGGAAGCCAGCATTATCCCGGGGCGGTCGTTATTGGCAAAAATCAGTGGGCGTTCAGCGGCACCGGTCGCGAGCACGACCTGTTGTGCCCTGACCTGCCACAGTTTCTCGCGTCCGCCGGTGCGTTCTGCAATCGGCAGGTGATCGCTAAGACGCTGGTTTATGGTCAGGAAATTGTAATCGTGATAACCAAACACGGTGCTGCGCGGTAACAGTGTCACCTCCGGCATGCTGCCTAACTCGGCCACCGCGTTTTCGATCCACTGGCTGGCGTCAACGCCATCGATCTGCGCCGTGCCTGCAAGCGTCATCCCGCCCGGTTCGGATTGTTCGTCAGCGATGATCGTGCGCGCGCCGGCACGACCTGCCGCAAGCGCCGCGCTAAGACCTGCGACTCCGCCGCCGACAACGAGCACATCACAATGCTGGTGAACATGTTCGTATCGATCAGGATCATTCTCGCGCGGGGTTTCACCCAGTCCCGAAGCCTTACGAATGAAATGTTCATATTTCTTCCACATCGATTTCGGCCACATAAAAGTCTTGTAGTAAAAACCGGCAGGCATCAGGCGGCTGAACTGGCTGTTGATCGACAGCAAATCAAAATCCAGGCTGGGCCAGCAATTGACGCTGTTCGCGTCGAGGCCATCATAAAGCTCCACCTGGGTGCCACGGGCATTGGGAATGGTACGGTTACCCTTTTCTACCTGGAAAATCGCGTTCGGTTCCTCCGAACCCGCACTCATGACGCCACGGGGACGATGATACTTCCAGCTACGTCCGACCAGGTGTACGCCGTTGGCGAGCAATGCCGAACACAGCGTATCGCCGGCCAGGCCGGTATAGCGCTTGCCATTAAAGGTGAACCTGATCTCCCGCTCACGATCGACGCGCCCACCCTGTGCGGTTCGGAATGGCTGACTCACTTGTTGCCTCTTGCGGGAGGCTTTTCACCAATCTTGTAGGTGCCCTTGATCTGGTAGGTCACAGTATCGCGCTCGGCGTT
This sequence comes from uncultured Gammaproteobacteria bacterium, assembly GCA_947259485.1. GTDB lineage: Bacteria > Pseudomonadota > Gammaproteobacteria. The sequence continues at coordinate 149,468 of CAMYLU010000008.1, read as the reverse complement.
GAAGTAGCGACGGCAACCGGCTGCGTGTAACCATTGTTCGCGGTGAGCACCCTTGGGGTTGTTGCGCATGAACAGGTAGTCGGCCCATTCCTCGTCGCTTAACTTCTCGGTTTCGAGCGGTCTTGCGATATGCGCTTCGCCGGCACAGGTAAATTCAGTTTCATCACGTACGCCACACCAGGGGCATTCAATTAGCAACATCCTGTATGCCTCCTAATGCGCAACGCCGGCAGCGCCGTGCTCGTCGATGAGGAAACCGCTAACGAAACGATCCAGCGCAAATGGCCGGTTAAGTTCGTGTGGTTCGCCGGTGGCGACATTGTGGGCAAACACCCAGCCGGAACCGGGGGTGGCTTTGAAACCACCGGTGCCCCAGCCGCAGTTGAAGTAAAGTCCCTTGACCGGGGTATTGCCGATTATCGGACAGGCGTCGGGCGCGGTATCGACGATACCGCCCCACTGGCGGTTCATGCGCACGCGTTTGAAGATGGGGAACATTTCGCAGATTGCCGCGACGGTATGCTCGATCGTCGGGAAGCTACCGCGCTGACCGTAACCATTGTAACTGTCGATGCCGGCACCGATAACGAGATCACCCTTGTCGGATTGGCTGATATAGCCGTGCACGGCGTTTGACATGATCACCGTGTTGATTACAGGTTTGATCGGTTCCGACACCAGCGCCTGCAGCGGATGACTTTCGATCGGCATGCGAAAACCGGCCATCTCGGCTAGTACCGAACAGTGTCCGGCGACCACGACGCCAATTTTCTTCGCCTTGATCCGGCCACGCGTAGTCTCGACACCGGTAACCGCCCCTTTATTCTGGTTAATCGCGATTACCTCACAGTTTTGAATGATATCAACGCCGCGCATATCGGCGCCGCGCGCAAAGCCCCAGGCTACCGCGTCATGCCGCGCGACCCCGCCGCGGGGTTGGAAAGATGCGCCCAGGATTGGATAGCGGCATCCCTGGTCGATATTGATCTCGGGTATCGCACGCTTGATCTCTTCCGGTGTGACAACGTGCCCGTCGATACCGTTCAGACGATTGGCGTTGACACGGCGCTGGATATCGCGCATGTCCTGCAGGTTATGCCCCAGGTTATAAACGCCCCGCTGGCTGAACATGACGTTGTAATTCAAATCCTGGCTCAGACCCTCCCACAGCTGCATCGATTTTTCATACAGATGCGCCGACTCGTCCCACAGGTAATTGGAACGTACGATGGTGGTGTTACGTCCCGTGTTGCCGCCACCAATCCAGCCTTTTTCAAGCACCGCGATGTTGGTCATGCCGTGCTCTTTAGCCAGGTAGTAAGCGGTTGCGAGCCCGTGACCGCCACCACCGATAATCAGCGCATCGTACTCCTGCTGCGGCTCTGGACTGCGCCAAGCGGCGGCCCAGTTTTCGTGGTAACTGATCGCGTTACGGACCAGTGAGAAAATAGAATACTTGCTCATAATGAACCTGAATTTTGAGGCGCGTAGCATATCAAGCCTGCTGACAGTGGGTAAAGAGAAAAGCGCCCAAAGCGCGGGCGTGGTCGGGTAAAGCTAAATCTATGGCGCATTTGATACAGCCAGCCCCGGTTCCAGCGAACCGCTTATTCAACTAGACTGCGGGCCTCGCTCAAGGTTTCGACTGCACTCGATGATCCACAAGAATTCAACTGCCAGCGCGATGGTGATGATGATCGCTGCAATGCTAATGCTGCCCGGCATCGATGCGATCGCAAAATGGCTATCGGGATCAGTATCTTCAGGACAGGTCACCTGGAGTCGATTTTTCTTCCAGATCATATTGATGTCGCCACTGCTGCTTAAAACACGGGGATCCTGGTTTACACCGGCGCTCGCCCTGCACGCCGCCCGTGGTTCGCTGATCGCGTTCGCGACACTGTTTTTCTTCTCCGGACTTGCCTATTTGCCATTGGCCGATGCGATCGCTATCTTTTTTATCGAACCATTACTGGTGACATTGTTGTCGGCACTTTTTTTCAAGGAAGCCATCCACTGGCGGCGGATATCAGCAATAAGCCTCGGCTTTGTCGGCGCCCTGATTATCATTCGCCCGACTTTTAGCGAGGTGGGCTTCGCGGCCCTGTACCCGGTGGCTGCCGCTTTTTGTTTCTCTTTTTATATTGTGCTGACACGCAAGCTGGTCAGGCACGAGGATCCGATCCGACTGCAGTTTTTTGCCGGGATATTCGGCTGCCTGGTCATGAGTATTGCCCTCAGCTACGGTACTGCCCAGGGGGTTACCATACTGACCGCCGCCTGGCCGACGACCGATCACTGGTTATTGCTCGGCGCACTGGGACTGATCGCAACGGTGTGCCATCTGCTCGTCGTCTACGCTTACCGACTGGCATCGATTGGCATCCTCGCCCCGTTTCAGTATGTCGAAATCATCGGCGCGACGATCCTGGGGCTGGTCATCTTTGACGAGTTCCCGGATACCGTAACCTGGATCGGGGTTGCGATAATCGTCTGCTCGGGAATGTATGTATTTCACCGCGAAGCGAAACTGGCGGCGACTGCGGGGTAATGGGTTCTATCCGTATATTTATCGCGTCTTGAGAATACGCTCGACGCGCTCGCGTAAATCTGGAATTGGGTTAACGGCAATAAAGGAATAGAATAAGCGGACAATTATAATACTGACCAAAAAAACAGGAGAATAAAATGGAAATCGAAACCAAGGCAGTCCATTCGGGCTATAGCCCCGACCCCACAACCAAAGCAGTCGCCGTTCCGATTTATCAGACCACGGCCTACGCATTCGATAACACCCAGCATGGCGCGGATCTGTTCAATCTCGCGGTACTCGGCAATATTTATACCCGCATTATGAATCCGACCAACGATGTGCTGGAACAGCGCATCGCTGACATGGAAGGCGGGGTCGCGGGTCTCGCACTGGCATCCGGCCAGGCGGCTACAACTTACTCGATTCAAACCATCGCCGAGGCAGGTGACAACTTCATCAGTATGTCCACGCTTTACGGCGGCACCTACAACCTGTTTGCCCATACTTTCCCGCAAATGGGGATAGAGGTTCGTTTTGCCGACCCGGAAAACCTGGATGCGATGGCGGCACTGATCGACGGCAAAACCAAGGCTGTTTACTGCGAGTCGCTGGGTAACCCGGCAGGCAATATCCTCGATATTGAAAAAGTCGCCGAAATTGCGCATGCGCACGGGGTACCGTTAATCGTCGACAATACGGTCCCATCCCCCTATTTATGTCGCCCGATCGAATGGGGCGCGGATATCGTGGTGCATTCGCTGACCAAGTACATCGGTGGCCACGGAACAATTATTGGTGGCATGATTGTTGACTCCAACAAGTTCGACTGGGTAGCGAACAAGGAACGCTTCAAACGCCTGAACGAGCCCGATGTTTCCTACCATGGTGTCGTCTTTACCGAAACCGGCCTGCCGCCTTATATATTGCGTGCACGGGTCGTACCTCTGCGTAACATGGGCGCGGCACTGGCGCCGATGAATACCTTCCTCGCGCTGCAGGGACTGGAAACGTTGCCACTGCGGATGGATAGAATCTGCGAGAACACGCTTACGGTCGCGCAACACCTCGAGGGGCATTCCGGGGTTGAATGGGTGCGCTACGCCGGCCTTGAAAGCAGTCCTCACAAAGCGCTAGCGGACAAGTACATGGGCGGTAAGGCCTCAGGGATTCTGTCATTCGGCATCAACGGCGGAATCGAAGCCGGTACAAAGTTTATCGATGCGTTGCAGTTGATCACCCGCCTGGTAAATATCGGTGATGCCAAATCGTTGGCCTGTCACCCGGCTTCGACCACACACCGTCAGCTTGCAGATGAAGAGTTGGCAGCTTCGGGTGTTTCTCCGGACCTGGTGCGCTTATCCATCGGCATTGAAAATGTGAAAGACATTATTGCCGATATTGACCAGGCGCTGGATGCTGCGAAGTAAGCGTAAAAATTCTGTCGGGGCCAACAGGTCCCGGCAGGATCAGGACGCGATGTACTGTCGCAACGCCTCGGCTTCGGACTGAACTTCCATGATCCGACATTTGACCAGGTCACCAATACTGATAAATCCGACCAGTTCATCACCGTCGAAAACAGGCAGATGGCGGATACGTCGATCGGTCATCATCGCCATCGCCTCGTTAACCGAGTCATTTGGAGAACATCGAATCACGTCTCGAGTCATCAGTTCGGATACTTCCACATCGTGCAAATCGGCACCGTGAGGGGCCATACCACCGACAATGTCTCGCTCGGACAATATACCGCCAATGGTACCGTCCTGATCTTCGACCAGCAGCGCGCCGATTTTATGTTCGGTCAGTGCAATCGCGGCTTCCGCGATACTATCATCTGACCTGATCTTGACAATTTCATGGCTCTTGCCACGTATCAATTCAGCTAGTTTCATTTAACTTACCCCAGGTTGGCCGTGGTTTAGTTAACACGGGTCCGGAAACCGAACCAGATTTTCATATGATAAGCTAATTTGGACTACGTTGTGTGATCTTTGTCAACGAAGTCTCAAATCGGTGTCAAAAGGGCGCGGAGCTTGTGCGGTATTTCGAAACTGAGTACACTTTTGCCGGCGCCCGTCGGCCGCTTTCAGGAGAATATACATGGCCCAGTTTCCAGATAAATCCAACGTTGTCATCATCGGCCTCGGCGGCATTGTCGGCGCCTCGGTGATGCATCACCTGGTCGAACGCGGCTGGGATGATATCGTCGGCATCGACATGACCTCGGTTCCGACCGATTGCGGCTCGACTTCGCACGCCTCCGATTTCTGCTACGCCACCGATCATAGCAAGTTCACCTGCTACACCACGCACTACAGCATCGAGTTCTTCGACAAGATGGGCCATTACTCGCGTATCGGTGGCCTCGAGGTAGCACGTAAAGGCGACGACGACCGCATGATGGAACTCAAGCGCAAGGTTGCTTCCGGCAAGGCTTTCGGCACCAACGTGAAAATGATCAGCGCGGCCGAAGCCAAGCAACTGTTCCCGCTGCTCGAAGAAGACATGATCCAGGGCGCGATGTGGGATCCAGACGCCGGCCTGGTGAAACCTCGCTCTCAAACGGTTGCCGGCATATTGGTCGACAACGCGGTCAAGACCGGCAAGGCGCAATCCTTTGCCAACACCACGGCGACCGGCCTCAACATAGAGGCAGGCCGCATCGTTGGTGTGGATACCAGCCGCGGCTACATTGCCGCCAACCACGTCATCGTGTGCACGGGACTGTGGGGGCGCACCATCGCCGAACTGGCCGGTGAGGATCTCCCGGTCATGCCGGTCGATCACCCGCTCTCCTTTTTCGCCCCTTACACTGAATTCGAAGGCACCGGCAAGGACATCGGTTACCCGCTGCTGCGCGACCAGGGCAACTCGGCCTACATGCGCGACACCGGCGACCCGAAAACACCGGAAGGGGGCCAGATCGAATGGGGTTACTACGAGGAAAAAGAACCCCGACTGGTACACCCGCGTGATCTCCCCAAAAAAGGAGAGACCCACTGGTCACCATCGCAGCGAGATCTCGAACTCGAACAAATCATGGAGCCGCTGGAGCGCGCCATGGAACTGACGCCGATCCTCGGTGAAATCGGTTACAACGAGAAACACTCGTTCAACGGCCTGCTGCAGGTGACCACCGACGGCGGACCGTCGATCGGCGAATCCTCGCTAACCCGCGGACTCTGGTATGCAATCGCGGTCTGGGTCAAGGACGCCCCCGGAATTGCCAAGGTGCTGGTGGACTGGATGACCGACGGCGTCGCAGAGATGGACTTTTTTGGTATCGACACCGCACGTCACTACCCAATCCAGAAAACCCCGTCCTATATACATGACCGTTGCTTCGAATCCGCGTTCAAGATATATAACCCCGCGGTACACAATCGCGAGCCCTATACCAAGGGCCGCAATCTGCGTCGCAGCCCGTTCTGGGCACGCGAGCAGGAACTGGGTGGCTATTTCATGGAACTCTCAGGTTGGGAGCGGGCGCATGGTTACGCCGCCAACGAACCCCTGTTGGAGAAATACGGCGATCGAGTACCGGTACGCGAGCACGAGTGGGACAGCCGCCATTTCTGGCGCGTCTCCAATGCCGAGCAACTCGCAATGTCGGAAAACGTCGGCATGATCAACCTGTCGCATTTTGCCGTCTATGATGTCATCGGTCCCGACGCCGAGGCCCTGATGGAGTACACCTGCGTCGCCAAGGTTGGCGGCGATACCCCCATCGGCAAAGGTGTTTATACGCACTTCCTCGACAAGCGCGGCGGCGTCCGCGCAGACCTCACGGTGATCCGCCACGCAAAAGATCGCTTCCGCGTCATCGATGGTGCAGACGCGGGTCACCGCGACTACATCTGGCTCAAGCGCATGGCCGAGGACAATGGCTGGAACGTTTACATCGATGATCGATCGGATCACATGGCCTGCCTGGGTGTCTGGGGGCCGAACGCACGCAAGACTATTCAGGCGATCGCGGACGATCCCGCTGCCTGGGAAGATGAAAACTTCCCGTTTGCCGCAACCCGGCAGCTCACCTTGAAAGGCATTCCAGTCGAAGCATTTCGCATCTCCTACGTAGGCGAGCAAGGTTGGGAGTTGCACGTCGCCTTTAGCTATGGCATGTCGTTATGGGACCTGGTCTTCGCACAGGGCGCGACCCCGGTCGGGGTGGAAACCTATGCCAACACCCGGCGCATGGAAAAGAGCCTGCGGCTGCAAAACGCAGACCTGCTGACCGAGTACAACCTGTACGAGGCCGGCCTGGCACGCCCCGTAGTCAAGGCAGCAGACTTCCACGGCAAGGCGCCCTATCTCGAGCAACGCGAGCTCGAACACCAGTCCGCATACCTGTGCACGCTCTCAATGACGAACAATGTGGATTCAGAGGGCATCGCGCGTTTCCCGGTAGGCCAGTGCCCATTGATGGATCCGCAGACGGGCGAGGTGCCGATCGACTCGAAAGGCCGTCGCTCGTACCTGACCAGCATCGCCTACGGGCCAAGCATTGGTAAAAATATCGGGCTTGGCTACCTGCCCCTCGAGTACTGCCAGGAAGGCCGCGAGATGATCATGGAATATCTCGGCGAGCAATTCCCGATGAAGGTCGAGTCAGTCGGTTACAAGCCGCTCTACGACCCGGAAAACAAGCTGCCACGATCCTGACAGACATGAATGAAACGATGGCGGGGTGAACATCATTTGCTTCGACATTTTTTTCTCTGTCGCGCAATGCCAGATCTGCCGAATTCTGCAGTAACGCCTGGTTGGGTCCCACCAAGAACTCGCTCTCTGCGTGTGTCTCGGGATTGTGCTGATGGTTCCTGTCTAAATTGACGATGGCCTCTTCCGCCTTTCCGGATTCGCACCTGGATATATGAATTAAAGGATTCGATCCGAATTGCGAGCTAATTACGGCTTAAGGCGTATGTCGACCAATCGTCCAATCCCTGACGCTGATCAATCTATACATAAGCAACTTCCCTAGAATTTATCGTGAATATTCGCTTAAACTGGGGAAATGCGGCCGCAATGCGGCCGCCGCTGATGAACAGGATACCTATAACGCTTTGCCACAGCCTTTGCATACTGGTTTTGGTATTTTCGTCGAAACTGGCTGCCGTCGAGCCGATTCGCGTGGTGCTCGACTTCACACCCGACCTCGACAACGGTCGTCGCAGTTTCGAAATCTGCGCGCGTTGCCACTTGCCAGAGGCCTGGGGCAACGACGACGGTACCTATCCACAGATCGCCGGACAGCATGTCAACGTGTTGATGAAACAATTGCTCGATATACGCAGCGGGCGTCGCGACAACCCGTCAATGCAACCGTTCGTGCAGGAGCGAACCATCGGCGGTTACCAGGACCTGAGCGACGTTGTTGCCTATATTTCGACACTGCCGATGAACCCGGCGCACAACCGCGGACCATGGCCCGAGGACAGCGCCGAATACGAATCCGGTAAAAGACTCTACCGGCAACACTGCAGTAGCTGCCACGGTCAGTCCGGCGAGGGTAGCAACGAGCTGTCCTATCCGCGCCTGCAGGGACAGCACTATAACTACATGAAACGCCAGGCCCGCCTGGTGCGCGATCGCCTGCGCCGGGTCGAACCGGTTATGGCCAGTCTGTTCACGACGCTGTCGGAACAGGATTTCGACCAGGTGTTGAACTACGTATCGTATCTGTCGGTGCCGGTATCCGATCTCGCGCCCGATACGGCCTGGCGTAATCCCGATTTCAAATGAAGGCTCCAAAGATGAAAAATAACACCGATCTCGAGCGACGCAGATTTCTGCAGGCTTCCGGCGTCGCACTCGCAGCGACCGCGGTTAGCACCGGGGACGCGACTGGTGCGGATAATAACGAAATCCGTCAGGCGCCCGCGCTCAACAGCCTGCTGCGCAAGGCCACGTTGCCGCGGGCCAGGGGAGCGCGCGTCGTGGTCGTCGGTGGCGGCTGGTCGGGGCTGACGATGGCGAAGTACCTGCGCCGTTTTAATCCCGGCTTTGACGTGTTGTTGATCGATCGGCAATCGGCATTCGTGTCCTTTCCGGTTAGCAATTCCTGGCTCGCCGACCAGGTCGATCTCGATTTTTTGAGTCACAGTTTTTTCGATGCCGCAAACAACCACGATTATCATTTCATGCAGGCGACCGTGCTCGGTTTCGATCGCGAGACGCGTCGCGTTTACACCGAAAAAGGTTTCGTCGACTACGATTATCTCGTACTCGCGCCCGGCATCGAGTACGACTACGAGCGCATCGGGGTCGAGGATACCGAGGCCCAGAACCTGCTGTTTCACCGCTATCCCGGCGGCTTCGTCTCGAGTTCGGAACTGTTGACAATCAAGCGCAAGATCCATCGCTTCAACGGCGGCACCTTTCTGCTCAACGTGCCTAACGGCGACTTCCGCTGTTCAGCGGCGCCCTACGAACGCGCCTGCATGGTGGCGGCGCTGTTCAAGCGCCAGCGCGTTCGCGCAAAAATCCTGCTGCTCGACATGAATGCCGAAATCCGTATCAAGAAACACGGTTTCACTCGTGCTTTCAACGAGCTCTACGGTGATTACATCGAGTACCTGTCAAGTTCCGAGATCAGTAATGTCGACATTGAAGGCCGCCGCGTCGAAACCGAGTTCGACGAGTACGATTTCGACGACGCGATCATCTACCCGCCGGTTCGCGCGTCGCGCCTGATCGAGGATAACGGCATTGCCAACCCGATCAGCCCGCAAAAGGCAGCTAATACCGACCCGTTTCGTTACCACCTGGTCGACGATGAACGTGTTTACGTAACCGGCGATTCGCGTTCACAACCCTTCTCCAAGGGTGGCCATACCGCGCATTCGGAAGCACAGTATGTCGCCGAGGTGATCGCCGCGCACGCGCTCGACAAGGAAGTGCGCTGGCGCAGTCCACAAACCATGTGTTTTTCAGCGGTTGACATAGAGCCGCTGCGCGCGATGAGCATCATTACCTACTACAAGTTCAGCGAACAAAAAGGCGAGTTCGTGTTCGACCGCACGCATATGATCGAGCGCTGGGATGCACAGGGCGGCCAGGCCAGCCTGGCCTGGGCCGAGGGCATGTACCGCGACATGTTTTACAGTTAAGCCAGCCTGAAGATAGACCGTGCCTGATCCTGATGGTTTTAGTTGACCAAGGTCATGATCGCGGCATTCAGACTCAGCATCATTAGATCAATGCTATGAGGTGTTGTTATGAAGAAATTACTACTACTGGTGATGCTTGGTCTTTTATACGGGTCAAGGTTGGCCGCGGGGGAATTGCCCGGGCCGCTGGTCAAAGGCGAATGGCTGGCCAACAATATCGACGAGGTCGTGGTCCTCGACGTGCGCAAAAATACCAGGAGTTTCGCCGACGGACATATTCCGGGCGCAATACTGGTCGATGTGAAGGCGATCCGGATCGAGCGCGAGATCAATGACAGGGACATTACGCGAATGCGGCCAGATCCCGCCAGCTTCGAAAAATTCATGCGTGCGCACGGGATTAATAGTGACAGCATCGTGGTTTTGACGCATCGCGGCAAAACCTCCGGGCAGGTCACCGGCGCCGCACGCCTGTACTGGCACATGAAATATTTTGGCTTCGACCGGGTCGCATTACTCGATGGCGGCAATCCGAGCTGGGTCGCAGCGCTCGAAGACCTGGTTACCGGTGTGGACACGTTTACGCCCGGTAATTACGTGGTCGGTGATGAAAAGCCGGAGATGGTGGCGACCATGGAGCAGGTTCGGGCAGCGATGCAGGATGATGCGGTGACGCTGATCGATACCCGTGAGCTGCGCTATCATGTCGGTCTCGAAAAGAAGGATTACGTTTACGCACGCGGGCATATTCCAGGTTCACGCAACATGCCGTATAAATTTCTGAACCCGGTGAAAGGCAGCAATCGCTACTTTGACCGCGAAACTTACCTGGGCCTGCTCGATTCGCTGCGTATCGATACTGGCGATAGCCTGATCCTGTACTGCAACAGCGGCTACGAAGCCTCATCGGCCTGGTTCGTATTGCGCGAAATACTCGGCAAACAGGACGTCAGGGTGTACGACGGTTCGCTGCACCAGTGGACGCAATACGAAACCAACCCGATGACCACCCGCCTCGCCGACTAAGCTCGCAGGTCTGCAAAAACAATAAAGGCCTTGGTCAGAGACCGGCCGTTATTCTTTCGGCAGGGTTTGCACGTAAGACAGAATATCGACCGAAACCTGTAGGCCAAACGCACGCATCGCAGGCATCTCTGAGTCAGGTTGGCCGTTCATAACCTTCTGGATTACTTCCCACGGATTCTTGTTCGACAGGGCGCCGAGCGCGGGCATTCCGTCAGGTTCCGTACCGGTTTTTCCATGGCAGTTCATGCAAACGGTGTTGTAGTACGACTCGCCCTTTGAGGGGTTACCATTTTTAGCCTTTTTCGAACTGCGATCGATTACCGCGTCAATATCGAATTGCCCCTTGGTCACGAAGTTGGCCAGATCGGTAAAATCCTCATCACTCATCTTACCCGCGTATCCATGGGTCGAAGCTTTCAATGCCGCAATTACCTTCGTATTTGACGCACCTTGCAGTTGCGTGAGCCCGCTAATTCCGGTTTTGTAAGAACCCGATGCATAGGCACCATCCTTGCCCATTAAATCCCAACCGTGACAGGATTTGCAGCGATGGGTCGTGGCACCCTTCTTTTTGGTGTTGGATGCGGGCCAGGCCGGATGCGTGCCATCAGGCTTGGCAGCACCGATAACCGCGTACCATTTATCGTATAATTTTCCGCCGCGCACAATCGACGAGACTTCATCAGCGTAGCCAAGCTGTGAACAGGCAATAAATGTCAAAGCAAGAAGCCAGCTGGCGATTTGTTTGATTTCCATTAACGTTTCCCCCGGTTGAAATTTTTTTAAAAATAAGTCCCCTATTATCTCTAAGTTGGGTCAATTTCCTGGTATGTTTCAGTTGACACAGATCAACAAAATCGAAGAAATTTCGACAATTGGTCGAACTGGATTTTGATCCACCGGCGATTATGCGGTTGAATTGTCCATCTTAATTCCATCGGTCGATAACCATATACCTTGTGGGGTATATATCTGGCAACCAACACGGTTTAAAGTAGAAAGTTATCAATCGTGGCGATGTCGAATAAGACTGCGTCAGTTGAGGATTAGCTGGAGGTTCCCATGATCAGGAAAACATTTACAGCCCTCGCATTGATTAGCGTGCTGTGGGCGGCACCACCGATAACATCTTTGTTTACGTTAACGACGGGCACAGCTGCGGCCCAGGCCCAACCCGTTGTCCCCAACTGGTTCGATCCGTCAACCTGGATGGCGATGCCAGGTGCAACGACGATGCCGGGTATGACAGGTATGCCAGGCGCCCCGTTGCCGATGAATCTGGCGACACCCGGTGGCTGGTCAGCTTTCATGCGGCCCAGCACCTATGGCGCCTTCATGAACCCGGCGACTTACGGGCAATTCATGACACCGCAGTTCTACATGCAGTTCGCCAATCCCAACAACTGGATGAGCTGGATGAATCCGGCGTCTTACATGGCCTACATGAATCCGTCTAACTATATGGCGATGATGAATCCGATGGAATACATGACGTTCATGAATCCCTCGACCTATATGCAGTGGATGAATCCCGGGAACTACGCGATGTACATGAACCCCGCAACTTACATGCAATGGATGAATCCGACGGCCTATGCCTCACCAACCACTGGCCAGGCGCCGGCGTACAACTGGTTTGACCCCAATGCCTGGACCCAAATGATGCAACCAGGACAGGTACCCGGGCAGGCAACCCAGGGGCAGTCATTCCAGGGGCAGCCATTTTTTAATCCACTCGATCCATCGACCTACATGCCGCGGCCACCGGCCCAGCCGGAATCCGGCCAGTGATCAAAAAGGCATATCGAGGCGGGCCATTGCAACATTGGAGATAAGGCAGCGAGAAGACGCATGAACCATCATTTACAGGCACTGATACTTGGACTAGGCGTTGGCCTGGCGTCGTTAACAGGGCCGGCGTTTGCCGAGGAGCAACCCTCGACCGAGCGTTTGAAAGAAGGCTGGACCGTATTCAATCGTACCTGTACGGTTTGCCACTGGCCGGGCGTTGGTGGCGCGCCGCGGATCGGTGATAAAAATGCCTGGCAGGCGCGTATCGATAGCGGCAAGACAGTTTTGTATCGGCACGCGATAAACGGCTGGACCGGCAGTTCCGGCAAACGCATGCCGGCGCGCGGCGGCAACTGGAACCTCACCGACGATCAGGTCAGGGCCGCGGTCGACTACATCATCCACAATTCACAGTGACGGATTTCGCTATGATCAAGCTTAACCGAAGGTTTCATGCGACGCAGAGTACGGGTTTGGCCGGTGGTTTTTTCTTAGTGTTGCTGGTAACGGTATTGGCCAGCAATCCGCTGCAGGCGCAGGACCATCAGGCAGCGTCCGCATCCAGCGAAGTTAACCGGGCCGCTAAAACCATAGCCAAAACGATGGATCCCAACAGCTGGGCGATGATGATGACGATGTCGATGGATCCGCGCATCTGGGCCAATCCGATCAGCAGCTGCGCGGCCTGTCACGACAACGAAGACCTGGGCCGCTATCAGCAATTCTTCGGCCCCTACGTGTCGGCGATGATGAATCCGATGACGATGTCTAATCCGCAAGCCTACAACGACATGATGGCGTCGATGTCGGATCCGAAAGCCGCCGAATATTGGCAGCGCGCGGTCGAAGAGAAGTACGGCCTCAATCCGGGTGATCCGCTACCGGGCATGCACAGCTGGCCATGGGGCATGGTGCCTGGCACCCCGATGCCCGCACAATAAAGTTCCACCTGTTCGCCTCGACCTGCGTGCAGCAACCTTTGCAATAGCCTAACAGGCGCATGTTTCATGCCTGGTTTTCGGAAATTGATCCAAAGTAAAAAGACACGGATTGAGGTATATCAATCCGTATCGGCCAGTTTTCATTAATATCGGGCTTAAACACGTCGACAATGGTAAGAGATGATTGTGATCCGGGTCATGCACCGTGTTCCCGCTTATCTGTTAACGGCAGGCCTTGCGCTATTTACCGCTCCCGGGCCTGCCGAAGATACTGACGATCTGGTAATACGTTGCGAGATCTGTCATGGACAGGATGGTAACAGCGTATTACCTATTTTCCCGAGCATCTCCGGTTTTTCCTACGAAGGATTTCTCTACACCATGGGCGAGTATCGTGAAAACAGGCGTATCGCGATTGAATTTCAGCAGCCCAACGAGCCCGAAACCGTTATGATCAACATTGCGCAGCAATTGAGTGACGCGGATCTCAAGGGGCTGGCGAATTATTTTTCCAAGCGGAAGTATATCCCAAGAAGTCAGGCGTTTGACCCGGAACTTGCCAGCCGCGGCGCTATTTTACACGAGCGCCATTGCGAACGATGTCACCTGCAAAACGGCACCGAACCCGCAGATGACTCGCCCATCCTCGCAGGGCAATGGACGCCATACCTGAGGCTGCAGTTTAAAAATATTCTTAGCGGCAAACGCCTCGTGTCACGGCGCATGTCAAACCGATTGAAGAAGCTGAATCAGGAGGATATCGAGGCACTGCTGAATTTTTATGCCTCGATCAAATGAACCTGCCGGATGAATTTATTCTTCGATCAGCGCGTTTAACCGGCTGACCATTTCGTCCGAATCCCATTCGATCGCACCGTACAGCGTGAAGATGATTTTACCCTGCTTGTCGAGAATAAAATTTGCCGGCGCAGCAAAAACCTTCCATCGGACCAGGGCGCTGCCATCGCTATCCATTAGCACCGGAAAGTCGACCGGCACTTCCTGTAAAAACTGCCGCACCTGCCCGTGTGATTCGGCCATGTTGACGGTGACGATTTTGAACGGCTTACCCTGCATCTTTTTAGCCAGCCGATTCATGGTCGGCATTTCGGTACGACAAGGCGTGCAATAGGTAGCCCAGAACTGCACCAGCACGACGTTACCGCGATAGTCGGTCAACGAATGATGCCGACCCAGCAAATCGGGTAATTCAATCTCGGGTGACGTCATGTCACCCCAATATTCCTTTAACTGGCCGGCAGCAGCCTGCACCTGCTGACCCAGTAAAACAAGCGACAGGCAAAATATCAGCTGACGGTAAAAACCCATCCTCAAAATGCTCCGAATTTCTGCAAATTATCATGAATCAATGAATCGAGTTGGCGGGTCAGTTCCATCTCGGCCGGGGTCTGGTTGTCGCGCAGATAAAAATAGCCGCGCACCCCGTCAATCAAATCAGTTTGCACCCGGCTGCCTGATTTTTCTAGCGTTGCTGCCAAGTGCGGCAATCCCCAACGGTTAGGGGTACGTTCGCCTTCCAGTACCAGGATTGGGTGGACTGACAATCCGGTTTCATCGATATAAACCGGTTCGGAGCCGGGATCGGGCGTTGTTTTGTAAATTCGGGGAGTAATTAATAATGCGCCTTTCAGTTTTGAGTCCCTCTGCTGCAAATTTTTATCGGCCAGGCCGCGGATTACGGGCACCGCGGCGCGTGCGCCGGCCAGTAAAAACAATCGCTCGGTACTAGAGGTGTCGATAATATGCCTGATCACGGCGACAACCTCTGCAGCCGGAATCCGCGCGATATTCGACGGCAAGGACGACAGGAAATGCGCACTCAACATATCGGGGAAATAGATCTGATATCCCCTGCTTACCAGCCTTCTTGCGGTTTCAAACTCGATCGCGTCCTCCCCTTGTCGGCAGGCAAACCAGATAATGCCAGTCTTCGCCGGTTCGCCGAATGTGACAATGTCGATTTCGATTTCGTCGTTGATTTCAAGGATCGAACGGCTTTCGGCACGCGCCGTAAAAGCCAGTGTGGCGAGTAACAAGACACTCACGCAATATGCTAGCGAGCGATGAAAAGCCAGTGCCTGCAAGCTGTCACCTTTCGAATAAATCAAAAATTATAATGGCATTACCTCGAGGCGGTAACTCAACCCGTGATCATGCACGCCTTACCAGTCTCCGGAGGCGCCGGCCTGCATGATTTGCGTCATCGCATCGCGGATACGGATTGCATCCTTGACCAGCTCCGGATCCAGCCGGGATCCGGGCTGCCAGGCACGCGCCAGCCAGCTGACGTCCCAGTCCAGCGTCATCAACCAGATTTCACCGGTGGCGTCCTCCATAACGGTAATCCGGCAGGGAATGAAAACGGAAAATTCAGGGCTGAAGTCGAGCATGCGCCGGCCGACCGAGGCGTCGCAGAACTGGAGGATCTCGAGCCGCAGTGTCGGCAATCCGGAGAAAGCGCTGACGTCCCGCCAAAATTCGTTGTGCCCGACTTTTTTGAAATTGACCTCGTTGGCCTTAAGCTCCATCGCCTCGACGACGTCGTCGAACGTCAACTCCGGATCAGCCTTGATCTTGGCCGTCATAAAATTGAACAGATCGCGCATCGACATGCTGCTCATGGGGGTCATCATGTCGAAAAGCGCCTTTTTCTGAGCCGGCGGCACTGGCGGCATGACGCGATTCGATTGCCGCATCAATTGCTGGCGGCGGATTTTTTGTGCCGCCTCAGACAAATCCTGGATCAGGCGCGGGCCGGCCTCGTAATTGGGTTCGAGTTCGGCCTCCACGCTGGCTGGCAAATCCGTGCCCGAGCCTTGCTGGGCGAAACCGCTTCCAGGATGAATAACAGCCATAAGTAAAATAACCAAAATTCCCGATTTCTGCATAACTCAACGTCCTCCACGCAAAATTCCATTACCTACTTGACGACGCGTTCCACGGTGTCCGATTCGCCCTTGTTGTCTTCCCAGTGCAAGGCGAGCTTATCACCTGCCTTGACGTCGGCGATGTCGAAGGATAGATAGGGATCTGCCGATACCCCGGGACCGAGATTGAGCGTGCCGACATGCTCGCCGTTAACCGAGAACTTCACGTACTTGACATAGTGAATCGGAATCTTGTTGCCTTCAGAATCCAGCCGGTTGCCGGTTTCCATCGGATGTTTGATTAAACAGGTCGCACGGATACCGTTGTCCGTTATTTCCGCTTTGAGCCTTGTACGTCTTTTCGCCATAGTGCAAATTCCTTCCCAAAATCAATGCATCAACCACCACAGCCGCCGATCGCAACTCGCACTTCCTGCGAGGTAACGTACCACTGGCCGCCTGATTTGACATATACCATGACGTTATCGGTGCCCGCCATTTTGATTCGCATTCTGAGGTAGTTGCCGGTACGTGGCGTGGTCTCGATAACGCTCAACAACGGTGTCGGATTATTGGGCACCACCACGACGATCGATTCGGGAGACGGCAGGATGGTCGACACCTCGATTGGAACCACCGCGCCGTTTTCCGCCTGCAGCGGGGCATCGAGCTTGATTTGATCGCTGGCGGTGGCTTCCCGGGTACCCAGTACCTCCATCATCGCCGTGTCAGCATCCCCGGCCAGAAACGCCGCGTCCGGCCTGGGCGCCGCGTTCGCCAGCATCGAATTTAAAATACCGCTGCCGCCGACCACCCAGGAAGCCGCAACTGTACATAGGTTTTGCAATAAAGTTCGTCTTCTCATCGGCCCATTAATTACCTATTCAAACACGGGGTGGCGCTAACGCCCCCCATATCATTACCCAATATCGATCGGCTCAACCAAACGTGTCGGAGGTGATTGACTTATACCAGCCGCGGGCATACTTGGCCTCGTTCTTGTGTACCCGATCCTTGTTGCCCACTTTACTCACGCCGCCAGAAACCTTGACGATGACTCCGTCTTTTAGGCGGTAAACTGCGGCCACCGAAATACCGTACCTGGGCCCGATCAAGCTGTAGCAGGTGTTGGCATAGGTCGGCTCGGGCGGTGTATCTCCGGCAAGTATGGAAACAATCGCAGCGGCACAATTCTTCGCCTGCGACGCGGCGGAGTGGCCCGATTTGGGCATGGCGCCGGCAACACAGGCGTCCCCGATGATATGCACATCCCTGGCCTCGGCGGATTCAAAGGTGCCCATATCAACCGTGCACCAGCCATCCTTGTTGGTCAGTCCCGCGGTTTCAACCAGTTCGCCCGCTTTTTGATAGGGGATCAGGTTGATTACGTCACCCTTGTACTCATCGCCAAAATCATTACGCAGGGTCATGGTACCCGGATCCGCGCTGGTAATGACGCCACCGTCGGTATCCTTGATCCATTCGATCATGTTGCCGTATTCCTTTTTCCATCCTTCGTGAAACGCAGCCTGCTTGGAATGGGTCGGATTGGCGTCGACGATCAGGATTTTGGACTTCGGCTTGTTCGACTTGAGGTAATGCGCAATCAGGCTGGCGCGCTCGTAGGGCCCGGGTGGACAGCGAAACGGTTTTTTCGGCGGTACGATGATGACAGTGCCACCGTTACGCATGGCCTGCAGCTGTTTTCTCAACAACAGCGTCTGTTCACCAGCTTTCCATGAATGCGGCATTGCCTGTTGCACGGCGATCTGATCATTTTCAATCGCACCCCACCTGAACGCGATACCCGGCGACACGACCAGCTTGTCAAATTTCATCGAACCGCCATTGCCGAGGCTGATCGATTTACCAGCGGCATCGATAGCGGTGACCTCGTCGTGCACCACCTTGATACCCTGAGCGGCGATATTGCCGTAATCGTGGGTAATGTCGCTCATTTCCAGGCTACCCGCGAGCACCTCGTTGGAAAACGGGCAGGTGATATAGCTGGTATCACGCTCGATCAGAGTAACGTCGAGTTTGGGCCCCCAGCGCTTTAAGTAGCGCGCGCAAGTTGCGCCACCGAAACCGCCACCGACGACAACCACTCTACCGCTGGCAGCGGCCAGGGCTTCCATTGGCCACACCAGGCTACCGAAACCGGTTACCGCGCCAGCAGCTCCGATTACCTTGAGAAAGTCTCTGCGATCATATGTTTTCATTATCTTTCTCCTGAATTATTGTTTGCTGAAATATTCGGCGAGCAGCTTGAGCTCGGCCTCGGTATAACCCTGGGCGTGGCGACCCATAATGCTGGCGGACTCTTCACCGCTGGCGAAGGCCTGCATCAGGTCGATAAAATCGTCGGTTTCCTCGCCATTAATCCCGGGCATGGGCTTGGCGCCTTTACCATTGGTACCATGACAGGTGTTGCACATGGACGCCAGTAATTCAACGCGCGGTACCGCATCGGCGGCAAAACTTTGAGTGAAAACGAGACTGCCTATTAAAACGGCGACCACTCCGCTTATTGCGATTCTAGGTGAACTGCTCATGATGATGCTCCTTTAAAATTTTCTGATATTATTTGGTTTAAATTCGTCTGTTTCAGATGACATACTTTTACCGACTAATCCTCACGATCAATTAATGTATTATTAAACTTCAAAATCAGCGGACAACCTTGATGAGGGTCAAGTACATGGGGATTTTCAATCGAGGCGAAAGGGCGCCGATCTTACATCACTAGAATCGCCTACGGGCGAAGCATCGGCAAGAATATCGGGCTTGGCTACCTGCCCCGCGAGAACTGCCAGGAAGGCCGCGAGATGATCATGGAATATCTCGGCGAACAATTCCCGATGAAGGTCGAGTCAGTCGGTTACAAGCCGCTCTACGACCCGGAAAACAAGCTGCCGCGATCCTGACTAATTTCGCAACCCGATCGCAGCATTTAATTTTTATCGAGGCACTCGGTAACCGGACACCTGGCCCGGGTCAAAACAATTGAAACTCAAGGCCCAGGACAGCTGCTTCTGGCGTAAACGTTAACTTGAAGATATTCAACTGTGCGGATAGTCCAATCATCGGAACCGTGCCAAAACCGTATCCTGTAGCCAAGCCATACGAGAAGCTGAATATGTTGTTGATTCGATTATTTCTCATGTAGAACAAACTTTGCTCGAATTCCGAGTTGTAGTAGGTACCAAATACATTATTTTCGTGCACGATATAAATCCCATTGTGGCTGCTGTTGAGGTCCTTACTATCGCGATAATGAATGGATTCATTTAGCGTACCAATCCGGTAGTGGCCGCTGGCAATACTCTCGTTAGTTACGGCAGGTAGTACCCAGATAAAAAAATGGATCGCCAGGATTGCGGCCGTAATCGAGCATTTATTCATGTTAACTCCACCCCTAAACTCGTGTTTAGGGAAAACGAAGCATTAACTGTGCCAATCCTTTTTAATCCGTGGGGATACATTCACTGTCGGCTTATTCAAATCGGGGAAAGATCGATAAGCTTATGTTTTCACGACAGTTTTACCTATGAACGGGGCTTACCTCGAGAGGTAGGGTCAACATGTGCCAGGGGTTATTTGACCTCCAAGGAGAAGGGGAACGGGGAATCAAATGGATATTTCAATGCCTTTGAGGCATCGTGTGGCCGGCGGTTGCCGGTGCGGCACTAATGATTACAGTTAAATTATCCTTTCTTTTCGAATTCGGTTAACTATCACTATAATTCCTACGCTATTACCTGACTTGATTTTCGAATCGGTTGGTATTTCCGTGGGCGAACCGCGCTTGACGGGCCCGAATGCACTTGCGATGCTGTATTGCCATGCGCTTGCCAAAACCTGCTTTCGCTTTACTAGTGCTGCTCCCGATACTGTTCAGCGGTGGAGTCGTGCTGGCCACCACCGACGAGCAGGACGAAATTCTGGAGCATGCCAACCAGCCCTGGCACGGCGATCTCGACGGCATGACCGAACGTGGTTTCTTGCGCATCCTCACCGTCCACAACCCCCTGTTCTTCAGCTTCGACGGTGCAACGCAGAAAGGCATGGTGGCCGAGCTGGGCAAGCTGTTCGAGGATCACCTCGCCGAGGAAATCGGGCGCGTGCGCTCGCCCACCATCGTACTGATTCCGGTAGGTCGCGACGAACTGATACCGGGCCTTATCGAAGGTCGCGGCGACCTGGTGATGGGAAATCTCACGATCACGCCCGAACGGCAGAAGCTGGTCGACTTCGGTCCCCCGATATACCCGAACGTCGACGAACTGGTCATAACCGGACCCGCGGTAAAAAATATCACCTCGCTCGACGACCTCGTTGACCCCGGGCTTTACGTGCGTCGATCCAGCAGCTACTTCGAACACCTGCAGACGTTGAATGCCGAGCGCGAGGCTCAGGGCAAGGAACCGATCCCGATCACCGAGGCGGATGAAAATCTCGAGGACTACGATCTGCTCGATATGGTCAATGCCGGGGTTTTAAAGGCTGTCGTTGTCGACAGCCACAAGGCGGCCTTCTGGGAACAGGTTTTTGAAAATATCGAGGTACACCGTGATATATCGGTACACTCCGGCAACCGGATCGCCTGGGCCATTCGCAAGAACAGTCCGGCACTGATGAAATCGATCTCTGCATTCAGCGAGACTGTCAAAAAAGGCAGCCTGCTCGGCAACATTCTCCGCAAGCGCTACCTCGGCAACACTGGATGGCTGGAAAACGTGCTTTCCGGTGAGAACCGAAAACGGTACGGGGAAACCATCGAAATCATCAAGCGATATGCCGGCCAATATGATTTTGACTGGATAATTATTGCGGCCCAGGCCTACCAGGAATCGCGCTTTGACCAGAACAAGCGCAGCCCGGCCGGCGCGGTGGGCGTGATGCAGTTACTGCCCACGACCGCGGCGGACAAGGCGGTCGGCATCCCCGATATTTCAACGGTCGAGAACAATGTTCATGCCGGGGTTAAATACCTGCACTGGTTGCGCGAGACCTACTTCTCGGAGCCGACGATTTCACCGCTCGACCGGGTACTGTTCTCCTTCGCGGCCTACAACGCCGGCCCGGGCAACATGCAGCGCGCGCGCAAGCGCGCCAGGCGGCTGGGTTTCGACCCCAACCGCTGGTTCGGCAATGTCGAGATCGGTATGTACCGGGCGGTAAGCGGCGAACCGGCTTCCTACGTGCGCAGTATCTATAAGTATTACGTCACCTACCAGGGTCTCGATAAATCGCGCCAGGCACGCGAGAAAGCCCTCGAGAGTCAACCCGAAAATAAAACGATTGAGAGCAACAGGTCTGACAGCAAACCGTTGATCTCCGGCATTTTGGCATTGCTCCTGCTTGGCGCAATCGTTTTCTGGGTGCGGAAACGGTTCGATTGAAAACTTAAACTGTCGGCTTAAGTTCTTAAATTGTTGATTTCAGGCTCAATCGTCGCTCGGTGGGGCGAGCCTTACGCACGCGACGATGAGCTGCGACACGTAATCGGATGGTTCGCGCGGGTCCAGCTTGTCCCCCGCTTTCACGACGGCCTTGATCCTGGCCCGCAGATTGGCCAGGTGAGAATCTACCGGATACTTCTCGACACCGGTTAGTTCGCGAATGTCGGGAGAGACATTCGGGTCAGGCGCGAAGTCCAGCCGGCTCTCATCGACCTGCTTCAACAGATCAAGGGCTCTTTCCAGATCGGCCAAAAGTGGAGTACTTGCCACGTTCCTCTCCTGTAGGTCACGTTATTCGAAAAATTCTGCTAAGCGTTTGGTTATCTCGGAATCAAGTGAACGGTCACCTTATCAATGACAGGGGTCGGTGACAAATGAGAATTAGAATCATTTGTCACCGATCCCTGTCCTGGAACGAAAGACGGGAGGATTGAAATACAATCCCTGCGTCACTTTTTTGAACCTTAATTTCTGTTGCCGTTGCACAATCTCGTCGTTATTGAAAGATATATTATTTCGATCTGCGATGGTTTCGGGGTTATAATCGCGGGACAAAGCGAACCAGATTGCCGTTAACGGCCTGTATCGCAAAAAAAGACCCCAACCGGAGAGGACATATGATACAAGACGACGAAATCAAATTTCTGCAACGACTGGTTACGGAAAACGGCCTGAGCCGCCGCAAATTCCTGACCGCAGCGATGGCACTGGGCGCGGGAGCAATGGCACCCATGCTATACAGCGAAGCGGCACTGGCCGCTCCAAAGAAAGGTGGCAAGCTCAGGCAGGGGCTTACCGGTGGCGCGACCAGTGACGTGCTGGACCCGGGCCAGATCCTGGACTCCTACATGATCAACGTGCAATTCGGCCAGTTGCGTAACAACCTGACCGAAGTCGCCGCCAGCGGTGAACTGGTCGGAGAACTGGCCGAAAGCTGGGAAGCCAACGCCGATGCCACCCAGTGGGTTTTCAAAATTCGCAAGGGTGTGGAATTCCACAATGGTAAAACCCTGAATTCGCAGGACGTGGTCGATTCGTTGCAGCATCACCTCGGTGAAGGTTCGACATCGGGCGCGGCCGGCATCCTCACCGGCGTTGACTCGGTCAAGGCGGATGGGGCGAATACAGTGGTAGTAGGACTCAGTGGCGGCGATGCCGACTTTCCGTTCATCCTCAGCGACTATCACATCCTTATCTGTCCCTCCAACGGCGACGGTAGCATCGACTGGCAATCCGGCATCGGCACGGGCGGCTACAGCCTGGTGGACCATGAACCCGGTATTCGCACCTTTACCAAGCGCAATCCCAACTACTGGAAAGAAGGTAAGGCGCATTTCGATGAAATCGAGTCACTGCAGCTCGAAGACCCGGGGGCGCGCACCACTGCCCTGCGAACGGATACGGTGGATTGCATCCAGAAAGTGGATTTGAAAACTGCCAGTCGGTTTGCCAAGCTGCCAGGCGTGAAAGTTATCGCCACCACGGGTAACAAGCAGATCACGCTGCCGATGCGCACGGACCTGGCGCCCTATGACAATAATCACGTACGCATGGCGCTCAAGTTGATCATCCAGCGCAAAGAGTGGCTCGACAAGATCGCATTTGGCTACGGTGAACTCGGCAACGACAATCCGATCGGCCCGGCCAACGTGTATCGCGCGACCACCGAAGAGCTGCCGCAGCGGGGATACGATCCCGACAAGGCGAAGTGGCACTTGAAGCAGGCCAAAATGGAGAACCTGTCGGTGGAATTCCATGCCGCGGATACGGCCTTCGCCGGTGCCGTGGACGCCGGGCAGCTGATGCGAGAATCGGCCAAGCCCGCCGGGATCAATATCGACATTAAACGCGAAGCCAATGACGGCTACTGGGCCGACGTGTGGTTGAAAAAGCCCTGGTGTGGCTCCTACTGGAGCGGCCGGCCCACCGAAAACTGGATGTTTTCCCAGGTTTACTCCGCGGATGCCAAATGGAACGAAACTTACTGGAAGAACGAGCAATTCAACAAGTTGCTCATCCAGGGCCGTGCCGAACTGAATGCGGAGAAACGGCGCGAAATCTATGTCGAAATGCAGCAAATCGTGCACAACGACGGGGGCGCTGTAATACCGCTGTTTCTCAGTGACGTGATGGCGGTGAACGACAAACTCGGTCTTCCCGAGCAAATCGGCAACAACTGGGAACTGGACGGCATGAAGAATGCCGAACGGTGGTGGTTCGCCTGAGCAAAATCGGGCTCACTGGCACCAATTCCGCTGCAAAGCGTAAAAAAAACCCGCCGGAATCAATCCGGCGGGTTTTTTGTTTCTACCAGAAGCCCGCTTTCGCGGGCATGACATAAGCCATTTACAATGCGGCGTCGAGTTCGGGTACCGCTTCGAACAGGTCCGCGACGAGACCGTAATCGGCCACCTGGAAGATCGGTGCTTCGCTGTCGTTGTTGATGGCGACAATAACCTTGCTTTCCTTCATCCCCGCGAGGTGCTGGATCGCACCGGAGATACCGACCGCGATGTACAGATCCGGCGCGATGACCTTGCCGGTCTGACCAACCTGGAGTTCGTTGGGCACAAAGCCGGAGTCCACTGCGGCGCGCGAGGCACCGACCGCGGCGCCGAGCTTTTCGGCTACCGAGTGCAGCATGCTGAAGTTGTCGCCGGACTGCATGCCGCGACCGCCGGAAACGACGATCTTGGCCGAGGTCAGGTCGACCTGGTCGTTGTTGGAAACTGCCTGTGACACCCACCTCGACAGACCAGTATCGGTACCCCCACTGATTGCTTCGACACTCGCGGAACCACCCTCGGCTGCCGCGGCTTCGAACTTGATGGTACGCACGGTGATCATCTTGATCGAATCCGAAGACTGCACCGTGGCCAGCGCGTTACCTGCGTAGATCGGGCGCACGAAGGTGTCGGGTGATTTGACTTCGACGATTTCGGAAATCTGCGCCTTGTCGAGCAGTGCCGATGCATGGGGCATGACGTTCTTGCCGAACGTAGTGGCCGAGGCCAGCACGTGACTGTAACCCGCGGCAACTTCGACGATCAACGTCGCCAGGTTTTCCGCGAGGTGATGACCGAACTTCGCATCATCGGCAACTTTTACAGAACTGACGCCAGCAATTTTGGCGGCGGCTTCGGCGACCGCGCCACAGTTTTCACCTGCGACCAGCAGGTCGATGTCACCACCAATCTGTTGCGCAGCAGTCACCGCATGCAGGGTTGCCGCGGCGACTTCGTTATTGTCGTGTTCGACGATTACAAGATTTGCCATGACTAAATCACCTTCGCTTCGTTGCGCAGTTTTTCGACCAGTTCACTGACGCTGTTTACAATTACGCCGGCGGCGCGGCCTTCCGGTTCTTCGACTTTCAAGGTTGTAAGGCGATTGGCGGTATCGAGCCCCAGGCTATCGAGCTCGATTTTATCCATCGGCTTGCGCTTGGCTTTCATAACGTCGGGCAGCTTGACGTAACGCGGTTCGTTGAGGCGCAGGTCGGCACTCATAACGGCCGGCATCTTCACCTCGATAGTCTCGAGACCGGCATCGACCTCACGGGTTACGGTCGCCTTATCACCCTCGATCTTGATTTCCGAGCAATAGGTCGCCTGTGACCAGCCCAGCAGCGCCGACAGCATTTGTGCGGTCTGGTTGGAGTCGTCGTCGATGGCCTGTTTGCCCGCGAGCACAAGGCCGACGCTTTCCTGCTCGGCGACCTGCTTCAACACCTTGGCGATGGCGAGCGGCTCCAGCGTTTCCTCGGTTACCACCTGGATCGCGCGATCGGCGCCCATGGCGAGTCCATGGCGCAGGGTTTCCTCGGTTTTACCGCCGCCGACCGAGGCCACGATGATTTCCTCGCCAACGCCGGCTTCGCGCAGACGCAGCGCCTCTTCGAGGGCATTTTCACAAAAGGGATTCATGGTCATCTTGGCGTTCGCCAGATCGACACCCGATTCATCCGCCTTGACACGTGCCTTGACCTGGGGGTCGAGCACGCGTTTCACACATACCAGTATTTTCATTACGCTCGCAACTTTCCATTCTGGTGATCGCAGGGGAATTCCTCGACCACGGTCGATTTACAGCGACGAATACTATCACAGCATTGCCCGGTGTAAGATTTATGCGCGACTGAAGATTATCTATTTGCGTCAACCCGGCAGGACAACAGATTCAAATTGTAGTTTGCGCCAGGCGGCGACATTCCCCGGGGGATTGCTGGTAGTATTGGCTAAACAGGCGCGAAAATGAAGACAACGAGTTAAAGCCGGTGCGAATGGCGATTTCCTGCAACTTGAGCCGTGTATCGACCACCATGCGGCGCGCGGTTTGCAACCTCAGACGACGATAGTAAGCAGCCGGGGAAAGATTCAGTGTCTGCCGGAAAAGGTATTCGAGCATACGCACCGATAAATCGATCTGCCGTGCCACCTGGGCTATCGTCAGGGTGTCATCGATATGCTGTTCCATCAGGTGTATCGCCGCGGCAACCCGAGGCTCGTTATTTTCCAGCATGCCGAGTGACACCAGTGGCTGGGTATCCGTAGCGCTGTGCACGCCGTCATAAATGAAGGCGCTGGAAACTTCGATCGCGAGCGGATAACCGTAGCGCTTGCGGATCAGGTACAGCATGAAGTCGAAGGTTGGTGAGGCACCACCGGTGGTAAATACCGGGCCATCGATAACGAAACGATCCGCTTTCAAGTTGACCGCGGGAAAGCGAGTGCCAAATTCCTCCAGGTCTTCCCAGTGAGTAGTTGCAGATTTACGTTCCAGTAAGCCACTGCGTGCCAGGATCCAGCTGCCGGCCTCGATGCCACCAACCATCGAGAAATTTCGAGCCACCCGCTTGATCAACTTTAAATGGGCAGGTCCCGCATGTTGCTGTTGATGGAAACTGGCAATGACGATCAGCACATCCCCGTGCGAATGTTCATCAAGCGTGGCGTCGGGTTCGATCGATATATCGCAGGTCAGGCGCGCCGGTTTTCCGTTCAGGGTTATGATTTTCCATTCGAATAGATCACTGCTTGCGATACGGTTTGCGGCACGCATGGTGTCGAGCGCCGATGCCAGCGACATCATCGACGAATCGGGCAATACCAGCAGCGTTACCCGGAGTTTTTGATCGCTCGGTTTGAAGATACTCATTGCGTAAATTGTTAAATATTTTGCGCATTAATGCAATCACAGTCCCGCAATCCATGACATGATGGCGCGATCTATTAATGGAGCTGTGCCATGCCTTTAAGCGCCAATCTGAACCCTTTCATTACCTGTGCTGTTACCGGTTCCGGCAGCTCACAGGATCGTTCTCCCCACGTGCCGCGCTCGCCCGCACAAATCGCCAGCAGCGCGATCGATGCCGCGAAGGCCGGCGCCGCCGTTGTCCATTGCCACGTGCGCGAACCTGAAACCGGCAAACCCAGTCGTCGGGTAGAACTCTACCGTGAGGTTATCGATCGTATCCGTGATTCTGAAACCGATGTCGTGGTCAACTTCACCGCCGGCATGGGCGGTGACCTGGTGTTTGGCGACCCGGAGAATCCGCTACCCCTGAACGAGGCTGGAACCGATATGGCGGGCGCTACTGAACGTGTTGCGCATGTCGCCGAATGCCTGCCTGAAATCTGCACCCTCGACTGCGGCACAATGAATTTCGCCGAGGCTGACTACGTCATGACCAATACCCCCGGTATGCTGCGCGCAATGGGTCAAATGATGACCGATCTCGGCGTGCGTCCCGAAATCGAAGTCTTCGAAACCGGCCACCTGTGGTTTGCCAAGCAGCTGGTCGAAGAAGGCATCATCCAGGACCCGGTCATGATCCAGATGTGTATGGGTATTCCGTGGGGGGCCCCGGATGACTTGAACACCTTCATGTCGATGGTCAACAACACCCCGGACAACTGGACCTTTTCGGCGTTTTCGATCGGCCGCCACGAAATGCCCTATGCCGCCGCCGCGGTACTTGCCGGAGGCAATGTGCGGGTCGGCCTCGAGGACAACCTTTGGCTCAGAAAAGGCGAGCTTGCGACTAACGCACAACTCGTGGAAATGGCGGCAACCATTGTTACCAACATGGGTGCAACCCTGATGACTCCGACCGAGGTGCGCGAAAAAATGCAACTGCAAAAACGTCCGCCGGTCTCAAAATAAGGGAGTAGATACATGATTGAGGTAAACACAGCCGCGATCATCGGCGGTGGCGTTATCGGTGGTGGCTGGAGCGCGCGCCTGGTCGAAAATGGAATCGACGTGCGCATCTTTGATCCGGCGCCCGAAGCCGAAAACAAGCTAAATACAGTGCTCGCCAATGCTGAACAGGCATTTGCCAAGCTGACCAGCGTTCGTTCCACGAACAAGGGTACTATCAGCTGGCACGCCAGCGCGGCAGAGGCGGCCAAAGGAGCGCAACTGGTCATCGAGTCGGTGCCTGAACGCCCGGACATCAAGCGCGCGGTTTACGCTGAAATCGAAACCACGGCGGCGAGTGATGCGGTCATCACATCGTCGACCTCGGGCATCATGCCGACCGAACTACAGTCCGAAATGACACATCCCGAGCGCCTGATGGTTGCCCATCCGTTCAACCCGGTCTACCTGCTACCACTGGTTGAACTGGTAGCCGGCGAGCAAACGAATTCGAAATATATCGAATGGGGCAAGCATTTCTTCGCCGCCATCGGCATGCATCCGCTGCACTGTCGCGTCGAAATCGAGGGTTTTTTGTCGGATCGCCTGCAGGAAGCCTTGTGGCGCGAAGCACTTTGGCTACTGCACGACAAGGTCGCGACCGCCGAGGAAATCGACGCCGCGATCGCTTACGGCCCCGGCCTGCGCTGGGCGCAGATGGGTACCATGCAGACTTTCCACCTGGCTGGTGGCGAAGGCGGCATGCGTGCGATGCTGGCGATGTTCGGTCCGTGCCTGAAGTGGCCCTGGACCAAACTCATGGACGTACCCGAACTGACCGATGAGTTTGTCAATGAGGTCGGCGATCAGTGCGAGCAGCAGGCCGCTGGCCTGACCCCGCGCGATCTTGAGCTCGTGCGCGACAGCAACCTGATCGCGATCCTGCAGGCGCTCAAGGGCAACAACTGGGGTGCGGGCAAAACACTGGCACGCTACGAGCACCAACTGCTGGAAGCCGCTAATGATGAGTAACACGAATCATATCTTTAAATACGGCGTCATCCCCGCGCAAGCGGGGATCTCGCAATCACGGCGTGTTAGAAAGATTCCCGCTTGCGCGGGAATGACGAAGTAAGGAGAAAATAATGCATTTCGGACTCAGTTTTGAACAGGAAATGATCGTCGATACGGTCAGAAGCTTCGTCGAAAACGAGATTTACCCGCATGAAGCCGAAGTCGAGCGCAGCGGCGAAGTGCCAATCGAAATCGGCCACGAAATTCGGGACAAATGTATCGAGGCGGGCTACTTCGCCGCCAATATCTCTGAGGAATTTGGTGGTGGTGGTTTAAGCCACCTTGACTTCACCCTGCTCGAACGTGAACTCGGTCGCGCCTCCAACGCACTCGCGGTATTCTTCGGGCGCCCTTCCGGCATACTGCAGGCCTGCACCGAAGAGCAACGCGAAAAATACCTGGTCCCCGCGGTCAAAGGTGAAAAATTTGATGCGCTCGCGATGACCGAACCGGGAGCCGGTTCCGATGTTCGTGGCATGAAATGCAGTGCCAGGCAGGATGGCAGTGACTGGGTTGTGAATGGCAGCAAGCATTTTATCAGTCACGCCGATATTGCTGACTTCGTCATCGTCTTTATCGCCACCGGGGAAGAAGAAACACCTCGCGGCATCAAGAAGAAAATCACCTGCTTCCTGGTAGACCGCGGCACGCCGGGATTCGAGATCAGGCCGGGATATAACTCGGTTAGTCATCGCGGTTACAAAAACTGTATCCTGAACTTCGATAATTGCCGTTTGCCCGAAGGTCAGATCCTGGGTGAATTACACGGCGGCTTCGAAGTCATGAACGAATGGTTGTACGCGACCCGCTTAACCGTCGCCGCAACCAGTGTCGGGCGCGCTCGACGTGCCTTCGAATATGCCCTGCCCTACGCGGTCGAGCGTAAACAGTTCGGTCAGCAAATCGGCAAATTCCAGGGCGTGTCTTTCAAACTCGCCGACATGATCACCGACATCGACGCCGCCGACTGGCTCACGCTGTCTGCGGCCTGGCGTCTCGACGAGGGACTCGATGCCAATCGCGAAATTGCAAGCGCCAAGGTGTTCGCCACCGAGATGCTGGCGCGCGTAACCGATGAAGCGATCCAGATCTTCGGCGGCATGGGCCTGATGGATGAACTACCGCTGGAACGGTTCTGGCGCGATGCGCGGGTCGAACGCATCTGGGATGGCACCTCTGAAATCCAGCGCCATATCATTTCGCGCGAATTGCTGCGCCCGCTGGGTGGCTGATGTCTGGGCTGGAACGACTGCTGCGACCCGGGTCGATCACCGCGATCGGCGGCCTGCAAGCGAGCCGCGTGGTCGAACAATGCCAACTGATGGGCTACCAGGGCGAGATCTGGCCGGTACACCCCGAGAAAATCGAGGTGCGCGGAATCCCCGCGTTCAAGCGCGTCGAGGACCTGCCCGGTGTGCCCGATGCCGCCTTTGTCGGAGTTAATCGTCACGCTAGCGTCGATGTGGTCAGGGCGTTGCGGGAACGCGGCTGCGGAGGCGCGGTTTGCTATGCCTCGGGCTTTCGCGAAGCCGATAAGACCGGGTGTG
Source organism: uncultured Gammaproteobacteria bacterium (assembly GCA_947259485.1). Lineage (GTDB taxonomy): Bacteria > Pseudomonadota > Gammaproteobacteria. Next base: position 118,944 of record CAMYLU010000008.1, on the reverse strand, counting down.
AGTTACAGGCCGCATTGATCGAGGCAGCGGGCGACATGCCGATTCTCGGCCCGAACTGTTACGGCTTTATCAATTACGCCGACGGTGCGCTGCTGTGGCCCGATCAGCAGGGCGGCAAGCGTCTAAAGGCCGACAGCACCGGGGTTGCGATCATCGCCCAGTCATCCAACATCGCGATTAACTTCACGATGCAAAAGCGTGGGCTGCCATTGACCTACGTTGTTACGGTTGGCAACCAGGCGGTGGTCGGCATATCAGAGCTGGCACTGTCGCTGCTCGATGATCCTCGCGTTACCGCGCTCGGCATGTACGTCGAAGGTTTCGATTCAATTGTAGCGATGGAAAAACTGGCGCAAAAATCGCGCGCTTTAAACAAACCGATCGTCGTGTTCAAGGTCGGCAAGAGCGAACAGTCGCAAGCTGCCGCAATGTCGCACACTGCATCGCTGGTGGGTTCGCACGAGGTGACCAGCGAATTTTTACGCCGTAACGGATTCGGCCAGGCCGAATCGATCCCGGTGTTCCTGGAGACGCTGAAACTACTGCATCAGCACGGCCCGCTCGAGGGCTACCGGGTATCGTCGATGAGCTGCTCCGGCGGTGAAGCCAGCATCATTGCCGACACCGCCGCACGGCACAAGGTTTACTTCCCCGATCTCGAAGACTCGCAAAAAGCACCGATCGAAGCCGCGCTGGGCCCCCTGGTCACGGTTGCCAACCCTCTCGACTACCAGACCTACAGTTGGGGTAACCGGGAAGTAATGGAAGCCACCTATCGCGGGATGACGGCCCTGGACTTCGATATGAATTACCTGATCCTCGATTTTCCGCATCATGCGCGCTGCGAAGACTGGGAATGGCACATTGCGGTCGACGCCTTCGAAGCCGCACTCAAGCATAACCGGGCCAAGGGCGCGTTCGTTGTCGGTATGCCGGAGAATATCCCCGAGGAATATACAGAGAATTTCAGTCGGCGTGGCATCGTCAGTTTCTACGGCATAGACGAGGCGCTGCAGGCAACCGGAATCGCCGCCGACATAGGCGCCGCCTGGAATCAGGAACGACCTGAACCGGTATTACAGCTTGCCCCGACCTGCGGCACCGGGATAACCCTCGATGAAGCAAGGGCCAAGCAGCGTTTAAGCGCGGTGGGCGTACCGATACCGGAAGGTCAATGCGTCGATTCGAACGAAGCAGCACTGGAGCTTGCACCGAGCCTGGGCTATCCGCTGGTAATGAAAGCGCTCGGCATCGCCCATAAAACCGAGCATAACGCGGTACGATTGAACCTGGTTAACGAGGCAGACGTTAGTCAATCGGCCAACGAATTATTCAAACTCAGCGACCAGCTTTACCTGGAAACCATGAAACCGGCCGTGGCCGAATTGATTGTCGGGGTAACTCGTGATCCCCAGTATGGCCTGGTTTTGACCATCGGCAGCGGCGGCATCCTGGTTGAAATCCTGAAGGATAGTAAAACTCTTATCATCCCGGCACGGCGCGATGAAATCGAAGCTACCGTCGCGAGTCTTAAATCCGCACCGTTGCTAGATGGCTATCGTGGCAAGCCCGCTGCTGACATTGAAGCTACCGTCGATGCCATTGTTGCTATCCAGCAATTCGCGATCTCGAATTCGGGTTCACTGATCGAACTTGACGTTAATCCATTAATGATCGGTGCGCAGGGAGAAGGCGTTTTCGCGGCCGATGCACTTATCGTTCTAGAGGAGCAGAAATAAATGACTGATGTAATCACTACCCGCAGAGAAGGCGGGATTCTCGAGGTCACGCTGGATCGACCCAAGGCCAACGCTATCGATCTCCATACCAGCCGACTGATGGGTGAGACGTTCAGGGAATTTCGTGATGACCCCGAGTTGCGCGTTGCCATTGTCCAGACCGCGGGCGATAAATTCTTTTGTGCCGGTTGGGATTTAAAGGCCGCCGCGGATGGCGACGCGGTTGATGGCGACTACGGCGTTGGCGGATTTGCGGGGCTGCAGGAATTGCGCGGTCTTAATAAACCCGTCATTGCCGCGGTCAATGGTATGGCGGTCGGTGGTGGCTTTGAACTCATGTTGTCAGCGGACCTGATTTACGCCTCCGAACATTCGAGTTTCGCGCTACCCGAGATCAAGGCCGGCACACTGGCTGACGCCGCAACGATTAAACTACCGAAGCGCATTCCCTACCACGTGGCGATGGAAATGCTCTATCGCGGCCGCTGGATGGATAGCGCCGAGGCCTTGCGTTGGGGCCTGGTAAACGAGGTTCTGCCGACAGACGAGTTAATGGACCGGGTCTGGGAGGTTGCGTTCGAACTGGCCGCCGGACCGCCGCTGGTGTTTGCATCGATCAAGGAAGTCGCGCGTGAAGCCGAGGCGATGAAGTTCCAGGATACGATGAACCGGATTACCAAGCGCCAGCTTGAGACTGTCGATACCCTCTATGGCAGTGAAGACGGCATGGAGGGCTTCAAGGCGTTCGCCGAAAAACGCGATCCGGTGTGGAAAGGAAAGTGACACCGTAAGGTGTCATCCCGCGGCGCGACCCGATGCGTCGGACCGGCGGGATCCAGTACCACACCACGGCCGTAGCCCGAGTTTATTTTGATTTTTTACAAACTGGTATATTGTGTGTTGTTCGAACACGATAATCAGACTGGATCCTGCGGTCGCGCCGCGGGATGACATGAAATGAGTGATAACCAACCCCTGTGGACGCCCAGCCAGGCCAGCATCGACGCGGCTAACATGACGCGCTTTATTGCGCAGGTGAATCAGCGGCACGACCTTTCGATCAACGACTACGATGCGCTTTACCAATGGTCGATTGATCAAAAAGAAACCTTCTGGTCGGAGGTCTGGGATTTTTGCGAGATTATCGGAGACAAGGGCGAACGCATACTGATCGATGGCGAAGATATCGAGCACGCGCAGTGGTTTCCCGATGCAACACTCAATTTTGCCGAGAACCTGCTGCGTAAAAAGAATGATGAAATCGCGATTTATTTTCGCGCCGAAGACCAGGTCGAATACTCGCTGACTTACCGTGAACTTTACGATCAGGTCGCAAGCGTTTCCGACTGGCTTAAAATGAATGGACTTAAACCCGGTGATCGCGTCGCTGCCTACCTGCCCAATATGCCCGAAGCCGTGGTCGCGATGCTTGCGGCTACCAGCCTCGGTGCGGTGTGGACATCAACTTCACCCGACTTCGGCGAAGACAGCGTCGTCGACCGCTTCGGCCAGACCGAACCAAGGTTTCTGTTCACCGTGGACGGATACTTTTATAACGGTAAACGCCACGATATCAACAACAAGGTTAAAAGCATCTGGGCGCAGTTGCCGAGCCTTGAACAGGTTGTCCAGATCAACTTTGCCGGGTTCGGCAACCAGGACGGGGCTGTTGACTGGAGCGATATCATCGCCAACCCCGTCACCGAAATAGAATTCGAGGCGCGCAATTTTAATGACCCTTTATACGTACTCTATTCCTCGGGTACGACCGGTAAGCCCAAGTGCATCACCCACGGGGTGGGCGGCACGCTGATCCAGCATTTAAAGGAACAGACGTTGCATTGCGATATCCATCCCGGGGATCGCGTATTTTATTTCACCACGCTTGGCTGGATGATGTGGAACTGGCTGGTGAGCGCACTCGCGAGTAGAGCCGCGCTGGTGCTTTACGACGGTTCGCCTTTCTATCCGGATGGTGAAGTGCTGTGGCGGTATGCAGAAGATATTGATCTAACCCTTTTCGGTACTTCGGCCAAGTACATCGATGCCATGAAGAATGCAGGGCTACGCCCACTGGAGAAATTCGATCTGTCACCATTGCGCACGATCGCGTCAACCGGTTCGGTTCTTGTGCCTGAAAGCTTTGATTATGTTTACCAAAGTATCAAGCCGGATGTCTGCCTTGCCTCGGTTTCAGGCGGCACCGATATTGCTTCCTGTTTCGTAATCAGTTGCCCGCTACTCCCCGTTTTCCGCGGTGAAATCCAGTGTCGAGGCCTTGGTATGGCGGTCGAGGTTTACGACGACGATGGTAATCCCGTTAGAAACGAAAAAGGAGAGCTGGTCTGTACGCAAACATTTCCCAGCCAGCCGGTTTACTTCTGGGCTGACGCCAGCGGTGAAAAGTATCACAACGCTTACTTCGCGCGTTTCGACAATGTCTGGCATCACGGCGACTATGTCATGCTGACCGATCACAACGGCATTATCGTTTACGGCAGGTCCGATGCGACGCTGAATCCCGGGGGCGTGCGTATCGGTACCGCCGAAATATATCGTCATGTCGAGCAGCTCGATGAGGTTGTCGAAAGCATCGTCATCGGGCAGCAATGGGAGGACGATGTACGCGTTGTACTGTTTGTTGTTTTACAGCCTGGCATTGATCTCGACGATGCGCTGCAAGACAGGATCCGCGCGACCGTACGAGCGAAATGCACACCCCGTCATGTGCCCGCGAGGATTGTGCAGGTATCCGAAATACCGCGCACCAAGTCGGGCAAGATAGTCGAACTCGCGGTGCGCGAAGTGGTCCATGACCGGGCGGTCAAGAATGTGCACTCACTTGCCAATCCAGAAGCGTTAGAACTCTATCGCAACCTACCCCAGCTGAAAGACTAAGCTTTGAATTCAAGAACAATCCTGATCAACTGGACGCTGTTGCTGGGCCTGGTCGCACTGTGGGGGACTTCCTTCATGTTTACCGCGATATCGGTCAGCACCGTCGATCCGATCTCGGTTGTTTTTTACCGCCTGGCGCTGGGTGCATTGGTGCTGTCACTGGTGGTCTACGCGCGCGGTCATTCTATTCCCCGGGATTGGCGCACCTGGGCGGGTTTCCTGGTAATGGCTATCGTCGGTAATGCGTTACCTTTCTTTCTGATCTCCTGGGGGCAACAAGAGGTAGACTCGGGCGTCGCCGGCATGATCATGGCCATCATGCCGCTGCTGACCATGGTGTTTGCGCATTATTTTATCGTCGACGAAAAGCTCAATCGTTACAAGCTGATCGGCTTTGCGCTTGGCATTACCGGGGTTACCCTGCTGCTTGGCCCCGTGTTTGAAGGGGGTGGTCGGGAATTCTGGAGTGGCCTGGCCATTTTTATCGCGGCCACCTGTTATGCCGTCAATTCGATCCTGATCAAGCGCCTGCCGCGCTTCAGCCCGATGGTGGGCGCCTGTGGTGTAGTCATCATGGCAAGCCTGGTCATGCTGCCCATCTGGCTGGTTCTGGCACCCGAAAATAACGCCATCAGCCAGGATTCGATGATGTCAGTTATCTGGCTTGGCATCGGCCCAACCGGAATTGCGACCATTATCCTGTTTGCGGTCATCGACCGCGCCGGGCCGACCTTTCTGTCGACCATTAACTACCTGATTCCGGTGGTGGCTTTTTTATGCGGCGCCTGGCTGCTGTCGGAGCCAGTATCCTGGCAACATTTCGTCGCGCTGGCGACTATTCTGGGCGGTATCGGTATAACCAGGATCAGGGTGAACCGAGCGCTTCGCTGAAATGATCGATGAACGCGTGGACCCGGGCAGAACGTACCAGGTCAGGATGCGTTAAAATCCATAAACCCGTGGTCAGATTCTCGGTCGGAAATGTGACCCGGGTCAGGACCCGGGAGGCATCGCCCAGGAAGCGGGGTAATAGCCCAAGTCCGATGCCCGCTTCCGCAGCGATTCGGATTGCGACAAAGGAATCACAGCGCATACAAATTCTGGACTTATCGATGGTCTCATCGAACCAGCTGCCAATGGGCGTACTGCTCAGGCTATCAACAAGTCCTATCCAGCGAGCCTCGATAGTATTACTCGGTGTGGCAGACTCAAGATAGTCAGCAGAGGCATATACCCCAAACTCGACATCGCATAGCCTTTTCGAGACCAGGTTTGAGTCCGGATAACCGGTTGGTCGGATCGCAACATCCGCATCGCGTCGGTTGAGATCGAGGACGCTATTGGTAACCAGCAAATCGACGATGATGTGCGGGTGCTTTTCTCTGAAACTTGCAAGATGCGGACCCAGCACCGATAACATGAAAGAATCGGTCGTCGTCACCCGCAATTCACCCTCGAGTTTCAACTCGTGCCCGGCGATTTGGCGCTGCATGGTAAACAGCGTGTCTTCAACTTCACGCGCGGCATTGATCATTTTCTCCGCTTCCGGAGTCAACACGTATCCCGCGTCGCTGCGCTCAAAAATACGACAGTTAAGGTTTTCCTGGAATAGATTGATACGCCGTAATACCGTTGTGCGGTTAACTTCCAGCTCGCGCGCGGCTGCGGCGATGGAGCCCTTGTTGGCAACCATCAATACGTAACGTAGATTATCCCAGTTAATATGCTGCATAATTGCATCACTATAGCGCAAAAATATGTAATTTGATGTAATTTTATGACAGCTTATAATGCGTATTCGATACTGCAACGACGAAAACCAGGAGACACAACATGAGAATCGCTTCCCGACTCTGTTTAATGATCATCGGACTGACATTAACCGCACCCAGCATAGCCGCACAGGATCCGCTTAAAAAAGCCATCAAGGCGCGCCAGGGAGAAATGCAGCTACGCGCATTTAACGTCGGACCGCTGTTCGGCATGGCCAAGGGTCAAATCGATTACGACGCTGAAATGGCAAAAAAACTTGCCGGAAATCTGAAATTATTGCTTGACCTCGATAACGGCCGTGCCTGGGCACAGGGTTCCGACATTGACAATTACATGGGCGATACGACTGCCCTGCCGAAAATCTGGACGACTTATCCGGAGATTAGTGAATACGGGAAAAAATACGCTATAGCAGTAAACGAGCTTGCTGCCGAAGCTGGTAATGGTGTCGATGCCCTAAAGTCCAAAATTGGCCCGGTTGGCAATTCCTGCAAGGGATGTCACGACGATTTTCGCGAGAAGCAATAACCAACAGGAACAACCTGGAAGGATTTCAGCGTAACAAAAATCTGCGACCCGGTGACCGGCCTGCGGCACCGGCTATCGCTACCGGTGGTCGCACTCAGGTAGAACCCGCACCGATTCATGTTATTCGACACGACCCCGCGGTATCTCTATACCGAATTCCCGCTCGTTGACGATTCGACAAACTGCTGCCTATGAAACAACCATGATCCCGGTACCGCATTTACTTGCTGTTGTAGGCCTGCTGCTCGCCACATTACCATCATGGACTAGCGCGCAGACACAGTCGGACAGCCCATTACTAGAGCGCGGGGAATACGTATTCAAGATCAGTGGTTGTGGCAACTGTCATACCGCCGAAAATGGCGTTCCCCTTGCGGGTGGGCGACCGCTGGTAACACCTTTTGGTACCTTCTATTCCCCGAATATAACTTCACACAAAACGGCAGGTATTGGCGCATGGAGTGCTGACGATTTGCAACGCGCATTACACCATGGGGTGTCACCGCAAGGCAGAAATTATTATCCAGCCTTTCCTTACACTTCCTACACCCGCATGGTGGCCGAAGACATACGCGCCCTGCATGCATACCTTTTATCGCTACCGGCGTCCGAGCAAACCAATCGCGACCATGACCTGGTATTGTTTCTACGCTGGCGGGTGGCAGCCCTGGTCTGGAAATGGCTATTCTTCAGTCCCGGCGAATTCCAGCAGCGTTCCGACCAGAACCAACAATGGAACCAGGGTGCTTACATTGCCGAAGCTATGGCACACTGTGGGGAATGTCACACTCCACGTAACCTGTTTGGCGCACTACAGTTAGACCTGGCATACGCTGGTAACGCCCAGGGACCGGAAGACGAACTGGTACCCAATATTACGCCTCACAAGGGTACCGGCATCGGTGACTGGAGTCGGGCTGACTTAGAGCTTTTTTTGCAATTCGGCGAGCTTCCGAACGGCGAGTACACCGCCGGAACGATGGATCAGGTGATTTCAGAATTGCGCCACCTGACAGCTGGAGATCGCGAGGTACTGATCGATTATATTCTTGCCTTGCCGCCAATCGAAAACCGCGTCAGCCGTTAAAGGCTGCAGGGGATTCATTGAGGTCAACCTGTCAATCCAGGAACAAAACGATCATGGCGATTAACCTCCAATCAACATCCAGCTCAAGACGATGCTCCTGTTTGCCATTGTTTGATTGAGTTCGCGTAATAATTCAGCAAATCCAGTGCCTCCGGCCTGGCTCGAATGAGGCCATTCTTGCGTTCGATGAACCCGCGTCCTTCGAGCATTGAAAGTGCCGCCGTCAACACATCCTCGCAGGCGCTAGCCGAAATTCTTATCGGCGCACCCCGGGCATGCAAATCCTCGATGCGCGTAACGGCTGCCGTCTTGACACCCAGTTCGCTGAGCCAGTCTGATTGACTGGCGAGTACCACTTCACTCATTAACGCAACCGGTAACACCGGCACCACGTCGGCGATTTCATCCATCAACTGGTGACTGAGCTCTTCGATGTGCTGAAACCGCCTTTCCTGCTCCAGTTCAGACAGGTTGACGCTGTGCTGTTGGCAATACTCAAAAACCGATACCGGCTTACCAAAATTGACACTGGCATAGCCAAACCTAAGCCAGCGTTTTTTGCGACTCATTAAAAGTGTTTTCAAACCAAATCTAAAACTCGTTTTAATAACGAACCATGGGCTTCTGGATTCAACCTCGGGATCAAGCTTTCGTACCAGGCTCATGTCTTCCAGCACGCGATCGTAATTGATGCCCACTGGCACGAAAACAACGTCGCGATCATTGCCGGGGCGATAGTCGCGCAGCATGTAATCGAGAAAACCCTGCCTGGGCTCGCGCAGTGCTCCATCGCGCGTCAATCCTCCCTCGAGGAACACTGCCTGGCATACACCGGCGCGCGTGGCAAGATTCACGTAACGCTCCAGCACTCGTCGATAGAGCGGGTTACGCGAGTTACGGCGTACAAAAAAGGCACCCATCGATTTTATCAGCGACTGCAGCGGCCAGATTCTGGCCCATTCACCGACTGCATAGGACAAGGCTGTTTTTTCAGCAACCAGGAATGAAACCAGCACGTAATCCATGTTGCTGCGATGATTCATGACAAATACGACGCTTGCGTTCGGATCAACTTGTGACAGTTCGCCCTCGTCATGAAATCCTACCCGCACCCGGTAGAGCATGCGCCCCAGCGTTTTGGCAAGCCAGTAACCGAAGCGGAAATAAATGTAAGCATTGAACGAAGGCGCAATTTCATTGGCGTAGCGGAAAACTTTCTCCTGCACCACCTCCTTCGGCATATTGTGTTCGGTAGCGTATTCCTTCATCGCGGCAACCACCTTGTCATCGAATACCAGCTGGTCAATCAACGCCTGCTTGCGCGTCAGCTGAAAAGGCCTGATCTCGATATCGAGTCGGGTATTAACTTCCTCGATAACGCGATTAACGCGACGCCGCAAATACCAGCGAAATCCCGGTAACAGGATCCGATCCAGCACCAGCAACAAGGCGGTAACCAGCAGCAGGATAAACAACCAGAACGGCAGTGATACGGTGCCTTCCATAGTGAATTAGTGTGGCATGTTCAGGGCTTGATCACCAAACAATTTTCCCGCTTCTGAACGTCCTGCTGTTACAGATTGCTGTTGTAGCCTGGCCCATCTGTTACTTTGACGCTCGGTCCGGATAAATACCGCTAGGTATTCGCAAGTTCACCGAGTGTGATCGGCTTGAAGGGTGGCCGCACCCGGAAATATCCAACCTGTTCCATCGAAGCACCCGTTTCGTCTGCGATCAATGCCGATACCGTGCTGCCGCATAGATACCCCTGGCAAGGGCCCATACCACAGCGGGTAAAGGCTTTCACCTGGTTGGGTCCGACGCAACCCATGCGTGCGGCCTCGCGTATTTGTCCGGCATTGACTTCCTCGCAGCGACACACCAGTGTTTCATCATCGGGCACTTGGTAGGCCTTTGCCGGCGGATACAGCGTGTCCAGAAAAGGTCGGATCGAAAGATGTCTTTGTAGCGAACGTTTTATCCGAGTCGCCGCTCTATCACGCTGTTGCAGATCGATCCTGTTTAATTGATGGGCGGCCTGTAAGGCGCATAACCTGCCCTGCAACTCGCCTGCACGGGCACCGACAATACTCGCGCAATCCCCTGCCACCAGCACCTGGTCAACACTACTCTGACCCCATATATCTTTGACTGTTTTCCAACTTTGCTGCAGCGCATCCCATTCAAGCTCACAGCCGGCGGCCAGCGGCAGGCGTAAATTTGGGATCACACCCTGGTGCAATAACAAGGTCTCGGCTTCGATGTTGATTTCTGTTCTTTTATTACCATCGCCCTGGCCTGTAGTAAAACTCACCGACTCCAGCGCTTCATGGCCTTCGGCGCGCAGATCAGCCACCGCTCTATAAACGGGTATCCCCGCCTTTTTGATGGCGAGTATGAATGACAGACCCTTGAGCAGGTAGTCAAAAGCCGCTAGCGCACGGGGCAGGCAAGGTAGTACCTCGGAAAAACCTGAACGTGGCGTGGTATCAATAATTGCGCCAATTTTTACCCCAACCTGCAGGTACTGCCAGGCTATTAGCAGCAGTAATGGACCGCTCCCCGCCAGCACTACCCGTCCACTGGGAATCATCGCCGCGGATTTGAGTAGAATCTGTCCCGCGCCTGCTGTCATAACACCAGGCAGCTGCCATCCGGGCAATGGCATGGGCCTTTCCTGGGCGCCAGTGGCCAGAAGCAATCGCTCCGCGGTGATGAAATGGCTGGCGCCATCAATCAGCATACCAGTCTCCAGGCGCTCATCGAGATACCATACCGATGCATTGTTGATGTAGGCCGCGCCACTTTGCAGAAACTCTGCTACCAGCGGCTTACCCCACAGGTAGTCTTTCCCCAGGTAAGGCCTGACAGGTTCCCGAGGTGATCCAACATTACGGTAGATTTGTCCACCCGGCGCCATTTGCTCATCCACCAGGGCAACATCCAGACCAAGGCGGGCAGCATCGGCGGCCGCGGCGAGACCCGCCGGCCCGGCACCGATTACGAGTAACTGGTAATTGTCCTTCATCTTTGTTGCAGCAGTTCTGCCGCACCCTGCTGAACCTCGATTTTCATGTTTTCTCGAACCTCGAGCTGGCAGGCCTGCTGGTTGGGAATCCCGTCGATGGTCATCAGGCAATCGAAACAAATGCCCATCATGCAATAGGGTAATCGCGGAGAATCGGTGACGGGGGTATTGCGCACCTTGTTAAAGCCACACAGCAAAACCGCCGCGGCAACCGAAATACCGACCGGAACTGCGTACTCACGATCCTCGATACGCAGCTTAAGCGTATCGACACTGGTTTCATCAACCCGGCGAAACATTGAACCGGTCTGTACTGAACTGGTTGATAAGATCAAGATGACTGCTACCGCCTATCCATTCAGCAACCGGGCCAGCGTGCATTGCGGCAAGGGTGACGCCGCTATGACAGGTGACGGTAAACGCACCCGGACAGTCTGCAGATTGCTGGTATATCGGGTTATGGTCCGGCGTCATGATCCGCAGTGCGCCCCAGGCGCGCACCAGTTGCACGCGCGCCAGGAACGGAAACATTAACACCGCGCGCCGGGCTATGTTTTTTAATACCGACGGACTGGTACCGTCGTCGAGGCCCACATCCTCGTGGGAATACCCGATTTGCACGGTACCTTCCGCTGTCTGACGCACATGCAGCGTCGGTAGGTTCAAAAAAGGCTGCAGACGTTCGGTAATCATAATCTGGCCACGATCGACGACGACGGGAATATCCATGCCCAGCATTTCACCGAGGCGCCGATTGTCGAGCCCGGCACAGAGTACGATTTTCTCGGCAGACAACGTACCCTCGGTGGAGTGAGTATAAAAACCACCCTGCTTCGCCTCGATTCGATCGATCGACTGATTGGGGTAATAATGCACCTGGTGAGCGTCCATACCTTGCTGCAAAGCCTGCAGTAAGCAGAGCGGATTGACGTGACCATCCTGTGGTGAATAGCTCGCGCCCAGAACCGCATTCGAAATTTGTGGAATTTGCTGTTGCAGTCGATCATGGTCCAGCATTTCATATTCAAATGCTCCGCCCGTGTGTTGACGAACCATTTCCATTTCGCGCTCACGTTCACTCCACTCTGCCTCGTTCAGGCAAAAATGCATGCCGCCTGAACGCTGGTAATCGATCTCTACCCCGGTTTCATTGACAAGTTCTGCGACAAATTGTGGCCACAGGTCGGCGGCCTGCCCGGTCCATTGCGCGTAGGGTGCATAATCCCAGCCCTTGCCCTGCACCCATACCAGGCCGAAGTTACCGCGCGAGGCGCGAAACGAGCGATCACCACCGTCAAGCACCGCCACCTTGTGCTTCTGCCGGGCGAGCCCGTAGGCAATCGATGATCCAACCAGGCCTCCACCGGCAACGATAAAGTCGTATTCCATCAGGATCGCAGGTAGGACGCGCCGTTGACATCGACGATGCAACCGGTCATGAATTCGGGCGCTTCAAAAGCGAGAAATCCAATCGTTTTACCGAGTTCCCCGGGTTGCGCCACCCGACCGATACTGCTTTGGTTCCTGATATTGTCACCTTCGGGTGAGGCCAGCACTGCCGCGGCCATTTCAGTCTCGACAAAGCCGGGCGCGACGGTATAAACAAACACTCCTTTCGGGCCCAGCGCCTGCGCCAGCGATTGGCCCATTGCATTCATACCGGCCTTGGACGCGCCGTACCAGGGCATCAGCGGTTCACCGCGAAATGCCCCGCGCGACGATACATTGACAATTCGTCCGCCACCGGCAGCAATCATTTTTTTGCCTGCTAAAAAGCACAGGTTACTCGCTGCAGTCAGGTTGGTGTTGACAATACGCTGCCAGGTTTGCTGCCAGGTGGCATAGTCGATCTCGTCGAACTGATGGCGCTGCGAGATGCCGGCATTGTTCACCAGCACATCGAGGCCATCGAGGACCTGGTTCGCATCTTCGATCAGTTGTTCCGCTGCGGCCGGGTCGGTAATGTCGCATTGAAACAACCGGTGACCATCTCCCGCCAGCGCAGCGAGCGTTGACTCGGCGCGTTCGCGATTACCGTTATAGTGAACACCTACCCTGGCACCACGCTGCGCGCATTCGATAGCGGCCGCGCGGCCTATCCCACCCGACGCACCGGTAATCAATATTGAAATTCTGGAAGTCATTGCTTCATCTCAAACTGAAACGAAAGCCTACTATGCCAGAATTTTTAACCGCGGGGTAAAATCACGGTTTTGCCTGCAAACCACCATCGACCAGTAACTCGGTGCCGGTAATAAAGGAAGCCTTTTCAGAAAGTAAAAACAGGCAGGCATTCGACATATCTTCGACCGTGCCAACGCGTCCCAAAGGTATCGCACTGGCCGTGGCGGCCTGGGCACCGGGATTCTGTTTCCAGCGATCCTGCATCGGCGACTCACTGGGTCCCGGATAAATCACGTTGGAACGAATGTTTTCAGCTGCCAACTGAATAGCCAGCGACTTGGAAAACGCCACCACGCCGGCCTTGGCGGCCTGGTAGGCGTCCTGGGGCGCCGAATCACCACGCATGCATTGCGTCGACGAAAAATGCACCATGGCACCCCCGCCGCGTTTGCGCATCTGCGGCACCACATGCCGCGTGGTGTGCACCATGCTTTTCAGGTTGATTGCCATCACCTGGTCCCACACATCCAGGTCGATTTCGAGCGCGCTTTTATCTCGGTCAAACCACAACGCGCCCGCCACGTTTGCAAGCAAATCGATACCACCAAATGATTTAACTGCCTTTGCAACCGCTGCAGTCACTGCAGGCTCATCGGTTAAATCAGCCTGCAGGTAAAGCGATTGCTGCGGGCTACCCGGAATATCCCCGGGTTCGGGTTTGATATCGAACATCAACACGCTGGCACCGGCGTTAATCAGGTCACTGGCGATTTGAAATCCCATGCCGCCACCGGCGCCGGTGACAAAGGCAACTTTTCCTGCAAAATTCGACATGTTTCCAATTCCTCCTGTTAATCGATTCCGCCATCGGTCGGTTCGAGGCCGCGCGGAATGTTCTTCTTAGCATCGTAAAAAGGCAGTTCAACCAACTCTACGGGGCATACGCCGCCATCCCGATCGATAATACTGAGTCCAGTCGCACCCATATACTCGGGCGAGTCGAGCAACACGAAACCAACGCCGCATTCCAGGTAAGGCGAAATCTCGTAGGCCGTCACACGGCCAACCGACTGACCATTCATCAGTACTGCAGAACCAAACCTGATTTGCCGACCCTCGCATTTGAAGCCGCAAAAGCGTGGCTCCCTGCTGGCATTGCGCAGGGCATCCCGACCGGTAAAATCGTGACCCTCAAGATCAACAAACATGCCAAGCCCCATGTCGTAAGGTGTCGTATCCCAGTCCATGTCGCTGCGATAGTTGAGAATGCCGCCTTCGATGCGCCGTATGTTCATCGACATCTGCCCGCAGGCGGCGATACCGCTGTCGGCGCCTGCGACCATCAGGTGATCCCAAAGCGCCGGGCCATCGACATCGGGATCCATGTTATACACTTCAAAGCCCAGTTCCGCCGACCAGCCAGTGCGGCTGACCAGCACTTTCTGTCCACCCATGCGCCCCTGGAAGACGTTGAAATAACGAAATTCTTCGGGCGCTCCGCCATCGCAGGCGTTTGCCAGAACTGCCATCGATTTCGGCCCCTGTACCTGCAGCACCCAGGACCGCGGGTCGTGAATTTCAACCGCGTAGTCGACGGCATGCGCGACCAGCCACAGGTAAACATCGGCATCCGCGTGCACGTACCAAAAATGATCTTCGGCCAGTTTGAATAAAATGCCGTCACAGACGAGACCACCGCCCTGGTGACAAAGCAACCCGTAACTGCCCCGCCCGACGCGAAGCTTATCGACCGGCCGCGTTAGCACACGATTGAGGAACTTGACGGCATCCCGCCCCCTGATTTCGACCGGGCGCTCGGGCACGTCAAACAGGCCAACCTGTTTACGCAGCTTCCAGTATTCCTCGGTCGTATCATTCCCCAGCGACTGCAGTACCAGTCGTCCGGCATACTCGGTGTAAAACGCTTTTTCACTCCAGGTACGGGAAAACCACGGCGACTTTGCACAATGACTAATGACATTCAATTGCTTGGACGGCATGAAAAGTTTCTCCACTAATCGTTGGGGCTAAGTGAACCCGCAAGGCGAGCCTATTTAACTCAAACTTTGCCCGGGATTCAATCGTAAAAGATTCTTTTGACAGAACCGGATCAGCCTGACTTTCGCAACACCCAGTAATGGCCATCACCATCATTGTTGTAGGGTGCATCCTTGATCAGCTGGATCAATTCGGCTTGCTGGCTGGTGGTGAGTTCGTCGACTACCTGCTGGAAGTTGGTCTGGTCATAGTAATGCGTGCGCGTCGATATCACCAGCAGTCCACCTGCCCTGGTAAGCCCGAGTAATACATGCATCGCCTCGGGTGGCACATGTCCAAGAGTAAAAACGCCGACCGACAATATCGCATCATAGCTTGCGGCCGGGTAACTTTCGCTGGCTCGCATCATGTCGATACTGCCTAGCACCTGTCGGTAGGCACCGGTCGCGGCGGCCAGTTCAACCATCGAGTCTGAGAGGTCGAAGCCATCGACGTTGATATAACCGAGTGACTGTAACTCGACACCAACCAGCCCGGTGCCGCATCCAGCGTCGAGCAGTTCGCTGTCTTTGACCGCTAAATGTTGATGTAACAGTTTCGCAGCAATCGTGGGCCCGGTGTAGTCCGAACCGGTGGTATCAATATTGTAATTTTTGGCCCAGTCTTCGTAGAACTGTTTAACGTGCTCCGGGTCACCATCGAGGTGCAGTGCCGCATCGATGGCTTCATTACTGGATATTTTCTCGTCGGACATGATGAAAGCATAACACTTAGGTTATTCCGGAATCCATTCCCTGATGGCATCATGATTTCGATACGTCGGATCGCCGCACAAGCCTGCGCAGCGCGGCGAGGATATTGAACCTACAACCGTCCCGTTACACCGTGCAAAACCGGATTACCAAACATGCAAGCGGTCTAGCAAGCGCCTTTTTTGCGCTTCATGGTCGGAGGATTCTTGTCTTCATCCGGGTGCACGGTAATCTCGACACAGTCGTCGACTTCAAAATCGAGGCTGTCGTGATAAATCGTAAATTGACCACCGTCTTTCAGGTCTACTTCGTAACGCACCAGCTCCTGATCGGAATCACCGGAGAAAAGGGACGAGAGCAAAAAACCTATTCCAATCGATACGCTGCTACCCCTGCTCCCGGATGAAACCGATCCATAAACGCTGGTACTAGTATTTTTGTCTTTTTCGATATCGTTCATGCTGGCGTCTTCCCTGGCAGTAATGACGCCTATTTTGGTAATGATTTCGGCGCTATCTTCACGCGCATTCTTGGAACTACAAGCAAATACGAGTAGCACGGATAACAATAGTATTGCGTAACGCATTTTCGGTGCCTCTAGTCGTTAGCGAACTCGATACCCTTGTTGATATTGCCTTCCAGCGTTTCCCGCATTTCATCCAGTAATTGTTGTTCGTAGTCGCTCAGTGCAGGCAACGGCGGGATCGATTCGACTCCGTCCTTGCCCAGCACCACTGGTTGCGCATGGAAAGCGCGGGTATCGTCGCCAACCTGGACATAGCAGCACTCGGTTACAGAGTCGCCGTTCATTGCCGAGACCAGTGACATGGTGAAACGAGCCGCGGCCTGCGCCATGGAAAGGGTTGCCGAACCGGCGCCTGCCTTGGCTTCGACCACTTCGGTACCGGCTTCCTGGATACGGGGGGTCAGGGCTTCAATCTCCGATTGGCTCAGGTTCACGCCGTCAACGCTCGAAAGCAATGGCAGAATGGTAACGCCACTGTGGCCGCCAATGACGTCAACCTTGACTTCATCAACGCTCTTGCCGGCAGTTTGCGCGACAAAGGTGATGGAACGGATAACGTCGAGCGTGGTGACTCCAAACAATTTGCGCTTGTCATAGACCCCGGCAGCGTTGAGCACTTCGGCGGCAATGGGTACGGTCGAGTTGACCGGGTTTGTAACGATTGCGAAACAGGCATTGGGACAGACTTTCGCACCCGTACCGATCAGCTTCTTGACGATCCCGGCATTCACGTTAAACAGGTCGTCACGCGTCATTCCCGGCTTGCGCGGCACGCCGGCCGGAATCACGACAATATCCGCATCCTTCATCGCAGCCTCGGCGTCATCACCGACGTAACCGGTAACGCAGACGTCCGTCGGGATATGACTTAAATCGACCGCAACCCCGGGCGTAAAAGGTGCCACGTCGTAAAGCGACAGCTCGCTACCCGCGGGCAGTTGTAACTTGAGTAACAGGGAGAGCGGCTGGCCGATTCCACCGGCAGCGCCGAGAACACACACTTTCATGACAAACCTCGTATTTTAAATTTCTTAGACCAAGCATCATAGCCATGCCGGTAGTGATTCACAAGGCAAACACCCGCCTGCAATCAAGGTTTAATAAAGACTATTGGCCAGCTTAAAAACAGGCTTATATAAACGCGTTTACGTAAGTGGGAACTGTAAATCCCGGAAAAACGGTTCCTACATCGGTGCCGCCGAGACGCTTATCCAGCATTTCTGTAATCACCGTCCGCAGATCGGTGGTAATTTGAAGATCCTCGTTTTGACCAATATCGAGCCCGGGCCAATCGCTGATGACCTGGCCACCATTCACGCCGCCCCCCATCAGATAGGCCAAGCTTGCAGTACCATGGTCGGTCCCTTGCGATCCGTTCTGCTTGATTCGACGCCCAAACTCGGTATAGACCAGCACCGTGATGCGTTGCATTCCGGTGGTAGGACCCATGTCGTCATAAAATGCACGCAATGCACCGGCTAGTTCCGTGAGTGACGGGCTGATATAGGTCGGCAGATTCTGGTGATGATCCCAGCCGTCTGAATCAATGCAGACAACCTCAACCGGTATATTTGATTTGATCAGTTGTGCGGCCTGCAACAGTTTGCCGCCCAGCACGGTATTCGGATAACCCGCGTCGGAGGGTTGATTGACGGGTGGAATGTTTGCAGCCTGCAATTCATCCATTGCAGCGAGTGCCGCCTCGGCAGGCCCGGAGAAGGGAATCGGGTTGCGAAACAAATCGGTGAGCACCTGCGGATAACCCGAATCGAGGATACCCTGATCAAAACCAAAATCGTTCAAGTTATCGATCGCCAGTGGTTCTATCGCGCCGCCAAGCGCGACTGGCACGTTACCGCTGATCGAAATTGCGCGAAACGCTGAACCGGTCGCCGGTGAACTAAACGCCAGGTGCCTGCCAAGCCAGCCGGTACTGGGACCGGTTTTTTCAATCACCCCGCGTTCGATCAGGTTTTGTGCAGAAAAATGTGACCGGATCTGGTGCGGCACCCCCGTCGCGTGCACCAGCGCGAGATTACCATCAAGGTAAACCTGTTCCATAAGCTGCAGTGCCGGGTGCAGCGCATAGCCATTCGGAACCGTGTCAAAGTAATTGGTAAGCGGAATACCATTATTGAGATTAAGCGGATCCAATGGGTCCGGTGCTGGCACCGCGATCGACGTACGATGAGCGTAGTAGTCTGAATCAAAATAGGGCACCAACGCATTTAAGCCATCGGCCGCGCCGCGCTGAAAAATACAAACCAGGATATCCCTATCATCGGGAATATCTGGATGGGCGGCTATCGTGTTTTCAGTCAACAACGGGCACTCCTAGCGCAGGTGAAAATAAACCGAGCTGACCAGTACCGCCGCAACCAGCGCAGAAGCCTGTTCAGGTACAGTGGCTGGCAACAGCTCTTGTTCTGTTACCCCTAGTTCCCCTTTGAGCCATTCCACGATGGTGCTGCGATCGTCGCTCGATAGCGGACGCATCAATACAGCATCGGAGATCGTATCAACCACTGTCTCAAGCGTGTTCGCTCCATTTAGCATCGTCGTGTAATCGACGTCGATTACGTCGACGCCCGGAATAATGCCGGCAAAGCTGAGGAAAGACAGGCGCCAGCGATTCAGTAAACCACCGGTACTCGCCCAGTAACTTTGTTGGTCCGGGTAGCCATCCGGGGTCGGCCAGTAAAACGGTATCTGCCCGAGGGTATTCTGTGCATAAAACCAGGTCGTGCCCTTATCAGGTGGGTAACCGGTATCAGGAGCCAGTGACCTTACCAGGGTTGCCAGGTATTCACTCGGACGGGTAAATTTCTGATCAGCATCACCGAGGAAGTCTGCGGTCGCAAATAGTGCGCGCAAGGTATCCTTGATTTCCCCATTTGAATTCGTGAACGCAGCGGCTACCGCGTCAACTGCTGCCTGAGATGGGGTATCACTTATAAAGCGGCGGCAAAGCTTGGTGGCGATGAAGTTCGCCGTGGAAGGATGCGAAAACAGAATATCGAGTACCTGTTGTCCATCCGCTTGCCCGCCACCCATGGCAATCGGATTGCCAAGCACCAGCTTGGCCTGGTTGTCATGAATCGCATCGACGTACACGAACTCACCGTAGTTACCGCCCGGATCTCCCGGAAAGCGCAAAGTCCAGCCAGTAAAGCAACGTGCAACCTCTTTAACATCAAACTCGGTATAACCGCCATCAACGCCGAGCGTATGCAACTCCATCAATTCGCGCGCATAGTTTTCATTAGCACCGTCCGGACCCGCCTGATTTATAAAGTTATCCAGATAGAACAACATCGCCGAGCTCTTCGCCGAAGCATGCAGCAAGTCGCGAAAGTTTCCCAACGCATGCTCTCGAATTACCTGCTGGTCATCGTCGGGTTTCAGGGTCGGGCCGAGACCGTTGACCAGGTGGATGTTGAAATGATCGCTCCAGAATTCGACCATGATTTCAAACAGTTGGCGTTGGCTGAACATCTGGCGATATTGAGTCGCCGCTATCATCTGTGTTGCTACATCAAAAATATTGTCCGGAAAATTCAGGATCAATTGCGCCGGGGTTTGCAATGTCAGCGGAAATTGTGTCGCAATTTCAGCTTCCAGCGCGCTGACATCGATATTCAGGTGATCCAGCTGTTGCTCGAGGTAAGGGGTAATACCCAGGTTTTTTATCGACGCCAGCTCGTCGCGGTGGGGGCCGAAGCTGGTGCGCTTAAGCGCGGTATATTCGGGACTGGCTTTCGGTATGACAATTGTTTGCGGCGGTAACGGCTCGTCGGAAGAACCCGAGCTACTGCCGCCACAGGCCGGCAATACCGTCGCCAGGGCGCTATATCCCAGGCCCTTGCCGAACAATTGCAGAAACTCACGACGATTCTGCAATCTTCCGAGGATACCATCGAGGTCAAATGACTGGTCGTTTGCCATCAGCGCGCATAGCCCAAAAGCGAGGATTGATAACCATACGCCATTTTACCTGAATCAAATCTGAATCAAACGCATCTGCTTCACACTTTTTACAGTGCACATCTGCCGGCAAACGGACAATACCAGACATTATATAATTTCATCGAATTACCAGGTTGATTCAACGCGCCTGTTATCGCCTATGTCGATGATTCAGATCAAACCTTTTTTGAGTCATCGCATTATAATTTTCGCCTTAACAAGGCACCTGGAGCGAATTGCACGATGCACGCCTTCAACCACGAAGTGGCCAATAAGCTTCGTGAAATAGCAGCACTCCTTAATGCGCAGCATGCCAACCCGTTTCGCTGCAACGCTTACCTGCACGCTGCCGATACGCTGGACAATATGCCGCAAAACATTGCCGAACTGATGCAGGCAGAAGGCATACAGGGCCTTATCGCTTTACCCGGCATCGGTGAGGGGATCGCGCGCTCAATCTACGAGTACATTGCCACCGGTCGCATGTCTCGCCTCGAGAATCTCAAGGGTGCAGCCGATCCGGTAGCCCTGTTTCGTTCGATTCCAACGGTTGGCAGGGCTCTAGCGGAGCGCATCCATGACACCCTGCATGTTGAAAGTCTCGAGGCACTTGAAAACGCGGTACGCGGCGGTCAGCTCGCCAGGGTCGAGGGCCTCGGCACCAAGCGCCGCGAAGCGATCGAGAGCTGGCTCCAGCAACACCTCGATCAGCAGCGTCGCCGACCCAGTCCATTGAGGCAGGACGACGTCATGCCTGCCGTCACACTGATACTTAAGGTCGATGAAGAGTACCGCGCCAAGGCCAGGGCTGGCAGTCTGCCCGCGATTACACCGAAACGTTTCAATCCTCGAAACAAGGCCTGGCTGCCGATCCTGCATACCACTTACGATCACTGGCACTTCACCGCGCTATATTCAAATACGGCGCGGGCGCACAATCTTAACCGGGTCCACGACTGGGTAGTGATATATTTTTACGACGACCATCACCGTGAAGGGCAACATACGGTAGTCACCGAGACGCACGGCAAATTAAAAGGAAAACGGGTCGTCCGCGGACGCGAGCCCGAGTGCCTGCAAATTTATGAGCCCGATTCAGCTGGCCGGTAAACATAACGCAACTGTATCAATCCGGCACCAAGACCAAGCAGCAGCAACAGAAACAGGATCAAGCCACCAAGCAACGGAATCATCTGGATTAACCCGAGTATAAAGATTACCGCGATGACCGAAATCAGGCGGCGTCCCCGCGAGGAGATATCCTGCTTGATAAGCCTCGCGCCCCGTTCAGCGACAAAGAAACAGGCGATCAGGAATCCCGATAACAGGGCCACACAGTAAAGCGCCAGCATACTCAGACCAACCCACAAACCGAGCACAATCAGCATCAGGATAAAGGCAACCAATGGCGTAGCCACGACGAAAATGAATCCCAGTCCCAGGCTGCTCCACGGATCGGAACCTATGCGCTCAACCGACACTAGCGTGTAGTGCGGGAAAAACAGGTAGAACAGGACAGCGGCTACCATCAGGGTGATCGAGAAAACCAGTCCATAGCCACGGTCGGCGTAATCCCAGTCCACCGGTTCGTGGGTGATTCCCCCGGAAATTACCGCATCCGCACCGGTCGTCGCCTGGCGCGGGCTCTTGTAGGTCAGTTCCCCGTCGATCCGTGCACTATCGAGGATTTGAATTTCCCCACCTTCAAGCACGACGTCACCATGAACCGTCCCGGAAAGACGAATATCGCCGCCGGTTACTTTCAGGTTGCCGAGAATTGTGCCAGCGACGTGGACTTCACCTCCGGCCAGCCAGGCGTCACCGCCGACAGTTGCTCCCGGTGACAAGGTTATCGAACCGCCGGCCGCAGCGAGATCGTCGCCGATAATGGCATCGATGTTGAGATCCCCGCCGCTAGCACGAATATCGTCCTTTATCTCGCCTCGAATTTTGAGGGTACCGCCGGCGGCGATGACATCGCCTTCGATCAGGTGGCCGATATAGAGTTCGCCGCCCGCGACGATGACGTCACCCGCGACCACGGCATCGATATCGACAACACCGCCAGCCGCGTAATAATCATCGTCGATGTTGCCACGCTCGACCACGGTTTCCCCAGCATCCGAGTCAGCAAATGAGGCACAGGATACAACGAGGGCCGGGAGCAAAATAAGGATTCTGGCAAAATTTCTCAGGCCCTTCATGAACGGTTAACTATCCGCGGCTTCGCTTTGATCGGATATTTTTGCTGGCTTGGGTTCACCTTTCGGCCAGGCGCCAAAAGGGTAGGGATGGTATTCAGAATTAAAAGTCAGGAACTGGAAGGTTTGATATACATATGTGCTCAGCCCCTGTCCAAGTTTAAGCAGTCGCTCGTTGGTCTCACCGGTGAACAGTTTGAGTAAAAATTGAAACAGGACGACGAAGCCCAGTACGATCTCGGCGAGCCTGGAAAAGATGATGTACAGCAGCATGTAGAGACCGCGTTTCCAGGTGGACTGGCTTTTCAGATTATCTTTGACTTCATTATTCATGGTGGTGTGATCCTCGGCTATTTTGGCACCAATATACTCCCGTCGGCCCGAAAATCTAGCAAAGCTTAGCGAAAACAGATTGATCTGGCTCAAGGACAATGCGCTAAAACCGCGCATAGTACCAAACGCGGCAATGGTCCTGTTAAGGAACGGTAAATATAAGCCTGCTAGGCTGATAGTATTGTGCGAAATAACGCTTGGTGATAGTAACGAGATAACGGAGATCTCTCGGAATGGCGACAACAAAACCTCAACAGAATGCTGGTATTCATTTTTACGCTTTACTTTTGCTCGGTTTACTGGCTGTTTCCGCACCCACATGGGCGACCGAGGTTGAAACCCCGGAGCCACGCGAATTAATTCGCGCCGCGATGGAACACTGGCGCGGGGTGACTTCGTACTCCGAGATGACGATGACAATCCACCGCAGTGACTGGGAACGCAGCTTTTCGATGCAAGCCTGGACCGAGGGCGACAAGCTATCGCTGGTGCGGGTTACCGAACCGAAGCGCGATGCGGGCAACGGTACCCTGGTCAAGGATCAGAGCATGTGGACATTTTCACCGAAAATTAATCGCATTCTCAAGGTACCGTCCTCGATGATGAACCAGAGCTGGATGGGTAGTGATTTTTCCAACAAGGACATCAGCAAGTCGACCGATATCATCGATCAATACGAGCATCGCCTGCTCAAAAGCGAAAACCTGGGCGATCACGTTGTCTACACCATCGAATCGATCCCGCACGAGGAGGCCGCGGTGGTCTGGGGTAAGGAGATCGTCTCGATTCGCGACGACTTTGTCATGTTGCGCCAGGAGTTCTGGGACCAGGATGACATCCTGATCAAGGAAATGGAAGCGACCGAGATCGCGATCATGGATGACCGCACCATTGCATCACGCATGCGCATGCAAAAGCTCGAAACGCCGGGCGAATGGACCGAAATGGTCGTCGATGACATCGACTTTGATGTCAAAATGGCCGACAACCTGTTTACGCTATCGAACCTCAGGAATCCACGGCAGTGAAGGACGTCACGCTAAGAATGGCGTGGCGCAACCTGTGGCGCCACTGGCGCCGTACATGGCTCACCGTCGGTGCGATGATTTTTTCCAATGGCCTGTTGATATTCGCGATGTCGTTGCAGTTCGGCAGTTACGACATGATGATCGACAATTCGCTGCAGGCTTATTCCGGGCACCTGCAGCTGCAGCATCCCCGCTATCTCGAAGACCCGAAAATGCGCTACGCGGTGGACGATGTCAGCGAACTGGCCGAGCACTTGCGCCGCGAACTCGGCCTGGAAAGCGTCAGCGCCCGCGCCACCGGATTCGCCCTGGCGTCGAGCAACGAGCGTTCCTACGGGCTGCAGATTATCGGCGTCGATCCCGCGCACGAGCCATTGGTGTCAACCCTGCCGGGACTGGTGAAACAGGGCCGCTATCTTGATCCCGGCAGGCCCGGCGAAATTGTTATCGGCGCAGTGCTGGCGCGCAATCTCAAGATCGAACTGCGGTTTCGACGATTCGTTTGCCGCCGGCATCGTCACGGTGGTCGGCATATTCGAATCAGGCATCGCCGACCTGGATCGTGCGCTGGCGCAGGTCGATCTCGGCTATTTCCAGGACGTATTTGCGATGCAAAACCGCGGTCACAGTCTGATCGTGCGCGCGCAGCACATCGATGACGTCAAATCGCTGCAGTTGCAAATCGGTGAATTGCTGGATGCTGACAAAAGTCTGCGCCTGCGTCACTGGGACGAATTGCAGCCGGGCCTGCGTCAATCGATCCAGGCGGATATGGCCAGTAACTCGTTCATGTACATCGTGTTGATCGTGCTGGTGGCCTTCAGCGTGCTCAATACCCAGCTGATGTCGGTGCTCGAACGCACCCGCGAGTTCGGCACCATGATGGCGCTGGGGTTGCAACCGGCGCGGCTGTCGCGACTGGTCATGCTCGAAACCGCATTGATGACCGCGCTTGGCCTGGTGCTAGGCATCGCTGTTGGCCTGGCGATCAATTTATACATGAGCCGCGTCGGCTTTTCCTACCCCGGCATGGATGAAGTTGCGCTCAAATTTAACTTGCCGGAGCGGATCTATCCGGCGTTTACTATCCTGTCGATGACGCTGGGTCCTGCCGCGGTCGCCATCGGCAGCCTGCTGGCAGCCCTCTACCCGGCACTGCGGCTTTACCTGCTGACGCCGATCGATGCGATGCGGGCGGTCTGAGATGACGGGTCTCGGTAGTCATTTCAAAATCATCCTGACGCTGTCATGGCGCAACCTGTGGCGTAATCACCGTCGCACCGCGATCATGCTGGGCGCGATCTCGGTCGGAGTCTGGGCGATGATTTTCATGACCTCGCTGATGCGCGGCATGGTCGACGACATGCTCAACCAGGGCATTCGCAACCTGCCCGGGCATATCCAGATTCAGCATCCCGATTTTCTCGACGACCCTAGCGTGGTCAACAGTATCGGCGAACCCGGGGGCGAACTGCTAACGGCACTGACGCAAAACGGCGCCCGTAGCTGGGCCAACCGCATCCGTGTACCCGCGGTCATTGCCAGCGAGCGCGAAAGCCGGGGCATCAATCTGATCGGTATCGAGCCTGCGGCTGAAGCCGATATCAGCGGACTGCCGGCGCAGATTTCCGCGGGCCGATTCCTCCAATCGAACCAGGACAAGGGCGTAATCATCGGCGCCAAACTCGCCGAGCGACTGGAAACCCGGCTTGGTAAACGTGTTGTCATTATGAGCCAGGATCCGGATAATAATATCGCCGAACGGGGATTCCGCATCGTCGGCATCTACCAGGCAGAGCTGGCCGCGCAGGAGGAATTTAACGTTTTTGCCGCGCGTGGTACTTTGCAAAAGCTGTTGAAAATAGAAGGCCTGGTTTCACAGATCGTGCTTGTCGACCACGACTATCGCGACGTCGAATCCCTCTACCGAAGAGTCGAGGCGGTTACGCCCGATGGACTCGAGGTTAAACCCTGGTACGAAATCGATACCTATCTTGCGGTTATGTTCAACATGATGGATGGTTTTGTCCTGGTATGGGTGATTATCATATTTCTCGCGTTGTCCTTCGGGCTGGTTAACACGCTGGTTATGGCCATCTTCGAGCGGGTACGTGAAATCGGTCTAATCCAGGCGCTGGGCATGCGTCCGGGCCTGATCCTGTACCAGATCCTGCTCGAATCGCTGCTGTTGCTGCTGATCGGTCTGGCGCTTGGTAACCTGCTGGCGCTGGTCACGATCAAACCGCTGGAGAGCGGGCTCGACCTATCCGCCGTCGCCGAGGGAATGGCGATGATGGGTGTCGGCAGCGTCATCTATCCCAGCCTGACCCTTTACGATGTGGTACTGGCCAACCTTGTCGTCGTCCTGCTCGGCATCCTGACCAGCATTCTTCCCGCCTGGCGTGCGTCCCAGCTCGATCCGGTACGCGCGCTCAACACCCACTGAGTCGAATTCCATGAGTGCCATCCGCTGCCGCCAACTGTGTAAAACCTTTAAACAGGGCGATGAGATCATTACCGGTCTAGATAACATCGACCTTGACATCGAGACTGGTGAATTCGTCTGCCTGTCCGGGCCCTCGGGATCGGGCAAAACCACCCTGCTGAACGCGATTGGCGGGCTCGATACGCCCGACAGCGGCGAGATTCACATGGGCGATATACGGGTCGATAAACTCGAACGCGGGCCGTTAGCCGACATGCGCCTGCACCACATCGGGTTCGTATTCCAGGCCTATAACCTGATCCCGGTGTTGTCGGCGCAGGAAAACGTAGAATTTGTCATGGAGGTTCAGGGTGTGCCGGTGGCAGAACGAGCGCGAAAAGCACTCGATATTCTCAAGGAGGTCGGCCTCGAGGGCATGGAAGACCGGCGACCGGCGCAACTGTCGGGCGGCCAGCAGCAGCGCGTAGCGGTGGCGCGAGCGATTGTCTCGCATCCCGACCTGGTGCTCGCCGACGAACCCACCGCCAATCTCGACAGTGTTTCCGCCGCACACCTGATGGGTTTGTTTCAGGAATTGAACGAAAACCACCACATCACCTTCATCATCTCCACCCACGACAAACGCGTCATGAGTTATGCGAAGCGCCTGATCAAGATGCGCGATGGCAAGATTATCGGTGATGAAGCGCAATAATTCGAATACCAGGAGCAAATCCTGCTTCCTTCGCCTTGTCATTCCGATACCTCAGACCGCCGCTTACGCGGGAATAGTACTGTTATTCATGGCTCTGCACTTTGAGCAGGCACATGCGCTGGAACTGCGCGGTCATTTCAAGCCACAGGCTACCGTGGTAAACATCCCGGATGATAGCCTGCTGCAGGATTTCACTGATGATCCCGCGCGCGATACTGGTTTCGGCCTGCGTCTCAAACTGTCGACTGACGTCGGCGGCTGGAGCTGGCATAGTGATTATCAACTGATCGCCGTAAAGGGCGACCAGCTCGAATTACGACAACAAAACCCGAATCTCGGTTTTAATGCGGTGACGCTTGCGGACGATGAACAGCGTGTTTTCGATTTATCACATCGCATCAGCGATCAGGATGATCGTGTAATCACGCATCGCCTCGATCGCTTGTACCTGAGCCATACATCGAACAAGACAGTGTTCAAGATCGGCCGCCAGGCCGTGTCCTGGGGTAACGGCCTGATTTACAATCCGGTCGATTTTTTTAACCCGTTCGATCCGGCCGCCATCGACACCGAGTACAAGACCGGTGACGACATGCTTTACGCGCAGTACCTGCTCGATAGCGGAGACGATCTGCAGGCGGTCTGGGTCGGTCGACGCGACGATGATGACGAGGTCAGCGCGGATGTCTCCAGCCTTGCACTCAAGTACCATCGATTCTCTGAGTCTAACGAGTTCGATTTACTGGTCGCTGAGCATTACGACGCAAACATTATCGCACTGGGCGGCAGTGTCGATTTCGCCGACGCCATCTGGCGCAGCGATATCATGCTGACCGACACCGGGACCGAGAATTTTACCAGCGCCGTGCTGAACTGGTCTTACTCGTGGATTGCCTGGGGTAAAAACACGACGGCGACGCTCGAGTATTTTCACAACGGATTTGGCATCGATGACGGCAAATATGATCCCGTGGCGCTTGCCGACAACCCCGAATTACTCGCCCGTATACAACGCGGAGAGATATTCACCCTTGGAGAAAACTACCTTGCAGCCGCAGCAACCATTGAGCTGGCGCCACTGTGGTTACTCACCACCAGTATTTTCGGCAACCTCGATGACGATTCGATGCTGTTGCAGATATTCAGTCAGCACGATCTGCAACAGGATCTGCAGTTGCTGGTTGCTCTCAATCTGCCGAACGGTAGCGATGGCAGCGAATTCGGCGGCATCGATTCGGCAGTTGGCGACCGCACACTTGCTGTCGGCACATCGCTATTTGCCCAACTCGGCTGGTATTTTTAACCTGGAATCAATTTTCCCTGGCCAGTCAGGGATGGTGATCGCTGATTCGGGAAAGCGAAGTCACACTGACGCCCTTTTCGTTGCAATCGATTTGGCTATCCACGCCGTACACCTCGGCGATGTTTTCCCGGGTCAGCACTTCGCTGACACTGCCACTGCAATGCAACCTGCCATGGTTGAGTAAATATAGGCGGTCGCAAAATCGTGCCGCCAGGCCCAAATCATGTAACACCACGATTGCGGCACGTTTTGCAGTTGCATGGCCCCTGAGAATTTCCATAACGTGTAACTGGTGATAAGGATCGAGTGCAGCAACCGGTTCGTCGGCAAAAATCAGGTCGGGTTGAGTAGCGAAAATCCGTGCCAGCATGACCAACGTTTGCTCACCTCCGGACAGCGTCGTTACGATGCGGTTGCGATAAGCCAGTGTTTCGGTTTTTGTCATCGCCTCCTCTACAATTTTCTGATCATCGCTCGAAACCTGCTGCCACCACTTCTGGTAGGGAATGCGGCCCAGTTCGATGACCTTCTCAACACTAAAAGGCCAGTAAGCCATCGCCCCCTGAACCAGGTAACCCATGCGTTGCGCACGCAGGGCAGCCGATATCTCTCGCAAAGGTTGGTCATCAAAGCGAACTTCGCCTCGAGTGCAGGCTTCGACACCAGTCAACAGCCGCAGCAGGCTGCTCTTCCCGGCCCCATTGGGACCGATGAGCCCGACCAGTTCACCGGCATCGACCCGGATATCGATTGCTTCGAGTATCCGGATCGAATCGATGCGGTAATCGATCCCGTGGCCACTGAGCAGGCTCATTGCAATACATTCCTCGATTTCAGGATCAGGAACAAAAAGAACGGCGCGCCGACCAGAGCGGTAATCACACCAAGCTTCATTTCGCCATTGTCAGAAAATACTTGCACCACGATGTCGGCAACAAGCAACAGGATTGCCCCGGTAATGGCGCTCGATAGCAACAGGCGCCTGGGCTCATAGGCAACAAACGGGCGGATCAAATGAGGCACCACCAGGCCGATAAATCCTATGTTCCCCGCCACCGACACCGCCGCGCCAACACTGGCGGTCACGCCGAGAATCAATAGCAGGCGCATCCTGGCTACATTAAAACCCATCGACATTGCCGTTTCTTCACCGAGCGTCAATGCATTCAGAAAACGACCGCAGTAAAGCATCATGCCCCAGCCGACCAGCATGAACGGCATCGCGATGTAGAGCTCGTTGGCACTGCGATTCGAGACAGAACCAAGCAGCCAGAAAACAATTTCCTGCATGGCATAAGGGCTTTCGGCAAAATTGAGGGCCAGCGCTATAAGGGCCCCGCCAATTGCATTTATCGCAATTCCCGCGAGAATCAGCGTAATAATCGAACGATTCTGACCAACCAGTAAAAATATAACGATCATCGCAACCAGGGCACCGATCAATCCCCCCAGCGGTAACAGGAACCAGGCAATTCCCGCGATACCATAGTAAAACACGATCACCGCGCCGAGCGCGGCGCCGTTGGAAACACCGATGATGCCAGGTTCGGCCAGGGGATTACGCAGCAATCCCTGCAAGGCTGCACCCGCCAATCCCAGCGTAGCGCCAATCAACATCGCCAGCAGCGAACGGGGTAAACGAATATCAAACAGGATCAATGATTCTATCGTGATCCGGTCGTTGAGCCAGTCCTGTATCGCCTTGCCAGGATCGATATCGACCGGCCCGACGTTGAGTGTCAGCGTCAGCACCAGCAGCAAAACCGGTAACAATATCCCGTAAAGCGTCGAAGCCTTGAGCGTCTTGATATTCACCGCCGTCGGGCCATACTTTCGATTGCCTCGGTAATCATCGGCCCGGCACAGATTCGCAGTCGGGTCGGTATATCCAGGTATTCCCGATGTTTAATCATTTTATCGAGGGCCGGGTGACCCATATAGGCCGTCGCAAGTGAGTCAGCCCGAGACAGGGCACGATCGATCTGTAACACATCAGGGTCGGCTGCAATCAGCGATTCCAGCGCAATCGGCTTGAATCCGTCGATCCCCATTTCTGCCGCGAGATTAATGTAACCGGCATGGGTGAACAGGTCGTCCTCCAGCGTATTGGCACCGATGGTAAAACCGTTCGGTGAATAGACAATCACTGACTTTCGTGGGCGCTCGGCGTATCGTTCGCTAATCTCGACAAGTTCCTGCTGCATGGTACGAATAATCGTTTCGGCACGTTTCTGGTTAGCGGTCCATTCCCCGAACTGCCTGAGCAAAGCGTAAATATCTTCGATCGATCGGGCCGGTTGAATTTGCTTAACCTGGTAACCCAACTGGCGCAGGAATTTTGCCGTGTCCCAGGCCGCAAACTGACTCGCTACCACCAGGTCTGGATGATACCGGATGACCTCCTCTACGGACGAGTTGTTGAGCGGAATTCCACCCACGGCATCGATCATGTAAGACATGTTCTCATCCTTCGCCCAGACCGATAACGACGCTATTTGCTCACGCTCGGCAAGCATTAACAGCAACTGGTCGGTGCATAGCCCGATAGAGACGATTCGCTGGGGTTTTTCAGCTGCAAACAGGGACGCTGAAACCAACAAAAAGGCGGTAAAACAGAGGCGGTAGAAATTCATCAACATTTGTTTTTTTGACCAGGGCTATTCTCCGGATTGGGCTGCCGCAGTAAAGCCTCTATTTAACTTGGTTTCAGGGGTGTTGAATTTTTGACGTTACCGACAAACGGTCATATTTGGGCTACAGGTGGTCACATGGTATCCCGAATAACAACTATGCTTTTAGCACACCTTATTAACACGTGAATCGCATCACACTATCACTATTAACTTTTTAACGTCATCTTTTATCTCCTGTGAGCGTGAAATTATCAGGTTCAGGGCATTTTGGCGGGGAAGACAGGTAACAAATGCTGGCACCAAAACTCAAAGTCGTTAGCGCCAAGGGCGGCAAAAATCCCGTGTATAACTCCGTAAAACGTTTCTCCCTGGAAGGACTCAGCGACCTGATCCGCGTACTCATGGAAAACGTTGACGACGCCATGTTCGAATTGTCGGACAAGGTCAAGAATGACCGTGAGCGCAACTTGTACATGGAAGCAATGCGCGAGATCAGGTTAAAGCGTGACGGTATCAAGAAAAATTTCGGTCATGAAATGCAGCGGCGCTTCGACGCCTTTATCACCGGCGATTCCGGTACTACCGAAGTAGATGACGAAGAGGAGCTGACCCTGGTAGAACTCGATGACCTCGAAGACAGCATCGCGATCGAAAACATGATTTCGAAGGCGCGCCCGCGTTTCGAGGACGATTTATTCGCGATAAGTGAACGACTGAAACTGGTCCTGAAAACCAAGCAAATCGACGAAGATGAAAATCCACTCGACCCCAAGGCAATTTGCGAGAGCTTTGATAAGGCATCCGAGTTGCTCGATACCGATATCCAGGCAAAGTTAATCTTCTACAAGCTATTCGATAAATACGTAATGAATAACCTGGGCCATTTCTACAAGGAATTGAATGAGTTTTTCGTCAAGAAAGGCGTGTTACCTGGTTTCAAACCAGACCAGGAACGTATGAAAAAAACCAGCCGTTATATGGCAAACCGCATCAAGGAAAATGGCGAACATGGAACTAGTGCTCCGGTATTGCTGACGCCTGGGTCCGGAGCAGGTGCCGGTGGAGTCGCCGGCGTTCAGGTCGCAGATGGCAACCTGTTTGCGGCCTTGCAACAGGCAGTAACCGGCGTACCCGGTGCTGCTGGAGCTGGCGGTGCTGCCGGTGTAGCTGGCGGAGCCGGTGGTGTTAGTGGTGCCGGTGGTGCCGGTGGAGTTGCTGGTGGCGCTGGTGGAGTCGCTGGTGCCGGTGGAGTTGCTGGTGGCGCTGGTGGAGTCGCTGGTGCCGGTGGAGTTGCTGGTGCCGGTGGAGTCGCTGGTGCTGGTGGAGTCGCTGGTGCCGGTGGTGTTGCTGGCGCTGGTGGCGCCGGTGGAATGGCTGCTCCCAGTTCCCAGGGTGGTAGTTTTGTTGCCGCGTTGAATAATTTGCAAGCCGCGAGCATTCCAACACAACCCCTGACTTCCATCGATCCGCAAAGTCTCAAACAGCAAAGTCAGCAGCAACTGATTGACTTCAGGCAGGAAAATCAGCACCAGGTTAATGCCAGTGACGGCCAGACCATTGATGTGGTTTCGATGCTGTTTGATTTCTTTTTTGATGATGAGGCATTGCCTGATCCGATAAAAGTCCTGATCGGGCGACTGCAAATACCGATGCTCAAGGTTGCCATTATCGACAAGGACTTTTTCAATCAGAAAAAACATCCGGCGAGAAAGCTGCTCGACAGCATTTCGCGCGCTTCCCTTGGGTGGAGCGAAGGCCATACCGACGAACAACCGCTCATCGACAAGACCGAGGAAGTCGTCAATTTCCTGATCAGTGAATTCGATGAAGATATCTCGGTCTTCGAAGAAGCCTATATTAATTTCGAAAACTTCCTTACCGACCAGGAACAGGGTATTGAAAAGGTTGAAAAGAAGATTCAACAGCAAGAAGAGAACAGGGATCAGGAAATTCAGGAGGCGCAGGACGCTGCGACAGCGCTGGTGCACAAGCTTATTAACAACCGGGAAGTGAGCTTCGAAGTTATCGATTTTCTCGAAACCACCTGGACCTCGGTACTGTTCAACGCTTACCTGTCACTGGGTGAATCATCAAATCACTGGAAAAATCTGAAACGGATCTCGACTACTTTCGTCTGGACGCTGATCCCGAAATTCACCGAAGAAGAGCGTGTTAAGATAATAAAAACCATTCCGGCCCTGCTGCGTGCGCTTTCCAAGGGCATGGACCTGGTCAAGATACACGTCGATGTACAAAACCGTATTTTCCAGATGCTCGCACAGGAGCATGCCAAGATTGTCAAGCAGACATCAAAGAACATCGTCACACGAATCGATGACACAACCGTGTGGCCGGAGGACAGTGGTGCCGAGGCCTTTGCCAAATCACAGGGTATCGATACTGCTGAAGCTCCCGATTTTGAATTTTCCGCTGATGATACCGGTGAAATCCAGGTCGTCGAAAACGAGGTTGATGATGATTCGATCACGATCATCTCTGAGGCCTCTACCACCGACGTCATCGACGACCTCAATAAATTTGCCAGTGGCGTTAAGATGGGTGAAATCGCGATCGACGAAGAAATCGTGCTTTCCTCGGATGAAGATGAAGAACTGTTTGATAAGATCGAAGAGGAAGGAGAGAGCTATCTGGCGCAGGCCAAGGCGTTGGAAATCGGTTCCTGGGTGGAGTTTGTCGAGTCGCAATCGAAAACTCTGGTGGCAAGACTGTCCTGGAAGAGTAACGTGACCGGCAATTTCGTTTTCGTTAATCGCCAGGGCCACAAGGTACGCAACATGACAATGAATGCCTTTGCAACGGAACTGATAGACGGTCGCGTCAAGCTTATCGAATCATCGTCAGTATTCGATCGGGCTATCCACACCATCATGACCAAGACGCAGCACTAGCGCTAAACCTCGGGGGCATAGCCGCCCATAGAACGAACACAGGCAAGTCCAGCAAGCTACCTGTGGTGATGCGTCAGAGCCTGTTTCAACGCATAACTTCCGCCTCTACCTGTATAAAAACTTTCAGTCCTAAAGGGCTGGATTAACGCTTGTCGATAGCTTACCTTCCTCCTCTGAAACGCCTGACCGGCAGGTGTCAGAATGACAAACCATAGAGGAACTTTCATTATGAGCTACACCATTGACCGACTAATCGAAGCTTCTGATTTTGAAGACGTTGACGCGAGAGCACGCAAGGCTTTAGCCGCTCACGGATTCGGAGTCCTCACCGAAATCGATGTGCAGGCGACGATGAAGAAGAAAATTGATGTCGATATGGAACCTTATCGCATTCTCGGTGCCTGCAACCCCAACATGGCGCACCAGGCCATTGGCATGGAGCCGAAGATTGGCGCGATGCTGCCCTGTAATGTAATTCTGCGAGCGGTCGAAGGTGGCGTTCAGGTTAGCGCCGTCGACCCCGTCGCTTCAATGCAAGCCATTGATAACGACGAGCTCCATGCAGTCGCGGGACAGGTGCGCGAGATGTTGTCTGAAGTCGTGAATGACATTTAGTAGCGGACTACTATTCAGGCTGGTTGCCCGGTGATTGATTTAATACAGCTCACCAGGGCCTCGAGTTCTGACTCCTGATTGTAGTAATGCACCGAGCTGCGAACTAAATCCGGCAGCTGTCTGCGGGTGGCATCGATCAGGGTGCTGACGGGAGAGCTAACGCTGACCTGGATCCTGTTATCCCGTAGATGCTTCTCGACCTCGGTAGCAGCGATACCCGCAACAGAAAAAGTGACGATTCCACATTTTTTCTTACCGATATCGTGGACGCTGACGCCGGGAATTTCTGCCAGCATGAGACGTAACTTGTCTGCCAGCCTGGTGACTTCTGCTTCGATATTATCGAGACCTATGTTTAACGCGTAGTCAATCGCGCTGCCAAGGCCCAGCTTGGCGGCATAATTGCTTTCCCAGTTTTCGAAGCGCCTGGCATCCTCGCGTAGCTCATAGTGATCCGCATCAATCCAGGTCGCCGAAAACAGGTCGATCATCGGCGGATGAAGCGAATCCAGTACGCGACGACTGACAAAAAGAAACCCTACCCCTCTCGGTCCGCGCAAAAACTTGCGCCCGGTGGCGCTTAGAAAATCACACTGTATCGTGTTGACATCCAGTGGAATCTGGCCGGCTGACTGGCAGGCATCCACAAGATAAAAAATATTGTTCTGCCTGGCCACCACTCCGATCGCCTCGACCGGATTAACGAGTCCACCGTTGGTCGGTACCTGCGTAACCGAAATCAGCTTGACTCGCTCGTCGATCATCTCCTTGAGCGATTCAACATCTATCTCTCCATCGGGGGTGGAAGGAATGGTCTCGACAATAACACCCTTGTCCCGGGCAATTTGCAGGTAGGCCAGGTAATTCGAGGCATACTCGGCCTCGGCGGTTAAGATGCGGTCGCCCGCAGCAAATGGAATGGCATAAAACGCCATCATCCAGCCGACCGTTGCATTTTCCACGATCGCGACTTCATCGCGGTGACAGTTGATCAGGCGCGCAACCGAATCATATAACGCTTCGATTTGATCATGTTTGAGTCGCTCAGCCTCGTAACCACCGACGGAGGCTTCGAGCTTCAGATGCTCGATTTGTGTCTCCAGAACGCAGCGCGGCATTAACGCGGCGCCTGCGTTATCCAGGTGGCAGAAGCCTTCCTCGGATAGCAGGTCCCCTGTAACTGATTGCTTATCTATGCTCATTAGTGTTTCTCTAGAATGAAGGTGGTGCAGCACACACACGCTCGTAAGGATAGCGCTCGGAAATACTGCCGGTGTATTCAAACACGTCCAGGATTATTTCAAACGCCGGCTTCGTTATTTCGACATGCGGTGTCCAGCACCCCAGTTGCTGGTAGCTGGAAATACATTGCTGCAGTGCGGAGGGACTGATTTCCGGGAAATAGGATTGCTCGGCAGCCGCAATTTCGCTGGCTGGAGTGGCATTCAAGTATTGTCGGGCGTTGGCATAGGCGCGTGTAAATGCTCGCGCCATGTCAGTATCCAGCCATTCACGCGAGGCTGCGAGACTCGAAAAGGCACAGGGCCCGATTAACGGACCTACCTGCGCCACGATGTTACCAACGCCGTCGGCTTCGAGTTGCTGTGGATAGGGTCCCTGCTGTTGCACGTATTGGCCTTCACCAGCGCGAAACGCACGATCTATATCGTCGGCACCACCCGGCGTGATCGCGATAATTTTATCGTAGTCGATGCCGGCCCGATGACAGGCATAGCGAAACATGGCATTCGGCTGGCCGCCACCGAACATTACGACACTGGCGCCCTCGAGCTTGTCCCAGGAAAAAGCAGCGTCCGCCTCGCGCCCGCTGATGAAAAAACCATCCATCTCGTTAACCTGGGCAAAATGGAGCGGGTAGTTCGACTCGCCCTTTGCGATCGAGTTGAAAGCCTGGCTCGGAGCCGACTGCACTACATGTGCTGTCCCGTTGGAAATCGATACTACCGCCGGCACTCCGGGCGGCGACACCGACCATTCGTATTCGAGACCTTCATCGCGCAAAAATCCACCCGCCATGGTTGCGATCAGGGGTGAATAAAACGCGGAAAACAGCGTGAACTGGAGTTTGATCTTAGACATTTTTAAGTTTCTCCTCGAGATTAAGCCTGGCTTCAGGTCACTTCGAACCAGGTCACCATGCCGCCTGCCATGTGCTCAACCATGTGACAGTGAATCAGCCACCGGCCCGGATTATCAGCAACGAATTTCATCGTGCCACGCTCACCACGCGCAAACAGTGCGGTATCGCGCCAGAATTCAGGTGTCTTATGGTAAATAAAATGGTGCCCGTGGATGTGCATTGCATGCGGCCAGCTATTATCGTTGATAACGTCGAGGCTGATCGCGGTACCACGCCTTACGCTGAAAAGCGGTTTTTCCGGCATGTCCACGATACCATTGATCGCCCAGACTTTACGCTGCTCAATAAGCTCGCGGATACCCATTTCCCTACCCTCGAA
The DNA here is from genome assembly GCA_947259485.1 of uncultured Gammaproteobacteria bacterium. Classification (GTDB taxonomy): domain Bacteria; phylum Pseudomonadota; class Gammaproteobacteria. The sequence continues at coordinate 81,883 of CAMYLU010000008.1, read as the reverse complement.
TGTCGCTCCGCGCATGCCACCCATGGCGCCACCTTCCATGCGTAAAGGTACCTGCATGAATTCGTCCGGCAGGCTTGTTTGCTGCAGCGGGTTTTGTGGCAGCGCAAATGGTGTGTTCAGCATTTGCTCGCGTTTCGGGATCGGATCGTAATTGAAGCCGGCCACTTCATAGGCGTATTCACCAATCACCACCTCGATCAGCGTACGCTCGCCTGGATCAGCGGTCATATCCAGGATCAAATCGGCACGCTGACCCGGCGCCAGCCTGATTCTGCCTGCTTCGGGAGTGAAAGGTTTAACCGGCTGGCCATCAACTGCGATCACGGTGAGTTCGGGTTCATTGAATAAAAGGTTCATGACACGTGCATTCGCGATATTAAGCAGACGTAAGCGAATGCGCTCACCCGTGGCAACCGGGTAGGACTGGTCGGTTTTACCGTTTACGGTAATCACGTTGCCGAGGCGTCCGCCGTGGGACCAGTCATGCATCGAACCCAGGCTTTTTGTGTCCATCTGCATTTCCTCATCGAGACGCCAGTCATCGATCGCGAAAACCAGGTCCTGATCCACCAGCGGCGGTGAATTTTCTTCCACGATCAATACCCCGGCGAGTCCCAGTGCCAGCTGCGCCCAGGATCGCAGGTGGGTGTGATACCAGTAACTGCCAGCGTCAGGCGGTGTTAAGCGGTACTCGAAAGTTTCGCCTGGCAATACCGGTTGCTGGGTCAGTCCGGGCACGCCATCCATCGCATTGTCGATGCGTAGCCCATGCCAGTGTACGGAGCTGGGCTCATCGAGCGCATTGTTAAACTGGATCGTCGATTCGCGACCCTGCGGGATACGTATCACCGGCCCCGGTATCGACTGGTTATAAAACATGACCCCGGTGGCTTTAGCTTTCTGCTGAGCAAAATTAAATTTGCCATTCGCGGCCGTTAATTGAAAAACCGGGGGTTTCTGCTTGGCAAAGGCCATCGGTGCTCGCAGCAGCGAACTGCCGAACACCCCGGCCGCCCCGGCTTTGAGGAAATCTCTGCGCCTGATCCGGTTAACCACTGCTTATGAAATTCCGTGAGACATTAATTCACCACCTGCTCCCAGCACAGGTGCAGCGCGTCGAGGCAGGAGTGCGCGAGACGACCACAGCGTTCCGGGCTCCACCCCTGGATGCGGTCCGGGGTTGCGGTGGCGTCCTTGAACGGCATTTCCAACGTCATCACCAGCGCAGCAAAATGTTCTGCGAGCGAGTTCGAGCAATAGGTCATGTTGGCCTTACCCCCGGAATTGGGTGGGTAACCATTTTCGACCTGGAAATCCGGATTAATGTTCGCCAATGTCATCTTGTACAGTTCGAGTTGCTGTTGGCGTTCATGGTTCCAGCCAGGAATGCCCTCGGTACCGGCGATAAAGTTGTAAGCTAGCGCCTCGTCGCCATGCACATCGAGGCCGAAGTCGAGGCCGGTTTGCTTAATTTTTTCCAGCACGCACAGTACTTCGGGACTTTTTTCTGCGCTCGGATTATCCCACTCGCGATTCAGGTTCGATCCCGCCGCGTTGGTACGCAAATGCCCGCGCCGGCTGCCGTCGGGATTCATATTCGGCACCAGGTAAATTACCGCTTTATCGAGAATCGCGTTGACAACCGGGTCGCTATGATCGACCAGGCGATTGACCAGGCCCTCCATCCACCATTCGGCCATGGTTTCACCCGGGTGCTGGCGCGCGACTATCCAGACAACCTTGCGCCCGGACAGGCTCTCACCGAAACGTAGACAATCCATGGTCTGACCGTCCAGCGTCAGCCCAAGTGTTTCAGCCTGACAGCGTTCACTGGTTTGGGCAAACGCGAGCAGGTCGGCGTGGCGCTCCATCGAGTAAGGTGCGAAATAGGCGAAGAACACCTGGTCTTCACTACTGTTATGTTCAATCACCAGGTTCTCGCCGTCGTAGGATGTTTCGACACGAAACCAGAATTCACGGTCGTAGCTGGCCACCGCCTGGTAACCTTCCCAGCCCCTGGTATAAGCCGCGCCAGCCGCATTGGTTACCAGGTACCTGCAATCCAGATCCTTGACGTTCGCCGCACGGAAATAAAACCATTGATAAAAATCCGACTGATTATCAGCACGTATAGAGAGCAAGATGTTGGCAGGATCGCTAGAATCGAGGCACTCGATATTGCCACCGTCGAACTGGCTGGAGATGAACATGATTTTTCCCGGTTAAAGACTGTGTGAGAGAATACTGTATGCGCTGGATAATTTCGATTTGTTTAATCTTGTTGCTGTGCGGCTGTGCCGATCTCGGCTACTACTGGCATAGCGCCAATGGCCACCTCGCGGTAATGAACCAGCGCGTCGATATCGACGAGCTACTGGCAGACGGCTCACTCGCAAGCGATTTACGCGAACGGCTGGAGCTGGTGCAGGAAATTCGCCGCTTTTCGATCGAGCGCCTGAAACTGCCCGCGAACGACAGCTATGACAGCTATGTCGAGCTGGATCGACCCTATGTTATACAGAATCTTTTCGCCGCAGCCGAGTTCTCAACACGGCTTTATGAATGGTGTTACCCGATCATCGGCTGCGCAAGTTACCGCGGTTACTACGACGAAGACCGTATGCTCGTCTATGCCGATGATTTGAAGTCCCGGGGCCTGGAGGTGCATATCGGCCAGGTCTCGGCCTATTCAACGCTAGGCTGGTTTGATGACCCGATATTAAGCAGTTTTATCAACTGGCCCGACTATCGCCTGGCGGGATTGCTGTTTCATGAACTCACGCACCAACAGATTTACATCGACGATGACACGACATTCAACGAATCACTCGCAGCGGCGGTACAGCAGGTCGGCACCGAACTCTGGTTGAAATCCCAGAACCGGATCGAGGACCTCGATAGATTATCGCGCTGGCTCGCCTATCGCCAACAGGCGATCGAGCTGATTGGAAGCACCCGCGAAAGGCTCGCGAAACTCTATGCAAACGACATCAGCGACGCGGCCAAACGCGAGCGCAAGGTACAGGTATTTACCGATGCGCGTAACCGGCATGATGCGATAGCCAAAAGCCACCAGGTAACCGGGGGATTCACGCGCTGGTTTGCCGCTGATCTTAACAATGCCAAGATCGGATCAATAGCCGCCTACAATTCCGAGGTGCCCGCATTTATTAACATGATTCGCGCACACCAGTTTGATTTCAAAGCTTTTTTCAATTATGTGGATGCCGTCGGTGCACTCGAAAAACCAGTCCGTGACAGCTGTCTCGCGACCTGGAAACAAACAACGAGGTTAACCGGCGAGGATTGCCCCGACATTGAGTTAGTGAGAGCTACTGCTTCCTGATGAAGTTCGAATACTTGGTATAATTCAGCTTGTAGTCTTCGAGGTTCTCGTCGAGCATTTGCTCATACTGGGCATGGAAAAACTCGCGCGCCCCGGGCATATCGCGCTCATAATCTTCGAGGGTTTCGGCGTGATGCGAAACGACATGGGCATTATAACGCGACGCCGCGTACAGCAACGCCATGCCGACATTTTCCGGGCTGTTGGTCTCGGCCAGTTCATTGGCGCGGTCGATAAACAGGTCAACCATCCGACGATAGATTTCGTCGAGTTCATCGTCACTTATTGTTTCTTCAGCCATGCCTCTACCTTTCATCAGACCAGATCGCCGTCGATAGTATCACAGCACTTAGATTGTTGCGGCCTATGACAGCGGTTGTAGTTTTAATAGGGAATTAAATTGCCTGTCATCCCGCGGCGCGACCGCGGGATCCAGTAAAAGCGAGGTCATCTGGGTACCGCCCGTCCGACGCATCGAGTCAAGCCGGGGGATGGCATGAGCAGTGCTGAATTATCGGGAAAGCGCTTACTCGGCGTGTCTTTCGTCCAGATGGGCAGCGATCATCTCGGTCAGGCCAAGCAATTCGATATCCATTTCGTTGGTTTCGACGCCTTCCTCCATAACCATGCGACAATTGGAGCAAGCGGTCACGACCGCATCGACATTAAGCGCATCGATCTGCGATTTCTTCTTGTTAAAAGCAGTGAGCTTCAACTTCTCGGCGCGCTCGTTACTGCTGACGCCGCCACCGCCACCACAGCACCAGTTCATCGAGCCATGATCGGTCATTTCGACGAAATTCTCGGCCATCGGTTGCAGCAGGTTGCGCGGTTGCGCCTCAACGCCGCCCCGGCGCACGATCGAGCAGGGGTCGTGGAAGGTCAGGCGTTGGTGTTCCATGCCGGTGGTTTTGAGCCTTCCGGCGGCTTGCAATTCGTCAAGCAATTCGAGTATGTGCACGACGCGAAATGGATAGGGCTTGCCGATGAAGTTCGGCCCCTCCCAACGCAGCGCGGTATAAGCGTGGCCACACTCCGGGCTGATTACGTTCTTTACCTTGAGCTTTTCGGCGCCATCAACGACTCGCTGCACCAACTGCCCGGCGATCGTCTTGTTGCCGATCTGCAATCCCGAATTGGTGGCCTCGTATGCCTCTGATGACAAGGTCCAGCTGACGCCGGCGTGATCGAAAATCCTGGTTATCGACTCGATATACTCGGGATAGAGCGCAATTTCATTGGAAGACAGCAGCGCAAGATAATCAGCGCCTTCAACATCCAACGGCACCTTGAGGCCGGTATTCGCCTCGACGTGTTTGATCGTCGCCATGACCGCTTTCATGGTAATACCCATCGGACTGCCGATATCGACAGCACGCTGGGTCGCGCCGACCAGGCCCTCGGGTGAAAAACCGGCCTTGGCGAGACCATGCTTGACCTTGAAGATAACCATCGAGATATCGACCCCCACCGGGCACACCATGCTGCAACGCCCGCACATCGAGCAACCATCATAAACCAGCTCTTCCCAGTCGGCGAGATCCGCCTCGGTCATGGGTTTGCTAATACCGAGAGCGCTGCTGAGCTTGCCCCAGAAACTGTATTCCTTTTGCCACAGTTTGCGAAGTGGCTCGGTTTTGTAAATCGGCGTATAGCGCGGATCGTTGGTCTCGGTATAAAACAGGCAGGCCTCAGCGCAAATACCGCAGCGTACGCAGCTCGAAAAGAAGGATTTAACCTTGCCGTCGATTTCGCCGCGCAGGGTTTCGAGACCGCGTTCGAGTCTTTCGCTCACTGGATTAACCCCCTAGGCATCGATACCGCGCCGTCCGAACCAGGCACCGGTAAAGGCGCGGCTCGGCACGAAAGTAAAGGTATGCATCAGTGCGCTGAACGGAAAATAAATCAACCACAGCTCGACCGTGAAACGGTGTAGCAGTCGCAGCGCAGTCGAGCCCTCGAGCAGTGCGAAGCAGCCGGTCAACATGACGATGAAAGTCAGGATTGCGGCAACGTGATCGTCGAATGTCGATATCAGTCGGCTTACCGGATTCACCATTCGACGCAGCCACAGCATTATAAGGCCGAGAAAAGCGAACTGGGCGGAGACGATAAATGCCCAGTGCGGCATCGGTGTCCAGCCGAAGCCGAGTAAATGTTGCTCCAGAAACAGCACGTGAGGTGCTGCGAAGAACAGTAACGCGAACAAGCCCAGGTGAAACATGTATCCTGCAGCGACCTGCATCCTGATCCGCGGTGCAATCTCCTTGTGCGGCAGGAAACGGCTAAAAACGGTTTTGACCGCGCCCGACGACGCCGAGTCACGTGCTACGGAAAGGTCGGTTTTACGGCTCGCAAAAATAATACTGCCCAGCTGCCAGACGACGCCAACGCAAAACACAACGAGGGAAAGATACCAAAGTGGTCCATCAATGAGGTATTCGATCATTTGCCCTGCTCCGTCGCGGGTTCAGATATATTTCCGGTTTGCCCCTGCAGTCGCGCGTACTCCTCGGCGGAGACGATTAAGTCCTGCTCATGGCAATGTTTCCCCCAGCGATCGTGATGCGCGTCCGCCCATTTGATATCCACATAACCCGATTTCATGCCCTCGAGCGCGCCTTCGCTGCCGATCGAGCCGAGATACATATGGCCGATCGAAACCACGATTAATATCATCCCACTGACCACGTGCACGATATGGGTGAACTCCATGATCAAGCGGCTCTGACCGAAATTGGGTGACACCAGGACCAGGCCGCTGATCGAAATCACGAGGCCTATCAAAATCACCATCCAGTACCAGGTTTTTTCGCCCATGTTGAAAAATCCGCCCGATACGTGGCCCTTGCCGATCAGGCCACCGCCTTTGAGCAGCCAGGTCAGATCACCCTTTTCGTAAATATTGCGTCGCCCGAAACTGATCAGCATCATGATCAGCGATACCAGGAACAGTGGGCCAAATAGGTTGTGCCCCTCCTTGCTCGCAGAGGCCAGCAGCGCAAATAAATCCTTGCCGAACAGCGGAATCAGCAGTGGACGTCCAAGCAACAGTATCAACCCGGAAATGGCAAGAAACAGGAATACGATCGCCAGCGTCCAGTGCACGACGCGCTCGTAGTCGCTAAAACGTTTGACCACGTTACCGGACAGTCCACCCTCGATCGGCACCTTGCCGCGAATCACGAAAAACAGGGTGATAATTACGAAGATGACCGCGATCGCGATTGCGCTGTAATCCGCCAGCGTTGTCATGCGGAACAGGGCCCAGCGTTTGCCCTGGGCATTGATCAGCACGCCACCGTCAACCTGGTCGACCTGGCTGGTTCCCTGCGGCATCTGCTGGCCCTTGCGGATTTCGTGCAACAGTTCATTGACCAGCAGTCCCTGGTTGACTTCGTTGAATTCGCCGCTGCCGTCGCGCCGGCGAACTTCGCGCCACAGTTCACTGCCCGGGTTGATCGCTGAAACACCCTGTGGGAAGTCTTCATGTTTCTGTGGCACTGCCGCATTTGACAGTTGCGGCAAAAACAGGCTTAGCGACAACAGGACTGTCGAAGTCGATCTTGCCAGGCAGTTAAAAAATCGTTTGGGGAGGAAATGATCCAAGACATATCCCGCAGTGTCCTAATTGACCCTGCAGGATAAAACAACATTTTGTTTAAACAATAACAAGTAATGCAGTTATTGACCCAGGACAATAAAAACCATCGAAGGTATTGACGTTAGCCTGAGGGCTCCGTCGATTGGCGCTGCCCCGGGGCCGGACTGGCCTGGGCCTGGGTCTGCGACACTGGCTCACCCGTATCCTTGACCTTCTCATACCACAGGTCGTGGTGATCCTTGGCCCAGTTAGCATCGCAATAGCCGGTCTTCATGACCTCGAAAGTCGCTTCCAGCGCCGCGGTACCCATGTAAATATGGCCAAACGAAACCACGATCAGGATAATCGCGGATACGCTGTGCACCCAGTGATAAAATTCCATCGTGGCGCGGGTTTGCCCGAAAATCGGGAAGTCGAGGACCAGGCCGCTGATAATCACCGCGAGACCGACAATCGATGCCACCCAGAACCAGAGTTTCTCACCCGCGTTATAGCGATCACTACTGACGTGCTTGCCAAACAAACCACCACCTTTTAAAAACCACTGCAAATCAAGTTTGGGGGACGGTATATTGTCGCGCACAAATAATATAAACAGCCAGGTCAGCGCCAGCATGAAAACGGGGCCCAGATAATCATGCAGAAATTTGGCAGCAACGGCAATATTGCTGAAACCCTCGGCACCGAAAACAGGAATCAGGAACTTGCGACCCAACAGCAGGGTTAACCCGGTTAGACTCAGCACCACGAACAAAATCGCGGTGGTCCAGTGCGCGGCCCGCTGACTCGTCGAAAAGCGCAATATCTTGATGCCCGAGCGCCCGTTCTCGAGCATGATACGACCACGCAACAATCGGAAGATCGCGATGATGATCAACACGATCATAATCGCTGCGCCCGCCTTCGGTACCAGTTCCTGCATGCGGTACTCCCGCCAGGATTGGCCCGACACATTAACCAGCACATTCGCACCCGGTGATTTGACCTGGCTGATGCCCTCGATTTCACCATCTCGCTGACGCACTTCGCGCCAAAGATCAGTACCCGGGTTTATCGATAGCAGGCTTGCTGGCGGGGGGGGAGGATCGGCAGCCTGTGCCTGGAAAACAGACATTACCAGGCAAACCATCATTAACAATGTATGGATTCTCAAGACTCTCACCCTTTTCTATATTTTATTCAGGCTCCGCCGGGTAAATCTCGAAACGTCCCTGTATCGAGCTTATCTAAAGCACTGTGGATTTAACCTTTGAGCTGGTTCACACCCCACTCAAAAGCGCTTGCACCGCGGTTGATGACACGCTTGCGATAAATATCCGACAGTACGTCTGCGTCACCAGCCAGCAGTGCCTTGGTAGCACACATCTCGGCGCACAACGGCAACTTGCCTTCAGAGACGCGATTACGTCCATACTTCTTGTATTCCTCTGAAGTATGGTCTTCTTCAGGACCACCCGCGCAGAAGGTACATTTATCCATCTTGCCGCGCGATGAAAATGCCGACGACTCGGGGAATTGTGGTGCCCCGAACGGACAGGCGTAAAAGCAGTAACCGCAGCCAATACAGATGTCCTTGTCGTGCAGCACGATACCGTCACCGGTAGTGTAGAAGCAATCCACGGGACAAACTGCGGCACAGGGCGCGTCGGCGCAGTGCATACAGGCGACCGACAGGGAGCGCTCTCCCTGTTCACCGTCCTTGATGGTGACCACGCGACGGCGATTGACCCCCCAGGGAATATCGTGCTCGTTTTTACAGGCGGTTACGCAGGCATTACATTCAATACAACGTTCCGCATCACAGTAGAATTTCATACTAGCCATTTTTCAATCCCCCCTACGCTTTAGTAATGCGACAAAGGCTGCATTTCGATTCCTGCATCTGCGTCACCGAATCGTAGCCGTAAGTAAATGCCGTGTTGGCTGCCTCACCAAGGACGTAGGGATCAGCACCCTCCGGGTACTTGTCCCTCAAATCCTCGCCCTGCATGTGCCCGGCAAAGTGAAATGGCATGAATGCGACCCCGGAGCCGACGCGACGCGTGACCATCGCCTTGACCTTGACCTTGGCGGACTCGGCGCCTTCGACCCAGACGTCGTCCCCATCCTTGATGCCGGCATTGTTGGCATCGCGTGGATGGATTTCCACGAACATGTCCTGCTGCAGTTCCGCAAGCCATGGGTTGGAACGGCTTTCATCACCTCCACCCTCGTACTCCACCAGACGTCCGGAAGTCAGGATAATCGGGTAGTCCTTGGAATGGTCGGTCGCCTGGATCGACTTGTAACGGGTCGGCAGGCGCCAGAAGGACTTGCGATCCTCGTAGGTCGGATACTGCTCGACGAGGTCGCGCCGCGACGTGTATAGAGGTTCTCGATGGATGGGTACCGGGTCCGGGAAAGTCCAGACCATCGCTCGTGCCTTGGCGTTGCCGAATGGCGAACAACCATGCTTGATTGCGACGCGTTGAATGCCGCCGGACAGGTCTGTTTTCCAGTTCTTGCCTTCGGCCGCTTTCTTTTCCTCGGCAGTCAGGTCATCCCACCAGCCGAGTTTCTTCAAAACATCGGCGCTGAATTCCGGGTAACCGTCCTTGATATCGGAACCTCTGCCGAAGGATCCTTCTGCAAGCAGATTGGTACCGTTGCGCTCAACCCCGAAGCGCGCCCTGAAGGTCAGGCCACCGTCGGCCACGTTCTTCGACGTATCATACAGGTTGGGCGTGCCGGGGTGATTCATCTCCGGGGTTCCCCAGGAAGGCCATGGCAGGCCGTAGTAATCGCCATCGGCGGGACCACCTTCGGCCTTGAGCGTATCGTAATTGAAGGTACCCCAGTTCTCCTGGTGTTTTTTCAGGCGTTCCGGGCTTTGACCGGTGTAACCGATGGTCCACATGCCGCGGTTGATTTCGCGCAGGACATCCTCGACCAACGGTTCCTCACCGTTGACCTGGATGTTCTTGAACATCTGCTCCTCGAGACCCAGTTTTTTCGCCAGCTTGTACATGATCACGTGATCGGGCAGCGACTCGAACAGCGGGTCGACGACCTTGGAACGCCACTGGAACGAGCGGTTGGAAGCTGTCACCGAACCGTAGGTTTCCATTTGTGTCGAGGCCGGCAGCAGGTAGATACCGTCTTTACGATCGGGCATAACTGCCGATGCGGTCGGATATGGATCGATGATGACCATCATCTCGAGCGCATCCATCGCCTTTTTCTGCTCGACACCACGGGTCTGGCTGTTCGGAGCATGGCCCCAGAACAGCATCGCTTTCAGGTTATCTTTCTGCGCGATGTTTTCTTTGTCTTCGAGGACACCGTCGATCCAGCGTGAAACCGGGATGCCCTTGGTGTTCATGACGTGGACGTCTTTGCCCTTGCTCTGCTCGTAGCTGCCACCGTCGAACTGCCCCTTGACCCATTCGTAGTCGAGGTCCCAGACGCGCGACCAGTGCTTCCACGAACCCGCGGAAAGGCCGTAATAGCCGGGCAGCGTATTGGACAGTACGCCGAGGTCGGTAGCACCCTGGACATTGTCATGGCCGCGGAATATATTGGCGCCGCCGCCCGAGACACCCATGTTGCCCAGCGCCAGCTGGAACGCACAATAGGCACGGGTATTATTGTTACCGATAGTGTGCTGGGTACCACCCATACACCAGATAAAGGTGCCGGGCCGGTTATCCGCCATCGCCTTGGTGGCAGCATAAACCTGGTCTTCCGGCACGCCGGTTACGCGTTCGACTTCTTTCGGATTCCATTTCTTGACTTCCTTCATGACGTCGTCCATGCCGTAAACACGCTGGCGAATGAATTCTTTATCTTCCCAGCCGTTTTCGAAGATATGCCACATCATGCCCCAGATAATCCCGACGTCGGTGCCCGGACGGATCTTGAGGTAATGATTGGCATGCGCCGCGGTGCGGGTATAGCGTGGATCGATGACGATCACCGGGGCATTATTTTCTTCCTTGGCCTTGAAAATATGTTGCAACGCGACCGGATGCGCTTCGGTCGGGTTGGAACCGATCAGCAATATCGACTTGGAGAAGTGAATATCGTTGTAGGAATTGGTCATCGCACCATAGCCCCAGGTATTTGCTACCCCGGCTACCGTGGTCGAGTGACAGATGCGCGCCTGGTGGTCGACATTATTGGTGCCCCACATCCCGGCGAACTTGCGGAACAGGTAAGCCTGCTCGTTGCTGAACTTGGCTGAACCTAGCCAGAACACCGAATCGGGACCGGACTTGTCACGAATTTCGAGCATCTTGTCGCCGATTTCATTGATCGCCTCGTCCCAGGAAATCTTCTTCCATTTGCCGTCGACCAGCTTGGTTGGATACTTGAGGCGACGTTCGCCGTGTCCGTGTTCACGGATTGCCGCACCCTTGGCGCAGTGCGCTCCCTTGTTGAATGGATGGTCAAATGCCGGCTCCTGCCCTGTCCAGACGCCGTTTTGGACTTCCGCGATAATGCCGCAGCCGACCGAGCAATGCGTGCAGATGGTCTTGACCTGATCGATTTTGCCGCCCGCCGCAACTGCCGCATCGGCTTTTTTCATCATCACCGGTGACACCGTGGTCGCAAGCGCTGCGCCACCTGCCATCAAGCTGGAATTCCTTAAAAAGGTACGACGAGAGATCGCCCCGGGTACTGACTTACAGGACTTCGCGACAACTGCTTTGTCAACGCTGGACGATGACTTGATTAATTTTTTCATTTGCTTACCCCCCCAGGTTAAATGTCAGCAGACTTGTAGTAGTCGAGAACATGCGAGGTTAGCTGGTAACCTTTCTGACCGGGTTTTTCGATGGATTCATCGCCGACCTGGGCAATGGCGCTGGTGCTGGCCAACGTCGTGGCTGCCACTGCTGCTCCAGCTAGCGTGGACTTTTTGATAAACGCTCTGCGTTCCTGATCCTTAAGCTGACTTTTAGTTTTCACGTGCTTCTCCTCCACAGGGATATAGAGTTCGGTTATTTTCTTTTTAACTGCGCATCAAGAGGTATCTTTGCTCCAATTCGAGAAACGCTGCACCAAATTGTGCAACATTTTTATAAAAATCGGCGGACTGGGCGTTGCCCAGATCGGCAAAAAATCGCGTCAACCAGGGTTTCATGTGCTTTTCAAAAAAGCGTTGTTGTTCAGCGAGATTGACAGCGTCAGAAATCATAACAGAAAAGACTTCAAAAATCGCGCCTATATGGTCTTCGGGTTCGTAAATTTCCGGGTTGCGTTCGAAGCCGAGCGCACGCAGATCATCGCGCAGATCGCTAAGTGGTTGTTCCATAAGGAATCCTGTCAGATAAAAAGATCCGTAAGGCACTACTTCACCCTTGCCGATACCGATGAAGAGGCGGTTATATTCGTCCTCTAAATTCGCTGGGCGTTGTTGTTGCGCAGTGGCCGCGAGTGCCGCCATGGCTTCGGCAAGTTCGTCAGCTTCTGCGTCACTTTCAGGTGACAGTGTCGCCACGTGGTCCAGCAGGGCCTGGTCCGGCGGAGCTCGCAGCAGGGCTGCCAACAGGGCATAGGCCGATGCCCGGTAGCGTTGTTCCTGTTCGATGGTTTCTTCGTCGGTGGATGTCATAGTTGGTTCATCGTGACGCGTTACGGGCGAAAACCTTTTTGCGGATCAAACTGGCCGCCCATGGCTTCAGGGTCCTGCACGATATCGACGACGCGGCAATTGTCACACATCTTCAATCTGTCGAGTGCCCGTTCGCTACCGAACATATGATGATCCTTCAATTTTTGTTGCATTTTATGAATCACCGAGGTGGGCGCAAAAGGCTTGCCACAGGAAATACAGGCAAACGGGGTATCGCTGTTCAGGGCACGCGCGCGGTTGCGGGCTTCGAGATCAAACAACAGGCGTGGTTGCAGGGTTATCGCGTCCTCCGGGCAGGTCTGCACGCAGGCGCCACATTGCAGGCAGTTGCTTTCGATGAAAAACACCTCGGGCACCTCGCGATTCGAGCCATCCTGCAGGGCCTTGCCCGGACAGGAACCGACGCAGGCCATGCACAGCGTGCATTTCTCAGCGTCGATTACGGCTTCGCCAAAAGGCGCCGTCACTGGTAATTCAACCCGATCCATCGCTGGCTTCAGTTTTGCGACAATGTGATCAAGCGCCTGGTATATCGCGTTGCGCTTACCTGGCGGCATATCGTAAATAGCCATCTCGACGACAGCTACGGTTTCAACTTCGGGTAGTGCCGCGTCATGGGAGCAAAGCGAAACACTAACAGGATCCAAACCGAGACCAACTAATAGCGCCTGCACCCATTCGACCTGGGCACCCAGGTTGTCCCGGGTACTTCTCGGAACCTGTTCATCGACATGCAAAACCACCTGCATAGCCCCATAGGCCAATGCCGAAAGGCATAAATCCATGCCCACACTGCCGAGTTCCTCGACCTCAAGCGGCAACAGATTGTCATAAGCCTGCAGGTACATTTGCGGAGAATAGCTTTCGCTATGGAACAGGATAACGGGTTGTTTACCGCCCTGCTGCTGGTAAACCCTGAGCATTTCGCGCAGGCGTTTACCGTTATCGCGTAGGCTCGGATACAGGTAGCGGATCGCACCCGAAGGGCAAACCGTGGTGCAACTGCCCCCACCCTGACACAGGTAGGGATTGACCTCGATTCGGTCGACCAGGCTTTGAATCGCCTCTGCCGGACAGGCGTCGATACATTGTCGGCATGTGATATTGCCGTTTACCCCGTGGGCACAGATCGAGGCATCGTAGTCGAAGTACTTGGGTTTCTGGAACTCGCCCGACAAATCAGCCAGCTCGGCCGTCAGTTCAGGGTTACCCCAATCCCGGGAAGGCACATGAAAGTATCCCGGCGGCAACATTTCACGCGCCAGCAGTGGGTTTTCGTTCAAATCCAGGATCGCATCGCCCGGGTACGCGACCTGGTTGTCATGCTGGTCGGTAACGGTAACGACATAAGCACCGAGATAGCCATCGATTTGAACCCTGCCACCAGCAGTTGAAACCAGACCGATCCCGATCGTCGCGCTTAAATCTGCGCATTTGGCCAACGCGTCATCGTCACCAAGCGCGATGACCTGACCCGAAGACCGATATGAAACCAGGCTGGTGGGCTCGAACTCGAAGCTGTCTCGAGCCGCCAGTGCCTGTTGTCGTGCGTCAATATTAGTCATTTTTAAATTCTTGCTTGATTTCAGGATCGAGTTCGGCTTCGGCTACGATCTCGGCTTCTTCCGCTGGCATATCTTCATCCTCGACCTGCTCGATGCTCTCCGTGGCGTCCAGCTCTTCGTCAGCGATTTCTTCCGCTTCCCCGGCCAGGGCTTCTCGCTCCTTTTGTTCCTTCATTTCAATATGGTGTTTCATATCGGAGGTAATGATATCACCGAGCTTCTCGAAATAGGTGTAGTCTTCGTCGTACTCGTCGAGCCCGTCGCGAATATTGAACACCGGGGCTTTAAACAGTTTGCGCAGCGCCAGATTACGTAACTCGTCACTCACGCCCTCCGACATGAAACCACTGTAATCCGAATTCTCGTTTAGCGATTCGATTGGGGGCATATCGGCATCGGTCAGGGCAGGTCCCGATTCGGCCTCGGTTTCAACAGGCGCTGCTGTGTCGAGACCGGCCTCGGCATCTAACGGCAGCCCTTGCTCTGCCGCAGGCGCTTTCTGTCCGGACTCCTGCTTGCGCCTTGACCAGCGCCGCAACACCGACTCTTTGCTGTCTCGGGTCATGTTTGCTCGCTTCCGGGCGAAGTATCGGGCTTTTCCGTTTCACGCCAGTTTTTAAGCCTGCGCTTGGTTTTCTTGATCGCGACATAGTGCGTCAGCACGTAAGCTTCGGCCCACTGGTAAAGTTCAGCAGGAATTTCAACCGAGTAGATCTGTTCATCTCCCTCGAGATAGGCGTGCACTTCATCAAAGCTCAATGACACCAGGTAGGGTTCCGGCATTTCTTCACTGGAATCAGGCTGATCGGCCACGATGAAACACCCGGGTTCGGGTGACATCAAGTTATGGTAGTAGCTTTCGCATTCGTCCAGATGCAGTTGCAAACCCAAGCCGGTAACCAGGAAATGCTCGACATCACCATCCTGGTAAATCCGGGTGATCGTTTTTTCTTCATCGCCATCGCGTATGACAACGCCAATCGCATCGTAGCGAAAATCCGCCCAGGGATGCGAAGAAGGTTGTTTTTCCATGATCACCGCAAGATTCATGCGGTCTGGAAGCTCCCGGTCGAAGTCTTCCAGTTCCATTTTTTCCATAATCGACAACTGTCCAGTTACAGTGAACTTCCAGTTATACCACAAAAGCCCGCCATTCCCGCATATGCTGAGTCCGCCAAACGTAATCCCACAACCTGGTCCCACCAGCCTGTCATCCCGCGACTTGATCGCGGGATCCAGCTTCAGCCGGACCTTTTCTGGATACCGTGGTCTAGCCACGGTATGACAATACTTACGCCGCCCGGTGGAGTCACAGTTAGCGGAATGACGCTAAAAGGGGTTGGCGGCCTGGTTATTGCTGTTCGAGGGTAAAAGAACGTTCGTTTTTCAGGGAGGGGATGCGGTTGCGCACCTTCTGCACCTGCTGCAGGTCGATATCGGCGTAAATTACACCCGGCTCGGAGCCGCCATCGGCGAGGATTTCGCCCCAGGGATCGACGATCAAGGAGTGCCCGTAGGAATAGCGTTTATCGCAATGATGTCCGCACTGATTCGGCGCGATGATAAACGCACCGGTTTCAATTGCGCGTGCGCGCACCAGCGTATGCCAATGCGCCTGGCCTGTGGTCTGGGTAAACGCGGCCGGAATCGTAATAAACTCGGCCCCTGCCTGGGCCAGGGCACGGTAAAGCGCACCAAAACGCAGGTCGTAACAAATTGATAAACCCAGCTTTCCCCAGGGGGTTTCGACGATGACCGCCTTGTCGCCCGGGGCAATCGCATCCGATTCACGATAAGCCTCCCCGTGTTTTAGTTCGATATCGAACATGTGCAGCTTGTCGTAACGGGCCCGAATCTCACCGTTGGTATCCAGCAACAAGCTGCGATTAAAAATCTTGTCATTCTCGAGAATCAACTGCGATCCGACCAGGATGGTAACGCCGTGCTCAAGTGCCCTGGCCCTGAATGCGTTGAGGCCGATATCATCGATTTCACTATAAGTTGCTGCTGGAATTTGCTCGTTTACCGGCTCGATCAAACCCACCGTCTCGGGCAGTGCAATAAATTCAGCGCCTCCGGCGACGCACTCGTCAATGCGCGCGCAAACCCAGTCGACATTAGCCGCTATATCGCGCGTCGCGGTATTCTGGACGCAGGCGATGCGCAATTCAGTCATGCCGTAGTACTTCCTCGGCGTCGCTGTAATCGTAGCCAAGATCCTGGGCCACTTCGCGCTGCGTGATCTTGCCCTTGTGGACGTTGAGCCCGTCGCGCAGCCAGCGGTCCTCCATTAATGCTGACCGGTAACCCTTGTTGGCGAGCGCAAGCACATGTGGCAGCGTGACGTTATTGAGCGCGTAAGTCGAGGTCCGTGGCACCCCACCCGGCATGTTGGCGACACAATAATGCACCACGTCGTCGACGATATAAGTCGGGTCGGCGTGGGTTGTGGGCCTGGAGGTTTCGCAACAGCCGCCCTGGTCGATGGCAACGTCGACAATGACCGCACCTGGTTTCATTGCCTTGACCATTTCCGCGGTCACCAGTTTTGGTGCTTCGGCCCCGGGTATCAGCACTCCACCAATCACCAGATCGGCCTCGATGACGTGCCGCTCGAGCGCATCCTGGGTCGAAAATACCGTGTTGGTGCTGCGTCCGAACTGTTTCCAGTGCGCTTCGATCGCCTCCGGGTTACGATCGATGACCCAGACATCGGCGCCCATACCGACCGCGATATGAGTGGCATGCGTGCCGACCACGCCGGCGCCGATCACCACGACCTTGGCAGGGTCGACACCCGGCACACCGCCGAGCAGAATGCCGAGACCGCCGTGCGGATGTTCGAGATTATAGGCACCGGCCTGGATCGCCATACGCCCCGCCACCTTGGACATCGGCGCCAGTAAAGGCAGGCCGCCATGCGGCGAGGTAACGGTTTCATAGGCGATACAGATCGCACCACTTTCAACCAGGTCTTTGGTCTGATCCGGATCGGGCGCCAGGTGCAAGTAAGTGAATAGAACCTGGCCTTCGCGCAGCATCGCGCGTTCGCCCGCCTGCGGCTCCTTGACCTTGACGATTAATTCGGCGCTGGAAAAAATCTCATCGGGTGAATCAATAATCTGCGCTCCGATTTTAGCGTAGTCGTCGTCGCTGACACCGATTCCCTCACCGGCATTAGCCTGAACCATAACCTGGTGGCCATGCTTTATCGCCTCGCGCACACTTGCGGGTGCCATACCGACACGATACTCGTGGTTTTTGATTTCCTTGGGAACGCCTATCAACATCACTACTACCTGCGTGGTTAAGAAAGCGCAAAAGTATATGGAGCGCCGGCGGAGGGGCTAGTGCCAGCAAAATTAAATTGCTGTACCAGCTAAGTAACTTTAACGGTAAACAGGTGAAAGCCCCTACCGAATCTGCCGTTTCTAAATAGCAAAAACGTTGCTAGAATGGCTCGTTCCATGAACGACACAACCTCACAGAATCAGCTCATTGACCGCTTTGGGCGCACCGTAAGCTACGTTCGCCTGTCGGTTACCGATCGCTGTGACCTGCGCTGTGTCTACTGCATGCCCGAGAAAATGAAGTTCGTGCCGCGCACCCAATTGTTGACGCTCGAGGAAATGGAGAGCGTCGGGCTTGCCTTCATCAAGCTCGGTGTCGACAAAATCCGTATCACCGGCGGCGAACCACTGGTGCGGCAGAATATCCTGCAACTGTTTAATAACCTGGGCGCCGCGGAGGGCTTGCGCGACCTGACGCTGACCACCAATGCAACCCAGCTCGAAAAATATGCGCGCCCGCTGAAAGATGCCGGAGTTACCCGCATCAACGTCAGCCTGGATACCTTGCAACCGGAGCGCTTTCGCGCCATGACCCGGGTCGGTGATCTCAACAAAACGCTCGACGGAATCGACGCGGCAATTGCCTGCGATTTCGAACAGATCAAGATTAATACCGTGGTCCTGAGAAACCATAACCACGACGAAATTCTCGACCTGGTAAATTTCTGTATCGACCGCGGTATCGATATCAGCTTCATCGAGGAAATGCCGCTCGGCCAGAACGACCACCATGACCGTGCGGTTGCCTACTACTCAAGCGACCAGATTCTCGAAGACCTGGAGCAGCACTTCGAATTGATACCGAGCACTATGACAACGGCTGGTCCGACCCGTTATTACCAGTTAACCGGTCATGACAATGCCCGCGTCGGCTTTATTTCGCCCCACAGCCATAACTTTTGCGAGTCCTGCAATCGCGTTCGCGTAACCGCGGAAGGTCGCCTGCTGCTTTGCCTGGGGCAGGAGCATTCGCTTGATTTACGCCACGTTATCCGTGCCAATCCGGGTGATCCCGCAGCGCTTGAGCAGGCAATTGTCGACTCGATGCAAATCAAGCCGAAGGGCCACGATTTCAATCTCGATTCCCAGGAAATTCTGCTGCGTCACATGAATCTCACCGGCGGTTAGCAGCTTTTAACCAAGCGTCTATTCTCGATGACTTCCGTCCAGCAGCGACGCCTTCCCCAACTGAGTAACGCCGGTCTCAAAGCCACCGCCAACGTCACCGCCTGTAACGAATACAATGAATCGGTCGAAGGTGCGATAGCCGTCGAACGTGCCCTCACCATCTACCTTGACAAGCGCGAAATCGTAACCCTGATGACACTTGGCAATCACCCGGAGTTACTGATCCTGGGCTGGCTGCGCAACCAGCGCCTGATCGACGATATCGAAGCAATCAAGGCGATCCAGGTAGACTGGGAGGCCGAGGCGGTCGCGATTACCACCCAAGACGGTATCGAAAATCTCGACCAAAAGCTCGGCCGCAAAACTGTCACCACCGGCTGCGGCCAGGGCACCGTGTTTGGCGATTTAATGGAAGACATTGACGACATATCGCTGCAGCAGCCGCTGCTCAAGCAATCGTCGATTTACGGCTTGTTGAAAACGCTCAACGAATACAACGAAATCTACAAAAACGCCGGTGCAGTGCATGGATGCGCACTGTGCAGTGAAACCTCCGGCATTGAAATTTTCATCGAGGACGTCGGTCGTCACAATGCCGTTGACGCAATCGCGGGCTACATGTGGCTCAACGATCTCAATGGGCACGACAAACTTTTCTACACCACCGGACGCCTGACCTCGGAAATGGTGATCAAGGTCGCGTTGATGGAAATCCCGGTATTGCTATCGCGCTCCGGTATCACCGCGATGGGTCTTGAAATCGCCCAGAAAGTCGGGGTAACCCTGATCGCACGTGCCAAGGGCAGACATTTCCTGGTTTATCACGGTGGCGAACTGATCGAGTTCGATGAAATCCCACCCCCACGTCCGCAACGCAAGACCATCGACAGTCGCCATTCTCCAGATTAGTTTTCCGACTCAGGGATACCCGGTATTCAACCCGAGGTTCAGGTAAAAAATCAGCGCACCCAATGCGACACCGGCAATCGTATCGGCGATCACATGCTGCTTTACCAGCAAACAACTGACCACGATAAAACCGATGTAGATGCCACCGACCCAGACTCCAATGATTGGTAAATCCATCACCACCAGCCCGACATAGGTGGCAAGCGCGCAATGCATGCTCGGGAAAGCATTGCGGTCATTGTCCATCGATTGCACGAAGGCGAGATAGCGTGTCGAGAGCGTGTTTACTTCAAATTGGCGGAACGTATGTGGAACATAGGTGGGGAAAAAATAAAATATCGCGCAACCGGTTACCAGCAATACCAGCCCGCCGAATATAATTTGCACGCCTTCGCCCAGGTCCTGAATTGATACTACAGTAACGCCGATCATCAGGTAATAGAGGAAACTGTAGAGCCAAATCCATTCAGGGATAAACGGAATTCGGTCATCGAGATCGGTTTTCAGGCAAACTGCGCGACGCCGATATCGATTACGTTGCACCCAGAAATAAAGCTGGTAACCACCAGCGACTCCCACCGTGACCACTGCCGCAAACTGCTGGTATTCAAGAAAACGTAACTGCGAGTCGAAGTAATGCACGCCGATCCACCAGAACAGGGTGGCCGCCAGCGGCACCGAGACGACAATGATCAACAGCCAGTGGGGTTCGAAACCCCATGCCGCCGCCTCCGACTGAGAAACTTCAGCCATCCCGGCTGTTATTTTATTCCGGCTAATGTCTGACGACTCTTTCAACAGGATCTGAAATCTATTTTTCGCGCAATCGCGGCATCAGTTCGACCAGGTTACAAGGCCGAGTGCGATAATCAAGCTGACTGCTGATCAATTGCGTCCAGGCATCTTTACAGGCTCCCGAAGACCCGGGCAGGCAAAACAGGTAAGTCCCGTTGGCCACGCCCGCTATGGCGCGTGACTGCAGGGTCGAAGTGCCTATCGTCTGGTAGGAGAGACTGCGGAAGGTTTCACCGAATCCATCGATGACCTTGTCAAGCAATGGCATGATCGCTTCCGGCGTTCCATCACGACCGGTTACCCCGGTACCACCGGTGGTTAAAACCACCTGCACGGATTCATCGACGATCCAGCGCGACACGACTTCACGAATACGATACTTGTCATCCGGCACGATCGTTTTCTCGGCGAGTTGGTGCCCCGCTTCGGTAAGTAACTTGACCAAAAGTGCGCCGGACTTGTCATCTGCCTCAACGCGCGAATCCGATATCGTTAATACCGTGATTTTAAGCGGTACGAATTCTCGATCCTGGCTCATAAATGCCAGCCGCTAATATTTGATTTCGTCTTCGATCGACAAGGCATCGTCGATAAGGTCACATTCCAGTGTCATCTTGACTCTTACCGGATTACCGTCTAGTCGTCCCTCGGTGTTAGCCTGGTCCAGCGCTCTTTCAATTTCGCGCTGCGAAGTGATACCCACTTTTTTCAGAAATTTACGTATCGACATGTTTAGGGCTTCTTCGTCCATTGTTACCTCGAACTGGTTGATCTCGATCAACCAGTCTACTCGCTTTGACTGATCATCCCAACGAAAATTCGACGCGATCCAGCTCGGATTGATACACTGCACCCCTTTCGTTTATTGGCATTAAGGATTTTATCAATGTTTCGAAAAGCATTGCTTGTGGCCGTCAGCTTGTTGGTTATGGGTCAGGCATCGGCCGACGCATCACTGCTGCGACTCGCGACGACGACCAGTACCGCCAATTCCGGCCTCATGGATTTGCTATTGCCCAAATTCACCGCTGAAACCTCAATCGAAGTTCACCTGATCGCGGTTGGCACCGGCAAGGCCCTGCGCCTCGGACGTGAAGGAGATGTCGACATCGTACTGGTGCATGCGCGGGCCGCCGAGGATGCATTTGTCGACGCTGGATACGGGACCGACAGGGCCGAAGTTATGTACAACGACTTCATTATCGTCGGTCCCGAAACAGATCCCGCCGGTACCGCCAAAAGCAATACCGTGGCCGAAGTTCTGCAACGAATTCATGCCAGCGAAAAGCCGTTTATCTCGCGTGGAGATGATTCCGGAACCCACAAGCGTGAACTTTTCCTCTGGCAAAGCGCCAATAAATCGCCCGACGGCAGCTGGTATCGCGAGGTCGGCCAGGGCATGGG
This sequence comes from uncultured Gammaproteobacteria bacterium, assembly GCA_947259485.1. Lineage (GTDB taxonomy): Bacteria > Pseudomonadota > Gammaproteobacteria. Next base: position 60,165 of record CAMYLU010000008.1, on the reverse strand, counting down.
TAAAACCCTGCAGATCGCTAACGAGATTGACGGTTACACCATGACCGACCGAGGTACCTGGCTTGCCTACGAGTCCAAACTGGATATACAGCTACTATTCGAGGGCGACCCACCGCTGTTTAATCCCTACGGCATCATCGCGGTTAATCCCGAACGGCACCCGGACGTGAATTACACGGGTGCGATTAAGCTGATCAAGTGGATGACATCACCCGCGGCACAGAAAATGATCGGCGAATTCAAAATCAAGGGCCAACAACTGTTTGTGCCTTCGGTGGGTAATGCCAGCTAGCCATGGATGTATTGCTAACCAGCACCGCTGAAGCCTTCCGACTGTTGTTCAGTGGCAACCCCGAAATCTGGGAAATTGTTGGCATATCGTTTCGGGTCTCGAGCATGGCGATCCTGGCCGCAGTCCCGCCAGCACTAGTGATTGCTTTCACGCTGGCTTACGGCAGCTTTCCGGGAAGGCGTTTCCTGATATCGCTGTTTAATACCTTTTTATCGGTACCCGCGGTAGTCATTGGTCTGACTCTTTTTATCATCCTGTCGCGCCAGGGACCGATGGGTGACTTCAAGCTCCTGTTTACCCAGACCGCGATGGGGCTGGGTCAGTTTTTTTTATGCCTGCCAATCCTGGTCTGCATGGCACATGTTTCGCTGCAGGCCGCCGACCGGGCCGCCTGGGAAACCGCGCGCACGCTTGGCGCGAATCGGCTGCGGGCATTTTTCACCGTACTCTACGAAATCCGTTTTGGCCTGATGGCAGCCCTGCTCGCAGGTTATGGGCGGATCATTTCAGAGGTTGGCGCATCGATGATGCTGGGCGGTAATATCGCGCACTACACGCGTAATATTCCGACCGCGATTGCCCTCGAAACCAGCAAAGGTGCTTTCGCGGAGGGTATTGCGTTGGGCATAGTATTGTTGTTTCTCGCCTTTGTGCTTAACAGCCTGTTGCAGTACGTACAGGGAAAAGGCAGTATCAACCCATGATTGAAGATTTCCGCATTGGCTTTCGTGACATCAGCAAAAGCTTTGGCAGTAATCGGGTGCTCGAGCAGACCGCGATCAGTATTGCCAGTCATGACTGTATCGTTATCACCGGTAATAACGGGGCCGGAAAAACGACCCTGTTACGTATCATCGCCGGTCTCGAAAAACCAGGTCATTGCGAAATCAGCCTCGACGATGCGAGTCCTGAACCCTGGCGTAGACTGCGCAAACGCCTGTTGAAAAGCGTCATGTACCTGCACCAGCAACCCTACATGTTCGCCGGCAGCTTGCTGCGCAATATCGAATACGCCGCCCGGCTTAACCCGGCGCTCGCCGATCGCGAATCCAGTGTTCAAAAGGCGATCAGCTGGGCTGGGCTCGACGGCCTCGAATCGCAGTCCGCGGCATCGTTGTCGGGTGGGCAAAAACAACGCGTCGCGCTGACCAGGGCACGCCTGTGTCACCCGCAGATCCTGTTGCTCGACGAACCCACCGCTAACCTCGACAGTGAAAGTCGGGAACGTACCCTGCAAATGCTGCGCGAATTTCGCGATAGTGGCACCGCAATCGTTATCGTCACTCACGATCCGGGTGTTTTCAGCGATCTCGCAACCAGTAAACTTCACTTGCAGGATCATCGAATCAAGGCGGATGATATCTGGGCTGCCGACGTGGTTGAGCTTGATTCGGTGCGCCAGTCCAAGAAGCGATGAATATCGGTACCCGGGACATTACCGCGGTGATTCTCGCCGGCGGTCAGGGCAGGCGTATGGGCGGCAAGGACAAGGGTCTGATCGAGTTCAATGGCAAGCCGCTGGTATCAATTTTAATCGACAAACTCGAACAGCAGTCGGTTGATATTATTATTAACGCAAATCGAAATCAGCAACGCTACCGGGAATCGGGTTACCCGGTGATCACTGACCAGCTGGCCGACTACCAGGGACCGCTCGCTGGTTTTGCCAGCGCGATGGACAGCGTCACCACAGATTTTATCGTCACGCTACCCTGCGATAGCCCGCTGCTGGTCGCAGATTACTTGGCTCGATTCATCACCAGTTACGGGCAAAACGATGCCCCGGTTCACGTCGCCTTCGACGGCAACCGGCTGCAACCGGTGCACGCGTTGATCCGGGTTGATCTGCTGCCAGACCTGCTCGAATTTCTCGATTCCGGCGACCGCAAGATCGACCGTTGGTATGCGCTGCATAACTTTGTACAAACCGACTTTTCCGATTGCGCCGATATGTTTCGCAATATCAATACGCCTTCGGATCAGCAATCGTTGCAGGACCAGCAATGAAAGCCTCGATACCCATTCTCGGCTTTAGCGCGTATAGCGGCACCGGCAAAACCACGCTGCTGCGTCAACTTATTCCACTGCTCAAGGCGCGCGGTTTGCGCGTTTCGGTGATCAAGCACGCCCACCACCACTTTGAGCTCGATTTCCCAGGCAAGGACAGTTACGAATTACGCAAGGCCGGAGCCGATCAGACCGTGATCTGCACCACCACGCGCATGGCGCTAATTACCGAGTTCGACACGCCGTCTGCAGAACCGGACCTGCAGCAGATTATCGACTCGCTTGATACCGAGCGGGCCGACATCATCCTGGTCGAAGGCTACAAGGACATCCATTTTCCGAAAATTGAATTGCATCGCGAAACCCTGGGCAAGCCTTTTCTACACCAGAATGATGCATCGGTGATCGCGCTTGCCTGTGATGATGCGCCTCCTGAAGGCATCAAGATCCCGGTGCTCGATATCAACGATGTCGATGCGATTGCTGAATTTATCTACACCGATTTCTATTTGATAGCCTAGCCAGTGTCTGCGCACAGAAATGCGCTATCTAGCGCACTCAAAGCACTACTGATTGATCCCAGATACGCTGCCAGATCATCTCCAGGCGGCTCAATTGCCAGCGGTTGGGAATTGCGCTTGGCACAACCGGCCTGGCGTGGGGATTGCTGATTTCGCCCACCTTGAATCGAAACACGTAACCGGGTTCGATACCCATGCGTAAATCGCTGATGACGATATCCTTATCTTGTTGGCTCACCGAGTAGAACCCCCTGCTGAACCACTTCAGTCGCTGTACCGGCCAGTGGTCCTCGATTCCCTTGAGTAATTCCTCGTCGCTGGGGTAATGCCGGAAGCGGACGCTGGGCGTTTCGTCCAGCACCGAGGAGAAGCCTTCATAGTAGCCCGCAGCGTCGGTCACCACGGCCCGCCACAGCAGCGAGTTAAAAGGCGAAGGGGTGGTGAAAATCTTGTCGTAGCTGATATTTTGAGCCGCCAGCTCGGCTTCAATATTCCGTTCCACGATCGTCTTGGCCATAACCGTCCAGCACAGGTATGCCGCGCTGACCAGTAAGGCGTAACGATTTACCAGGTGACCCCGATTGTTTTCGCGCGTCATAACCAGCGCGGCAAGCACACCGATCAGCAACGGCAGGGTGTACAGCGGATCGATAATAAACACCGTAGACAAGGACACCGGGGTTGTCACCAAAGGCCACAATATCTGAGTACCGTAGGCGGTAAAACTGTCCAGCAGCACATGGCTCGCAAACACCAGGTAAATCATCAGCATCCAGCGGTTACCGTGTTCGCGCAAATCCGGATGTATTTTTTTGATCAGCCACACCATTAACGGTGTCAGCAGCGCCAGCACAAACAGCGAATGACTGGCAGAGCGATGGTAAGTGAAATCCTTAACCACGTCCCCCAGTGGAATGAACACATCGAGGTCCGGCAGGGTTCCGGCTATTCCCCCCCAGAGTGCCGCCCTGTTGCCAATTTTACGGCCCATCACCGCCTCTCCGACGGCGGCACCCAGGACTAGTTGTGTCAATGAATCCATTATGCTTCTGCGTTAGGTTAAAAAAAGCCCTAAGGTTATATTACCGATGCCACTGGTAACGGGGCTTTAAGTTGCCATTATATACGCCGGTAAAGACGCTTCAGATCGCATGCCGGGCATAATGCAGATAGCTGCAACCATCGGCAACGACACCTGCCGGGCGGGATCGATAAAGCGCCTGTAATAACTCTTTCGCGCGAGAAACGATGTCAGGTCTTGCTGCAGATCGGGCAGTTCGGATTCTTTGGCAGGGTTACCGACTGCCATTCCATGGCGAAAGCGTCGAACAACAGCAAACGGTTGACCAGCGCGCCGCCCTGGCCGGCGAGAATCAGCAAGGTTTGCACGGCCTGCAGGGTGCCGATAACGCCAACCACCGGACCCAGGACGCCCTCTAGTTCGCAGGACTCCTCGGCACCGTAGGCATGCGTGTAAAGGCACTGGTAACAGGCGCTGTTGGCCCCGGGTTGATAGTTCATGATCTGACCCTCAAGCCTGATCGCCGCACCGGTTACCAGTCTCGTTGCGGTTTCGACACAGTAACGATTGACTTCGAAACGAGTCGGAAAATTGTCAGTGCAGTCGAGCACGATATCGACCGAATCGATGGTTTGTTTCAACTCCTCCCCATCCAGCTGGTAACCAATGGTTTCGACTTCGCAGTCTGGGTTCAGCGCCTTGACGGTTTGCCGACCCGAATCGACCTTGTTTTCGCCAACCGAGCTGTTGTTATGGATAATCTGGCGCTGCAAATTTGAGGTATCAACGACATCGTAATCGCTGAGGATGAGCTTACCGATCCCCGCGGCGGCGAGATACATGGTCGCGGGCGATCCAAGACCCCCGACGCCGACGATCAGGGCACTCGAATCGAGAATCGCCTGCTGTCCTTTTTCACCGATCTGCGGCAGGCGAATATGGCGCGCGTAACGATCTTGCTGTGCCGGGTTCATCCGCCCCCCTTGTGAAAATACTGGTGGAAGCGATGGAAGAACCGGTCGCGCAAGACCGCGTCGGTATCGGTGAAGCTGAACTTAACCTGCAGCACCGGCAACTTGAACAGACCCAGTTTACGCGGCGGTTTTTCGGTGACCATGATCGCCAGTATAAAGGATTCGCCCGATTGTTCGACCGACCAGTGATGGCGGCCTATTTGCTTACAGCGATAACTCGATTTATCACCACTGAAAGGCCCGTTCAGGACATTACCAAACTCATCGGCAGCGTATCCCATTTCATACTCGACCAGGGTTTCATCCGGCATACTGCTCAGCCACCCGCTACCGGTGGCCAGATTGATATGACATCGCCCTCGACCAGCTCACGCTCGGCACGGTCTTCACCGCAAACGAAAAGACCATTGACGAGCACCAGGTGCGCTTCCTCGGGCGAGATGTGATACTGCTCGATCAGCCGACTGAGCCTCAGGCCGTTATCGACCTTGATCTCGCGCCTGAAGCGGCTCTTGCCGGGCGGCAGGTACTTCATCAACGAAGCGTAAAACTCGATGCTGACGTTCATCTCGAGTCAGGAATAAGAAAGTTCCTGGGTACAGGCAACGTAGGCTTCCATGATCGCGGTCGGGTCCTGCATCAGCCGGTTTTTCCAGTCACCGAGATGAATCTTTGATTCGATCAACCCGCGCAACACACCGACGTGCTGGGTCTTGCCGACGCTGCTCGCGCCGACCAGGTGATCACCCTCGAATTGCAGATTGATATACTGGAATTCGTCCTCATTGTAGAGCTCGGCACTGTCACCACCGTCAACCCCCATCCACAGGCCGAACGAGCAGGAAACCAGGCCGACCGTATCGAGCACATTCATGTTCAGGGTGCCGTGATGTTCGTCGTCCTTGCCCGCCATGTTCAGCGCGGCAACGCGTCCGTGATCGGTTGCGGTGGGCTGAATTGCCTGCACTTCAAAGTTACCGGTAGAAAAATCAACACCCTGGGCCACGTCACCCGCGGCGTAGATATCCGGGTTGCTGGTCTGCATACGCCGGTTCACCAGTACGCCCTGGTCGATATTGATATCGGTGCCTTCCAGGAGGTCTGTATTCGCCTTGACCCCGGTCGCGGTAATCACCAGGGCTGCACTCAACTTGCTGCCATCGCTCAGGTTGACTTCAACCTGGTCGTCGGCAGCGGCTTCAATTCCATCGACGCTGCAGGAGGTATGCACATCGATACCCTTGTTCTTGCACCAGGTTTCGAGCAGGCCACCTGCCTTCTCGTCGAGCATGCGCGGTACCATGCGGTTACCCATTTCGACGACCGCGAGATGCACACCGCGCTTGACCAGCGCCTCGAGTATGATGCAGCCGATAAAACCGGCACCGATCAATACCACGTTGGAACCTGACTTCGCCAACCTGATAATGTTGCGGGCATCTTCCAGCGTCCAGCAGGAATGCACCTGCGGCAGATCCAGACCCGGGATTGGAGGACTGATCGGATGTGAGCCGGTTGCAATCAACAGCTTGTCGTAGTCCCGGGAACTACCATCCGCAAGTGTCAGCTTTTTGGCCTTGGCGTCTATCTTGTCGACGCGTTGCTGCACGACCTCTATATTCTGTGCCTTGAAATGTTTATCCGGGTCACGCAGGTAACTCCCCGATTCCTCGATGTTATCGATCAGGTAGTAGGGTATTGCCATGCGTGAATAGGGTGGTTCGGGTTCATCTCCGATGATGGTGATGTCCGCGTCCGGGTCGAGCTTGCGCAGGGTTTCAGCGGCGACGACGCCAGCAGGCCCTGCACCGACGATTACGTGTTGCATGATTCAGTGCCTTCGGTTTGAACCCCCTGTCGCCTGGCAACAGGGGGTGGTTGATTAAAGCGACAGTCGCTGACGGGTCTCGTCCGGGATCTTGCCGTCCGCGGTCCAGCCCCTGACCTCGTAGTACTTGGGCAACATTTCACCGAGTCGATTCACCTGCCCCTCGGTTGGACCATGCTTGATGACTTCCTTGAGCAGGCGCTTGGGCAGCTTGTCATCGTCGGCAGTAAAGCCCGCGGCCTCGTTGAACAGGCGCTCCATGTTCCAGATGCGTTCCCCGGTTTCAAGGCAATTCTCGACGCTCCAGTCGCCTTCACAGGCGGCATCGATTTGCGGTGCAATGTTATCCATGCCCCAGGCAAAAGTGGTAAATACGCATAATCCCGCGGAATCGACCAGTGCGGTCGCATCCTGGAAGGCTTTGACCAGTTCGGCCTTGCCGTCGGTATCGTTCATCTCGGTTTTGACCGGGATACCCAGTACTTCCGACGCTATGGTATAACCCCTTAAATGACAGGCGCCCCGATTCGAGGTGGCATAGGCGAGACCAATACCCTGGATGCCACGCGGATCGTAGGCCGGGAATTCCTGGCCCTTGACCGTCATCGACAGGTCGGGTTTGCCGTACTTTTCACAAAGGCGTTTCGAGCCCATGCCGAGATCGGCAGCAAAACCCTCACCGGTGACGAACTGCTCGGTAATCGCGACAAATGCCTCGGCACTGCCAAATTTGAGTTCGATACCGCCGGTTTCCTTGGTTGTAATCGTCCCATCTTCGAACATTTCCATCGCCGCGGCCACGGTTGCGCCGTAGGTGATCGGGTCCATACCGTCTTCGTTACAAAGGAAATTGATATAGGTCAGCGCATCGAGATCGTCGACGCCGGTATCGGCACCGAGCGCCCAGGCGGCTTCGTACTCGAGACCGCCGGAAGCACCCTGGTACTCTGGTTTATCCTTGACCGAAAAATGTGTCGGGTCGACGGTGGAGATTCGGCCACAGGCGATCGTGCAGCTGAAACAGGCGCCATTGGTGGTCAGGTTTGGCCTGCCGTCACTCTTGCGCGGCTCGGCCATCGCCTCGGCGGAAATGTTTTCCGCGCCCTCGAAACCGACATCGCGCATATTGCGCGCGGGTAATGCACCAACCCCGTTGATGACGTTCATCAGCACCTGGGTGCCGTAGGCCGGCAGCCCCTGGCCGGTGACCGCGTTCTCGGCGAGGACCGCCTTGCCATCATTGGTCGCCGCCATAAACGCTTTGGCATCATTGATGTTACCGATGCCCCCGGTACCGCGCACCGCAACAGCCTTAAGATTCTTCGAAGCCATCACCGTACCGACCCCGGAACGCCCGGCAGCACGGTGCTTGTCATTCATCACCGCGGAATAGAGACAGCCGTGTTCAGCAGTACGCCCGACACAGGCGACGCGCAATTGCGGGTCCTGGTGGGTCTGGTGCAGGATATCATCGGTTTCCCAGGCTGACTTGCCCCAGATTCCATCACCCGGGCGCAGCTCGGCCTTGTCGTCCTGGATCAGCAGGTAGACCGGTTTATCCGATTTACCTTCGAAGATAATCATATCCCAGCCGGCAAATTTCAGTTCCGCGCCGAAAAAACCGCCCGAGTTCGAGCAGGCGATCGCGCCGGTTAACGGGCTTTTACAAATGACGGAGTAGCGGCCGCCGGTTGAAGCCATGGTGCCGGTCAGCGGACCGGTGGCCATGATCATTTTGTTATCGGGTCCGAGCGCGTCGCACTTGGGATCGACTTCCTCGGTCAGGTACTTGGAAGCCAGCCCACGCTGGCCCAGGTACTGGTTGGCCCACTCCATGTTGAGTGGTTCGGACGTGCAGGTGCCTTTAGAGAGATCTACCCTCAGGATTTTTCTGGTCCATGACATGATTCATTACCCCCATTATTAAGTGGTTGCTTCGGCGGATGGCAGGCTCTTCGCTGCCGAGGCCAGCATGCGATCGTAACCAGTCCAGTCAGCATCGACATAGGTGATCGCATCGGTAGGACAGGCTGCCGCGCATTGCGGGTCACCGCCACAAAGATCACATTTGACGACCTTGCCGGTCGCCTGCGAGTAATTGACGGTGCCAAACGGGCAGGCAATGGTGCAGACCTTGCAGCCGACACACTTGTCGTCGGAGATCACCTTGGCACCGGTGGCCAGATCGACGCTGATCGCGTCTACCGGGCAGGCACGCATGCACCAGGCTTCATCACACTGGGTGCAGGTATAGGGCGCGAATCTCCCTTCGTGATGAAAGGTGAATACCTTGATATACGATCGTGAGGGGTTAAAAGTCCCGGTGTGCTCGTAGGAACAAGCCATTTCGCACTGGAGACAGCCGGTACACTTACCCGGATCGATGTTGAGGGATTTCTGCATTATATCCTCCGATTGTGTCGTTATTATCGTTCCCGCAGGTTCACTCTTTTTTTTTCCTGTCGGAACGCCTCAGGTCAAGGCGTAAAAATACCACTGTCGCCGCCGCTTTTATAGCCCTGGACAGCAAATTTAATTGCCTTTCGCAGCGGGATCGTCCTTAACCGCAAAAAAAATTGCGCTGCCTCTACCATTTTTGCTTCGTCTATGCCTCAATTATCATCCTGAAGGACTACACTCCGATAGATGAGCGACAAAATCTCTAATGCCCCCAGCTGCGCTGACCCATTCGATCCTGATTCGATCAGCCTGAGTGCGGCGCTGGCCAGGATCGAGGAACGGGTTGTACCGGTTCACGCCTGCGAGCGCCTGCCGATTCGCGAGTGCCTGGATCGGGTCAACAATGAAGTCGTTAAATCGCCTCATAATGTTCCGCCGCTGCCCAATTCCGCCATGGATGGGTTTGCGCTCGCAATCGATAGCCTGGCGCAGGGAACGGTTACCGAACTTGACGAGGTCGGCAAGGCCTTTGCCGGCACCCCTTTTGCCGGAACCTGTGGCCCGGGACAGTGCGTTCGCATCATGACCGGGGCATTGATTCCAGAAGGTACTGACGCGGTAATCATGCAGGAACAGGCAGAAATTACCGATGCCGGCAAGATCCGGGTCGACTCCGATCATCGAGTCGGCGAAAACATCCGTCAGGCCGGCGAGGATATAGCGAAAGGCGAAACGGTAATTGATGCCGGCGCCAGGCTCAGCCCTGCCGATCTCGGCGTACTGGCATCGCTCGGCATCGCTCAACTGCAGGTAAAACGTAAGCCCGTGGTCGCGTTTTTCTCTACCGGCGACGAACTGGTTTCAATCGGCGAGCCGCTCGAACCCGGTAAAATTCACGACAGTAATCGCTATAGCCTGCACGGCATGCTGTCTAGCCTGGCGGTCGATATCATCGATCTCGGTGTTGTCAAGGATGAGCCGAAAGCCATGCGCGAGGTGCTCGAAAAGGCATCTTTACAGGCCGATTTAATCATCAGTACCGGCGGCGTTTCGGTCGGGGAAGCCGACTTCATAAAACCGGCACTTGCGGACCTCGGTACTACCGAGTTCTGGAAAATCGCCATCAAGCCGGGACGCCCACTCACTTTCGGCCAGATCGAAGCCAGCATCTTCATGGGTCTGCCCGGCAATCCGGTTGCGGTAATGGTGACTTTCAGCCAGTTCGTGGTGCCCGCGATCCATGCGCTCGCCGGTGCAATTCCAAGACGTCCCGCATTGTTTCGCGCCCGCGCGCTCGACCCGATGCGCAAGAAACCGGGGCGCTACGAGTTCCAGCGCGGCATTGCAACACTGGACGAAAATGACGAATGGCAGGTCGGCAAAACCGGCAAGCAGGGGTCCGGAATCCTGACCTCGATGAGCCGCGCCAATTGCTTTATCGTATTGCCCGATGAAAACACCGGCGTCGAAGCCGGTGACGAAGTCAAGATCCAGTTCTTCGACTGGTCGCTGTAAAAGCCATGGCCGACATTCTTTACTTTGCCCGGCTTGCCGAAGCGCTGGAAATTAAATCTGAAGAGCTGGAATTGTCAGCGGAATGCAAAACCGTTGATGACCTGGTTGCATTGTTGCGTGAACGCGGTGAGCCTTTTGCCAGTGAATTCAATGGTGAAACCAGAATACTGGTTGCCATCAACCAGGAAATGAGCGATCCGACTTCAGCAATCAGCAACTCCGATGAAATTGCGTTCTTCCCGCCTGTAACCGGCGGCTAATCCGCTATCACTCGGGAACCCCGGCCTTGCGCAAAGCTTCAATGTAGTGTTCGATATCGCTGTTGCGCAGATAGATGCTTTCACTGCGTTCTCTTGCCAACGAAATATCGGGGCTGATCGCAAGCGCCTCGTCGACCGACCAGGCGGCATCATCGAGACGCCCAAGCTCGGCATTCACGGCTGCCATGTGCAGGTGAATACGATCAAATCCCGGATTTCTTTCCAGCGCTTCTTCGAGGATGCGCGATGCATCTTCATATCTACCCAGCAAAAACAGCGTTCTGCCCTCGACTGCCAGGTAAACGCCGGTACCCTGGGGATTGATCTGCTTGGCTCGAGCTATGGAATTGAGTGCAGGTTCTAGTTGCCCGGAGTAGCTTTGGATAAATGCCATGGTTGCCCGGCCGTCGGCATAATTCGGATGCACTTCGATGGTTCGTCGTGCCGCTTCGAGCGCCGCCTGGTGTTGTCGTTGTGACAGGTACAGGATACTGCGGGTCAGGTAGATCTGGGGAATGCTGTCATCGAGCACCAACGCCTTATCCGCAAACTCCAGACCCAAACGAACCGATGCCTCCCGGTCACGAGTCCATTGAAAATTAACTTCGGTCGCATGCGTCAAGGCGATATTCGCATAGGCCCTGGCATAATCGGGGTCAATTGCAGCGGCCTGTTCGAATAATACGCGCGCTTCCGCAATCGCTTCACGACTGAAGAAATTGTACTGTTCCACCCCGCGCAGCAACAGGTCGTAGGCGTCCGGTTTGGTTGTCTCTACCCGGTTGAATCTCTTCTCGTCGGCTGTGGTCAGGCTGACCTCGAGCGCGGCGACGATTTTACGATTCACATTGTCCTGCAACGCGAATACATCGGCCATGGTGCCATCGAATCGATCCGCCCAGATATGGCCACCAGTGAATCCGTCGATAAGCTGTGCATTGATGCGGATCTGGTTATTGGCTCGCCGAATGCTGCCCTCGAGAACATAGCGCACGCCCAGTTCCTCGGCGACCGTGCGCACGTCGACCGATCGGCCCTTGTAGGAAAAAGCCGAGTTGCGCGCAACCACAAACAATCCAGAGATTCGCGATAAATCAGTCGTCAAATCCTCGGTAATGCCGTCGGCAAAATACTCCTGGTCGGGATCGCCGCTCATGTTGTTGAAAGGCAGAACCGCAATCGAGGGTTTTTCGGATGGAATCTGTTGCGTGGATTCGGCAATGATCGGTTCCCTTGATTGCCAGATAAAAAAGCCATAGACAGCCGCAGTAAAAACGGCCAGCACAACTGCGATTGCCACAATCCTGAACCTGGGCGAACCCCCGTCAGAGCCGCTACTCCCACCCGGCTGCGGAGGCGGGACTGTTGCCCCCGAAGTCAACGCAACCCGGTAAACCCCGACCGGCTCATCGAATCCCTTGAGCTCCTGTTCACCGATATTCTCAAGCTCGAACGGCAGACGCCGTGGCATGGCTTCGCGGATAGCCGGCGTTATGCACAATCCGCCGGGAGCCGCCAATTGTTCCAGGCGTTGTGCCAGCACCACGCCGGCACCCGTGATCGTGTCGTCGGCAATCACGACTTCACCCATGGCGATGCCGACCCGTACCAGCGGACGGATATCGTCTTCGAGTTGCGCGTTGTAATTTGACTGGTCTGACTGAAAAGACAGCGCCGCGGAAATTGCGTCCGAGGCTCGCTCAAACTCCGCCAGTAGCGCATCGCCACGGAGCTCACGCACCTGGCCATGATAGTTCGAAATCGTACTACCAAAACGCTGAAAGGAATCCTGGATGCGCGCGTGAGCTTTTTGCTCGTCCTGTTGCACCAGCGCGGTTGACCCGACCACATCCGCATGCAGGATAACTGCGAGCTTGCCTGATAACTGTTTAGCTGCCATCAGAAATCCGGATGGAATCAACAAGCATGCAGTCTAGCACATCAGATTTGCAGGGATTTCGCCGTAACTGCTGCCAATTTTCGTCAGATCAGGCCTGGCAGCCGACCTGGTTATTGGTGTAGTCGCTGAGTCGCATCAGGCCAGTACTGCCGGTCATTGCATGATCGATATCGGTGCGTCCATGTTGCAGTACCAGCCGATCGTGAAAATTGCTGAAATAGCGATCGAACATTTCACCGCCGATGGTTGCGGTAGCATAAAAAATATCCTGCTCCGGATCGTACTCGAGTTCGATAGACGCAAGTGGTTGTGGCGCCGGACCTCCCAGCACCCGGCCACCATGGGCTGGATCGTATACGCTGTTTTCCGAACAGCAATAGATAACACCGGCGCGTTGTTCTATTTCATCGTTACTGTTGCGGAATCTGACTTCCCGGTGCCGGTAATTAATAAAGCTCACCGATGGCGCCGGGTGGCTCATCTTGTGCGCGCAAATGGCCGAGAATGCTACCACCGAGTTCTTTTTTCCGGAACCGCCCTGCCAGCGATAACGCTCACCGTCCCGGGTTTTGAGGTTACTGCGCGATGTGACTGCCTTACCCAGATCGATCAGAAAACACGGAGTGGAAACATAGGGGTAGTGGAACAGGTAGGCTTCACCCACATCCAGCGACGCAGCCCTTACCGGTTTGCCGCTATAGGAATCGACCAATGCTACCCGTCCATACCGATGGTATACCTGGTTTTCCCGGGCCAGCAGTTCAGGACTTGCCGTAATACCGGCGACCGCAGACGCACATAATTTCACAAATCCTCTGCGTTTCATGTTCGATTGTTCCTCGTGGATGGCGCAAGTGCCAAAATTATAGATTAACTATTCGACTTTCGGTAGCTCGCAATCCCGATCGCAGAAAGTTCGTGACCAGTGCCCGGTTCTATCCCATGGGTTCGCCCAATTGGAACGAGTCGCCTGATGACATTAGTCTGCACCGGGGATAACATCGAGGCTGGTCAAATGAAATGGAACCCCATGTCCGAACTCGAGCAGATCCTGGCTGATATCGAATCAAGCACAGCGACCCAGGCGGCCAGGCGAGACTGGAATCCGCACAACCAGGGTAAGATCGATATCCGTATCGCCGCCGACGGCACCTGGTTCCACCAGGGGCGTCGGTTCAAGCGCGATTCAATGGTGAAATTGTTTGCCGGGATTTTACGCCGTGAAGATGATGCGTATTTCCTGGTTACCCCGGCTGAAAAACTGCGCATCCAGGTAGAAGATGCGCCGTTTGTTGCGACCCTGGTCGAATCTATCGAGGACAAGGGTCAACCGGCAATCGTGTTTACTACTAATATTGGTGACAAAATCGTCGTCGATCATGGACATCCGATTCGAGTTGCTATCGACGCAACAACCCGTGAACCCCGACCTTACGTGCACCTGCGCGAAGGCCTGGAAGCATTGATCAGCCGCAGCGCGTTTTACGATCTGCTCAACCTCGCAACCGAAACTAAACGCGATGGCGTCGGTTACCTGAGCGTTACCAGCCAGGGCGAAGAATTTGAACTAGGAAGCACCGATGAATAATCAAACCAAGGGCACCCACGAATACCAGGATGACCCGCGCAACGCGGACATCATTATCGATATCAACGGCGAGTATTTCGCCCGCGGCGAGGCGAAAGTCTCGGTTTTCGATAGCGGCTTCGTGCTCGGCGACGGCGTCTGGGAGGGGTTGCGCGTGCACCACGGCAAGATCGCGTTTCTCGACCAGCACCTGGAGCGCCTGTATGGCGGGGCGAAGGCGCTCGACATGGAAATGGAAATCACTGCCGAGGAACTCGGCGAGCGCCTGTATCGACTACTTGAAAAAAACAACATGCACGACGGGGTTCATATCCGGCTCATGGTGTCGCGCGGGGTCAAGGCAACGCCGTACCAGGATCCCCGCATCACCATTACGCCGCCGACCATCGTGATTGTACCGGAGTACAAGCAGGCGCTGCCGCAAACCGCGGTAAAAGGCATCAAGCTGTTTACGGTGCATGTGCGTCGCGGTTATCCTGACGTCCAGGACCCGAAGCTCAACAGCCATTCCAAGCTGAACTGCATTACCGCCTGCATCCAGGCCGCCAAGGCCGGCGCTGACGAGGCCTTAATGCTCGATCCGCATGGCTTTGTCGCGACCTGCAACTCGACCCATTTTTTCATCCTGCACAAGGATGAAGTGTGGACCTCAACTGGTGATTATTGCCTGGGCGGCATAACCCGCGGCAAGGTCATCGAGTTATGCGAACAAAACCAGATACCGGTAAGGCAGAAAAATTTCAGCCTGACTGATGTTTACAGTGCCAACGAGGCCTTCGTGACCGGCACCTTCGCAGGGCTTGCGCCAGTGCGCGAAATTGACGGTCGCAAAATCGGGGACGGCGAGCGTGGCCCGATGGTCGAAAAACTGCAGCAACTTTACCTCAACATGCTCGAGCAGGAATGCGTCTGACCCCACTGCGCATCGCTATGTGGTCAGGACCACGGAATATCTCAACCGCGTTAATGCGTGCCTGGGAAAATCGTGCTGATTGTGTCGTCTGGGACGAACCCCTTTACGGTTATTATCTGCAGGCAACCGGGATACAACATCCGGGCGCAGCCGAGGTGATAGACGCGCAGGGCACCGACCTGGACTCAATCATCGCCCGCTGCACCGGCAACATACCCGAAGGCAGGCAAATCTTTTACCAGAAGCATATGACTCTCCACCTGTTACCGGAAATCGGGCGCTCCTGGTTGTCGGCACTGGTCAACTGTTTCCTCATTCGTGAACCCGAAGCGGTGATTGCATCCTATGCCGCAGTGCGCAGTGAGGTGACGCTGGAGGATATCGGCTTCATCCAGCAGGCTGAATTGTTCGAGCAGGTGCGTGCCATGAACAATGAGGTTCCGATGGTTATCGATAGCCGCGAGTTTCTGCTCGACCCGGAAACTATGCTGCAGGCGATATGTGCCAGGCTCGATATCGGTTTTGTTCCCGAGATGCTGAGCTGGCCGAAAGGCGCTCGCGCCAGCGACGGTGTGTGGGCTAAATACTGGTATGATTCGGTGTGTAATTCGACCGGATTCGCGCCCTACCATGAAAAAAATTACAGCCTTTCAAACAAGGATCGCGAGATCGCACTGCGAGCCCGACCATACTACGAAGAGCTTCACCAATACCGATTACAACCCTGATTTCAAACTTACCTGTTGCAGACCCGGTTTATATAAACGATCTGGCATGATTTCGCCTTTCGCTGTTTGAGGTGGCAGGTTACACTTTAACGTTCAGCAATAATTATCAGGAAAATGGCTGAACCAAAAATAATAACCCCGGCCCCGGGCAGCCGGATCGTGACTGATGATTCCGAAGTCATCCTGTTCGGTCAGCCACCCGAAGTTTTAAAAGGCCTGTTGCGTGAGGGAATCTCGAGATTCGATACCCTGGTGCTGCCTGATATCCGCGAGAAAAACGGCTCGCTGCTGAATAATCTCGAATTTCCAATCTATTTCTTCCTGTTTTATTCCAACGGTCTCGCCGAAAAACGCAGGATCAACCTGGTTGGTGACGCCAGGTCTATCAGCCAAGCATTACGCTTGATGCGTTTCACCCTGTCTGGACCGACCCGCAACGAGTTGGACAACTGGCACACCGACGAAGCGCTTAAAAACGAGTGGTTGGGTGTATCAGAAGCACTTGCCATTAAGGACGACTCCGACCAGGCGATCCCGATTGAGGATTTATTCAACCAGGTGCCGTTCGAAAACGATATTGCGGTCGCCGGTGATTTTGCGATCGAGCGCAAAGGCGTCGACAGTTACCTGGTATCAAGCCAGGGAGGAGACGTTTACGTCGACCTGAACGAAGATATCGCAGTCACCCCGCCCTACCCGGTACCGATAGACTATGTTCCCGGGGGCCTGGCCAAGCTCGGAATCGAAGTGCTGGGTGGGGCATCGGGATTTGCGACCGAGGAGCCCTGTAGCGGACTCGCACTTTGCTACAACGGCGATTACCTGTTGATCGATTCGATCCCGTTTCTCGACCAGCAACTGTTCGCACGCGGGATTTCCAAAAACCAGGTTTCGGCAATATTCCTGACTCACCTCCACGATGACCATTGTGCGATGTTCCCATTAATGGAAATGCCGCATCGCGTCGAGGTCATCACCACCCTGGAAATTTTCAACATGGCAATGGAGAAACTGGGTTGTGGTCTCGGCTGGAGTCCCGCCACGGTCAGGGAACACTTCGAATTAATCAGGGTTGAGCCTGGTGACAGCATTAACTACTACGGGCTTAACATCGAAATCCATAACACGGTACACAGCATACCGACCATTGGCGCTACCTTCTCGACCGTTCACAAAGGCCAGTTTCGGGATGTCTGCATCGTTGGCGACAACCAGAATATGGCCAGGGTCCGTGAATTGGGAAAATCCGGAATCGTGCGCGCCGAGACGCTTGCCAACCTGGAGCGACTCTACAAGCACAATTTTCACCTGCTGATTGCCGATGGCGGTGCCGGCGAAATCCATGGCGATCCAAACGACGCGTTGCAATCAGAAGCCGAGCGGGTCGTCTTCGTTCATGTCGAAGAAATGCCGCAGGCCTTGCAAACGACTTTTTCCCTCGCCAGTGCAGGTAAGCGCTATACCCTGATAGAGGGTGACAGCATGATCTATGCCTCGCAGATCAACCATTACTTAAGCCTGTGGCTGGGGCAGCCGTTTCCCAACCGCTGGATGCGTAATCTGCTCGCCGAGCAGGAGATCTACCGCTACAACACCGAGGACGTGATTATCGTGCAGGAGGCCGAAAGCCATGGCTCGGTATACCTGGTTCTCACCGGCTACTGCGAGGTGGTACGAGTCATGGAGGATAATCGCGAGTCAGTCGCGTTGCTACAGGCCGGTGATATTATCGGTGAAATGGCAATACTCACCGGAACCGGCATACGCAACGCCAGCGTTATCGCCAGGACGCCGGTTACCGTATGTGTTTTTGCCGAAGAAACTTTTCGCAGCTTTATTCGTTACAGTGGCCTGCAGGCAATACTCGAAAATCGATGGCTGCTGCGCCCTGTAATCAAGCTATTGCCCCAGTTTGCCGAAATATCTGCGACGGTCACCGACAAGATTGCCCGTATCGCCGAATGGCAGGTGGTCGAAAATGGCACAACCAGGCAACTCGAAGACACTCATATGTATATCTTTGTCGAGGGTTTCGGGTCGATAGTTCAAGAAGACGGTGGCGAAGAAAAGGTAGTCAACGGCACGGAACTGGGCTGGCGTCCCTACACGGAAAATCGCGTCGTTGAAATCACCGCGACCGCCGATTGTGGATTGATCGCCATCGAAGCTGGTGCCTACCAGCAATTACTCCTATCCTCCCCGCAACTCAATTACCAGACCCGTAAACGCCTGACCCTGGAAAGTGACAACGAGGTGGATTGGCTGCTTGGAGAAGTCGACATTTACTAGCCGGGCCATAACATCCTGGTTGGAGCAGGATAGCCCATGCAATGATTAAACAAAGATAGCGGTGCCGATAACCGGGTGATAGAGTGACGCGCTTATAACAAAAAACAGTAACAAAATAGCTTCCGACATGTATTGTATTTCGCCTTCAGCTAGCCAGACTTCTGCGACATGGCTTTATTGACCATCAAGAATCTCTGCATTGAATTTCCGGGCCGACACGGTACCGAGCGTGCAGTTGACGAGGTTAGCTTCGATCTTAGTCCGGGCGAAATTCTCGGCCTGGTTGGCGAATCCGGCGCCGGTAAATCCACCATCGGTAACGGCATCGTACAGTTGCTGAGCGCCCCCGGCAGGGTTTCATCGGGCGAAATTTTCCTCAATAACACCAAGATATCGACCTTTAGCAGCAAGGAGATAATCAAGATTCGCGGCTCCCGAGTCGGCTTTATTTTCCAGGATCCAATGACCTCATTGAATCCGCTGTTTACGGTTGAAAACCAGCTGATCGAAACCATTAATAAAAACCTGGGCATTGAAGACAGCAAAGAGGCCTCCCGAATCGCGGTCGATTTGCTCGATCAGGTCGGAATTCCGGAACCCGAAATACGCATCAAGCAATTCCCGCATCAATTTTCCGGTGGCATGCGCCAACGCGTGGTAATTGCTATCGCGCTGGCGGGTGATCCGGAACTGCTCATTGCCGATGAACCCACTACCGCGCTCGACGTTTCGGTGCAGGACCAAATCCTGTCGTTGATTCGCAAGCTATGCCGGGAACGCCAGGTCGGCTGCCTGCTGGTTACCCACGACATGGGCGTTATCGCCAGTGTCACCGATCGGGTTGCAGTCATGTACCGCGGCAAAATGGTCGAGATCGGTAAAACCGCCGAGCTTCTGACCTCCCCCAAACATGAATACACCAAAAGCCTGATCAGCGCGGTCCCTCGATCGAGCAAGAAAATTGAGCGATTTCCCCTCGTTGAATACATCGAAACCACGGCAAAAGGACTTAAACACATCGATGTCAAAACCCATTGGCTGGGCCAGGGCACGCGTCACGAGAATATTCAGGACTTACTGGAAATAAAAGATCTCAATTTAAGTTTTGTAACCCGGGACGCTTTTCTGAAAAAGAATCGCAAATATTTACAGGCGACCCGGGATGTCAACCTGACGGTAAAACAGGGCGAAACTTTCGGCCTGGTGGGTGAAAGCGGCTCAGGAAAATCGACTATCGCGCGCATGGTCGCGGGCCTGCAAAAACCCGACAGCGGCTCGATCAAATTCGATGGGGTCGAGCTGGTTGATAACCCGGATCCAGTTGCTGTCAAGCAGGCAAGACTGCAAATGCAAATGGTATTTCAGAATCCCTACTCTTCGCTGAATAGTCGTATGAAGGTAGACGATATCATCGCCGAGCCGATCCGGTTTCATCGGCTTGCGCCACCGCAGGAAATCAGGACAATCGTCGGTGACCTGCTCGACCATGTCGGGCTCGGCCGCGCTGCAGGGCTCAAGTATCCACACGAGTTTTCTGGTGGTCAGCGACAGCGAATTTCGATCGCGCGAGCGCTCGCCAGCCGACCGAGGCTGCTGATCTGTGATGAGCCGACTTCGGCGCTGGATGTTTCGGTACAGGCTCAAATTCTAAACTTGCTGAAAGACCTGCAGGACGAACTCGGTCTGACGATGTTATTTATCAGTCATGATTTACCGGTAATCCGGCAAATGTGTGATCGGGTTGCGATCATGCGGCATGGTCGTATACTTGAAACCGCCGAAAGCGAAGACTTCTTTGAGCATCCACAGAATGAATACAGTATTGAATTGCTCGGCTTGATGCCACGCTTTGATAAAATTTATGAAGTCGAAGCAA
This sequence comes from uncultured Gammaproteobacteria bacterium, assembly GCA_947259485.1. GTDB lineage: Bacteria > Pseudomonadota > Gammaproteobacteria. The sequence goes on along the minus strand of CAMYLU010000008.1, from coordinate 40,053 downwards.
CCGTATAATATAAAATAATCGATTTTTGACGGTTTTTAAAAAACCGATAATAGAAGCACGACACACACTGACAAAGGAGATAATACGATGAAAAATCGTTTTCTAATAAGCACCTGCCTGGTGATGACGAGCCTGCTCTCTTTCACCACCGCAAACGCAAACGAGCTGAGAATGGCTTACGATGCAGATCCGGTAACTCTGGATATTCACGAGCAATTATCGGGCGGCATGTTGCAACTGTCGCATATGTCTTTCGACCCGCTGATTCGCTGGACCAAGGACCTTGCGTTTGAAAATCGCCTGGCCACAGGTTACGAGCGACTCAATCCCACCACGGTACGCTTTAACCTGCGCAAGGGTGTCAAGTTTCATAGTGGCAACCCGATGACTGCGGCGGATTTTAAATGGACCTTCGATCGCCTCAAGGTCAGCCCCGATTTCAAGGGCATATTTGCCAACTTCACCGAACTCAATGTAATCGACGATTACACCATCGACCTGGTGACCAGCGGACCCTATCCGTTGGTATTGCATACCTCGACCTACATTTTCCCGATGGACAGCAAGTTCTACACCGGCACCGATGCCAACGGAAACGATAAGGGCGCAATCGTCAAAAACGGGGCGTCCTTTGCCTCCACCAACATGTCGGGCACCGGTCCATTCAAGATCGTCTCGCGCGAACAGGGTGTAAAAATTGTATTTGAACGCTTTGAGGACTACTGGGACACGCAGTCTCCCGGCAATGTCGACCGCATCATTTTTACACCGATCAAGGATGAGCAAACCCGTGTTGCTGCGCTGTTATCCGGCGACGTCGATTTTATCGCACCGGTTTCTCCCAACGATTTCGGGCAAATCAAGGCCGCCAGTAACGCAGAACTGATTACCATGCCTGGCACGCGTATCATCACCTTCCAGATGAATCAGAAACGCAAGAAAGAGCTGCAGGATCAGCGCGTCAGAATGGCAATCGTACACGCGATCAACAACGAAGCCATTGTTCAGAAGATCATGAAGGGATTTGCAACCACCGCAGGACAAATGAGCCCGGAAGGGTATCTCGGATACAATCCGAAACTGAAGCCGCGTTACGATCTCAAGCTTGCCAAGCAATTGATGAAGGATGCGGGTTACGAGGATGGCTTCAGCGTTACCATGATGGCACCTAACAACCGCTATGTTAATGACGACAAAATTGCACAGGCAGTCGCCGCGATGCTGTCAAAGATTAATATCAAGGTCGATCTGCAAACCATGCCCAAGGCACAGTACTGGCCTGCATTCGACGACCGTGCCGCCGATATCATGATGATCGGGTGGCACTCGGACACCGAGGACAGCGCCAACTTTTTCGAGTTCCTGGCAATGACGCCAGACCAGAGCACCGGAATGGGTGCCTACAACGGGGGCAACTATAGCAGCGATTATGTCGATACCACGACGTTGGCGGCGAACCGGGAAACCGATTCTGCCAAACGTGCTGAAATGCTGCAGTCGATTGAAGCCAAGATTTACCAGGATGCCGGGTTTGTCCCGCTGCACTGGCAGAACCTGGCCTGGGCGGCGCGTAAAGGTGTCGATGTTGACCCAATTGTTAATGCGCTCAACTTTCCCTATCTCGGCGATCTAGTCGTCCAATAGGTATCACGAGAAACGGGTGGGCACCCTGCCCACCCGTTTTTCCGTTTATTAAACTATGGCCCAATTTCTGCTGAAACGCCTGTTGCAGGTGATACTGGTGATGTTCGTCATCAGCGCCTTTTGTTTCGGCATCCAGGACAGTCTCGGTGATCCGACCCGGGAATTGGCCGCAATGTCGATGTCCGATGAAGAAAGGGAAAATCTAAAAGATACCCTGGGATTAAACGATCCCCTGCTGGTGCAGTATGGACGTTTTGTCGGCCGTGCAGTGCAGGGTGACCTGGGAACCTCCTATTTCTTCAAGGAACCGGCCCTCACCGTAATATTGAAAAAATTACCCGCGACCCTGGAGCTTGCCTTTGCGGCATCGATAATCATCATTACAATTTCGATTCCACTCGGTGTTTTTTGTGCGATTCGTCCGCGCCACTGGTTCGCCAAATTCACCATGGCGGTTAGCGTAATCGGGATATCGATTCCGGTTTTTTTAACCGCGCTCGCGCTGATTTTTATATTCTCGATTACGCTGGGCTGGATGCCGTCGTTCGGCCGTGGTGAAATCGTCGAAGTCTGGGGCTACTGGAGCACGAACTTTGCGAGCTGGGACGGCATCGTGCATATCATCATGCCGGCCATCGCGTTGTCGTCGATCATGCTACCCCTGTTCATTCGACTGGTCAGGGCTGAAATGCTCGAAGTGCTCAGTTCTGAATACGTCAAGTTCGCGCGTGCCAAGGGCATGGATTCGTTAACCGTTTATTTCAAGCACGCGCTGAAAAATACGATGCTGCCGGTAATCACGGTCGGTGGCGTACAGATCGGCATCATGGTGGCCTATACCATATTGACCGAGTCGGTATTTCAATGGCCGGGGATGGGTTTTATGTTCCTCGAAGCGGTTAACCGCTCTGACATCCCGCTGATCACCGCCTACATTATGTTCGTCGGATTTCTTTTCGTAATCGTCAACACACTGGTTGATCTACTTTACGGGCTGATCAATCCGATGGTTGACCTGGTAAGCGGCAAGTAATGGACCCGGCAACTTCACACTGGCAAGGATTGCTCCAGTCTGACCTGATTTATCACTTCAAGCGCGACAAGGTTGCGATCACCAGCAGCACCGTGTTCCTGATCCTTGCCTTAATGGCGTTGTTTTCGCCGGTGATCGCGCCTTTCGATCCCTACGATCTGACACAGATAGACCTGATGGACTCCGAAATGCCACCCGTCTGGCAGGAGGGCGCGGACGAGCGCTTTTTACTCGGCACCGACGACCAGGGACGCGACCTGTGGAGCACAATTCTCTACGGCATGCGCGTATCGCTGTTGATCGGCATCTTCGCGGTGCTGCTGCAGGCTGCAATCGGTATAGTCATCGGCCTGGTCTCAGGTTATATCGGTGGCAGAGTCGACAGTATCCTGATGCGTATCGCCGACGTGCAGCTCTCGTTTTCGACCCTGATGGTGGCAATCATAGTACTGGCCATTGTTAAAAATGCCTTCGGCGCCGATACCTATAGCAGCTGGGCCATGTTTATCCTGATTCTGGTTATAGGTTTGTCCGAATGGCCACAAATCGCGCGCACGGTGCGCTCATCGGTACTCGCGGAAAAGGAAAAGGAATATGTCGATGCCGCCCACGTGATGGGTTTCGGATCGACTCGGATCATGTTCAAGCACATCTTACCCAATTGCCTGTCACCGATTTTTGTCATCGCCACCCTGCAAATCGCAAACGCGATTATTACCGAGGCAGCATTGTCGTTTCTCGGGCTGGGTATGCCGGTCACCGAGCCCAGTCTGGGATCACTGATCAGTATTGGCAAAGAATACCTTTTCTCCGGCTCATGGTGGATTACCTTGATACCCGGCTTTTTCCTGGTGTTAATCGTGATCGCGATTAACCTGATGGGCGATTTTTTGCGCGATGTATTTAATCCCAAGCTTTACAAGGGGGTCGCATAATTCGAGGGCTTTGTTAATGCCTCGATACACTCCCTTCATCATGTGCGAACAGGCACGTCGGGATCGGCTTAAAAATGATAATAGGTTTTATTCAGGTACTCGATCACATCCTCGACTTCGTCGTCAAACCAGGTTAATCCCAGCGAATCTTTACAAAAACGCACCTGCGTCCCGAGGCGAGGCAAACTGCTGACTCGCCTGTTTTCTCGGGTGTATACCGATTCATCGTGGCAACCGGTGCAGTTGGTGAAATGCAGGTCGTCACCGTTGTCGATATCGGCTGCCTGCAAAGAACACGGATATAAAAAGAAAACTGCAATTGCGTAAAAAAGTTTCATGGCTATCTCCCGTTAATTAGAGATCAGATTCAGTCGCGAAAAAACGCATCATCCATTCTGCCCAGATTTGCGAGTCGGGCTCACCCTCGTGAATAAAGCGATTGGCTTTGGCATGCTCTTCTCGTGTCAGACTGTCCGTTGCTTTCAGAAAATTTACCATCGCGCGCAGCGGCTGCTCGGGATGGCCCTGGAAACACATGACATTGTCACCCAGGGTAAAACCGTAATCTGCATGCTCCTCAGTATGAGCAAACGAAACCGCTCCCTCGGGTAAGTGGGTAACGCGTTCCTGGTTGAAATGATACAAACCGGTAATGCTTGCCATCGGCTGCATCCAGTCGTAATCATTTGTAATGTGCACCGGGTAGTTTCCAATCACCCAGCCATTCTCGTTATGGCCCACGTCCCCACCAAAGGCGCGCGCCACCAGCTGATGACCGAAACAGGACCCTATGATCCTCAATCCCCGGTTATCCGCAGCCCGGGTCAAGTCGATCAGCTTACGAATCCAGTCATGTTCATCGTGCACGCTGCAGGGGCTCCCCGTGACCAGGATTGCATCGTAGTCGTCAAGATTATCGGGAAACTGGTCCTTTGTCGTGTAGTAGACACCGAAGCGGGCTGATGGATTGATCGGCTGCAACAAATCGATAAATTTCTGCGCATCGGTAATCCCCAGGTCATCCGCCCAGTAGCTCTCCGGCACCGAATCCAGAATGGCGACTCTGATAGCTTTGTTCATTCTTGCGACTGAATAATACCGATTGACTCAAAAACCTACGATACCTGAAAATCCAGACTTTAAAACCCCGCAGACGCTATCCGAGAAAACCTTATGACACCCGAAGACTTCCGCCAGGCCGGCCATGATCTGATCGACTGGATCGCAGACTATCGCAGCAACCTGGAACAGCGACCGGTTCGGGCCCAGGTGGATCCCGGTGATATAAGGCGCAGCTTCCCTACCACTGCACCTGAGACACCGCAGCCACCTGAACAACTGCTAGCCGAACTGGAACACCGGGTATTGCCCGGGCTCACGCTGGCACAACACCCGATGCATTACGGCTGGTTTCCAGCTAACGCGTCACTCGCCTCGGTGCTGGGTGATATCGCGAGCTCCGGTCTTGGCACGCTTGGAATCTCCTGGGAAAGTTGCCCGGCGTTGACCGAAGTCGAGGAAGTCGTCTGTGACTGGATGCGCCAACTGACCGGGCTTTCCGACAGCTGGGAAGGATGTATCCAGGATACCGCTTCTACTTCCTGCCTGACGTCCCTGTTGCTGGCACGCGAAAGGGCCAGCGACTATGCACAAAATCATGGTGGCCTGCAGGCGACGGATAAACCACTGGTGGTCTATACCACCGCCGAGGCACATTCGTCGGTGGTCAAGGCCGCACTACTGGCCGGGTTCGGTAGCGATAATCTGCGCATGGTTGCGATGGATCCTGAAAAGCGTTCGATGCAGTCCGAGAGCCTGGCGCAAATGGTGGCGGCGGATATCGCCGCTGGATGTATCCCCGCGGCCGTAATCGCCTCGGTCGGTTCGACCGGGGTCACGGCCTTCGACCCGGTCGCTGAAATCGCCGAGATTGCAGCCCGCCACGACATCTGGTTGCACGTCGATGCGGCCATGGCCGGCAGCGCCATGCTACTACCGGAATGCCGTTACCTGTGGGAAGGCGTTGAAGCGGCGGATTCCATCGCCTGGAATCCGCACAAGTGGATGGGGACAATTCTCGACTGCTCGCTGATGTACGTGCGCGACGTGCAGCACCTGGTGCGGGTCATGTCAACCAATCCCAGTTACCTGCGTTCGAGCGTTGACGATGAAGTCAAGCAGTACCGCGATTGGGGCATTCCGCTGGGGCGTCGTTTTCGCGCGCTAAAACTCTGGTATCACCTCGGCATCGACGGTATCGAATCGATTCGCGAACGCCTGCGACGTGACCTCGACAACGCGCGCTGGTTTGCCGAACTTGTCGCCAACGCTGAGAACTGGCAGGTGTTGGCGACGGTTGAATTACAAACCGTCTGCATCCGTCATCAACCCCCGGGGCTCGGCGGCGAAGCACTGGATCGACATACCCTCGCCTGGGTCAACGCGATCAATCAATCCGGGGCGGCCTTTATGAGTCCATCGATACTCAACGAACGCTGGATGGTGCGGGTTTCGGTCGGGGTCGAGGCCACCACCCGGGCACATATTGAAAAACTGTGGGCACTGATACAACAACAGGTAGAGGAGTCGACTTTTTAAACGGGGACTCGCATAAAATTCAAAAAGACATTGGCATTAAAAAAGGATACATTACGCGACTTTCACAATCACTAGCACGTTACACTATGGCCAATATCACCTGGATAATGGAAGACGGCAGCGAAATCAGCGCCGAGGTCAAAGACGGTTTGAACCTGATGGAAGCCGCAACCGCGAATAACGTTCCACACATCGAGGGTGAATGTGGTGGTTGTCTTTCCTGTGCTACCTGCCACGTGTTTGTCGACCCTGCATGGTTTGCCAAAACCGGGGAGATCGATGACATCGAAGACACCATGCTCGAAATGACCGATGTCGAACGCGAGGACAATAGTCGTCTGAGCTGCCAGATAGTCGCGTCGGCCGCGCTGGATGGGTTAATACTCCGCGTCCCCGAACCCGAGTAAACCTTGGCCGCCCCAATCGTTATTGTTGGTGCGGGTCAGGCGGCAGCCTCATTTATTTCGCGACACGTGACGCTCGGTAGCCAACAACCCGTATTGCTGATCGGTGACGAAGCACACCCACCTTACCAGCGCCCGCCGCTGTCCAAGAAATACCTGCTCGGAGCACTCGAACGCGAACGCCTGTTCATCCGCCCACTGGAATGGTATGCAGACCAGGCGGTCGAGTTGCGTTTCGATACCCGTATTAACTCTATCGATCGTGACCTTAAGAAAATCATCACTAATGACGGGGAGTCCATCGAATACGATAAATTGCTGCTGTGTACCGGCGCCAGTGCTCGTAGCCTGCCCGCCGATATCGGCGGTACCCTCGACAGCGTGTTTACGCTGCGCAGTATTGCCGACATCGATAAGATGTCGCCCCAATTCCAGGCTGGCCGCAAGCTGCTTATTGTCGGCGGTGGCTATATCGGGCTCGAAGCGGCAGCGACCAGCCGCCAGCTAGGTCTCGAAGTCACGGTGCTTGAATTGGCCGATCGTATCCTGCAACGCGTCGCTGCCGCGGAAACATCGAATTATTTTCGTGACCTGCATAGCGGGCACGGTGTAGACCTGCGGGAATCGGTTCGTATGACCAGGCTGCTGAGTGAAGACGGTGCAGTTCGTGGTGCGGAGCTGGAATCGGGCGAAGTAATCGATGCCGACCTGGTACTGATCGGAATCGGCAGCAGTCCCAATACGGAGCTCGGGCAGGCAGCAGGCCTTGATTGCGACAACGGAATCCGTGTAAACGAAATCTGCCAGACTTCCGATCCGGGTATTTATGCCGCCGGCGACTGCACCAGCTTTTTTCGTAACGGGCAGCAGATTCGGCTTGAGTCGGTACAGAACGCCGCTGACCAGGGCGACCTGGTGGCACGGGTATTGGCCGGAGAAGCGGTGACCTATACGGCCCTGCCCTGGTTCTGGTCAGACCAATACGATTGCAAGTTACAAATTGTCGGCCTCAACCAGGGACACAATCATACGGTGATTCGTCCCGGCGCCAACGCTTCGAGCATGTCGGTCTGGTATTACCGCGATGCCGAATTACTCGCGATCGATTCGATGAATGAACCCAAATCGTATGCCTTCGGCAGGAAAATTATCGAGGCAGGAAAACATCCAACAGCTGCGCAAGTCGCCGATCCGGCAACCGACCTGAAAGCCCTGGCGATGTCATAGCCACATCCCGACTGAGGTCAACGTAAGCCTCGAAGCGCTGCTTGATGTCGCGAACGTAATTGACCGGTTCACTTCCATTGACGTAACCGTAGCGTGCTTTTTTAGCGTATTGTTTTTTCTCGAGCAACAGCATCGCCTGCTCGGTGTGCCCAAACCAGCGATCCGGATCATGCCCCAACTGCCCGGCAAGGCGGCGCGCATCATGTACATGGCCCGCACCCGCGTTGTAAGCGGCGAGCGTAAACCAGAGCCGATCAGATATCGCCAGGTCAGCATCGAAACGATCACGCAGCCAGTCGAGATACTTGACCCCGCCGCGAATACTGCTGGCGGGATCACTGATGTCTTTGACCCCCATTTCCTTGGCGGTGCGCGGCATTAATTGCATCAAGCCCCTGGCACCGATATGTGATTTCGCCCCGGGATCGAATTTGCTTTCCTGGTACATCTGCGCGGTTACCAGTCGCCAGTCGAATCCATAGCGATCGGAATACTTGCGCACCAGTTCATCGTAAGGCGAGATCTGCCCCGTCAAGGGATCGACGATACGCCCACGTGCCAGGCGCTGCACCGAGCCCCTGTTCTTGAAATACTCCAGGTAGGTAACGTTATAGAACTCGCTTTTGTAAATGCGTTTGACAAACTCGTCGAGCGCTTGCTTCAATCCAGGGTTACGTTTACGTAACGCAATCGAGTGCGGGACTTCCAACTCTAATGTATGAGCCGAACGAACCGGAATCGATTTGGCAAGTTCAATATTGAGCAAATGTTCATCGGCCATGGTTGCCTGGTACTTGCCGTGCCCTACCTGTTGAATCAAATACTCGGTCTCGACATCATCGTCGGTGGCGCGCAGGCTGAAACCCGCTCCTCCATTTTGTAAGCGCGAGAGACTTTTCCAGTAGTGGCTGCGAGAGCGCACGGAAATAGTTTGATCATCGAGGTCAGCCAAAGAGACTGCGCTATCGTCTTTGTGCACCACGATATGTTGTTTCGCGTAGTGATAGGGATCGGAATAATCAATGCCGAGCCCACGCTGCAGATCATCAGGCTTGAGAAATCCCATCGCAATGTCAGCCTTGCCCTCCAGCAACCAGGTCGTTAATTCCTGGTAGCCTGGCGGCACTACAACCTCCAGGCGCAATCCATGATAATCGGCAAATTCCCGTGCAAGCTCGTATTCGAAGCCCATCAACTCCCCGCGGTAGAGAAAATATGAGGCCGCGTTGTTACGCAGCAACACTCGCAGAACCCGGCGTTTCCTGATCTGGTCGAAATCACCGGTAAATTGCTTGTCATGATCCTCGACCTGGAATTCAAGCTGTAAATAACGATTGATTTCGCTGACCAGCCGCGGTGCATTTTTACGCACGCCCCAGCCGATATCACGCTGGCTGCTGAAGTTGGTCGCCACCCTGATATCGTCGCGAAAAGATTTGTAAATTTCGACCAGGTTACTGTCCATAATCGTGGCATCTATTTCGCCGGCTGCCAGCTCGTCGAGTACGGCTTCGTTTTGGATTCCATCGGGTGTTTCCAGAATTTCAATCTCGGAGTATCGATTATCCTTGAGCCAGGTGAGCGCATGCCAGAAGGTTGTGTCGCGACTTACCATGACTCGTTTGCCATTCAGGTCACGTACCCGCTGTAAAGATTTATTGGTTCTGGCGACGATCACCTGTTCGTTGACGTGATCGACCGGCACCGAGAAGGAAATCTTTTCCAGCCGCTGATCATTGATCGTCAGGTTATCGACAATAATGTCGCCCAGGCCCGCCTCCAGTGCCGGAATCAGCTTGGAGAAATTATCGACGATAACCAGTTCCGGAATCAGTCCGTGCGACAGTGCGAACTCCTCGGCGATACGCTGCTGCTCGGCCAAAGGTGAAGCCCGACGCGGCAGGTAGTCGACGCTCGAAAAATCACGCGTCAGAAGAATACGTAATTTTCCCGAGCCCAGAATATCGACGAAGTCGCCATTGAAGGGCCTGGATTCTTCAAGGGTGCTGTAACTGCGATTGAGATAGGCATTTGCCGGATTCAGGCAAAGCAACATCACGGAAAAAAACAACAGCTGTGCCATCCCCCGGAAGAGCAATTTGGTCGTGTCTGGTACCCCCATAGTCAAACACTAAAGCGCTTTATCGTGGTTTTGTCAAAACTAAAGCCGGTGCCGGGGCGCTCGGGAAGGGTAATCATGCCCTCTGCAAGCTCCATCGACTCGTTAAACAACGGGGCACACCAGGGCATGTGTTCAACTGAAATACAGTTAGACTCGCTGCCGGCAATACACAGGCTGTACTCGGTGAAGATATGCGTTGAAATCGGAATTTCATAAGCGGCGGCCAGCGCCGCGACCCGGCGCATTTCGCTTAAACCCCCAATGCGTTGCAAATCCGGCATCAACACATCCACCGCGCCGGATTCGAGAATATCGCGCATACCAAGGTGTGTGTACTCGGTTTCACCCGCTGCAATCGGTGTATCGAGCGTCGCTCGTACCTCGGCACAACCGACGAGATTATGGTAGACCACCGGTTCCTCGAACCAGGCGAGATTAAATTTCTCGAGCTCACGTCCGAGACGAATAGCCTGCTTCACCGTGAGCGCCTGGTTGGCATCAGCGAGCAACTCGATCCCCGGACCTATAGCATCACGCACCGCGGCCACGCGTTCGACATCTTCGCTCACGGTTGGCTTGCCCAGGCGGATCTTCATTGCACGGAATCCCGTATCGATCAGTACAGCGGCCTCTTCAACCAGGTCATCGATCGACTGGGATAACCAAAGCCCCCCACTGGCGTAAGTCTTAACATGTTCGCGGCAGGCGCCGAAAACCTTGTGCAACGGTAACCCGGCAGCCTTTCCCACCAGGTCCCAGCAAGCGATATCGATTGCGGTAAGTGCGGCGATGGAAAAGCCCTTGTGTCCGATCGGGTTCAATTCATTCCAGATGTCCTGCCAGATTGCGGCGACAAAATGCGGGTCGCGTCCCTCGACCTGGTGCGCGAAACCGAGCAACATTTCGTGCAACGCCTTGAGCCGCACTGCATTTAACGTCATTACACAACTTTCACCGATCAACCCCTGGTCGGTTTCGAGTTCAAGCAGTACATAGCCCACGCTTTTGATCTGGTGTATCGAGGTTGCAATCGGCCGCTCCAGTGGCACATCGACCAGGGTTGTCTTGAACCTTGTAATCTTCATCCTATCGACCACTCGCTCAGTAACTAATCTCGGTAATAGTGTAAACCAGTCGCCCGCTGGGCACTTCGACTTCGACCTCGTCACCCAGATCCCGCTTCAGCAACGAACGCGCTAGCGGCGAGTCGACGCTGATATAGCTTTCTTCGCGATCGAATTCGTCGGGGCCGACAATGCGATAAGTGACTGCCACCTCGTTCTGATCCTCAAGTTCGACCGTGGCACCGAAAAAAACCCGCTCCGAGCTTGCTGGCTTTTGATCCACAACATTTAACTCGGGCAGGCGTTTTTGCAGGTAACGAATCCGACGATCGATTTCGCGCAGTTCTTTCTTGCGATAGATATACTCGGCATTCTCCGAGCGATCACCCTCGGCAGCCGCCGCCGACAGAGCCGCGACGACTTCGCGGCGCTTCAACCACAGCGACTTTTGTTCGGATAGCAGGACACGCATGCCCTCGGAGGTGATATAGGGCGATTTGCTGGGGCCGGGTGGGCGGTATCGACTCATTGCTCTAATCGGTGTCGAATCCCCGGGTAAGGGGGTTCTATTTCATTTTCTGAACTGAGAGATCTGCACTTCGGTGCCGTAGTCTGCGAAATCACCATCGGAGCGCTTGCCACGAAATTCAGCCCAGTGAATGCTGTGGTAGTGACTTGGGTGCCGTTCATCAAACACGGTTGGCAGCGGAGCAACTTTCGCGCTGGCGGCGGGATTAAAGAAAAACGGCAGGCTGTAGCGATCGCGGGACTCCATCGCCAGCACCCGATGCACGGGCGCATGATAAATATCGTTCGACCAGACCTGCATCATGTCACCGGTATTGATCACCATGGCACCGGGTACGGGAGGAATATCGTACCAGTAACCGTCACGGTGCACCTGCAGACCGCCGATGTCGTCCTGGATCAACACGGTCAGCGCACCAGCATCGGTATGATGGTGTACCCCGAGATCAGCAATCGGCTGATGCGCTTCGCTGGAATCCGCCAGCGGGTCCTGCACCGGGTAATAATTCAGTCGCAGGAAACCCGTGTGATTGGTGGCAAAGTCGCCATGCATGTAGTCGGCGGGCAAATCGAGCCCGATACAAAAAGCTTCCAGCAACTTCAGAGACAGGTTGGTGCAGGCATCGAAATAATCCTCCATGGTGACTTTAAAGGCATCCTGGTTGGCAGGCCAGCGATTGGACTGACCGTAGATCGGATCGACCCCGGCGCTGGTAAAATCGAAAACTTCCTTCTTGTCCCGCTGGTTCTTGGTGAGCTCGTTATCATAAAAACCCCAGGGATTTTCCTTGTTGCGCAACACCGACATCTTGATTTCGCTCGGCAGCGCAAAAAATGCGCGTGTTTGCCGCCAGACATCATCGACCAGTTCGGTCGTAATACCATGATTGATAACCTGGAAGAAACCCCAGCTACTGCAGGCGGACGCGATTTTATCAATAGCATCCCTGGCAGCAGCACTATTTGAATCGACCAGCAATTCCGTAATATCGATAATCGGTACCTGATCCGCTATCGACGCTTGCCGCGCGACCGGATCCTTATCGAAATCCTGTTTACCGTGGATCATACTGTTTTTCACTCGGGCAAATGTGATTCGTAGCAGTATATGGTTTGTGTTTGCTTTCGTAAAACGGGATTCATCGGAATCTGAAAACCACTGCGTCATACTATTCCACTCATCTGCTACAGAACCCGGCGCAGCCTCGAACGTGGTAATCAATTGACGGTGACCACTGGACCCACGCAAAGGGAGTCTTTATGATTTCCGCAGCGTCGCGGACCGGTGCAGCAATTACACCTAAACTTATCGGACACATGAACCAGATTGAAACCATGATCGGACCCGGGGATCCTCCACCATATAGCATTATCAATGAAAAGGGCCGGGGCCAGGTCCTGCTGGTCGGGGATCACGTAAGCCCCGTTATTCCACGCGCGCTCGGTAATCTCGGCCTCGATGAGACCCTGCTCGAACAGCATATTGCCTACGATATCGGCACTCGAAAGCTAGTCCACCACCTGTCGCAGCATCTCGATGCGCCGGCCGTACTGGCGGGTTACTCGCGGCTGGTCGTCGACCTCAACCGCAGCCTCGAGGACGCAAGCGTGATGCCGGATGTCAGTGACGACACGCCCATCCCTGGCAATCAAAACATGTCGTATGAGCATCGTAATCAGCGCATCCACAGCTTTTACACACCATACCGGAAGGCTATCGACATGATGCTGCACGGCTTCAGGGAAAAAAAGGTGGTGCCGGCGTTCATATCGATACACAGTTTTACACCACAAATGGCGGGGTTTGTCCGCCCCTGGCACGCCGGTATTCTATGGGACAAGGACCCGCGGATTCCAGTGCCGCTGATGGCCAATTTGCGTGCGCATCCCGACGGATTCAACATCGGTGACAACGAACCTTACTCGGGCAAGCATCCCGCGGACTACACCATCGATCATCACGCCGAGGCCTCCGGGATACCCCATGTTTCGATCGAGATACGCCAGGACCTTGTTAATACCGAGGCGGGCGCGGAGCGCTGGGCAACCATTCTCGACGATGCCCTGCGCGACATCCTGGCCGACCCAGAACTCTACCAGGTCTGGCAATCGATTTAGTCCAGGGGTGGAAGATCGCCGCGGGTCAAGCAGATCCCTCTTCATAAATCGCGATCGGGTCGCCGAGCAGCGCAAACTCGGGCTCTACCCCGAGGCCCGGTAAACCGGGCGCGCTGAAACAGCCGTCAACATTGCGCACGCCCTGTCCCGGTGCCGGATCGACACTGACCATTTCCTGGCAGGACCAGACTCCGAGACAGGATGAAGCCGGTATCGTCTGCGCGAAATGCGATACGCCCGTGTCGGAAAGCACGGTACCGCCCGTATCCATTACCAGCATGGTGATACCGGTGGCAAGGCAGAAATCACGCATACGTCGCGCCTTGGTCAGTCCGCCCACACGGTTGATCTTGATGTTGACCAGCTCGGCGATGCCTTCACGCTGGATACGAATCAGGTCATCGATAGAATGCAGGCCTTCATCGATACATATCGGGTAACGAGTCTGCCGACGCACCTGGGCAATTTCATCAAGGGTTTCGCAGGGTTGCTCAAACCAGGAGGTGACCCCGGCTATAGAATTCAATACAGTAATCGCCTCGCGTGGTAACCAGGCACGGTTGGCATCGTAAAACATGATTTCACCGGGGCGCTCGTTCGCAGCAAGCAGGTTAATGCGCTCGATATCCATGACCACATCGGCGCCAACCTTGCAGGAATGCAGGCGGTAACCCATATCGCGGAAGCGCTGGACTTCGTCCAGCATTTGCTGTGGTGGGCCCGTAGATACGCTCGAGGCGATCGGCACCGGTGCGGGTTCGCGTGCACCGAGTAGTTCGCAGACCGGCAATCCTGCTGACTTGCCCGCAATATCCCAACAGGCGATGTCGAGCGCCGATTTGACATAGGGATGCCCGGGTAGAGCCAGGTCCATAAGGCGGTTGATCGAATCGAGCTGTCGTGGGTCCTGGCCTATCAGTAAAGGCGCAAGCTCATCGACACCAGCACGAATGCCTCTACCGAAAGCTGGAAGGTAAGTCACACCCCAGGGACAACCCTCTCCCCAACCCGATATAGCTTCGTCGGTTTCGATGCGAATGATGGTCGAATCGAGTTTCTCGAACTTGAGACGTCCCCCGGAAAGCCAGTAAGGCTTGTGCAACGGCAGGTCCAGCTGCCAGACGCTGATCTTGATAATTTTCATGCTGGCTAATCTACCTCTCTGAACCTCGCCAGTAAAACAAATTATATTGGCGCGACCGATCGCATTTCCCTATATTAAGCTCAGTCAGAACCGTCCGCCCCGGGACCATCAACCGGTTATCGACAGGCTCGATGAATTAGGGTCAGAGTCGCCGGTTCAGGCCATGCACAAAAAACCTGCTATAACTCTCCAGCTTCCTCGAGCACCTTGCGTGCGACGCGAAAACATTCCAGCGATTGCGGCACACCGCAGTAAATTCCTACCACGTGAATGATGGCACGAATCTCTTCCTTGCTGACGCCATTGTTAAGCGCTCCACGGCAGTGAATTTCCCATTCGTGCATCTTGCCGAGGGCGCCGATCATCGCCAGGTTCATCATCGAGCGTGTCTTCGGTTCGATGACTTCGTCACCCCAACCAAAGCCCCAGCACCAGGCGGTCATCGCTTCCTGGAACGGACGCGTGAAATCGTCGGCCGCGGCCAGATTGTTTTCAACATATTCCGCGCCGAGTGTACCCTTGCGCTTGGCCAGGCCTTTCTCAAATAAATCGTTGTCCATTTTTACCCCTCAATACTTGTCACCCCGCGGCTTGACCGCGGGGCCCAGTTAAAATATCACGCTCGTAGAGCTACTTTAAATGTTCGCGCCACGCGCGATATTGTTGGACTGGGTCCCGCGGTCAAGCCGCGGGACGACAGTCGATATTACTCTTCCGAACGAGGCAGAAGATTCTGTGGATCATACACGCATTGCTCGACGATTTGTGCTCGTCTCGGATCGCCCATAACCAGCACTTCGAACTCGGTTCCGACCTGGTTGAGCTCGGGTTTGATATAAGCGAATGCGAGATATTTGCCCTGGTCGTAGCCGTGCCCACCCGAGGAAACCTGCCCGACCGGACTGCCGTTATGCCATACCGATTCCGACCCCAACGGATCACATTGTACCGAGCCTGGCGCAGGTTCATCGAGCTGCAGGTAGGCAAGCACCCAGCGCGAGGCAGGTTTGAGCGATTGTTTTGAACCCTGGAATCCACCATCGCGGGAAAATCGGGCCACATCGCCTTCACTTATCGTAACCTCGTTGGTGATTTCCGACCCGGAACGGTAGGCTTTCTCCATGCGCACCGCGTTCAGCGTCGCCGAACCGATATGTACCAGATCCTCGCTCTGTGAAGTCGAAACCAGCGTGCTGTAGACATCGAGCATGCCGGACATCGGCACGTGCAGTTCCCAACCGAGTTCTCCGGTATAGGTCACGCGCATGGCGCGTACCTGGTCGACACCGGCAACGGTGATGAGCTGGCTGGAAAGCCAGCGAAAACTCGCGTTATCGAGTGCGACATCCGTACATTCGGCGAGAATTCGGCGTGCGGCCGGCCCGGCCAGCATAATGACACCATAATCTTGCGAAACATTGTTAAGGGAAACAGACTCACCATCGCGCCGCTCTTCCTCCATCCAGTTCAATAACGCAGCTTCGCGCACAGCCGCGAACACCATGTAGTAATGATTCTCGCCGAGCTTGATGATCGTGGCCTCGCCTTCGATACGCCCGTTTTCCATCACCAGGTAGGTCAGCGTAACACTGCCCTGTTTCTGTGGGACCTTGTTCGACTGGATTCGATCGAGATAAGCCTCCGCGTCGGCACCCTCGATTTCGACCTTGGCAAAAGCAGTCAGGTCCGCGATCCCGGCATGGGCGCGCATACCTTTTACCTCTTTACCGATAATGTCGAACAGTTCGCTGCGACGAAAGCTCTCGATGTGTTTTTGTTCGACGCCGTCAAGCGCGTACCAGTAGGGGCGTTCCCAACCGTAAACGTCCTCGTATACCGCACCCTTGTCTTTTAAAACTTCGTACAGTGGCGAAAGTTTCGAATGCGAAGGTCGCAGATCGGGACGGTCGAGATGCGGAAACGGAATTTCGTGCCGCAACAGGTAGTCTTCCTTGGCCTTGTTAATCCTGTAATCATCGTCGATACGGGCACCAAAGCGGCGTGGATCGAAACTGCGCATCGAAACATCGGCGGCACCGTGCACCATCCACTGCGCCAGGTACTTGCCTGCACCGGGTCCCCATGCGATACCGACCTGGGAACCGCAGCAGAGCCAGAAATTCTTTACCCCTGAAGGGCCCAGCAACATGTTGCCATCCGGCGGATGGGTAATCGCGCCATGCACGACACTTTTGATGCCCTTGTCGGCGAGGACCGGCATGCGCTCTAGCGCGTTTTCGAGCCACGGCATGATGCGGTCGTAATCAGGTTCGAACAATTCGTTTGCAGATTCCCAAGGCGTGCCATCGTCCCAGACCGAGGCTGCATTCGCTTTTTCGTAAATCCCGATCAGGCCGGACTTCTGTTCCATGCGGATATAGCCCGACACCTGCGAGTCGTCACGAATAACCGGTAATTCTCTTTGCAGGTCCTGGAATTCGGGCACCGTGTCGGTGATCAGGTAGTGGTGCAACATGTTTGCGATCGGGAGATCCAGTCCTATCCACGCACCGATCTGGCGCGCATAGGTGCCGCCTGAATTGACTACCCGGTCGGCCTCGATGTCACCCTGCTCGGTATGTACCACGAAGGTTTCGCCGCTGCGGGTGATGCCAGTGACCCGATTTTGCCGAATCACGGTGCCGCCCATCATGCGTGCGCCCTTGGCCATTGCAAAGGCAACACCGGCCGGGTCGACATGCCCATCGTGGGGAGTGTAGAGCGCGGCCATGACGCCGTCGAGATTATAGAAGGGGTGCAGTTCGGCGATACGCTCGGGCCCGATGATTTCCATTTCATGACCGAGACCCTTGCCCACCGACAGCGTGTACTTGATCCAGTCGACTTCGTCCTGGGTATAGGCGATGCGCAGGCTGCCGCTGCCGTGCCAGGTACAGGATTGCCCGGTTTCGTCTTCGAGCCGTGGATACAACTCGGTACCGTAGGCCGCCATCTTGGCAAGGCTGAAGTGACTGACCGAGTGGGTGATCTGGCCGGCCGCGTGCCAGGTCGAGCCACTGGTCAATTCCGCTTTTTCCAGCAGCACGACATCGGTCTCACCTTCCTTGCACAGGTGGTAGGCGAGTGAACAGCCCATTACGCCGCCGCCGATAATGACGATTTTCGCCTTTGACTGCATGCTGTAGCCCCGCACAATCTGATTGCAATAAAAGATAAAGAAATGATACACTTGTATCATTAACTAAATCAAGCGTACAAATGTCACAACTCATTCCCAATTTGCACTCTACCGTGCGACAGCTGCCGCAGTCGCAGGAAGAGGTGCTCGATCAATTACTCGAAGAATTCGAATTCCTGCCCGCGAAGTTGCAGCTTTGCGCGCGCTACATCATCGATCACCCGCATGAAGTCGGACTACAGTCGATGCGCACATTGGCAACCAACGCTAAAGTGCACCCGAACGGCTTCGTGCGTCTCGCGCGCCATCTCGGCTTCGACGGCTACGAGTCACTGCGCGAACGCTTTCGCGATTTCGTCCGTGCCGGGATCGGCTCTTCTCCGGACCGCGTCGCCTGGTTGCGCGAACTGGACCGCAAGGGCGGCAGCTCGGCAATTTTCGGCAGCATGGCCGAGGCCTGTCTCGACAACATGGAGAAAATGTTCGCGCAGCAGTCGGTCGGAGATCTCGATCGCGCGATTAACTGGATGATCGATGCACGCCGGGTTTACGTCCTCGGGCTGGGCCTTGCTTACCCACTGGCGTATAACTTCTGGTATGTCGCGCGCATGGGCTTCGATCATTTTATCCTGTCACCACGTCACGGCAGCCTGCCATCGGATGACATGATCCGCATGGATGAGCGCGATTGCCTGGTTGCGATGACCTTTCAGCCCTATCGCCGCGACACCCTGTCGGCAGTGCAGCAGGCGAAAGAGAAAGGTGCGAGAATTATCGGTATCACCGACTCGAGCGCCGCGACACTGTGCCGTGAAGCAGATCTCGGGCTGGTAGCACCGACACATACGCCCCAGTTCTTCCAGTCTAATGCGGCAGTTGCCGCGCTGATGGAAACACTGTGTGCACTGTTGGTGGTGCGTGGCGGCGATGCGGCCAGCACTGCCGTCGAAGCGTTTCACTCTGCTCGTTGGGAAGAGAATATTTATGACGAGTCCTGATCTCAAAGTGGTCGCAGAGAGTGTTCCAGTGATGGGACTCGAGGCGAAATACTTTACCGATCCCAATCTTTACCGACGCATCGTCGACGAGGTGTTTTACAAGAACTGGTTGATGGCCTGCCATTCGAGCCAGGTCGGTAAGCCGGGAGATTACCTGGCGCTCGAAATTTACGACCAGGACATCATTATCACGCACACCCGCGAGGGCGGGATCAAGGCATTTTACAACGTCTGCAAGCATCGTGGACACAAGCTGGTCGAGGGTAGCGGTAACAAAAAGCTACTGGTCTGCCCTTACCATGCCTGGTCTTATGACCTGCAGGGGCAACTAAAGGCAGCCCCCCATGCAAACAAGGTGCCCGGTTTCGATTCGTCCAAAATCTGCCTGACTGAAATCAGGCTCGAGAATTTTCTCGGCTTCCTGTTCATCAATCTCGATGCGAACGCTGGGACCATGGATGAGACCTACCCGGGAATACGCGATGAAATGCTTAAACTGTGCCCTGACATCGAACAGCGCAAGCATGCCTATCACCATACCGCCGACGAGGGCTGCAACTGGTTCGTCGCGGTCGAGAACTATAACGAGTGTTACCACTGCCCGAATTGTCATCCCTCGTTTGCGAAAGGGATCATCGACCCTGATACCTACTCGATTATGCCTTACGGAGATATCAAAGTGCTGCACCATTCCTCCGAAGCCTCGCACAGCGAAGATGCCTGGTACGACATCAGCGGTGCCGCATACGGCAGCTTTTACCTGTGGCCGGCCACTTCGATCCAGTTTTACCCTGGTGGGGTGGTCAACAGCTTTTCCTGGCGCCCGCTAGCGGTGGATGATGTCAGGGTTTTCCGCACATTTTATTCCAATGATGGCGAGGTTGACGAGACGCTGCAAAAGGTCATCGAGAACGATCGTGAAACCACCTTCCAGGAAGACCTGGATATTGTCAAGCAAGTCCAGCGCGGGCTGAACTCACGCGGTTATAAGCCCGGGCCGCTGGTCTTGAATCCCGAAGGCGGCATATACGACGAATTGTCGATTTTTAAACTACACCAATGGCTGCGTGAGGCAGTCGGCTAAACCACGCAGATTTACGGAGTCCCTATCATGTCATCACAGGCAGTTAAACGATCATCCGGCGGCATGTCGCAACAAGACCTGTTTGCAATCGCCGACCGCGTTTTGCCCGGCTCGGGTCTCGGCAGTTATTCGCTCGCCGAAGACATTCGCCTGATTTACTCGCACGGCAAGGGTTCACGCATGTGGGATGTCGACGGCAACGAGTACATCGATTACGTCGGTGGTGCCGGTGCGTTGATACTCGGGCATTCGCATCCTTCCGTGGTTAAAGCCGCGCAAGCGCAGTTCGAGCGCGGCGCGCACATGTTCGGTTCGCTCAACGAGGTCGCGGTGCACCTGGCTGAGCGCCTGGTTAACGACATTCCCTGCGCCGAAAAAATTGCCTATGCAACCACCGGCTCGGAAGCAACCGGCTACGCAATGCGGCTGGCGCGCGCGTTTACCGGGCGTGACAAGATCCTTAAGTTCGAGGGCGCCTACCATGGTAACCACGATTACGCGATCGTATCCACCTTTCCTAAAGAAACCGGCGCCTACCCGCAGGGGGCCGCCGATTCCTCTGGCCAACCCGAGGCGACGGTTTCGACCATGCTGGTCTGCCCCTACAACGACCTCGAAACCCTGCGCAAGATCGTTGACGAGCATCACAGCGATATCGCCGCAATCATTGCCGAACCGGTACAGCGCATCATCCCCGCCGAGCCTGAGTTCCTGCAGGGAATCCGTGAAATATGCGACGAGAACGACATGCTGTTTATCCTTGACGAGGTCGTCACCGGTTTTCGACTCGGCTACGGCGGCGCCCAGCAATGGTATGACGTCAAGCCCGACCTCTCGACCCACGGCAAGGTCGTCGGCGGCGGTGGGCCGCTGTCCTGTATCGCCGGACGCGCCGATGTGATCGGCCTGTCCGATCCGAAACTGAAAGGCCAGCAGGGCTATACCTATTTCAACGGCACCCTGCACGGCAACCCGGTGGCGGCGGCCGCAACCATGTCGATGCTCGATGAACTCGGTAAACCCGGCGTCTACAAGCGCATGAACGGCTTTGCCGACGATCTCTGTCGCGAAACCCAGAAGATTCTCGACCAACACTCGATCCCGGCGATCGCCGAGCATACCGGTTCGTTGTGGCAAATCCTGTTCATGGATAAAACCCCGCGCAACCAGGCCGATATTCTCGCCAGTGACCAGGTCTCGATGCGCAAACTCGATACCCTGTTAATGAAGCAGGGGCAATACGTGCTGCCCGGTGTGCGCCGATTTGTATCCACCGTGCATACCGCGCAAGACCTCGAGGAAACGCTGCGCGGGCTAGACGCCGCCTGCCGCGAATTCAATCAATCCTGAAATCTTCCGCATTTAATCCGGGTTTTTTTACACACGATCACCTATGTGAGATTCCCGCTTGCGCGGGAATGACGTAACGACTCGGCGCCATCCCCGCGCAAGCGGGGATCTCGTTAATTAAGTCGCTACCATGCACCAAAGGCTAGCTTTTCTGCACCATTATAAAGCATTTTAATTTGAACAGGATTCGACTTGACATATGTCAAGTGGACCGCAAAAAACTTCGCTAACCTGTCTCCACCTGCATGTCGCGCGCGGGTACTTAACTAACAAAAACAGCTAGTCAGGGGGATGACCAATGGACAGGTTCGGTAAGGCAATCGGGGCAGTCATTTTATTCTCGTTTTTCTGGACCAATCCGGGCCCGTCGGCTGCGGCTGTCTCGGGCTGCCTCGCCTGTCATGACGGCATCGAGTCGATTCGCGAAGAATCGAGTGCGATGTTGCAATTGATCAATTCGCTGAGCGCGGTGCACGGCGATACCGCCGGCTGCGTCATGTGTCACGGCGGCGATCCCACCGCCAGCGACGCAGGCAAGGCTCACGAAGGATCACCCCAGTCACTGGTCGATTTCAAGGGTCCGCAAACTTTCTACCCCGATCCTGGCGCGATGGACATCAACAAGTTCACCTGCGGGCAAAGTGCCTGTCATGCCGGATACGAAGAACGCCTGGAAAAATCCCTGATGAATACCGAGGCCGGCAAGATTCAGGGTAACCTGCATACCTGGGGTATTCCCGAAGTCATGAATCACAAGGTGCCCTGGGGTAACTACGACGTCAAGGACGGCGACGGACCCGTACCATCGGTCGGCACCGACGCCTACAAGGCTTACATGAAGGACATGATTGCGGCACATAAGGAACAGTTTCCGACCGAACTGGCGCAAATCCCCCAACCCAGCGTCGACGAGATCGAGAAAGATCCGAAGCTGGCGGGCTTTACCTATCAGCGCCAGCAGTGCCAGCGTTGTCACGTCACCGTCAAGGGGCGCGAAAAACGCGGTGATTATCGTGGCCAGGGTTGTTCTTCCTGCCACATCCCCTACGGTAACGAAGGCATATACGAAGGCGGTGATCCCACCATCGACAAGACGCAGAAAGGTCACATGCTGACCCACCAGATCCAGGCCACGCGTAAATCCAAGGTCACAGTCGGCGATACCACCTATTCCGGTATCCCGGTCGAAACCTGCAATTCGTGCCATAACCGCGGCAAGCGCATCGGCGTGACCTACCAGGGCCTGATGGAATTCCCCTACGGCTCGCCCTACAGTCGAACCGGCGGCAAGCAGCCCAAGCTGCATACCAAGAATTACCTGTTTATTTCCGACGACCTGCATCACCAAATCAAGAGCCGTCCGGAAAACCCTGAAGGCGGCTTGCTGTGCCAGGATTGCCACACCACGATCGACATGCACGGTGACGGCAATATCCCGGGCACCACGCTGGCGCAGGTCGAAGTCGAGTGCCAGGATTGTCATGGAACGCCGGAACAGTACCCATGGGAACTGCCACTCGGTCACGGCGAAGAATTCGCCAAGTCGATTGGTAACTCGCCGCGCGGCCTCGCTGACAGCGTGCTGCAGGAGACCGCGGCATTTGCGACCACTTACGACAAGAAGGACGGTTACCTGCTGAGCGCGCGCGGCAACCCCTACGGTAACGTGGTCAAGGACGGCGATACGGTCATCATGCACTCGGCTACCGGCAACGATTTCAAGGTGCCGCTGCTGAAAAAGCTGGCCGAAGACGATGCCTGGCGTAACTCTCAGGCAATGGTGGCGATGGCAAGCGTGAAGAAACACGCCGAGAGCCTCGAGTGTTACGCCTGCCACGCGTCCTGGGTGCCACAGTGTTACGGCTGCCACGTCGACGTCGACTACGGCCCGGATAAAAACGGCAAGCCGAAGCAAGACACCGACTGGATCGCCTCCGGATCGCTGCGCTACCCGGATGGTTCCACCGCGGAATCACCGCTCGGCACCAAGGGCATCCAGAGCCCGGGCAAGGTCAGCGAAACACGTTCCTACCTGCGTTGGGAAGAACCGGTGCTCGGCATCAATGGTGAGGGTCGCGTGACCCCGCTGATGCCGGGTTGCCAGGTTATCTGGACCGTGCGTGCGCGCGACGGTAGCACCGTGGCGCATAACCAGATCGCACTGGCCTACGACGAGCAGGAGGAACTGGGACAGGAGCGCGTGCCGCTCGGCATCGACATGGCGCCGGTGCAGCCACACTCGGCACAACGCAAGGCTCGCACCTGCGAAAGCTGTCACAACAATCCGAAAGCCCAGGGTTACGGTATCTCCGGTGGTGTGTTCTCGCTGCGCTACACCGAGAACGTGGTTGAGGATCTGATCGATCAGCGTACCGGCAAACCCATTCCGAGCAACTTCAAGATCCAGATACCCAAAATCGAGGCGCTTGATTTTGACTTGTCCACGATTATCAAGGACGGCCAACAGACGCAAACGGTAGGCTCGCACTGGCCGCTGTCGCGGGCGCTGCCACAAGAGGTGCGCGATGCAATGGATCGCACCGGGCTGTGCATGGGTTGCCACCGCGAAATGACCAATGCCGACTTGTGGGCCAAGGTATCCGAGCCCGGTCGCCTGACCGACGCGCAGCATATCGAGTTGATGAACAAGATGCTGCAGGCTTACAGCAAGGAATAAACATGTCGGCCAGAGTTTCAATCCATTCGGCCGGGTGGTTTGCGGCAGGGATGCTGCTATTCGTTGCAGGCGCGGGCCTCGTGGATAAAGCTGCGCTAGCCCAGGAAACCGGGTTAAGCGAGGAAATGAAGTCTTTTCTCGAATCACCCCGGCAACAAGCGACTGGTGCCGGCGCACATAAGCAGAATGATCCGCACGCCAGCCTGAGTCCCGACAAGCTCGTTCATGTGGCACTGCAGCATCTCGACGAAGGGCGCGCACCACTGGCGCTGGAGACATTAAACGAGGCGCTCGGCAAATTCCCCAACGACACTATGCTGTTGAGCGTTCGTTCGAGCCTGTTTCTGCAAAACCAACAAACCAGCCTGGCATTAGCCGATCTCAACCGCGCGGTCGAATTGAACCCGCACGACCCGATCCTGCTGACCAATCGTGCCCAGGCCTATCGCCAGTTTGGCCGCAATGACGATGCGCGGAGAGATCTGGATAGTGCGATCGAGCTTGACCAGAAGTTTGTCGCGGCCTATTTCAATCGCGGTAGCCTGCATTTCGAAGCCGAAAAATACGACCTGGCGCTGCTTGATTTTAATCGTTGCGTCGAGCTCGAGCCCGAGGTGCCGGCAGCCTATTTCAATCGCGCCTCGACCCACGAGGCTCTTGGCGATCGGAACAACGCGGTTAAAGACCTGCAACACTTTCTGACCCTGTCGCCGGAAGCGAGTTGGGCGCAGGTGGCCGAGGACCTGTTGAAACAATGGCAATCCGAAAATTCATAACCTCGTTGCCCGGAGCCCTGCTGGTGCTGATTTACCTGGGCACACCCACGGCCGCGGATGCGGTGGAAAAGGATGCCCGCGCGGCCTTCGATCGGCTGCTGCAGGAAGCTGGATTGCGCATGCATCGGCAATCTCAATATATTGACCAGCCGACGCAGGCGAACGCCATTCTGCCCTACGAATACGCGTTAAGGCATGAATCGGGAGCGCTCGAAGTCCGTTTTATCGTGCGCCCACTGAACCGTATCGAGATCGAGTACAACGATCCGCATAATGCCGCGCCTGAGCCCAACCACCTGTTCCCGCTGCTGTTCGAATCGATCACCAATCGCTTGTCGGTCGGCGGTGAGACCGGAACCAGTACCTTCCCCGAAGCGGAGGCACTGGATAAATTCAACGCCAACTGGGCCGCGGCCTCGGCATTCGATATCAATCCTGATTTCGCCACCGACTATCGCAATGCGCTGATCATCGGCATGCATCGGAACGAGATGGCCGACGCCTACACGCTGTTTTTGTATAACGACCATGACCAGGCCAAGCTACTGATCAACGAATCGATTTCGATCATGTCGTTTACGCCCGCTGCGACCGCTCCCCAATAACCAGGGCCCCCAGGGTACAAAACCTCGTTCCCTTGACTAAGGTCAGGGTTTTACTCTATCGTGATCGAACTCTCTCGTTGGGTCCGGCGCAATGCAGAAAACCAGTGACGTCATCTGGCAGGACACGCAACACCAGGTCTTGTTCGAGCTGATCGACAAAATCAAGGAAATACCGTTTGATCCCGAAATCCTGGTCCGGCTCAAGCTCTACGCGGAACACCATTTTATTCTCGAAGAAACCTACATGGTGCAACTTGGTTACCCCCATCAAGAGGAACACATCGAGGCACATGACCGCTTCCGCGAGGAACTGGAGGCCATGCTGGATACCGACCCGACCATGCACCCGGCGCTACAGGTTTCGCTTTCCGATTTTCTTTACAAGTGGCTGAAGCTGCACGTCCTCGGCATCGACAAGAAACTCGAGGATTTCGTCATGAAGTCCGACTCCAAATGACGCCGTTATGAGCGATCAGAAATTAAGCGGCCACTGCTACTGTGGTGAAGTTAAATTCGAGATCAGCGGCGAGTCAGACTGGGTGGGTCACTGCCATTGCGAATCCTGCCGGCGGCACAGTGGTTCGGTAATGACAACTCGGCTCCGGGCAATCCCTAGTCGCTAAGCAGGTAATCGCCACTCGACTCGAGAATTTCGGTACCGACAATCTTGGCAATATTGGCGTCGCGCCAGACATACTTGGTGACCTTGCGCGAAATGACCTGGCCGGAAGTCCCTGCCAGCAGGGGTACCCTTTCAACAAATGCACCCTCGCCATCGAGCCGAATCAGATCAGCGATGCGATCACCCTTTTCAACCTGGTCCCCGAGTTCCACGCAGTAAGCAAGTAATCCCGCCTGCGGCGCGCGCAACCTTTCGGTAGCGCGCAGGTCGGTTGGTGCCGTGGCCTCGCCCTTATCACCAATAAGCTTACCAGTAATCAATCCCTGTTCTTGAAAATAACCGTACAGGTTTTGTGCATCACGAAGATTGAGTTCATCGAAGGTATCGAATTGACCGCGAAACTCCAGCGTGCAGGAGACAACCGGCAAGGGTAAGGGCTTGTCCGGACACTCGCGCGCAAGTTGCAGCCAGGGCGCCGGCCAGACTTCATCGAAAGAGCCGCCGCCGCTGTCTTCCGCCATCAACGTTGCGGCAGCACCGATCCAGTTGGCGAGCTGTTGCATGTTTTCCGCTAGCTGTGGCAGCGTAAATATATGCACCAGTGAATCATCGTCACAATGCACGTCGAAAACATAATCCGCGTCACAGGCTTCTTGCATAATGCAACGGCGCCACTGATCAAGCACCGTGACCTGCGGCAGGCTTTCGACCCAGTGACGCAACGCCGAACGCACCAGCTCGATATTTTCCCCGGCATCGGAACCCAGTGTTGCGGTAAATCCCGGCCCTAGCGCGTCATTTAATACCGGCCAACCCCGGTTATGGTTGACCCCGATACTGCGATTATAACGACCCTGGTGCTGGCCGAATTCAATGTCGCTCATACCCAGCGGATTGACCATCGGGAAAAGCACGAACTCCGCCTTTAATTCGCCTGCGGTATCGGCATCACGCAGCAATTGCAGCAGGTGATGCAATACCATGATGCCGGGCTGTTCGTCAGCGTGCAGGGCCGCCTGCAAGTAGACCTTTTTGTCTGCATCACCTGGCCCGATACGGAAATAGTTCAGTTCGGTGGTGCGCCCGGGAGTATCTCCAACCAGCTGCCTGCTGATTTTTTCAAAACTCATGTGACGATAGCGCCACCATCGACATCGACAATGGTACCGGTGACGAATTGATTTTCGAGCAGGAAGATTGCGGCGGCAGCGACTTCCTCGGCGGTGCCGGCTCGTGGAATCAGGTGTTCGGCGCTACCCTTCGCGTAGTAGTCTTTGCGCTCGTCACCCTTCAGCGGTGACATCGGCGTATCGATAAGACCCGGGCTGACCCCGTTGATCCGAACCGGTTTGATTTCATTGGCCGAGAGGTGGATGAAAGCTTCAACCGAACCGCCGACGCTGCCGATTGCGATGGCACCGGCACGCCATTTACGCGCGGGATAACCACTGAACAACACAACGGCGCCTGTGGGTGTCATATGCGGAACCCCGAGGCGCACGCTGTTGACATAACCCCAGAGTTTGGCGAAAGAATTCTGATACCCTTGAAGATCCATTTCCAGGAATGGACCTATCGCTCGGGGACCACCGGTCGCAGCATTCACAAGGTAATCAAAACCATTGTGTTTTTCGAACAACGCACTCAATGCTGTGCGATCCAGCACATCGACCTGCACGCATTCGACACCTTCAATTTCGCATTCGCGCCGGCTGCCGGCAATTACCTCCGCGCCTCCGTCACGTAACATTTCGGTCGTCGCTAACCCGATGCCGGACGTACCCCCCAATACGATCGCTTTCTTACCACTAAAATCTGTCATTCCTGCCTCGCTAAATTATTCCGCTTTCCAGGCTGGCGGCCATCAGCATGCCAAGCTCTTCGCACTGGGTTTCGTACTCCGGCTGGTATTCTCCGTGCAGTATCATCGGTTCCTGCACTGCTTTCCACTTTAATCCGGTCGTTATTTTACCAATCGCGATCCTGGTACCGGTGCCATCGAGGCCGGCGCGGATATACGCGGCAAACGGCATCGCCTCGGTCTGCTCCAGGCAGGGATAATAAATACGATCGAAAAAGTCCTTCAGAGCACCGCTCATGTAACCGAAATTCTCGGTCGTACCGAGAATAATTGCATCTGCCCAGAGCACGTCATCGGCAACCGCCTGCAAGGGTGGTATATGTTTTACCTCTACCCCTTCGATATCCCCATGCCGGGCGCCGCGCAGCGTGGCATCGACCAGTTTCTGCGTATTGGCCGACGGGTTATGGGCCACGATGAGCAAGTGCTTGAAGTCCGTCATGCAGCGATCATAATGGCTTAAAGCGACCATGAATAGTACAAAAAGCGGTGGACAGGCTGCGTTAGTTTCAATCCAAAACGAAAATTTAGCGCGCAAGTGAACGTGATTTCGAAAAAACGAACGGGATTAATTGACAAATCGAAAATACGGGCGTAGATTCACCCGAGCGTGTCGATGTAACCAAAAAAACATAAAACCGAGGAGGATATTCTCATGATCAAGCAAATTGCGCTTGTGGCCGCGGCTGCTGCGCTATGTACTCAGTCTGCCTATGCCGGAATGGACGAGGCCAAAAACTGGGTGAACAACGAATTCCAGCCTTCTTCGCTTTCCAAGTCGGATCAGATGAAGGAGATGGAATGGTTTATCAATGCAGCCAAACCGTTCGAAGGCATGGAGATCAACGTCCTGTCAGAAACGATTCCAACCCACGAATATGAATCCAAGACCCTGACCAAGGCGTTCGAGGAAATCACTGGAATCAAGGTTAACCATCAGCTGCTCGGAGAAGGCCAGGTGGTTCAGGCAGTACAAACCCAGATGCAGACCCAGCGTAATCTCTATGACGCTTACATCAACGATTCGGATTTAATCGGGACCCATTCCAGGCTGCAGCTCGCTGTGAACCTGTCGGACTGGATGGCGGGTGAAGGTAAAGATGTTACCAATCCAATGCTCGATGTTGACGATTTCGTCGGCAGATCTTTCACCACCGGACCCGACGGCAAGCTCTACCAGTTGCCGGACCAGCAGTTTGCAAACCTGTACTGGTTTCGCAAGGACTGGTTCGATCGCCCGGACCTGCAGAAGAAATTTAAAAGCATGTACGGCTACGATCTCGGCGTCCCGGTCAACTGGTCGGCTTATGAAGATATTGCTGAATTCTTTTCAGTGCATGTCAAGGAAATCGACGGAGTCAAGGTCTATGGCCACATGGATTACGGCAAGCGGGCACCCGACCTCGGTTGGCGTATGACCGACGCCTGGCTATCGATGGCCGGAGCCGGCAGCAAGAGTTTGCCTAATGGAGTCCCCGTCGACGAATGGGGTATTCGCATGGAATCCGGCAGCTGTAACCCGGTGGGTGCATCGGTTTCTCGCGGTGGCGCGGCTAATGGGCCGGCCGCGGTTTACGCGATTCGCAAATGGGATGAATGGCTGCGCAAGTATGCGCCTCCAGGTGCGGCGAGTTACGACTTTTACCAGTCGCTGCCCGCGCTTTCACAAGGCAACGTCGCACAGCAGATCTTCTGGTACACCGCGTTTACCGCATCCATGGTGGCGCCGAAGAGTGCCGGCAACAATACCGTCGACGATGATGGTAACCCGCTCTGGCGGATGGCACCTTCGCCTCACGGACCCTACTGGGAAGAAGGCCAAAAACTCGGCTACCAGGATGCAGGTTCCTGGACCCTGTTCAAGTCAACCCCGGTTGATCGTCGCAAGGCGGCCTGGCTGTATGCCCAGTTCGTGGTTTCGAAAACAGTCGACGTCAAGAAAAGCCATGTTGGCCTGACCTTCATCCGCGATACCACGATCAATCACGAATCATTCACCGAGCGCGCACCGAAACTGGGTGGACTGGTTGAATTTTATCGTTCGCCCGATCGTGTGATGTGGTCACCCACCGGCATCAACGTTCCCGACTACCCGAAACTGGCACAAATCTGGTGGCAGCAAATCGGGGATGTAAACTCGGGTGCTTTCACGCCCCAGCAAGCAATGGATCGTCTCGCCGAGGAAATGGATCTCGTGATGTCACGCATGCAGGCAGCCGACGAAAAGGCTGGCACCTATGGTGGATGTGGTCCCCGTCTCAACAAGGCATCGGATCCATCCTACTGGTTAAACAAGCCTGGATCGCCGAAGGCCAAGGTTAACGAAAAGCCCCAGGGGCAGACCGTCAACTACGACGAGTTAATCAAACGCTGGATGAACTAACGGTCAAGAAGTCATTGACCGGTAATGGTAGTTGCACCGGGGCTCGATAAACTGAGCCCCGGTCACCTTACCGCATACTCATTATTCCTGTGAAAACCGATGAGCGCCGAAATCAGCAGCCGACAGCACCTGATCATGGACTATATCCGTGAACATGGTTCGGTGCAGGTCGACCAGTTATCGAACCACTTGCGGGTAACACCCCAGACCATACGCCGTGATTTAAACCAGTTGTACGAACAACAACTGTTGCAGCGAGTTCACGGCGGCGCAGTGGTGAAAGACAACATCGAAAATCTCGGTTACGGCGCTCGCAAAATTTTAATGCGCGAGGAAAAATCCGAGATTGCTCGTCGCGCGGCCGAGTTATTGCCCGACAATTCATCGCTGTTTATTAATATCGGTACGACCACCGAGCTGGTCGCCGAGCATCTTTACGATCGCAGCGGAATGCTGGTGATTACCAACAATATAAATGTCGCCAACCTGCTGTGGCCTGCCGCTGGACTGGAAGTCATGATCGCGGGCGGCTCGATTCGCCATTCTGATGGCGGAATCGTCGGCTCCAGTGCCGAGGAGTTTATCGACAATTTCAAAGTAGACTTTGCGATTATCGGTTGCTCAGCGATCGATAGCAATGGCGAATTTTTTGATTTTGACCTCAGGGAAGTTCGTGTTACGCGCAAGATCATTGCGCAGGCACGCTCGGTAATCCTGGTAACCGACTCGATGAAATTTGAGCGTCATGCGCCGATTCGCATCGGAGATTTATCGGCGATCGAAACACTGGTTACGGATGATGGTATTCCAGACGAATCCATCCAGCTCTGTCATCAACAGGATGTCAAACTGGAAATCATTGCTCGCGGTGGTGCCCTTGAACCTATGGCGGGGCGAGCATAAATGGCTATCGAGTTACGCGATGTCTCGCTTCGGGTGGGTGCCGAAACTCATATATACGAAACTAATATATCACTTGAGCCGGGGCAGTTTAATATCCTGCTCGGCACCACGCTAAGCGGTAAAACTTCGCTCATGCGGTTGATGGCCGGACTGGAGAAACCAACCAGCGGCGGCCTCTTTGTCAATGGCGAAAATGTCACCGACATTGCGGTGCAAAAGCGCAGTGTCGCGATGGTTTACCAGGCCTTCATCAACTATCCCAGCTTTAACGTTTATGACAATATCGCATCGCCGTTAAAGGTTGCCGGGCTGCCCAGAAAAGAAATCGACGAAAAGGTGCGCAGATTTGCGGAATTACTGAAATTAACCCCAATGCTCGAGCGCTTGCCGAATGAACTTTCGGGTGGGCAACAACAGCGTACCGCACTGGCACGCGCCCTGGTTAAGGGTGCCGAACTGGTATTACTGGACGAGCCACTCGCCAACCTGGATTACAAATTACGAGAAGAGCTGCGTGATGAACTGCCTAAAATGTTCGCCGACACCGGTGCGACCGTGGTTTATGCCACCAGCGAGCCACTCGAGGCACTGATGCTCGGCGGTTATACCGCAACCTTGCAGGAAGGCCGGGTGGTCCAATTTGGTAAAACCTCGACCATTTATCGTCATCCCGAATCCCTCGCGAGCGCGCAGGTTTTCTCCGACCCGCCTGTGAATATTGCCTCGATCGAAAAACGTGGTAATACCGCGTTCCTGAGCGATTCGGTGAGCTGGAACGTGCCGGCCAAACTCGCCGAAATGCCCGATGGCGCTTACAAAATTGGTTTACGACCGCACCATCTGTCACCCGATGGCGACGGAGTTGAAGTGGGTGGCGAGGTTCAAATCGCCGAAATCAGCGGCTCCGAAAGCATTATTCGCGTCATTATCGAGGGCAATGACTGGGTCAGCGAGGCGCATGGCATTCATGGATACGAATTTGGACAGAGCGCCAGTTTTTTCTTCGATTCGAGTCGATGCCTTTATTTCGATGCCAACGAAATGTTGATCGAGACCCAGGTGTAGTATGTCGCGAATCGAGTTTAAGGACGTGCGCCATGCTTACCCGCCACCAGCGGGACAGGCACCCGTATACGCCCTCAAGGAGATCAGCCAGGTTTGGGAGGATGGTGGCGCCTACGCGCTGCTCGGGCCTTCCGGATGCGGCAAGACCACCTTGTTGAATATTATCTCGGGTCTGCTGACACCTTCAGAGGGTTCAATTCTGTTTGATGGACGGGATGTGACTCGACAGCCCACCGCCGCTCGGCACATCGCGCAGGTTTTTCAGTTCCCGGTGGTGTACGACACGATGACCGTGTTTGATAACCTGGCGTTTCCGTTGCGCAATCGGGGTATGCCTGAAGCCCGGGCCACGGAAAGGGTCACCGAGATTGCCGAAATGCTGGACTTGTCCGACCGCTTGCATCAACGCGCCGCCGGACTGACTGCCGACGGCAAGCAAAAAATCTCGCTGGGCAGGGGCCTGGTGCGCGAGGAGGTCAACGCGATCCTGTTCGACGAACCCCTGACGGTAATCGACCCGCATTTGAAATGGCAACTGCGCTCGAAACTCAAGGAGCTGCATCAACAGATCGGGGTTACGATGATTTACGTTACCCACGACCAGGTTGAAGCCCTGACCTTCGCTGACCAGGTGGTCGTCATGTATGACGGTGGCGTGGTTCAGGTCGGTACCCCAGTGGAACTTTTCAACCGGCCCAAACACACCTTCGTCGGCTATTTCATCGGTTCACCCGGCATGAACGTACTACCCTGCAAACTTGAAAATGGGCAACCCGTATTTGCGAATAACCTGCTCTCTTCGGGTTATCCGGCCGATGCCGATTTGAGCGGCAAGCTTGAAATCGGCATTCGGCCGGAGTTTGTTGGTTTCGGTGATGACGGGATTCCGGTCGAGATTCAGAAAGTCGAAGACCTCGGGCGTTACCAGGTGGTGACCGTCAAGCACGAAGCCGAGCAAATCAAGATGCTGGTTGGGGAAGACGAGGCAATACCCTCCGAAAGCCCGATGATTCAGTTCGATCCCGAGAACCTGCATATTTATCACGATGACTGGGTAGTGGAGACCCGCAATGCGTAAGACCACCAATCAAAAAGCCTGGTGGCTGGTGGTGCCGGTATTACTGCTGGTGGCATTCAATGCGTTTATCCCGTTGATGACCGTCGTCAATTACTCGGTCCAGGAAACCTTCGGTAATAACGCTTTTTTCTGGGAAGGCGTCACCTGGTTCGAGAAAGTACTACGCTCCGAACGCTTTCACGATTCGCTACTGCGACAACTGCTGTTTACCGGCATGATAATCTCGATCGAGGTCCCGCTCGGGATCGCGGTCGCACTGTCGATGCCGCGCAAGGGGCCCTGGGTCTCCGTCTGCCTGGTGCTGATGGCACTGCCGTTGCTGATCCCGTGGAACGTCGTCGGCGCGATGTGGAATATTTTCGCGCTGCCCGATATCGGCCTGCTCGGGTACACCCTGAACTCGATGGGTTTTGACTACAATTTCACCCAGCAACCGGTATCTGCCTGGATGACGACTGTCGTCATGGATGTCTGGCACTGGACTTCCCTGGTGGTGTTACTCTGTTATGCCGGGTTGTGTTCGATTCCCGATGCCTACTACCAGGCTGCGCACATCGATGGCGCCAGTCGTTGGGCGGTGTTTCGCTATATCCAGTTGCCGAAAATGAAACGGGTACTGACGATTGCAATCCTGTTGCGTTTTATGGACAGCTTCATGATATACACCGAACCCTTCGTATTGACTGGTGGCGGCCCCGGTAATACCACCACTTTTCTGTCCATCGACCTGGTCAAGATAGCGCTGGGGCAGTTTGATCTCGGTCCCGCTGCCGCAATGTCATTAATCTACTTCCTGATCGTGTTGCTGGTTTGCTGGGTTTTTTACACCGTCATGATGCGCAACGAGGAGCAATGACCGCATGAACAGAAAATGGATTCTGCCAACCCTGTATATCCTGTTCCTGATGCTGCCGATCTACGGACTGCTGTCGATGTCGTTCAAAACGACGAACGAGATTCTGGGCGGGTTTTCATTTTTTCCACAACAGTTCACGCTGGAAAACTATACCAAGATATTTACCGATCCGACCTGGTATAACGGCTACATCAATTCGCTGATTTACGTGGTTATCAACACCTTTATTTCGGTTTCGGTAGCACTACCCGCGGCTTACGCGTTTTCACGCTACCGTTTCCTCGGTGACAAACACCTGTTCTTCTGGTTATTGACCAATCGCATGGCGCCTCCGGCCGTATTTGCATTACCTTTCTTCCAGCTTTACTCGTCGATCGAGTTGTTTGATACGCACATCGCTGTCGCACTCGCGCATTGCCTGTTCAACATTCCGCTCGCGGTATGGATTCTCGAAGGCTTCATGTCGGGGATTCCGAAAGAGCTCGACGAAACCGCCTATCTCGACGGCTATTCCTTCTGGCGATTTTTTATTCGTATTTTCATCCCGACCATAGCCGCCGGTATCGGTGTCGCCATGTTCTTCTGCTTCATGTATTCATGGGTGGAACTATTGCTGGCACAAACCCTGACCTCGGTTGAAGCGAAACCCATCGCTGCAACCATGACTCGAACGGCAAGCACATCGGGTTACGAACTTGGCCTGCTAGCCGCGGCGGGTTCACTTACTATCATTCCCGGAGCGTTTGTTATTTATTTCGTGCGCAACTACATTGCCAAGGGCTTTGCCCTGGGACGGGTCTAAAATGATGGTGACGTGGTGATAGATTTATCCTGGATGGCATGGACCTGGCCCACCGCCGCTTTTTTTATAGCGGTGGCAACGTCTATCGTCAGCATGGGTGTCTGGGAAAAATTCAGCCCGGGGGGTAATCCACGTCGCGGTATTTTTGGCATCGATACAACCCGCGGTGACCGCCTGTTCATTTCATGGTTGGGCACAGGATTCATCAACCTGGGCTGGCTCGCCTTTGTCGGCACCCCACTCTGGGGTGCACTGGCATTGGCAATTGGCTGGTTTGTATTTGTCTTCCGGAAAGTTTGAAGTGTCTCCTGCTTTGAGATACCGGGAATCGAGCCGGTAAACCATGAATTTGCGTAACGCCAATATTGCGCGCCTCGAGAACGAAGAATTTGATGCCCTGATTATCGGCGGCGGTATCAACGGCGCGGTCTCGGCCGCCGCATTAGCTGCCCGCGGCGTCCGCGTTGCATTAATCGATGCACGCGATTTTGCCGGTTTTACCAGCCAGCAATCTTCCAACCTGGTCTGGGGTGGCATCAAGTACATGGAGGGTTATGAATTCGGTCTCGTTGCGGGACTTTGCAAATCGCGCAACGAGCTGCTTGAGAATTTTCCATCCACCGTTAAGGAAATCCGTTTCCTGATGACAGTCAATAAGCAGTTTCGATTTCACCCCTGGATTATTCTGGCAAGCACCTGGTTGTACTGGCTGCTGGGACGGGGTAAGACCCGGACTCCGCGACTGGTTTCACCCCGCCAAATCAAGCATATCGAACCACTGGTAAATACCTTCATCAGCAGTGCCGGCATCGAATACTCGGATGCTTTTCTGCACGATAACGATGCTCGCTTCGTCTTCAACTTCGTGCGCAGCGCGATGGACAAGGGCTGCGTTGCTGCCAACTATGTTGAATCGAAGGGCTCGACACGTGATTCAGATGGCTACTGGACAACCCCTGTAGAAGACCAGGTGAGTGGTAATCAATTTTCCATCCGCTCGAAAATTCTGATCAACGCGGCGGGAGCCTTTGTCGATGGGCACAACGCACTGAGTAGCATCGAAACTGAATATCACCACCTGTTATCGAAGGGCATTCACCTGATCGTGCCGCAGATATCGGAAAGCCACCGCGTACTCGCATTTTTTGCCGACGACGAACGCCTGTTTTTCGCCATACCGATGGCGAATCGTACCTGCATCGGCACCACTGATACCCAGGTGAACGACCCCGTTACCGAGGTAACCGATGAGGACAGGGAGTTCGTGTTATCCAATATCAATGCACGGCTTGACCTGCCGGTTCCATTAACCCCCGACGATATCATTGCCGAACGCTGTGGTGTGCGTCCACTGGCAACCCGAAAAAGCGGCGAATCTTCGCTCGAAGTGCAACGGCTATCGCGCAAACATGTCATCGAGATGACGCCAGAGCAAAGTCATATTAGTATTTTTGGTGGCAAGTTAACCGATTGTCTCAACGTCGGTGATGAGATTTGCGATTGTGTATCGAGGCTGGGGCTGACCCTGCAAAAAAACAGCAAGTGGTATGGAGAACCGGATCATCCAGCACGGGATGTATTTTTCAAGCGCGCAAATGATCTCGGGCTCGACGAAATTGTCGCTACCGATACTGGCGAAGATTTGAGCACAAGATTATGGCGCCGCTACGGAGCCGATGCCGACGCGATGCTGGACGCGATCGAGCAGGATCCTTCGTTGTGCGATCCGCTCATCGAAAACGCGGGAATCCGGCGTTGTGAAATCAAGTACCTGGCAGAACACGAAATGATCGTCAAACTGGAAGATTATCTGCGCCGACGCTCCAAGATCGAGCTACTGGTATCACGCGCCGCACTGCGGCAATCGGCAGGATTATTCGAGGCCTGCGAAAAACTGTTCGGTGACGACGCCAGGCAGCGTTTCGATGAATATTTTTCAGAATAGAGTCGTTCCCGGGCAAGCCTGCGCGGCCCTGCAGAATCTCGATATAATGGCACCGTTGCAAGATCCCGAATTTTACCGGGACGAAAGCTTGGGGGATTTCTAATGAGTCAATATATTCTCAGTATCGACCAGGGTACGACCAGTTCGAGGGCAATGCTGTTCGATGAAAATGGTCATGCCTGCTTTACCGCACAAAAGGAGTTCTCCCAGCATTTCCCGAGAGACGGCTGGGTCGAACATAACGCCGAGGAAATCTGGACAACGACGCTGACCGTAGTGCGCGATGCATTGGCAAAGGCTAGCGCCGAAGATCGCAACATCGCCGCGATCGGTATTACCAACCAGCGCGAAACCACGGTGGTCTGGGACCGCTCCAGCGGCGAGCCGATCTACCATGCGATCGTATGGCAGGACCGCCGCACCGCCGATTTCTGCGAGACATTGCGCAACCAGGGATTGGAGTCGATGGTGACATCGAAAACCGGTCTGTTGCTCGATCCCTATTTTTCCGGCACCAAGGTGAACTGGATTCTCGAAAATGTCGCCGGCGCTCGCGAGCGCGCCGACAAGGGAGAACTCGCATTTGGCACGATTGACAGCTTTTTGATCTGGCGCCTGACCGGCGGCAAGGTTCATGCCACCGACGCAACCAACGCCTCGCGCACGCTGATGTTTAATATCCATACGCAACAATGGGATACCGAACTGCTCGACATGCTTGGAGTGCCCGAATCGCTATTGCCCGAGGTGTATGACTGTGCTGCTGATTACGGGGTAACGAGTAAATCCCTGCTCGGTGCGGAAATTCCAATCGCGGGCGTAGCCGGAGACCAACAGGCCGCACTCGTCGGACAGGCCTGCTTCGAAACCGGCATGATCAAGAGTACCTATGGTACCGGCTGTTTCATGATGCTGAATACCGGTGAGCAGGCGCTCGAGTCGAACAACAAGTTATTAACCACGGTCGGTTACCGGCTTGGTGGAAAAACAACTTACGCGCTGGAAGGCTCGATTTTCGTTGCCGGGGCCGCGGTACAATGGTTGCGGGATGGCATCGGCATCATCGACACGGCACATCAAACCGAGGCAATGGCGGAGTCGCTCTCCTCCAATAACGGGGTCTACCTGGTGCCGGCGTTTACCGGGCTTGGCGCTCCCCATTGGGACCCGGACGCGCGCGGCGCAATATTCGGTATCACGCGCGATACCGGTCCGGCCGAGCTGGTTCGCGCCACGCTTGAGTCGATCTGCTACCAGACCTTCGATCTGCTGGAGGCCAAGCGCCGTGACGGCATCGTACCGACGCGGCTGCGCGTCGATGGTGGCATGGTACAGAATAACTGGCTGTGTCAATTTCTGGCCGATGTTCTCGACATCATCGTCGAGCGTCCTGTAGTCACCGAGACCACCGCGCTCGGTGCCGCCTACCTCGCCGGCTTGCAGATCGGCCTGTTCGCTTCACCGGACGATATTGCAAAACGCTGGCAGGCAGAGCGCGAATTTGACCCGGCAATGGATTCCCACCAGCGCAACCTGTTGCTTGCCGACTGGCATGAAGCCGTGATCAAGGTTAAAACCAACGCCTGAGTGCTAAGCCTGACCTGTACTCAGGACTACTTTCGGTGCCGCGCATTTTCCCTGTAGCAGTTCTGCGAAAGCCGCTGCGCCCGCATCGAGCGGACGCTGCTCGATCCAGCCCAGGCTTCCCAGGGCACCGCTATTCAGTTTTGCCAGTGTTGCGCGCAAATCGACCGGGGTATAAGTGTAGGTACCAATAAAGGTAATTTCGCGCAAGGTCATGGCACGAACGTCCATCGATCCCTTGTTATCCATCAGCCCGATATGCACTATGACGCCACCCGAACGCGCCGCAATCACCGCCTGCTCGCGCGTTACCGCACCGCCGACCGCGTCAAACACGCAATCGAAGTGCTGCTCCTGCGGCTTTTCCTGCGTTGGATCAAGTAGTTTAAAGTCGCAATGTTGCTCGACCAGTTCGCGACGTAACGGATTGGTTTCCGCCACCACGATTTCCTCAACCCCCTTGTCCCTTAATATCAGCGCGGTTAACAATCCGACCGATCCGGCACCAATTACCAGCGCACGAGATTCGCTCAGGGGTCGACTGACGACTCGCTCCGCAAGCAACACCGCGTGCAACCCGGTCGCACCCGGCTCCGTCAGCGCTGCATGTTCAGCCGGCATTCCTTCGGGTACCGGAATCAGGTTTTGCTCCGGGATCGCTATTTTTTCGGCAAAGGCGCCGGCCCGATACATACCAATCAAGTCACGACTGGCGCATAAATTCTGGCGTCCACCCAGGCACTCATCACAGACACCGCAGGTAATTAAGGGGTTCAGCACTACCCGCTGACCGGCGCTTGTGCCTTCAACTACGGTGCCTACGGCTTCGTGGCCGAGTATCAACGGGGGCACTCGTCGCTCGTCATGTCCGAGATAAGCATGCATGTCCGAACCGCAAATACCGACCGACTCGATCGCTATCAGCGCATCGCCATGCCCGGCCACGGGCTCCGGCTCTTCGCGGTAAGTCATTTCCTCGTTGGCGGTGTAAACCAGTGCTTTCATTTTGCCGTGAATCCTCCATCGATGGCCAGGATCTGGCCGGTAATATAAGCCGACGCCGGCGACGCGAAAAACAGCGTCGCCCCCGACAGGTCTTCAAGTTCGCCATTACGCCCGATGGCTGTCTGCTGCGCGAACCGATCCCGGCTTTCGGAATCACCAAATACCGGCGCCGTCAGTTCGGTCGGAAAAAAGCCCGGCGCCAGCGCATTACAGCAAATACCGTGGCGCGACCAGGCTTCCGCCATGGCCCGTGTCAACTGGCAGATACCACCCTTGGAGGCACCGTAGGGCAGGCCATTGGGAAAGGCTCGCGTCGATTGCAGCGAAGCGATGTTGATCACGCGACCATAATTATGACTGCGCATTTCCGGTACAAATTCGCGCGTAAAGAAAAACGGGACGGAAAGATTCAGGTTTAAAGTTGCATCCCAGCTTGCGATCGATACCTGGTCAACAGGCTCGCGCAGATTGAGCCCCGCGGCATTGACGACACCATCGAC
The DNA here is from genome assembly GCA_947259485.1 of uncultured Gammaproteobacteria bacterium. Classification (GTDB taxonomy): domain Bacteria; phylum Pseudomonadota; class Gammaproteobacteria. The sequence goes on along the minus strand of CAMYLU010000008.1, from coordinate 3 downwards.
ATA
>CAMYLU010000007.1 GCA_947259485.1 uncultured Gammaproteobacteria bacterium | reverse complement strand
TGCGGTACCGACATTGCCGTGGTCAGGACAACGCTGGAGTGACGCCGATCACTTTCGCCTAACTACGACTGACGGCAACCTTGTGTTTGCTGGGAGTTTTTATCAAGCCGGGGGAGGACCACTCGCCTATGAGTGGCTGAAAATGTCACCCGATGGCAAAATTCTCGGGCAGGGTACGCTGGCGCGGGACGGTGAAGAGATCCGCGCGAATAGCTGGTTTCGTACACGAAACGGTGGTGCCGGATTCGCAATCGACCTACTAGGTGCCGACGATCAGGAATTACAGACTGATATTGATAACCTAATGATCCAGACTGTTGAGGGAGTGCTAGAAGGTTACGTCTTTCTGGAGCAACGCCTGCTGATCACGGACAGCGACGCAACCGTTTCCTGGGAGTCGACGGCGTTGGAACGCAGGTTTCTCTGGAAGGGAGAGGCCGGGCTTGCAAAACTTGACATGAGCGCGCGCGAGCAGGCCTCCATGTTGATGATGGATTCTGCCTCTAAGCATGGCGAGTATCACAATGTTGTCGATTATTCGGCCAGAGAGATCGGGGATGGCTATGGTGTACTGATCAATATCAATGCACAGCTACGCTCGCAGCCGCCAGTGCATGGCAGCTGGCTTTATGAGTACGCCGCAAATGGCCAGATTCGCAAGACGTACCTTAAACCCGCGGCCGAGTTTCTCAAGGCCAGTTTTGTGATGATCGCTGCACCCGACGCAAATTCGGTTTATCTTTATGGGCGAACCTCCAAAGATAATCCCTACCTGGTCTCACTAAATAAGGACCGCGAGATCTCTGCGTACGCTAAAGTTTCTATGGATTCGAAGACGATACCAAGGGGCATGCTCGCGGATGATGGTGGCGTGTGGGTGTTTGGCGTAAATGCACACAGTACTAATAAAAAAAGCGTCTGGTTGGAGCGGATCCATTTTAAGTAACCGTATGGTCCTCAGACCTACTTGCGAGTAATAACTGAGCGTCTGCTTCTGGCCGAAGATTGCCTCCTGGCTCAGCTAATTGAGCGTCAGCATTGGAGAAATAGGTAGTAGCAGCGCGAGTGGTTTGTCCGACTGTATGCGCTTGCTATGTGTTTCGGATTTCATAGACCTCCATACTTGCATCGTTTCCGTATCGATCAGCCTTTCTTGTCGCCATTACGTGTCTCATGCCGGCTTTCTCCATGACTTTGCCTGAGGCCGGATTTGATGTCAGATGCTCCGCCACAATTTTTTTCAATCCCAATTTCTGAAACGAAAACTGTATCAGTTCTTTTGCTGCCTCAGTGCAGTAGCCCATTCCCCAATATGGTTCTCCTATCCAGTATCCTAACTCCGCTTCCGATCCTTCAATTTTCACCAAGCTAATTGTTCCCAACAATTGTTGAGTGTCTAGTTTGACTATTGCGTATGCCATACGAGTCATGGCCTCCCAACCTTCTTGATGCGAGCCAATCCATTCTTCTGCCATCCCGGATTTGTAGGGGTAAGGAATGTTCAACGTCATTTCTGATACTTTGAAGTTCCCTGCCAGAATTTGGACCTCACTTGCATCTCCAATGTGGAACCTACGGAGCAGGAGCCTTTCTGTTGTCAAATCGGGCTGCTTCATCTTAAGAAACACATAACAGCATGATAAAAAGATAATTAACCCGATAGTATATTATCTGCTGCCAGGCGTCCGCTTCTGGCCGAAGATTGCCTCCCACCGCAGCTTTATGAGGGTCTGCTTACGAGAAAGCCGATGCTCAATCTCGATGCATCAGCGGCGTGAAACGACCCAATTCAGACTCCCACAGATCATATAAAAATCGATACGGGATTTTTTCCTGACGACCGATTGTCATTAGCCGGCAAATAGGTAAATGAGAGCGGCTGTCAATATTGCGACAAGCAGGGTGTGAATCCCGCTACGCAGCCATGATACGCCCGCGATGCTACCAAGAAAAACGCCGAGCAGGAATATCAGCAGCAGCGCGATCGCCACCGCTGCATAAAGTGGTGATACCGGTAACGCAAAACCGGCATTGGCTGCCACCAGTGGCATCAGAATCAGGAGAGACATGGCTAGCGGCGCGAAACCATTGACTAGCGCTATCAGTAGCGGCACCCCGCGCGCGGCCTCGCCATGAGCACTGTCACCCAGGTCGGTGATCATCGCATCTTCGAGTTTTCCAAGCGCTCGTTTCCGCTCCGCGACCTCACTGACGTAGGCGCTGCTGACACCGCTCACGCCGAGCGCAATGGCAGCACCCAGGCAAACATTGATGACCACCGATAAGCTGGCTGCGCCACTGACCAGAAAGCCTATGATGAGCCCCAGCATGGTCAGCGCGCCGTCGAATCCATTAACGACAAAATAGCGTCGCATGATGTCATGGGTGCGCGTGATTCGCAGCAAAAACCGGGTTTGTTCCAGCAGGTTCATAAACCTAACCAGCTTGCGGCTCGCCTTGAACCTCAACCTCGTCGATACTGTGCAGCGAACCGCCCAGGTCGCTGATACTGGACTGTACCGCGTTAAAATCGATGGCATCCCCTTCGACGACTACCTGCAATGTTTCGGTTTTTTCGTCAACCTCTTGTACCGTTGTGCAGACCCGATAATCGCCGCCCGCTTTGGCAATGGCTTGTGAAAATTCAAGCGCATCCGGTTGGTGGGGTTTGAGAACATCAAGCACAAGCCGCTTTACAAGAACCATATTTTACCTCCGATTTCCGTCAATATTAGCCGAGGCAAGTATACACTCACTAAGGCTTATTGCTGGCGACCAATGAGGCTACGTTTTACAAATCAAGTATAAAATACGCCCCATAATCTGATGTTTATAAGCGTCCGGCATTGCCGAAGATTGCCTCCTACCTCAGCTTATTGAGCGTGTCTTTTAAAGAAACGAGCCCGAATAGGTATACTGGCTCCCGATGACTGCTTGGGGCATTGGTTGAACGATAAGATTCAGCGCACGTATTTTTCGCTTGTTCTACTGTTCATCGGTGTGGTGTTCGCGCCCGGCGATGGGGTAGCCACGGAAGAGTCGATCCTCATCGAGGACGTGACCAGCGATCAGGGTGTTCATGGACTTCGCGCAACCTTCCACCTGCAAGCGTCGCGCGATGCCATCTGGACACTGTTGACCGATTACGACCGCTTCAAGGAAACCTTCAAGGGAATACGCCATATCGAAATCATCGACGAGGACGATCGCAGTGCGCGGGTACGCTATACGATCAAAGCCTGGATACTCACCTTCGAGTACACGCTGCAAAGGGATTACGTGCGACCATACGAGTTAATAACCTGGCGTCGCACCGGCGGGGATTTTCGCGTCATTTCGGGCGCCTGGATGATCTTGCCGGGCCCCCGCGAGGACTTGCATCAAATCGTCTACGAGTCCTACGTCGATGTCGGCTTTCTGATTCCGACGAAACTGGTGCGCAATCGCGCGGCGCAGGAACTCGAGAAAACTATTTTGCGCATTCGGGAGCGTCTGGCCGCTGGCTGAATTTTTGCGAGGCTCGACAATGGATTCCGGTTTCCACCAGAATGACAAGGCCCAACTATGATTTCTTTTTTATCTGAATCACGAGCGTCCGCTCCTGGCCGGAAATTGCCTCTCGCCCCAGTTTTTTGAGTGTCTCCTTTGGAGAAATTAAGGATATATCAGTGCTGGCACTTTGTCCGACTGCAGCGCCTTGTTAGGGTTCAGTTGTAGATATATTTCGTCCAATACTCTTTTCTCGCAACCAATCATTTACCTGGGATTTTAGATCGCAAACATCCTGAACCAATTTCTCAATTTCTTCTGCAGATAGTTTTTCAAAACGAAACCAGTCCTCGCTCAGACTACTCTGATGTCCATTCTGCTGAAGCCTAGCTCTGCTCTCAAAAGGCGTATGGGCTACGGTAATTTCTTCTTCCGGAATAACCTCACCCCACGAGGTCTCCATATCACCTGGCGGATGGCTGGTAAACTCTAGAAAAAAGCCGCCACCATTTTTGTCGAACACGACTGAGAGTAAATGCAATTCTCCATTTTCGAATCTCTGAAAATCTGGGAAATTCCCGCGAAATCCGTCTGCCTCTAACGTCGGGGCAAGGATTCTCTTTAAAACTCCACGAACAGCGCGACTTTGACTCATGTTTACTGAAACCTAACAGCCTATTTAAGAGGTCTTTAACCCGTTAGTAATTATTATTAGGCACTTGACCTTATAACTGAGAGTGACATCAGTTACACGGTTAATCTACCGGAATGGATATAAAAGTGTAGTTCGTGAATTTGATTGTGCGAACGTCCGCTTCTGGCCGAAGATTGCCTCCCACCCAAGTATTTTGAGCGTCTCCTTTGGAGAAAGCTGACGCTTGGAGTCGATTTTTCAGCGGCGAGAACCGACCCATCAGAGACTCTGAATGAAATAATTCTGGGCCACTGACAGCTTTCGCACCGAAGCGGATGTTTACAAATTTTCAGCCTGCGACTGAAACACGACCCAAATCCGACCGTCAGAGAAATTTGTCTTTGCGGAAAAGTATTGAATTCAGCGGAATACGATTACAAGAATCCTGGATCGGTATCAGCATGTATTGCATCTTTAATAAATCATTCAATTACAGGACTAACTGTCCAGTAGGCAGTTCTCCGCCATAGGAGCAAGTGGACAAAAGTCCGTTTGTGCTACCCATTCCGGGCGCGTTGGTGCACGAATAGCATTATCTACGTGTGCGAAACACTGAGTAATAATCGTGCGATTCCAGGGTGACAGATTTTCTGCGGACGCATGCACCAGGTTGGGATGGAATATCCATAATGACCCTGGCGGCCCCTGCGGGCAGTAAATGCCCCCTTCGGAAATCAATTCGGTTACTTTTTCCGGTTCCAAGCAGGTGGCCGGAAATCGCCGAAGTTTGGATTTGATGGCTCTTTGCAAACCGTATCGATGGCTGCCTGGGATAAAATATAATGGGCCATTATATTGGTTGACTTCATCGATAAACAATCCGGTGTTGACAGCTCGCGTGTCGGGCATGCCGTCAAGCTCCTGCCAGGCACTGTAGTCCTGATGCCAGTCCCAAGACTCACCTACAAAAGCGACCTTCGGCTGTATCGAGAACTGGTGCATGTAAACTTCTCCCGCCAACAGTTGACGCACCGGCTCAATAATTTTCGGGTGTCGCGATAATCGACGGAACGTTTCGTTGTAAGTATGGCATGCGAATGCGCAACGCAGTTGGTTTGTAGCCTCCTCCCGATCGACTTCTTTGCGGTCGCTCATCAGCACTTCTTCGATCGCCTCCTTTAGTCGATTTATCTCGAAACTCGATAGCAACCCTGGAAAAAATAGAAAGCCGTCTTTCTGGTAAGCCTTTACCTGCTGCTCAGTAAGCTCGAATGATGTGTTGACTGCTGGCAACAGATTACACCTCTGATACTGTTTCAGAAATTTCGAAAAGAGCTGTCTTCTCGATCCAGTCGGCGAAGCATGCCTGGCCATTCCAGCGAGCCGTCATAAATATACTTCGGATTTCCGTAAAACGCGTCGTAATGACGTTGCAATTCCACCTCTGAGGGGTAGATCAATTCCTCGCCACTTGCTTGCATGCGCAACTGAATGTCACAGGCCTGGTTAAGGAGGTAAGCGTTCAACAGCGCTTCGGCAACTGTTTTGCCGACAGTAGCGAAGGCATGGTTTCGATAAATTAGCGCTTTTCCTCCACCAAGAGCCGTGACCACGGCGGTGCAATAATCATCTTCAAAATGAAAATCTGGTTCGACGTATGACAAGCCTTTATAGAACGCAAAAGCAGGCTCCGAAACTAGTTGCAAACCATCTTTCATACCGGAGACAGCCATGATTGCTGGTGAGTGTGCATGGATAATGACATTTACATCAGGACGTGACCCAAAAACATGGGCGGCTGGATTAATAGCGGCAAAATTGATTCGGCGGTCGCTGCCATCAATTACCCTGGCCTGATCGTCGACCTTGACGATGTCTCTAGCACAGACTTCATCAAAATGAAGATCGTGAGGATGGGTAAACAATTCACCTATGACCCCCGATAGTCGGGCAACGATCGAACCAGCAGTTAGGTCAGACATGCCCAGTTTATCTAACCAGCGAAACCCGGCTGCCATTTCAACCCGCAACTCTTTTTCTGCAACACATAAATTGGCTGGATGAGCAATTGATGCCATTTTGGTCTCCACCGTAAGGTCGAATACAAATTTCGAAACTAACTTAACCCAACTACAAATAAATAGTAAATCACTATTTCACTGAGGCCTAAGGACATCCGGTGGGTTAGCGCCGATCGACCGGGTTAACTATATGGAAGTTCGGAATTGGCCGTAGATTGCCCCATACCACTGTTTCATGGGCGTCCGCTTATGGCCGATTCCTGAAACCTAGCAATTGCATTTCAGCGGCAGCTTTGGGAAAAACTGTCCCTCAATTCCACGTAATCAGTGGCCATAGCCGACCCATAATCGACGTTCAGACCCATGCTCGGGGCAAGTCTGAGTTTCTAAAATCATGCTGGACTAGTCCGTAAGCCCTGCCTGGTGAAGCCCTTTCAATAAGAGTGAATTGTGTTCGCTTAATTTGAATATTTCGTATTTACCTGCAAGCACTGCCGAGAGAGTTTCTGGTGCGAAGGTTTTAATTGCTGCGGTATGGGAGCTCGCCGCTTCTGCATCACCCAGATGGCCGTATCCGGCTATCATAACCAACTGGCGAGCTGGCATTCTGGCATGCAATTGGATTGCCAGTCGTCCCCACTTCACCGTATCGGAAAAATCGCATTCAATAAAGCTCGCCAATTCCAGCGTCGCATATGCCCAGGCCAACCAAATGTCGGTGTCTCGTGGGCTCAGCATTAGCGCTCTTTTAGCATGCTTTCTCGCTTCAACCGGAAGACCAGCCACCGCCTCACTCCACGCCATGGTGAAAAGGTTTAAGGCCAGGTTAGGATTAAGCTCTAAAGCACGTCGATAGTCAGCAAGTGCCAGATCGTATTGTCTCTGGTACTGATAGGCCCACGCCCGAACGATATAGGACTTGGCATTAGAAGGATCTATGCCAATAAGATGGTCTGCCACTTCAATCGCAAAATTGAGTGCACTGCCAGGGTCGGCACTCCAACCGTAGAGATACTGGAAAACACAACCCATGCCTCTAGTCCAGAGAGCATGAGTGCACATTTCGTCTATCTTGAGCGCGTTATCAGCAATCGACATTGCTTGAATTAACATATCCCGGTCGGCCACTCGCACGGCATCATAGGTAAGTGCCTGGGCCTTTAGCGCTAGTTCGTACGCAGACAGGTTTGTATTACTTAGTTTCTGGCTACGTTTCAATTCCGCAAGTTCGACCTGCGGCGTAATACTACCTACTACATGCATCGTAAGATCATCTTGCAGCTCAAAAATATCTTTTAGTTCACGATCGTAGCGCTCCGCCCAAAGATGGTTTCCGGTCGCCGCCTCAACGAGCTGGGCGCTGATGCGAACACGGTTGCCTGCTTTTCGGACACTGCCCTCGACCACATAAGAAACACCCAGTTTCCTGCCAACCTCAGTTACGTCAACGGCTGCACCCTTGAAAGTAAATGACGAGTTCCGCGCAATTACGAATATGGAGGGGAAGCGACTGAGCTCGGTAATGATGTCTTCGGTAATACCGTCTGAGAAGTACTCCTGTTCAGGATCATCCGAAATGTTATCGAAGGGCAGAACAGCAATCGAAGGCTTATCAGGAACCTGGTGAGTCTTTGTAGCTGCGGAGTACGTTGCCGTGTTTGCCTCCGGACTTGGTAGCTCTTCATTAGATCGCAGCCTTACTGCAAAGGCTCCTACAGGTTGATCGAAACCCTTTAACTTTTGTTCACCGAGACTCTCAAACTCGAACGGCATTCTGGCTGGTATTGTCTCTGATACTGATCCTTGCACTACTACGCCCCCTGGATCGGCTAACTGCTCAAGCCGCTGGGCCAATACAACGCCCGCTCCTGTAATCGTATTGTCAGCAATAATCACTTCACCCAGGCTGATGCCAATTCGTAATTGAGGTTGAATATCGTCGTCGAGTTTGGAGTTAAACTCTTCGTTCAGTATCTGAAAGGCGAGAGCAGCAGGAACGGCATCTGATGCCCGTTCAAACTCTGCAACAAGTGCATCACCGCGTATTTCGCGTGCTATACCGCCATAGGTTTTGATCGTTTCAGAGAAGTGGTGGAAGGTAGCCTGAATGCGCTCGTGGGCGAGCGCTTCATTCTTTTGGACAAGCGAAGTCGAGCCGACCACATCGGCATGGAGGATAACTGCTAGCTTTCGCGGTAGTCGATCCTGTTCCATGGATGGCCTTGTTGGAAGTTATGCCGGAAATTCTATCACAGGCAGTTTTCGTGTCATTTTAATCTGGCGATTGGTGATCGTCCGCTTGTGGCCGAAGATTGCTACTCAACTCTGCATTTTGAGAGTCAGCTAAGGGGAAGGTCGACGTTTAGATTTCACAAGTTTTTCTTCCAATGACGCTTCTTTATGCCGCCTGTGGGTACAGTGGTGTATTATCGCGGGCTTTTGGGGGAGGTTAGTTGATGAATGTCCTGGTTGATATTTGCGTGGTGCCGATGGGGGTTGGAGTCTCGGTTTCGAAGTACGTGGTCGAGTGCCAGAGAATTTTTGAGGCTGCGGGTTTGAATCATGAAATGCATTCCTATGGCACCAATGTCGAGGGTGAGTGGGACAAGGTCATGGCCGCGGTCAAGCAATGCCACGAAAAAATGCACGAAATGGGAGCGCCACGCTGCACTAGTTCGCTACGGGTTGGCACGCGGGTCGACCGCGATCAAACCATGCGCGACAAGCTCGACAGCGTATACCAGAAGATGGAAATCTAGCGTTACATCGCGTGGTGTGAGGCGGCCTGGATTAACGCGGCTTCGATATCGTCAGAAAAGCAGGCAAAGATTGCAAGCTCGACATTTTCACACTGGTGTAGCGCCTTAAGCGTACATTCGATCGCAATAGTCGCGGCCTGGTCGATCGGGTAACCGTATATGCCACAGGAGATTGCCGGAAAGGCGATACTCTTGAGCCCATGCTGCTCGGCAAGCAGAATGCTGTTGCGATAACAGCTTGCGAGTAACTCGGCTTCATTGTTACCGCCACCCTGCCATACGGGTCCGACCGCGTGGATAACATGTCGCGCCGGTAAATTGTAACCCGCGGTTATCTTCGCATCCCCGGTATCACAGCCGCCCAGGGCCTGGCATTCAGCGAGCAAGCCGGGTCCTGCCGCCTGGTGGATCGCGCCGCAGACTCCGGCCCCATCGGCGAGGCTGGAATTAGCCGCGTTGACGATTGCATCGACGTCGAGTTTGGTAATGTCCGCCATCTGAATATCAATCTGCGGCATTTTTGTCCCCCAGGTTTTTCCAGAACGCCAATAGTGATTGTTCCAGTGATTCCGGATTGTTGCAATAGGCGGGATGCCAGTGGGGCGGCAAGTGGCGCGCGTAGTCAGGCTGTTGAAAACGCTGATCGAGTAACACCACGATGCCTTGATCCTGCTCACCACGGATTACCCGTCCCGCGCTTTGCTTGACCCGGATCAGGCCCGGGAATCGAAACGCGTAATCGAAACCATCAAGTTGCAGCGCGTCGAAATCCTGCTGTATCAACTGTTGCTCGCTGCTGGCCTGCGGCAAACCGACGCCGACAACGATAGCACCTATCAATGCGTCACCCCGGTAGTCGATGCCCTCGGCGAAGCGCCCGCCCATGATGGCAAAGCCGAGCTGCCCATCGGCGTCGAAAAATTGTGACAGGAATTGTCGCTGCGCGGATTCATCGAACTCCCGCTGTTGCAACAGGGTGTTGGTCTCGGGATAGAGCGCATTGAAGCGATCATGAACCTGTTGCATGAAAGTGTATGCCGAAAAGAATACCAGGTAATTGCCCGGGTGTGCCCGGTAACAGCGCTCGATCGATTCACAAATAATATCGATGTAGTTTTCGCGCTCACGGTAACGCGTGTCGATATAACTGCCGATACAGACACGGAGATTCTGCGCGGGAAAAGACGATTCGAGCACCAGGCTCTTGCAGTCATTATCGAGACCGAGGGCTTGCTGGAAATAGGTTGTCGGGGTCAGGGTTGCGGAAAACCCGCAAACCGCGTGAAACAGTGGATAACACTGTTGCAGGTACTCGAATGCATTCAGGCACAAGAGTTTCATTTCACGTTGCTTCAGCGGTTTATAGCCAATGGTTCGGTGGTGAATGTCATACAGTTGACTGATGTTCTGAAAACGAAAAATCGATTTCGAGAATTCCAGGATTTCGCTGGCGATGTGTTTGTTGGAGAAAATGTCGAACCCGAGTTTTTCGCTGAAGCGCTGGCTCGCGCGCAACAGATCCGACGGCATGTGACTGGAGATCGATTCATCTTCCTCCAGGCTGCGTAGTTCCCGGTCGAACGCCTGTTGCATCGATTTGAGTGCTGTTGAAATCCGGCGGCTGTCGCCGGCAGCCAGCGCTTTTTTGATTTGTGCGCGGGTAAGGCTTGCAGAGTACATTCCGCGTGCACGATCGACCAGGTTGTGCAGCTCATCGATCAGTAACAGCTTGCGCCGCGGGTTCGTCCTGAAGTATCCCAGCTGCACCAGTGGGTCGAAAACATAGTTAAAGTCGCAGATAACGATATCGACCCAGGGCAGCATTTGCAGCGCCAGTTCGAACGGGCACAGCCTGAACTCGGTGGCGGTTTGCTGGAGCTGGCTGACATCGAGTTTACGCTGCCGGAATAATTTTTCCCGGGCCGCGGGCAAGCGCTCGAAAAAACCGATGCAACGTTGGCAGCGACCCTCGTCATCGATTTCACCCTCGTCGAAATTACAGGGGCAACTGCGGGCCTTGGCCTGGATCACCAGGTAGGAAACATCGGTTTTTATCAGCTCAACCGCTGCTACCGCCTGCTGCTGCCCGGAAACCTTGGCCGACAGGTATATGACCTGGTCGCACTGGTCTTCGCCAATCGCCTTGATTGCGGGAAACAGGGTGCTGATGGTTTTGCCGGAACCCGTTGGCGCTTCGACGATCAGGCGCTGTTGATTCTGGATTGCGCGATAAACCTCGGCGGCAAATCCGCGTTGCTGCTTGCGAAAGCTGTCAAATGGAAACTCGAGTGCCTGCGCCTGTTGGCGCGTGATTTCCCGTTGTGCTGCCACCAGTTGGTACCAGCGCAGGTATTGCTGCAGGGTCTGCCCGACAAAGCTGTCAAGTTCGGCTCGTGAGAAAACTTTCGTGTAGCGCTGCTCCTTGAGCGAAAACAGGGTAACCAGGTTGAGGCAGAGGCTAACCTGGTCAAGCTCATGTTCACGCGCATAGCAGGCACCGTAGCATTTGAGCTGCGCCCAGTGCACCACATCATCTGCATCACCTGTATGCTGTGCATAAATTGTTTTGATTTCCTCGATTCGCGGCGGAGATTCGCCGACAAACAAAAGATCGATTCTGCCGCCGAGTTCGATGTCGTGGTCATCGATCCGTGTTGCAAGCTTTACTGAAACCTCGGATTCAGCATCGGACTCATAACGTCTTTGAATTTTTTGATGAGTCTGCAACCCATCCAGCGCCTTGATCCCGGGTCCGCCGTCGTAGCCCAGGTCACCATCGCGACAGCAGAACTCAACCAGGTCGCGGATGCCGATTTTTAAGGCGTCTGCCATGTCACCCTGGCCACGCAGTGTGGGATTCCGTGTTGGTGAAAATATTGCATCCAGCGCTGCTGGTTCTTCTGCAAGCTGTCGCCCGGCCCCTTGACTTCGATCAGGCGATAACCACCACCCGGTGGAAAATGGACCAGATCCGGGAAGCCGCTGCAATTGTTGTGCAGGTCGCCGAGGATGCGGCTGAACACGGCGCGCCAATGGCCGTAGTCGATACGCTCGAGCGCGAGTTCGATGAGGTCAAGCTCGAGGTACTGCCAGTTGACCAGTGGATTCATTAAGCCCTGTTTTTGCTGCCAACGAGCAGAGACCACGCGCCAGATATCTTCATTGTTGTTGATCGATTGCCAGGTTTTTTCGAGTAAGTCGCATCGCCTGATGCAGAAGTCGTGCTCGTAGAAATCGGCGGGACGATACTGAAATGGATTGTAAAAAGCGCCGCTTAGCGGTGCAAACATTACCTCCCAGATCACCAGGCCGAGCACACCGTTGAAAAGACTGTTCTCGACATAGTAGCAACTGTCGGCATCATCCTGCTGGTCAAAAAATTCGGCCACAGCGATTTCAACCGATTCATGGTGTTCGAGTTCGAGGTCGATCATTTCGGGTTGATAAGACTTATGCTGACTTTCAATGGCAGCCGGTCGATCGAAGCCATGGCGTTTTACCAGGCGACTGGCGAACAGGTTCGCAAACTGAATTTCCTCGTCGTTGATGGGCTCCTCAATTATTTGTACACACAGATCCAGTGCTTCCCGGTGTTGTCCCTGCTTATCATGGATGCGGGCGATCCGTTCGCGGCTCGGGGGCAACAGGCATTGACGGTATTGCTCAATTGCCGTGGGTAACTCATCAATGCGTTCCAGTTGACGTGCAAGATGGTAGCGCAGTCGTTCACTCTTGCGGTAAGCCGGTGAGGATGATTCGATATCGTGCGGAATTATCGCTATCAATTGGTTCAATACTGCCGGATCGGAAATATCGCTTAGCTCGAACAGGGTTTGCAGCTGATAAAGCAGCCAGTGTTGCTGGATATCGAGCATGCTGCGGTAAGGTCGGTGCTCGGGATCGATGTTATAGCTTTCGAATTGATAGAGGCCGAGGTCACGCAACACGAAATCAGTCATCGACTGGTTCAAATTGCCGAAGAAAAGCATCTGGCAGACCAGGTACTCGTCACCGTGAAGTATCCGCAACAGGCTATCGCTGTTGCTTAGCGCTGCAAAGAATTCTTCATCATCACGTTCCAGTAACGCCTGTTCGAGCTCAGTCCGCCTCAGTTTTTTCAGCTCCGCTGCGTCATCCAGCAACGCGCGTAATTCCGGCATCGTATAAAGCGACAACAGGGTAGGAGGATCTATTTCACCATTGACCTCCAGGAAACCCTGGGTGGCAAGTTCTTCGATCGCCGCGTCAAGCGATTCGATTTCGGCATAACTCAACTTGCTGGCTCGAAACCAGTCCGGGCCCCGATTGAGCAGACGGATGCAAAGTTTTTTAGCATCCGTGCTTAACGCCGCGAAGCCCTGTAGAAACTCGAGCTGTTGATCTTCGAGCAGGTCTGCATATACCCGGGTGACATGCGCGAACAGGGTGAACACATTGTCGAGGTAATAGCTTTCGGGTAAATCGGGTCGCATATAAGTATCGTATTCTACACAATTGTATAACACTGTTGCATACAACAGTGTTATATATTATATTTACCCGATGCAATCACTCACGAACATTCAACAGGCAGTTTACGACTATACCCGACAGGCGTTGAAACAGGGGCGGCCGTTTCCATCATTGCGTGATATTGCCAGTCATTTCGGCTTTCAACACACCACCGCGCGCTTCCATCTCAAGGCGCTGGAAAAAAAGGGTTTCATTCGGCAGCGTTCCCAGCGGGTTTCGGATTATATGCTGCCTGGTGAAATCGATACGAGACCGCAGGATTTCGACCTGGTCGCGAGGATCCCGGCCGGTGCGCCATTACCAGTTTTCGATGAAACACGGGAATCGTTTTCGGTGACCCATGACTTTTTCGGCGGCGGCGATATTCTTGGTATTCGTGTTGTCGGCGACAGTATGTCGGGTGATTCGATTGCCGATGGTGATATCGCGATGATAAAACGTCAGCAGGAAGCTAATAAGGGCGATATTCTTGCGCTGCGCATTGAAGATGAAATCACGCTCAAGCGCATCAGGCTGGAGGATGACAAGGCCCAGTTACTGCCTTCTAATCCCGAGCACTCGATTCGCGTGGTACCCGCCCGGCAGCTGGAGATTCTCGGCAAGCTGGTTGGCATTATTCGCAAGGTTTAATTACGCGATAATTCCATGGCCTCACTCCCTGCACAATTTACCGACGCTTCGTTACAGCAACAGCTGCAATCGGCTCGCTCGCTGAAGAATGATCTTTCCCATCAGTCGCAGGAATTGCTGTCGGGTATCGATGCCCTCGATGAGAGTTTTGCCAGCGTCAAGCCGGGTGATCTGATCGAATGGGGCATTCCACCTGGAATGAATGGTCGTTTGATTCCATTGCAGTTACTGAAGCAACAGATCCCCTTGAGTGTCTGGATCTATCACCATCACGGACTCGGTGTATTTGCATCCAGCTGGATCAGTCACGGGGTTGACCTGCAGCGTCTTTTTTTTATTTGCTCGGCAAACCCGGTCAATGAATTACGGCCGATATTTCTCGAAGATACTTTCAAACGTATCATCATCGATGCACCGCTTAAGTTCAGCACGGGTGACATGGCATTCGTCAGCCAGCAGGCACGAAAACAGGGCCAGGTCGTGTTCCTGATCCGTCATTATTTCCTCACCGCAAAACGCGGTAATCCGCACGCAAGTTTGCGTATCAATACCTGGCAAAGTGGTAAGCGCTCGTTTTCACTCCAATTTATCAAGGGACCTAATAGCGGCAGAATTTCATTACCCTATCGTAGCGTGGCCGAGGATCATGAACATTACAACTAAGGTCATTGACCTGGCTGAATTGCGTGCAGGAGATCAGTTTCCAGTATATGCCGCGATCTACAATCCGGAATCTGCCAGTCCATTCGTGTTATCACCAACGGCAATGCGTTGGGGCGACAATCTGTATTTAAACCGGCTTGATGATTGCAAATTCTTCTGGCTCGATCAGAAAAAAAAACTGCGCTGTAAACTGGCGGACCTGTTTGAACCTTTGTTGCAGCATCACTACGGTGAGAACTTTGTTGCGGTGTTCGGTAATCATCCGTGGCAATGCCTGTTATATCTTCACTATCAAGTCAGGCACCAGGGCAGGGGGCTTTACCTGCTGGAAAGCCGGCTCAATCGAAATATCTATAAAACACTGGATTGGGAATGCTGGTTTGCAGCACAGCAGGAACTTGCCGAGCATTTAATTACAGCTAATGCGAGAGCCTTTCGCGCAGATTCATTTCAATCGCAACAGGCCCGGATGCGGCGCTTTATCCAGCGTATCGGGATTGCTACACCGCATGAAATGATTGCCGCAGACGCTAATTCAATAACGCGTCGGTTTGGCAAGTGGTTGGGATTGATCTGGCAATGGAGCTTTACTGATTCAAATGGACTGCAAGGATTTCCATGGATCAAGCTCGAACAGGAGCCATTGCCCGGGGTTAAACGAGATCTCGAGTACCCGGTTAACCAGTGGGACTATATCGAAGTTTTGTTACGCGAAGATTTTGCGCGTTTATGTGATCAGTTTTATCAACACGATTGTGAGCATGTCAATCGTATGCTGTGGCAAATTACACTATTCAATTATGAGAAAGTTTCAGTCGAGCTTTCGTTTCGACATCCATATTCCTTACATCGCGATATGCCTGGTTTCGATACCGCACTCTACCAGGCCAGGTATATTTACGACGATTTAATTCGTAACTTGCGCGCGCGTGATGGCGATCTTGATTTGCCGGAGAGCATGCCTTTTATCTGCTGGCAGCTTCAAGTCTGCGAACGCGTCATGCTGGCGCCGGGATTGTGGGAATTATTTGCGCGTGAATTCGATCAGATCGACTACCAGCAAATCATGGCATTACAAAACAAGCTGCCACTCGCTTTCGAATGCTACCAGACTGATGCCAGTTTTTTTCCTGAAAAGTCCTTTACGCGTATCCCGGTTGGCACAGCCCAGACAAACCCATTTGATCATTACCCCTGGTCTTCCAGCGCCGCTAACAAGCCATTGTTTTATTATCAGCAGGCCGAACCGATTGAAAACCCGACCGCGGTGCAAAAGGTTTTTCTTGAGCGAAATTCGAACCAATGGTGGCTGAGTGAAGATGCGTTACAATCGATACGTGATTATTTTATCCTCAAAGATCATAACGGCAGGTCGAGTTGGGCTTACCGCACCCAGGGTGGCGAGTGGTTTAAACAGGGCGAATTTTGTTAGCCCGGGATGTTCAGCAACTTCAATGAATGGCTTTGTAAAACCAATTTCAGTTTTCTGCACGGAGCCTCACATCCGCGGGACTTGATCGAGAGAGCCAATTCGCTTGGCTACCAGTCGTTGTGTATCAATGATTTCGATGGCGCTTACGGGCTTGCACGATGTTATCGTGAACTCGATTATCTAAAGAAGAACAATCTGCACCGGGGATTGAAGCTTAATTATGGTGCAGAGATACATTTTCAGACTGATCACGACTTACCCATACTGCTGCAAGATACGCTGGTGCTGGTTGCACTGAATCAACGGGGTTATACCAATCTTAACGGCCTGTTAAGTTATGCGCACCGCGATGGTAAGGATTATGCCAATCTGCCGATGTCATACCTGCTGAACAGCGATGTCGAAGGCTTATTTGCGATTCAACCGATGCGCGGTCAAATCCGCTCAAATAAGGACGCCAGCCACCATGCTGAACTCAAACAGCTATTCGATGGGCGTTATTATCTTGCGCTCAGCCGTCATCTGCATCCTGCTGAAGACCGCTGGATAAAAACAACGCTTGAAACCGCAAAGCTGCATCGGCTCGAATACATTCTGACGCAGGATGTTTTTTTTCATAATCGACAGCAAAAATGTGTCAGTGATTTGCTACAGGCGATTCGAACCAACCGGGTTTTCGATCAATGCCAGCAACATTTTTTCCCCAACGCGGAGCGTTGCCTGCACCCGGCGAACGAATTGCAACGTTTGTATTCCGTGATTCCGGGTTATCAGCGTTCATTAAGCTTGTCTCAATCACTAAACCAGTCCTGCCAGTTCGACCTCGATCAACTGGGTTATCACTACCCCGGGGAAATGATCCCCGATGGGTATGATGCCCAGTCCTACCTGCAGTTCCTGGTAAACGCAGGGGTACAGGAAAAATTCGATCAAAAGCCACCCGAGAAGATTCTACGACAAATCGAGCACGAGCTGATTTTGATCGAGAAACTCAACTTCGCAGATTATTTTTTAACGGTATGGGACATTGTCAGCTGGGCAAGGCGCCAGCAGATCTTATGCCAGGGCAGGGGGTCTGCAGCAAACTCCAGTGTTTGTTTCGTGCTGGGCATAACCTCGGTCAACCCGGATCATTTTGATTTATTGTTCGAACGTTTTGTCAGCATGGAACGCGGTGACCCACCCGACATCGATGTCGACTTCGAGCATGAGCGCCGCGAAGAGGTGATCCAGTATATTTACCAGCGCTATGGTCGAGATCGTGCGGCGATGGTGGCCAATGTTATCACCTTCAGGGGTAAAGGATCATTGCGCGCGGTTGGCAAGGCGCTAGGTGCCGATGACAGGTTACTCCAGCAAATGTCGAAGATCGCTTCGAGTCGCTACTATCGTGGTAGCGGCACCGAAAATATTGTCATGGCACTTAAACATGATTATGAAAAGGAAAATCCGCAGGCAGCGAAAGTCAGCTGGAAGTTATGGATGCAACTCAGTGAAAAGCTGCAAGGATTTCCACGTCATCTCGGGATTCACTCGGGTGGATTTATGCTTGCCGATAAACCACTAAACTGCCTGCTGCCGCAGGAACCTGCATCGATGGCAGGGCGCAGCGTGATTCAGTGGAGTAAAGAAGATATCGAGGCGCTGGGATTTTTTAAAATCGATATCTTGAGTCTTGGCATGTTATCGGCAATCCGAAAATGCTTCGACTATATCGAATATTACTACGATACACGTTTAAGCCTGGATTCGATTCCGGATGATGATAAGCCGACCTACGCGATGATCCAGAAGGCCGATACGGTGGGGGTATTCCAGATTGAATCACGTGCACAGATGTCGATGTTACCGCGTTTGAAACCGGCCTGTTTTTATGACCTGGTTATAGAAGTTGCGATTATTCGGCCCGGCCCAATCCAGGGTAATGTTATTCATCCCTACCTGGCACGTCGTGAAGGACTGGAACCGGTTACTTACCCGGATGAACGCTTGCGCCCGATTCTGCAACGTACCCTGGGAATTGCTATTTTCCAGGAACAGGCCATGCGCATTGCAATCGCGGTAGGCAATTTTACCGCTGGTGAAGCCAACGAACTGCGCAAAAAAATCGGGTCCTGGGGGATCAAGGACTTTAACCGAGACTTGAATCCCCTGTTAGTCAAGCTTGAGAAAGGGATGCGCGAAAATAATGTTAAACCGGAGTTTGCCGAACAGATACTCGGGCAGATGAAAGGCTTTGCCGAGTATGGATTTCCGGAATCTCACGCGGTTTCGTTTTCATTGATCGCCTATGCCTCCTGTTACCTCAAATGTCATTTCCCGGCCGCGTTTTATATTTCCATTTTAAATTCGCAACCGATGGGTTTTTACTCACCCCATGCCTTGTTACAGTCAGCCAAACGCGAAGGCATTCAATTGTTACCGATATCATTAAACCATTCACATTGGGATCATCAGCTCGAAACAACCTCGTCACAGAAAAAATATGCTATTCGTCTTGGATTTCGCCTTGTTAGTGGTCTCTCCGAAGCAACGGTTGATAAAATAATTCAGCAACGCAGTGCTTTAAAAGGTTGGCAGAGTTTCGAGCATTTCGTACAAGACTGCCATTTGGCGCGAGACCAGTTAACAGCTTTAGCGGCGTCTGACCTGTTCACTGAAGCCGGGGATTCACGCTCTCAGGCTTTATGGAAATCTGAAGCCGCACCCTATCAACCTATGCTGGATGAGGTCGATGACAGTATCGACTGGCAACCTGAAGCCAACCTCGAGTCGATACAAAAAGACTTCAGGGCCTTTAAAACCAGCCTGAAGAAACATCCCGTAGCGGTTATAAAACAGGAGCAGTGGCCCTACCCGGTAGCGGTTGAGAAATTTACCGTTGCCAACCGCCTGATTGAATTGCCCGCGGATAAAGATATTTTTGCATTCGGAATGGTGCTGGTGAAACAGTCCCCGGGATCAGCCAAGGGCATGGTGTTTGTCACGCTCGAAGATGAAACCGGATTTTTCAACCTCGCCTTTACACCGCAGATTTATTCGCGGTTTTATCGCCTGGTCGACCATCAACCTTTCCTCAGCGTTGTTGGCCGCTTACAAAGAGTTAATGAATCACATTCGATCCTGGTGAAACGTGTTTTCGATTTTGAATCAGCTGCGAACCTGTTGCCACTCCGTCGAGATGATCGATCAATTGAACATGAGGTTTCAGTCGAACTGATCAAACCCAGGGCATTTCATTAGAGGGCTATACCAGCAGGATAATGCTCAGCATGAATTCGCCAATCTTCCATAGCGTTTGAAATACCGGTACCCCGAGAAAATGGAGTGCTATCAGCGCCAGCAGGGCATAGGCTCCGTAGCGCTGATTGATTTGCAGGTATTTTCGCGCCATGTCTGTCGGCAAGAAATATGGCAGGATATAGCTCCCGTCCAAGGGTCCGATCGGCAATAGATTAAACAACATTAATAACATGTTTATCAGCGCCAGGTAGGTAAAGAAGAAGTAAGCGACATCGGTTTGAAACAAAGCCCAGCCTGCTTTCATGCCAAGGGCATATAGATTAATCGTTACGATCGCCAGCAACAGGTTCATGCCCGGCCCGGCAGCGGCAACCATCAGGGTTCCCCAGCGAGTACGATAATTGCGAGGGTCGGTCGGTACCGGTTTGGCATATCCGATGCCAATGAGTAGCACCATTACTAAGCCAACAGGATCGATATGCGGAATCGGGTTTAGAGTCAGTCGCCCCGCGCGCTTTGCGGTATCGTCACCGATCAAAGAGGCTACTTTACCGTGACCGAATTCGTGAAACGTCAGCGAGAATATCAATGCGAAGGCGATCAATACGAACAACAAATATTGTTGCTGAAAAAGTAACTGGATCATCGTGTTTCTGCCGGGCCCCGAAAGCGCATCGGCCACCAGTATAGCCAGTGCTCGCATGCGTTGGGTAAAAATATTAAAGGGTAAAGTTTGCGCTTAAGTGGAATATGAACAAAATCACATAAGCCTTTGAAAGTAATGAAAATAAGCTATACTCAATAACGCTTTCTCAAATTTTCAGGGAATTTCCCGGGAAATAAAGGCAACCGGTTCTGCGGGGCATCAAGATACGTTGCAACGCGGTGATTCGAAAATGGTCTATACATAGTCCGTACTAACGGTGACGACGACAATTGAATCACGCTCGAAATAGGCAGGAATTTGAATCTGTTAAGTTTTACGTGGTCAAATTTAAAAGGTAACGCAGAGTGTCGCAAGACCTGATCAGCAGGTATCAAAAATCATTTGGAATTCAGTTCCAGAAAGCTGAAACCGAAGCCAACTATCGGGATATGCAGGAACAGCTTGGCCGCAGTTCCAGCCTTATTG
This sequence comes from uncultured Gammaproteobacteria bacterium, assembly GCA_947259485.1. Taxonomy (GTDB): domain Bacteria; phylum Pseudomonadota; class Gammaproteobacteria. Next base: position 76,601 of record CAMYLU010000007.1, on the reverse strand, counting down.
CTTTCGGCGCGTTGTTTTTCTTATGTCTTGCCTTTGCGTATCTTGAATTCCGTGCCTTCGGCCATGATGTCCAGTTACCCATGTATGGATATCTGCTGTCCGCGATCCTGGCACTTGCCAATTTATTATTAAGTCGTTTTTCGGCCGAGCTCCACTATCCCAAGCTGCGCCTGATAGGTAATGGCCTGTTGGCGATGGGAATCGTCATTGTTGCGGTATTTACACAAAAGTATAGCGCCTACCACGCATTGGAATTCGTGCTGCTTATTATCTGGCTGGGCAGTTTGAAATTGCTGCGTATGGTTATCACGCTGGCGTTGAACGCACTAATGGTGCTCCTGATTGTCGGTGCGATGTTTGCCACCGATGTTTCCGGATTCCGGATTTCGCTGGTGTCGGTGCTGTTAGCGACGGCAATGTTTCTTGCTGCTTACATCGGCTACATGACCGAACGCAGTCGCCGCATGTTGTTCCTGCAGACCGAACTCAATAAAAGCATGACCAATCGCCAGGAGCTATGGGCCTTTACGCTGATCGATCTGGATATGGCCTTAAGCGGGATTCTCGATTTTAAGGAGTTGATTGCCCTGCTGAAGAAGCATCTCGAGCCGGTAATCGAATTCGATTCCTATATCCTGACGTCACTCGAGGGGCAGGGGCCGAAGCCGGTTGCAGATAAAATCGAAGGCGAGTTGTTTGAGGATGATGACAAGACATTCTGGTCAGAGGACTTGCTTGGCAAGTTGACTCAGACCCGACAGGCAACGACCAGCTCAGAACATGAAATCGTGAAAGGTTTTCTGGGAATGGAAAAGCAGCGTTTTATTTCGTATCGTCTCGATGTGCCGGTGTTCAATGATTCCCGCTTGCTCGGCGTTATAAGCCTGCGACGTGAATCAGAACCTTTCGATGAGCTGGATACGATCGCCAGCGTTAGTATTGCTGCGCAAGCGATGTTGATTTTCAAACGTTCGACTCGCAACTCGGCGATGGCTCCTGAAAAGACGGTTTCTGATCCGGTAAGAAAGCCGAAAAAAGCTGATCCGGTAACCAGGCCGGAGAGAACTGATCCGGTAATCAGTCCAATAAAGTCGGAAGACAAGACCAGCCCCCCCGCCATGACAGTTTCGTCCTCGGAGAGTAAGGATATGGAGATGACCGACCATACCTTTATCGATTCCGACCAGACCCTGGTGCCTAAAGAGGTGGTCGAAGAAATCAAGCAGAAAGAGGAGTCGGCCAAGCGAACCATTACGCTGATGAGCCGTGAAAATGCGGATAAAATAGCGGTCGATCGTTATCGCACCGCCGCGGTTGAAGGTGAGCCTTTATCAGTTCTGATTATTGAAGTCGATGGCTTGTCCAAGCTGCGTGAAGAAGATGGTGACCAGGTTGCCTACAAGGTGTTCGCCGCAATCGTCAAGTATATTTTCTCCAAGGTTGAAAAGGACAAGGATATCCTGGGCCGGTACGGCCAGAATGGCCTGAGTGTATTGTTGCCGAGGGTAGATATGAACGCGGCTGAAAAATTTGCCGAGTCACTGCGCGAATACGTTGCCGACGCACATTACAAAACAGCTTACGGAGAAAAGAAAGCCACCCTGAGTATTGGATTGGCAGCGATTACAGACGATACCGGCGACTATGCTTCGATGGTGAAGCGAGCCGATATGGCTTTGTTCGTGGCAAAGAAAAATGGTCGTAACTGTGTCAAAGTCAGGCTTTAGTGGAGATTCTTTAACCAGGCTCGTATAGTGTTCCAATGGTCGATAATCAGCACTGGTTGGATCGTTGGAAGGAAAATCGCATCGGTTTTCACGAGCCTGCCGTCAACCAACATCTAAAAACCTACCTGCCGCAGTTTGCGGTGCCGGTGGGCGCGCCCGTTTTTCTGCCATTATGTGGCAAGGCACTGGATATTACCTGGCTTGCACAGCAGGGTTACGAAGTGATCGGCATCGAATTATCGCAGCTGGCAATCGAAAGTTTTTTTGCCGAAAACTCGCTCGACTATGAGCGCGTAGAGTCGGATCGGTTCGCGATATATACATCTGGAAATATCAGGCTGTTGCAGGGCGACTTTTACGACTTGCGAAATGATGATTTAAGTGCCTGCCATTTCGTTTATGACCGCGCCGCGCTGATTGCAATGGAGGTCACGGATCGTCCGCGTTACTATGAGCATATGCTCTCGATTATTCCGCAGGCTAGCAACATGCTTTTGATTACGCTTGAATACGATCAGGCGGAAATGCTGGGACCTCCATTTTCAGTGCCGACGGATGAGGTTATTCAAAACTACCAAACCGCGTTTTCGATTGACCTGCTGGAAGCTAACGATATCATCGATGAGCGCCCACGTTGGCGCAAAGTAGGGCTTACCGCACTGCGCGAATCGGTCTTCCGCCTGGAAAGCTGCCGTTGAAATTTCAGGGTAACCTGCACAAGATGCATACCGAGGCAACCAGCCCGGTTAGTTATCGTCTCGAGCTGGGAGGTCAGCAGCTAGTATTGAACGACTGGCTCGGTAAACCAGTCAGAATTGAATACCTGCAGCAAATCGAATGCATTCACTGCGGTCGCATCACTAAAAAGAGTTTCAGCCAGGGTTATTGCTATCCCTGTTTCAGAAGTCTCGCCCAATGCGATCTCTGTATTGTTTCACCCGAGAAATGTCACTTTCACCTGGGCACCTGCCGCGAACCCGACTGGGCTATGTCACATTGTATGCGGTCACATATTATTTATCTTGCTAACACTTCTGGTGTGAAAATCGGCATAACCCGCGAAAACCAGGTGCCGACCCGATGGATTGACCAGGGTGCGATCCAGGCAATCCCGATTCTGCGGGTATCGAAACGGTATCATGCCGGGCTAATAGAGCATGCGTTCAAGCAACATGTCAACGACAGGACCAACTGGCGCAACATGCTCAAAAACGAGGTTGACGAAATCGATTTATACCAGGTATTTGCAACGGTCTGGCCGCTGGTAAAGGCGGAACTCGATGTTGAACTAGTCGACGATGCGGAGGAGTTAGCCAGCCCGGGTGAAGTCGTGAAGCTGGATTACCCGGCGCTCAAGTATCCAGCCAAAGTCAATAGTTTCAATCTTGATAAGCAGGCGCAGGTCGAAGGTTTGCTCGAGGCAATAAAAGGGCAGTACCTGATTCTCGACAAGGGTGTTATTAATATTCGTAAATACAGTGGCTACCTGGTCAGCCTTGAATCCGTGTAACCATTAGCCCTGTACCTGCTTGTCTAGTGAATCCGCACGGAAGGGGTCTGGTTGAAGTATGACTCCATTACCTTGCGCACATGAGGTGGGTAATCCAGCGCATCCATTTCCTTCATCCCTTCCGCAAAAAAACCGGTTGCTTCCTTTGGCAGGTAAATCAGGAACTCGTCGAAGGCCTTTTTCATAACTTCGAGATCATGGGTACGAGTCGCCACGATGCCACGATTGACGTGCAGCAAACGCCATGGCCTGAGCTCCTCGCTGTCGCCCTGGTCCATTTTAAGGTCCTGCGAACAGTGATCGACGATGTCTGCGATCAGGTCGGAAAGTGCCAGTAGAGCCTCCTTCTCCTGCATCAGGTTGGCGAGTTGCGCAATCGCGTTAACAACCGGCTCCAGGTAATTTATTGTTCCGTTGTAGCTAATCGTCCAGCGCGCGACCACCAATGATATCTGTTCAACTTCCTTGCGCTTGTGGGGTAAGTCAAGACGTTCCATCAGATCGATTAATTTCAGTAGCAGGACAAAACCGTAATCGCTGATTTCGGTGGCCTCGGTTGCGTCGATGATCCTGTCTTCATTGGCACGCAGGTTTATGCTGGCAACAATATTAAAAAACTCGTCGAATTTATCGAGCAGATTGTTGAGGCCGTTGCGGTAATCGTCATCAAGATACTCGTCGAGTTGCCGGGGAAGATTCAGCAAGTAATCTCGTGCATCTTTCAATGAAACCATCGAGTCCATTGTCTAGTTTTTCTCCAGGTCCGGGGATCTCGTTTACAGCGATTGAGCGATAGTTTTGACTAGTCCCGGGCCGCGATAGATCAAGCCGGTGTATAGTTGTATTAGTTTAGCACCAAGTTCAAATCGTAGTTTGGCTTCCTCGACTGAATCGATACCGCCGACTGAAATAATCGGTATATCGTCACCCAGCTCGCGGTAAAAATCCCTTAACAGCTGACGCGATTTGTCACGCAATGCCGAACCACTCAGGCCACCGTCTTGATCGGACAGTCTGTGCCCCTGCACTCCGTCTCGCGAAACCGTGGTGTTGGTAGCGATCACTCCGTCCACGGCGTACTTACGCAGTAGATCGGCGATCACCGGGATCGCGTCACGATCCAGGTCCGGCGATAGCTTGACTGCTAGCGGACGTTGGAATTGATGCTGGTCTTCGAGCCGGGTGCGTAGCTGATTGATTCCGTCGAGCAACTCTTCCAGCGCCGCCTCGTTTTGCAGATCGCGCAGCCCGGGGGTGTTGGGTGAAGAGATATTGATCGTAACGTAGTCGGCTTTGCCATAAACCTTTTCATATACCAGGCAGTAATCCGACAAAGCCTGCTCTACTGGCGTGTCCAGGTTCTTGCCGATATTGATACCCAGGATAAAGTCGCGAGACCTGTCGCCAACCCGTTGCAACAGGTGATCGACCCCGCTATTGTTAAAACCCATGCGGTTGATCAGGCTCTGGTAACGGGATAGACGGAAAACCCGCGGCTTCGGGTTGCCGGGTTGGGCTCTCGGGGTAACACTGCCGACTTCGATAAAGCCAAAGCCGAGTTTTCCGAGGCCATCGAGATAGTCTGCATTTTTATCCAGGCCGGCGGCGAGGCCGACCGGATTAGGAAAATCGAGACCCATCGCCCGGACAGGTTTCTCGATCCGGCTGACCGGAAGTACGCGGTGCAACCGCTGCAATGCCTGCAGGCTGATATCGTGCGCCAGTTCCGGGTCGAGGGAAAATAGTATTGGTTTTACCAGCGAGTAAAGCATCAACTTGAAGCGATCAGGGCGAGCAATTCAGGGTATTGTTCCAGGTCCTGCAGCGTATCAATATCACGCACGGTTTCAAGTAAACTGACGCGGTAGTCCAGGCTTCCGGCATTGCTAATTGTTTGTTCGAGCACGTCGTCGGAGCTCCAGCGAACATGACTGAATAACTCCGGGTTAATGCGGGTACAGCCAATCAGTGCATAACCGCCATCAACTGCGGGCAGCAGCACCAGTTCGTGGTCGGCGAGTGCCTCGGCTGCCTGTTGCAGGTGCCTGGCGGTAATATCCAGGCAATCCGAACCGATAATCAATGCTCCGTCGGTACCGGTTGACAGCAGGTCTTTGAATGCGTTGAACATGCGCGTGCCCAGGTCGTGCCCTCTTTGTACGGAGTGTTCTTCGTCCTGAAACAGCGCATCATCGCTGACCTCGCTGAGGTAGAGTCGGTAATCCAGCCCCGATCGCAGGGCCACCCCAAGCGTATATTCAAGGCAGTAACGGTAAACACTGGCAGCTTTGACGGCACCAATATCGGGTATCAGGCGGGTCTTAACTGAACCCGGCAGCGGTGGCTTGGCGAAGATACCTAGCGAAATCATGCCTTATATTATCCCTGTTGCGGGTAGTAAATCTTGTACAATCGTTGCGGATCAACGCCCATCCAGAAGGCCAGGCGCAACGTCCACATCAGCAACACTGTCCTGATAACCCCGTTTTCCTGCCAACGACGACTTGAACTTGTAATTGCCGTGTCGATGATAACGGGTTTGGCCTTGCACCTCGCTATTTTACATATCGCGACATCTTCCATCAGTGGAATCTTTGGGTAACCATCGAGTAACTGAAAGAAACGTCGCCTGAAAAAAAGGCCCTGGTCACCACCTGCTACGTAGCTAAATCGGGTTCTCAGGTTGATTGCAGATTCGATAACCCGGTAAATGAATCTGTCGCCATTTAAGCGCAGGCGAAAAAATCCCCACTCGGCTCTGGTATCAAAACTGTTGATAAAGTTTGCTTGCAGGCTGCTGTCGGCATGCAGGAACAACAAAAATTCACCTTGTGCTGCCTGGCTGGCGATGTTCATCTGCCGCGCCCGCCCCGCATCGCTATGGACGATGCGACAGTCATACTGTTTTACGATTTCCAGGCTTTCATCCTCGCTGCCCCCGTCACAGATAATAACTTCACAAAGGTCTGCGACACCCTCTATTGCAAACAACCGGGCGAGGCTGTGATCGAGATAAGCTGCTTCGTTCAGAACCGGGATTATGATGCTGAACTGTGGATTGTCAGGCAAGGGCTCCGCCACAACTGCTACCCTGGCCCGCGGTGCAGCCGTAACAATGATCGGCAATTAATACCGGGATTTTTTCCAGGCTGGTCTTCAGGATATCGCTGATATGCAGTTTTCGCTGGTTTTCAGGATGACGGATGTTCAGGTTTAACATTTGATTGAAATCACAGTCGTAAACGAATCCCTGCCAGTCGATGCTGAGTTGATTGATACACATTAGTCCCTGCAGGTTCGCGACACTGAAAGAATCCTTGAGCAGGTTCATGTAGTTCTCGAACTCACCTTTTGAAATAAGGGTGCTACCAAAACGGGCGATGGGCATATTGGTAATGGTGAAAAGCTGGTTGAATTCTATTTCGAATTTTTCGGCGAGAAACTTTTTATAGTCCTGTTCAAGTGCCTGCTGCGAGGGTGGCAGATAGGGGCCGGTCGGGTTATATACCAGGGTCAGAGTGAGTTTGCTGCCGTCTTTACCGTATCCCAACTGGTTGAGTCGCTGCAAGGCCTGCATGCTTTTCTGATATACGCCCTTGCCACGCTGCCCGTCAACATTGTCTTCGATGTAGCAAGGTAGCGATGCGACAATCTGAACCTCGTTGTCGGCGAGAAATTCAGCGGTACCCTCGAATCCGGGTTCCAGCAGAATGGTCAGGTTGCAACGGTCGATAACCGTAATATCACGTTCACGTGCCGCGACCACCAGTTCCCTGAACATGGGGTTCATTTCAGGAGCGCCACCGGTAAGGTCCAGTGTGTGTACCGATGATCGAGACAATACGCCGAGAATGTGCTGGATGTTTTCCCGTTCCATTAATTCCTTGCGCGTGGGTCCTGCGGCGACATGGCAATGCAAGCAGGACTGGTTGCACAAGTAACCCAGATTTACCTGTAGAATTTCGAGAGCATTCCGGGTTACTTCGGGAAAATCGGTTGTTTTCAATAGAGGCCAGGTGTCACGCATGCGTTTTTAGTCTGGTGATTGATTCAGGATAGACTCGCAATATACCATAGAGTTCAAATCGCGGGCGATACGCGAAGGGGGGGTATATCAATACAAGAAATGCTGCGGTCGCTTGTGGGGTAGCGGTTGTTGTAACCCATCGACACAAGATTTTGTTTGGCAAACGCAAGTCTGCAGAAAACGGGTTTGAATGGCAGTTACCGGGTGGCTGGATCGACCGGGGCGAATCACCCGCCCAGGCGGCACGTCGCGAGGTGTGCGAAGAAACCGGTTTGCAGTTGCAGGAAGTTCGTTTTGTCGGCATTACCAACAATATCTTTACGCCACGCGAACATTCAATATCTCTCTATTTTGAGGCAGAATGCGCTGATGTACGATCGCTGATCGTGGGGGAAGACAGCAAGTGTATCGCCTGGGAATGGAGGAATTGGGCTGAACTAACTGGGTCTCTCTATTTACCGCTGCACCTGTTCAGGAAAAGCGGGTATAAACCGTTTTTATCGGACCGGCAGCAGACCTATGTCTCTTTTTAGATTTTATAGTGTTTTTATAGGCTTATCCCCGATAAACTAGAATTAAATTTAACTATACTGCTATAGTTCCTATTGCGCGAAACTCGAAAAATAAAATCACATCATGAAAGTTGAATTTGATATTGCCAGCGATCAGATCGATGGTGCACGCGACTATCAGGAAGATGCTTACATGGTCAATCAGCTGGGTGAAGCTGATAATGGCGATGTATGTTCGCTAATTATCATGGCCGACGGTATGGGCGGTCATGCTGCGGGCAATGTTGCGAGCAACATGGTGGTTGCGACTTTCAATAAAACCTTTCAAGGCAGCTTCCCTACCGACGAGGTGGCGGAAGTGCTCACTGATGCACTAAACCGTTCCAACGACCAGATTCGGGCATCGGTTAAGGAAACTCCCGCGTTGCGTGGCATGGGCTGCACCATGGTTACCGCATACGTACAGGACAGTAATCTTTACTGGGTCAGTGTTGGCGATAGCCATCTCTACCTGATTCGTGACCGTGAGTTGATCAAGCAAAATGCAGATCACAGCTACGGTGCTTATCTCGATATGATGAAAGAGCAGGGCATGGAGATCGATGAGCAGGCCGGCATGTCGCGTAACATGCTGATGAGCGCGATGACCGGTGAAGAAATTAGCAGCATCGATGTCTCTGAAACTCCAATCAAGCTTCGACCCGGCGATCGGGTTATCGTGGCGAGCGACGGACTTGACACCCTCGGTGCCGGCGCAATTATTCAGTACTCATCCTGGTCCGATACCGCGAAAGAATGTGTCTATGCACTATTGAAAGCGGTCGAAGATGCGAACAAGATTAACCAGGACAACACAACCCTGATTGTTGTCGATATCAAGGAACGCGGTGCCAGGCCTGATCGGGATTGGAGTGAGTCCGAACCAGCACCTCGCGAGGAACCAGTAGCACGCGTTGCCGAAATCAGTATTCCCGAGGAACCGAGAGAACCCCGTTCATATAAATGGTTGGTCTGGCTGATCGTACTAGGTCTCCTGGGCGGCGGCGGCTATTTTGCCTGGGAAAAAGGCTTTATCGATGATGCGGTGGAAAAAGGTACTGAAATCGCCGAAACGACCGTCGAGACTATCGAAACCGAACTGCAGGCCGAGCCCGAACCAGCTTTCGATCCTGAGCCCGAGCCCGTCGTCGAACCTGAGCCTGTCGTTGAACCTGAACCAGTGTACGTCGATAAAGCGGATGTATTCAGGGATCGTCTCAACTCCGGTGGATATGGGCCGACCATGATTAAAGTGCCTGCGGGAAGATATCGTATGGGGGGCGCGTCATCAATTGTTTCAGCGGATGAAGTTCCTCGGCGTGAAGTCCAGGTTTCGTCATTCATGGTTTCGGTTTACGAGGTAACTTTCGCCGAATATTATCGCTTTGCCGCTGCAACCGGACGCAGAAAACCAAAGAGTAATGGCTGGGACGTCAAGACGCACCCGGTTGTCGACGTGTCGTGGGATGATGCGCTTGCTTACGCGCGCTGGCTGGGCAAGCAAACCGGTAAGAAGTATCGCCTGCTATCCGAAGCGGAATGGGAGTATGTCGCACGTGCCGGCACGACAAGCTCGTTCTGGTGGGGTCTCAAGCCCGGAGTTGGTAACGCGCATTGTTTCGATTGCAAAAGCGAGTTCAGTACCAGTAAGCCAGCCAAGGTGGGCACCTACAAGCCGAATGCTTTCGGACTTTACGATACTGCCGGCAATGTCTATGAATGGGTGCACGATTGTTACCACCCTAATTATAATGATGCCCCCAGTGATGGTGGCGTTTGGGAAGGGGGTGACTGTGATGTTCGAGTGGTCCGTGGTGGCGCCTACCGCAGTCCAGCAAATTCAATGCGCGTTGAAAATCGCGAAAAGTTTAAAAGTGGTAGAGGCCAATACAATGTCGGGATACGCGTCGCGCGCGATCTCTAGATTCCCGAAAATCGACCTTACTGGCTAGCCGGCGTTGTAATAATGGTCGACTGGCAGGTTATTGAAACAGTGCTACTGGATATGGATGGCACCTTGTTGGACCTGCACTTTGATAACTATTTCTGGCAGGAATATCTACCGCTGCGTTACGCCGAGATTAAGGGTGTTGAAGCGCAGGTCGCAAAGCATCACATTGTCACGCAAACCCGTAAAATCGAGGGTAGCCTGAACTGGTACTCAACCGATTATTGGAGTGAAATGCTCGGGATCGACGTGGTTGAGTTAAAGCATGAGGTCAGCCACAAAGTGGCGATACGGCCGTTTTGTATCGATTTTCTCGACGCCTTGCGCGCTGCCGGCAAAGACGTCGTCATGGTTACCAATGCCCACCACGATAGCCTGGCGTTGAAGATGGATAAAACCCAACTGGCGCATAAATTTGATCGTCTCATAACGGTTCATGAATTTTCCTTGCCCAAGGAAGATCCACAATGTTGGCATGAAGTTCACAAACGCCACCCGTTTAAAGCCCGGCAGACGTTATTGATAGATGATAACCTGCATGCTTTGCAGTCGGCCCGCGAGTATGGTATCGGCAGCTTGATTGCGATCTACCAGCCTGACTCACAGGCCCCGCGGCGCGAGATAACCAGCTTCGATGCGATACATTCTTTTGACGAAATCATGCCGATAGGCGAAATTTTCGATGAGTAAAAGTGATCACGTAGTTCTGTCGGGTGGATGCCTGTGCGGTGGAGTGCGTTATCAGCTTACCGGGGCATGCCGGGATATCATTAACTGTCATTGTGAAAATTGTCGCCGTACTCACGGTCATATTGCCGCCTATACTTCGGTGACTCGGTCCGACCTGGTGTTAGTCAATCAGCAGACCCTGCAGTGGTTTCATGATAGATCTCCCGACGCCTATCGTGGATTCTGTAACCGTTGTGGTGCAAGCCTGTTTTGGGATGCGCGCGATGACCGCGACAAAGTAGCCGTGTCGGCAGGTTCGCTGGATGACAGTGGCAAGCTGAAAACAATAGGACATGTCTATGTATCCGAAGCGGCCGGGTATTATCAAATCACTGATGAATTACCGCGTTTTGAAACCGGCAATTCCGGGGCGCTCGAATCCGATGAGAGCAGTTGACCTATGCCCTGGAATGAGTTAAAAGTTTTGAAGCACAACTGTTGGCGTCCATAGTAGTGAGAGTTAACTAGAAAAAGTAACTACGCCGTTTGTTCCTGAATTAACCTGTCAATCATTCGAAATATCTGAACCGATGTTAAAACCTGATAAATACGATCCGCTCAAACTGTCGGTAGGTCATATACTCGATATTATCGGGGAAGGGTGGTCGATGCTGATTGTTCGGGAGGCTTTCCTGGGTACACGTCGGTTCGAAGAATTTCAGGGGCGCCTCGGAATTGCGCGCAACATTCTTACCGCCAGGCTGAAAAGACTTTGCGCTAACGAGATCCTGGACCGGGTACCGGTCAAGGAGGGAGCGAAGCGGCATGAATATATACTGACCAACAAGGGAAAAGACATGTTGCCATTGCTGGTGGCATTATCGCAATGGGGTGACAAGTGGGTGTTTGGCGAAGATAACGTGCCGGTGATTTTTCTCGACCGCGCCCAGGGTGAACCGATATCTAAAGTCCAGGTATTTTCCACTGGGGGCGAGGTTTTACGACCACGCGACATCATGGTTATAGCCGGGCCCGGTGCAACCCGCGAAGCGAGAGAGCGCCTAGAAGAACTAAATAAAAATGAGTGATTCGGAAGCCACTCCACCGAAATGTCCCGTCGGTGAAACCAGTTGCGAATGGCTGGATGAAGTTGAAAATCTGCGCCGCCAGATCGACGAACTCTCTGAACTGGTGTCTACCGATGCCTTGACCGGGCTATTTAACTTTCGTCATTTCAAGACAATATTGCAGGCGGAAATGGATCGCTCCAAGCGCAGCGGTATTCCGACCAGCCTGGTATTGGCAGATCTTGACCATTTTAAAGCGGTTAACGATACTTATGGCCATGAAATAGGAAATCAGGCGCTCAAACATCTAGCGGATATTCTGAAAAACGAGGTGCGCACCACGGACATTGTCTTTCGCTACGGGGGTGAAGAGTTCGCGATGATTTTTCCGGAGACCCACCTGAATCTCGCGGTCAAGGTAGCGGACCGGATCCGGGAACAAATTGCCAACAGCCCGGTCCCACTGGATGAAGGTGAAATTAAATTAACCGCGAGCATGGGTGCCAGTGTTTACATGAAAACCAGCATCCTCGACCTGGTCGATTTCGTTGATTCGGTCGATAAGTACCTGTACGAAGCCAAGCAATCGGGCCGAAACTGTATCTGCCATATCGACTACACCGAGTTGCGCGCCGTCACCGAAGTCGGCTTCGACGAACGCGCCATGCTCTTCGGCAAAGAATAGCTACCCCTCTTCTGCAATCCAGCCTGAGCCACCCCGGGGATAAAGCCATCAAAAGACGCTCCCAACCGGCGCTAAAGCGCCGGTTGGTCCATCCATGGAATCGCTTGAAGCTCGGCATCCATGCCTCGCTACACTTTTGATGACTTTATCCCCGGGGTGGCTGAGATTCAAAGGTGTGGGCACCAAGCCTTTACGTTACAAGGAGCTTTCTCGGTTGCCTTCCAAGCACTTATCAATCCTTGGTAAAAGGATGTTAAAGCTGTCTTACAATGGTTGAAGTTACTAAGGTGTGACCACCGGAAACTCTTTTCAGAACGCTGCGCAACAGGGATGTTGCGCGCGAGCCTACATGGATGTATTCACGGCGATTCTGAAAAGAGTTTCCGGTGGTCGCACCGTTCGAAGGGTTTTTTAAAGCCTGTGGAGAAGGTCGAGGGTACTAGGTGGATTCGGCGTTGTAGCGTTCGATGGAATCGAGGATTTCCTGCTTGGCTGCGTCGGCATCGACCCAGCCGTCGATCTCGACCCACTTGCCGGCCTCCAGGTCCTTGTAATGATCGAAGAAGTGCGCGATTGAATCGAGCAGTGACCTGGGCAGGTCGTGAACGCTGTTCATGCCCGAATACAGGCTAGATAGCTTATCGATTGGCACCGCGATGATCTTCGAATCCTTGCCGGCTTCGTCGGTCATGCACAGCATGCCAAGCGGCCTGACCTGAATCACCGAGCCACTGATTACCGGGATCGGTGTTACCACCAGTACGTCGGCGGGATCTTCATCCTCGGACAGGGTTTGCGGGATATAACCGTAGTTACAGGGGTAGTGCATTGACGTTCCCATGAAACGATCAACAAACATTGCGCCGGTGTCTTTATCGACCTCATACTTGACCGGATCGCTGTGCGACGGAATCTCGATGATGACGTTGACTTCATCGGGGACGTTGGTACCGCTGCTAACCCGGTCCAGGATCATGATAAGGTCACTCGGTGAAAGAGGTGACGATTATAACTAAACGAGTACGATTTTACAGGCGAGTAAGTCGTTATCGGGTAAATCCGATCGTATTTATTAGAGATCGAAATTATCGAGTTTTTTGTCCACCAGTTCGTTTTTTAGTACCACGTAGCGCGGCATCCCGCGTTCATCGTAGTCGGGATAAGCTTCACCCTGGATCAGCGGGTAGAGATAGTCGCGACATTTCTGGGTTATTCCGAAGCCATCCTCGCTAATGAAGTCGAGCGGCATGGTCTTCTCGACATTTGCCACATCGGCTAGTGCCGCACTGCCGATCTGCCATTGATACGGATTGTTCGAAACCCTTTCGATGGTTGGCATGATTGCATTCTTCCCCGCCAGCGCCATTTCCACGCTGGCCCGACCTAATGCATATGCCTGTTCGAGATCACTGGCAGAGGCGATGTGGCGTGCCGCGCGCTGCAGGTAATCGGCCACTGCCCAGTGGAACTTGTAACCAAGCGCCTGTTTGATCATGTCGGCAACAACCGGGGCAACGCCACCAAGCTGCGCATGCCCGAAAGCGTCCCGGGTGCCCTGCTCGGCCAGGAAGCTACCATCCGCGTTGCGCGCACCTTCGGAAACCACGACCGTGCAATAACCGTGAGCATCGACCCTGGCCTGCACCGCCTTTACGAACTTGTCGTGATCGAAATCCACCTCTGGAAACAGCAGTAATACCGGAATGCCGTAATCTTCGATCAAGCCGCCTGCGGCAGCGATCCATCCTGCATGGCGCCCCATCACTTCGAGAATGAATACCTTGGTCGACGTCTTGGCCATCGATTTAACGTCTAAAGAAGCCTCGAGTGCAGAAACTGCGACGTACTTGGCAACCGAGCCAAATCCCGGGCAGTTGTCGGTGATCGGCAAATCGTTATCCACGGTTTTGGGTATATGTATTGCCTGCACCGGGAAGCCCATGGTTTCAGACAATTGCGAAACCTTGAAGCAGGTGTCGGCAGAGTCACCGCCGCCGTTGTAAAAGAAATAGCCGATATCATGTGCTTTGAACACTTCAATCAAACGTTCGTATTCTCGTCGGTTTTCTTCCAGGCTTTTAAGCTTGAAGCGGCAAGAGCCGAAAGCACCCGAGGGAGTTTTTTTCAGCGCCGTAATATCGGCATCGGATTCGTTTGAGGTATCGATCAATTCTTCAGACAACGCCCCGATGATACCGTTGCGACCGGCAAATACCTTGCCGATTTTATCGCCTTGCTGGCGACAGGTTTCGATAACGCCGCAGGCGCTGGCGTTTATGACTGCGGTGACACCGCCGGACTGTGCGTAAAATGCATTCTTGGGACTCATGTTTTTGCTTCCACGTGATTCTGGTTATGATTTCATTCGCCGCGGTGATGGCGTGAAGCCTTCACCTCTAATCGATTACGGGTCTTGCAGAATAGCGTAAAAAAGCGGAAAAAACATTTACCCTGCGGGGATATAAAAAAAGGGTAGTGCAAGCACTACCCTCGATTACCTGCAGGTTGTCCGGTTAGCCCAGTAGCGGGGCAATAACCAGGCTGACGATTGCCATGACGTTGATCAGGATGTTCATCGAAGGCCCTGACGTGTCCTTGAAAGGGTCACCCACGGTGTCGCCAACCACGGTTGCCGCATGCGTATCGGTACCCTTGCCGCCGAGATTGCCCTTTTCGACGAACTTCTTCGCGTTATCCCAGGCACCGCCGGCATTTGCCATCATCAGTGCCATTAATACACAACTCAACAAGCCACCAGCAAGCATACCGCCCAGGGCCTCGGCGCTGATGATAAATCCCACCAATGGTGGCGCGCTGACCGCGATCGTCCCGGGGATAATCATCTTCTTCAACGCCGCGGTAGTCGCAATATCTACACAGGTAGCGGTATCGGGATCGGCCTTGCCCTCGAGCAAGCCTTCGATATCGCGGAATTGACGACGAATTTCCTTGATCATTTCGAACGCGGCATCGCCGACCGCGGTCATCGTTAAAGCCGCGATGATAAATGGGATAACGCCGCCGATAAAGAGCCCGATCAATACCTCCGGGTTATTCAGAACCAGCTCGAAATTTTCGATGTTGATGGAAACGGTTTCGATATAGGCAGTGATAATTGCCAGCGCCGCGAGTGCCGCTGCACCGATGGCGAATCCCTTGCCGATTGCCGCAGTCGTATTACCGAGCTCATCCAGCGAATCGGTAATCTTGCGGGTGTCTTCGCCCAGTCCGGACATTTCGGCAATGCCACCGGCGTTATCGGCGACCGGCCCGTAAGCGTCGATCGCCATGGTAATACCGACCGTAGCAAGCATGCCCACGGCAGCGATACCGACGCCGTAAAGACCTGCGAATTCGCTGGCAGTCCAGATAATGCCGCAAATCGTCAGAATTGGTATCGCGACCGACTGCATGCCGATCGCCAGACCGCTGATCATGACCGTAGCCGCCCCGGTTTCCCCGGACTTGGCGATGTGCTCGACCGGCTTGCCGGCGGTGTAATACTCGGTAACCAGGCCGATGATAATACCGCCGACCGCTCCCGCCAGAACCGCTACCCAGATACCGCTACTCAGTCCCAGCATCCAAATCAGGAAATAGGCCAATGCGATGAACAGTACCGAAGATCCCATGGTACCCATGCGCAGGGCTTTTTCAGGGGATTTGCTCGAGTTGACCTTGACGATCATAATGCCGCCGATTGAGCAAACCAGGCCCAGCGATGCCAGTGCCAGTGGCAGGTTCATCATCGCTCCACGGCCACCCAATGCTTCCGTTGCAGCGACCGCCATAGTCGACGCGATAGCGATGGATGCGATCATCGAATTGCAATAGGACTCGAAAATGTCGGAACCCATGCCGGCAACGTCACCAACGTTGTCGCCCACGTTATCGGCGATGACACCCGGGTTACGCGGGTCGTCTTCCGGTATGCCGGCTTCAATCTTGCCGACCAGGTCGGCACCGACGTCGGCGCTCTTGGTGAAAATGCCGCCACCGACACGCGAGAACAGCGCGACCACCGAAGCGCCCATCGCAAACCCGTGGATTGCGTGTAGTGACTCGAGGTCACCGGAGAATAGAAAAAACACGATGCCCAGTCCAAGCAGACCGAGCGATGCGACCGCAAGACCCATGATCGAGCCACCGAAGAAGGCCACGGTTAAAGCAGCCGCGGCGCCCTCGTTATGGGCTGCGGTCGTGGTTCTGACATTGGCGCGGGTAGCCGTGTTCATGCCGATGTAACCGGCAGACCCGGAGGCCAGGGCGCCCATCAGAAAGCAAAACGCGGTTCCAAAGCCGAGAAAGATAAACAGCAAAACCATTAGTACCGCGGCAAACATGGTCAGCATCTTGTATTCACGCTTCATGAATACCATCGCACCAAGGTGAATCTGATTGCCGATTTCGACGACTTTGCCTTCGCCCTCGGGATGTTTTTTGACCTGCGCGTAGACAAATGCTGCCGCGCCTAATCCGAAGGCACCGAAAATCGGCGGCAACAGGTTACTTAACTCCATATTCTTTCCCCAGATATTGTGATGGTTTTTTAGGAATTCTCGCCCGATATCTAATGGGGCTATGAAAAAACGCGTGAATGATATCGGTTTTTAACGGTATTTTGAAATTACTTTACATATTTCCGACTCTTTTTTTGCTATTTTTCTGCTATTGTCGTCACATCCGCCAATGATCCGCATCCCCAAAGGTTAAATCCGTTTCAATGCCGAAGCGAGAGCAGTTACAAGACGATTACCTCGAGAGCCGTTTGATTCGGCGCCGGCTGGTGTTATCAGCAATTTTCATCGTGATTTTGCTAAGCCTCGTGCTCGGCCGGCTATACGTGTTGCAGATCGTCGAACATGAGCATTTTTCGACGCTTTCAGACAGTAATCGCGTTCGCATCAAGGCATTGCCTCCGACACGTGGATTGATATTCGATCGCCACGGCGTCGTCATGGCCGACAACTTGCCGGCCTATCGGCTGGAAATCGTGCGCGAACAGGTCGAAGACCTGGACAACACGCTGTTACAGCTGCGGCAATATGTTGAATACAGCGACCAGGACCTGAAACGATTCAAGCAGTCTTTAAAGCGTCGGCGACCCTTCGAAAGCATCCCGTTGCGCCTGAATCTGAATGATGGAGAGGTTGCCAGGTTGGCGGTTAACCTGCATCGATTCGAGGGTGTCGAAATTAATGCTCGCCTGACGCGCAATTACCCGCAAGGTGCACATGCAGTACATGCGCTCGGCTACGTCGGTCGGATCGATGAAAGAGACCTCGGGGAAGTCGACGGAGTCGAATATGCCGGTACCACCCATATCGGCAAGCTTGGCCTGGAAAAATTCTATGAGCATGAACTGCATGGTACGGTCGGGGTGCAGCATGTCGAGGTCAACGCCAATGGCCGCACCCTGCGCGTGCTGAATGAATCTCCCCCGGTGCAGGGAAACAACCTTCACCTGACGATCGATTCCAGTTTGCAGAAGGTGGCCGAGGAGGCTTTTGGTAATAGTTCCGGGGCAGTCGTCGCTATCGATCCCAATAATGGTGAGATCCTGGCATTGGTATCAATGCCGATTTTCAATCCCAATTTATTCGTTAATGGAATCAGCTTCATCAAGTACAATGAATTGCGTGATTCGCACCAGCGGCCCCTGTTTAATCGCGCTCTTTCGGGACAATATCCTCCAGGGTCTACGACCAAACCTTTTTACGGATTAGCAGGGCTTGAATCGGCATTCGCAAAAAAGGAAGAGGAAATCCATTGCGTCGGATATTATAAGCTTCCCAACGAAGAGCGCAGGTATCGTGACTGGAAAAAGCAGGGGCACGGGCCTGTGAATCTGACCGATGCGATAACCCAGTCCTGCGATGTCTATTTTTACGATCTCGCCTTTCGGCTTGGAATAGATCTCATGTCTTCATTCCTGGGTGAGTTCGGGTATGGAATTGAAACAGGCGTAGACAGTACTGGTGAACGTAAAGGTATATTACCGTCGAGGGAATGGAAAAGAGGCCATGACGGTATGCCCTGGTTTCCAGGTGAAACCCTGATTACCGGCATCGGCCAGGGGTATCTCCTGGTCACTCCATTGCAGCTTGCAAACTCGATTGCAGCTTTTTCGGTCAGGGGAACCCGCTATCAACCGCACCTGGTCAAATCGGTTGAAAAAGTTCCTGAATACAATCGCATCGAAATTGCGAGCCGGGTAGCGGGACGCTACGAACTGAAAAGAGAGCATAACTGGGAGCATGTTCATAAAGCCATGATCAACGTCGTGCATGGATTGCGTGGAACTGCGCGTGGTATCAATCAGGGACTTCAGTACAAAGTGGCTGGTAAAACCGGTACCGCGCAGGTGTTTGAGGTGGCCCAGGATGAAGAGTACGATGAAGAAACTGTACTTGAGAAACTGCGTGATCATGCATTGTTCGTCAGTTATGCACCCGCAGATGATCCGCAGATTGCTGTTGCTGTGATTGTCGAGAATGGAGGCAGTGGAAGTGCGGTGGCTGCTCCGATAGCGCGTCGTATCATGGACGCGTACCTGCTGGAGTAGTTATGAATCAGGCACTGGATTCCGATACGACTTCGATAACGCGGCGTGTACTGGACGCGCTGCGACTTGATCCGGTGCTACTGTCGCTGGTGATTGTGCTGGCCCTGTTCGGTAGCATGGTGTTGTATAGCGCGAGTGGTTCAGACCAGGCGGTGGTGATTCGACAATTGACCCGCATCATTTTCGCCCTGTTGCTGTTGGTAGCGGCTGCTAATATACCGCTGCGAATGATTCGCAAGATTTCGATATGGTTATACCTCGCCGGGGTAGCGATGCTAATTGCAGTCATGTTCTATGGCGAAGTTGGCAAAGGCGCGCAACGTTGGCTGAGCCTGGGGTTTATCCGGTTTCAGCCTTCGGAAATTCTCAAGCTCGCGGTACCCATGATTGTTGCAACCTATCTTGCAAATCGGGTATTGCCCGTGGGTTTGAAGGAACTCGTGGTTTCGTCGGTATTGGTAGCGGTCCCGGTGCTGCTGATTGCAAGACAGCCCGATCTCGGCACCGCTATCCTGGTAGGCAGTGCCGGGTTTTTTGTCTTGTTTCTTGCCGGCGTGCGTTGGCGTGTAATGATCAGCCTGGGTGTGTTGTTGTCATTGATGGCACCCCTGTTGTGGAAGTTTGCATTGCACGACTACCAGCGTAAACGTATAGCAACCCTGCTGGATCCGGAAAGCGATCCGCTTGGTTCCGGTTACCATATAATACAATCCAAGATCGCGATCGGCTCGGGAGGTGTTTATGGTAAGGGTTGGTTGAACGGTACGCAGTCTCAACTGGATTTTATTCCAGAGCGCTCAACCGACTTTATTTTCTCGGTATTTGGTGAAGAATTTGGATTCTTTGGCAGTATTGTCTTGATATTGATCTATGTGGCAATTATCTTTCGTGGTCTTTACATTGCCGCGAATTCCACGGAAAATTTTGGGCGCCTACTGGCTGGCGCGTTTAGCCTGACATTTTTTGTTTACCTGTTCGTAAATACCGGAATGGTAGCTGGCATGCTGCCAGTGGTTGGTGTGCCGTTACCTTTGATAAGCTATGGGGGCACTTCTATGGTGACCTTGATGATGGGCTTTGGTTTAATTATGTCGATACGATCGGCAAAGCGATTTATGGTGTGATGAAAAGATTACTATTTATCCTGGGTTTTTTTTCAGCCCCACTGGTATCCGCGTTGGAAATACCCGGTGGTGACTATCAGGGCCGTGACGATGTAGTAGCCTTTGTGCAGCGCATGGCCTCAGATACCAATTATAGCGAACAGGAGCTTGTGGGTTTGTTTGCACAGGTGAAAAAACAGGAGCACCTGTTTGAGAAGCTGGATCGACCTGCTGAAAAGGAACTCGAGTGGCATCAGTACCGTGGTATTTTCATCAAGGAAAAGCGTATAGCTCTTGGGGTTGAGTTCTGGCGAGAGCATCAAGACCTTCTTGCCGTTGTTAGCGAAAAAACGGGTGTGCCCGCGGAAATCATTGTCGCAATAATCGGGGTTGAATCTTTTTATGGTATCTACAAGGGTAAAGATCCCGTGTTTGATAGCCTGGTGACACTGGCCTTTGACTACCCCCGACGGGCCAAATTTTTCATGCGTGAACTGGAAGAATTCCTGCTGCTGTCCAAGGAGCAGGGCTTTGAGGCACGCTCTTTGCGAGGGTCCTATGCCGGCGCGATGGGTATGCCGCAGTTCATTTCGTCGAGTTATCGTAGCTATGCGATCGATTTTGACGAGGACGGGCAGACCAATTTATTCGATAGCATTCCCGATATCGCCGGCAGTGTCGCAAACTACTTCGTAAGGCACGGATGGCAGCGCGATGGACGTGTCGCGCGACCGTTAGTTGCCGGTGAAAACAATTCGGTCGATAGTCTCGAACCCGGTGTTAAAACTGACTACAAGTGGGCGCAATTGAAACGGAATGGCCTGACCTCGCAGTTTGATATTAGCGAGGAGACGCCGGTAGCCCTGGTCAGGCTGCAACAGAAAGATCGCCCGGAATACTGGGCCGGTTTTCAAAATTTCTATGTTATTACGCGCTACAACCATAGCGAACTCTACGCGATGGCCGTATACCAACTCGCCAAATTGATCAGTCGGGAGTTCAAGAAAACGACATGAGACAATATTGCGTTTTCTCATTCCTGGTCATGCTGACGCTAAGTGCCTGCACCTTCGGTGTGCCGATCGGAAATCAGGCGCAACAGCGGGATTTGGTGGCTAAGAAAACAACCCCGTCGGAACGGGGAAATCCGTCATCCTATGTCGTGTTTGGCAAGCGCTACCACGTGCTCGACAGTTACGAGGGATTCAGGCAACGTGGTGTCGCCTCCTGGTATGGGACCAAGTTTCATGGGCGGCCGACTTCCAGTGGCGAAATCTATAATATGCATGCCATGACGGCGGCGCACAAGACCTTGCCAATTCCGGTATATGTACATGTGAAAAATCTGGATAACGGTCGCTCGACGGTAGTCCGGGTCAATGACAGGGGGCCATTTATTGAGGGTCGTATTATCGACCTGTCCTATGCGGCAGCGAAAAAACTGGGTGTAAATGGTCCCGGTACCGCCAATGTCGAGATCAGTACTCTGAGGGCAGGGGAGAGCAAACCGGTCCGTGTAGCGCGCAGTATTCCCTTGACTGATGAAGCCGACTTTAATTTACCGTTGTATATTCAAATGGGATCTTTCTCTGATCCCCTGAATGCCAATAACCTGGTTCAGGATCTAATCGAGGCGAACGAGTCCTCGGCCAGGGTATCCCGCCTGCAAACTAATCAGGGTCTCTATTACCGGGTGCGGGTTGGGCCCCTGTTCGATATCGACGAGGCAAATGCGATTGTCAGGCGTCTCAAGACCAAGGGTTTTCAGGTCGCACGCATCGTGGTAGCGGACGCCACCGAATAAACCTTGTTAGCAAAGTCGGCGATCGCTACAATCGCGTCTCGTTACGGGTCCCCTTTGCAAAGTCTGTCTAATATGAAAATCGTCTCGCTGGTTTTAACTCTCCTTGTAGTGCTGTGGTCTGCATCTGGCTGGGCTGCTGCCAAACCGATTCCGGATCCGCCGGCCCTTAATGCGACGAGCTATATCCTGGTCGACTTTGAATCGGGCAGGGTACTCGCAGAGAATAATCCGGATGAGCATGTTGAGCCAGCCAGTATTACCAAGTTGATGACTGCTTACCTGGTTGACAAGGCGATTGCCGATGGGGACATTAACCTGGACGACATGGTGACCATCAGCGAGAAGGCCTGGCGCATGAAAGGGTCGAAGATGTTTGTCGAAGTAGGCAAGCAGGTATCGGTTGAGGAGTTACTAAAAGGCTTGATCATACAGTCAGGGAATGATGCAAGCGTGGCGCTGGCCGAGCATGTCGCCGGTTCCGAATCGGCCTTTGCGGGTTACATGAACCACCAGGCGCAGTTACTGGGGATGTCTAACACCAATTTCGTTAACGCGACCGGTTGGCCGGATAAGGATCACTACAGTAGCGCGCGCGATATCGCGACGCTTTCAAGGGCCGTAATCCGTGAGTTTCCTGAATCTTATCGTTATTACAAAGAACGTGAGTATACATTTAACAAGATCCGACAGTTTAATCGCAATCGCCTGTTGTGGCGCGATGAGTCGGTTGACGGGGTCAAGACTGGCCATACCTCGGCAGCCGGATTTTGCCTGGTGGCATCGGCACTGCGCGAGGAAATGCGGCTGATCTCCGTAGTGCTTGGAGCTGAATCCGACAAGACGCGCACTCAAAGTAGCCAATCGCTTTTGAATTATGGGTTTCGTTTCTTTGAAACCCATCAACTGTATCGAGCAGAAGAAATATTGAAGGCAGCAAGAGTCTGGTACGGCGACCAGGAGCAGATCAACATGGGGGTTGGTAAGGATATTCATATCACCATTCCACGGGGACGTTACGGGGATTTAGATGCCACGATGGAAATCGACCGTGAAATTTCGGCACCAATTGCTCGTGGACAGCAGCTTGGACGGGTCAGTATAAAGCTCGATGATGAAATGATTCTATCCGAGGACATTGTGGCGATGCAGGCTGTTGCGGCAGGCAGCTTCTTTGCCAGGGCGATGGACAGAATCAAGTTAATGTTCCGCTAATGAGCGACGACCAGGCATCCGCTGAATCCGCGCTAGCACTGATTGACTATCCGAGCCGATTTCCGCTCAAGGTATTTGGCAAGCAAAGCGACGATTTCGAAGCTATCGTGCTGGCGCTGGTGAGGTCTAGATGTCCCCAGGCGGAGCATATAGAGGTTCGCCGGCGCAATAGCAAAGGCGGCAAGTACCAGGCATTAACGCTCACCTTCACTGTATATAGCCAGCAACAACTGGAAGAGATATACCAGGACTTATATGACTGCGATGCGGTCGTAATGTCGTTATAGGCTTCTACAGCATCTGAAGCGGTCGCGGTTGATCGCTGGATATTTCTTAAAATAGTGATTGGCTCTCGTGTACACTCCGATCATTGAATTATGCCTCCCTGGCGCAGTGCACGTGACAACCTCACCGAATCATATTGAAGTCAAATATCTGGGTATGTCTGATTACCGGAAAACCTGGGACGAGATGAAGGACTTCACTAATCGACGTAACTCGAAAACCCGTGACGAACTGTGGATCACCGAGCATGCCCCGGTATTTACCCAGGGCCTGAATGGACGTGCCGAGCATTTGTTAGATCCCGGTGATATTCCTGTCGTGCAGATTGATCGAGGCGGCCAGGTTACCTACCACGGCCCTGGACAACTGGTGATTTACTGTCTACTTGATATCACGCGCCTCGGCCTCGGGGTTAAGGGGCTGGTAACACGGATTGAAAAATCTGTAATTAGTTTACTCGAAGGCTACCAGGTAGAGGCGTATGGCCGAAAAGGTGCGCCTGGCGTTTATGTCGGGCAGGCCAAGATTGCCGCGCTGGGTTTGCGCATTCGAAAAGGTTGTTGTTATCATGGCTTGAGTTTGAATGTTGATATGGACCTGGAACCGTTTACGCGCATTAATCCCTGTGGTTACGAGGGTCTTGCTGTTACTCAGTTGCGTGACCAGGGTATCGCCGACGGGATGGAGCAGGTGGGCCATGATCTGGCCGAAATACTCATTGGAAAAATAAGTGAAAAAGAATCAGGTTATTCAGGGCGTTAAGCTCAAGGGAGCCGACAAGGTAGCCCGCATCCCGATCAAGGTTGTGCCGTCCAGGACGGTACAACGTAAACCACCGTGGATTCGCGCCAAGGCCCCCAGCGGGAACCGCGTAAAACAACTTAAGGCGCGCCTGCGCGAAAACAGCCTGTTTACGGTATGTGAAGAGGCGTCCTGTCCCAACCTCGGAGAATGTTTTTCCAAGGGCACGGCGACCTTTATGATCATGGGTGATATCTGTACCCGGCGTTGCCCCTTTTGCGATGTGGGTCATGGCCGGCCCAATCCGCTGGATACGCATGAACCTGCAAACCTGGCGAGGACGATATACGACATGGAGCTGCGCTATGTCGTCATCACTTCGGTCGACCGGGATGATTTGCGCGACGGGGGTGCGGGTCATTTTGTTGATTGTATTCATGAAACACGCAAGTTGAATCCCGATATCAAAATTGAAATCCTGACCCCGGACTTCCGCGGTCGCATGGATGTCGCGCTTGAAATTATGACCCAGGCGCCGCCGGACGTTTTCAATCACAACCTCGAGTCGGTACCCTCGCTATACCGGAAAATACGCCCGGGATCCGATTATGAATGGTCGCTGGACTTGCTGGAAAAGTTCAAGCAAATGCATCCACAGGTGCCGACCAAGTCTGGTTTAATGCTGGGGCTCGGTGAAGAAATCGACGAGGTTAAGCAGGTCTTGCGCGATCTGCGCAAGCACCAGGTCAATATGCTGACCCTGGGTCAGTACCTGCAACCCAGCCTGGATCACCTCGCCGTCGAACGTTTCGTCACCCCGGATGAATTCGATGAGCTTGGCGCCTACGCCGAATCAATCGGTTTCGACCAGGTCGCCAGCGGCCCGATGGTGCGCTCCTCCTACCACGCCGACCTGCAAGCCGAATCCGTCCTCAACGCCTGATCAATTCATCGTTCCAGACTTATACTGGATAGTTGTGCGGGGCCGCCCAATCCAATATCGGCAACCGAAAAAATCACTTGCGACTGACTGGGTGGCCTGCGGCTTCCCGAAAAAGTAGTAATTTTAAAGGGCAAGGCGAGACTCGACGTCCCTGTCTCGACTCGCCACAGGCCGCATCCCTGCGGCCTGACCCTTTAAAATTAATACTTTTTCGGCACCCAGTCTTTACGTCGCAAGCAATTTCTTCGGTTGCCTACCAAGTATGTAGCCACCTCGGGGGGAAGTTTTCAAAAGTGTAGCGAGGCATGGATGCCGCGGTCCGACGCATCGGGCTCCAAGCGATTCCATGGATGGACCAACCGGCGCTTGCGCCGGTTGGGAGCGTCTTTTGGAAACTTCCCCCGAGGTGGCGTTGGTACTCTTACGGGGCTATTGGTCGTAGACGGTGGCGATGGGCTGGCGTTTGTGGGCGGTGGTGAGGAAGATGTGGATGATGCGATGCTCGACCTCGGGATCGATTTTTTTGCCTTCGAGGAAATCGTCGATCTGCTCGTAGGTCAGGCCGAGCGTTTCCTCATCGGGTTTGGACGGTGCCAGGGACTCGAGATCTGCTGTCGGAGTCTTGGTGATAATTTTTTCCGGCGCACCGAGTTGTGTGGCCAGCTGTCGAACCTGGCGCTTGCTGAGCCCGAATAACGGGGCAATATCACAGGCACCGTCGCCATACTTGGTATAGAAACCGGTCACGTTCTCGGCGGAGTGATCGGTACCGAGCACCAGGCCTTCAAGTAATCCGGCGATTTCATATTGCGCGATCATGCGCATACGCGCCTTGACATTGCCCTTGACGAAATCCTGCTTATCGGCTGTCTGATCAGCCAGTCCCTGCTCGGCGAGTGCGGCCAGCGTTGTCTCGTGGATTGCATCAGTGCCGGATTGTACGTTGACCGTAACACTGTGGCTCGGCAGGATAAAATCGAGCGCCAGTTGCGCGTCAGTCTCGTCTGCCTGGGAGGCATAAGGCAGGCGTACCGCGATGAAACGATATCCGTTGGAATCCTGGTTGAGTTCATCGACTGCAATTTGCGCCAGTCGGCCGCAGGTACAGGAATCGATACCTCCACTGATTCCAAGAACAAGCGCTTTTTGGCCGCTCAGTTCGAGTTGATACTTGATAAAGTCGACCCGGCGTCTGATTTCATATTTGACATCGATTTCGGGCATTACCTGCATTTCGGCAACTATGTCTGCTTGGTTCATGGCTATTGTCTAATAGGGTACCGGGTTGAGACGATATACTGACTGTATATCTTCGAGCACTTCCTCACTCAATTCAAGCTCGGCGGCGCCGATGTTGACGGCAAGTTGCTCAAGGCTGGTGGCACCAATAATACTAGAAGTTACGAAGGGTCTTTGGTTACAGAACGCAATTGCCATCTGGGCGGGATTGATACCATGTTTACGCGCGATCGATACGTATGCGTCTACCACTGGCCAGGTCCCGTCGTTGACGCGGCCATAAAGATCAGGAGTAATTGTCAGGCGCGAGCCATCGGGGCTGGTACCGTTTTCATATTTTCCGGTCAGCATGCCGCAGGCCAGGGGTGAGTATGGTAAAAGCCCGACTTTTTCGTGGTGTGAAAACTCCGCCAGGTCAAGATCATGAGTGCGATACATCAGGCTATATTCATTTTGCAACGAGACGACTCGGGGGAAGCCATTGGCATCCGCAATTTGTAAAAACTGACAGCTGCCCCAACAGGTTTCATTGGAAAGGCCGATTGTGCGTATCTTGCCCGCCGCCACCAATTCGCCCAGGTATTCAAGGGTCGTAAAAATATGATCGAGGGTTTCCTGTTTATCCTGGTCGGTAGGATCGTAGCTCCAATTGCGACGAAAATGATAATGCCCGCGATTTGGCCAGTGCAGTTGATACAGGTCGATATAGTCAGTTTGTAATCGTTTAAGGCTGCCTTCGATACTCACACGGATCTTCTCGGGGCTTATAGCAATGCCATCCTGCACATCTGCGCTGTCTATTCCAGCAACTTTACTGGCCAGGATTACCTGGTCACGCCTAGCCGATGTCTTTAACCAGGTACCGATAATTTCTTCGGTTCTCCCGGTAGTTTTAGCGGTCATCGGTATGGCCGGATACAGTTCGGCGGTATCGATGAAATTGACTCCGTTATCAAGCGCATGGTCAATCTGGGCATGTCCTTCGGCTTCGCTATTCTGGGTGCCCCAGGTCATCGAACCCAGGCAGATCTCACTTACCTGGATATCGCTATGGCCGAGTTGCCGATACTGCATCAGGAATCCTGGTTATAGTTCAAATCAATAATGCGCTGCGTATTGCGCGCGAGCTCGTCCAGTCCCAGCGCCTGGTAGGCCTGAAGTTGCAATTCGAGCGTGGATCTGATCACGCTTGATCCCTGGTAGTCGCGTAAGATTAACCTGGTGCGATTTGCAACAGCGACCCATGCGTCTCGTGACGCATAGTAGTTGGCGATATTGAAATCGGCGCGGGCTAACTCATTGCGCAGGTGGATCATGCGCCTGGTTGCATCGGGGGTATATTTGCTATCCGGGAAGCGTTGCACCAACAGTTTGAAATCACGGTATGCGTTTAGCAATAGATTCCTGTCGAATTGCGACAAATCGCGCTCCACCAGCGCGTCCAGGATAGTGCCACCGCGTTCGAAATTGACCAGGCCTTTCAGGTAATAGGCGTAGTCTACCGAATCGTCTCGCGGATGGAGTTTAATAAATCGGTCAAGTGCTGTGATCGCTGATTCCGGCTCGTTGAATTTATAGTAGGCGTAAGCGACGTCGATTTGCGCCTGGGTGGCGTATTTGCCAAATGGAAACCTGGATTCCAGTGTCTCGTAGTACTCGATTGCAGTCAGGTAGTTTTCATTGGCGAGTTCACCACGAGCTTCGAGGTAGAACTTTTCCACGCTCCAGTCCGCGGTGGGATCGATATTCTCACTGGCGCCGCCACAGGCAGCCAGGCTGATTGCGATTGT
The DNA here is from genome assembly GCA_947259485.1 of uncultured Gammaproteobacteria bacterium. Taxonomy (GTDB): domain Bacteria; phylum Pseudomonadota; class Gammaproteobacteria. The sequence goes on along the minus strand of CAMYLU010000007.1, from coordinate 48,735 downwards.
AATGTAAATAATGAAACGCATTGTCGTAACTACTTTGTTAATATCAGGCGACCTGTTGGATGAAAAACGAATAGTATAACGAGCGCATGAAATTAATTCAGCAAAGTTTCCAGATTGAGAATCAGCAGGCTGGGAACCGACTTGATCATGCTTTGCACCTGCTACTTCCCGACTACTCGCGTTCCAGGATTCAACAATGGATTCAGCAGGGACTGGTAACCGTGAACGATGAACTCTGTAAGCCCAGGCAAAAGGTTTACAGCGGTGACCTGGTCGACCTGGATGTTCCCGAGCAGGTAATAACTTCAGACCAGCCGCAAGCTATCAAGTTCGATATCCTCTATCAGGATGAAGATATTATCGTGGTGAACAAGCCGTCCAACCTGGTAGTGCATCCCGCTGCCGGGCATCCCGATGGAACCCTGGTTAATGGATTACTCGCGCACGATTCGCGGCTGCAACAATTGCCTCGTGCGGGTATTGTGCATCGTCTGGATAAGGATACTACCGGGGTGATGGTAGTCGCCCGTAATCTGACCGCGCATAGCTGGCTTATCGATCAATTGCAGCAGCGCCTGGTGAAACGTGAATATGTGGCGCTAACCCAGGGCGTCGTTACCGCGGGTCGCAGCATCGAGACCGGCATCGGCAGACATCCTCAGAATCGTAAAAAGATGTCAGTACAGGCAGGCGGTAAATTAGCGATAACGCATTTCCAGGTAGCGCGAAAATTCAATCACTATAGCTTGATAAATATACAGCTCGAAACGGGACGTACTCATCAAATCCGGGTGCACATGGCGCATCTAAACTACCCGTTACTCGGAGATGGCGTTTATGGCGGGCGGGCCCGTATTCCGGCTGGAATTGACACCGCATTGCAACCTTTAGTTCAGGACTTTAAGCGACAGGCGCTGCATGCGCAACGACTGAGTTTTGAGCATCCGCGCAGCCACGAGATGGTTAGCTTTGAGGCGCCGTTAGCGGAAGATTTCGAAAGCTTGCTCGAGGCACTGATACGCTATGATTGATACCATTAAGCCGGGCTGGGTCGCGCCACCGGGTGTTTGTGCCTATACGACTACTCGCCTAGGAGGTGTTGGTGAGGCTCCGTTCGACAGCTTAAATCTGGCACTGCATGTGGGTGACGATCCTGTCCATGTTGCACGAAATCGCGAGCTGTTGCAGCAGCTGAACCTGCCTGCCGAACCTTGCTGGATTAACCAGACCCATGGCACCCATGCCGTCACTTTGGAGCTGGACAATAGCCGTGATGCTGATGCAGCGATCACGCGTCAACCCGGGGTCGTCGCGGTGGTGATGACAGCCGATTGCCTGCCGATCCTGGTTTGTAATCGTGATGGCAGCGAGGTCGCCGCGGTGCATGCCGGCTGGCGTGGCCTGCAGGCGGGAGTAATTCAGGGCACGCTTGCCAGCATGGAGTCTTGCGGTGCACAACTTCAGGCCTGGATCGGACCCGGCATTTCGCAGCAAAATTTTGAAGTCGGTGGAGAGGTGCGTAGCGCCTTTATCGCATCGATACAGGATGCAGAATCCTTCTTCAAGGAGAATCGCAAGGGGCACTGGCTGTGTGATCTCGCAGGTCTTGCTGAACGGGTGTTGAAAAGGCAGGGTGTAGTCGATGTTTACCGTGATCCCGGTTGTAGTTACCGTGATGCCGACCGTTTTTTTTCTTATCGCCGAAATGCGACCACGGGCCGCATGGCATCATTGATCTGGATCAACTAATCCACGCGGTTTGGGGTTGAAAAACCGGGTGTTAGTCTTATTTAACCCCAAAGATTTTAATGTTTAGAGGACTGATTCAATGCGTATGGATCGCTTGACCAGCAAATTCCAGGAAGCCCTGTCTGACGCGCAGTCAATTGCCGTTGGCCGCGATCACCAGTTTATAGAGCCGGTACACTTGATGATCGCATTACTTGACCAGCAAGGTGGGTCGGTACGGCCGTTGTTTTCGCATGCGGGAGTCAATATTAACCTGCTTCGATCCCAATTGGGTGAATTGCTGGATAAGCTGCCAGGCGTCGAAGGCACTGGCGGTGAGCTGCATATTTCAAACGCGCTCGGGAAGTTACTCAATGTCACCGATAAGCTTGCACAGGAGCGAAAAGACCAGTTTATCTCCAGTGAATTGTTTGTGCTGGCAGCGATCCAAGAAAAAGGACCGCTAAGTGATTTATTAAAATCCGCCGGTGCCAACCAGCAGACCCTCGCCGCGGCAGTTGACGCGATTCGAGGTGGACAGTCGGTGAACGATGCCAATGCTGAAGACCAGCGCATGGCGCTGGAAAAGTACACCATCGATTTAACCGAGCGTGCCGAGCAGGGAAAACTTGATCCTGTCATCGGGCGTGACGAGGAAATTCGACGCGCGATCCAGGTGTTGCAGCGTCGCACCAAGAATAATCCAGTATTAATCGGTGAGCCTGGGGTTGGCAAAACGGCAATTGTCGAGGGTCTCGCTCAGCGCATTGTCAATGGTGAGGTTCCCGAGGGATTGAAACATAAACGCGTTTTGTCGCTCGATATGGGTTCCCTGATCGCGGGTGCCAAGTTCCGGGGTGAATTTGAAGAACGCCTGAAGGCGGTATTACATGACCTCGGCAAGCAAGAGGGACAAATAATCCTGTTTATCGACGAATTGCACACCATGGTTGGCGCAGGAAAGGCCGAAGGTGCAATGGACGCCGGCAACATGCTCAAGCCAGCCTTATCGCGTGGCGAACTGCACTGCATTGGCGCGACCACGCTGGATGAATACCGGCAATATCTCGAGAAAGATGCTGCGCTTGAACGACGCTTTCAAAAGGTATTGGTACAGGAGCCGAGTGTCGAGGATACGATCGCTATATTGCGAGGCCTGAAAGAGCGCTACGAAGTTCATCATGGCGTTGATATAACTGATCCGGCGATAGTCGCAGCGGCGACCCTGTCTTACCGCTATATTGCTGATCGGCAGTTACCGGACAAGGCTATCGACCTGATTGACGAGGCGGCCAGCCGGATCCGTATGGAAATTGACTCCAAGCCGGAAGATATGGACCGTCTCGAAAGACGACTGATCCAGCTCAAGATCGAGCAGGAAGCGCTTAAAAAAGAAAGCGATTCTGCGAGCGTGAAACGACGCACGACCCTGGAAGACGAAATCGGAAAACTCGAGCGCGAGTATTCTGATCTGGATGAAGTCTGGAAGGCCGAAAAGGCCGCACTGCAGGGTACCACTCATATCAAGGAGGCTCTCGAGCGAGCACGGCTTGATCTCGAAACCGCACAGCGTGCGGGAGACCTCGCGCGTATGTCCGAGCTGCAGTACGGACGTATCCCGGAACTCGAAAAACAGCTCAACCTTGCGGCCAGTGCCGAAACGCAGGACATGAAGTTGTTGATCAACAAGGTTGGTGAAGAGGAAATCGCGTCGATTGTGTCGAGGTGGACCGGTATTCCGGTATCCAAGATGCTTGGATCGGAACGGGAAAAACTGCTCAATATGGAAACCATGCTGGCAGAGCGAGTAATTGGTCAGGGTGAAGCGGTGAAGGCCGTAGCGGACGCGATTCGACGCTCACGCGCGGGTCTTTCGGACCCGGCGCGTCCCAACGGTTCATTCCTGTTTCTGGGGCCAACCGGGGTTGGTAAGACCGAGTTAACCAAGGCCCTGACGAACTTCCTGTTCGATACCGAAGATGCAATGATTCGTATCGATATGTCGGAATTCATGGAAAAGCACAGTGTCGCACGCCTGGTGGGTGCTCCGCCGGGATACGTCGGCTACGAAGAAGGTGGATATCTGACCGAGGCAGTGCGCCGCCGTCCCTACTCGGTGATCCTGCTGGATGAGATCGAGAAAGCACATCCGGATGTGTTCAATATTCTTTTACAGGTGCTTGATGATGGCAGGCTTACCGACGGTCAGGGGCGCACAGTTGACTTTCGTAACTGCGTCATCGTTATGACCTCGAATCTTGGTTCGACCGAGATTCAGGCCCTGGCCGGTGAACAAAACTATGATCAAATCAAGTTGGCGGTGATGGAGCAGGTTGCAAACCATTTCAGGCCCGAATTCATTAATCGTATCGATGAATCAGTAGTTTTCCATTCCCTGACCCAGCAGCAAATACGCGCCATTGCCGAGATTCAGTTGCAGGCATTAACAGCACGCCTGAAAGAGAAGGATATCGGCATCTCTTTCAGCGATGCCGCGATGGACTTGCTTGGTGAACTCGGTTTTGACCCGGTATACGGTGCCCGTCCGTTGAAGCGGGAGATTCAGCAGGCGATTGAAAACCCGGTTGCGATGTCGATATTAGCGGGAGAATTCGAAGCGGGTGATCAGATTTCTGTCGATATTGACGATGAGCAGCATTTCAGTTTCACAAAACGACGCTTAAACTGAAAATTGGTACAAGCAAAATAAGCTTAAGCTGACCTTTTTAGGGTGATTTGCGTCTATAATCCTGTCGTAGAGGTGGCAGTTGCGCAGATTGAAGGCTAAATTATAAAAACATGGCGGTGTTAGGCTCAATTCTTTTCAAAAGAACCCTGAAACAATTCCTGGATTGTGACGATCTGGAGAGTGCTAAGGGCGCTGCGCTCGTTGATAAGCTGCGTCAGTCTTCCAGGGATTCGCTGGAACACTTGATCCAAATAATCCCGGAGACTTCCGGGGTTCATCAGGCAATGCTGACCGAGATTTGCCTGGAAAACGCTGAAGGTACTAACGAAGAGCTGTTTCTAAATAGTCTCGAAAACGATGCCACCAAGATTCGCTCGACCGCGGCATCGATACTTTCAAAGTCGGCACAGATCAACCCCAGCAAACTGTTTAAAAAACTGCATGAATCCGATGTTTCCCAAACCGAGGTTATCGACATACTTGCTTTCCAGCGCGAGCGTCTCAAGCCTGAGCAGATAATAACCAATGCACTCAAGCTGGATAAGGGACACGCTGAGCAATTGCTTAAGCTGGCGCCAGATTCGGTTGTTCCGCTTGACCTCGAGGTGCTGCACATTGATCCGGAATCGATAGGTAGTCCATCGGTTAAAATATTGCTACTGCGTTATTTTAGCCAGGTTGATCAGCCTGCTGTGGCGCAACAGATCGGCAAGTTTTTAACGGATGATAACAAGACAGTCGTGATCGAAGCTTTGAAGGCTTTAAAGAGCCTCCCGGTTAAATTTGATGCCTCGGTGGTGCTGCCTTTTGTCGAATCCATGTCCGAAGTCGAACGCGAGATGGCGATCGAAGTGCTGAAGGCACAGGCGGATGCTGAACTGGTGTCCAAGCTGGCTCCCTGGACTTGTGGTAAATCGGACGAAATTCGCCAGATTTTTATCAGACTCTTCGTCAAATACGTCACCCCGGAGAGCCTGGAAAAGTTTCTCAAATTACTTGAGAATCAGGAATGGTGGGGCAAGGAACAGTCCCTGAAGTGTTTGCAAAGATTTGGTAATGACAAGCTTTACATTGCGGCAGGCAGTTTGATTGAACACGAAAACGAATTTGTCCGGGAACAGGCGCAGCGGTTTGCTGCACAAAATATCGACCCGGCGGACCTGGAGCAGCTCTGGGAAAATGCCTTGCACGAAGACTGGCAGGTACGCGATGGTGCGATCGCCTCTATTGGCAGATCGAATAAGCGCGAATCGATAGATCTGCTGAAAAAGGTAATTGTTAAATGGCCTGAGTCGGCACCTGCGGTGCTAAAAGCCGTGGCGGATCTCGGCTTTAGCAAAGGACTTGAAATTTCATTTAACTGCCTGCGTATGCCCGAGGCGTTGATACAAAGGGAAGCACTCGAAGCGATTGGCAAGCTCACGGGCAAGCGACATGCCAAGACCGTGCGCGATAAGTTAATGCAAAAAGTCCCGACACTGCAGGCCACGGTACGCGATACCGCGGGTGAAGTCGTCAATCGATTAACCGAAGAATTCGGTTTGCCGCAACTCAATGTTGACCAGGCAACTTATTTCGATACCCGCCTGATCAAGTTTGAAGATACCCAGTCGGTCGAGCAGGGCACGAATCCAGCTCCGGTTGCACCAGCACCGCCGCCACCGCCGCAACAAAACATAGAAGACTTCAAGAAGGGAGACCTGTGGATGGATCGATTTCGTATCGATAAGGAAATCGGACGTGGCGCGATGGGGCGGGTCATGCTGGCCACGGATGAAATGGTCGGCGAGCCCCTGATATTGAAATTCATGCATCCCGAACTAACCGCCGAGGAATCGTCTCGCGAACGGTTTCTGCGGGAAGTAAAGTACTCTCGCAAAGTGAGTCACCCGAACGTTATTCGTATCCATGATATGTTGTTCAATGACAACCTCAGCGCGATATCGATGGAGTACTTCGATAGCAAGGGGATCGACGAGTACCTGAAGGAAACCAAGTTTTTTGGACCCGAGGAAGGGCTTGATATTCTGCTGCAGGTCGCTAACGGTATGGCAGCGGCGCATAACCAGCAAGTCATCCACCGCGACTTAAAGCCAAGCAATATCCTGATGGATGACTCAGGACTGGTTAAAATCGTCGATTTCGGTATCGCCTCGGCCTCCTCGAATGCCGACTCAACCCTGACCAAGACCGGCTCGATCATTGGAACGCCAGCCTACCTGTCGCCGGAACGTGCCAAGGGCCAGGATGCAGATCATCGCAGCGATATTTATGCGCTTGGCATCATCGCTTACGGGATGTTCTCCGGGCAGCTCCCTTATACCGGGGAACCCATGTCACTGCTGTTCCAGCACCTGGAAGGTAAGGCAATCCCGGTTCATGAGCTCAAGGATGACGTGGATCCAGCTATCGGCAAACTGGTTCAAAGATTGATGGCGGTAGAACTGGAAGATCGGCTGCAAACCATGGAAGATGTCGCCGAAGCGATCAAGAAAGTGCAGCAGCAGTTAAAATAAGTCACAGGTTTATAGCGTATGTCAATTCAGGCCAATATCGAGCATAAACTCGCTAGCGAATATGATGCCGATTTTCTGCAGGTCGAAAATGAAAGCCATCTGCATAATGTCGCACCGGGTTCGGAATCCCATTTCAAGGTAACCATCGTCAGCAAAGCGTTCAAGGATCAGATGCTGATCAAGCGGCATCGCATGGTGAACAGTACCTTGCAGCAGGAAATGCAGCAGATTCATGCATTGGCATTGCATACGTTAACCCCGGAGGAATGGCAGGAACGGGCAGGTAAGGTCGCCGATTCTCCGAAATGTCGGGGTGGTGGCAAAAATCAATAACACGGGATCCTAAATCACTCCATGTCCGGTCGGATTGGTGTTGTAAATTACCGATAGCACGCGCATCAAGTCTATCCCAAGTTTTTCAGAAAGACTGGTTGCGCAATTTATATTTTTTGACATGTCGCGCACGGGTCCCGGGGTATGGATACCGTAGGCGATCGTATTTTCAAATCCTTTTACCGGTAGACACAAGGTTTGCCCGTCGAAAACAAGGCGGAGATTGCGATAGAAGCGCTTGAAGTCATGCTCACTATTGATTAGCAGGTTGTAGGCAAGGGCGCCGTGCCGGGTAAGCATGTGGTGAAGGTTACTAATGCTCTCTTTTTCAAGCAGCCAGGCGGGCGATCGTGAAGCGTTAAAAATATCGACCAGAACCAGGTCATAACTTCGATCGCTAGCAGAAATAAAGTGAGCTGCATCGTCGTAAACATAGCGAAGTCCGGGCTGTGCAGGTGGCAGGATTTCCTTTCGCAACAGCTGCTCAATGAGTGCGGCATCGATGTCGACGGCAGTAATGTCAGAACGCGGATAATGATGTTTAAGAAAATGCAGTAACGAGCCGGCCGCGGTGCCGAGCATCAATATGCGCTCGGGATCGGGGATGAAAAGTAGCACTGCCATCAGGTACTCGAGATTCTTGAGTTCAAGGTGGTGAGGATTTGCCAAATTAAGCACGCTTTGTAGCGCATTATCGCCACTGCGAAATTCCAGGCGTCCCTTGCGGTTACAGACATTGATGCGGTTGTAGGGGGTTTCTATGTTGAAGTTTTCTATTTTGTCTTCCATATTACATTTATTGTGACGGCTTTTTGCATGGAAACGAGCTTTGATCAAATTTACCAAACCATTACTGATTACCAAGTTAAAAGCAACCGGGATCCACATTTGCCTGAGCCTGGTAGTTTTTATTTACCTGGCTTACCAGATTTATTACAACTGGTATCCGCAACCCTATTTTTCAATCGACGGCGGATGGCAGGGAATCCGACTGGTGGCCGGGGTAGACCTGGTTTTGGGGCCACTCCTTACCTTTTTGATATTTGATCTGAGAAAAAGTCGCAAGGAAATTGTGTTTGACCTGGTGACGATCGCGACGATCCAGTTTGGCGCGCTTGCTTACGGTATTTATGCGACCTATAGTCAACGACCGGTGGCGATTGTAATAATCGATAATTTCGTCTTATCGGCGATAATGGAGCACTATGGCGGCAGTTTGAGTTCCGAGGGCGTGCTGAAACAGTATAGCGATGAAAAACCGCCGATTATCTACGCCCAGCTTGAACAAACCAGCGCGGCCTATGCCGAAGCAAAGCGGAAGATGATCGAGGAAGGCATAGCTGAGCAGGCTCAGCTCAATCTTTACCGACCGCAATCAGAACTCAAAAATGTCCTGCAAGAGCGGCAGGGACTGTCCAACAGGGAAATTGAATACTACAAAGCGACGGATAAATACAATAATTGGCTGCAACAGAATCAAAAAAACAGGGAAGAGGTTTTGATTGTGCGATTCACCGGTCGCTACGGTGGGGCATGGCTGGTTTTTGATCTGGAAGGTAAATATCTGTCATATTTTTTTGATTAATTATGGTTTTACCAGTGTCAGACCAGCGTATCGGTGAGTTCTGATGTTGGAAATTGCTCTAGACTATTATAAAATCCCGTGCCTTTTCGAATGAGTTGATTTGTTTTACGGGCCGACTCGCAGAATAGTTTACCGGAGGTTTCTATGCCAATTTACGAGTATGTATGCAACGAGTGTGGGCATGATTTTGAAACGCTGCAGAAAATGAGCGATGCGCCGCTGAGTGACTGCCCTGCCTGTAAAAAGAGTGCGTTGAAAAAGAAAATCTCTGCGCCTGGTTTCAGGTTGAGCGGTTCCGGTTGGTACGAAACTGATTTTAAATCCAGTAATCAAAAGAATTTGTCGAAAGGCGATAGCGCAGATAAAGATTCATCCGCCAAGTCGTCGGATAAAACTTCTGCCAAGACCGATGGCAAGAAAAAGTCGGCCAGCAAAGAGGCTGCTGCCTAAAAACGTTGCTCTGCGGTCACGCGGGGCGTCCCATAATTTAAATCTAGTCGGACGAGTCAATATGCGCACGCATTATTGTGGTGAGCTCAATCAGCAACATATCGATCAATCGGTCAGCGTTTGTGGCTGGGTCAATCGCCGCCGTGACCACGGTGGTGTAATATTTGTTGATCTGCGAGATAAAAAAGGAATTTTACAGGTTGTTTTTGATCCCGATGATGCCGAAATGTTTGCCCGGGCCGAAACCCTGCGTAACGAGTTTGTACTCCGGGTTGAAGGTAAGTTAAGAGTCCGTCCCGAAGGTACCAATAACCCGGAAATGGCGACCGGAGAAGTTGAATTACTGGCCCATAAACTGGAAATTTTAAATGCATCCGAAACCCCTCCGTTCCAACTCGACGAGGAAGAGGTGCATGATGATAATCGTTTAAAGTACCGTTATATCGACCTGCGCAAGCCTGAAATGCAATACCGCATGCAACTGCGGGCAAAGGTGACTCATTTTCTGCGCAGCTGGTTGGAAAGCAACGATTTCCTCGATATTGAAACCCCGATGTTGACCAGGGCAACTCCGGAGGGTGCTCGCGATTACCTGGTGCCGAGTCGCACGCATCCGGGCGCATTTTTCGCGTTACCCCAGTCGCCACAGCTGTTCAAGCAATTGCTGATGATGTCAGGCATGGATCGTTATTACCAGATCGTGCGTTGTTTCCGGGATGAGGATTTGCGCGCTGATCGCCAACCTGAATTTACACAGCTTGATATCGAGACTTCGTTCATGGATGAAGAGAAAATCATGGCAATGATGGAGTCGATGATGCGGGGCTTGTTCACCGAGTTACTTTCGGCTGAGGTCGATAGCGCTTTTCCGCGGATGTCCTGGGCGGAGGCGATGGAACGCTTCGGGTCGGACAAACCCGATCTGCGTATCAAGCTCGAGTTACAAACCATTTCTGATGTGCTCAAGGATGTCGAGTTCAAGGTATTTTCGGGACCCGCAAGTGATCCAGAGGGCAGGGTGGCGGCGCTACGCGTGCCCGGTGGCAACGAGTTGACGCGCAAGGAAATCGATGACTATACCGACTTTGTGGGTCGTTACGGTGCCAGAGGACTCGCCTATATCAAATGTAACGATATTTCCGAGGGTCGCGAGGGTTTGCAATCACCGATACTGAAATTTCTACCCGACGCGGCAATCCAGACGATCCTCGAGCGTACCGCTGCTGAATCCGGTGATTTGATTTTCTTCGGTGCCGATAAGGCAAGCGTGGTGAACGAGTCGTTGGGCGCATTACGTTTGAAGGTTGGACAGGACCGCGGGCTGGTTGAAGCGGGCTGGCGATTTTTGTGGGTGGTTGATTTTCCAATGTTTGAATACGACGAGGGTGAAAAACGCTGGAATGCGTTGCATCACCCGTTTACCGCGCCGGCGACTGACAATCCGGATCAACTTGAAAGCGACCCTGGCGGTACCTTGTCGCGAGCCTACGACATGGTCCTGAACGGGACCGAGCTCGGTGGAGGCTCGGTGCGGATACACAACCTGGAGATGCAGCATCGAGTCTTCAGGTTACTTGGAATCGATGAGCAGGAAGCAGAGCAAAAGTTCGGTTTTCTGCTTACCGCCCTGAAATACGGTTGTCCGCCGCATGGCGGAATCGCCTTTGGCCTCGATCGCCTGGTCATGCTGATGGCTGGCGCCAGCTCGATTCGAGACGTGATGGCTTTTCCCAAGACACAAACCGCTTCCTGCCTGCTAACCCAGGCACCTGCCGCAGTGAGCGAGCGCCAGCTGCGCGAGCTATCGATCCGGCTGCGTAAACCTCAAGGCGAAAATTAGCAAGATTGGCAGCTGATGCCACAGATGATAGAATTTTTAATTCGTCTGACAAATAGTATAACGCATGGCAGCTACTGCAATTGATCTACAACCCTACGCATCCCTGAACGATGAGGATTGCGAAAAACGTATCATCCGCGCCAAGCGGGCGCTCGGAGATCGCGTGGTTATACTCGGCCATCATTATCAGCGTGACGAAATTTTCAAACATGCTGATTTCTCCGGAGATTCCTTAAAGCTGTCGCGTCATGCAGCCGATTCCAAGGCCGAGTATATCGTCTTTTGCGGGGTGCACTTTATGGCCGAAGTGGCCGATATTATCTCGCGTCCCGACCAGGTTTCGATTTTGCCGGATCTGTCTGCCGGCTGTGCGATGGCCGATATGGCTGATCTCGATCAGGTAGAGCGAGCCTGGCAGGAACTGAATTCGGTGCTCGATGCCGATGAATGTATTACGCCGGTAACCTATATCAATTCAGCGGCCAATCTAAAATCTTTTTGTGGCGAGCACGGCGGCATAATCTGTACCTCTACCAATGCGCAGAAAATTCTCGACTGGTCGTTCGAGCGTCGCGAAAAAGTATTATTTTTCCCGGATCAGCACCTGGGTAGAAACACCGCCTACCGGATGGGTATACCACTTGAGGAAATGGTGGTCTGGGATTATGACCTGCCGATGGGAGGTCTTAGCGCTGAACAGATCAAACAGGCCAGGATGATCCTGTGGAAGGGATTTTGCTCGGTGCACCAGATGTTTAAGCCTGAGCAAATCGAAAACTTTCGCCGTGAGTTTCCCGATGGCTACGTGATATCGCATCCCGAAGCCAGTTTCGAAGTCTGCCAGATGTCAGATTATGTCGGTTCCACTGAATTTATCATCAAGACGATTACCGATGCAGAACCAGGCACACAATGGCTGGTGGGAACCGAGCTCAACCTGGTCAATCGTTTACACCAGACCTTGGCAAGTGAAAACAAGACGGTGCAATTCATGTCACCCATGGTTTGCATGTGCTCGACCATGTTTCGCATCGATCCCCAGCACCTTGCATGGGTGCTTGAGAACCTGGTTGAAGGCAACATCGTAAATCAAATCTCGGTCCCTGATGACGTGGCAAATAATGCACGCGTTGCGCTGCAACGTATGCTCGATATCTAAGATAGTCGTGGCTCCAGGGAAGTCGCTCAAAGGGCCTGTTAATGGCTGATGAAGAAAACGCTTATAGCTTCACCACCAAGGCTACCAAGCAAGTAACGCTTGGAAATCTGGGCGCTGATGGTTTCAAGATGTGGCGTGGTGGCCGTTTGTCCGAGGTAACGCTTGCTTACGAATCCTGGGGTACCTTGTCCGATACGGCGGATAATGCGATATTGATATTTACCGGCCTGTCGCCGAGTGCACATGCGGCTTCATCGGCACAGGATTCGTCACCTGGATGGTGGGAATACATGATAGGGCCTGGCAAGGCCATCGATACCAACCAGTTTTACGTGGTTTGTGCCAATACCCTGGGTGGTTGTTATGGCAGTACCGGACCGGGGTCGATTAATCCCGACACCGATCAGCTGTATGGTGCTGAATTTCCGGATGTGACCGTCGAGGATATTGCAAGTTCCGGGTATTACCTGATGCGTGAGCTTGGTGTTGAGAAATTGCATGCGGCGGTAGGCTCGTCGATGGGGGGTATGTCATCCATCGCTTACGCGATGCAGTATCCGGACGATATCGAATACCTGGTATCGATTTCAGCGGCTACCCAGGCGCTGCCGTTGACGATAGCGCTGCGTTCATTGCAACGCGAAATTATTCGCAGTGATCCTGACTGGAACGAAGGTCGCTACACCAGTGACAGTAAACCATTGGTGGGCATGTCATTGGCACGCAAGCTGGGATTGGTGTCTTACCGCGCTGCGGATGAATGGAATTCCAAGTTTGACCGCAGTCGCCTGCCGGCGGAGAAACTGACCGGCAAACGTTTCGAGCGTGAATTCGAGATCGAGAACTACCTCGAGTACAACGCACAGAAATTCATCAACAGTTTCGATCCCAACAGTTATCTGTACCTGTCGCGCGCGATGGACTGGTTTGATATTGCCGAACATGGCGAGTCAATCAGCGATGGACTGTCGAAACTCAAGGTTAACAAGGCGCTGGTGGTAGGAGTAACAACGGATATCCTGTTTCCTTCCAGGCAACAGAAAGAGATCGCGGATGTTATGCGGGATACCGGTACCAATGTCGATTATGTCGAAATCGATTCGGTGAATGGCCACGATGCTTTCCTCATCGATGACCAGCATTTCTCCCCCGTCGTCAAAAAATTCCTCAACGAATCCATCACTTAAATCTGCTCGAACGCTATCCCGGGTGTATGCTCACAAAAGGCGCTCCCAACCGGCGCATGCGCCGGTTGGTCCATCCATGGAATCGCTTGAAGCTCGGCTCCATGCCTCGCTACACTTTTGCGACCATACACCCGGGATAGCTTGATTAACGGCAAGTGGATATGGGGACGTCTTTGCGGGATGCTGCGCAACAGGGATGTTGCGCGCGAGTCTACATGGATGTATTCACGGAGTTCCCGCAAAGACGTCCCCATGTCCACACAAGACTAGTTAATTACCGCTTGGAGGTGAACAGTATTAGAAGATTTCGATGCTGGGGGATTTGGGTGGCTTGACTTCCGGTATCAATCCTTTTTCGAACAGTTCATTGTAGCTATGCACCGCGTTGCGGGTGGTTGTCTTGCAGTAATAAAGTGCACTGTCAGCCTGGCCGATCAATTCATCCATCGAAAGGCCTTTGTCGAATTCGGTAAAGCCGATGCTGATGGTTACCTGTTCGACATTGGGAAAATTGTGGCTCGCGATTTTTTCTCGAAAGCGCTCGAGTGATTGCTGTGCCTGTTCGATGGTAATATCCATTAGCACCATGGCGAACTCTTCGCCGCCATATCGAAACAGCAGATCGTTCTCGCGGAATGAATCAGACATTTGTTGCGCCAGCAATAATAAAACCTCGTCACCAAACAGGTGCCCCAGGCTGTCATTGACCGATTTAAACCGGTCTATATCCAGCATGACGAAGACCGTGGGTGAGAAATTTATCGCGCGACGTTTGTGGCTGCTCGAACGCTCCAGCAATTGCAGTATTTTTTCATTGAATGCACGGCGATTGTAAAGACCGGTTAACGCATCGCGATAAGTACCCTGCAGCATTTGCAGTTGGTGGCAATAGAAATGAAACAGGAATTGCAGGTATTCTTCTTCGATCAGTTTCTTTGAATCGCTGGATTTGACGAGCAGCACAAAATGCTTGCTGGATAAGGGTCTATAGCTACAAAACCAGCCTTCGATATTGCTGTCGTAGTACCAGCTTCCGGTGTCCTGGGCACCGAAATTCTGTGCTAGTGTCGCCAATATTTGTTCGGGAATGTTCTGGTCGAGACCGCCGCTTCTGGTCAGCCGATTCCAGTGTTTGTCGCCATACTCAAAAACTTCGATTTCGATTTCATTGGCATGACCCGGTGCGATCTGTTGGCGAAATGCCTCGTATAACAGTTCGGGGTCGTGAATCTTCGCGAGCGCGTAGAAAGAATAATAATTGCATTCAGCCATAATGCCCTTCTGCTCAAATTCCCAGATTTGAGAACAATCCGAGAGGAAGTTTCTGGATCAATGCCGTTCGATTTTAGAGACCGGTTAGATCAAAGTCAAAGCATTGGCCAGGTTAACAGGGTCACAGTGTCTGTCAGCGTTCCAGGTACTGAAGCTTGTCGGGGACACCTTCCCATTCGGCGGCATCATCGGGTGCAGGTTTGCTGGCGGTAATAACCGGCCATTGCTGGGACAGTTCTTCGTTGAGTTCGAGAAACTTTTCCTGCCCCTCGGGTATATCGTCCTCGGAGACGATAGCCTCAATCGGACATTCCGGTTCGCACAGGGTGCAATCAATACACTCTTCAGGATCGATGACCAGAAAATTTGGACCTTCGTGAAAGCAGTCGACCGGGCATACATCGACGCAGTCCATGTACTTGCACTTGATACAGTTTTCGAGAACAATAAATGTCATTGTTTATCCCTGAGCTACGTGTCTTGGGGTGGGCGCGGTCAAAATTGGCGCCCGCTTGATTATCCTAATGTTGTTTCACGATTTGGCAAGGCTTTTCAGGTGGTAAATCAGTTCCAGCGCCTGTTTAGGGCTTAAATCGTCCGCATCGATTGCTTCAAGTTCGGCAAGTAATGCATGCGGCGCCGTATCTTCAATCGGTGTTGCCGCGGTAAACAAATCTCCCTGTGCCTGAGTCGACTGTTGCTCGAGTTGCTGTAGCTTGTGGCGGGCGAGTTTTATCGCCTGCTCGGGAATGCCTGCGAGTCTTGCGACCTGCAATCCGTAACTCTGGTTTGCCGGGCCGGGTTTCACGCTATGCATGAAAATTACGTCGTCTCCATGTTTTACTGCGTCGAGGTGAACGTTTTCGATATTTTGATACTGTTCAGGCAACTGTGTTAACTCGAAATAATGTGTTGCAAACAAGGTCAACGCATTTGAATTTTGTGCCAGGTGATCGGCGCAGGCCCAGGCTAACGCCAGCCCGTCAAAGGTACTGGTGCCGCGGCCGATTTCGTCCATCAATACCAGGCTGTTGGCACTGGCATTATTCAGTATGTTGGCCGCCTCGGTCATCTCCACCATAAATGTCGAGCGCCCGCTGGACAGGTCATCGCTGGCGCCGATACGGGTAAACACCTGGTCGATCGGGCCGAGTAGTGCCCTGCGTGCAGGCACATAGCTGCCCATGTAAGCCAGGATTACGATTAATGCGGTCTGGCGCATGTAGGTCGATTTACCGCCCATATTGGGGCCGGTAATCAACAGCATGCTGCAATCATTATCGAGATGTAAGTCGTTGGCGATGAATGCCTGATCGAGCACTTTTTCGACCACCGGGTGTCGGCCTGCCTCGATTTCAAGCAAGCGATCGCTGGTGAGTCCAGGTTCGCTCCAGTCGTTGACATTCGCGCCATCCGCGAAACAGTTCAGCACATCAAGCTGCGCCAGCGCCAGGGCACACTGCTGCAGTTGCGGCAGGTTATCTCCGAGTTGTTTTAACAGGGCTTCGTAAAGGTATTTTTCACGCGAGAGTGCGCGTTCGCGTGCGCTGAGCACCTTGTCCTCGAATGCCTTGAGCTCGGGCGTGATATAGCGCTCGACTGCTTTCAGGGTTTGCCGACGTACGTATTCGTCGGGTACGCCATTGCTCTGCGTCTTGCTGACCTCGATATAAAAT
Source organism: uncultured Gammaproteobacteria bacterium (assembly GCA_947259485.1). Classification (GTDB taxonomy): domain Bacteria; phylum Pseudomonadota; class Gammaproteobacteria. Next base: position 32,300 of record CAMYLU010000007.1, on the reverse strand, counting down.
CCATGCACCCGGTTATAGGCCACCTTGAGCGAGTTGATCCCGGTCTTCTGCTGTTCCTGCGATTCCAGGTCGAGCAGGAATTGATCGGCATTGGCGCTGAGGGCCCGCAACTCGTCAAGCTCGGGATCAAACCCGGTTTTAATGACACCGCCGTCGCGAATCAACATCGGTGGCTCTTCGATAATCGCGGCATCGAGTAGCGCCACTACTTCGGGGTGGGTGCCGATGTCTGTTGACAGTTCCTGCAGTAAGGGACTGTCGAGTTTGGCCAGCAGTTGCTGCAGTGCTGGCAGGGTCTGCAAGGTTGAGGCTAGGGTTGACAGATCTCGCGGTCGTGCCGACAGCAGCGCTACCCGCGCCAGAATTCGTTCGATATCACCGATTTCGACAAGGCTCTCGCGCAGGGTTTCAAAACTGTGATTGTCGAGCAGGCTCGATACGGCGTGATGGCGTCGACGCACACGACCCTGGTCACGCAACGGTTTCTGAATCCAACGGGTTAACTCGCGGTGTCCCATCGCCGTACTGCAGAAATTGATGATACTTAGCAGGCTGTTTTGTGGCGACTGTTCATTGAATGAGCGGGTCAGCTCCAGGTTACGGCGGCTGTTGGCATCGATCATTAGCGCATCGCTGACCGCCTCGTAGTGTAAAGGCTGTAGATGATTAACCTCGGTCTTGAGTGTGTCGTTAACATACTGCAACAGGCAACCGGCAGCACTGACTGCAAGTTTTGAATCAGCGACGCCAAATCCCTGCAGGCTGGCCGTGCGATATTGTTCGCATAGCAATCGTGTTGCTGTGTCGAGTTCAAAATACCAGGGTGGCATGGCATGGGCATGTTGCGTGTAGGTCGAATCGAGGGGCAGGTCCTGATCTTCGCAAAATATGATTTCAGCGGGATTGAGTCGTGCGATTTCACTGGCCAGTAATTCATCGCTATCGAGTTCGCTCAAGCTAAAACGACCCGAGCTGATTTCGAGCGCCGCCAGTCCCCAGCCTGCTTGTTGCCGGTAAATACAGCACAGCAGGTTTTCACGGCGATCCTGCAATAGCGCCTCGTCGGTCAAGGTGCCCGGGGTTACCACGCGCACCACCTTGCGTTCTACCGGTCCCTTGCTGGTGGCCGGATCGCCGATCTGCTCGCAGATTGCGACCGACTCGCCATTTCTGACCAGTTTACCGAGGTAGCTCTCGACCGCGTGATAGGGCACGCCGCACATCGGTATGGGTTCCCCGGAGGATTGACCTCGCCTGGTCAGGGTGATGTCGAGTAGACGGGCGGCCTTGCGCGCATCCTCGTAAAACAATTCGTAAAAATCACCCATGCGATAGAACAGCAGCGTGTCGGGATGATCCGCCTTGATGCGCAGGAATTGCTGCATCATAGGTGTGTGTGTTTTAAGTTTAGTGTCTGTCTGGTTCATAAAAGCGAAATCTGCACACAGCCTGTTTGCGTTGGCAGCGTCACGCCACTAATTGTACTCAAGTTGGGATCAACGCCCAAATGAAACAGCGATGGAGCGAGTGGTTTTTGTTTATTTATGCACCGCAAATAACGGTCAGGCGAGCGCCGCCTCAATGTGTCAGGATTTGACGTCGATCATGATCTCGTTGCGACGCAGAAAAGGCAGTGTCCATGGTGGATCATAGCCCGCGACGCGGGGCAGGGAATCGGACTCGAGCTGGTTTTGCCGCATCCATTCCTCGAGTGTTTTCAAGTTAGTCTCATAGCTCGATTCGCTCCAGGTCCCCGAGTATCGCATTACCGCGACTTTCCTGGCGGGAACCAGTGCCAGGCTAACGTCGGTGTTGCTGGGTGCCGGTGCCGTCTCGAGTGTGTATTGCGCCGGTAACACAAATGCGAAGCGCCAGCCAGGCCCGGATTTTTGGCCGGTTACGGGTGCGGTCATCGAGATTTTTTCGCCGCTGGATCTGTTTTCATCGAGGGCCATCACGGGTGCCGTCATCGCAATCTCCGAGGCTGCTACATTATCACCCGAGATATAGCCAAACAGGCGCTTGAAAGCGATATTGCCGGCTTCGTCAAAACTTGCGTCAACCATGGTTTCGGCGATTACCAATGCTTCGTATTCGCGAACCTCAAACTGATCCTGATTCTTGAGAACCGAGTAATTCGCCTCTTCGGCGCTACGAATACCCACCAGGCTACAGCCGGATAAAAACAGGATAACGCCTACCGCAGCCAGGGAACGAGGTAGCAGAGTGGCTACCGATGATGATTGTTGTGATTTCATGGTTTTCGATAAAATTACGCATATTCGTCATGGTTCATATCTATACGTTTCAGGCGAGATAACGGATCTGAACCGAAGAACGAAGCCGAAACAGCAGCTAGTGCCGACTCATTCCATGAAAATGAATTTTAGGTTAAGCGGGCTTCTTCTTTGAGCGTCGCTGCTCCGGGTGAAGGCTCGCGCCGAGAATATGTTCGCTGCGGGCAATAGCATGATCACTGGAAGTAACGATAAATTGATCGGGTTCGCCGACTAATTCAAAATTCTTGTCATCGTAGTTTAATGACGCCAGGAAATGTCGCATGCAATTAAGGCGGGCGCGTTTCTTATCATCGGACTTGATGATTGTCCAGGGTGCGTCGGCAGTATCCGTGTAAAAGAACATCGCTTCCTTGGCCTCGGTATAGTCGTCCCACTTGTCGATCGAGGCCTGGTCGATCGGCGATAATTTCCATTGCTTGAGGGGATCGCTTTTGCGGGATTCAAAACGACTACGCTGTTCGTCCTGGGTGACCGAGAACCAGTACTTGAACAACAGGACACCGGAACGAACCAGCATACGCTCGATTTCGGGGCACTGGCGCATGAATTCAAGATAGGCCGAGGGATCACAAAATCCCATGACACGCTCGACGCCGGCGCGGTTATACCAGGAACGATCGAGCAGGACGATTTCCCCGGCCGAGGGTAGGTGCTTGATGTAGCGCTGAAAATACCATTGCGTTTGTTCCGCTACGGTGGGTTTTTCCAATGCAACCACGCGAGCCCCGCGCGGGTTGAGGTGTTCCATGAAGCGCTTGATTGCCCCTCCCTTGCCGGCTGCATCGCGGCCTTCAAATATAACCACGATCTTCTTGCCGGACTTCTTCACCCAACGCTGAACCTTGAGTAACTCGACCTGTAACAAGGCCTTTTCTTTCTCGTAGTCCGACTTTTTAATCCTGTCCTCGTAGGGATACATGCCGTTTTCAAACCTGCGGATAACGTCCATGCGCTCTATTTCATGCTGGGCGATACTGCTGTCTTCCAACGACTGGATCTCGATTTGCGAATTATCGTCAGCTTCCGGTTCGGGGCTTGAGTCCGGGTTTATGGATTCGTTCATGTCGGTAGCCACTTTATTTATATTTAGCGATATTATATCACTGCGCCGCCGATAAACCATGCGAAGCAGTCAGCAGTTGATGCAGGCCAGGAATTTCACCTTACGCTATAATGCCGGCATGGATAAAGACAGCAAAGCCTTAGTGCAGCAGCTGGCCACGCGGTTGCTAAAGCAGCAGCAAAAGCTGTGCACGGCGGAATCCTGTACCGGTGGACTGATCGCCAAGACGCTGACCGACCTGGCGGGTAGCTCGGACTGGTTCGAGCGTGGTTTTGTTACCTACAGCAACCAGGCAAAAAACGAAATGCTGGCAGTCCCGTCTTCAGTCATCGAGGACTATGGTGCCGTTAGCGAACCGGTTGCAGTGGCGATGGCAACGGGTGCGCTCGGTCATAGTTATGCCGATTTCTCGGTCGCGGTTACCGGCGTTGCTGGTCCTGCTGGTGGTAGCGACGACAAGCCTGTCGGTACCGTCTGGATAGCGGTTGCTTCGGCCGTGCAGAACATTGCCAGGCGGTTCCAGTTCAGCGGTGATCGAGACGCCGTCCGCGAAGCGACATTGGTTGCAGCGCTCCAGGCACTGATCGAACTGGTTGATTCAGAGTAATCCCGTTTCAAGTTGCATTGTTTTTATGGAATTAAGGAGTCGCTTTTTCAACCCGGCAAAGATGCGTTTTCAGATTTGCCTGCTGTGACACTGGATCGAGCCTGATGCCGGTTAGATGGTTGACACTCGAACCCGGGTGATAGGGCTGTTGTTCATCCCAACCGATCGGAATGAAAATACAACTGGGACGGATTCCCCGATGAATCCAGGCGCGTACCGTAATCTTGCCGTTTTCGGTGATTATGGATACCTGGTCCCCGTCTTTGACATCGAGCGTTAATGCCTTTTGGGGATGAATCTGACAGTATAACTCGGGCCACATTTCCTGGGCTTGCCAGAAATAATGGGTCCAGGAATGAAAATGAGGCGCGGGTGGGCGACCGGTCACGAGTTCGGTGTCAAAAGCCAGGTCGCGGGTGACAGGTTCGTTGACGATGTGGCCCGGGTACACTAGTGTCTCCTCGCTGAAGAAACTCGAAGTTTTAGGGGTCGTGTCATATTCAATGTGCGGCAGGTCTATTAACTGTTCGGCCTCGGTATAAAACTCGGGTAGCGCAGATAATCCCATGGCGGTGAATTTCTGCTCCAGCTCCGGGGTCCAGAATTCAAGTTTGCCGCTCGCAGTGGGATACCTCAGGTTCGCCCCGGGGTTGCTACGCATCAGCTCGGTCACATATACCGGATCGATTTCTCCCGGCCTGGCATCGAAGTAGGGTAAGCGCACGGTGCGATTGGGTCGAGCGGTCAACTCTGCAGTGGTCGCGGCGCCAAGGTCCGGGGTTGCAGCTACCAGCACCTCGTCCCAGAGCTTACGTGGATCCTTGTAGTCATCTTTTAAAACATCCTCGTAGCCGAATTTCTTGCCCAGCTCGATCCAGAACCAGTGATCGGACCTGGCATCCCCGGGAGGGTCAATGAACTTGTCATTCCAGACAATACGCCGGTCTTCGGCAAAGCGCGTGGTGCCTCCTTTTTCGATCCCGCTTGCCATCGGTAACACGTAGTCGGCAAAACGTGAGGTGGCATTTTTGAACAATTCCAGGTGCACCACCAGGTCCAGTGCCTCGATCGCCTTGCGAGCCTGGTTTTGATTGGGCCATTGCGCGAGCGGGTTGTTACTGGTGATCAGTGCCTTTATCGGGTAGGGCGTACCATCGAGCATGGCTTCCATCCAGGCTGATGGGTTCTTGCCGATTGCTGCCCGCGCATCGGCCTTGCGCCCGGCAGGAATCAACGGCGGTTTCCAGTTCATTTCCGAGGAAACATTGAAATAACCCCCACCGCGACGCCCCCAGTTTCCGGTCATCGCCGCGATGAACATGAACACGCGGTTGGTTTGCGCTGAATTGGTATGTTGATTGATACCGCGACTCAGAAAAATCATGCAGCCGTCGGCTTCTGCGATAGTCTGTGCCAGCATTTTAAGCTGCTCGAGTTCGAGATCAGTAACCTGCGCCGCCCATTCGAGGTCGTAGCCTTGCTGCTTGATATAGTCACGCCATTCGCGCCAGCCAACGACCCAGCGCTCGCAGAAAGCTTCGTCGTGGAGCCCGTGCTCGAACAGGTAGTGGATAATGCCGAGGCCAAGCGCCATATCGGTCCCTGAACGAATCGGTAACCAGGCATCTGCCTTGCTTGCGGTAGCGGTCAGGCGTGGGTCGACAACGATCATCCTGGCCTTATGTTGCAGTCGCCAGTCGTTTAGCATGCCGAAATTTACCGGCCGCGTCTCGGCCTGGTTATCGCCGATGTAGACGTAGGCTTCGGCGCTGCCGATATCTTCCTCGGTATAGACGCTTGCCATAACACCGGTGCCCTGGGTCAGGTTAAGCGCAAGCCCCTTGCCGAGGTCGCAATAAGGTTCGGTTGCAGCCACGTTCGCGGTACCCCAGAGTCCGGCGAAAAGCGGCAGTGCACCAATAATATTGAGTACTCCGGTGCGTGAACCCGACTGAATCGCGAGCGCTTCGCTACCATATTGATTCCGTACCGCGGATAATTTTTGCGCGATTTCAGTAAGGGCCTGTTCCCAGCTAATCGACTGAAATGAATCGCTACCGCGCTTGCCGACGCGTTTCAACGGTGTCACCAGTCGATGCGGATTGTTATAAAGCTGCAGGGTCATCTGCGATTTTGGACAGACACGACCCTGAAATACCGGGTCGTCGTCGTTGCCATAGATATTGAGCACCTCGTCGCCACGCAAGTGAAACTTGACCGGGCAACCGTTGAAACAGATATTGCAACCCCCGGGGACGATGCGTTCTTCCTGCTGCAGCAGGCTGTTTTTTTCCGAGCGGCGATACGAGCCTCGTGCGTTATCGGTATCCAGGCTTGCCCGGGTTTGATGATCCTGCATCAGGGCTGGGGTGCTGCGTTCAGGGGCGTTTGCCTCGGCTTGTGCACTGTCACCCAGGCGTTGCAGATAAATCGTTGCCGGTTGCTGCAGGAAGTGGTCGGTTTCGACCGTTTCGCGATGTTCCTGCTGAACCCTGTCGAGCAGTGTTTTGCGGGTGCCAAAGCTGATCGCGCGGGTCGGGCAGACATGGGCACAGGCGGGTCCAAGGTCGCGGGCCCTGCGTTCGGAACACAAATCGCACTTGACCGCATGGTGTTGCTCGGCGTTGTAGCCGATGGCGCCGTAAGGGCAGGACAGTGCACATTCACCGCAACCGGTGCAGCGGTTTTCATTGATTTCAACGACCCCGGTGACCGGGTCCTTGGAGATTGCTTTCGGGTATACCGGGCAGGCACGCAGGCAAGCCGGGCGTTCACATTGCTGGCAGGTAACGGTCAGGAAATCGAGCCGGGCTGATGAAACCTGGCTGTTATCGTTGTGTTGCTCGTCAAACCACATGACCCGGTTGCGATAACTGTTGGGGCCGAGCGCATTGGTTTGCTTGCAGGCCGCCTCGCAGCTCTTGCAGCCGGTGCAGCGTTCGAGATCGATCATCAGCGCTAACTGGGTTGACACATCGGTCATCGCTTAGCCTCCCCAGTCAGTAATATGCCACCAGTCGATGCTACCGCCTTCGGCAGCATACCCGGCAAAAAACAGTACTACGACGATATGCGCTACCAGGCCCAGGTAAAAGCCGAGTGCTGCCAGCATGTGAATGCGGCGCGACCAACTGAGTTCAATTCCGGCGCTCGCACGTGCGCCGATCATGCGCGCTTCGCGCTCGGCCAGCGCCAGGTATCTAAAACTGCTCCATGGATGGCACAGCCAGTGTTTGAGGGCGGGTGAGAATAACGCTTCCTCGGCGGCGGGATCGAGAGTTCCCAGTAGCTGAGTCTTGGCATCGATAATCCCTTGTAGTGCTGCCTTATCGAGGGCACCAGGCGCGTTAAATCCACCGGGAGCACTGCTGCGTGCAAACAGCAGGCTGAAGCCGCGTGAGAATATGGCGCGCAAAATGCTGCCTTGCAGAATTAAAAATACTAACAGCAACAGGATGATCCCGGGTGGTGAGATCCAGTCACCCGCAGCGACATGGATGAAGATCAGGCAGGTTCCAGCAGAGGTTGCCAGGACATGGCCGATAAACCATGCGGGTGGACTGTTGGCAAGGCCGGAGCGTTTCATGATGACGAAAGCGAACGGGGCGAATAACAGCAATGCCCCCAGCGCTCCGCATAATTGGGCCAGCGGCGATCCCGGGGCTGGTGCGTCGGGCCACAGCAGTGTGACCGAGGCGATGACGATTACGGACCCTGTCAGCATCACAATACTGCGTGCGGAAAGATCGGGGCGATTTTTGTTGTCCACGGGAATTCCAGTCAGCTTTGTTAAAGACTATCGTTGCCTTCCGCCCGGTTCAACCTATTGCGGTAAATTCCTGTTTTTTCATTTATTTTTATATGGCTCACGCTATGAGCCACTATGCCAATATAATGCGAGCCAGGTTTATGCAAAAGTCTATCGGAAATTCAGGGTAAATTTGAAAAGTTCTCTTTATGTTCTCGTTGGACTATGTGATAATTCGGCAACTCAACGCAAAGGTAGGTAACAAATGGACGACAACAAACAAAAGGCGCTCGATGCAGCGCTGGGGCAAATCGAGAAGCAATTCGGCAAGGGATCGGTCATGCGACTCGGTGATTCCGGGGTCGATACGACCATGGGGGTGATATCAACCGGATCTCTGCCTCTCGATGTTGCGTTGGGTATCGGTGGCTTACCACGTGGCCGCGTCATCGAGGTCTACGGGCCTGAATCTTCGGGTAAAACCACGTTGGCTTTACAGGTCATCGCCGAGTGTCAGAAAAATGGTGGTACCGCCGCCTTTGTCGATGCCGAGCACGCGCTTGATCCAAGCTATGCCGATAAGCTGGGCGTCAACATCGATGACCTGCTGGTGTCGCAGCCCGATACCGGTGAGCAGGCGCTTGAAATAACCGACATGCTGGTGCGCTCGGGGGCGGTTGAAGTTGTTGTCGTCGACTCGGTTGCAGCATTGACGCCAAAGGCGGAGATCGAGGGTGACATGGGTGATTCGCATATGGGCCTGCAGGCACGCCTGATGTCGCAGGCGCTGCGTAAACTCACCGCTAACATCAAACGCTCGAATACCATGGTCATATTCATCAACCAGATCCGTATGAAGATCGGTGTCATGTTTGGTAACCCGGAAACCACGACCGGCGGCAATGCGCTAAAGTTCTATGCCTCCGTGCGCCTCGACATACGACGCATTGGGGCGATCAAGCGCGGGGACGAAGTAATTGGCAACGAGACCCGCGTTAAAGTTGTTAAGAACAAGGTGGCGCCACCGTTCAAACAATGCGAATTCGAAATTCTCTATGGTGAAGGTTCATCGTACGAAGGTGAACTTATCGATCTTGGCGTCAAGCATGGCATGATCGAAAAAGCCGGCGCCTGGTACAGCTATAACGAAGAGCGTATCGGCCAGGGCAAAGACAATGTACGAATGTTCCTGAAAGAGCATCCTGATATGGCGCATGATATCGATCAGCGATTGCGCACCGAGTTATTACCCAAGGCGAAGGCCTCTGAGGCCCTCATTGACAGTGAAGCAGCAGACTCTAACCCAGAAGTCGAACCCGAAATGGTGGAAACTCCTTAACCTACCTATCCCCTCCACCTCATGTTGTTAGCTGGCAGTCCCTCGGAGCTTAATCCCTCCGAGGGTTTTTTTTTATTTCTTAGTCATCCCCGCGCAAGCGGGGATCTTGAAACGATTGGCAAGCGCTTATTACAAGATCCCCGCTTGCGCGGGGATGACTTCTAATATGGAAGAAAACAAACCCCAAACTAGTATTCGCAACAAGGCGATGGACTTGCTCGCACGACGAGAACATTCTGAATGCGAGTTACGTCAAAAATTAAAATCCCGTGATTATGACGTCGATGCGATAGATGCGGTCCTGCAAGCGCTAAAGCAAGACCATTTATTGTCGGATGCAAGGTTTGCTGAGGCCTATGTCAATCACCGTTTCAACGCGGGGGTCGGTCCCGTAAAAATACGTCACGAACTGCGACAAAAAGGAATAACTGACGCGCTTGCCGACGAGTTTCTCGAGCCATTGTGCGATCGATGGGATCAATTAATGATGCTACAACGGGTTCGAAAGTATGGTGAAACGATACCAGCAGGCTATGCCGAACGGATGAAGCAGGCGCGTTTTTTACAAAATAGGGGTTTTTCTCCAGAGTCAGTCATGCGATTATTTCGTTAGTGCTATTTTAAGAGCACTGTACGCTCGGTTTATACCGAGCGTTATTTTTTAAAGGGATACCTGACTGAAAATAAATGACGACTAGTGCCGAACTAAGAGAAAAGTTTCTCAAGTATTTCGAAGGGCATGGACACACCGTCGTGCCATCAAGTCCGTTAGTGCCCGGGAATGACCCGACTTTGCTGTTTACCAATTCAGGTATGGTGCAATTCAAGGAAGTATTCCTCGGTACTGAAAAACGAGGCTATACGCGTGCAACGACTTCGCAGCGTTGCGTGCGTGCCGGTGGCAAGCATAACGATCTGGAAAATGTCGGATATACCGCCCGTCATCACACTTTTTTTGAAATGCTCGGCAACTTCAGTTTTGGCGAGTATTTCAAGCAGGATGCGATCCGTTACGCCTGGGATTTTTTAACCAACGTAATCGGTTTGCCCGCGGATAAACTCTGGGTCACCGTTTACGCCGATGATGACGAGGCCGCCGATATCTGGCTCAAGGATATCAAGGTAGACCCGGAAAGGTTTACCCGTATTGGCACCTCGGATAATTTCTGGTCGATGGGTGACACCGGACCCTGTGGCCCCTGTAGTGAAATTTTTTACGACCACGGACCTGATATCGAAGGTGGGCCACCTGGTACACCCGAAGAAGACGGTGATCGATACATTGAAATCTGGAACCTGGTTTTCATGCAGTTCAACCGTGACCAGGATGGAAACATGGAACCGTTGCCCAGCCCGTCGGTAGACACTGGGATGGGATTGGAGCGGCTCGCGGCGATACTGCAGCAGGTCCATAACAACTATGATATCGACCTGTTCCAGTCGTTGATCGGTGCCGCAGCCAAGTTAACCGGGACCAAAAACCTGGAAAACAAGTCTTTACGGGTCATCGCCGATCACATTCGCTCCTGCGCGTTTTTGATTGTCGATGGCGTCCTGCCTTCGAACGAAGGTCGCGGTTACGTGCTACGGCGAATCATTCGGCGCGCCGCACGACACGGCCACCAGCTCGGTTGCCGGGAGCCTTTTTTCTTTAAATTGATAGATGCGCTGGACCAGGAAATGGGAGATGCGTATCCGGAGCTACGCCAGCATCGTGGCCACGTCGAAAGAGTGCTAAAAACAGAAGAACAGCGTTTTGCCGAAACCCTCGAGCAGGGGATGCGAATTCTCGAAGATGCGATTGGTAAAATGAAGGGTGACACCATCGACGGAAAGACGGTATTCAAGCTTTATGATACTTATGGCTTCCCGGCTGACCTGACTGCCGATGTGGCGCGTGAAAAGGACCTTCAGATCGACCAGGACGGATTCGATGTCGAAATGGAAGCACAGCGGTCGCGTGCCCGTGCTTCGAGCCAGTTCAGTGCCGTCGGTGATAATTTTATTCTTGATGCATATTCCGCGAGCGAATTCCTGGGCTACGAAAAGCACTCTGCCGCAGCAACAGTGGTAGCGATCCTGCAAAACGATACTGCCATCGATCAACTTGAAAATGGTGACCAGGCTATAGTCATTCTTGATCAAACGCCTTTCTACGCGGAATCGGGTGGGCAGGTCGGAGATATCGGCACGATTTCGATCGATGACCAGACCGTGTTTCAAGTTACCGATACGCAAAAACAAAACGATGTTCACCTTCACATCGGTTCATTGACAAGTGGTGAGCTCAACATCGACGCAAAGGTGAGTGCCGGGATCGATGAAGATTACCGGCGGGCGGTGATGCTAAATCATTCGGCGACGCACCTGATGCACGCGGCTTTAAGAAGGGTGCTCGGCGAACACGTTCAGCAAAAAGGTTCACTGGTTGATGCCGAGAAGCTGCGTTTTGATTTTTCACACTATCAACCGGTGGAACATGAGCAGATTGTTGAGATCGAAACCATCGTCAATAATGAAATACGTGGCAACCTGAAAACCAGGGCCGAGTCGATGGATATGGAAGCCGCGAAGAAATCCGGGGCGATCGCACTGTTCGGGGAAAAATATGGCGACGTGGTGCGTGTGCTTAAAATCGGATCAGATTCAATCGAGCTCTGTGGTGGGACCCATGTGCCGCGTGCCGGAGATATTGGCCTTTTCAAGATCGTATTTGAAACCGGTATTGCTTCAGGCGTACGTCGCATCGAGGCAGTAACCGGTGAAGCCGCGGTTAAGCGTTTTATCGATAGTGAAGGTAAACTCGATAAGGCGGCGCAAAAACTCAAGGCGAGTCGAGGCGAGTTGTTGCCTAGAATTGATCAGCTGCAGGCAAGTAACCGGTCGCTGGAAAAGCAGATCGAAGCTTTGAAATCGAAACTCGCCTCACAAACGGGTGGCGACCTGGCATCGCAGGCGAAAGAAGTTAAGGGCATTAAAGTGCTGGCCGCTAAACTCGATGGCGCCAATGTTAAAACGCTGCGTGACACGGTTGATCAACTTAAGAACAAACTGGGCGCGGCTGCGGTGGTGCTTGCCAGTAGCGAAGGCGACAAGGTTTCGATCATCGCGGGAGTGACCAAGGCTGAATCGAAACAAATTAGCGCCGGTGATCTGGCTAACCAGGTAGCCGAGCAATGCGGTGGACGCGGTGGTGGCAGGCCGGATATGGCCCAGGCCGGGGGTAATCAACCTGAAAATCTGGATGCCGCCCTCGAATCGGTAATACCGTGGGTTGAAACCAGGCTCTAACCCGTCTATCCGCTCAATCCCGGGATCAGCCTGGCTTCATTCATGAACTGGTAAATCAAGATCAGCGCTAACAGCAATAGCAATTTTCGCAGGATAGCCTGGTAAGTGCTGACCTGAATGCGCGCATGCAAACGCTGCCCCAGCAACAATGCAATGACCGCGGCCAGCGCCAGTGGTGCGGTTTCAAGTATCAGACTGAACCCGACTAGGCCCGCAATCGCCAGCACCACGATCTGCGATACCTTGCCCACCAGGAAACACGAGTTCAGAGCAGGCACCATTGTCGAGCGAGGTGTTTCCAGGGAAAGAAAGTAGATTATCAAAATGGCAACCATGACATTGGTGGTTCCCGCCGCAATACCCGCGCTCAAACCGAAAAGTACCATTGCCAGCATTGCGTTATTTTCGAGCCATTGCCTGGGGATGCGCAGGTTGTTCCAAAGGTATAACAGAATCAAGCCAGCCAGCGCCATTCGAAACGGAGCGGGATCGGTAGTTGCCAGAATGCCGGTACCCACCAATGATCCCAGTAATGCAAAAATTACCAGCGGGTAAAACTGCCTCGTGTTTTTCAGGGTTGATTTGTTGTTGACAATGCTGGCGATATTGACGGCCATGGTAGGGAGCAGTGTGACCAGTATTGCACTGCGTACATCCATCATTGTCGCAAGTATCGGCGTAGCTACCATCGGAAACCCCAGTCCAAGCGTGCCATGAATCAAACCCGCAAACAGCATCACCGCAATAATTGCCAATAACACGGGTACATCAAACTGGAACAAAGAAAACATGGTCGGATAATCTCGCAAAAACCGATAAGTGAATTCTATTCGTGATAGCCCGCGAATACGAATATCGTTATACAAACGGCCCTATTTTTCCTATAATCCGCGCTCTTTTTTTCAAGTCGAAAGACCATGCCCTTGCTGGTACAAAAATTTGGCGGAACTTCGGTAGGTTCGATAGAGCGTATCGAAGCGGTAGCCGATAAGGTAATCTCGTATCGTAACGCGGGTAATGACATGGTGGTCGTGGTTTCTGCAATGGGTGGTGAAACCAACCGCCTGGTCGAACTTGCACGGCAGGTCGATCCACAGGCGCGCGGACGCGAACTCGATGTTCTGTTAACGACTGGTGAGCAGGTCACGATAGCGCTGTTGGCAATGGCGTTGGAAAAAAGAGGCTACCCGGCTCGCTCATATACCGGAGCCCAGGCCAGGATCATGACCGATAGTGCGCACAACAAGGCGCGCATTAAATCTATCGACAATGTGAAAATGAACAATGACCTGAAACAAGGACGCATTGTAGTCGTCGCCGGATTCCAGGGTGTCGACGAACACAACAACATAACAACGCTGGGTCGCGGCGGATCAGATACCACGGGCGTTGCCCTGGCTGCCGCGTTGAAAGCAGACGAATGCCAGATTTTTACCGATGTCGACGGCGTCTACACAACTGACCCCCGGGTTGAGCCGGAGGCGCGTCGCCTTGACACCATTACCTTCGAAGAAATGTTGGAACTAGCGAGTCTCGGGTCCAAGGTGTTGCAAATTCGAGCGGTTGAATTCGCTCAAAAATACCAGGTGCCATTGCGCGTACTTTCATCATTCGAAGCGAGCGAAGGCACTTTAATAACCACAGAATATGGTACGGATAAAACTATGGAACAAGCCCTGATATCGGGCATCGCGTTCAATCGCGACGAAGCCCAGTTAACCATAAACGGTGTATCCGATACGCCAGGCGTCGCATACCAGATAATTGGACCGATTTCAGATGCCAATATCGAAGTCGATATGATCGTGCAAAACGTCGGTGCTGACGGAACCACAGACTTTACCTTTACGGTTCATCGAAATGATTTCGACACCGCGCTGGAAGCGCTTGAACAGACTGCAAAGCGGATGAAGGCCAGGGAGGTTTCCGGAAACAACAGGATCGTCAAGATTTCGATTGTTGGTGTCGGTATGCGTTCGCATGCGGGGATTGCGAGTCAAATGTTCGAAATTCTGGCTACGGAAGGCATCAATATCCTGATGATTTCGACTTCAGAAATTAAGATCTCGGTCGTTGTCGATGAAAAATACCTCGAATTAGGCGTGCGCGCCTTACATGATGGTTTCGATTTAAAAACAAAGCCATAAATTATTTCAACTGGCTTCAGCAAAGCTAGTTGGGTTACACTCATAAGCGGCTCGGAGAAAGGCCCTTATAACAATAAAAAGTAAGGTCCCTGTGAAGGATACGAAGAATACAGGGTTAGATTACTGTTATATTGATTTGGAGAGATAGGAATGCTGATATTGACTCGGCGTGTCGGGGAGACCTTAATGATCGGTGATGAAGTAACCGTAACCGTCCTCGGTGTTAAGGGAAACCAGGTAAGGATTGGGGTGAATGCACCTCGGGAAGTCGCAGTGCATCGTGAGGAAATCTACGATCGCATCAAGGCGGAAGAGGGGCAGGAAGAATTGGGAAATACAGCCGAAGGATAAATTTCGGTTCCAGTTAAAGCGGATTCAGTCGCTTTCATACAATCAAATACTTTGTAATAGCCTTGTTAAATAGGCTATTGCATTGTAATTTATACACTTAATTCGGAGAGATGGCTGAGTGGTCGAAAGCGCTCCCCTGCTAAGGGAGTATACGTTAATAGCGTATCGAGGGTTCGAATCCCTCTCTCTCCGCCAGACATAAAAACGCCCGCGCAAGCGGGCTTTTTTATGTCTGGCGGAGAGAGAGGATTGATGAAAACCCTGTTCGACAAGTTGCGCCAGCAACTTGGACCGCCGAAGGCGCCCCCGCAGGGGGTCGAAACGCGAGTGCAATCGCGTTTTGAACCTGCGCGGCCCGGTCTATCCCTGATGCGGCTTCGTCCAAGATTACCAAAGCCAAGGCGGGCTTTTTTAGGTGTAAGCAGGTGGTTATTGGCATTTAATGAAACTTGCTTTAAAAATATTGCAGGAAGACATGAAAAGTGACCGGAATTAACAGGAATCATGGTTAGTATCAGGGTGGTGAGGTGCATCAAAACCCTGGCTCAAGAGCGGTAGTGAAACTGCGCACGCCCATCCAGTGGAAAGCACACAGCAATATAAACCTTTAAATTGGTTAGAAAAATCGGCACAATGACTCTCAATTTACGTCATCGTCTCCTGTTTACTTCATCCTTAATATGCAAGATGAGATAGAGTTAAAGCTGCAGTCGACGCCGGCGACGTTGCAGAAAATTGTGACTTCCCGGTACGTCAAGAAGCTCAAGACTGGAAAGATAGTCAGCCGTAATCTACTTAATACCTACTTCGATACGCCCCGACACATCCTGCGGCAGGCCGGTATCACACTTTGCATACGCCATGATCACGACGGCTATCAGCAAACCATCAAGGCGCCTGTGACAGGACCTACCGGACTCAGAACCTGGCGAGAGTGGACAGGGCGAGTACCCAGCAATGTGCCGTGCGCGGAAGCCATAGAGGACAGGGAACTCAGGGCGATCCTGAAGCGAGGCAAACGTGATAAGCGCCTTGTACCGATGTTCACAACGAATGTCGAACGTAGGACCGTGCCACTCAAAGTCGGCGGCTGCCTACATGAACTCGCGCTGGATATCGGGACGATTTCCGCAAAGGACGGTACTTGTCGTGAGCCAATCGCAGGGGTCGAATTCGCATTTCGAAATGGCAATGCAGCGGCAATACTGGATCTCGCGCTCAAACTTAACGAATCGCTGGACTTGACTCTGGGTCGCAGGTCGAAGGCTGAACACGGTTATGCACTTGCTCGTCCTGCTCTGCGTCCTCGCGCACGCAAGGCGTCAAAGATTACCCTGGATCCGCAGATGACCGTGGGCGATGCTTTCTATCGAATCAAGGACAACGCTTTCCAACACCTCTACGTGAACGAGGTGCCGGTGTCGGAGGGCAAACCGGAAGCTATTCACCAGGCGAGGGTGGCCATTCGCCGCATCCGAGCAACGCTTCGCGCTTTCAAGAGCGTTCTGCCTTATGACAAACGCAAGGCATTCAATGGCGAGTTTCGCTGGTTTCAGCGACGCCTTGCACACGCTCGTGACTGGCACGTGTTTGTCGACGAAACGTTACCCGCGATCAAGGCGGCGCATCCCGACAGGCACGAGGATATTGATCGACTGCGAAAAATTGCCCTTGCCGAGCGCCAGCGGGCAACACGGGATGTGACGGATATTTTCGAGTCCAGGCGCTACACCCGACTCATGCTGCAATTTGAGCGTTGGTTGGCGACGCCGTCCGAGGTTCTGAGTCGTTCCGCTATCGATCAGCCGGTCGCAGACTTCGCAGTCGAGGTGCTTGAGAAGTCCCGGCGAGACTTCCTCATCGACACACGCCCCTTGAGTCGCATGATCGGTGAGGACCTGCACAGCTTGCGCAAACGTGGCAAAAAGGCGCGTTACGCCAGCGAGTTTTTCTCGGGACTCTGGCCCGAATCAAGTACCAGGCCCATTCTCAAACAAATGCAATACATCCAGGATTCTCTCGGCATTGTTAATGATGCGATTGTGGCGAGACAACTGGTAGTCCTCACTCGTCCCGGCCTGCTGGATGTTCAATCCGTATGGCTGGTACAGGACTGGTCTGCCACCCAGATCAAGGAGTGCGTCAAGCAAACACAACGACACTGGCGCCGTTTTCAGCGAGCCAGGCACTTCGCAGTTGAACCGACCGAGTAAGTGGACCAGGCGCAGGTAGTGAGCCTCTATTCACTGAAACTTGCTTGAGGCCCGATTCGTTCCACGTGTCGAACAAGCAGGAATTCCGGGGACAGTATATCTCTTTACCAGTTTTTAACTTGCGTCCTGGTCATTTCAACTTGGGCTGGTTTAATCGAATAAAACTGTCAAATTTATATCAGAGCGAAGCTGCGGAATTGTCGGCCTGATCGTCATCGATGCCGGTTCGACAGTTGCGTAAAGCCTTGATTAATGTCAGTAAGTCCCCTAAACGATGCAATATACTTAATAAATATTGATTCGTGGTGCACACATAGAGCACGGTAGTTACATCGGGCCGTGGAGGAGTAATTTATGGATTGGATTTTAATCGGAAAGCTATTCTTGATTCTGTTCCTGATTGCCGGGAATGCGTTTTTTGTCGGATCGGAGATCGCACTAACCTCGGCGCGACGCAGTCGTATCAATCAGTTGGCCGGTAGCGGCAGCCAGTCGGCCAAGATAGTCCAGGTGCTCCATGACCAACCGGAGCGATTTTATTCGGTCACCCAGATCGGAATTACGTTGGTCTCGCTGGGACTGGGTGCCATCGGGATTGTCACGCTTAATGACATTATGTTTCCTGGGTTCCAGCTAGCGTTTGGCCTGCTGGGTGAGAGTGAAAAAATATTACAGTTGACCCAGACCTTCTCCTATATTTTTGCTTTCGTGATCATCTCCTATTTACACGTTGTGGTGGGTGAACTGGCACCCAAGGTGCTTGCCTTCCACAAGGCGGAAGCAATGAGCCTGTCGGTCGCCAGAATCATCAATTGGCTCCATACCATACTACGTCCGCTGATCTGGTTGATGAATCATTCGTCCAACGGTCTGCTGTGGCTAATCGGGCAACGTGAGCTGACTGGCAATGGCGAACCGCATTTTTCGATAACCGGCGAGGAGATTCGCACCATACTCAGCGCCAGTGAACAGGAGGGAGTCCTTGATCCCCAGTTGACCATGATGCTTCGCGGGGTATTCGATCTCGATGAACACACGGCGCGGGATGCCATGATTCCACGCACGGAGGTTGAAGCGATACCGCATACCGCTAACGTCGCGGACGTGCTCACCCTGTTTAAGGAAGAATTGCGCGAGCGTTACCCTGTCTATGAAACGACAATGGACAACATTATCGGTATCGTTTCAGTGAAGCAGCTTCTCAACAGCATGGCGGCCGCAGAGAAACCGGAAAAGATTGTCGATACCCTGGCTCATCCGGTCGCCGATGTGATGATGCCGGCTTATTACATCCCCGATACCATGCCGTTGAGAGCATTGCTTATGGATTTCACCAGCAACCGGCGACAGATTGCCATCGTCCTCGATGAATACGGCGGAACCGAGGGCCTGATAACGCTGGAAGATATCCTCGAGGAAATTGTAGGCGACTACGAGGATGAGTTTTCTCCAAGACATCGCCACATCAAAAGGGAAGGTCCTCAGCGTTACAAGATCAGCGCCGGAGTTCGGGTTACTGAACTTGAGCACAAGCTGAATTACCCGTTTCCTCCCGGTGACTACGTAACCCTGGGAGGGTATATCAACCATCGCCTTGGCCGCATTGCCAGCGTTGGCGATCGAGTTCAGCTCGAGGGCGCCTGTCTCGAAGTCCTCAAAATGGACCGGCACCAGATTGTCAAGGTGCTGTTCGAGTTCCAGGAGGCCGATGCGCCAGAGGAACTGGATAAACCTGATAAACCGTCGGATGAGAGTCCTGCCGATGTGAACAAATAATTCTGGGGTGACAGCTAACCTGGTCGCCATGGCAAGGAGAAAGTTTTGACGCTGGTGTGCGAACTCATCGCTCCGTGCTGCTGAAGCAAGGCCCGTGCTAAATGTCGGTCTACTGTCCAAACTATTGAAGTGCAAAGAGATGCCTGGATTTTTAAGCCCGCAATCATGCGGGTTTTTGATTTATGCGGGATGACTGATAGTGGCAAAATACGAAGCTCAATACATATTTTTTCAGCGTCTGCTTCTGGCCGAAGATTGACCCGGCCAGGGCTTTACGAGCATCTCCTTCGGAGAAAACAGATGCTCAGGCTTGATAAATAAGCGGCGATATACGACCCTTCTCGGACTTGCAGTGCTTCTCATCCAGAAGACTTAGAATGCAGTGCTGTAGAAAACAAAAAGCCCTCAATGGGGGAGGGCTTATTGTTGACTTACTTGCGCTTCTTCCTAGCAGCAGGCTTCTTTTTCCTGGCGGACTTTTTCTTAGCCACCTTTTTCTTCGCTGGCTTTTTCTTCGCTACCTTCTTCTTGGCAGTAGGCTTCTTTTTCCTGGCGACTACTTTTTTCTTGGTGGACTTTTTCTTAGCCACCTTTTTCTTCGCAGGCTTTTTCTTCGCTACCTTCTTCTTGGCGGCAGGCTTCTTTTTCCTGGCGACTACTTTTTTCCTGGCGGGCTTTTTCTTAGCCACCTTTTTCTTCGCAGGCTTTTTCGTAGCTACCTTCTTCTTGGCAGCAGGCTTCTTTTTCTTTGCAGATTTTTTCTTTACAACCACTTTCATCGCTCCTATTTTATGTTGGAAAGTTTGTCTCTAACCCAGTTTCTACTTATATCAATTACCCCTTGCCTAAAAATTGATTTATATCAACCAGCTTGCAGGTAAATCCAGACCTAATTTTGTTGTACGGTCTCGCAGAAACCAATTTATTTTTCTGAATTGACTAATATAGGTATACCGTTCCCTAAATGAGGTGATTGCCCTCATTTCAACAGTTAATTGCCTTGGTGCCATTTTTTATATTTGTTCAGGTAAATTTTTGCCGATCCCAGCAATATCTTGTCCTGTTTACGCATGATCGCGATCGTGCGGTCTGCTTCCGCCTCGGCACCTTTGAGTAGCGGCAGGATCTCGGCAGCGATGATGCGGTCGTGCCAGTCGCCAAGCAGTTGCTCGAGTATTTTTATCTGCTTCAACTCGTTTTCATCCGCGGTATGACCCGGACAGAAAAGAAATGCATCGAGCTTATGATGATATCGCTTCATCAGAATTCGTTTCTTGTGCCATTGTTCAGCGGTCATGCGCGGACTGGTGCTCATGATCTGCGATAAAAGTCTTTTAAGCGCGACCGGTTTTTGCCGCAGGATGGCTCTTTCGGATAAACCCAGCGATCTGATGGTAGGAACGCTTACCCGGGTAAGCGGACTGGCCTGAATGGTTCTTTTGAATGAGCGATAATCATTTCTTGATTTAGATTTTATCGCACTAACCAATAACTTTTTATCGGCATCACAAACTTCATCCAGCTCCTGGATTAAATGCACGGCGATATGTCCGTCGCGAATGACGCCAATAGACTTTGCCAACTTGCGATAGGGCTTGAGCATTTTCCTGGTGTTTAGCCCGGGATCGACCTCGTTAAGAAGGAAGTAAAGCGCGGTAAGCCGCTTCATTCCAACTCTGAAATCATGCACCGCCTCTTCTTCAGGCCTCACGAGAATAATTCTGAGGTCGCTGTTGAGCTGGCTAATGAGTGTGCTGCGATACTTGTCCAGGCAATTCATTTTTATTTGACCTTAGTTGATGAATATTCTCAATGATTTTTCTTAACTTCTTATCCGATTCGAATTCTTCTCGGTGCACCTGCAAACCGTGGGTTATGACTTTAAAGGCAGTTTTTTCGAATAACCGCAGAGATTCGTCGAGCAGGATTGAATGATGGCCGTGATGGTAAACCCGGTGAGAACCGCAAACAGTCGATTGGAGGTTGCGCCCGCCAGGATTTTTCGCATACGATCGCCGGCCAGTTCCATTAGCGCAAGGCTCATGACTTTCATGCCATAGAGGAACAGTCCGAGCGAACCCAGCAAGTTCAGAAAATCGAAAAGTCTGTATTCCATTGATAAAACTGGTTCGGTTTTTTATTGTCCAATAATAAAAGAAATGCCCTATTTACCGCATATGATACATAATTCTGATCAGAGGTGATGCGATGGAAATAATGAATGCCGAGGAGACAATCGAAAAACTTGGGCTTACGCGCTTGCGCGAGTTGTCCACTTTCGGTGCTCTCTCCGATGAAATCATCGTCGATCTGCTAACCAATGGCGTTATCAGGCGCTATGCCAGGGGTGAATATATTTCCCGCCTGGGCCAGGTTGCGTCTGAATTCGAGGTGGTACTGCAGGGCAGGTTTGCATTTTATAAACACGGTGAAGATAGCGATGTACTGACCCGGTATTTCTGCGCGGGCGAGCAAATGGGATTCGACCTGATGATTGGCCTTATTTCCCACAACGGTATCGATGTTGCCGTCGAGGAAAGCCTGCTTCTGGACATAAGCAGCGAACAATTTTATAAACTGCACGTAAGCTTCCCCGCCGATTTTGGTTTGCTGATGATTAACCTGTCACGCGAGCTTGCTCGCGAAATCGCAATGCTCGAGGATGTGATCGGCAAGGGCACCGGCTGGCTGGGAGAGACTGCCTCCTAGCGGCCGATACAATAGCGTAACCTTTAAGGAAAACTTATGCATCGTTTCAGTTTGTTTCTATTAGCACTGCTGTACCTGCCCGTCTCGGCGGCACAACAGGTTGCGCAACCCTCACCCATAGGCTACGCGACAATCGAGGAAGCTTATAACGCGCTAAAATCAGATTCTGCCGTGGGCATGCAGGAGTATGATGGCTGGACAATATTCAATCAAAAAGGCGAGGGCAAATATATACTCTGGTCTTTTACGCCCGACGATCACCCGGCGCACCCAAGCGCAATACGCAGAGAAATAGTCAAAAAGGATGATGAGATCTTGATCAAGATGGATGCAATGTGTAACTCGAATCGACTCGATTGCGATCTGTTGATAGATCAGTTTAAACAGATAAACGAACGCATCAGTCAAAACTGGACGAAGGGCACCTAGTCCCCGGTCTTGCCATGTACCTAAGCTTTATTATGGAAGATGTGCGCGAAGTGTCAGCGCTAGAAATGTCGATGTTTACATCGGGTGACGGTGGAGTACATTGTCTTTGCCAGGCACTTAAGCGGGATCCGGTCCAGGTTTAGTTATGAGTGAAACAGCACAACTGCGCGTTGACGGTCAGCGCCTCTGGGACAGTATCATGGCGATCGGGGAAATCGGCCCGGGTGAACAGGGAGGGTCATGTCGCCTGGCGTTGACTGATGAAGATCGCGAAGGTCGGGATTTATTCATCCGCTGGTGCGAAGCGATAGGTTGCAGTATCAGGATCGATGATATGGGCAATATCTTTGCACGACGCGCCGGGCACAGTAATGACCTGGCGCCGGTTGTTGCCGGCAGTCATCTCGATACCCAGCCGCACGGCGGTAAGTTCGACGGCATCTACGGCGTGCTGGCGGCACTCGAAGCCCTGCGCACGCTGCACGACAACAATGTTACGACCGAGGCACCGGTCGAAGCCGTGGTCTGGACCAACGAGGAAGGTTCGCGTTTTGCGCCCGCAATGATTGCCTCCGGGGTATACGCCGGACTGTTTGAAAAAGACTACGCCTGGTCGATTACCGACAGCGATGGCAAAAGTCTCGGCGACGAATTGAAGCGCATTGGCTATATGGGCGATATGATATGTGGCAGTAATCCCATTGGCGCGTTAGTCGAAGCGCATATCGAGCAGGGGCCGATTCTCGAGGCCGAGAACCGGCAAATAGGAGTGGTGATCGGCGGGCAGGGACAGCGTTGGTTTGACCTTACCCTAAAGGGCCAGGATTCACATGCCGGGTCGACACCGATGCCGGGACGACGCGATGCGCTGGTTGCGGCGGCTGAGATTATCTCGATGGTGAAACTGTTGGCGCTCGAATATGCGCCCTATGGCGTCGGCACCGTCGGTCAAATGTCGGTTATGCCGAATTCACGCAACACCATCCCGGGTGAAGTCTTTCTGACCGTCGATATCCGCAATCCGGAAGATGCCGTTCTTGCTGAAATGACACAAAAATTTAAGGTTTGCGTGACCGATTGCGTCGATGAGCTTGGAGTGGAATGCGATATTGAGGAAATCTGGCATTGCCCGCCGGTTAAATTTGATTCCTCCTGTATTGCCGCAGTTGAGCAAGCGGCGCAGACGCTGGGTTATAGTAATCAACGAATTGTTTCCGGAGCCGGACACGATGCCTGCCAGGTGTGCCAGGTCGCGCCAACCTCGATGATATTCGTCCCCTGCGCGGGCGGGCTCAGCCATAACGAACAGGAAAGCGCCGAGCCCGAGGATCTCGAGGCAGGCTGCAACGTGCTGCTGCATGCCATGCTGGCGCTCGCCAACAATTAGCGTTGGCTCGAATGCTCGGCCAGCAGGCAGAGGATTTCGAACATTATCGTTACCGCGACCAGGGCGGTGTTGCCTGACATATCAAAGGGCGGGGAAACCTCGACCACGTCGCCACCGACGAGATTGAGTCCACGCAGGCCGCGAATCATCTGCAGGGCATCGTAGGTTGTGATGCCGCCAATCTCGGGAGTGCCAGTGCCCGGCGCATAGACCGGATCCAGCGCATCGACGTCGAAGCTGATATAAGTCTTGCCGTCACCGACCACTCGCCGTGCTTCCGCAATAACCGTTTCGATCCCCATCTCGGTGTACTCCTCGATTTCGATGACGCGAATGCCCTGGTCCAGTCCCCACTGCTTGTCCTTATCGCTGTAAAGCGCGCCACGAATGCCGATTTGCACGGTGCGTTTCGGATCCAGCAGGCCCTCTTCGATCGCGCGCCGAAACGGAGTGCCGTGGGTATACTTCGATTCCCCAAAGTATCGGTCCAGGGTATCGGTATGGGCATCGAAATGCACCATGCCGACAGGCTCATCACGGCATAGCGCGCGCATCACCGGCAGCGTAATCAAATGATCACCACCCGCGCTTAGCGGCATGATTCCACGGTCCACCACCGTGGTATAAAACTTTTCGACGCGTGCCAGGGTGTCGTCGATATCGACCGGGTTGACCGGCGAATCACCTAGATCGGCACAGTTGCACAGATGGAAAGGCTTGATGCCAGTCGCGTGGTGAACGTTACGCGCCATCGTTGACAGGTCGCGAATCTGGCGTGGCCCGTGACGAGCACCGGCGCGATTGGTGGTGCCGCCATCCCAGGGCACACCGATCAGGCCAATATCGACATCGCTTGCGTCGCGTGGGTCAACATAGGGCAGGCGCATGAAAGTTGCGATACCCGCGAAGCGCGGCAGGTCATTGCCGGAAATCGGTTTGTATGATTCGGGTTTGCTAGTCATTGATCCGGGTCAGAATGCTGTTTGCCAGGCGCCAGTATAAATTCAAAGTTGCCGAAGCAAAGCGTTTTTGTCTTAATCTCGGTCTGAAGAAGCTGGTAAAGGTAACTCGACAGCAAAAGCGGAATTCAAGTGGAAGACCAAATCGTATACAAACCCCCGCGCCATCTGCGCAATGCGCATGTGCAGACGGTGCTCAACAGCCAGGGACCTCGCAAGCTGCGTGCGCGCGGGATACTGAAGCGCCTGGACTCGGATAATTTGATTCTGCAGTCAGAGGACGGCACGCGCCTGCTGGCCGAACTCGACCATGCCGTTAACGGGCGCTCCGCCCTGGTGATTCTCCTGCACGGCTGGGAAGGTTCGAGCCGTTCGTCCTACATGCTTACCACGGCCGCGAGCCTGCTGGCGCAGGGGTTTGACGTGTTGCGCGTCAATCTGCGTGATCACGGGGACTCGCATCATTTAAACCGGGAATTGTTCAACTCGACACGTTCACCCGAAGTGGCCAGCGCGTTGCGGGAATTTAACGCCGCCCAGGCTTACGAACATGTGTTCCTGGCCGGGTTTTCCCTGGGCGGGAGTTTTGCGTTGCGAATTGCCGCCGATGTCGGGACTGAGATTGGCCTCGATGCGAGTATCGCGGTTTGTCCGCCGACTGATCCAGCCCGTGCGATGGATGCCCTCAATAACGGCTTTTTCGCCTACGAGCGTTATTTTTTCAAACGCTGGCATGGTTCGCTACAGAGAAAGCTGCATTGCTTTCCCGAGTTTGACTACGCCGAGGAACTTGCAAGTGCAAGATCCCTCGATGACCTGAACCGAATTTTTATTCCCGCGCATACGATCTATAGTGATGTCGGTGACTATTTTGCGGCCTATGCCCTGGTTGGTGATCGCCTGGCTTCAATGGCTAAGCCGGCCTACCTGATCGCCGCCGAAGATGATCCGATCATTCCGGTCGATGATCTGAAGCGAATCGATCCGGTTGAGAATTTGCAGATCGAAACCCACCGTTACGGTGGTCACTGTGGATTTATCGAAAACCTGGCGGGGCGCAGCTGGGTTGAAGGCCGCATCCTTCGGATCTTGCAGGGGTATCTGAAAAAGTTATGAATGACCGCGCTCGACCGACCTATTTCCCTGGAAATAGGTATTTCCCCCGGTCTTTTACAGCTTCGCGGCGAAAATCCGCGTATCAAAATAGAACAAGCATCAAAATACCGAGTAAGAAGAATACGAGTAGACCTTCACCTATGCGCAACTCGAAGTGGCGTTCTGGTAGTGTTGATTTCGACTTGTAAACTTGTTGCATCTGCTTTCCTCCCGGTAATTACTATAACGGTCGAGCCCGGCGGCCACATCACCCAAATGAGGTAAAGCAAAAAGATCAAGTAAATGGCGTTGTCTGGATTATCCCCGCCTTTTTCGCGAGAGCAGGTAGATGGGTACTGCCAAAATGGTAATAAAAAGGGCATAAATAATTATCGGTACCGATATGCCCAATACGGTCATCGGTTGCCAGAACTGGGTCAGTAGCATTGCGGCACAAAACAATGCACCCAGAAACGGCAGGACAGGAAACCAGCCCAGGTTAAGCGCCAGCGCCACCGCAGTATGTCTCATATTTTCTGAACGCCGATTTTTGTAGCGATACACCAGCAACATTAAATTCACCATGAAAAACACCAGGAAAACCCCCACATTGGTCAGGTTTGCAACTTCCCCGAGCGAACCCCCGAGGGTAAATAAAACACAGAAAATGGTTGCCAGTATCACCGCGCTTATCGGGGTTCTGGTTTTCCGATTTACCCTGGCGAGAAAATCGGGCAGGCAGTTATCCCTGGCGATGCCATATATCATTCGCGACGTCACAATGTGTAATACCAATACCGTGTTGGCGGTAGCGCACAGGGCAATGATCGTAAATAAATTCCCACCCATAGGTGATTGCAACGCGGTACTGGCAACCAGTGCCAGGGGCCCCTCGCTTGGATTGTCGAGTTGCGAGGCGGCGTAGAGTGACTCGGCCGGGACCACGCTGACTGCAACTATCGCCACCAGGATATAAATTACTGTCGTAATCAATAGCGACAGTAGCAGTGCAAGCGGTACTGTTGTCTCGGCTGATTTCGTTTCCTCGGCAATATTCGCTATATCCTCGAACCCCTGGTAAGCAAAAAAGATTAGGGCGGCAGCGGCCATCATCGGTTTCCAGCCAGATTCGCCACTCACCGTAGACCCGGCATCGAACACCAGTAAATCGACATCGCCAATGTAGGAG
Organism: uncultured Gammaproteobacteria bacterium; assembly: GCA_947259485.1. GTDB lineage: Bacteria > Pseudomonadota > Gammaproteobacteria. The sequence goes on along the minus strand of CAMYLU010000007.1, from coordinate 5,697 downwards.
GCTCCGATAAAAATAATAAATATCAGCCCGGCAGCTTCCACAAAAGTCAGCAACGTATTTACCCGCGCGCTTTGCTGGATGCCGCTAAAATTAAGTGTCGCTACTATCAGGATGAGAGAAATCGCAACCACAACGGGATCGGTGTCGAGATAAAGTTTGAAATAGGTTGAGAATCCCAGCGCCACCGCTGCCACGGCGATGATACCGGTAACCACGGTCACGTATCCGACCACAAACCCTAGTAGCGGTGAGCCGGATATTTCCTTGACATAAACGAACTCTGCTGCACTTTTGGGATAAAGCGATGACAGTTCTGCGTAGGAGATTGCTGAGCAGGCTGCTATTAAAGCGGCAATGATGAAAGAAACCCAGATGGCATTGCCCGCGATACCCGCTGCTTCACCAATAAGCGCGTAAATCCCGGCGCCGAGAATGATGCCAACGCCATACACGGTGGCCTGGAACAGGCTAACGCTGCGTTCCAGCCCGCCTTGATCTTGAGGGGTATTTGATTTTTCCACTGTAATTAGTTACGCCTGAAAACTGGCAGCTTATACATTATGACCTCGGCAGGTAAAGGGTGAGCTGCCCTATGGCAAAGTGAAGCCTGCTTATTGCATTTAAAAATTTCACATTTAAGATGAAACACATGAATAGCGATGCACTCCGTCCAATTACATCAGGGGAGATTACGACCTATCATCATGACGGTGTTGTTCTGCTGCCGGGGTTGTTTGACCAGGAATGGATTGATCTGCTGGATCAGGGCCTGATCGCTAATTGCGATGATCCGACAGACCGTGCTCGTGTGTGGGACCGTGATGCCGAGGGCCGCACCATGTTTTGGGATAGCCAGGCGTGGCAGGGGATCGACGAATACCGGCAGTTTATTTTTAATTCGCCCGCCGCCCAAATTGCCGGCCAGTTGATGAAATCGACACATATTAACTTCTACTTCGATGCAGTATTTGTGCGCTCCCCGGGCAGTCAGTTTGCTACGCCCTGGCACCAGGACGAGCCCTATTGGTCTGTGGAAGGGTATGACACTTGCACGCTTTGGATGCCGCTGGTTCCGGTCAAACGGGAAAACGCTTTGGCCTACGTGCCCGGCTCTCACCGACTCGACTCCGTGTTTTACCAGTACAACTTCGGTGATCTGAATCCGGATCGCAAAATAGCGGTCGACCAGGTCGATTTCTCGGGCGTCGCTGAAACTGCGCTCCCCGACATTGATGCCGATCCCGAAAGCTTCGGCGTCGTTAGCTGGGATATGCAACCGGGCGATTGTGTGGCCTTCAATAGCCGGATCATACATGGCGGGTCGGGCAGGCTTCATAAAGACACCAACTTGCGAGTGTTTACTACCAAGTGGCTGGGCGATGACGTGCGCATCAAGTTCAGGGACTGCGGGATGGATCCAGATCACAGCGCCATCATGACAGAACACGGACTCAAGCCGGGTGACCGGCCGGGAACAGATCTATACCCGCGGGTTTGGTCGCGAACTTGAACTCGCGAGCAGAAAAAAGCCGCCGGTTGCAGACGAACCGGCGGCTTTTGCCATCAAACTAATCTAAGGGCTAGTGCTTGCCCTTCCACGGCACCAGCCAGCGCTCGGTCTTGCGCATCAGGATATCGATGCCGTAACCGATGATGCCGATCATAATGATACCCATTAAAACGATATCGGTCAGCTGGAACTTGGAAGCCGCGATGATCATCATGCCGGCGCCTTTTTGCGCCGCCACCAGTTCCGCCGCAACCACCGTACCCCAGCAAACGCCCATCGCCACCCGCGCGCCGGTGAAAATTTCCGGTAACGAGTTGGGTACCATGACGTGCCACATCAGCTGCCGCTTGGAAGCCCCGAGCGAATAAGCCGCGTGTACCTTCGCAATATTGATACCCGAGACACCCGCGCGCGCGGCGATTGTCATGATCCATAGCGAGGCCAGGAACAGCAGCACGATCTTGCCGGTCTCCCAGATCCCGAACCAGATGATGACCAGCGGTATCAATGCCAGTGGCGGCACCGGGCGCATGAATTCGACGATTGGATCGAACCAGCCACGGAACCAGCCCGACAAACCCATCGCGTATCCCAACGGAATGCCGACAAGCGCGCCGAGCAGGAAGCCGACGATGACGCGGATCAACGACCAGCCCAGGTGTTCCCAGAGTCCGAAATTCTGATAACCGTCGCGCGCGATCTCGATAAATCTGGAAACCACGGCCTCGGGCGCCGGCATCCAGATTGGTTCCAGCTGCAGCCCTTTGGTGGGCGTGAAGTTGAGCGATTTCTTTTCCGTTAAGGCGACTTTGCCGTCCTCAACCTCGACCGATTCACCCGCCTTTATCGGCTTGCCGTCGATGGCCACGATTTGATAACCATCCTCCTTGTAGCCCTCGTCGTTACGTTTCACGTTGATCAGCTTGGAGCGCCAGGCGCCAACCAGGATGCTGTCGTTTTGCACGAATGAGTCCGTTGCTTCGACCTCGGGCTTGTCCGGTTTATCGCCAATCTTGTGCACCCGGATGCTGACATTGCCGTCGGCAGTATCGCCTGCCGCGTTTTTCGCGGTATAGGTAAAGGAGGTATCGCCGACAAACGGGCCCGTGACATGCAACGGCACCAGCTTCGAGTCGGTAAAGGCGCCCCAGATCAGGAAAATGGTAATCACCGAAATAAACGCGGCCGCACGATTAGGTGTTACAGCGCTCTCGTCACCGAAGGTAACCGTCTTCAGGGCGTTGAAACCCTTACTTTCCTTGCCGCGCTGAAAAAAGGAAACGATAAAGTAGGCACCGGCAAAAATGGCGATATACATCGTTAAAATAATCATGCGCCTGCCTCCGTCCGTCCCATGATCTCTTCTTCCATTTCCCAGATCATGGATAAAATTTCTTCACGCGTTTCACCAAATCCATCGCTTTTCTTGACCTCGCGCAGATCCTGGTCGACCCCGTTTTCGGCAAAGGGTAACTGATATTCCTTGTGAATCCGTCCCGGCCTCGGCGCCATGACCAGCAGGCGTTCGCCCAGCAGCAGCGCCTCTTCTACCGAGTGCGTAATCAGGATGATGGTTTTGCCGGTCTCTTTCCAGAGTTTCAGCACCAGCCCCTGCATTTTTTCGCGGGTCAGGGCATCCAGCGCTCCCAGCGGCTCGTCCATCAGGATGACCTCAGGTTCGTTGGCAAGGCAACGCGCCAGTGCCACCCGTTGTTGCATACCGCCAGACAGCTCGTACACCGCTTTTTCGCCGAAATCATGCAAACCAACCGTCTCCAGCAGGTGATCGACTATTTCCTTGCTGCGCGCCGCTTGTATGTTTTTCATACGTGGTCCGAAGGCAATATTCTCGCTGACGCTCATCCACTCGAACAGCGCGCCCTGCTGAAACACCATGCCGCGATCCGAGGCCGGGCCATGCACTTCTTCGTTATTGAGGATAACCCTGCCCTCGGTGGGCGCGAGAAATCCGGCGACGATATTGAGCAGGGTCGTTTTACCGCAGCCCGAGGGGCCGAGGACCGACATGATTTCGCCAGTTTTGATCTCCAGGTTGATATCCTGCAGCGCCTGGACGTGGGTTCCGTCCGGCAAATCAAAGCGCATGGACAGGTTTTCGATGGTCAAATCAGACATAGCTAGTGTGTCCTGATTTTGTCAGATTTTGTAAGGAGTAGTCCGGGCGGCGCCTGACTTATCGCCGCCCGGAATGTTTCAGCCAGTAGCTTGAAGCGCGCGCTTACATGGCACTCGCGTCGTTAAGCGGGATCGGGTTGACAGCGTCCTCGTAAGTGCTGCGCGCAGAATCGATACTGCCCGCATCGAGGAATACCTGCGCCACGCCTTTCATGAAGTTTTGCGCGCCCCCGCCAAGCCATTTGGCTGACAGTTGCTCCGCGACCGACGGGAATACGAAGGTATCTATTGTCTCACCGGTAGACTTAACGTCCATGCCCGAGTCCTTGGCGATGACCGGCAGCATCTTGTCTCTGTGCTTGCCCGAGTTCCACATGTCGTTCATGTCTCCAGTTACCTTGAGGAACTTCGACAACAGCTCTCCTTCCTCGGCGGCAAAACTCGCCGGTACCGAAGTGACGTCGAATACCAGGATACCCAGTTCTGTTTTTTCGGCACCGGTTATCAGGATATTGCCATGTTGCAACATGCGGCGCAGTGCACCACCCCAGCCGCAAACCATGTCGAGGTTGCCCTGGGCGAACGCAGCGGCACCGTCAGGCGGGGCCATATCGACGATTTCCATGGTGTTGGTGTCGACGCCGAAATGATCCATCTGTTTGAGGAAGCCGTAATGTGCCGCGGTACCCTTGGGTATACCAACCTTTTTACCTTCCAACTCCTTGGCGTTGGACTTGTCGATTTCGAGCGCTTCGGCGACCACGCAGTTATCGTTGTCGGCGTAGCTGACCGCAACGTCTACAATCTGCAGATCCTGTCCGGCAGAGGCCGCGACGACGAACGGTGGTACGCCCTGGCTAACCGAAATGTGAACATCGCCGGAGGCCATTGCCGCCGACATCGCGGTACCGGTATCGAAAGCGACCCATTTAATTGGCACCCCCAGTTCTTTTTCATATATGCCCTCTACCTTGCCGTATTGAAAAGGCATGGGCCATTCGAGAAAGTAAGCCACTGTAAGCTCATCGGCGGCGGCAACGCGTTGCGGCGTCATCGCTAGCAATGTCAGCGATGCCAGCATCCCGACAATCAGTGATTTACGAAATAATTGAAATCTTGCGTTCATTCTAAAAACTCCTCTTTTGATGTTACAACTTATATTTTTTTTACTTGACACCCTTTCACTGCTTGGCCACCCGGAACAACATGATTGACTTGCTGGCAGAACAATGGGGTGTCAACTCAGATAAGGTTTTCATTATTATGCTATCGGCCGGGAAATCGCCCGTAACCGAGCGCAAACTGGCCTGTTGAAAACCGTCATCAGACGGCAATACTACTTGATATTGTGGTCGAAGCAAACAAACAATGGCGCCAGGTCATTAAGTAAGGCCATGCCAGTCTTGCTCCCAGGTTAATTTTTACTGCAACCCGGATCGGGTGCAATCAATCGAGCGCGGGTTATTTTAGGGTATGCTGGTCGGCCTTTAGGGGCCTAATGGAAGTATAAATACTCGGTTTTCACTATTCCAACTTGTTAAAGAACCGGGACTCTCGACGCTAAAACAGAATAAATACCAGTGCCGGGATTGAGTCGTAAATCGCCGTTGATTTATCGAGTTTGAGTGACTGTTATCTCCAAAGGAGACACTCGTCAGGCCCTGGTGGGAGGCAATCTTCGGCCAACAAGAGACACTGATTTAAAAGATTAGGTATGATGCAAGACGATAATAATATTTGGTCGCCTTAATATGCGATACCCTTATTTAAATTATTGCTGCCACATAATAATTATTCAGTGGCCAACAGCCTCTTTAATGTACTGTTAGGCGCGACGAAGAATATCCATGAATCAGCAAGAGTTACTTTACGGATACAGCAGTGTTGTGATCGTAGTAGTCCTCTTCATTTCAATAGTTTTGCTCAATGAAGTTGGATTTAGAATAGGGCGATTTGTCCAATCCCGTACAGACAGCGAAGTCAAATCTCTAACAGGTTCTATTCAGGCCAGCATACTGGGTTTGTTGGCCCTGTTACTTGGTTTCACATTC